>NZ_FOJW01000020.1 GCF_900112045.1 Lentibacillus halodurans
CATAGATTTCCCCTTTGTTATCAATAATTGCTACTTGATGTTTATGTTTAGCTACATCAATCCCCACATAAATCATTAGAATTCCTTCCTTCGACTTTATTACGCTGTGCTTCAAGCCACGCACTCCTTGTCCTGTATCCTTGTACGAAATCAAACGTCTTGCGTTATCTAACTGATTAACAGATAAACAAAGAGCTGTGGTTAGATTCTCTAAAAACCAGTTACTAAAAAGTACTGTAGGCTGGGTTACTAATCCACAGCGTTGCTTTTAGTATAAACTAAAAAAGCACCAGAGGTAGCGAACCTCTAGTACTTAATATACAAGGTTGGGACATACCTAAAGTAAGGAGCTTTGAAGGCGACCAATAGTCAGATTTTTGTTTTATAAACGTTCTTTTGTCCCAGCCTCGTTCTCTTTCATTACTTACACTTATCCCCCGGATTGTATAGCGCTCAGCTTAAGTTTTACTGAAAACAATAGCCACATCCGCTTTTGGTACAAATTCTAAACACTTGCTGAAACGCCTGTTGGAAACAACTGACCTGAACAATACACCTCACTTTATCTGCGTATCAATCTATCATTTTGTGAAATTTGATTGAATTTTTTCGGTAAATAATATATAATCCTTTTGTTAGCGTTTTCAACGGTAGGAGTCACACAGGGGGAGAAAAACATGATATCTTTTTTCATAAGCATCGGATTATTGATTGTCGCATATTTTACGTACGGGAAACTTGTTGAAAAAAACTTCGGAATAGATCATTCACGTAAAACACCTGCCATTGCCAACCAAGATGGCGTTGATTTTGTTCCAATGAAAAAACAAAAGAATGCCATGATTCAATTGCTTAATATTGCAGGAACAGGCCCGATATATGGCCCAATTATGGGGGCCTTATTTGGTCCGGCAGCGTTTATTTGGATTGTACTTGGTTCTATTTTTGCCGGGGCCGTTCACGATTATTTGACCGGTATGATATCGATTCGTAACAAAGGTGCGCATATACCGGAACTTGCCGGAAAGTTTTTAGGAAAAATTCCCCGGCACCTGGTGAATGCTTTTGCACTGCTGCTGCTCCTTTTGGTCGGAACGGTGTTCGCTACTACATCCGGATCACTGCTTCATATTTTACTAGATGGCCATGTGGCATTGTGGGTAATTTTAGGTATCATTTTTCTTTATTTCCTATTATCAACGATGCTGCCGATTGATAAGATTATCGGCCGAATCTATCCTTTCCTTGGTGCCGTCCTGTTAATCGGGACAGTTGGGATTGGCATTGCGATGTTCACGTCAGGAAATGGTTCAGCCATCCCTGAATTGACACTGGAAAACATGCATCCGGAAAACTTACCCATATTCCCGATCCTATTTTTAACGATTACGTGTGGTGCTCTGTCCGGGTTTCATGCGACACAGTCACCTCTTATTTCCCGTACAGTACAAAAAGAGTCACAAGGCCGCTATGTTTTCTATGGGATGATGATTGCGGAAGGGATTATAGCCATGATATGGGCTGCCGCGTCCATGAGCCTTTTCCACGGGGAAGAATTAAATGCCCTCATCAATGCCGGTACAGCCTCTGCTGTTGTGAATGAGGCATCCACAGTGCTTCTGGGCGCTATCGGCGGAACCATTGCCGTATTGGGGGTTATTGTGCTTCCGATCACGTCGGGCGACACAGCTTTCCGTGCCGCACGTTCCGTCATTGCGGATTATATGAATTTGAATCAGCAGAAAGTAGCGAATCGTTTAGTCATTGCGGTGCCTTTATTTGTCGTGTCCATCATTTTAACGCAAATCGACTTTGACATTTTATGGCGGTATTTTTCCTGGGCAAACCAGTCAACAGCAGCACTCGCCCTATGGATTGCTACCATGTACCTGCTATTGAAAGGGAAAAATTATTGGATGTCGCTCATTCCGGCATTGTTCATTACCGACATGGTGTTTATCTATATATTGAATGCGCCGATCGGTCTTAATCTACCACTCCAGATATCGCATATTGGTGGAATTATCCTTACAATTGCTTTTGCTATGTGGTTCTTCCGAAAAGCGAAACAGAATAAATGGGATAGAATTGAAGTGGACCTTCAGAAAGCTGCATAGCCAATCATATAGTAAACAACCCTCAAATCCTTTGTAATAAGGTTTGAGGGTTTTGCTATGATTTTTACAATCATTCAAAAATGCAGTCTAACCTGGGCTCTCGCACTACAGCAGTTATTTTAAAAAATCACCATCTATTTATTTGGACAAGACTCAACATATTGCGAATACCAAAGCATAAAAACAAGAATAACCCAAATCTTTCTACTGTTATCCGTTTTATGAAGGGCATGTTCCTCCAACAGAGCAAGTGCTTCCTGCTTTTTGATGAGATGTTCAGTTGGACTGTTTATGATAATGCTTTGCACCCATTCATAAAGTTCGTCTCTTAACCAATGACGAATCGGTACCGGGAAACCGAGTTTTCTCCGGTATAATACGGAATCCGGTACAAGATCCCTCATGGCTTCTCTTAACGCGTATTTCGTTGTTCCTTTCGTTATTTTGGCACCTGTTGGGATTGCTTTTGCCACATCAAATACTGCTTTGTCTAAAAAAGGAACACGTAATTCCAATGAATGAGCCATTGTCATACGATCCGCTTTAACAAGAATATCACCGGGCAACCACGTGTGAAGGTCAATATATTGCATCTTCAAGGAACTATCATATGTTATGGTATCTTGAAATAGCGATTGTGTAATCGCCGTATAAGGATTTCCCGTTTGATAATATGAAAGTAATTGTTCTTTTTCAGCTTCAATAAAGATTTTGGCGTTGCCGGTGTATCTTTCGGATAATGGTGTTGTCCCGCGTAATAAAAAATTTTTTCCTTTCATACCTTCAGGTAGCCACAAAGCAATTTTTTTAAACAATTGTTTTATAATTCCAGGCAGATAAGAAAATCCTTTTAATGCCAAATGCTCCCGGTAAATGTTGTAACCGCCGAATAATTCATCCGCACCTTCCCCCGATAAAACTACCTTCACATGCTTACTTGCTTCTTGTGCCACAAAATAAAGTGGTATTGCTGCAGGATCAGCGACAGGATCATCCATATACCAAATGATGTTGGGCAGTTCATTCATAAATGCTTCAGGCGTTATCAATTTATGAATATTTTCGACACCTAATTTTTCAGCCGTATTTCTTGCAACATCAATTTCACTATAACCTTCCCGTTCAAATCCAACCGTGAACGTTTTAATACCGGGATGATATTGTTTAGCCAAAGCGACAATAGCAGTTGAATCAATCCCACCTGATAAAAAGGCGCCTGTAGGGACATCACTTCGCAAATGCTTTGCAACGGAATCATCGAGTACTTTTCCTGTCTTTTCTACATAATGGGAGAAATGTTCGTTCGATGGCCTAAAATTTTTATGGTAATATGTTTGGATATCTATTTTACTTCCCGGTTTTTTAAATAAAAAATGACCAGGTTTTAATTTATGAACGTTACCCTTTAAACAGTACGATTCCGGTACATATTGATATGTCAGGTAATGCTGAAAAGCCTCTCTGGAAAGGTCATCATCATTTTCATAAACAGTCAAGCATTTCTTTTCGGATGCAAACAAAAACGCTTTGTCTGATTCCAGATAATAAAATGGTTTGATTCCAAATGGGTCACGCGCAGCAAATAATACTTTTTCCTGTTTGTCCCAAATAGCAAATGCAAACATGCCACGTAGTGCTTTCAGACAACCCTCCTTTTTAGAAGAATACAAGGCCAAAATGACCTCAGTATCTGAATGGGTTTCAAAAGAAAAGCCTTGCTTGACCAAGCTTTCTCTGAGTTCGACATAATTGTATATTTCACCATTAAATACAATATGAAATCGGTTATTTTCATATGAAAGCGGCTGATCACCACATTCAATATCTATGATACTTAACCGTTTGAAACCAAGCTGGATATACGAATCATTATAATAACCAGTTGCGTCAGGACCCCGATGATGTATAGACGCCAACGCATTGTATATTTTTTCAGAGTTATCTTTCTGCTTACTCTCCAACGATAATTTACCGACAAATCCGCACAATCTATTTTCCTCCAAGATTCATATATTATAAGTATGAAATAATAACATGCCTAGATCTGTTTTATACTTATACATTTTAATAACCAGTCCGTAACTAATTCTTCATTCATCCTGCGATCGCCTTCTATAGTGTTTCATGGTGACTTCATTCATTAGACGATAATTGACATCATTTGTTTCAGTTTTTTGTCCACAACTAGTCATTTTATTAGATCCTATTATTCTTTGGAGATTTCGTACTTCGCGGAAGATAATGCCGATTCATCTTATGGACAGCTTTTCTGAATGGTTTGTTGTCATGCTTTTCTTCAAAACGTTTTCCCTTCCGTTAACCTTTTACTAGATTTTTCAGTTGCAATAGCTGAAGGTTCCGGTTGGTCCCCCGCCCTATTATTAGCTTTCCCCATCTCTCACTCTATCCATGGGAACTTTCCTACTTCTACAATCGAAACCAATTTTAAAAAAGGGCATGAAAATATTTAAAAAAAATCATGCCACCAAAGTCAAGTTTATTTCGATTGTCATTATGAAGACAAATCCAATTTTCTCTGTGATATGCTATGACACCATACAAGTCCTGTTCTAACTAAAACGCACTAAAAAATATTTCTTTTTCCCACGACGGATAACGGTAAATTGATCGTCAATGCGATCTGTTTCGTTCACAACGTATTGCAGATCCTGCTGGCGTTCACCATTGATATAAATCGCGCCGTTTTGAAGATCTTCTCTTGCCTGTCGTTTGGATGACGAAATCGATGCATTAACGAGTAAATCAATCAGACCGATGTTTTCCTTGGACATTTCATATGTCGGTACATCTTTAAAACCTTGTTCAATATCGCCGGCGGATAAGTCTTTCAAATCACCGCTGAACAGGGATGCCGTAATTTTTTGGGCTTGCTCCAGTGCTTCCTGACTATGCACCATGATCGTCATTTCTTCAGCAAGCCTTTTTTGGGCGAGCCGTTTTTCCGGATGATTTTCGAGTTCAAGTTGTAATTCATCCAGTTCATGATCCTCAAGGAAGGTAAAGTAACGCAAAAACTTCATCACATCACGATCGTCAGTGTTAATCCAAAATTGGTAAAACACATATGGCGTGGTTTTTTCCGGATTAAGCCAAATCGCACCACCGGCTGTTTTGCCGAATTTGCTGCCATCTGCTTTTGTAATCAATGGAACGGTCAGTCCGAATACATTGATGTCATCTTCTTCATGTTCCCGGGAACGACGGATGAGTTCCATACCAGCTGTAATATTTCCCCATTGGTCACTGCCACCGATTTGCAATGTGCAATTTTCCTGTTCGTATAGTTTCATAAAATCGAGTGATTGCAAAATCATATAACTGAATTCGGTATATGAAATACCCTGTTCAATCCGGGCAGACACCGACTCCTTGCCAAGCATATAATTGATGCCAAAATGCTTTCCCGCATCACGAAGAAAATCAATGACCGTCATGCTGCCAAGCCAATCATGATTGTTCCGGGCCACTGCTGCGTTCGTACCATTATCGAAATCAAGCAGTTTTGCCAATTGGTGTTTAATGTTTTCACTGTATCCGTGTACAACAGACGCTTCATTCAAGGATCGCTCGGTTGATCGTCCGCTTGGGTCCCCGATCATACCGGTTCCGCCGCCAATCAAGGCGATCGGTTTATGCCCAGCCCGCTGGAATCGCTTTAGCATGATGATCGGCAGCAAGTGCCCAATATGCAGACTGTCGGCGGTTGGATCAAAACCGCAGTATAATGTCACCTGATTTTCGTTCAGATGTTTTTCCAATGCTTCCCTATCTGTCGTTTGCTGTATCAGGTTTCGTTTTTCAAGATCCTGTAAGATATCCATATTACTCACTCCATTTTGTAAGGTTATTACGAATTGAAATCAAAAAATATACACTGACTGCTTTAAAAGACTGTTCCTTTTAAATTTATTTTTAGGGGTGGATTTGTCAATCAGCAGTTGACACACACGGAGATTCCTGCGGGAAAGCGAGCCTAAGAGACCCCAGAAACAACAAAGAATACGAAAACAACAAAAAGAAAACCCGCCCCTTCAAAATAAGGGACGAGTGTATGCTCGCGGTACCACCCTTGTTGCACAAATTGATGCCGCTTGGGATTGTTAACGATTGTTAAACCGTCTTCTCTCGGTTGCGGGATGGGGCATGATCCAAAAGAAGATGCTCGGGACTGTAATTCATTTGCAAATGTTTACTGACTCGCACCACCGCCAGCTCTCTGAAACAGGGATTTGCACAACTACTGCGATCCTTCAACGCTCTGAATATTTGATTATGATCTATTCATACCATAATTGTAACACAAATGCAATATGCGGACTGGATTTTTTCATTCAACAGGTATGACTACTGTGCTATAATAGATTTGATTCAGGGGAGGTTTTACGAGTGGATTTTAAGCAATTATTCCAAAAATATATACATAAGTTCAAGTCACTTTGGGGAAGACTCAAATCTCATCAGTATGTTGAAAAAGCCCGATCAATCTGGGGAACAGGAACAATCCAAAAATCATCACGAATCAGTTATGATGTCATCTGGAGTATTCTATTATTCTTCCTGATTATCGGTGTGGTGGGCGGATTTTTTGCCGGCGGTGTCGGTGCAGGCTATTTTGCATCGCTTGTCAAGGATGAACCGATCCGCGACTATGAAAGTATGGAACAGGACATTTATAACTATGAAGAAACATCATCGCTTTTTTTTGCTGATGAGAAGTATATTGGCGATATCCGGTCAGAGATATATCGGGAAGAAGTTGAACTGAAAAATGTTTCGGATGTCCTCAAAGATGCAGTCATTGCAACAGAGGATGAATATTTTAATGAACATGAAGGAATCGTTCCAAAAGCCATTGTGCGTGCCGTTGTTCAGCAAGTAACCAGTGCATCCACACAATCTGGCGGAAGTACGCTGACGCAACAGCTTGTGAAAAATCAAATATTAACGAATGAAGTATCATTCGAACGAAAGGCAAAAGAAATTTTAATCGCGATGCGTCTGGAACGTTTCTTTGAAAAGGACCAGATCCTGGAAGCGTATTTAAACATCGTCCCATATGGTCGCGATGCCTCAGGAGGTAATATTGCTGGCATTCAAACGGCAGCACAAGGCATATTCGGGATTGATGCTTCCGAGGTAAATCTGGCCCAGGCTGCTTATCTGGCCGGCTTGCCGCAAAGCCCTTCTTCCTATACACCCTTTGAAAACAGTGGAGGGTTAAAAGACAAAGAAGGGTTGCAGCCGGGAATTAACCGAATGCATTCCGTTTTAAACAGGATGTATGAATCGAATTATATTACAAAAGAACAATACGATGAAGCTATGGATTATGACTTAACAGCTGATTTTACTGAAGAATCACAGTCACCAATTGAGAAATATCCTCACTTGACGTTTGAGGCAGAAGATCGTGCCAGCGACATTATTATGGAGCATCTGGCTGAAGAAGACGGGTATTCCATGGATGATCTAAATAATGATGAAGAGCTAAAGGAAGAGTACAGCATATTGGCCGACCGTGCTTTGCGGAGAAACGGCTATCAAATTCATACAACCATTGACAAGGAAACACACGATGCCTTTAAAAAAATCGCTCAAAACTATGAGCATTACGGACCGGATTGGACCGGGCTTGTGGAAGATTCCGAAACAGGTGAACAGGTTAAAGATACGCAACAGATACAAACAGGCGGTATATTAATTGAAAACGCCAGCGGACGAATCATCAGTTTTGTCGGCGGACGGAATTTCGATGAAGATAACCAGTTTAACTATGCAACCCAAGCAACACGTTCCAACGGCAGTACGATGAAACCAATTCTGGTGTATGCCCCGGCATTCGAAAAAGGAATTATCCAGCCAGGGACACCAATAGCCGATGTGCCAAGAACGTTCGGTGATTATACACCAGGTAATTATGGCGGTGGTTATCACGGACTCGTGTCTGCCCGAACAGCACTTTATAACTCCTATAATATTCCAGCGGTCGATGTCTATAACCGGTTTAATGCTCAGGATCCTGTCAGTGAGTTTCTTGAGCCGATGGGCATTACAACCATTGGAGAAAATGAGTACGCCCATCAGTCATTGGGGATAGGCGGTACTTCTGACGGTGTCACAGTGGAAGAGAATGTGAATGCATACACGACATTAGGCAATCAGGGGCAATTTGCCGATGGCTATATGATTGAAAAAATTACCGACCAGGATGGCAATGCCATTTTTGAACATGAATCCGATCCTGTCGATGTCTTCTCACCGGAAACAGCCTATCTCACACTGGATATTATGCGTGATGTGATTGACCAGGGTACAGGAACATACCTGCAGTCACAAATCAAGCACGGTGGTGTTGACTGGGCCGGAAAAACCGGTACATCACAGGATTACAAGGATGCCTGGTTTGTCGGGGTTAATCCAAATGTATCGATGGGTGTCTGGATTGGCTATGACGATGAAAATAGCATTCAGTGTCCATCTTGCTCTTTAAGTTACAGCCAGCGGACCCAAAAATTATGGGCAGAACTGGTCAATACGGCATCCGACATTAACCCGGATCTGGTGGCACCCGAGAAAAGCTTTGAACGGCCGGATGGCATTGTATCCCGAAGCTACTGTGCCACTTCCGGAAAGCTGCCGTCAGACCTATGTGAAGAAGCAGGATTAGTGCAAACGGATCTGTTTAATGCCAAACATGTTCCAACAGAGGAAGACGACAGCCTTATCCGGGGTTCTTATGTCATGGTCAACGGCAGAGCGGTCATCGCGGGTGAGAACACACCGGATGAATTTGTGGAAGGTGACGGTCTGACATTCAACCCGGAATTTCTGGAACGAAACGGTTATGATCAGGTGGGCGACCTGTCCATACTCTTCCCGCGCACCAACCGCGAGGCATGGGAAAAAATCGGCCTGCCGCAGTCCGAAGTGAGCAATGATGTGATTGAAGACGATGGCGAAGACCCTGCCGCACCTGGTTCGGTTTCAGAATCAGGCGGTGAGCTATCCTGGAACAGTTCAAACAGTAATGATGTTGTCGGCTACCGGATTTTCCGGGCCAACAACCCGGATAGTTCGTTCAATCTTGTTGGCAGCACAACGGGGACAAGCTTTAACGTTCCAGACAATAATGCTGTTTACCATGTAAAAGCTGTTGACTATTTCGGCCTGGAATCCTCAGCATCCAATGAAGTCGTTGCCGGAGATGTTTCCAATGCTGACGAAGATTCAGAATCAGATCAGGATAATGGTGATTCCGGCGGAGACGCTGATGAAGAATCCGGTGACGGAGACAACAATGACAATAACGGCGATAACGATGATGATAACAATAATGATAACGATGGAGATAGTGATAGCAACGACAGCGATCAAGAAAATAACGACGACAATCAAGGTACGAATAATGACGATGATAATTAAAAAATAAGGGGCTAGCCCCCTTATTTTTATATCAAACTTTCAACTGCTACTAAAAATCCAGGCCAATATCCTGTATAATAAAGTTAATGAAAACGCTATGATTTTACAAAGCAAGGTGGTGACATAATGGATCACACAAAGACCTGCCATTCGGAAACACGCGATACGCCAAATGGTCCGCTCATCATCGAAGGGCCGCTTTCGGCTTCAGAGTTGAAAAAGTATCATTTTCATGAACAGCTGACTGCATTCCGTCCGGCTCCAAAACAATTCGAGGCGATTTTAAGTATTGCAGATTTTCCGGAAGGCCGCATCATCGTTGCCAGAACGGAAAATACCATTATTGGCTATGTAACCTACTTGCATCCGGATCCGCTTGAACGGTGGTCAACATTCAATATGGAGGATCTGATGGAACTAGGAGCTGTAGAAGTCATTCCTGCCTATCGCGGCGCTAAAATTGCTTCAGGCCTGCTGGAAGTTTCCATGGAGGATGACTATATGGAAAACTATATTGTCATTTCCACTGAATATTATTGGCATTGGGATTTGAATGAAACCCGCTTAAGTGTTTGGGACTACCGGAAAGTGATGGAGAAAATGATGGCCGCAGGAGGGCTTCTCCCCGCTCCTACCGATGATCCTGAAATCATCTCACACCCAGCTAACTGTTTAATGGTCCGAATCGGCAAAAACGTACCGGAAAAATCCATTAAACAATTTGATCAATTGCGCTTTTTACAGCGGCAACAATACCGTAGCATGAGGGAGGGGTTATAATGCTTGTAGAGGAAATGATGAAAACAGAGGTTGCAACGCTTCCGCCGTCAGCAACCATTGCCGATGCTTTACAGCTGTTGCGTGAAAATCATATTCGACACATTCCGATTGTTGATGGCGAAAAACATGTTGTCGGTATTGTATCTGACCGGGATGTGCGTGATGCGGCACCATCTATTTTTGACCAGCACACGAATCATCAGGCATTCTATCATGAAATCCAATCAATTATAAGCCATCCGGTTATAACAGTGCACCCGCTGGATTTTGTTGAAGAAATTGCCCGGGTTTTTTACGATGAGGCGTTGGCCTGCCTGCCCGTTTTGCGTGAAAATAAATTAATTGGCATCATTACGGAAAAAGATATGCTGTACACATTGATCCAATTAACCGGCACAAACGTTCAGAGTTCGCAGATTGAAGTTAAAGTACCGCACAAACCGGGGATTTTACCGGAAGTGGCGGCAGTTTTTGGTGAACGCCAAACCAATATATCGTCGGTTCTGATGTACCCTTATCATGATGATCCGAATTACAAAATCCTTGTTTTCCGTATACAGACCATGAACCCGCTGCCAGTGATCCAGGATTTACGGAATGCAGGATATGAATTAATGTGGCCGAATAATATAGCGGAGCCAAAAATATGACGTGCGATACAGCCTTTATTTATTCCAATAAATTTCTGGACTATCATTTTCATTCGGATCATCCCTTTAATCAAAAACGCGTTTTATTAACAAAGGACTTATTGGAAAAGAGTCAACTATTAACAGACGATGATATAATCGAACCACGGATGGCTGCTGAAGAAGAACTGGCGCTTTTCCATGATAAAGCCTATATCCATGCTGTTAAAAAAGCGAGCAGTGGTCATTTATCTGCTGATGAAAGCATGGATTACGGTATTGGAACAGAGGATACACCTATATTTTCCAATATGCATAAAGCATCCAGCTGCCTTGTTGGCGGCACCCTGACCGCAGTTGATGCTGTATTACAAGGTAAATCGGCTCACGCATTGAATCTCGGCGGCGGGCTCCACCATGGATTCAAACGAAAGGCGAGCGGTTTTTGCATTTATAATGACGGTGCGATTGCCATCAAATATATTCGGGAAAAGTATGGTTTAAAAGTTTTGTACGTTGATACTGATGCCCATCATGGTGATGGTGTACAATGGGCCTTTTATGATGATCCAAATGTATGCACATTGTCCATCCATGAAACCGGGAGATATCTTTTTCCGGGAACCGGACATATCAATGAACGGGGCGTTAAAGCGGGCCACGGGTATGCGTTTAATTTACCAATCGATGCCTTTACCGAAGATGAGTCATTTATACAAGTGTATGAAGCCGCTTTCAGGTGTATTGCCGACTTTTTCCAGCCAGATGTGGTATTGACACAGAATGGTGCGGATGCCCATCTGAATGATCCGCTGACACACCTATGTGCCACAATGGAAGTTTACGAGCGAATCCCGCTGCTTGCTCATGAATTAGCCCATAAGTATTGTAATGGGCGCTGGATCGCACTCGGCGGCGGCGGTTATGATATGTGGCGTGTTGTACCGCGTGCATGGGGACAAATTTGGAGTGTGATGCAAACAAACAGCATTCAAACAGGAACGCTGCCAGCTGACTGGCAATCTACATGGCAAATGGAATCGCCCGTAACACTGCCTGATACCTGGCACGATGATAAATGGATGGTACCGGATATTCCCAGGAAAGCCGACATTACAGAAAAAAACGAAAAAGTCATGCAAAGTGCGCTTAAATATGCTCAAAATAAACAAGGCAACATGTGAGAAATACCGCCTGAAACATTTATCGCAATTCTGATGCTTTCAGGATATTAAAAAGGAGATGATGGCCGTCATCTCCTTTTATTCCTCATGATCTCCATTTTGCCCATCTTTTTCCATGATGACTATTTCAACGCGCCTGTTCTGACGCCAGTTTGCTTCAGAGCTATTCGGCACTAATGGTCTTGTATCACCGTAGCCGACTGATGAAAATCGTGATGCGTCAAAATCATTTTCATTGATCAAATAACGAATGACACTGCTTGCTCTTGCACCGGATAACTCCCAGTTGGACGGATACTTATAGCTGGTAATTGGGCGATCATCTGTATGCCCCTCAACATTAACATCGTTTGGTAAATTGGTAAGCAGTTCACCAATCTTGTCCAGAAAAGGTTTCCCGGAATCAAGAATTTCTGCTTCTCCAGTATCAAACAATATACTTTCCTGGAGCACAAGAACGACCCCGCGATCTGTTCTGCTGGCAGAAATCACGTCACTCAAATTATGATGACGTAAATATTGTTCCACCTGTTCCATCAAATCGTCCAGTGAGTCCTGCTCCTCATTTGACTGATCATCCCGATCATTCATATTTTCAATCTGTGTCGGGTGTTCAAATTCATTGGAATTTTTGCCGCTTTCCTCATCACTTGTATGCTCTGTCGGGTTTTCCATTGGTACAGGAGACGGGTAGAAATCAAAAATCATCCGGTTCCTGAATGACTCCGATATGGCATCAAATTTGGCCATATCGATTTGCGACATAGAAAATAGCAAAATAAAGAAGACAAGAATCAGTGTTACCAAATCTGAATATGTAACCATCCATTTCGGTGCACCCGACGACCTGCCGCTGCTCCTTATTCGTCTACGCTTCATTTACGCTCTCCCCTGAAAAAGCAGCTTTCTCTTCAGCCTCTTCTTTTGTATCATTAGACAGGAAAGCGCCCAATTTCTCTTCCAGAATCCGCGGGTTTTGGCCTGATTGTACACCAATCACGCCTTCAATAATGATTTGTTTAATGAACATTTCTTCCTCTGTTTTGGATGCCAATTTATTGGCCATCGGTATGAAAACCAAATTAGCCATCACAGTTCCATACAGGGTCGTTAACAGGGCTACCGCCATATTGGGACCCAGTGTTGCCGGATCGGTCAAACTGTTGAGCATCAAAACGAGACCGACTAAAGTTCCGATCATTCCCCAGGCGGGTGCATATTCCCCCGCTTTTTCCAGAATGACCCGCCCTCTGTGATGACGTTCTTCCATTGCAGTGATTTCCGCATTCATAATATCGTTGATGACTTCCGGCTCAATCCCGTCAACTGCAAGCAGTACACCTTTTCTGATAAACGCATCATCTACTTCATCCATCTCGTTTTCAAGAGCTAAAATACCTTCTCTGCGAGCACGCTCTGCCAAACGGATAAACATGTCGATCAGTTCCTTAAGCCGCTGATCCTTTTGATGGAAAGCTTCTTTTATTACTTTCCCGGTAAGCTTTATCTGCTCTGTTTTAAAATTAATCAGCAGTGAAGCCACCAATCCGCCTATCACGACGAAGATGGAAGCTATATCCATAAAGGAAGTAAAACCTTGCGTGCCGCCCTTCGAAAGGATAGCCAGCATGATCATTATAAATCCCAATGTAATACCGAATGGCGTTAATATGTCTCGTTTTCTCATATTTGCGCTCCCCCAAAGCCTGTAATGCATGCTGAAAATATACGTCAGCTTTTATATCGGCATTAACATTACTTTGTTGAATCCCTTTCGACAATTCGATGCGGCAATACAACTTTTTTCTCTTCTACATCTTCTTTATTCATATATTTAGTCAATAAACGCATCGCAACAGCACCGATATCATACATTGGCTGTACAATCGTTGACAGTGTCGGGCGTACCATTGTTGCCAGTCTTGTATTGTCAAAGCCGAATACTTCTAGGTCATCTGGCACCTGGTATCCCTTGTCTTGTGCACCATGGATGACGCCAAGTGCCATTTCATCTGAAGCCACAAATACAGCAGTTGGTCTGTCATTCATCTCCAGCAGCTGATTGACAGCTTCTATTCCGGAATCATACGAATAATCACCTGTAAGGATATATTCATCATTCAGCCTTACTGATTTTTCTTTAAACGCACGTACATAACCGTCATATTTTTGCTGATTGATCAAGGTATCATCCACGCCGGATATAAAGGCAATATTTACATTTCCTTTATCAAGCAAAAAGGATGTCGCTTCAAATGCGGCAGCTTCATAATCAATATTCACTGATGGGATGGTGTTCGTTTCATCATTTGTCGCCGCCACTACAACCGGCACTGATGAAGTGTGAAATTGATCGACATGTTCATTCGTAATATCGCCGCCCATAAACAGAATGCCATCCACCTGTTTTTCCAGCATTGCATTGATTAGCTGCAGTTCTTTATCTTTGTTCTGGTCAGAGTTACTCAAAATAATATTATACTTGTACATGGTCGCGATATCCTCAATCCCCCTTGCCAATTCAGCAAAAAAGATACTTGAAATATCCGGGATAATCGCTCCTACCGTTGTTGTCCTTTTGCTCGCCAGTCCACGTGCAACTGCATTTGGCCGATAGCCGAGCTCCTGGATTGTTGCCAATACTTTTTTACGTGTTACTGGTTTTACGTTAGGGTTGCCGTTTACCACGCGAGAAACGGTTGCCATCGATACATTCGCCTCTCTTGCTACATCATATATTGTTACAGTCATAATCAATCTGCCTCCTCGTCTGGTTATCAAAACGTTTTCTTTGTCATTATGATACGCTAACATACAAAAAAACACAAAAAATTTAAAGGCCGATCTTTTTAAAAGATCAGCCTTTAAGATCATCAGCTGTCATTTCAATCTTCAATTATAAGACGAATAAAGCTCGCTGACAAGTTATAAACTTATTTTTGCATGGTACCGCGGGGTGCAAATGCATCAAGTTCATTCATAAAGTGGTCAAATGTTGGTATATTCATTTGCTGTGCTGCGTCTGACAATGCTACAGCAGGATCCGGGTGTACCTCAGCCATGACACCATCCGCCCCGATAGCTACAGCTGCTTTCGCTGCCGGTAGCAATATATCTCTGCGCCCTGTTGAATGAGTCACATCCACCATCACCGGCAAATGGGTTTCCTGTTTTAAAATGGGTACAGCTGAGATATCCAGCGTATTGCGGGTAGCCTTCTCGTATGTCCGGATACCGCGTTCACAAAGTATAATATCACCATTACCCTGCGAAATAATATACTCTGCTGCATTCACAAATTCCGAAATGGTTGCAGACAGCCCCCGTTTTAACAGAACAGGCTTATTGGCTTCCCCAGCTGCTTTTAACAGTTCAAAATTTTGCATGTTGCGGGCACCGATCTGAATAACATCCACATAATCCAATGCCTTTTCCACGTGTACTGGATTGACAATTTCACTGACTACTGCCAGATCATATTCATCGGCAACTTGTTTCAAAATCTGCAAGCCTTCTACACCAAGCCCCTGGAAGTCGTATGGAGACGTTCTTGGTTTAAACGCTCCGCCACGGAGTAATTTAACCCCATTTCGTTTTACTGCTTCGGCAACTTGTGCAACCTGATCATAACTTTCAACTGAACAAGGTCCCATAACATGCTGGAGATCTCCATTGCCGACCTTTTCCCCTTTAATATCAATAATCGTATCTTCCGGCTTCATTTTTCGCGATACAAGCAAAGCTTTCCGGTGATCATCTTCCTGCAGTTCAAGACTTGCCTTGAATATTTCCTTGAATATATGCTCAATGGTCGAATTTTCAAATGGTCCATTATTCTTTTCTGTCAGCTCATCCAGCATTTTACGCTCTCTAACCGGATCATAGCGGTTGATGCTTTGTTTCTCTTTGACCTTCCCGATTTGCTGAACGATTCCGGCACGCTGATTTATCAGCTCCAGTAATTCCGTGTTGACGCTATCCAATTGTTGGCGCAACTGTTCTAAATGATTACTCAATCTGATCCCCTCCTGCAAGCATTCATTTAATTTTGAAAATATATTAGGAATTATTATACCGAAAAGTTTTTTGGTTGTCACCCATAAATTTAAAAAAGCCAGTGGAATTCACTGGCCGTTTCTGTTTATTGACTTTCCGATTTTTCGGCTTCCTTTACAGCTTCTGCGATTGCTCCGGCTGCTTCCTCTGCAGCCTCATCGTCAATATTTCTTTTTTCACTCCATTTGTCTTTTACATTTTGGGTCATTTCCTGTGTTTTCTGAGAAAGTTTTGATGTAGAGTCAACTGCCTTTGTCTTCAGATCTGAACCTTTAAGATATGCTTTTTCTTTTAATTCAGATCCTTTTTCATACGCTGAATCTTTCCATTCTGTTCCCTTCACATATGCAGTATCTTTCCATTCACCGGCACGGTCTCTTAGCTGTTTCGCACCACCATTAAGATCGCCTCTTAATTCTCTGCCGGATTTTGGTGCCCACAATAAGGCGGCTGCAGCACCTGCAATAGTACCAATTAATGTTCCTACCATAAAATCTTTAAAATTGATGTTGCTGTTGTTCCCCATACAGGTTCCTCCTTAACAATAATTTATTTATTTCTTTTCTTTTTCCAGAAATCAATAATTGAATTGCCCCATTTGAGAACTTCAGAAACTTTCTCCTGATTTTTTGAGGCTGTCTTGGAAATATGAGACGATAAATTCTGGATTGATGCGTTTAATTCATCTACAGTTTTTCCAATACCTTTCACGCCATCAAACAAAACATTCAGCTTGTCCGATTTTTGATTGATATCTTCTGCAAGGTTATTTGTTTTATTTAACAGTTCAGTTGTTTCCGTGGTAATTCCCTGCATCTGGGTTTCCAGATTTTCCAGTGTATTTGCCACATGATGCATCGTTCGCTGCGCTGCCTTTAATATCACTGCCAGATAGACAACAAGAACTGCAAAAGCTGCCGCGGCAATAATAGCAGCAATGTACAACAAAATTTCCATTGGCTGACCAACTCCTTCATTCGGCAATAATTCGGTGTGATGATATGTTCCGGAGCATTATGAATCAATAAGTGAAGAGTTCTCTATTATGTTCCCCATTTATAAGTTTATAAACATACGTCCCTAATATAAAATCAAACTAACCGTACCATCACCTATATTATCTACTATAACGGATTATCGCTATAATTTCGACAAATATACAAAAAAAGCCGTGATGAAAATTCGACATTCGGCCTGTCCTATAACAAGTACCGCAATCTTCGAAATTCTAAATACTAAAAAGAGCCTATCAATATGGCTCTTTTTGTTTCTACGCTTTTTTTATTTGCTGATCATTCATAAATGCAAGCTGATCTTCATAGGATTCCTGGAATTTTTGAATGTCTCCTGCTCCCATGAACAGCAGTACACTATCTGAATGATCCATTAATACCTCTGTATTGGACAAATTCAGAATGCAGCTGTTATCTACAAGTTTCTGCAGATCTTCTATTGTCAGTTTTCCGCTTTCCTCCCGTGCCGATCCAAAAATATCACACAAATATACCTCATCAGCAAGGCCTAGACTATCGGCAAATTCCTGCAGAAATGTTCGTGTACGTGTGAATGTATGCGGCTGGAATATCGCAATAATTGATTTACCATGATATTTCTTCCTTGCCGAATCAATCGTTGCCGTAATCTCCCTCGGATGATGGGCATAATCATCTATTAACACTTGACTGCCGATGCTTTTCTCCGTAAACCGTCGCTTGACACCTTCGAAAGTATTTAATGCCTTTATTTTTTCCGCTTTAATGTCCTCATAATGACAAATGGCAATGACAGATAAAGCGTTCAATACATTGTGATTGCCGAACATTGGAATATTGAATGTATCATAGTAAGTATTGCGTACAAATACATCAAATTCAGTGCCATGCTCTGTCTCAGTCACGTTTTGTGCCTGAAAATCATTCGTACTGGAAAAACCATAGTAAACAACCGGTACTTTGGCCTGGATCTGCTGCAATTGTTCATCGTCGCCACAGGCGATGATTCCTTTTTTCACTTGATCTGCCATTGACTGGAACGCATTGAAAACATCGTCAACACTTGTGAAATAATCCGGATGATCAAAATCAATATTTGTCATGATGGCGTAATCAGGCTGATAGCTTAAAAAGTGCCGCCGGTATTCACATGCCTCAAACGCGAAATATTTGCTCTCCACATGTCCCTTACCTGTACCGTCACCGATCAAATAGGAAATCGGATAGGATGCATCCAGTACATGAGCCAGCAGTCCGGTAGTCGATGTTTTTCCATGTGCCCCTGTTACGGCAATACTGGTATATTGTTTCAGCCATTCTCCCAGAAACTCATGATACCGGTAGAATGTTAATCCTTGTTTTGTTGCTTCTTTAATTTCCGGATGATTATCTGAAAAAGCATTACCTGCAATAATGGTGTAATCTTCTTTGATGTTCGTTTCTGAAAAAGGGAAAATTGGAATGTTTTTTTCCTCTAATGCTTTTTGTGTAAAAAAATGCTTCTCAACATCAGACCCCTGCACTTTCTCGCCGGAATCATGAAGTATATGAGCAAGTGCACTCATTCCGGTTCCCTTAATACCAATAAAATGGTAAGCTGTCATAAAAAAGAACCTCCAACTTTATGTCTATCTAAATGATATGATCTCCTCACTGCTATTTTGTCATTATAGCAAATTATAACGGAGAATAAAATGTTTGGAAAAATTTGGGCGTTCACACAAAACTGGCTGTAGAAACCGACGTTTTTCCAATATGCTACTGATCCTGCCGGAAGTATTCAACCTTTTCCATACGCGGATTAGGCCGGTAGCGCCGCCCTTCTTTTGCTTCAGGGATTCCGTTAAACAGCACATTATCTCCAGTAAATCCGATATTGATTTTCAATAAGCTTCCACCTACACCATACATATCAACCGGGACACCTTTGTCCTCAAAATAACCGATCCTGCTTTCCGTAAATCCTCCACTGACCATAATCTTTACATGTGAGAAACCTTCATCATTGAGTGCTTTTCTTAAAGCAAAGACCAGTTCCGGATTGGTTCCTCTTGGGTCAAAGGTGCCCATTAAATGATGATTCCGCAGAAAATATTTATCAACTAGTGTTCTGGACGTATCAATACGCACCGCTTTGAGTTCATCACCAAATGCATGGGCTACCTTCAATGAGTCTGTAATGACATCATTGTTATAATCGACGAGTGCCACGAGATCATCTTCAGGATACATTTCATGATAGGCTTTTGAAGCGGCAACAACATCTCCGCGGAACATTTGGATCATGGCATGCGGCATTGTACCCATACCTTCTTTTCCCCACCATTCATTCATCGCATGTGTAGCCTGTGCCGTTGATCCGCCGATGAACGCTGCATAGCCGTCCCCTGCCTGCTGGGTATAATGATCATCACGATCGCCCATAAAAATGACCGGTTTTTGCCTGCCTGAAGAATTGGCTGCTTTTACAACATTATATACATTCGTTGCGACTGATGTTCTTCTCGCCAGAATGCCATCAATGATCCCTTCCAGGAAACCAAACTGCTGATAGGCTCCGGAGATCGTAAGCACTGTTTCATACGGGCTGATTTTGTCCCCGTCTTTCAGCGAATGAATTTCCAGTTTCTCCGGATCATCGGCAAATGTATGTATCAATGCAATGGCTTCATCGGTACCACATAGCACTGCATCACTGCTTTTTTGAAAAAATTGCATGGTGACATGGTTGTTCGGCTGTTTTTTCTCCGCGATTTCCTTCGTTTTCAGGAAGTAAACTGCAGAGAACCATCCTTCCTTGATCCGCTTATCAAATTTAAACGTTTTATTCGTTAAACGTTTAATATCGCCGTTCAATTTTTGGGTGATTTCCTTCATAACCGTTACTCCTCTAAAGAAATTAAATAGATTTTGAAACATTCATCCTCTATCATCATATATAAAGAAGCGGTATTCGACAAGCATCTAATTTCCTTCTTGTGCTGCCGATACTAGCACTTCCCGCGGTTTGCTCCCGTTTTGCTGCCCGATGATCCCTCTTTCTTCCATCGCATCCATCAATCTCGCTGCCCGATTGTAGCCGATTTTAAACTGCCGCTGCAAGAGGGAGGTACTGGCGCTATTGTGCCCAACAACGAAATCAATCGCATCACTCAAAAGGTCATCTTCATAATCACCATGTGAAACTTGTTCCAATAATTGCTCCTGTTCGAATTGATATTCAGGTTCAGCGATGGATCTCGCGTAATCTGTCACACGTTCAATCTCTTCATCAGATACAAAAGCACCTTGAAGCCGGATACTTTTGCCTGCACCATTTTCCGTAAACAGCATATCGCCTTTTCCTAACAATTTTTCGGCACCGCCTGTATCGATGATCGTTTTCGAATCCACCTGTGAGGATACACTAAAAGCAATCCTTGTTGGAATATTGGCTTTAATCAAACCTGTAATAACATCAACTGATGGCCGCTGGGTAGCAAGCAGCAAATGAATGCCGCATGCGCGTGCCTTCTGAGCGATACGACTGATAGCATCCTCCACATCCTGAGGGGAAACCATCATTAAATCAGCAAGCTCGTCAATCACGATCACAATAAATGGCATTTTATCTTCAGAACGGTTTTGCCTTGTCATTTTTTGATTGAAGCGCTCAATATCCCGGACACCTTCATGGACAAAAGCATCATAACGCGCTTCCATCTCCCTGACTGCCCATTTCAAAGCCGCAGTTGCTGCTTTCACATCAGTAATGACCGGTGAAATAAGGTGAGGAATGCCGTTGTATGGTGCGAGTTCGACCATTTTCGGATCAATCAGCATAAACTTCACCTCATCATGGCTCGCTTTATATAAAAGACTGATTAGTATGGTGTTAATGCAAACACTCTTGCCCGATCCGGTCGCGCCGGCAATTAAGCCATGCGGCATTTTTTGGATATTGCTTACAAGCGGATCCCCTTCAATACTCAGCCCCAGCCCAATCGTCAATGGTGATGCGCTTGTCTGGAAGCTTTTATGATCAAAAATCTCCTGCAGACTGACCATTTGGGAGTGTTGGTTCGGAATTTCAATACCTATTGTGTTTTTCCCGGGAATCGGTGCCTCAATCCGGATATCTCTGGCAGCCAGGTTCAATTTGAGATCGTCACTTAGATTTTTAATTTTGCTTACCTTGACACCTGGTTCAGGCTGCACTTCGAATCGTGTTACCGATGGACCCTGTGTAGTTTTGACGACTTTGGCACGGACGTTAAAATGTTTTAATGTTTTTTCCAGAACCTGCTGCTGATTTCGCATCCACAATTTATCCTGTTCCGTTTTTGGAACCGGATCATCCAATAAATGATAAGGAACGGTGCTGTTTTGTATGGGTTGCTCTTTTCTTGCCAACTGCTGATCTGATTGCTTTCTTTTCAGTTGATTCTGTTTATCATTTGCCGACATCAACACATTAAATGGCGGTGTTTTAGGGCTTGACTGCTCCCTTCCAGGTTTGCGGGTTCGCCGTTTGCTGTTATCACGATGCGCAGGTTTCTGTGTTTCAGTTATTTCGGATTGGGTCTTGTTATCAGACGTCGTTTTTTCAATTGTACCGGATTTGTCAGGACGCGAAAAATTTCCGGTACCTTGTTCAGTTTTACTATCGTTGGATGATAGCGATGACAAGTTCGGACGCTCGGAACTTCCGGTCTCATGTTCAAAATTGAGCGGTTTCCCATTTGCTGCAGCAGCTTGATCCTTTATCGGATCATGATTACCATTGTCATGTTGCTGTTTTCGCTGAAAAGCCGGTACGTCTTCAATCGTCTTTTCTTCATTTCGCTTTTGAAAGCCATAAATCGGTGATGGCACATCGCTCGGTGTGAACGGCTCCTCGGATTCCGATTTATAAACCTTTCGCATTTGCTGTTCCTCCTGACTAGAATCAGGTTTCGGCTGCTCCGTATTACGGCTTCTTTTTCGCTGGAATGCCGGCACTTCGGATTCTTCCTTCCGATGCGGCTGGTCCGGGATGACAGGAAAACGAAATGATTTCTCAGCAGGATATTGATACGTCATTCTCGTACGGATACCCTGATTGTTGTGATGTAACGCTTGGTATGATTGATCATTGTTTTCTTCCTCTTCTTCAAAAAGAAAACGGCTGATTTTCTTTTTCCATCGACCCCACATATGTATCCTCTCATTTCTAAAGATCAAGTTATTATAATTTTAGCAGTTTTCCTTTGAAATTGTAATGCACCAAGTGTTCTGTCCAGATTTGGTGAAAATGTCACAATTCCGGCCGAAATTCAATGCTTCTGGCTGAAATTGTTACAAATTTGCACCATTGTCAGTCAGCGCTCCCTATTTCACTAAAAAGCAACCATTGTCAATTGACGCAGGTTGCTTTTTCCTAAAATTCAAATGGTTCACCTGTCGTAAAGCGATCATCCAGAACATAAATGCCCTTCTCTTTCGGTGCGTTTGGCAGCCCAAGTTCTTTCTGTGAACATATCATACCATTCGAAGGGACACCTCGTAATTCTGTCGGTTTTATTTTGAACCCGCTTGGCATGACTGCTCCAACCTTTGCGACCACTACTTTTTGGCCGGCAGCAACATTTGGGGCGCCGCAGACAATCTGCAGCCTTTCATCACCTGTATCAACCTGACAAACGCTTAATTTATCAGCGTTTTCATGCGTGGATTTTTCATTGACATAGCCAACAACAAACTTCGGACTTAAATCGAAATCGAGCGGATCATTCAAATTGTTTTGCCTGAACGTTTCTTTCATCTGGTTTAACAGGTTCTCCGTCATGGTGATTTTTCCGGTGTCTTTCAAGTCAAAGTAGCTTGATGCCTGAAAAATATTATAGCCCGCAATGGTACCTTTCTCCGTTATTTTCGTTACATCCCCGAAGTTTTCATAGGTGATGTCATAACGATTTCCGTCTGCAAGCGGAACAATCAGTACATCTCCTATACCGTTAGGGTTATAGAAAATATCCATATGGTTCATTCCTTTCTATTTCTTTTCCGGACGGTTTTTGGCGAGGATAAAGACCGGCTCCAGCATTTTGTTTTCATAAATGAACGACAGTGATGTAATCGGGATTCGCCCTTCTGCAAAAAACTTCATCGTCATTTGTGCCAATATATCATAACCTGCCTTATTCTGAATGTCAGCGAAAATCAGCACATCCTGATGGGGCACCGCAACGGCTAATTCGCCTTTTGCGTTTGCCAGCATTTCTTCCAGGAACGCTTCATTTAAAATTCTGCTCGCATCATAACCATCCTGCTTGGCCACAAAGTAAAAATCATTGTCGGCAACGGTATCTTGTTTATAATCATTATCCAACGACCGGATGTTGAAGGTAGCAATTTCATCAATCCGCTCACGCGTCCAGCCCTCTTGTTCCAGCATCGATTCATCAATCAGCTGATAAGATTTTCCCAGATCCAGTGCATAATAAACACGGGTTTCTGCCGTATGTTCTTTATGGACCAGTTGTTTGCCGGATTTCGTTTCGACGGGAAATGACGTGGCGCGGATAACCGGGAAAATTTGTTTTTCCATTCCGGTTAAATGATGCTCCTCATGCATAATTCTCATTGCTTCCGAAACATGCTCTTCCAGATCATCAATCGTCGCTTCCCCACGTTCATTATATTTTGAAACAACGTTCGGCAATGTGATGGTCATCCCCTGCCCGGTATCTTTCCACTCGATGCGAAATGTATCTTTGTCCCGATTGTAGGATGTTTTGAAATTATCGTTTGCCAACCTGTCCTCGAGGATTTGTTTCATTTTGATACTGGTCATTTTCATAGCCTAAGCATCCTTTCCTATCCACTGACTTCTTCCATGAATGCCGTGATTTCTTCCTTCGTTTTCCGGTCCTTGCTGACAAACCGTCCGGCTTCAGAACCATCCTTAAATGCAATAAAACTTGGTATCCCGAATACATCATATTCTTGACACAGATCAATGAACTGATCACGGTCTACTTCAACAAATGAAAAATCTGGATAGGCTTTTTCAATTTCCGGTATAATTGGTTCAATGACGCGGCAATCCGGACACCAGTCAGCCGAAAATACTGCGATCACATTTTGATTATGGATAAAATCGTTCAATTGATTTTTCGATTCAATTGTTTTCATATTCAATCAACCTCCACTGTTACCATCTATCATATCTCTGATTTTACTTGGATTCAATCATCATGATGTATTTTAATGAACAAGAAACATGACTGAACGTACCAGCAATTTCACATTTTAGCTTTTACCATTGCCCGTGAAGGTTTATTAGGCCAAATTTAGTGTTATGATTTTGTGTATAAGGGTTCAGCCGACATGAGTGCTAATTGATATTTTCTATCTTTTGCAGACTCCAACTGTTCTTCTGCTAATCCGGTTACTTTCTTAATTCATTTGGCTATTTTTGCCACATCACTTTAAAAAATTCTGACCTTATTCCTTATTATTTTGTCCCATAACAATTGAGCGAGCCATTTTCATCATCACTTCCGTATCACTTTCCATTTCCGATTTGGATGTATAGGTTGTAATTTTGACACCGCCAACCCCTGCCTGAAGTTCATAATGATCCTTTTCCTCGTCAGGCAGGATGCGAATATAGCCAAATTTCTCCTTGTCTTTAAAAGTCTCGAGCAGCAAAGCCTTATCACTTTTAGCAGCTGCTGATTCATAGCTTAATTCACTGAGCGGATCCTCCAGATTGTTATAAAACACGATATAAGTCTGGTCACCATCTTCCAGGATGACATTGCTTGCATCCTCCTCGACAATCTCCATGCCGGCAGGTAAATATATGGAAAAGGCATCAAGCTGCTGGTTCGTTTCAATTGAATCATCGGCCTGGAAAGATTCCCTGGCAGATTCCTCCACACTTTTAATAGCCTCTTCCTCAGATGGCGTACTGCATCCTATCAACATAGAAACATAAAATGAAATAAGCATAATATTCACTAAATTCTTCACGATTTTTCCCCCAAAATAGTACTTTTTCCTCAGTCTATCATACTATGAATTTTGCATTTGACAAGGGAATACTTTTGCGGTCAAACTTTTTTATTTGCGTTGTTTTACAAAATGGGTAAGATGGAATTGAGAGGATAAACACGGGAGGGATTTTTGATGGAACTGACGGTTTATTTAGCAGGTCAGATTCACGATGATTGGCGAGGAGAGCTAAAGTCAAAGGCAAAGCAGAAAAATCTTCCACTTACATTTGTCGCACCACAGACAAACCATGACCGTTCCGATAATGTAGGCGATGACATTCTTGGCGAGCAGCCGGGAAACGTATATAAAGATGATGCAGCATCCAGCATCAACAATCTTCGGACACAGGTTCTGATGCAGAAATCGGATGTCGTCATTGCCTTGTTTGGGGAAAAATATAAACAATGGAACACGGCAATGGACGCAAGTACCGCCATAACCATGAATAAACCAACCATTGTTGTGCGCCCTGAATCACTGATTCATCCGTTGAAAGAACTATCCAATAAAGCGAATGTAACAGTTGAAACAGTGGATCAGGCGCTGGATGTATTGAACTATATTTACGAATAGGAAAACGCGGCATATCCTTGTTTTTCCAAAAGTCAGATGAGATTGACTGAATTAGGAAGAGCAGCCCATTCCCTTACTTAAATAAGAAAGCAGCGGTTTAAACCCGCTGCTTTTTTATTGCTGCTCCCAATATTCCCATTGCCCGCGCAGCAGACTGACGACATGGACAAACATTTCTTTTCTTGATACATGATCATTGGTGAAGATACCAATGGCGCCTTCCTTTTTACGAACGTCCTGGCGTTTGGCATATTCATCCATCACATCCCCAAGCTCAATACCCTTTTTCAATTGATCATCAATTTCTCCCGGCAGCAAGACCCGAGCACCGCTAGCTGTGAAAACATTATTATGCCTGGTAACGAGCGCACCCCAATTGCATAAGTACAGGCCATTATCAACATACATGACACCGCCTTCCAACCCGATGCCGATTTCTCCTGTTTGTGCTTTAAGACTATTAAAAGCCCGGTTAATCGCACCCTGTCTTGTTTCTTCGTCGGAAAACGGCTGGTCACTTACCAGGGATGGCGCATCCGCCGTTGTTACATGATCGGTTAAAAATACTTCTTTCACTGCAGCCAATTTGGCAGGATTTCTAGAACCGATTACAATAGTCATTAGCGTGCCTTAGTCCGCCTTAATCGAGTCAATCGTATTTTGATCGGTTGATTGAACAAGCTTTACCAGCAGTTCTTTAGCCGCCTGATAATCATCGACATGAATGATGGATGATGACGTATGAATGTACCGAGAGCAAATACCAACAACTGCAGATGGAACACCGTCATTGGAAACATGCACACTGCCTGCATCTGTTCCGCCCTGTGAGACGAAAAACTGGTAAGGGATATCACTTGATTCGGCTGTATCCAGAATAAATTCACGCATGCCGCGATGGGTGATCATCGACCGGTCAAAGATACGCAATAACGCACCTTTACCCAGCTGCCCGAATTCTTGATCGCTGCCAGACATATCATTGGCAGGTGATGCATCAAGTGCGAAGAAAATGTCCGGCTGAATCATGTTGGCGGCAACTTTTGCACCTCTCAAACCCACTTCTTCCTGAACAGTCGCGCCAGTGTAAAGCTCGTTTGGCACTGTTTCATTTTGGAGTTCTTTCAATAGTTCTATCGACAGTCCGCAGCCATAGCGGTTATCCCATGCTTTGGCCAGGATTTTTTTCTCATTGGCCATAGGCGTAAACGGACAAATCGGTACAATCGACTGTCCCGGTTTGACACCAATTTTCTCGGCATCCTCCCTGTCATCAGCCCCGATATCGATCAGCATGTCTTTCGTGTCCATCGGCTTTTTCCGCTGTTCCGACGTTAAATTATGCGGTGGTGTCGAACCAATGACACCAATAACCGGCCCGTTATCCGTCATGATTTGCACACGCTGCGCCAGCAGTACCTGGCTCCACCAGCCACCTAATGTCTGGAAGCGGACCATGCCATTTTTGGTAATTTGCGTGACCATGAAACCTACTTCATCCATATGGCCAGCAACCATCACACGTGGCCCATCTCCATTTTTAACGCCAAAAACACCCCCCAGATTATCCTGGACCACTTTATCGGCGTATTTCTCCAGTTCGCCTCGCATAAACTGTCGGACAGCATGCTCATTTCCGGGGGCACCTTGCAATTCAGTCATATTTTTAAATAAATCCATCGTTTCCTCGTTCATTCCTGTTCCTCCTCCATCCAACTTTTTATGTAATAGGTTAAGTATAACGGAAAGTACAGACTTCTTTCCACCATTCGACTGTATATCGGTTTTTATTTTACTGTTTTTCCGTTATACTAATAAATAAAATGAGAAAGCGTAAAAAAATTTTTACAGAGGTGACCATATCATGAAAGCCAGAAATGCAGTCATTGCTGCTGGAGCAGGAATTGCGGCAGGATATTTAGTGAAACAGCAAATTGATCGCTATCAAAAAATCACACCTGAGAAAGCATTAAAACAGGCAAAGGAAACATTTAAGAAACAGGGGCCTATCAGCGGTTCCTGGATATACATGAAACCTGAGGAAGTTGAAAAGAACGGATTGTTGTACAACGTTTACCGCGGTGGGGTCACCCGCAACATCGATGGCGAAAACAAACAATACGAATTTTACATTGACGTTGACACAGGGGCTGTGATTGACTCCGCAGAAACAGCCTGATTCTTTCAACGCACCATAAAATGCACCGCAGCATTACGGTGCATTTTATTTATAAGTAAATGAACATTAAATCCTTTAGGCCGGTTAATGTGGGATTTTTACCAAGTTTAACATTTGACGCGTCTGTGGATTTATTGAAACACAGCCACCCTTTCTTTTATAGAACTAACAGACGACAGCTTATCAGTTATTCGACTTCCGGGATTCACCGGTGATCTTCATATGCATACCGCTCCCGTTTCACTTGATCAACCCGTTCGCCTGATCCGTCAAACTTAATCGCCCGGTAATAGGCATCATGATAAAATGTGTACCACGCCCGTTTCTGGTATCCGTAATTCATCCATTTTTCTTTCTGATGGACGGAAGTGACCGGATAATCATCATAGGCGAGCGCCCACAATTTATTTTGGTGTGCATGAGTCGGCATGATATCGGCCATATGGATCAACGTCTCATCACCATCTTCAAACAGAAGAATTGAATGCCCGTCACTGTGTCCGCCGGTATGAATCATCTTTAATCCGTCTGTAATGGTGCGTTCGTTCTCAAACGGCTGTACCTGATCCTGTATCGGCTTCCAGTTCATTTCCCAATATGTATTGGCTGAGCGTATATTCGGCTTGCGCATTTCGTCCCATTCCACCTGGGAAGCATAAATCACAGCATTTTGGAAAACAGACGCATAACCATTGCGCACAGGTTTCGTCAGCCCGCATGCATGGTCAAAGTGCAAGTGTGTCATCAGCAAAGCATCGATATTATCTGCGGAAAGCCCTAATGCGGCAAGTGAATGATCAACAGACGACTCTTCCAGAACTCCAAAGTTCCGGATCTGTTTATCCGTTAATTTTCCATTTCCCATGCCGGATTCGATTAGATAATTTTTCCCGTCCATTTGCAGTAATATCGGATCTGTACGCAATTCGATCTGGTTTTTGTCATTATATGGATACTTCTTTCCCCATAGTGCCTTTGGAACAACCCCAAACATGGCTCCGCCGTCAAGAAAGTTCACACCGCCGTTCAGCCATGTCAGTTTTGCCCGTCCAATCTGTAGTGTTTCCAATGATTCATCCTCCTCCTATATGTCCAGTTTAGCGTATGAAGTGTATGATGTAAACGATTGCAAATCAAGCAGAAAAAGAACCCTGTAATAGAGGGTCCTAGGAAAATTGTGCACTGCAGCGGTAAATCGTCTGTCCTTTTGCCGAGAATTTTTCTTCATATTCGGTCATGACATTTTCCGGATCTCCTGCGTTGTGAAGGTCCAGGTTAACCTTGTTCAGTTCCAGTCCGAACCGGGAAAAACTGACGAGCGAGTATTCAAACAGACCTTGATTATCAGTTTTGAGCACGATTTCCCCCTCGGGCTGCAAAATATACTGATATTGTTCCAAAAACGTATGAAAGGTCAGACGTCTTTTTTCGTGCCGGTTTTTGGGCCATGGATCTGAAAAGTTTAAATAAATGACCGACACTTCATTTTCGGCAAAAAATTCCCTCAAATCAGCAGCATCCTCGTGTAAAAGCAGCACGTTATCCCGGGCTGTTTCCTTCACTTTGCTGCCGGCCATGACGATAATACTTTTCGCTAATTCGATACCAATAAAATTGACATCCGGATGTTGCCCGGCCATACCTGCTATGAATTGTCCTTTGCCTGTTCCGATTTCCACATGAATCGGCTTATCATTTCCGAAATAATTCCGCCACTTTCCCTTTCTTTCTGCCGGGTTCGGAATAATCAAGTGAGTATTCTCTTTCAGAAACTCATCTGCCCACGGCTTATGACGTTGTCGCATTTTTTTACTTCTCCTTTATCCATAAGCATAGATTTGATCATATTGGTCAAAACTGTTAATTGAGGTGAATGAAATGACATTAACGACGCACAACCAATTACGATTATTGCATGATATTTTAACCGAGCAAACTGAGGATTGCTGTGGTGAAATTTCCGAATACCAGCAAATTAAAAGACTCGTACAAGCTATGATGGCAAATAACAGCATTTCTGATGAACAGCTGCTGCAGCTCTTGCCTGAGATTTATAATTATGGACGTCAGGGCGAGATTGCCCAAAACGATGAAGAACATATTCTTTCCAACCAGAAAAATATCGAAACATGGGTAAATGCCATTCAGCAGACTAACGCAGAATAGCATTTTCAACATATTGGTTTAAATGACGCAAATCGGTTAACCGGCTCTCGGCTTTATGCATCTGGTTCCGTCCATGGTGCCAGGACAAATGATAAAGGGCATCAATCATTAAATACCAATACATCCGTTCGAATAATTGGTGATCCTTGGCTGCACCGTATTGATTCAGCCATTCGTTCCAATTTTCCTGCGGTACATACCATTTTAATATAAAACCAAAATCCATTGCCGGATCAGCTATCATGGCATTGTCCCAATCAACCAGGTAGAGCTGTCCTTTCGTCGTTAATATAATATTATTATGATTCAAATCACAGTGACAGACAACCTGTTGCCGATCACGGGCAGCCGGAAGCAAACGCTGCAAGTATTCGATTGCATCCACTACCTCCCGATACTGCTTTGTCAAACCATTTGACCATAATTGCGCGTTTATATCACTAAAATGTTCATCTGGTGTAACAGGTTTTTTGCCCAGACGCATAAGCATATGGAGCAGTTCAGATGAACTATGTATTTTACGGAGCAAATCGGCTACCCGGTGATGCTGCATCTCCTCTGCCTTGAGCTCTCTTCCGTCAAGCCACTCCTGAGCCGTTATGACATCGCCATTTTCCATCCGTTTCGTGAAGATAAGTTTTGGAACAATTCCCTCTGCTGACAATACTGCCAGAAACGGGGAAGAGTTCCGTTTCAAAAACAGACGCCGGCCGTTTTTTTCAGCAATATAAGCATCACCTGTTAATCCACCCGCAGGCGTAATATTCCATTCTTTTCCGACTGCTTGTTGAAGCCAATTCACCATTCATACCTCAAATCATGATAAGATTCACACTATGTTCGTCCATTAGAAAAACCTGTCATACAACAGGTTCAATTTCCTGTATGGTAACGGGAGCATTTTATCGAAAAACAGACATGAGATTAGATTATCGGAAAATCGTTATGTTTTCAACCTAAATTATTCGAAACCGGATTTTGCAATCAAAACATACATTCAGTTTTCCCCATTATTCGCCGAGAATGTAAGATCGTCGTCCGCTTCCCACTCCGGTCGTTTTACAGAAGTCGTCTGGCAGTTTTTCAATAACAATTCCGCTATCTTCAATTGCTGACTTTTCAACGGGGAAACGAGTTGCCTTTTTTCTCCAAACCAATGTTCATATTCATGTTTTCCGATAAGTTTCGTATTGTAGGGTTCTCCATGGAATGTTATAGGATTCTCCCGTGATAATACTACCTTCTTGATGGGATATTCAATATTTTCCAGGTTCAGGATGCTTTTAATAATTTGTTCAGTTCGTTTTAAAGCGAGCATTGGACTCAGCATTTTGGATTCTTGTTTATTTTTTTCCTTTACAAGCCATGTCCTTTCATTGTCAGCTGTAATGATCGCACCAGCCGTTTTTTCAATGATATGAATGATTTCAATACCGATCGGACTGATTAAAATGATCTCACCGTCAACAGGAGCCTTCTTGATATTAAAAATAGGATAATACATCACCAAATAAGTATCAGGAAAGCGCTGGAGAAAATATTTCAACTGATCATTCTCATCATAATTTTTATCGGAAAAAGATACATCTGTGACGGTTGATGAAGCCCATTTCAACTGAATGGGAAATAATTGATCGAGAAAGTAATGCTTCAAATCATTTTCAGTCTTTGGCAAGGCATTTTCTTCGTCGGGCATTTCTGACTCCATTTTCCGGCTTCCTAGTGTTAAAAATGACTTCCATTTCGAAAATGCTGAAACAGGCTTATCCGGTACCGTTTCTTCCATCATTTCCTCATCCAGCCACATGTCATGAAGTTTTTTCCAGTTATCTTGCTTCATCCGGATAAACTGGCTCGGGTAGCGATAAACATTCCATTCATACCGCGAGATATAATCTTCCAGTTTAATCAGCTGAGCCATTCAAGTCGCCTCCCCTTAAATCATATGTTGCGCTGTTATGATATTTTGGATTCTTTTCCGGTTCAATTCGGTAAATGACAACCTGATGGACCTCAAATATCTGTCCCCAGGTATATTGACGTTTTAGCTCGGTCAGATCCATAGCACCGCCTGTCCATTTTTTCGCAAGCGTTATGTGTGGTGTGTAAGGTCGTTTTCCCCGCTGAAAACCTGCTTGTGATGACATTTGCTCAATAACTCGCTGCAAGTGAAGCAATTCATTCTTCCGTTCCACTCCCGCCCACAGGACGCGTGGTTTTTCAGGATTGCCGAACGTACCTAAAGGTTCAGTATGTAATGAAAAAGAACACAACGTTTTGATTTGCTTTATTGATGTCATGAGTGCTCTAAGCTGATCTTCTTCAACGGCCCCCAGAAATTTCAGCGTTACGTGCAAATCATCAGGGTGAGTCCATTGTTTATAAGGCAGTTTGGATTGTAAATCATACTGCCACCTGGCGTACTGTTCCTTAAGAAAGGCCGGTAATGGAACAGCTATAAAATAATGTGGAGATCGCATATTTATCCCTCATTTTCACACTAATTATATCGTATACTTTAATAAAGTGAAACATCATTCAACGGGGTGTTTCGACACATAGGACGTGCTAGTGCCCGTGTTGCGATAGGACGTCGTGATTTTTATCCGGCTCCCACTGAATAAAAGGAACAAAGGCTAAATACGCAACGTCCTCGAAAAAGGAAAACACTTTTTTCTTCGTGCGATGCATTGCTGCCGAATTTTCCCTTGTTCTTGTGCCTGCGATTACTCGGCTCAAAATGGCAAGGAAGCAATTCAAGCAGCTATCTTGTTGCAACGCCTTTGTGACCTGCATCATGCATGCCCAAACAAACAAATCGGACTTTACTGGCAGTTGTTCCCTGCTCACACAACTGATGATTTACTTCGTGACTTCGGTTGGGGACCTACTGCCAGTTAAGGCGGGGTAAAAGTTGTACAGTTTTTTACCACAAATTCAATTTTTACTTTTATTCAAAACAAAATAAGAGTAAAATTAAATTAACGGCACAGATAGTTGCATCAAAGATGATAATGAAAATCATTAGGGAGTGGTTTTTTGAATCATGCGACATCTCGTATGCTGACGAGAGTAAAAGCTGTCTACCTTTACATAAGAGAAAAAGGGACAGTTTCAACCCAGGAAATCGCTGAAGAATTCGGAACAACTGACCGTACCATACAACGGGATCTGAACATTTTAACACATAATGGTCTTGTAAAAAGTCCTAACAAAGGAAAATGGAAAATCACAAGTAAACCTGTCAACATCTCCTGAGATGAGCAAATAACAGCTGACATCTTTCTGTCAGCTCTTTTTTTGGCTAAAATTTTTCAAGCGATCCACTTCTGCATCCGTCAGCTCACGAAACTCCCCGGTGTTGAGCTCATCATCCAAGATCAGACTGCCCATTCGGAGACGTTTTAAATAAACAACTTTTTTCCCAACCGCCTCAAACATCCGTTTCACCTGATGAAACTTCCCTTCTGTAACCGTTACCTGAACTTGTGAAAAACGGTCTGCATGCAGAATCTGTAATGCCGCCGGTTTCGTAACATATCCATTATCCAGCGTGACGCCAATCCGGAATTTTTCAATATCCGCATCCGTTACATGACTGCTGATGTCAGCGTAATATGTTTTTTCAACAGCTTTCTTTGGGGACGTCAGCTGATGCCCCAGTTCGCCATCATTCGTAATCAGCAGCAGTCCCTCTGTATCCTTGTCAAGCCTGCCGACAGGAAACGGTTTAAATCGCTTATAGGAATCCGGCAACAGATCGATAATCGTTTTGTCACGATCATCAGCTGTTGCCGAAACATAACCAGACGGCTTGTTAAGTATAAGATAGATAAACGCCTGATAGTTGACGATTTCGTTATCTACTTTTACCGTATCTTGTTCAGGGTGAACCTGGGAACTGCTATCTTTAACAATGTTGTCATTAACGGCAACTTTCTTTTTCCTGATGAGTGCTTTGACATCTTTTCTGCTTCCGTATCCTGTATTGGCGAGAAATTTATCCAGACGCATAAACAGCCTCCATTCACCTGCGAAATATTCGGTCAACAATCCTTACCCGATCCCCCAGCACACGTTCAAGTAATGTTGATTGGTAACTGAACCACAAATAGACGGCACCACCAATCATTACACCAGCAGTAAGCATGACCACTGCGGCACCGCGTGATTCCTCATACGACAAAAATGTACCGAATAAAGCCTTCGTTATCACGATTGCTATCACCATAAACACCGAGAAAATACAAATAAGTAAAAAACGCTTAAATGTTTGTTTAAACGGAAATTGAATAGCCGATTTAATCCGCCATAAATTCAGTGCGACAGCTGTACCAGTAGCAAGTGCAGTACCAAAAACAGCCCCTTTTGCACCAAATGTGTGAATCAGCTGGATATTGAATAAAACTTTCATCAATACACCAGCAGATAAACTGATGACAGCAAATTGTTGTTCATTTATTCCTTGCAGAATGGCAGCTGTCACTGTAAATAAAGCAAACAGCAATGCAACTGGAGCATACCAGCCAAGCAATGATCCGGTAACGTTAATATTTTCCATTCCAAAAAGCGCCCCGTAGGCCACTCCGGACAGCATTGACAATCCAATAACAGCCGGAACAACTAAGACAAGGACAATTTGCAGCGCCTGGTTAATTTGCTGAATTAATAATGCCCGGTTTTGCTGTGTGAACGTTTTGGTCAATGCGGGTATAATCGCCAGTGACATCCCTGTGGAAATGGTAACCGGAATAATGACCAGTTTATGCCCATAATAGTTGATCGCAGCATAAGCCGTATCAAACAGGTCTTTTTGGCCTATCGCTGTCATTGCCCGTTCAACTGTGAACTGATCCACCAGCTGATATAGCGGAATAGCCACGCCTACCAGGACAAATGGACCGGCATAACGGAACAATTCAGCAAATAATTCCTTCGTCGGGATATCGTGCGTATGTTTTTGCTGTTCTACATTTTTGCGAATTAATGCGTTCCGTTTACGCCAATAAACGAACAGCACCGCACAGGATGCCAATGCACCGACAAATGCAGCAAACGTTGCAAATCCGACAGCCGTAACAATGGTTCCATCAATAACCTTTACGATGATAAACGATGTTAGTAAAATAAATCCGATCCGGACAATTTGCTCAACAACCTGTGACGCCGCAGTCGGTCCCATTGACTGATATCCCTGAAAGAATCCCCGTACAATACTCATGGCGGGGATAATCAGCAAAGCAAAACTTACCATCCGAATAACCATGGTAACATCAGCAACCACAATGTTCCCTTTATCTTCATCAGTAATCATATAGCCGGCAAGCAATTCGGCACTGAAGAACAATGCTAAAAAGGCAAGCAAACCTGTAACAGCCATTAACATAATGCCTGCTTTAAACATTCGCATGCCGGTTTCATAATCACCTAAGGCATTATACTTCGAAACAAATTTCGAAACAGCTAATGGCACTCCTATTGTAGACACACTAATTAAAATATTGTAAGGTGTGTACGCAAATGAAAACAGCGTACCACCAGTTTCCCCAACTAGCTCATTAAACGGGATAACATAGATCATCCCTAAAAATTTAGACAAAAATGTTGCACCAGTAAGCAGCATGGTGCCCCTGACGATATTCGACATTATTTCACCTGCATCTATTTTTAATTACCATATCATACATTTTATCACAGATGACGTCTGCGTACGTTACATTTACGCAACAGAAATTCGAAAAGCTTGTTTGTTTTTAGGGTATAGGAAAACGTGGTATGCTACTAACGAAAGGAATGAATAAATATTGTCATATGATGTCGTGGTAATTGGCGGAGGGCCATCAGGATTAATGGCTTCCATTGCCGCAGCCGAAAATAGAGTAAAAACCCTATTACTCGAAAAGGGACAGAAATTAGGCAAGAAACTGGCCATTTCCGGCGGCGGCCGCTGTAACGTTACAAACCGTCTGCCCGAAGATGAAGTGATCAAACATATCCCCGGAAACGGAAAATTTCTATACAGCCCTTTTTCTGAATTTAACAATTACGATATTATCCATTTTTTTGAAAAGATGGGCGTTGCGCTGAAAGAAGAAGATCATGGACGAATGTTTCCGGTATCCAACTCCGCTAAAACTGTCGTCAATGCCTTAATCAGCAAATTGAATGAACTTGGTGCAGAAGTGCGTATGAATACCCCCGTGAAAGCTGTTCATTATAATACAGATGAACATACGATCATATTGGAAAACGGGACAAAAATACTCACAAAATCCATCATCATCGCAGTCGGGGGCAAAGCTGTCCCTCATACCGGGTCAACAGGAGATGGATATGCCTGGGCAAAAAAAGCCGGCCATACCGTCACAGATTTATATCCAACAGAAGTGGCGCTTACCTCCAGGGAAAAATTTATTCAACATAAAAACCTGCAGGGATTATCGTTAAGAGATGTTGCCTTATCCGTTTTAAATCAAAAGAATAAACCAATTGTCACCCATCAAATGGATATGATCTTTACCCACTTTGGCATTTCCGGCCCTGCTGTTTTACGTTGTTCGCAATTCGTTGTCAAAGAACTTATGAAAGGACGGGAAGAAGTTCCAATGGTACTTGATGTACTGCCTGGCAATCAGGAAAAGCAAATGGTTCAATCAATTTTAAAATCAATGGAAACATCCCCAAAAAAATCGATTAAAAATATTTTGAAAGGAATTGTACCGGAAAGGCTGCTGGATTACGTACTGAAATCTCATGATATTGACGGAGAACAAAAAGCTGCAGCTGTCTCAAAGGAAATGATTCATAATGTTGTGCATCAGCTGAAACATTTCTTTTTTGCTGTCCACGGTTCATTGCCTCTTGATAAAGCGTTTGTTACCGGTGGCGGCATTTCGATCAAAGAAGTTGTTCCAAAGACATTGCAATCCAAACATATGCATGGACTTTATTTTTGCGGTGAAATATTGGACATTCATGGCTACACAGGCGGATACAATATAACCTCAGCACTGGTCACCGGAAGACTTGCCGGTATAAATGCCGCCAAAGAAAGCTTACAAGAAACTGGCATTTGATACCTCGCATGTTTTAATGTTTTCAGGTCATCCTAATAATGACCGGGGACCTTATGCAGAAAGGACTGAATGATCATGCAAAACAATAACAATATGTGGCTGCCATTGATTGCATCTGTCGGTGTTGGAGCAGCAACATACTACAGCATGACAAGAAATAACCGAAATATTGGACAGGCCATACAGCAAATGGCTCCGTTTGTTTCACAAATGAATAATGGAACAAACAACCAAAACTTTTAATCGGTTCCGGGAAATGGAAGCCATTAAAGCGCACTCTCTCAGGGTGCGCTTTTTCAGACGGCAAATCAGCCTGCGTTATTCGCGACGATTGTAAAAGTGTCGGATTTACTGTATAGTGTATCTGACCTCTGACATCTTACTTCTTATGAGAAAAGTTAACATATGTATTTGCATTGACCATAAAATTGAACAAATAGTAACCCTTCAATTTAAACCAAATTTTTTTTTGAAACCTCATATTTTGCTTTTCATAACGAGTTCAGCAACTAAAGTACAGTTTAACTGTCCGGATAATCATAATATTAGTTTAATGTTTTCCATCAAGACAACACGTAAATACACACGATGATTTTTTATTGGTTCACTGCCATCTGTCAAATGTGGTGATTTGATTTTCACTCCACCATCTCTTATTCGAAACCTTTTTTATTAAAAATGAGTGATTATGGACAGAGCGCAGAAAGAAAATATACGCGCTTTCCGCGGACGAACGTCCAAGCCTTCTCACATGATCATGGCGGGGTCTCGATCGCTCGTTTTTCCGCAGGAGTCTCGTATATTTTCCTCTAACCGTGTTCACGGTTATCGTAATTAGACGATTCAAGGATCAATTGTATCGAATGGAGCCTGTGAAAATTTCCTTAAGAAAGCGGTGTTATTTGTGTACCAATTGCACGGCATACTTTCTATAAAAAGCTTTAGATGGAGGGGCCAATATCAAAGATGGACACGTTCTATTCAAACGACCGCATTAACTTATACAGCTGTAGGCTCATTTTACTACAGCTGCGCATAACAGGTTTGAATTCTAGTCGTTTATGGCCTTTATTTGATCGACGTATGATATGAATGAGGATACCATCACATTTAGTATAGAGCTGAAATGTATTACTTGAATTTTAAATCCAAAACAGAAGGCTGATCCAATTTGTTTTAGAATCAGCCTTTCCTTATTGCCTGGCGGCGTCCTACTCTCGCAGGGGTTAAACCCCAACTACCATCGGCGCTGGAGAGCTTAACTGCTGTGTTCGGCATGGGAACAGGTGTGTCCTCTCCGCTATTGCTGCCAGACCTATAGAATTTATAATCTGTGTTGTGCAACATAAACAAGTTAATAATAAATTCTTAATAAACCAAGTGATCTCATGATTTTTTCATACCAACAAATATTATAATTGTTTTTTAAAAAAAATCAAGGATTATATTGAAGATTTTATTGTACCCTGAAAACTAAATAAGAGATACATTCAACGATCCTTTGTTTAGTTAAGTCCTCGATCGATTAGTATCCGTCA
>NZ_FOJW01000023.1 GCF_900112045.1 Lentibacillus halodurans
TACTTTCGTCCCATGATCAGCGCAGCTTGCTTTAAAATATCATTCTCCATGGCCAGCTTTTGATTTTCTTTTCTAAGCTTGATCAACTCTTCCTGTTCTGGTGTACGATTGTCTTTTTCTTGAAAGGAGCCGCTGGATTGATGTTGACGAACCCACTTGTCAAAGGCTGAAGGGGTAAGATCATATTCTTTAATGATTTCACCTCTTGGTTTCCCGGCATCATGTAGCTGAATGATTTGTTCCTTAAAAGCTTGTGAGAATGTTCTTCTTTTTCGCTTGGTCATTTTGATTCTCCTCAGATTTATTTGAATCAAGCTTATATGACCTTAACGAATCTGTCTAACTTAGTGTAACCTATCCACAAATCTCGAGGGTAGAGATCGTGAAGATTTATTTATGAATAGCAGAGATAGACTTCGAGATGGTGAACTTCGCCGTCGTATGGAAGATGAACTTATAGAAGTAATTAAAAATCACTCAATGTTAAAAGAACTTCGTGAAAGACGGAGAAGAGAAGATTTGCAGAGTAAAATACAAGATGATAAACCTCTTACTGATATGATCGACAATATTTTGAAAAAATCACCTACTCTTTCTCAGATATTTCTTAAAGGTGAACGATTGTCAAACCCCCTGAACTTACATGAAGTTGGCGAGCAAAAACAGTTTGAAGGTAAATTTTTTCCAACTTTCTTTCAAATAAAAGGTAGGAAAAAAGATAAATTTGTAAAGCGAGTGCCAAAAAACGTTAGAACTAGAGTTAATTTCGAAACAGATGCAGAAAACGAATACTTTGATAGAGATAATCAACCAGGAAAAGAACAGCTGAATCTAAATGGTGAAATAGCAGAAAATTACAATTTAAACTTGCACAATGGGATTGCTACAGTGAATATTCGTATCCCTGAAGAAGCAATCATTGGACAGGAGCTTAATTATACTTTGATTGTTGATGATGAGACCAGGTTTGAACCTTTTGTTGAAGAATTTACTATCATTGTAGAAGAAGAACAGAAATATAAAAACAAGGGCGTAAAAGGAAAAAGAAAGAAAGGGCGAGGTAATGGAGACGACGCACGAGAAGATGAATCTCGCTTAGCTTTACCCAACGTGATTGAAATTCGGAAAGATGAATGGGAAAAACACAATCTGACAGATGAATCGGCCTTGAAAGTAGTAAACAATGGGGATAGCGGTTTTGACTTCTATATCAACCTGGATAATATTCATTTGCTAACAGAAAAAAAATCAAAGAGTCTTCAGGGTGCTTCTATTATCGAAAATAGATACAAATATGGGATGGTATTGCTGGGGTTAGGAGTTATTAACCATTTAAATTCAGAAGACACCGATGAAGATCCCTCTGTTAAAGCAGAAGAATTTACAAAAATGGTTTCTCCAATGCTAATTCCTATGATTGAAAGTTTAGGAAATTTACAAGAAGATGAATAAGCCCTTTTATTTATCTTCAAAAACTGAATAAGTTAAGTTTTTGATCGAATGGTGTGGATACTTCGCTCTGAAGGATGTTCCGGAAACTAGGTAGCTGGGATCGGGGGACGCTTACGGATGAGTTTATGGAGAGAATGGAGATTGACGCGGGCACGGAAGAAGAGTTTAATTAGCCTTGGGGACCAAAGGGGAAAGCCCACGAATGGGCAAATTTCCGGAAGGCGCACTGGAAAATTTCATAAAATCTTGTATTACAAATAACCCTAATCAACTCCTCTTGGTGTGGTTTAGGGTTGCGTGACCTCTAAACGAGTATCTATCATTACGTAATTCTTAAAGAAATCACCATATACGGACCGGTACGTACGGTGATGTGAAAGGAAGGGCGAATTAATTTGGAATTCATAGGCTACAGTGAGATAACCTAACCAAAATCGTGTTGTGGTAGAAGCTAATTGCACTGGCAGAAAAGAAGCTTAAAGGGTTAGCCATCAAATGATCAATGAGACAATTGAAAATATTGTGGAAGGCCTGGAAGCAATTTCACGAAATACATAGGAGTTGAAAACTATGATAACGACACTAGAGTACAACGCCCCTTTTGAAAAAGGGAAGCAGTATCAACGACGTCAGATTCATCAATTATACAAAGGCCAGCAACAGGGCGGCATTTCAACGCCAGCGAACTATCCGTATATTTTTATCTTTACCGGAGAGTCTGGCGAACAATACGGGTACCGAGATGGATGGGATGAAACCTCAACGATGTATTACTACACCGGAGAAGGCCAGTACGGCAGCATGACGTTTACGAAGGGAAACAAAGCGATTCGAGATCACGTGGAAAACGGAAAAACCATTTACCTGTTTCAATACGTCGCTTCCGGGATTGTAGAGTTTATTGACGAAATGGCGTACGTCGGTCATGAAATACGATTTGTGCCGGACCATAATGGTGATGAACGAGAAGCGATTGTCTTTTATTTAGAGCGGGTGGAACATATTGAACAAGAATCGGAAGCGTCTCAGTTCGACGCAACGACTCATTCGTTAGGGCATCTACGAGAGATTGCGGAAGCGGTAGAGACATCAGAGGACCCAAGAGAAACGAAAGTACAGGTGCGATATCGGGCGGCCGCCGTAAAAGCATACGCGTTAACACGAGCGAACGGTATCTGTGAAGCGTGCGGGGAAGAGGCGCCTTTCGTAAAGAAAGATGGCACGCCGTTTTTAGAAGTGCATCATCTTTATCGCTTGTCGGATGGTGGAGCAGACCAACCAGAAGCAGTTGCAGCGATCTGTCCCAACTGTCACCGACGCGTGCATTACGGGGGGGGACGCTTCATCGTATAATGGTGAACTAATTCAAACAATTGAGCTGAAGGAAGGAGAAAATTAACTGGATCCACGTTGGTGGATTTTCGTACTGCCTTTCTCTCATCATGAGTTCCTCTTGATTAGCGTGTTTATTAAACGTACTTGAATACTTGAATCTATACCCATCTCTCTGCCTACGTTGGCATATGTTTCTCCTTTTTGATTGGAGATTTTAACCACTGTTAACATCTCCTAATTACCTCCTTTTTACGTTTTTGGTCCAACGAGGTGGTTATAGTTATTTGGAAAGTTTAGCAAGTGGTTTTTTCTTTATATATCTTTGTTCCTGACTACTACATAAATTATCTGCCAAAAACTACAATTTTAGTTGCCATAAACAAGATTGGGGGGGATTGCATAAAAGAAATTGTCTACTAAAGAGAAGCTGGTTATGCTACCGCTCATTTTTTACATGAAAGAACTTGGTTTTTGTTAGCCTTAGGATTCATCTTTAGCAAAGTGGTTTAGATTTGAAAAGTGAGGACGGCCTCATGACTTCCTTTTTCGATATGGAAAGGATAATTTATATGATAATTTATATGCTTCTTTATCTTTTTGTCGCCTGCAAAAATGTTTGCATCAAGATTTAAATATATTGTTCAAGTAAAGGATTTGATGAATTACTAATCACATGTTTTATGTTCAAGTTGTGTATAACTTGTTTTACACTTTTTTAAATATTCAACATAGTCATAATGAATTGAAGGTACTGACAATTGAAAAGGAGGATTTTGCAACTGTAAAGTTTTTTAGAATATAGCTGATTAACACTTAAATGAAACAAACTTACAAAACATCAATAAGAAATTTCAGGAACTAATACATTAGAATTGGCATGTTTTTTGCATATTAAAATTAGTATTGTAATTTAAGTAATCTATAAAGGCGGGTTTTAATGAATCAAGTTATAACTGATGTGAACATTCTTTATGGCGAAGATTTAATTGAAAAATCGGAACATTCAGTGTTGGTTAAAGATGGGGTTATTCGTAAGGTAGTACCAAGAGATGAACTTCCAAAAGATATACCAACAAGTAGTGCCTCAGGTTTATATATGATTCCTGGGTTAATTGACCTTCATGTTCACTTAATGTGGGACGGGTCGCTTAATCCTGTAGAAACTCAAGAAAAAGAATGCTATGAACAGAAGATAATACGAGCAGTAGCTAATTGTCAAAGATACCTTCGTCATGGCATTACAACTATTAGGGATGTTGGTTCTATCAATGACATATCATTGCAGGTTGCTCAGGGAGTGAAAAGGGGCATTATTGATGGGCCGAATTTGATAGCAAGCGGCAAAACTTTAACGATGACTGGAGGACATGATCCTTTTTGGGCGAGGTTTCTGGATGGAACCACTGATGCTTTAAAAGCGACGCGAGAGCAGGTTTATAAGGGGGCTCGGGTAATAAAAGTTAGCGCAACAGGAGGGGTTTATGGAAGAGATGAAGGTGAGTCTGTATTAAATGCAGAGCTTACCTATGAAGAATTAAAAACGATTTGTGAAGTAGCTCATCAATTTGGCCTTAAAGTCGCCTCCCATGCCATAGGAAGGGATGGTATTTTAAATTCTATCAAGGCAGGTGTGGATAGTATTGAGCATGGTCATTTTTTAGATGAAGAACTTATCCAAATGATGGAAGATAGAAATATAGCGTGGGTACCCACTTTGTTTACGTATCAACAAAATTCTTATGCTAGTGGAATACCAAGTTATGCGCAAAAAAAGGCAAAAGAAATAGTCGAAATTCATGAACATGCATTTAAAAATTACTTTAACCGTGACATTTTAATTGGGTGCGGCACTGATGCAGGGGCGCCATGTGTTGTACATCCATCAATATTAGATGAACTCTTAGTTATGCAAAGAATTGTCTTTAATAATAAAGAAGTGCTAAAAACGGCTACATCTAATGCTGGCAAAATATTAGGCCGGAAAATTGGACAAATAAAAGAGGGTTACGTAGCGGACTTTACTTTAGTTAAACAAAACCCTTTGAAGGATCTGAATAATGTGAAAAATGTAAAGTGTGTTTATAAAAACGGAGAATTAGTTTCTAATCATTTGTAAAATGTTATGAAGCAATAAAATAAGTCATGAAGGGGGGCAAACAAATATAAAGGTCGTCACATTTTATAGGGTGTGCAAAAAAAAATTGAAGGGATGGTGAATTATTAATGCATATAGTAATAATTGTCTTGTACGTTGTCGGTATGTTGCTTCTCAGTATCTATTTTGCCAAACGTGAGATTAAAACAGGGGAGGACTTCTTAGTAGCAGGACGTCGGCTGCCAGGAGTGATACTGGCAGGAACTTTGTTAGCTACATGGGTTGGGTCTGGAACAATTCTAGGTGGTGCCAGTTTCGTCTATCAGTACGGACCACTTGCAGGTATTATTTATTTTGCTGGTGCGCCTATCGGGATTATTTTTTTATACTTTGTTGCTGGGAAAGTAAGGGGGCTAGAAAAAAATACACTACCTGAGATTTTAGAGATTAAATTTGGGAGTACTACGCGTTTGGTAGCTTCAATCTTTATGCTTTTAGCATATGTGGGGATTGCTGCCTATCAATTCATTGGTGGAGGAAATCTTTTAAGTACTATAACAGATTTATCTCCAGGTACTGGGTCATTGTTAATAGCGGTTTTTGTTATCTTTTTAGCTGCCACTGGTGGTATGTTCTCAGTAGCATATACCGATTTTGTTAGCTCTATCTTAATTGTTTTTGGTTTAATAGTAGCACTCCCTTTTGTTATCCCTACCGTTGATGGGTTTTCAGGTTTAGCAAATGAACTGCCTGCACACCAATTATCCTGGTCCGGAGGACTATCGGCCATCCAATTAATTGGCTTCTTTTTACCAACATTGTTGTTAATTATGGGTGATCAAAATATGTACAACCGTTTCTCTTCCGCAAAAGATGTAAATGCAGCAAATAAGTCAATCTTCGGTTTTTTTATTGGAAATGCACTCATTTTGATGGCTGTAATTATTATTGCAGCGTCAGCTGTAATCTTATATCCATCTCTTGAAAATACCGACATGGCAATTCTGCAAGTTGCGGCAGATGGGATACCGATTCCAATTGGATCAGTGATTTTAGTTGCAGCCATTGCATTGATTATAACAACATCTAACTCGTTTCTATTATCAAGTGCAGGTAATATTATTTATGATATATATGCTAATTTTAAAGGGGAATTGTCTCAGCAAAGGTATTTGCGGCTAAATCGTATAGCAGTGGTTGGTCTCGGAACGTTTGGGTATTTCTTAGGTGCGTTTTTCCCAAGTGTTTTGGAGTTACAAATGTATTCTTATACTATGTATGGTGCAGCTCTTACACCGGTGATATTAGCAGCATTTTTTTGGAAAAAAGCAACTTCCACTGGGGCGTTAGCATCAATTATAGTTGGAGGCAGTGCAACCATTATTTGGGAACAGGTACTTGGCAAGCCTTTAGATTGGAATAGTGTAATTGTATCTCTGCCTCTATCTGTTTTTGCACTTGTTATAACGTCGTTAGTTACAAACAATAGAATAATTGATAAGAGCAATGACGCCAGTGAAAGAAAACTCAATTGAACATCAGCCTTAAAAATAGATGTAAGAAAACGAGAGTGTTTAGAATTTTAACGAGTCTAGAAAGGCAACGGCCATTCAGTCTTAATTAAAACACATAAATAAGGTGATTGCACTTTGTTATAGACAAACGGTACAGGTGCTATTAAACCAATATTTAGTTAAATGAATTTTAAAAAAATTATTATACAATTATTTAGGAGTGATTAATAATGGACGTTAACCATCGTTTAACTGAAATGAGAAATTATATGAACGAAAGAGATTTAGTTGCTGCTATTGTTGCAAACCCAGATCATCAATATTATTTAAGCGGTTTCAAGGCTGTTATGTATTCACGACCAATTATTTTTTTAGTAGATCAAGATTCAACTAAATTGATTGTTCCAGCCTTAGAAGAAGTACATGCTAAAGATGAGGCTAAAGTAGATGATATTACAGTTTATTATGAGCACCCCGAAATGGCGCATAAAGGAACTAATCCACTTGATCAACTTAGGTCTTTACTTGATAACTATTCTCAAGGCTCTAAAATCGGGGTGGATATGGCTTCAATTTCTGCAGAGAAAGTAAACTTTATTCAACAATTAAATTTTGAAGTTGTGGATATTGGTCAAAAAATTGTAGAAATGCGCTATGTAAAAGATAAAGAAGAACTTGTATTAATTGAGGAAGCAGGGAGATTATCTAACTTAGCAGTTAGTACATCGTTAAATGCGTGTCAAGAAGGAATTACAGAAATTGAAATGGATGCAGTTGGAACAAAAGCTTTGTTTGAAGAAACCGCTAAAAGACACCCTGACTCGACACTCGATTTATTTGCTATGTCACCGTCTGGAACAGAAAGAACCATCATGCCACACGTGTTTTCGAATACACGTAAACTACAAAAAGGTGATATTATTATCCATAGTCGACAAGTTTCATTAAATGGTTACCGAGCTGAACTTGAACGTACTATTGCCTTGGGTGAATTAACTGATGATCAAAAGAAGGGTTTTGAAGCTGCAAAAATTGCTCAACAGAATGCAATGGATTTTATAAAGCCCGGAGTTACAGCAGCTGAAGTAGATGAAGTATCTCGAAATACTCTTAAAAAGGCGGGTTTTGTAGATTTCGCTAATCATCGTGTTGGCCACGGAATTGGTATATCCGCACATGAAAAACCATATTTAAGGTTTGATAACGACTTAGTACTTCAAGAAGGTATGGTATTTACGATTGAACCAGGCATATTTATTCCAGGAATTGGTGGATTTCGACATTCAGATACGTTAATCTTAACGAAAAATGGAAATAAATTAATAACCGAATTTCCGAGGGAACTTAATGATTTAACCTATCGCTGAATAGAGGAAGGTATTATTAATTTGATAATGAAATAAAATTTTCGTGTTATTCATTTGATCAACAAGGCCACTTAAACTACTCATGTTTTTATTCTAGAGGTGCTGGGACCATCTCCCAGTAAATAAAAAAATAAGCGTGGAATCCATCATCATTGATGAAACATCACGCTTATTTTTTGATCCTAATAAACAAAAGCACACTTTAGGTGTCTTTATGTTTATAGATGATAGGACGAATCCAATGGTTTGGCAATTAGAACTTTGAAATAAAGCTTCAACAAAATGATATTTCATACGATTGAACGGCATAGTGAGAAATATTGCGTAATCGGTTTGTCTCGCATCTCAACCGCGTATCGCGTATAATGGTAAACTCATTTTTATGTGCCTATGCAATCTATTTCCTACAACTGTACACCACCTTGACTACAAATCAACATAGATAGTGACGATGAATCAAATCAAACTCAAAATGGCTCCAATCAATAAAATTGATAATTGGAGCCATTTTTAACTCATTATTTGCCATTTACGTAGTGACTATCATTTTAGAGGGATTGTAAGTTTTTTAATAAAAGTGACTTTTCTTCTAATAATTGATGAAACGTTCGTTGTCCCTAAGATCATTTTATTTTAACTAAAACACTTTTTACTTCAGTGTAGTTTGATAAACCATATTCACCGCCCATTTTCCGGCCGACACCAGATTTTTTATAACCACCGAATGGCATGGTTTCAAGTTCCAGTCCGAAGTCATTAATCCACACAGTACCAGCTTGTAATTTTCCAGATACACGATGACCTTTGCGAATATTTTCTGTCCAGACACTGGCTGCCAGACCATATTCACTATCATTTGCTCGTCTAATGACTTCCTCTTCGTTATCAAAAGGGAATATCGAGATAACTGGTCCGAAGATTTCTTTTCTGGCAATGGTCATATCATCTTCAACATCGGCAAAAACAGTTGGTTCGACGAAGAATCCTTTATCAAATGCTTTGTTGCCCCCTGCAACCAAGCGGGCGCCTTCAGCTTTTCCTTTTTCAATGTATTCAAGAACCGTTTGTTGTTGTTTTGCTGATATTAGCGGCCCCATTTCTGTTTCAGCATCCATCCCTAGACCGAGTTTTACTGCTTTAGCCCGCTCAGCTATTTTCTCGACAACTTCATCATAATGGCTGCGGTGAACGTAGAGACGCGTACAGGCACTGCAGTTTTGACCATGATTATACATCGTGCCATCAAATGAACCCTCAATCGCTTCTTCAAGATTTGCATCCTCAAAGATAATGCTAGGGGATTTACCACCAAGCTCCAATGTAACACTTTTTATATCATTAGATGCTTTTTGCATCACATTTTGTCCAACGGCTGTAGAACCTGTAAATGCTACCTTCGCAATATCTTTATGCGTAATGATTGCTTCACCTGCGACACGACCTGCGCCCGGTAAAGCATTGACACACCATCTGGAAATCCGGCTTCCTTGAACAATTGTGCTGCATAGAGCAGTGATAATGGTGTTTCTGTCCCTGGCTTGATTACGACCGTACAACCGACAGCAAGTGCCGATCCTAACTTCCAACCGGCCATGGCTAAAGGGAAATTTCATGGGATGACCTGTCCGACCACACCAACCGGCTCATGAACAATATAGTTAAAATAATCGGGATACATTAACGGTTTTACCTGTTATTTTTGTCGCCCATCCGGCATAATACCGGAAATGCTGAATTGTTCCGTCTACATCATCCTCAAGTGCCACTTCATAAGGCTTCCCATTATCCAAAGCTTCAAGCTGTGCAAGCTCTTCACGGTTCTCCTCCAGCAGATCGGCAAATTTATATATCAAATGCGATCGCTCCGCTGCCTCCATTTTGGTCCATTCGCCTTTCTCAAAAGCTTCTTTGGCTGCTTCCACAGCAACATCAATGTCTGATTCCTGTGCTTCGTTTGCTTCTGCAAGAACCTCTTCTGTGGCGGGGGTTAAAACCTCAAATGTTTTTCCGTCTTTTGATTGAACATATTCTCCATTGATGTAAAGTCCTTTAACACCTTCTAAAATTTTTCTACTTTTGGTTTCAAAACAATTTCCTTAGTAGACATAGAAACATAGCCTCCTCATTAATATTTAACAATCTCTAGCTTGTTTAAAATCTCTTGTAATGTTCTATCTTCTTCTTCAGTTAACGGCAACCTTGGCCTGCGTGAGGGTCCTCCAGCCAGATCTTGTAAGGCCAGCCGATGATTGTTCACCGCATCCCAATCTGGAAGAATGATGTGGTGGTTGGTGCGATTGGTATGTTAATTTTTGAAGGTGTTTCAGAATTGTATCAAATCTATGATCGCATTCAAAACCAATAAACAATCGCTAAATACGCGAGACAATCATGGAAAAACAAAGCTAACTACACTGGATCAGATTATAGGTGTCAGTGAGAGCACCGTAAATCTAAAACGCACTGCACGAAAGGTCGCAAAAACAGATGTGACAGTCTTGATTACGGGGGAAAGCGGAACGGGAAAAGAAATATATGCAAGTGGGATTCATGAGTTAAGTCCATTTTCATCGGGGGCTTTTGTTCATGTTAATTGTGGCGCCATTCCGGAAAACCTAATTGAATCGGAACTATTTGGTTATGAAGAAGGGGCGTTCACTGGGGCAAAAAAAGGTGGAAAACAAGGAAAATTTGAATTAGCCCAAAATGGGACCCTCTTTTTGGACGAGATTGGTGAAATGCCATTAACCATGCAAACAAAATTACTGCGTTTACTTGAGGATAAGGAATTTGAGCGCGTCGGTGGTACACAAAAATATAAAGTTAACACGCGAATTATTGCAGTAACAAACCGGAATTTGTGGAAGATGGTTGAAGAAGGAAAATTTAGGGAGGATCTTTTTTATAGACTGAATATTGTGGATATTGATATTCCCCCTATACGTAAACGAACCCCTGATATTCCTTCATTAATCTCAAATGTTATGGAAACAACCTGCCAAAAACACCAAGTTTCTGTGAAAGAGTTGACCTCCGAGGCCATGTCAGCATTTATTCATTACCCTTGGAAAGGGAATGTTAGAGAATTAGTAAATGTAATCGAACGACTTGTTGTACTGGTAGATAGCGATACAATAACCTTGAATCATTTACCGGAATATATGAGAAATTTAGATAATGCAAATAATAATTTTTTTAAATTATACGGGTTACAGTGACAATGAAAAAGAGCTGAATCATTCTTGATGAGTCGAATGGCAATAAAACAATTGCTGCTCGTAAACTGGGGATACATCGGACAACGTTATATAAAAAAATTAAAAAATATAATTTTTAAACTGTAGATAATCTGCTACACATCGAAAATGGTTGTAGCGATATATCTACAGTTTATTTTTTGAGAACCTGTTTTTATGGCGTCTAATTATTGGCATGATTTTTGCTTTGAAAAATGCAAAGGCAGAAAGGAGGAATATAATGCAAGATTTTGCTGTTTTTAATTCACCACACAATATTAATTATGGCAGGGGGGCTTTTAATTCCGTTGGCATTGAAGTTGCGAAACAAGGTAAAAAGGCACTTATTGTTAGTGACAAAATAATGGATAAACTAGAAAATGTCGGTGAGTGCAGAAATTATTTGTCAAAAGAAGGGATAGAAAGTGCTGTTTATTTAGGAATTGATTCTGAACCGACTGATGTCTATGTTGCAGAAGCATTGGACGTCTTAAAACAAGAAAAATGTGATGTAATTATTTCACTTGGTGGTGGCAGTTGCATCGATACTGCTAAGTCTGTAGCGGTACTTGCTACAAACGGAGGTTATATTGGTGACTACATGGGCGGAAATAAAATAGCTGAAGTGAAAGCGTTGCCACATGTTGCTATCCCTACGACTGCTGGGACTGGGTCTGAAGCAACCGATGCTACAGTGATCACGAATACAACGAATGATGTAAAAATGATGATAAAGCAGCCGGTATTTTTACCTGAAATGGCCATCGTTGATCCACTGTTAACAATGTCAGCTCCTGAACATGTCACAGCAGCTACTGGAGTCGATGCGTTAAGTCATGCAATTGAGGCGTATATTTCCAGACAGTCTCACCCGATGACAGATATGATGGCGCTTTCAGCAATGAAGTTAATTATTAATAATATTACGAAAGCATATCAGGACAAAGATAATATTGATGCACGTGAAAGGATGATACTGGGTTCACTGCAAGCAGGTTTAGCATTTTCAAATGCATCGGTATGTCTGGTTCATGGCATGTCAAGACCCATAGGAGCTTTGTTTCATGTACCACATGGTTTTTCAAATGCGATGCTGCTGCCGGCGGTTTTGGAATACAGTAAAGATTCAGCTGTGCAGCGTCTGGCGGACTTGGGCAGGATTTTCAATCCGGAAATGGAGAATGAATCTGATGAAACAGCTGCAGATGTTGCCGTAGCTTCAGTTAAAGACTTGTGTCTTAAATTGGAGATACCTAACTTAAAGGATTGGGGTATCGATAGCCAAGAGTTTGAAACCGCCGTAACTAAGATGGCAGTAGATGCCTTGGAAAGTGGAAGCCCCGGGAATAACCCTAAAGTTCCATCTCATAAAGAAATAGAAAGTTTGTATCATTATTGCTTTGATTATAATTTTGCTTCAGGTGTTGAACTGAAGTAGTTTAAGTTTAGCAAGGGGGAGGGAGATTTTTGGAGACCATTGGTTAAAATAGGACTAATCGTTTCACTAGCATTACTGATTTATCTCACCATGAAAGGGATAAATATTATCATAGCAGCCATTATTTGTTCTGTTTTGGTAGCGATTACAGGAGGACTTAACCTCCAGACGGCCTTAATGGACAATTATATGACAGGCTTCACTGATTATTTTGCTTCATGGTTTCTAGTATTTCTGTTAGGTGCTATATTTGGGAAAATTATGCAAGATACGAAATCGGCTGAAAGTATCGCGCAATGGATTAAAAATACATTAGGTACTAAACGCGCCGTTTTTGCTGTCGTAGCTGCCGCGGCTATTATGACATATGGTGGTGTTAGTTTATTTGTGGTTGGTTTTGCTGTTTATCCGATTGCCTTATCATTGTTTAGGGCTGCCAACTTACCACATCGATTTATTCCTGCAGCTTTAGTGTTTGGGTCAATTTCCTTTACAATGACAGCACCAGGATCACCTGAAATTCAGAATATCATCCCAACCGAACACTTTGGCACAACACCTACTGCGGGTGGGTTTGTTGGTGTGCTTTCTGCATTGATTATAATGGTGGCCGGGGGTATCTGGCTTGGAAAAATGGTCAGACAGGCTGTTAACAACGGTGAAGAATTCTCATTACCGTATAAACCGTCCTCAAACGATGAAATGGCCGCTGCGATTGAAGATCCTGCAGATGAAGAAATGTCCGTTAGAAAGAATTTGCCAAATGTTATTGTTTCGTTTATTCCGCTGATAATGGTTATTGTCCTACTGAATGTTTTAGCACAATTTATGAACCCGACAGCAGCACTATTGGTTGCCTTGACCACAGGTATCTTCTTGGCGTGTACAACCATGAACGGCTTCTTAAAACAATTCTGGGAGCCGTTGGCCACCGGGACACAAAATGCCTTGGTAGCATTAGCGAATACCTGTGCAGTTGTTGGTTTTGGCAGTGTAGCTGCACAAATTTCAGCATTTGATAGTATGGTAGATGCATTGGTTAGCATGCCTGGACCTCCGTTATTGGGCTTAGCAATTGGTGTCACACTTGTTTGTGGTATTACAGGATCTGCTTCTGGGGGATTGGGGATTGCGCTGCCAATTCTGGCACCCATTTATTTGAGTCAGGGCGTTGATCCTGGGTCAATGCACCGTATATCAGCTCTGGCATCAGGTGGTATTGATTCGCTTCCGCACAATGGGTATGTTGTAACCACTGTTCGGGTTATTTGTGGTGAGTCCCATAAGCGGTCTTATAAACCAATCTTTTTTGTCAGTGTCGTTGTTCCGACAATTGTTATGTTCCTAGCTATTTTGCTTTATACAATCTTTTAAACTAAAAAATAAAATTATAATTGATAAGTTAAATTTATAGGAGGTATTTTATATGTCAAATACAGAAGTTAAAACACTTGGAAATTATATTGGTGGCAAATGGATTGAGGCTGACAGTGACAAGACTGAAGCTGTCATTAACCCGGCAACCGGTGAAACGATAGCGGAAGTCCCAATCTCGACTCAAGAGGATGTCGATCATGCGGTTGACGTTGCCCAGGAAGCGTTCCAGAAGTGGAAAGAGACCGCGGTTCCAAAACGCGTGCGTATCTTATTCAAGTACCAGCAGCTGCTTGTTGACCATTGGGATGAACTCGCTGAGCTTATTACGATCGAAAACGGAAAAAATTTAAAAGAAGCAAAAGGAGAAGTGCAGCGCGGAATTGAGAACGTTGAATTTGCAGCAGGCGCACCCAACTTAATGATGGGTGATCAGCTTGCATCGATTGCTTCTGGTCTCGAGTCGGGCATGTATCGTTACCCGATTGGTGTTATAGGTGGTATCACACCATTTAACTTTCCGATGATGGTGCCGTGCTGGATGTTCCCGATGGCAATCGCAACCGGCAATACATTTGTCATGAAGCCGTCTGAGCGGACACCGCTTTTGGCAAATCGTCTGGCGGAGCTGCTGACAGAAGCGGGTCTTCCTGATGGTGTGTTCAATATCGTTCATGGGGCACACGATGTCGTCAACGGTTTACTCGATCATAAAAAGGTAAAAGCTATTTCATTTGTAGGATCCCAGCCGGTTGCAGAGTATGTGTATAAACGCGCAACAGACAACTTGAAACGTGTGCAGGCATTGGCCGGAGCGAAAAACCATTCGATTGTCCTGAACGATGCCAATATCGATAATGCATCCACTCAAGTTCTCAATGCTGCATTTGGGTCTGCGGGTGAGCGGTGCATGGCAGCGTCTGTTGTTGCTGTCGAAGAATCGGTAGCCGATGAATTTATTGAGCAGCTCGTCCAAAAAGCAAATGATGTAAAAATAGGGAATGGCCTTGATGATGATGTCTTCTTGGGACCGGTTATCCGTGAACAGCATAAAGACCGTACCTTAAATTATATTAAAACAGGTGAAGAAGAAGGTGCCAAGCTCGTTCGTGACGGACGTGATGAAGGCCGTGCGCAGGAAAAAGGCTATTTCGTCGGGCCAACCATTTTTGATAACGTTACGACAAACATGAAGATTTGGCAGGATGAAATTTTTGCCCCCGTGTTATCGATTGTACGGGTAAAAAACCTTGATGAAGCGGTTGACGTGACAAATGAATCACCATTTGCGAATGGTGCATGCATTTTCACAAGAGACGGCGGCAGTGTGCGTCAATTCAGGGAAACGATCGATGCAGGCATGCTGGGTGTTAACATTGGTGTTCCGGCTCCGATGGCGTTTTTCCCATTCTCAGGCTGGAAGGATTCCTTCTACGGTGATTTGCATGCCAATGGTAAAGATAGCGTTGAGTTCTATACACGCAAGAAAGTTATTACGACACGTTGGGTATAAACATTTTTTAAAAAGCACAGTGACACAAATGCTGTGCTTTTTAAGTTTTATATAAATTTAATTAATTTTACTATATAAAAAAATTTGACTTTTTAAAATTTGGGTATTATAATATTTAAAAATTACAGATAATTAAAACTTATAATATTATAATTAATTAAAGAAAGAGGAGAAGAAGATGGAAGTTGATAAAACATTATCTATTCCTTTATATCAACAGATTAAGGATTATTTGAAAGAGAAAATTGATTCTGGCGAGTGGGAAGCAGGTTATCGATTAGCGGCAGAAAGGGAACTAGCTGAACAATTTAGTGTGAGTAACATTACTATAAAAAGAGCGATTCATGAGCTTGTCTATGAAGGTTATTTACATAGGCAAAGTGGCAAAGGAACGTTTGTAATCAAAAAAGAAGAACAGGATATTTCGAAAATGGTCTCACTTCACAATGATAAACTAGCAAAATCAACAAAACACCCTCACAAGTTGCTCAGTTTCAAAAAAGATAGCGCTGGTTCAAAGATAGCAAAGAAGCTTCATATAAATCAGTCAGATCGGGTTTATAAAATCATCCGTTTAAAAATTGAGAATGGCAGTCCTGCGATTATTGAATATTCATTTGTTCCAAGCGATCCATTTCCTAACTTATCAGTTGACGATTTAGAGGATAACCTACTTTATAATATATATACCAAAAAATATGGTGTTGAGTTAAATAAAGCGAAAATATATTTTTCCACTAGTGTGGCACATGAGTATGAGGAGAAATTGTTAAACGTTGTAAAAGGTGAACAGTTAATTGTCCTCGAACGTTTTACAACCTCTAAACAACAAGACATCATTGAGTATTCAAAATTTATATTAAAGGAAAATCAAGCAAAATATTATCTTGAAGTACAACTCTAAGGGAAAGAGTTTACATCAATGGGGCCTGTTATTTGAACAAATAATAACCGTCTTCCATTGTTGTCGAAGTAAATGTTAATGGCGGGAAAAGCAATCTCCTACCAGGTTTATGGTTACGATCAATTCATAAAATAATCCTGTATCATCACTCCTTATGAAATTATTCAGGAAGATGTCATATAACAGGTAGTCCGTCGGGAACGGAATTATTGAGTTGGTAACATCGTTTGCTGTGAAGTACCAAAGATCAATACTTTGGAAAATCAATTCGTTTCCAAGATGTAGGTCATCATCATCCGATAAAACAATATAACATTATATTTTTTAAAGGGAGCGATTGTGATGCATTTAACCAATCATCCAGTCTTAGGAAAAGATGATAGAAAAACAATACAATTCTATTTTAATAATAAACTTTTAAACGCAAAAGAAGGTCAGACTATTGCAGCGGCTATAATGGCCAACGGTATTAAGAAAATGGGAGTAAGCAGGAAGCTGCAGCAATCCAGGGGGTTATTCTGCGGCGTTGGCAGATGCTACAGTTGCTTTGTGACGGTTGACGGGCTTGAGCACGTTCTCAGCTGTTCGACGCTCGTAGAAGAAGGCATGGAAGTTTATTCGAATCTATCAGACCCTGATGTCAGGAGGGGAGAAAATGAATACTGATTTATTAATTGTCGGCGGTGGCCCAGCTGGCTTGAATGCCGCTTATAAAGCAGCCTCGAATGGATTGAAAACAACGGTGATTGATAGGTGGTTTACACTTGGCGGGCAATTAAACCAACAAACGCAATTTTATAATAATTTACCTCAGCACTTTGAAAACCAGAGGGGCTATCAGCTTGCTAACTATTTAATAGATCGATTAAGAAAATTGGACGTAAAAATTCTGGAAAACCATAAGATGATTGGTGCCTATAACAATGGGAGCATTGGCGTAACGGATGGTAAAAGTACGTTCCAAGTTCAAGCGGCTAACGTTATTATGACAACTGGGGCAATGGAAGAACCTGATATATTTCCGGGATGGACCTTACCTGGCGTGATGACAGCCGGAGCTGCTCAAATACTAATCAACCGTGAGCGTGTACTACCGGGAAAAAGAGCACTTATTTTAGGATCCAATAATTTTGCACTGGAAGTTGCCAGACAATTAAATGATTGTGGCGTTGCGGTTAAAGGGATTGTTGAAAGCAGAAATGAATTGCTTTCCCAAAACGATGAGCTGTTATGCGAGGTAGATATCCCGGTTTTACTGGACAGTGCCATCGAAAGAGCAATAGGAAAAGGAGAAGTCGAAAAAGTATATGTGAATACTGACGGAATTGAAAGTGTTTATGATGTTGATCTTATATGTATTGCGAAGGGTATGACACCCATTTTTGAACCTTTCGAAATCATGAGCTGTGATTTAACCTATCAAGAAAAACTTGGAGGATGGCTACCCAAATATGACAGTAGATTTGAGACAACGAGTCCTTCCGTTTATATTGCGGGCAATGCAGCTGGTATCACAAATATAGGTGGTATTTTACTAACAGGTGAGATTGCAGCCGCAAGTATACTGGAAAAATCAAATGCTGCAAATTCACTAAAGATTGAAGAGGAAAAGAAATACTTATGGGGCGAACTTTATCGTATCGAATCAGCGGAAAATCCTTCGGCCTTGGATGCACGGCTTGATGTTATTAGGAATTTTCATCATGAAACAGGTATCCAACTGCCAGTATATTTAGATTCTGTCTTTGGAGGGTTGACCAATGGATAAATCAACAATTGTGTGCAGGTGTGAAGAAATCAATATAGATGAGATCGAGTCCGCAATCAATTTGGGGGCTCGAACGTTCAACGATATTAAGCGGCTTACCCGTTGTGGCATGGGTCCCTGTCAGGCCAAATGTTGTATGAATCTGGTTCGTCAAATTATTAGTGATAAGACAGGACAGCCATTACATGAAATTAGACCGCCTAGAATGCGTGTGCCTCTTGGAGTTACCCGAATGGGTGCTTTGGCTGGTAGCCAAGCATCCTCTGTTACATCAGTCTTTGGAGAATCAACGGAGGAAGGAGAGACTGTTCATGAAGAAAAGCTATGATGTGATAGTGGTTGGGAGTGGTGTAGTGGGAAGTAGTATTACTTATCATCTTTCAGAAGAAAGAAACAAGGAGATATTGTCAATTGATAAGGATTTCCCGTTATCGGGTACCTCCGGATCTACACAAGCCTGGGTATGGGTACATAATAAAACGCCTGCATGGTATGGTGAGTTGAACATGTACAGTGCAGAACTTTATTCGTTTTTAGAAAGAAAAATAGGTGATGTTGAATATAAGCGTACGGGTGGCATCGCACCATTCTTTTCCGAAGCAGACAGGGAAAAAGCGTTGAGACTTGCAGAAAAACAAGCAGAAGTCGGTATCAAAGTAGAGGTCTTGAGTCGCGATGAAGTGCTTGAAAAAGAGCCTTCGCTTTCACGGAGCATTGCTGGGGCAACCTACAGTAAGATAGATGGAAATGTGAATCCATTCCGCTTAATTGAATTATATATCAGAGCAGCCCGAAAAAACGGGGCAAAATTCTCATTCTACAACCCGGTGATGGATATTACAAAAGAGAACGGATTATTTAAGGTTACGACTCAAGATGGTGATTATTTTTCAAATCAATTGGTGTTGGCTGGTGGACCATGGTCTAAAAGCCTAGGCAAACTTTTAGGTATAGATGTCCCGATTAAACAAGTACGCGGACAAATAGTTGTGACAGAACCGCTGAGACCTTTTCTTTCACATACTATTGGCGGGGTGCGGCAGGCAGATAATGGTGAGGTATTAATTGGCTATTCGAAGGAAGAAGTCGGGTATGATCTGCGGTCAACGTTGGATATTGTTCAGGATACAGCCAGGATGGCAATTGACTTTGTCCCGGCTTTAGAAAAGGTGAACGTGGTGAGATGTTTCTCAGGCATTCGGGTGATGCCGGAAGACGGGTTTCCAATACTAGGGGGGATACCTGGTATTGAAAAAGGGTATATTGCCGCCATGCATAGTGGTATAACGTTATCACCTTTAGTTGGGACATTGATGACGGAATTATTGTCAGGTGGGGAAACTTCTATTGACTTGGAGAGATACAGTTTGAATCGCTTTGATTCGTTACAGTCAATAGGATAGTGATATAGCTTTTATAATCGTAAAGGGTGTGATTAATGGAATCGGCATAACTCAAATTAGATGGTTGTCCGTTCTGAATTCCAGCCATCAGCATAGAATTCATACATAAAAGGGGCTGAAAGGTTCTATTAAAATATTTGGAGGGATAGAATGGGTCCTACGTTAACTATTGTCTTGTGTTCAATTATTTTATTGTCAGCTGCTTCTGTGTTTGCCATATGGGTTGGCAGAAGGCGGAATGACAGTGAGAACTGGATAGTCGGTGGACGTTCGTTGCCGTTTTATGTTGTGGCAGGAAGTCAGTTTGCTACTGGTATGGGGGGCGGGGTTCTAGTCGCTCATATCGGAATTGGTTACAGTGCGGGTTGGTCCGCAATAACGTATAATTTAATATATTCAATTGGTATCGTAATACTGGTTTTATTGGCTGACTGGCTAAAAAAACAGAAGTTTTCAACTGTGCCGGACATCTTTAGGAAGTTATATGGTGAACATAAAATATTGATCAGTACAGTAACTATTATGGCAATTGTTGTACCTTTCGGTTGGTTATGTACGCAATTGGTGGCTTTTGGGAATCTCTTTTCTGAGATATCAGGTATTCCATTTGCCGTTCTGTTAATTGTATTTGCAATTGTTAGCTTATTTTTTGTATTGCCTGGAGGCTTGACATCTGTCGCTTGGACCGACTTTGTGTTTGGCTGTATGATGCTGATTATGTCTATTGTAAGTGGTATATATGCTTGGAATTTGGCAGGTGGCTGGGGCGAAATCACCACAACCATACCAGAGTCCATGACAAGTTTTCCTGAAGGATTGGGAGCAGTGGGTGGACTTACAATCTTACTATGGATATTATCTATTTTCCCGGGCGCATTAACCAACCAGATGTCGTACCAGCGCATTTACGCGGCAAAAAGTGCCAGTATTGCTAAGAAGGGTTTTATCATTGCAGCTATTGTTGGCATTATTAGCGGAGTTTGGGCATCATTTATGGGAATCTCCATATTGTCTATGAACCCAGGGCTGGAAAATGAAGAGTTGGCATCAGGCTGGTTCTTAACACAAATACCAATATGGTTTTTAGGGATTTACTCGGCTTTCATCATTGCAACAATCATGTCAACGGTCAGCAGCGCAATTCAATCAGTGGTTGTCAATATTACTAAAGATATTTATCAATCTTACATCAACCCCAGTGTTTCAGACAGCAAACTATTAAGTGTATCAAGAATGATGTCAGTTGTTGTGGTTACATTAGCCGTTGTATTAGCGCTGGTGTATCCAAAAGCTTTAGATTGGCTAGTGGCAACATATGCCTATTCTGCATCGGGGTTATTGGTGCCAATTTTTGTTGGTTTCTTTTTAAGAAAATACAAGAAGCACAGTAGCAGAGGTGCAATGGCTAGTATCATTCTCGGGATAACAAGTGCAGCAATAGCTCAAATAATCGGTACAACGGTTCCATATGCTGCTTTTGGTATATTAGGATCACTTGTCGGGTTTGTACTATTTACATTTGTATTTAATAAACAAGGTGGAGCTGGCAGCTCCGGGAAGGGAGAAGTAGGAGCTTAATATTCTGAATATACAAAATAATATAATATTAAAATAAGGAAAGTGGTGTTAGTTATGGATGCTGATGTAGCAATAGTGGGCATAGGAACGATGGGCAGCATGGCTGCATGGCAGTTATCGAAAACCGGTATCTCTGTTATCGGTTTTGAGCAGTTTGGCATAGGTAATGACAGAACAGCTGCAGGGGGAGAGTCTCGATTATTCAGGACAGCTTATATGGAAGGAAAGGAGTACGTACCACTTTTATTTGAGGCAAAAAAATTATGGCGGGAACTGGAGATCGAATCGAGTCGTGAGCTTTTAACCTTAAATGGTGGTTTAACAATTGGAAATCCGGATACCGACGTCATACAAAGCTTATTAAGGAGTATTTATGAATTCGATTTGGAACATGAAATACTCCAAGGCAACGAAGCGACAGAGCGTTTTCCGCAACACCGGCTTTTTTCAGAGGAGATTATGGTTTTAGACAAAAATGCGGGTTTCTTGCGGCCTGAACTGGCAGTTGTATCTGCTGTTGAACGGGCAGAATCCTTAGGTGCAGATATTAAGCGTTATACAACTGTGCAGGGTATTTATCCGGGCAAAAATGGTGTTTCAATTGTTGCCAACGATAAAGAGTTTCAGGTTAGAAAAGTATTAATCACGACGGGCGCATGGACTTGGAAGTTATTACCGCGATTAAGGAATCAATTGATTGCCAGACGTTTGGTCTTAACTTGGTTTGCGCCCAGGAATATTGAAGAATTTAAGCCGGATAAATTTCCTGTTTTTGCCCGAATGCGAAAGGGCTACCGTTTGACAGGTGTTCCCACACTTGATGGAACAATGGTAAAAGCGTCTAACACAAAAAATCCGTCCACTGTGTCGGAACCAGATAATTTAAACCGTGATGTCAGAAATGAGGAACTTCAAGAAGTCGGTGAAGCAGTCGAAAGGCTTTTGCCAGGCCTGCTTCCAAATCCTGTCCGAGCCAGCGTGTACATGGATGCTTATACAGAAGATGAACATTCTATTGTAGGTAGCCTGCCGGGAATGGACAATACGTTTCTTATAAGTGGCTTCTCTGGTCATGGTTTTAAAATGTCGCCTGTTATCGGAAAGATTGCAGCTGAACTAATTACAGAAGGAGAGACAAAACACTCCATCGAACACCTTGACCCGTATAGATATGCGAAAGCCTAATTAATAGTTATTTAGAGTGAGGTAAATAAGCATCAAATAACCCCAATCCATATGGTGGGGTTATTTGATGGTTATATTTCAAGATGGAATAATTAAATTTAATGAATAAAAGAAGGAATTACTGCTTGAAACATTGAAATTATTATTATAAAGATAGACGTAAAACCTATTCCATGTGTTAAAGGAGATCTAAATCGTGAATACCGAATTTATGAAAGAAGCCTATGGAATTCTTTATGGGTTGAAACTGGGTTAAGGCAATATATTGAGGTCATCATGGAAGGAACTTACGGTAATGGATGGTTCACCGTTGCATCATTAGCGATGAAATAACCATCTGCAAAGCATTTCGATAACTTTAATTACCATGAGCTTATATCTATGTTGCGAGCATATTCCTGTTTCGATGGTATTCCTAAGGATGTGTACTCACAATTGCTGATGACCATTCCGACTCGAAACAAAATTGCGCATTGTAAAATTATAAGTGAAGAAGAAATGGACGAATTACAAGACATCCATAAGTTATTGTTGGAGCACATAAGCGTTCATGATGAAATAATACCTTAGGGTTAATTAGGAAGAAATTTTAGGGTCGGCATATGTAAATCCAAAAGTGCTCGAAAGTTATCTTTATGGTAAAATAAACTAAAATCCAACTAGAAACACCAAGGTATTTAACAGTAAATAAAAATAATTTACGTTAAAATAAATGCAAGTTTGAACCTGATTCTGAACCTATAAAACATGAAAAATGAGAGAATTTAATAAATAACTTTAACTTCAAAAATTGGTGTTTTCCCCTTCATTAAGGGAATTATAAAAAGTAATATTACTTACGAATAATAGTAGGCTCATGGGCGGCATGATGTAAGTATGCTCCCAGCCCTGAAATGACAGGGTCTTGCTCTTGTGTAAAAGTGATAACCTCACAATAATTAACTATAAAGGACGTTTTCGTAGAAGTTGCTGACTTTTGCGGAAACATCCTTTTTAATATTTAGTAGCTTGTGTCGTATTATGAGGTCAATCAGAATTTTATTTTCTGGTTGGCCATTTTTAATGGTTTAATAGAGGTAGCCGGAGGAGAACGAACGGGCCAGTGGGACTTCAATTGATCCCGTCCACAAAAATGTTCCCCCTCTACTTACAGCAATATGGGTGAGGCTGGTTGGGACATCTAAGATGATCTCGTATAACAAGCGAAGATATGACACTGTAGGAGAGATAGAGGTTGCCGGTAAATATTTTAAAAGGGGAAGTGATTGACATATGGATCCTGTCATAGGCCTGGATGTGG
>NZ_FOJW01000010.1 GCF_900112045.1 Lentibacillus halodurans
TTGTTTAATATTATTAAGTCGTCTTCATAGATTTCCCCTTTGTTATCAATAATTGCTACTTGATGTTTATGTTTAGCTACATCAATCCCCACATAAATCATTAGAATTCCTTCCTTCGACTTTATTACGCTGTGCTTCAAGCCACGCACTCCTTGTCCTGTATCCTTGTACGAAATCAAACGTCTTGCGTTATCTAACTGATTAACAGATAAACAAAGAGCTGTGGTTAGATTCTCTAAAAACCAGTTACTAAAAAGTACTGTAGGCTGGGTTACTAATCCACAGCGTTGCTTTTAGTATAAACTAAAAAAGCACCAGAGGTAGCGAACCTCTAGTACTTAATATACAAGGCTGGGACACAATGAAAACTTTCCACGCTAAAGACGAATGATTACAAGGCAGGAAGTGCAGCATTTTACTTTTTCAACAGTCACATCCTATTCAGTCTTGGTGTAGCTTTCCTTCCATTCTGATGTTAGTTGCGTGCGATCATTTGCTCCGGCAGCATAGTGTTTACCATGGGCACGGCCTCAGCCTCCTCGGAAAGCAAAGACCTCTTCCTGCCGGGTCTTCGGCTCGTGCTGTTCCCATAGGAGTCTCCGAATGCTGCCTCCGCTCATGTTAGGGTGCTGATGGTTGAAAGAAAAGAACTTATAGAACGATATTCATTGAACTTGCTGTTACCTGATGAGAACACGCGATTCTAAGCTGGGAAAAATGCGGCACGCCTGGAGAACAGCGCGAGCAGAAGATCCACTTTGCCAAGTGTGTTTCTTGGCAACATTAGCTGTGGCTGTGCCCCGGAAAGGGCGTATTTTTCCGTAGCGACAATCATGCATTCACCAACAAAAGAATGGAAGCAAGCAAAACTAAGACCAAGTTACTTCTCCGTTTATCGATCATTCGCAACAAATTTTCAACAATACTCAAAAGGTAAATCCAAACCGTTCCAATCATAGTGGGATCATCGTTCGGATGTATCTTTGGCTTATATCCTTTTGTCTCAGCCTCACCTTCCTACGGTTAGTGCTGTTTTTTGACAAAACGTTTCTAAAAATTTGGAAATACCCGTAGATTCAAAAACAAACATCAAATCATCAGGAAGCGTTTGAATTTCATTCATTAGTTCTTGAAAACCAGATTGATTATGAATAATTTCCCCTTCAACCTTCAGATAGACAATTTTGGCCATCGTAAACAACCTTATAGCTCTTACCCATGGAGACATCTAAAGCCATTACTGTTCCCATTTCATTACCTATCCTCTTTGTTTGTATGAAAGATCTTCACTTATTCATTTCGATTCCAATTTCCTATACACGAGCTCTATGGCCCCAGCATACTTAAACCTGATTCAAAAATGAAAGTGAATTAAGCCTGGTTTTTTATTCAGATTCGCAATCCTCGAGACTTCGGTCGGGCTTTCTTTCACTTCTCACTATAGCTTAAAAAGAAAATAGTGGGTAATCTCACTCGTCGATGACATTACCCACTAATCTTAGTATGTTTTTTCTTTATCCTGCATCATCACGTTTAGTATGTCATTTTGTTGTGATCATGAAGACTTATTGATTCGTGATCCGAAATAGTTTAATATAGAAAGAAGATTAAGACAACCTTATAAGGAGGTTACACAATGAGCGATGAAGCAAAACGTGCATTGACCGCGGAAGACCTGAAACAAATCAGTGTTTACAGCGACCCGCATTTTACACCAGATGGAGGTGCTTATACGTTTGTATCGACTACCGCGAATGATGACAATGATTATGCATCACAATTGTTTGTTCACTCCTTAAATGAACAAGAACCAAGACAATGGACGTTTGAAAATGCTAAAAACAATCACCCGCGGTTCTCGCCGGATGGCAAACTAGTCGTTTTCCAATCGACCAGAAGCGGTGTTCCGCAACTTTGGCTATTACATACTGATGGCGGTGAAGCGAAACAGCTGACAACATTTAAACATGGTGCCGTAAACCCGGAATGGTCCAAAGAAGGTAAATATATCATTTTCAGCGCACCGTTGGAAAAAGATGATGACGTAACAAATCAGCACGAACTATCTGAAAACGAACGCCAAAAAGAGAAAGAAGAAAAAAACAAACAGCCGTTTATCGTTAATCGTTTGAAGTATAAATCAGACGCTAAAGGATTCCATGATGATAAACGTACACAAATCATCCGGTTTAATGTTGCTGCTGAAACGTTTGAACAGTTGACGTCTGCCGATACAGATCACCATTTTGAGGACATATCACCGGATGGGAAACAACTGCTGTTCAGTGCTAACCTAAGCACCAATGAAGATTACGAATTAAAAAACGATCTCTACCTTTTAAATCTTCCCACAAAAGAAACAATAACTTTAACCGATGGAAACGGTCAATACGGAAATGCTCGCTTTTCACCAAGCGGAGCAAAAATTGCCTGTTTCGGCCATGAATTTGCCTACCAGGGAGCCACGTTAAATGATTTATTTGTTTTTGACGCTGCAACAGGGGACAGACGACGCTTGAGCAGTGACTGGGACTTCCAATTAGGGGATGCCATGATTGGTGATACTAGAATGGGACTATCCGAAATAGGCCCTGTATGGAGTCATGACGAAAACCATTTATTTTTTGTTGGTACCGATTTCGGAGCAACCGGATTATACCAGTCTGATCTGAATGGGGAGCTGACTGTGCTGTACAACAATAACAACCACGTTTTCGGTTTTTCCTATAATGGAGAGACATTTATTCTTGGCATCAGCACGCCGACAAACCCTTGTAACTTCCATCGACTGGACAACAAAGGGCAAATAAACCAACTGACTGACGCTAACAGGAACTTTTTGGATGACGTAAAATTAAGTGAGCCTGAAACACTGACATTTCATACAGATGATGACTGGGCAATCCAGGGATGGCTACTGCGCCCATATGGGTTTGAAGAAGGCAAAAAATATCCGTTTGTCCTGGAAGTACACGGTGGACCGCACGCTATGTACGGTCAGACATTTTTCCATGAAATGCAGCTGCTTGCCGCCAAAGGCTACGTCGTGCTGTATACCAATCCAAGGGGGAGCCATGGATACGGTCAAACATTTGTAAACGCCTGCCGTGAAGATTATGGGGGAAAGGATTATTCCGACCTGATGCGTGCTGTTGATGGTATACTTGATGAATATAATTTTATCGACAAAGATCGACTTGGTATAACCGGCGGCAGTTATGGCGGCTTTATGACAAACTGGATTGTCAGCCATACAAACCGGTTTAAAGCAGCCGTAACCCAGCGCTGCATCAGCAATTGGCTCAGTTTTTACGGCGTGAGTGACATCGGCTATTTCTTCACCAAATGGGAACTTGGCAAAAATTTGCTGGAAGATCCAGCAAAACTGTGGGATTTCTCCCCACTCAAGTATGTCGAAAATATTGAAACACCTTTATTAATTGTGCACGGAGAAAAAGATTACCGCTGTCCGATCGAACAGGGTGAGCAAATGTTTGTGGCATTGAAGCATATGCGGAAAGAGGTTGAGTTCGTGCGCTTCCCTGATGCCAACCATGAATTAAGCCGGAGCGGAAAACCGGAAATGCGCATCGAGCGGTTAAACCATATTACCCGCTGGTTTGACGAATATCTTTGAACGAAGCGCCGTTTAAAACGGGGCTTCCTAAGAACACCGGAGACTTTTCTTGCCTATTGATGATAAAATGACATAAAAAAACGGACGCCCTCTTATAAAGAGAATCGTCCGTTTTTTTATTGCCAATCTGTATAATGAGCCAAAAACGTATTAAGCCTATCAATATATTTTTCTTTGGCGACCACAAATGGCTCCCCATGTCCGGCATTGTTCACTGTCATAAGATCAGCTTTACTTTTCGTATTTTCATATAATGTTTCCGACATGCTCGCAGGTACAAATGTATCGGCATTCCCGTGAATATACAAAATCGGAACATCTGCTTTTTTTACTTGTTCAAGAGCTGAAGCTTCTTTCAATGAATAGCCTGCCCTTAATTCTGTGACCATACTAGTGGACGGTAGGAACGGAAATGATGGCAAATGAAACATCCGATCCATCTGGTATGCAAACATATCATGAACGCTTGTATATGGACTATCAGCGATTACGGCTTTTACATTGTCCGGAAGTTCTTCGCCAGCAGTCATGAGCATTGTTGCGGCGCCCATTGAAATGCCATGCAAAATAATTTCAGTATCTTTTCCATATACTTTAATAATCCGGTCAATCCAGTCCACATAATCCTTGCGATCATGCCAGCCGAAGCCAATATAGTCACCGTCGCTTGCACCATGCCCTCGTGCATCAGCTGTAAAAATGTTGTAGCCCTTTTCCTCATAATAATATTGACCAAAAAGACCCATGTCCATCGCATTGCCAAGGTAGCCATGTGCCATCACAACAACTTTGTTGGATGGCTGTTCCGCCTCAAGAAAGTACCCTTTCAGTTTAATTCCATCATATGAAGTTATTGTCCATTCATCAAAGTCCTGTTCGTCAACCCATGTCCGCCAATTACCGTCAGTCAGAACTTCCATCGTTTCAGCAGATACTTCCAGATCCTCGTTCCCCTGCAAAAAATCCTTCTCATTGCGGTCAATTGCCAAATTATAAAAATAAAAACTTGCAATCATAACGATAATGAAGCCGACACTTACAATCCCAATAACAATCTTAAGCCATTTATTTCGTTTCACGCCTTTCCCCTTTCCAAAAAAACCTTCTATCTGTATTATACAAGATAATCTCGAAAATTTGGACAGTTTATCTAATAGTAATTGATGGAATTGCGGTCTGCTAACCGCTCAAAAACTAGTGTCTACCGTTCAAAAAAACGGACAGAAAACCTGCCCGCATTCCAATAATCATCTATCTTCGCAAAGGGCAAGACGGCTGCAGGAACAGTTAGCAGACTTATGAGAATATTTTACCATTTTACGAAAATGACAAGCTTTTCCAGTTTATATGTAGTATAATAAAAGAGACAGGTTATGCGAGTGTGCTTACGGTAAAGGAAGCAGGAAAGATTTTTCCTTGCTTGACGGCTTCAAATCCCTTAAATGAAAGGGGTTGACGTAAGTGATTCCAATTGACAAGACCCTTGAGTTGATGCTCATGTTTGGTACGCTTGTATTGTTAATTGCTGACTTTAACGAAAAAAAGTAATCCCCCTCCTTAGCACAATGAAGATTCCGGGTATTACTTTTTTTCAGTCCCTGATCGAAGCCGCCACACTCGAAAGTAACCGTCCTGGCCGCAAGTAGCCGCTTGCGGCCAGTTTACGGCCGTATTAAAAAACAGCCAATGTCAGTTTATTTATTTCGGGCAGCAAATATTCATTAAAATGAATTTTTAGTTTTTAGCTAACTGGAGCATGAGTTCCAACAGCACATTTAACATCATACTTTTGTCTTAACCAAATGATACCATTTCCGGGCGCGAAATTCATCAAATATAGTCTAAAATTTGCTTCCACTCTTCCAACTTCCCTTTAAAGCTCTTCGTATAACGTCCCGGTATTGGACTGGTTGATGGCAGCTTAATGACATCGACATTTTCTGTCCCAAAATGTCGCATAAACGTTTTGTATGACTTTGTTCCATTACAGGCGATTAACCGAATAGCAGGGTATTCCTGCAACAATCTGATGATATCATTCGGCTGTTCATCCACGATATTTTTGTCAAGACTTCCCTCTCGGCTGCATTTTCCGATGACATCCCACAAAGCAATTTGCCGGCTTTTGACAAAGGTTATTTTTTCATCATAGTGTTCGGGCGGCACTTGATTGAATAACCCAAAAATAATATGCCAAAAATGGTTGCGCGGATGACCATAGTATTCATTTTTGTCCAAAGATACGCTCCCTGGCATTGACCCCAGGATCAGCACCTTGGGCTGTTCTGGAAGTACGGGCGGAAATGAAAACAATTGTTGTTTCACTTGCAAAACCTCCATTGCTATATGACGTTTTTCTATCGAATAACCCCGAAAACATGATTGAAAGTATCAATAAATGGGAACAAATAACAGCAACGTACTTTTAGAAAGAAGGGTTAATGTGAAAGCAGTTGTCATTCATCAATATGGAGGCACCGATCAGCTTGTAGAAGAGGAAGTTCCCAATCCTGTTATAGCAGATGATCAAGTATTAGTCGAGCTTCATGCAACATCTGTTAACCCGATTGACTGGAAAGTGCGGGAAGGGTATTTGCAGGAAAGGCTCCCTTTTAAATTCCCCATCATTTTAGGATGGGATGCGGCAGGCGTTATTGTTGAAGTGGGGAATCATGTTTCCGGGTTCTCTGCTGGTGATAGAGTCTTTGCCAGACCAGATACAACCGAAAAGGGAACCTATGCGGAATACGCGGCTGTTGACGAAAATCTGCTAGCGATAATACCGGAAAAGATCTCATTTGAGGAGGCAGCCGCTGCACCGCTTACCGGCCTTACAGCGTGGCAATGCCTGGTGGACTTCTCAGATATAAAAGAAAATGACAAGGTATTAATACATGCCGGATCGGGTGGTGTTGGGAGCTTCGCCATCCAAATCGCGAAAAGTTTTAATGCTTATGTTGCTTCGACAGCCAGTGCCAAAAATGAAGCATTCCTGGAAGAATTGGGTGTGGATCGATTCATTGATTATCAAAAAGAGGATTTTGAGGACATTATGGACGATTATGACATCGTCCTTGATACCATGGGCGGCGACATCCAGAATAAAAGTTTTAATGTCCTGAAAAAGGGCGGAAAACTCGTCTCCATCGCTCAGCCGCCAAACGAAGAAATCGCTGCATCCAAAGGTGTTAAGGCGGGGTTTTTATGGCTGGAGCCGGATGGAAAACAATTAGCCAGACTTGGTGAATTAATGGAAAAAGGTGACGTAAAAGCATATATCGGTCATACTTTCCAGTTCAGCGAAGAAGGCATGCGTGAAGCCCATAAGCTAAGTGAAACACATCACGCAAAAGGAAAAATTGTTATTCACATGAAGTAGGGAATGTTGAAAAAACCTGTGATCCATACAGGTTTTTTCTTCGCTTACTTTAAGGCATACTAGACATCTAATTCACTCAATATCACCGTCCCTCTCTCTCAGATCCTCATCACCCAGCCGGTCAGTCCTCAATTGGCCAATAAAAAGTTTCAATGTCTGTAAGTTAATCCAATTCGTCCCCCACACATCATCATTAGCAAGCATTGTTCCCATCAGCCAGATTCTTCTGGCAGTAATGAACAGCGGAAGGCTTCTTACATCGTCTGCTGCCAGATCTCGTTCTGCCAAATACCCTTTCAAAAATGCATCCCAGCACGCTTCTTCCATATTTTTATAATTATTTTTCAAATTCCACCAGGATACTGCGATATCGTAGCCCCGATACCCAAACGCACAGCAGTCAAAATCAAACACTTCTATTTCGCCGTCATGGATATGCATGTTGTGGTTATGAAAATCTTCGTGGCAGAAGCCTTTTTCCAGATCAAGTTCTGCCAAATCAGCCTTAGTGTTCTCCACAACAATGTTTAATATCTCAACTGCGCCGGTTCCGAGATATCTTTCAATCACTGGTGAAATAAAAGCTGCCGGTTCATCCAGCAAATGTTCGGTGTCAAGTTCAAAACCCCGATCATACTTCACGGAAAATTCGGTTGTCAGTTTGTGCAGCCGGCCAAGCGTTGCACCGATCATTTCTGAATTGTCCGCATTAATTTGCGGGCGCTTCCCTTCCGAATACGAAAACAGCACACCATAACGCAAACCTTCAGGTGCATCTATCTCATTCAAAAACAGTCCATCCTTCTTTCTAACCGGATATGACGCGGCAAATCCTCGATCATACAGACGAACCAGGGTATCCAATTCAAACAAAATCTTTTGTTTATCGCGCCAGCCGGACCGGTAAAGCCTGAAAATATATCTGTGTTCATCATCTGTTATGAAGTATGTATCATTCAGACTGCGTGCCAAAAGATCACATTGAATAAAGTCGCCCAAATCATATTCCGCTGTCATCTGTTTGATTGTTTCCGTATCAACTAGTGAATGTTTGAAGTTTATTTGCAGCATATAAAGCCTCCAGCAGTAAAGCTTGTCTTGCCATTCTTTAAATGGGTCAATCGTTCTTCTTACGTTAAAAACATTACCATATATTCTTCATCATAGTAAATATCACCTAATTTCACCGCCCGCTTATGAATGCCAAACGGAACAAAACCCAGCGCATAGTAAAGACTCTTAGCCGTATTACTTTTGACAATGACAGATAAACAAATCTGCTCAACGCCTTCAAGAGACCTGGCATGATCAACAGCCGTCCGTATTAACTTTTTTCCCGTCCCAAAGCCCCTTCTGTACGATGTAACATAAAGCGCGCTAATGTTTGTCCGGTGTTCAGCTTTTTTGGCTGTTTCCCGGGCGAGCGTCACGACACCGATCAATTCATTTGCTGCAAATGCGCCAAAGGTAAATACATTGTCGGACTGAAATGTAACCTTATACTTATCGAGCGAATTGTCCTGCACTTCATCATAACTGGATGAAAAAGCTTCAGGACTGTTAAGCAGCGCCTCCAGTCGTATCTTCTTGTATGTCTCGGCATCCTCTGGTTCCAGCAAGCGTATATCGATCTTCATCATCCCCCGTTTCATCTTTTGGCTGGTTAAAAATGTACTTGCAATGAATATATGAATACCGCGACCGATTTCATGAATTATATCACGTAAAAACTGCTATTCCCTGCAGAGAACAGCAGCCTTATTTGATGGCAATGATTATTTTTTCTCGTAAGTCCCAAATTCTTCACCGTAAAAACGATTGTAACGTCCCTTAAACTTTTGGAACAAATAAACGACAATCACCTTCAAAATCGCATATCCCGGAATACCGAGGATAACACCGACAACACCGAACAAATTTCCCGCAACCAGCAATACAATAATGATGGTAAGCGGATGGACCTGCATAGTCTTTCCCATGACATTCGGCGAGACAAAATTTCCTTCCAAAAACTGTACCGCTGCCCAGACAATCCCCAATTTCAACAGCATCACAGGAGAATTAACAATGGCAATAATAATCGCCGGTGTTATGGCGATCATCGGGCCCAGATATGGCACAACACTAGTGATCGCAGCCACAATCGCCAGTGTGATGGCATAATCCAGACCAATGATTAAATAACCGATGTACAGCATCATGCCAATACACGTCGCTACAATAATCTGTCCCTGAATATAGGAGCCGACCTGTACATCCATATTATGAAGGATTTGATTCATTTCACCTCTGTATTTGGGCGGTAATAATTTCAGACAAAACCGTTTAAAGCGCTCTCCGTCCTTTAACAGAAAAAATAATATAATTGGAAATGTGATAATGACAACCAACGCACTGGTAATCGTGCTGGCAACATTTTGGACACCTTCCACGGCACCACCCAAATGTTCGGTCACTCTGCTGGTCAAATCACTCAAATTCGAGGTGAACCAGACATACCCCTGTTCATAATAAGGCGCGAGAAACGAGTTCTGGATCCAATGATCAATCCCTTCTCCCATCTGTTGCAAATAAATCGGAAATCTGGATGCCAAATCCTTTATCTGCGACTCAATCGCCGGTGCCGTCAGTAATATCAGTCCTGTAAGCAGCCCGCTAATGCCCAGAATAATAATGATAATACCCCAAATGCGATTAATATGTACACGTTCCAATAAATCGACAATCGGATTCAATAAATAGAATGCAATAAAAGCCAGAATGACCGGCGGCAATACGGTTGAAATGATAGTCAGAACCGGCGTAAAGATGAACGATATTTTTGTATAAATAAAAATCGTAATGCCGATCAAAATTAACAGGATCAGACCGTAAAATAAATCACGTCCGCCAATAAATTTCATAAACCGGGTTGGTGTTTTCATAACATGTCACTCCTTGATAATCAAATTATAGACGATATTGCGAAAAATTTCCATAATTGATGTGGCATGACATGGGAACTGGCTTTACCTGCTATTCCCACTCCAGAAATTCCAGCCGATTTCCGAATGGATCTGAGAGATAAAAACGATTCGCCCCGGGCAGCTGGTCATCCTCTCTGTAGTCAACACTTTTCCCGGCCAAATACGTCTTTATCATCTCAATGTTTTTCACGCTGAAAGCAGGGTGTGCCTTTTTAGCAGGAACAAATGCATCTTCCACCCCGATATGCACATGAACATTTCCCGACTGAAACCAAACACCGCCATTCTTCATTAACTGCTCCGGCTTTTCAATTTCTGCAAAACCCAATAAATCTCGGTAAAATTCACGTGCCTGATCTTCGCTGCCCACTGGTGCCGCCAGTTGGACATGATCAATTCGTTCATAACTAAAAAACATCATCATCACTCCCTCTATTCCATCATAGCTTTAAAATTCCAAAAAGAATAATCGTTATTTTGAATTGCGGCCGTAAACTTTTGCTTATCACTTGATCGAATCAACAATCTAATTAATCTTTTAAATACAAAATAAAAACCAGCTTCCAAATGGAAACTGGTTTATCACTTAAGTGGTAGACAGCCACAATTGCCGTATTTTTTAAATAAAAAGTTTTAAAACCACCACTTCACCAAGTGGGTGTTTGCAGGAACTTTCCTGTCTTCCACGCTTAAGGAGGCACGACATTTCAGTTCCGATATAAAACTCCCTATTCATCTGTTAGAGGTTAAAACTTATTTAAATACGAACAACGCAGCCTGTATTTATATAATAAATCTTTATGACACTAAAATCAATGGGAATTTTAACCTGATTTCAGAAAAGCAACGCGTAAATTTCTCTCAATTGTTTGACCCTCACATCATCTTCGGCGTTTCTGGCATAATTCAATTCCTGCTCAACGACCGAATCCAGATACTCGATCTCCTCTTGGTCCAGGCTTTTCACAAATTCTTCTTCATTTCTAAAATCATTTGTCTGAAGTTTATCCTCAATTTGTTTCGTCATATCGTTGTCACGATGGTTAACCAGTGACTCACGCAAATAGTTCAATGTAGAATCGATGGTTCTCACCCTTATTCGTTAGTTAAACGCTATAGCGTTCAAATTTTGGTATTTTTCTTTTTAGCCCGCTGTTCAAGCTGACTGTCAGGCTGCTGATCGGCCTCATCCTCACTCATCCCTTGTTTATTAACACTCGTTTTGACCTGACGCTTGCTTCGGTTATCCCTTTTCTCAGCCATAAAAACACCTCCAAAATATAGTATTTTCAATATCAAGTGTCTTATGCTGAAACTGCGGCGATTCTCACAAAACCAAAACCCATGGATATTACTGCCGTATGATTAAAGATTTTTACCCCCTTCATTCGACGTTTATTACGGAATATTTGACGTTTTTTCCGCCGAAATTCGGTATTCTTCTTTAAACTTATTAATCCCCCAACTTTTCATACCGACTACGCAAAGAACGTTTTAAAACTTTACCACTCGGATTTTTAGGCAGTTCGTCAGTAAATTCCACATGTTTTGGAACTTTGAATGTTGCCAGCCGCTCTCGGCAGAACGCCACAACGGCCTCTTTCGTCAGTTCCGTCCCCTCTTTCCGCACGATGATGGCCGTCACTGCTTCAATCCAATAGGCATCGGGAATGCCGATGGCAGCCACTTCCGAAACAGCATCCATTTGGTAAATTGTTTCCTCAACTTCGCGGCTGGATACATTGACTCCGCCTGTGTTGATCATGTCTTTTTTGCGGTCGATAATTGTAATATAGCCTTCCTCGTCCATCACACCTAAATCACCGCTGTGAAACCAGCCGTTTTTGAACACTTCAGCCGTTTTATCCGGATCATGCAAATAGCCTTTCATCGTATGCGGGGTTCGGTGAACAATCTCTCCCACTTCTCCGCGCGGCACCTGATCCCCATCCTCATCCACAATTTTTGTCTGCACATTCAGCGTCGGCACACCGGCAGAACCTAGTTTGCGCAGCTGATCTTCAGGCTGCAATGCTGTTGCTAGCGGTGCCACTTCAGTTTGTCCATAAAAATTCCAGAATTGCGCTTTCGGCAATCGTTCTGCAAGTTCCTTTAAAATTTCCCGTGGCATGATCGCCGCTCCATAATAGCATTTTTGCAATGTTGATAAATCCCGCTCGTCAAACTCCGGGTTTCTCAATAGGGCAATCCAGACAGTGGGCGGGGCAAATAATTGAGTCGCACCTTCTTCCTCAATTGTTTTTAAAATGACTTCCGGGCTTGCAGCGCCTAAAATTACCCCGCTTGCCCCAACATAGATGCTCGGCCCCAAAAAGACATGCAGCTGTGCGCTATGGTAAAGCGGCAAGGCGTGAACGAGCACATCCCCTGCTGCCATCTGCCCATCAACAATACAACTGACATATTCACTGACAAGGCTCTTATGGGAAAGCATAACGCCTTTTGGCCGTGATTCCGTTCCACTCGTATACAGCACATGGGCAAGATCATCATCGTCAATATTCGCATCAACAAAGTCAACCGGCTGTCCTTCACGCACTTCAGACAAGGACACCCACTGAGCGAGATCACCATCATACATACCTAGCGTGTCCATTAAATAGCGCTGACTGATACTAAGGCTCTCAGCCGACTTATCCAATACCGGTGCATATTCCTCGGAAGCGATTAATGCACTGACCTCCGCATGTTCCAAAATGTACTGCACATCCTCAGCCGACAGCATATAATTAATTGGTATCATCACCGCACCTATTCGCGCCAGAGCAAAGTTGACGACAACAAAATCCAGACTGTTCCTGGACATCACCGTTACCATGTCGCCTTTTTTCATGCCGTCATCGAGAAATGCACGTGCAGTCTGGTTTACCATTTCATCCAATTCCACATAATTTAACCGCTGTCCGTTGTATGCAACCGCAAATTTCTCAGGCATCCGATCCCGTGTCCGCACCAATAAATCGCTAAGCGTATTCCGCCGTGCCCTGTCCAACATCCTGCCAAGCCCACCCGTTACATTTGTTTTCATGCTCATCATTCCACTCCTCAACTGATTTTTCGATGACTTATATGCTGAATATTCCTTGTTTTAGTTTAATTCAGATATCTAATTGAAACAAGCATGAAAAATATCTTCTTTTACCGGAAAATAGCTGAAATATTTGTTATTTGTCGAAAATGGCTGATGGTCCTCCCATCCGCCTGAAAAACTCCCCCTCAATAATTAAATCAGGGAGTATATTTTGGAACATAGCAATAATCCCCATAATTCCCGCGATGTCTCCGGGGTTATAAATCTGAGATAAATAATCGGTATTTATGGTAACCGGGAAAGGCATTCGTTCATGAACCAGTTCAATGGACCTTTGTTTAAGATCAGCACCAAGTAAATGATATTCATCCGATCCGACATATTGTTTCAAGCTCTCCCAGCTTCTCGCCAAAAACATGGGGTAATGAGCAAGTGCACGATAATCACTCGCAGCATCATATGCACGATGTTTTTTGGTGATATCCAAGAGTAAGCTTTGTACATCAGGAGCTGTCCGACATATATCCACTAGGCGAATATCTTCCAATCCCTGAAAAACGCCTGGAGCAATATATCCATCACAACGTTGGGTACCTTGTATTGGCCGATTGCCTAAACTTTCCGCCCATGCGCTGGCAATCAATAATAACTTTGGATTGACATAGTTAAATGTGATAATCACGCTTTTTATTTGCTCAATGGTTTGTAAGTCGTAAATTGCCCCCCAATTTATATCAGGAGCTTTTACGCTAATATCAGGATACCTGAGGTTTTCAGCAGCATTTTCCATGTCCACTGTCAGCATATTTGAACGAACTTGAGTCCAGGCTGTGCCTAAAAATGTTTCATATAAAGCCAATGTTCTAAACATAAAATTGACAATTGGTACCTTTAAGATCGTCTGAATATCCCGATATATGCCACCCAAATTACCTTTTGCTTCTTTCTCGTAAATTTCCGGAATGCCATAATCCGTATCTTGCATAATGGAACCTCCCAGCATAATACCTTCTATAAACTTATTCTATGTTCACCGCTAATTGTTGAGACTAACGTACAAAATTTAACAATAAAAACAGGCCACCCCCTTAGGATGCCCTGATGTCAAGCACTCATTTTCACATTACTTACAAATGTTGTTCCGGGAACGTATGCTTTCACTGTCCCATTCTACCTGTCAAACACAACCCGTGTGCTGCCGAACATGTCATGTACGCCCTGTTTTTGATCACCAAACGCTACAAACAAATACAACAGATTTGTAAACCAGAATACACGATGGATGAATCGTCCAACCACTTCACGGAAGATCAAATCACTCCATTCCAGTGGCCCCCGGTCTTCCCGGACAACCCGCAAACCGAAAATCATTTTGCCCAGTGTCTTCCCGTAAAATTTCGTCATGAGCAGAAAGTACAGATACAATACAACCACTCCCACGATTCCGGTCACCGTCCAAAACCCGATATCAATCGGGTTTCCATCATTCACAAATTTAAACGGGCTCAGCAGGATGCCGTTAATACTGAATACAATCACCAAATCAACCAGATACGCCCAGAGGCGCATCCAAAATCCAGCATATCGTTGTTCGTCGACTCCAGCAGTTTCGGTATATGTTTCCTGACTTTCATTCATAACGGCACCTCCTTATTTCGAATATAAATACATGGCACGCGGTCCATCCGATTGCTGCAGAAGCTCCTGAATCGCCATCAAATTTGCTTCCTCACTGCCGAACATACTTTGCACCGTTCCGCCGAGAAAACTATTCCATTCAAAGGCAGATTTGTACTCAACCACCTGTGCATTAGGCCATTCAAAATCTTCCCGCATCATAGTAGCCGTATCTTGCAATGAACCCAAATCGTCAACCAGACCATTGTCAGCCGCCTGCTTTCCGGTGTAGACCCGGCCATCGCCAAGGTTACGTACTTCTGATTCCGGCATATCCCGGCCATCAACAATTACTTGTACGAAATCAGCATACATATCATCAACCATGGTTTGCAGAATATCATGCTCCTCGTCAGTCATTTCCCGAGACTGCGACATAATATCCTTAAACTCACCGCTTTTAATCGTGTTGAAATCAACCCCGATATTTTCAGCAAGCTCGGCAAAATTGAAGCTTTGCATGATGACACCGATTGACCCGGTCAATGTAGCCGGATGTGCAACAATTTTATCGGCAGGCGCAGATATATAGTAGCCGCCTGAAGCCGCTGTATTCCCCATCGAAACATAAACAGGTTTGTTGTGCTCCTCTTGAACCTCAACGATCTTATCATGAATTTCAGCACTTTCCACAACACCTCCGCCAGGTGTATTCACGCGTAAAATGATCCCGTCTACAGTCGGATCATCACCGACATGCTCCATTTTTTTCAAAAATCGCTCATGATTATAGCCGCCTGAATTCAGGAGGGAAGATGTGGAAATATCCTGAATAACCCCGTCGAGCTCAAGCACTGCAATTTTATTCCCGGTGCCTTCCTCAATTACTTCTTCTTGATATTGCTGCTGGGGTATATCAAACATTGCCTCCAAATCAGAAGAAAAAAGCGTGCTTATAAATCTGAAACCGATGGAAAACGCAAATAACACGACCGCGATTCCCAGTGCGATCCAACGTTTCTTATTCAATTCAATATCCTCCATTCTGTCTGTTTGTGTCATATGTATACAACAATGATACTACATTTTTTGCCAAATTATAACTGGAGATACCTGCAAAAAATACTATAGGTCCAGATTGTCCAGGGCAGCTTTCAAGTTACCCATATCCGGTACCGTCAGGGTGACACCTTTTCCCATTTTCGTCTTGTCGGGCGACCAGTCGCGCAGATCATATTTCGGCTCACGTCCATTCCAGCTGATTAAATTTAATTCCTTCGTCCATCCCTTTGGTGACTCGGAAAGTACTGCAATGTGTTCGACAATGTCATATTTGATATCGGCCACGTCAATTCCTCCTAAAGTATGGAAACCAGTCAGATCCCTCCGTTGAAACGTAAGAGGAGGCTGCTGTCATTCCGTAACGATTTAAACTTTAATACACCTTATAATTCTGTCCGGTTTGCGCCCCTTCTACACTTTTGACATATGCCCTTGCAACACGAGCAGCCGGTACCGGGTCAAAGCCGGCAAAAAAACCACCAAGTCTGCTCCAGGACTCCTCAACGATATTCGGACTGACACTATTAATCCGAATTCCTCTTGGGATTTCGATAGAGGCTGCTTTCACAAATGCTTTGACACCGCCATTTGCCATTGCAGCTGAGGCACCCATTGGGATAGGGTCATCCATCATCACGCCGGTTGTTAACGTAAAGCTGCCACCGTCATTTACATATTCCTGGCCTAAAAGTACCAAATTGATTTGCCCTTTCAATTTACTTTCGATCCCTTTCTCGTTCAGCTCCGGTGTCAATTCCGGGACAGTCTTGAAATTCGCTCCGCCTGATGCATTGATAACGGCATCCACACGTCCAATTTCTTCATACATGCTGGCAATACTTTCCGGAGAGGTTATATCAACGGAAACATCTGCTCCGTTTCTCCCAGCTCGAAGAACCACATGTTCAGACGCCAATGCTTCCGTAATCTTTTGTCCGATTGTACCGCTTGCCCCAACTAACAGTATACGCACACACATCATCTCCCTTTTTATTCCTTTAAATTTATTACCATGTCATAATGTAATACACACTAAACACTAAAAATATATTTTCCTGCTTCGCTTCGTTTGCTCCCTTTTCGGCGGAACATAACCCCGATCATAAATCCTGCCTTTTGATATACCACACTTCCCTAGAAATATATCCATTTGATCCGTTTCATATGTCTTAAAAGCTTCGATTAAAATTTTCGCAGCAACCCGTGCATCTTCCAATGCATGGTGATGGTCAAATCGAATACCATGATATGAAGCAACTGTATTCAGTTTATGATTTGTGAGGTCCGGCCATACACATCTTGAAATATTTGCTGTACAAAGATAATCCATTTCAGGGTATGTAAAATTAAAGTAATCCAGCGTATGCCGAATGACACTCATATCAAAACTGGCATTATGAGCCACAACCATATGGTTGGACAAATAACTGTCAAGTGTCAGCCACAACTGCGCAAAGGTCGGAGCATCCGACGCATCTTCTGCAGTAATACCATGTACCCGTGTGTTAAACGGGCTGAAATCCATCATTGGATTAATCAGGCTATAGAATTCATCGACAATCTCTTCCCCGTCGACAACGGCAATTCCTACCGCACAAGGACTATTTCGTCTCTCGTTTGCCGTTTCAAAGTCAATCGATACAAATTGCATAACTTCTTCCTCCCCCATTTTCCTGTAGTACGTTTGATAGATCCATATTGATTCACCTTTTGATTTCGGAAAAACTCAAAATCCCCCATTCCGCCTTAGAACGAGTACTTCTGTTTTTCACAGCAGGTCTACCATTTTTTTCTATTCGACGTTATAAAAAAAGGCTGCTGTCAACTTAATAATAATTGACCAGAAGCCTTTCATGAGTATTTTTATGCCTAAGCAACGTTTTTGTTATGTTCCGGATTTTTGATAAAAAAGGCCATAATCAGTCCGACAATAGCTATAAAGCCAACAACAAGAAATGATATGTTAACACCATGGACTGCTCCTTCGAGACCCTGCTCGGGTATTGCACTGTTGGACATAACCGTAACCATCATCGCGGTTCCAACTGCCCCGGAAACCTGTCGCATCGTATTGTTCATGGCCGTTCCATGTGGCATCATTTTATTTGGCAGTTCATTCAGTCCAGCTGTTGTGACAGGCATCATCACCATCGCCACACCAAGCATTCGAAACGCATTGACAGTCGCAATATAGGCAAATGTTGTTTCGGTCGTCATCGTGGTGAACATGAACGTTGTGGCTGACACAATAATCAAACCGATAACGGCAAGCCATTTAGCACCGAACTTATCAAACATTCTTCCAGTTATCGGGTTCATTAGACCCATGACAGCAGCACCCGGAAGCAGTGCCAGACCTGAATCAAATGCTGAAAAACCCAGCATATTCTGCATCAAGATCGGTAATACAGTTGCAGCACCAATCATGGCCATAAACACAACCATTCCGAGAGCAGTTGACAGTGTAAACATTTTATACTTAAATATCCTGAATTCAAGAATTGGCTCTCGAAGCTTTAGCTGTCTAAAGATAAACCATGTTACCGTTACAGCACCTATAACCATCGAAATGATGACATGACTGCTGCCCCAACCTTCGGGATCCGAGCCTGCTAAACTGAAGCCATACAGCAAACCGCCGAAACCAAATGATGACAGGATGATGGACAGAACATCCACTCTTGGGTAAGTCCGTTCCGTCACATTTCTTAATAGAAAGTAAGCAATAATGATATCAACTACAACAATCGGAAAAACGACATAAAATAGACTTCTCCACGGTAAATGTTCAACCAGCCAGCCTGATAACGTTGGACCGATGGCCGGCGCAAAAGCTATAACCAGACCAAACATTCCCATCGCGGACCCGCGTTTCTCCACTGGATAAAGGAGCATCAGAATCGTCTGCATCAACGGCATGATAATACCTGCCCCGGATGCCTGGACAACTCTTCCTACCATTAATATGCCAAAGTTTGGTGCAAAAGCACAAATAACAGTACCTAATCCAAAAAGACCCATTGCCGTGAGAAACAAACCTCTTGTGGTGAAACGCCCAATCAACAATGCTGTCACTGGTATCATGATTCCATTAACAAGCATAAAAATGGATGTCAGCCACTGAGCGGTGCTTTCCGAAAGATCTAGATCACTCATAATGTGGGGAAGCGCCGTTGCCAATAAAGTCTGATTTAAGATTGCTGCAAACGCCCCAGAAATGAGCACAAGCATAAGTGTCGTTCTTTTTGCCTGATTTTTTTGTTGTTGATTTTCCTGACTATCTCCCATTGATGAACCTTCTTTCTATTTGATAAAGCGAAATCCTACCATAAATGCAGGAACTTTTCTTAACACATATTTATTTAGTATAACAGAATGTATTTAGTTATGGAATCATTCTGCACCATCTTTTATAGATTAACTTTAATGTTGCAGCAGAACCGGTTCCGAACTGAATGTCTAGCAGGCCATATTTTGCTCATCTCGGCAGATATTATGAAGAATTGTCACTCCTGCCGCACGTTCAAAAGAGACCGGTTTTTGCAAGAACGGCCATTGTTTCATTTTGACATGACAGCTATACAAAAACATTTATACATGCTCAGCTCAACAGTAATCACAATAACCAATACATCGCCTCAAACATTATAACCAAGGGTGAACCACCAATACCCATGACAATCCATTGAAGGAATGACTGATTATATTCTTCCAGACTCCATGGCAAAACATGCAGATATCCGTTTTCATCCGAGCGCTGAAAACCGGCGGCTATAGCCGAATAAACGTATATCGCTACGACAATGTCAATTTGAAATATAGATCATTGACAAACATGAGAAATGACAAGGTCTTGATTAGCAATGCATTTCCAATCCTTGTGTACAGAACCACCTTATTTTTACTTGAGGACGATTTACTGCTTTCTATTTATTTTTGCACGCCATTGATCGAAGTTTGAATTCTACAGCTCAAGTGCAGATCCCCCACTCATATTATAATAGCTAATCAATGCTTTTGCTTGGAACTTCCATTTCAACAGGATATAATGAAATAAAAAGGTTTGTTAACCATGTGTCTGATCAATTTTCATTTTCAGGATCACCCGAATTACAAATTAATCATCGCCGCCAACCGGGATGAATTTTATAAGCGCCCAACTGCACCTGCCCAATTTTGGAAGGATAGCCCGGACATTTTAGCAGGCAGGGATTTAGTCGGGATGGGCACCTGGCTCGGTATTACGAAAGGTGGTCGTATTGCAGCGTTAACCAACTATCGGGATCCAGCCCAGGAGCAACATAATCAAAAATCCCGAGGTCATATCGTGAGAAACTTTCTGGAAAGTGGCATGGCAGCTGCAGATTTTTTCTCCAGACTGCAAAAAGAAAAAGATCTGTACACCGGATTCAATGTCATTGCCGGGACACCAGAACAACTATTTTATTACAATAACATTCAAAACGTTATATCACTGATTCATCAGGGCACGCACGGATTAAGCAACAAATTCTTGAACACCGCCTGGCCAAAAGTGACAAAAGGGAAAGAAAAACTCGCGGAATATATCAATCAAAACGCAATCATTAAGACAGATCCGCTTTTTGATATCATATCTGATGTGGAAGAAGCACAGGATGCGCATCTGCCTGAAACAGGTGTCGGTTTGGACCTAGAGCGAAAACTGTCACCCATGTTCATCCAGACACCAGATTACGGCACACGCTCCTCAACGGTGCTGCTCGTTGACAGGAATAATCAGGTTACATTCGCGGAACGGACCTATGAAAATGCCACACTTGAAAATGAAAATCGGTTTACGTTTAAAATCGAATAATGATTATTGTGGGGTTTGATTATAGGATCGCGAAGAATATTCATTTAATCAGGGTTTTTCCTAAGTCATCAGCACTTTTTCACATTGTACACGGCATTTCAAAATGTATCGGCAATCTAAGATTTTTTAACTAATGTGCAATCCAGTCCTAATCATCAACAAAAGCGAACAGCACCGCCGCACTGTTCGCTTTTAGTTTTCTTAATCTTTTTTCCGTATTTTCCGGATTTCATCGGCAACAAATTGTACTTGTGTTCCGACAACTACCTGGATATTATGCTTGCCGACAACGTTGACGCCTGGTACACCGGTTGCTTTAATTTTTTCCTGATTCACTTTATCCATATCTTCAACCTCAAGTCTCAGACGAGATACACAATTGTCAACGGTAAGGACGTTTTCATCTCCGCCAAGACCTTCGTAAATTTTTTCCGCCATAACGGCTGTTTCATCTTTCTCGGAAGCCGGCGCATCATCAGCTTTTTCGTCTGCCGTTTCCGTCACTTTCGCTTCATCACCTTGTACGTCTTCGTCACTTTCCCGTCCTGGTGTTTTCAAATTGAATTTAACAATCAGGAAGCGGAACAGGAAGTAGTAAATCACTGCAAAAACAAGCCCCTGCAATATCAGCATGAGTGGTTGATTGGCAATCGGAACACCCAGACTCAAGGTGTAGTCAACCAAACCAGCACTGAAACTGAAACCGGCCGTCCATTCAAACATTGCTGCAACTGCCAGTGATAGTCCTGTCAATGCAGCGTGTACAACATACAGCACAGGTGCCACGAACATAAAGGAGAATTCAAGTGCCTCCGTTACACCAGTGAAAAATGATGCGAAAGCGGCTGCCAGTAACAGGGATGCAGCTTGCTTTTTGCGTTTTGAATTAGCTGTATGATACATCGCAAGTGCCGCTGCAGGCAGACCGAACATCATGATCGGGAAAAAGCCGGCCAAATAGCGTCCGGTAATCCCTTTTTCGCCCTCGCTGGCCCAGAAACTGGCAATATCATCAATCCCGGCCACATCAAACCAGAAAACTGAGTTCAGGGCATGGTGCAGACCCGTTGGAATGAGTAAACGGTTAAAGAAGCCGTATATACCGGCACCAATGGCCTCCAGATTAATGATTGCCTCACCGAATGAAACCAGTGCTGAATAAACAACAGGCCAGACAAAGAATAGAACAGCAGAAACAACCATCATGGATGCTGCACTCATGATCGGCACCAGTCGCTTGCCGCTGAAGAAAGCGAGCGCATCCGGTAATCTTACATGACTGAACCGATTGTACATGATCGACGCTACAATACCGGAAAGAATGCCGATAAACACGTTTTCGATATTTTCAAAAGCTGGATTGACCGCGTTTTCTTCAATACTTTGAAGCCCGGCAACCCCACTGACACTAAGAACAGTGGTTCCAACCAGCCAGGCAACAAGACCGCTTAAACCGGCAGCACCATCCTGCTCCTTTGACATCCCAATAGCGACACCAACCGCAAATAGAATGCCGAGATGACTGAGAATGGCATCACCACCGCTTGTAAGATAATTGCCAATAACACTGCTCTCATTAACATTTAAAATCCAATTCCCAATACCCATCAGAATCGCGGCAGCTGGCAATACTGCAACTGGCAGCATCAAGGAACGACCGAGATTCTGTAAATATTTCATCATTGTGTTTTCCTCCTTCTATCATTTTTGAAAATTTGCTAAGGGACTCGCCTTCATCATCAGAAGCAAACAGTAAATAGGGCAATGTCTGAATTCGTTTACAAAATAAGTCCAACATGCTCATGAACAGGCATGTCCCGTTAATGTGTCCGTAATCGTTCAATATGAAGCGTAATGTACCCGAGTTCTTCCTCTGGCAAGGTAATACCATACGAGGCAGATGCTTCTTCTGCCACCCGTTTCGCACATTGGTACGAAACATCGTATTTCTGTTTAATCATGTCAAACATCTCTTTATCCATGACATGACTGTCATGATACTTTGCCCGCGTTAAGGCAAACTGAAGGTGTGTTACCAGCCGTTCATAAGATATGTCTGCCTCGTCAATCGCAATGTTTAAGTAGTCCCTGATTCGCTGAACCATTGTCTGTACCATTGTTGTCTGCCGGACTGTTTCGTGTATATCACCCCCTTGAACTTTCATCGTGTGAATATACAGCGCAATAAACGCCGCTTCATCTACAGGCATTTTAACTCCAATTTCAGTTTTAAGACGTTCTAGTGCCCACATACCGATTTCAAACTCTTGCTGATAGAGAACTTTAATTTCACGCAGCAAAGCATTTTTCAGCTGGATTCCATTCTGTTCTCGTTCAATAGCAAACGAAATATGATCGGCAAGCTGCACCCGGATATGGTCATTCAGCTCAGTACGAAGCTGTTTTTCAGCATAAGTGATAATTTCTTCGGATAGGGTAAAATGTTCTTCCGGTATTCGCAGTAAAAGCTGCTGCAGTTTCTTATTTTCTTTTAAAACAAATAACTTTTCGATTTTTTTCGCGTTCACTAGGTCATTTTTCTGTTTGTCGAACCCCACCCCCGAACCGATCGCTATTTTTTCTTCCGCTTCATCAACAACAATGACAGCATTATTGTTCAATTTCTTTCTGATCTTCATCAGAAAGCACTCCCTTCACACCGGAAATCATTTATCTGAAGCCGTTATGATCACGGTTTCTCCGGCCTTGCCTTCTTTTTCATTCGTCATCGTATATTGTTTTCCGGTTTCCTGTGCATTCGTAATCACAATTGGTGTCATATCACTTGAGGCATTATCCCGAATATATTCCAGATCAAACGCCATCAGTGGCTGACCCGCAGAAACGTTATCTCCTGTTCTGACAGAAACTGTAAAACCCTTCCCTTCCAAGGAGACAGTTTCAAGCCCAATGTGCACCAGAACTTCAGTACCATCTTTCGCACGCAGTCCAATGGCATGCTTCGTATCTGGAATTTGAACAACTTCTCCATCAACCGGTGAATAAATTTTCCCCTCTGACGGTTTAACGGCAACACCGTCACCCATCATCTTTTGGCTAAAAACCGGATCAGGAACCTCCTCCAGCGAGACAATTTCACCATTAACTGGTGTGTATATCTCTGTTTGGGAATTACCTTTTTTAAATAAATTTTTAAACATGGCATTAAACTCCTTTTCAATGATTTCGATAATTTTAACCAGTGCATGCGTTAGTATGCACCAAACACTGTCAATTAAAAAGGCATGGCGGTACAAAGGAGGTCTGCTTTCTCTCCTTCTCAAATACCACCATGCCTGATCAAGTCAGTAACATGTGACGCAATATTCACGATAACCTATTCTTATCCTATCACGTCATAAACATGAACACAATAATGATTGCTCTGGAAGGTACTCAGACATAAGGCAAACCTCAAACGATTTAAAGGTTTGCATCCATTAATCATGAGGCCAAAGAAATTTGGTTCTTTTTACCTGCATTTTCAGGAATTTTGGCCCGTTTTATGACAAGGATCTTCGGAAATAGAATAAGAAACATATAATAAAAATAGGTTTTATTTTAGGAGGGAGAAATAATGGCAAAAATACATTTGATTCCTTATCAGGTGGATGAAGTGGAAGATACAGCTGCAGAAATTCCCCAAGGTGTTCAAATGATACAAGCTCCGGATGTTTGGGAGCAATCAGACGAAGGCAGTGGCAATGTGATCGCTGTTATTGATACGGGCTGTGATACAAATCACCCTGATTTGGAAGGACAAATCATAGACGGTAAAAATTTCACAAATGATTATAACAGTGACGAGAACAATTACGAGGATAACAATGGACACGGAACACATGTGGCAGGAACGGCCGCAGCTGCTGCAGGAGAAGAAGGGATAGCGGGTGTTGCCCCAAATGCTAAACTGCTGATTGTCAAAGTATTGGACGGTAATGGCAGCGGCGAATACCAATGGATTATTGATGGCATCAACTATGCAACTGACTGGGAAGGCCCAAATGGTGAAAAAGTGAGAGCCATTTCCATGTCCCTCGGCGGACCGGAGGATATTCCGGAATTATACGAAGCTGTTAAGCGGGCGATAGATTCAGGTATCCCGGTTGTTTGTGCTGCCGGTAACCAAGGGGATGATCGGCCTGAGACCGACGAATATGCCTTCCCCGGCGCTTATAATGAAGTTCTTCAGGTCGGTGCTATCAATTTTGACCGGGAAATCGCCCCTTTCAGCAACACGAATAACGAAATTGATGTGGTTGCCCCCGGGGTTGAGATCTTATCAACTTACACCGATCAGAAATATGCGAGATTGTCCGGTACATCAATGGCCACACCACATGTATCAGGGGCACTTGCATTGGTCATAAGTATCGCCGAAGAGCAATTCGACCGGAAACTAACAGAAGCAGAACTGTATGCTCAGCTGGTGAAACGCACTGTTCCATTAGGGTATCCAAAATCAGCTGAAGGGAACGGCCTGATCGCACTCGATATTCTGAATCAATTCGAGCAGTTATTCCAAACATTTAACACCGTCTTTAAATGATAGCTTGATTGGGCAGCGGGATCCTGTTTTAAGGAGACTTTCAGGATGCCACTGCCTTGTAATTGGTCGTCTGATAAGATACGCTCTTGTTAAATAACGTTATATTTGAAAAGTAGCCGAATTAACAGTGTATCCATCCGAATCATACCAAAAACTGACTCGATTGAATTAGAGTGTGACTTGATCGACTTCTAACTAGGCGCCCAAGGTCTATTTGGTGTCATGGTCGCCATTCTTATTCCTTCTAAAATGTTTAAAAATCATTACAGAATGATAATCTGAATCAGATGTGCTTTCCCTTCAAGATGAATTTCCTTCACATCCAATTTAAGTGAAAAGACCACCTCATCTCTGAAATGGCCTTATTTAGGTTTCTATTAAATATCCGAACTACTAATTTCCCACATGACTTCAGCATTTTCTTTCAGCGTAAACGTAGGCTCGTAGTATATTTCATAAAATTCCGACTCAGCTACATCGAATTCCAGCACTGCACTCGCCTTTTTACCCTCCTTCAAATCATGGGAAAACATATTGGCGTCCATATCTTCACCGCCAAAGTATTCGTTGATGGCATTTCCCTCAGCATCATAAGCAGAGAATTCTGTATTATCAACAAATCCGTTATCAGCAGAATCATTATGAAAATTAACTTCCAGTCGTAAAACATTACCATTTTCAGCCGGTGTGAATTCACCTTGCTCTCCCCAGGATACATTCTCAATTGTCACTTCCATACCATCAATTGTAACAGTATCACCTACTCCGTAAACTTTTTCTTTCTCCTCAGAATCCTGTTCCGCATCTCCATCAGATTCACCTGCTGCTTCTTCAGAACTGTTTTTGTCCCCTGATGAAGCGTCTGTACGCTCGCTTTCTGGATTATCATTTTCAACTTCCTGTACCTAGGACTCGCCACAAGCAGTTAATATTAACACAAAAATCACGATTAACAGTAAACTGACAAATTTTTTCATGACAATTTTCCCCCTTTTTCGTATTAAACACTTTTTGATTCTGTTTTAACGGTTGATTGATCTTTTTTGAATATGCCCATCAACCCTGCAATACCAATTAATATAAATGAAATCAGGTAAAACATCGAGATACTGATCAATCCGCCGATAGCCGAAACAATTAAAAGAATACCCCCAACTTTAGCTTTTGATCTGACTACAACGGATCCGACAATGGCCATTCCAGAAAATAAAAATGCTGACCAGCCAAGTCCTGTCAATGTACTGGTCCCCCTCTCACTGAAAGCTGCGTCCACACCTCCTATAAATAAAGCGATGATCGCTGCAAAAAATCCAAGAATACCACCGATTAGACCAAGTACAAATTCCGTCGTACGGTTCATACGCCACACTCCTTATGTTTTTTGTTTCAATAGGAATTGTAGCAGAAGGGGTAGACATAAAAGTGCACACCTTTTAAGTCAAAAATGCCATGATACACAAGCAATACTTGCATAACATGACTTGCAAAATCAGATGATCATGTACCGGATTGCTTTGAGCTAACCCCCCATCACCAGAAGACACGTTTTATCACCACAAATAGTAAGCTGACAGCATGCCACTGCCCATTATCGCAATCAATAAAACAGTCCCCAATATAGCATAATCTTTCATTGTCAAAACACCAGACTGATAAGCAATAATCGTCGTATTTGAATATATCGGTAATATCATTAAACTTCCAATAACGAGAATCGTTAACAATGCAACCGACAAAACCGGCAATCCTAAAGTATGACCAAATGAAATGGCTAATGGCAATATCACCGCAATGGCACCGGTTGGACTTGTGAAAAACATTCTTAATAGCAGAACCATGATCATTAAAAAAAATAAAGCCATTAAGCTTGGATAGGTTGGAGAAATCCAGCCGAATAATACATTTGCCAGCCAGTCCGCCGTTCCAGTTCTTTGAACAATATTTGACAAAGATATCGCTGAGCCGATCAACAAAAATGTCTCCCACTCGAAGTTCCGAAAATCCAGGTCCGAAAATAACCGAATTCCTGGCAGTGATAATATGGTTAGTACCAGGATAGGAGGCAAAATGGTTGGAATGCCAGTGCTGCTCCCCAATAACCAGGCCATTAACATCAGAATGATTAGCATGAATACAATCCGCACTTTTGGGTTATCGGCAGCATATTCAGTATATTGACTATTCATTGAATCCGGCAACTCAAACAACACTTTTTTGCTGCGAGATATTTTACGCAATTCTTCCCGAATGCCAAAATAAAAAAAGGCAAACGTAACGGTGACTACAGTCGCGAGATAAATAGGCGGCATCATATACAAAAACCAGGAGACCCAGGTCATGGAATAACCAGCCTCATCGAGTAGTTCCGATGCCAATATTGGATAACCACCACCTGTTAAAACGATCATGGTTAAAAATTGATTTCCCCCACTAAACAACCAATTACAAAAGCGCCTAAACGAGCTCTGTTCCTGCAAATCATAAAAACGATTTACAGAATCAATCAAAGGATGAAACATTCGAAATCGGGCTACAGCAGATGGCATCAATATAGGCAGTACCATAGCAGCAACAATAAATCCAAACAGCACCTTTATCATATTTCCTGATGAATGACGCAGGATAAAACCGGCGATTATTTTATCCAATCCAACTTTTACCATCACCTTACTGATCATGGAAACGATTAAAACGAAATAAAGAGCCGACGCTATAAAACCGGATATTGCAGATGAAAAGGAATCAGCAAGGTTGAAAATCATCATAACAGCTATGATAAACAATGAGCTGATACCCAATGGAAGAAGGTTTGATGACCATAGAAAAATAGATATGACCAACAGCAGAAGTGTTTTCCACTGTTGATCATCCAAACCGGTAACCGGGGCAGGAGAAAGTAAACCTGTTACAAAAATAATAACGACAAAACATATTTGCAGCCATTTTGTGTTAAGAAGATAATGTCTTTGCGTCCATTCGTCCACACATAATCCACCCTTCAGGAAGCGCAATCATGAGAGCATCTTTATGAAAAAACTATGATCAGTTCAAATCGTCAAAGCAAGTTAGCACTGGTTTTCTGAGCTATATTCCTCTTCTTCACTGCCACTTTGATGAATGAATCCATCTTTTTAACCTTTATTAATCGTTCTGTCTTTTTCCCATTAAGGGTTGCTTTACCTTTTACGCTTTCTATCTCTTAAAAATGGATACGCAAATGATAGAATCGAGACAACAAATAATCCAATTGCAATCGGACTTTCCAAGAAAATCATATAGTCACCGTTTGAAATAGTTAATGCCTGCCTTAATGATTGCTCCATCATTCCACCCAGCACAAAAGCAAGGATGAACGGAGGTGCCGGAAAGGAATAAATACGAAACAGGTATCCAATCACACCAAAAATAAGCAGCAAGTATAAATCAAAAATGTTAAAGCTTATCGAATAAACGCCAATTATACAAAACATCATGACCAATGATATTAATAACGGACGTGGAATCTTTAATATTTTAGCAATGTAAGGGATCAACGGCAGATTTAAAACGAGTAAGAAAAGATTTCCGATATACATACTTGCGACAATACCCCAAAACACAACTGGATGATCTTGAAATAAAAGTGGACCGGGGTTTATGCCAAGTACGAGAAGCGCCCCAAGCATAACAGCGGTTGTACCGGACCCTGGAATACCCAAGCTTAATAACGGGACAAACGAACCGCTTGTCGCAGCATTGTTAGATGCTTCAGGTGCAGCTAAACCTTTAACGGAGCCTTTTCCAAATTCCTCAGGTTTTTTTGTAAATCGCTTTTCTATAACATAACTGATAAATGATGATATGGTTGCCCCCGCCCCAGGCAATACGCCCATGATAAAGCCGAATGGTGAATGCCTTAATAAGGGGCCCTTCATTTCTTTAAAATCTTGTTTTGTCAATTTTAAACTTCCAATATTTTGTGTTTTCGCCAAACTATCGTCATGACGTTTTTTGATTAAAAAAGCAACTTCTGCCAAGGCAAATAGGCCGAGCGCAACAATAAGAAAGTCAATTCCTTCCAATAAATTGGGATTGCCAAATGTAAAACGTGGCGTCCCAGTTTGAGCATCAATGCCTATTGTAACGGCCATGAGTCCCAACACACCTGAAATCAATGCCTTAATGACAGATCCCTCTGAAAGACTGGATATGGCCACTAATCCCATAAACATAAGTGCAAAATATTCCACTGGGCCAAATGAAACTGCAACAGACGCTAAAGTCGGTGCAAATAACATTAATAACACGATACTTACCGTTCCACCTGTAAAAGAGGAGATGGCAGCTATCGCAAGGGCCTGGCCAGCTTTACCCTGTTGAGCCATTGGATAACCATCAAAAGCTGTGGCGACTGTACCGGAGATACCCGGGGCATTTAATAATATTGAAGCAGTAGAACCTCCGAATACCGCCCCATAATAGACACCAGCCATTAATACCATGGCGATCGTAGGATCCATACCATAAATCATTGGTATCATAATCGCAATAGCCGTAATCGGCCCCAAACCAGGCAGCATACCAATTAATGTCCCGGCTGTAACGCCAATTAAAACAAAAAATATACCTTCCAGGCTGAAAGCTACTTCAAATCCTTGCATGATACCTTGCATCGCATTCATATGACCTTATCCCTCCCTCTTAAATTGGTAAGATACCGCTTGGCAGCCTAATCTGTAATAAGTAGTTGAAAATATAAAATAAAACAACTGGGAACAAAATGGATACGGTTATATTCACTTTATAGTTTTTGTAGCCAAGAACCAGTGAACATATAAAGATAAAAAACACCGTCGTAATTACAAATCCTATAATCTCCAGCAAAGAAATGTACAATATCACTAAAGCTGTTACCATCAAAAGTAAAAACATTTCAGACGCTGATCTACTATCGACTTTTGTTTCTTTTTCGGCATCATTATTTCCACTAAAAAACAAAACAATAGATAAAATAATCAATAAATATCCCAAAGCTTTTGGCATCAAATCTGAGTCGACCGGTACAAATGGATAAGGGGGAAGCTGATAACTTAATATCAAGTAACCAATTGCCAATGCTATTAAGATAAGACTTATTTTTCGATTGGAAGATCTCAGCATACTTTTCACCACACTTTCTCAATTAAAATGATTCGAGCCAATGTGTTATGGTACATTGGCTCTCGATATTTCATATATTTATTGAGACAGACCAAGTTCTTCCATTAATCCTTGTAATTCTTCTGTTTGTTCTGCTAAAAAGTCTTTATATTCTTCATGACCAATGAATTGCTCGCTCCAGCCGTATTGACTGCGAATCTCTGCAAACGCTTCCGAATCACTGAGTTCTTTAAACTTTTCCTCGTAATATTGGAGAGCGCGCTCATCCATATTAGGCGGTCCAAAAAAACCTCTCCAGTTCACGAATGTCGCATCAATTCCCTGTTCTTTTGCAGTCGGGAATGTGGATAAAACATCGCCTTCCAGCCGTTCTGGTGATGTAACACCCAACACTTTAATTTTATCTGCCTTAACCTGTTCTACTGTTTCGGCAACACCAGTGGAATATACGTCAACGCTTCCATTAAGCAGATCCGTCAGAGCCCCGCCTTCCTGGTTGGATACGTATTTAATCTGTGTGACATCTACTCCAGCCTCTTTAGCGATTTTTACAAATTGCATATGGTCCATACTGCCTGGTGATGAAGCACCTACAACAGTAATACTTGATGGATCCTCTTTCATATCTTCAAAAAGTTCATTTAAATTATCCCATTCAGCATCGGCCCTAACAGCAAAAGCAGCATAATCAGCGATCAAGTTTGCAATCGGTGTAAAATCCTCATATGTTAATTCTGTTTGACCATTAAGTGGCACAAATATAAGCGGTGGTGATGCTACAAAGAGGTTATAAGGGCTTCCTTCCTGACTATTGATATAAGACCAGCCGACTGATCCGCCTCCACCTTCTTTGTTCACAACACCGATATCCTGATCAATAATCCCCTCTTCATCGAATACCTGGGCTGCTGATCTAGCGGTCGTATCCCAACCACCCCCGGCACCGGCCGGCGCAACAAATTCAATAGATTCTTCAGGCGTCCAATTTCCTTCTTCACTGGAAGCTTGCTGCTGATCACTGCACGCCGAAACAACAACCATACCAAGTACCAATAAAGACAAAAATAAAAGCTTTTTCATAATAAACCTCCTTAAATGTTTAAAATGCTTCTTCAAGAATACGAAATCACACAAAGTTTTATTGTGTGTTCATTATGTTACAATACAAACTCCCTTTTGCAAGCGTTTTCAAAATAATTTGTATAAACAAAATAAACAAGTTTTTGTTCATTTTGTTCACCAAAGATATTACCTACAGATATTGAATGAATACGCCTGATTTAGTCCTCATCAAAGCAATTTAAGAAATGATATATATCCTTTCCGGCCTGCCGACTATACCGTATTCTAGTTCTGCTTTAACTTCTCCGGTTGATGTCAAATATTCTAAATATCTTCTTGCCGTTGTTCTTGAAGCCCCCATTTTTTCACCTGTTTCTTCCGCTGTTACACCACTATTCTCAGCACGGATTATATCTTTAACTTTTTCAAGCGTAAGGGGATCAACGCCTTTAGGTAACTCATGATTAGAACTTTGTCTGGAATGATGTGATTTGGACATAAGAATTTGATCAACTTCCTCCTGTCTGACTTCAGGATATGCATCTAATAAATCCTTTTTATGTTTATATTTCTTCATTGTTTCTAAAAATCGTTCCATTTTTAGTGGCTTTATTATGAAATCAAAAACACCATAACCTAATGAATTTTTCACCATTTCAACATCCGTTGCGGCAGTGATGACAATGATATCCATGGAAGGATAACTGCTTCTTATTTCAGGTAATAAATCGGTTCCGAGTATATCTGGCATGTAAATATCAAGCAGTAATAAGTCTACTTCTGTTTCGTTTAATAGTTTAAGTGTATCTTTACCATTCATAGCCTTTCCGACAACCTGTAAGTCATCTATTTGTGACAAAAACTTTTCATGGATTCCGGCAACACGGAAATCGTCTTCTGCGATGGCAACCCTTATCACGCTAATTCTCCCCCTTCACCTTCATGATTTTTTGGTACAAAAACCGTAACAATTGTACCCTTCGTGTTATCACTTTTTATCTCGAATGAACCACCTAACTTTTTAACGGTATCCTGAACAATCGTCAATCCATAGCCTCGATCACCCCCGGTCTTTGTGGAAAAACCCTTTTTCAAAATATTTTCATCTTCGTCTATACCTTCACCAGTGTCAGCGACTTCAAAAATGATGTCATTTCCTATATCCGTCGCAAAAAGTTGCACTTCCTTTTGTTCTTTTGAATCAACAGCTTCAAACGCATTGTCAATAATGTTCCCTAGAATTGCAATTAAGCTTGAGATATCTATATGATCAGGCAGCTGATCAAGCGAACTGTTTTGATCAATAGAAAAATTAATTTTCTTTTCAGATGCTTTCCCTATTTTGCCTAATAAAATTGCTTGAACTTTACTATCTCGAATTTGATCAAATAAAATATGATTTTGCATACCATTGGTCTTCACTTCAGATTGAATCATATCAACAGCCTCCTCATATTGTCCAAGCTGTATCAAACCAGACAATACATAAAGTTTGTTGATGTATTCATGCGTCTGTGCTCTTAAATCTTCTGAATACTGTCTGACTTCAGAAATTGTTTCAACCATTTCCTGGATTTCTGTTTTATCTCGAAAACTTGCAACCGCACCAATAACTTTTTCGTTTTCCTTTATTACTTCTCTATTCACAATAACCCAACGATTGTTAAGGTACATCTCTTGGTTTTGTTCATTTTCTCCTGATTCTAATACGCGATACATGAGTGTATTAGGAAGAATTTTTTCAATTGGTTCATGAAGATAATTTTTGTATAATCCTAACATATCACTGGCAGGTTGATTCATCATGGTTATTAAACCATTCTCATCAACAGCTATAACACCTTCCCTGATCGAATGTAGGATAGCACTTCGTTCACGGTAAAGATTGGCAATCTCAAAAGGCTCCAAGCCAAGTGTATCTTTTCTGATATTTTTCGTAAGCAGCATACCGCCAATTGCACCCAATATTAATACAATAAGGGAAATTTTGCTGATATCCCAAACTTTTTGATAAATAGCAGCATGGATATCCTCTAACAAAAAACCTACCGATACAATCCCCATAATATTACCATCGTCATCAAAAATTGGAGATTTGCCGTTCAAGGCTGGTCCAAGTACACTTTCGGATTGAGATATATAATACTGTCCAAAAATGAGAGCTCTGTAATTATCATGACCATTCATAGTCCTTCCAAGCAATGACGGATTAGGGTGAGAATAGCGAATACCATCTGCATTTGAGATGACAATATAGGCAGCACCAACCTGGAGCCTTATATTTTCTGCAATGGATTGCAATGAGCTTGACGGATTCTCCGAGTTAAATGCCTCTCTGACTGAAGGCATAAACGAGACAGTCTTCGATACTTGCAGCGCCCGCTCTCCCTTATTCTCCTCAGTCTGCTGTTTTTCAAGAACAACATAGATACCCGATAATAATAGAATAACAACTAGAATTAAAGATATAATAAGGGTTAATATTTTTGTCTGCAGCGATATATGTTTAAATTTGGTCATTTCAGAAAAGTAACTCCCTTTAAAATATATGTATTTGCTATGATTATATATAGGCACCTATTTGAAATACAAGGGTACAATAGAATGTACTATACTAAACGTTAAATTCGATAGCTTTAAATAAAAAAACCCGTTTTGAGATGCTCTGATTCCCAAAACGGATTTTAAAAACCTATTCGTTACATTGATCCTCTTACTTATTCATACGCTTTTTCAAAATGTTTCGTACTTCTCACCGTATCGATCGGGCGAACCATTTGTTCAATTTGTGCACGCTGTGGCTCAAGCATTGGCGGCAAAGCCAATTTTTCACCTAATGTTTCATATGGTTCATCACCCATGAAGCCAGGGCCATCTGTTGCAAATTCAAATAAGATCTGCGGTGCTACATTGGCATATAATGACTCAAAATAAAATCGATTCACATAACCTGATGTCCGGAATCCGAAATGGTCCATCCGCTCGATCCATTCTTCCAGTACAGAGCGGTCTTCAACGCGAAATGCGGCATGGTGAACTGTTCCATAACCTTGCCGTGCACTTGGCATGACGGTATTATACTCAACAACGACCCGCGCACCATTTCCGCCTTCACCGACTTCGAACAGATGACGACCCTCTTCCTGATCAATTTCCTTAAATTGCAGGACCTTCTCCATCATCTCTTTAAAATAAGCAAAATTGGCAATACGCACATGAATCGGTCCAAGTCCGGTAATGGCATACGCCAATGGGATTGGACCATCCTGCCATGGGATTCCCGCTTCCACACCATCATTATTTTCATCAGAAACCAATTGATATTTCTGGTCGTCAAAATCAGCGAATGAAAGTGTTTTGACACCGAATTCTTCTTTGATCCCCTCGTGTTTTACTTCAAGCCGGTCAAAACGTTTCACCCAGTATGTCAATGCTTCGTCACTCGGCACTCTAAAAGCAGTTTTGGCAATTTCATTCGTGCCATGCGCACCTTGTGGAATTCCTGGAAAATCAAAGAACGTCATATCTGTTCCGGCATTTCCTTCATCATCGGCAAAAAATAAATGATATGTTCGGATGTCGTCCTGGTTGACCGTTTTTTTGACAAGACGCATACCCAAAACATACGTAAAAAATTCATAATTCTTTTCTGCACTGCTTGTGATTGCTGTGACGTGATGCATTCCTTTTATGCCATTCATGAAAATTCCTCCATATAATCGATCCAAATTACACTAAATTTATTTATTTTGAATTCAAAATAATAATAAGGTATCCACCTTATTGATGTCAATTTATCCGTTTAACTTGGCATCTGCCTTAAACAGATGAAGTTTTTATGTATCACGCTATCCCTGCATTTACACGAATTTTTAATCCAGCAAAAACAAAAGGCTGGGACACAATTAAAACTTTCCGCTAAAGACGAACGATTACAGGGCAGGAAGTGCAGCATTTTACTTTCTCAACGTCACATCCTTATTCATCGTTGATACCGACTGCGAACGTGTGACAATGCAGCCTTCCTTCCATTCTGATATTAGTTGCTTGCGATCATTCGCAACAAATTTTCAACAATACTTCAAAAGATAAATCCGAACTGTTCCCATCATAGTGGAATCATTTCGGATTTATCTTTGGCTAATATCCTTTTTGTCCCAGCCTCCTGCCAATTTATCTCATCATGTACCAATGACACCTTTAAATACCATTCCCTGATCAAAATCAATCACTTTAACCAAATGACGATGTTTTTGAAAAATACTTTTATATTGGGCATGTCCATTTTCATCTTTTAAGACGATAATCCGTATGTTCTCATTATTCTCAACAACCTGCATCTGATAATGGTCAGCATCCACCTGTTCATCCAATATGTCACTTTCAGGATACATACCGTTAGCAGCATCATCATAGGCAACATTCCGATTTTGCCTGTCCGTCTGTATCATCTTTGTATCTTCTCCCGGCTTATGATTCGCTCCTGCTGCACCAGTAACTTTGGCGGATTCAGTGCCGGCTGCTGAAGCAAATAACAAAGCACCTGCCGCTGTACTCAAAAACAATGATCTCATTCTGATACCCCTTTCTTTTAAGGTTATCACCAGCATAGTGTAGAGATATGAAAAAAAGATTGGAGATACATTAGAAATCACTGAGAAAATGATGGAAAATGTGCGGCAGTCATGTCATCAATCTGTTATATTCATACAGTCGTCTATACACTTAAACTTAACTTAAAGAAGCTATATCATTAACCGGACAATTCTCCAATTTCAAGATGCTTTCATTGCAGCGGCCCTTATCCCTTTTTCTTCGCCAATTCATCACGATCCAGTGCCCTTGGCGGTTCTTCCAACCAGCCGTGCTTAATCATAATATTCGCCCCATCTTCAGCGTATTTCAAAATTTCATTTAACAGTCTGTTATACGTTGTTCCCAAATCTCTTCTCGGACTCGCCGACATGCTCGTGCCATAATAGCCGACGCTCAAGGCTATTAATCCAGTACTGTAATACATCATCAGCTTGTCGGAAAATGTATAGCTGGTGGAATCAGTTACCAGATCATCCATCCTTGTCGCGGCGGGGATATCATCTTCACTGAGGATGGAACCAAATATCTCACAATGTTTTTGAGCCATTTCCTTTCCTCTGATCATAAATTTTCGGACATCCGTGTTTGTTGCAACTTGACTGAATCCGATCAACGTTGCCGAACCCAGTGCATTACGATGGTAGTTCGCAAACAGATTATTAATTTCCGTACCTGCTAATGGGCGTCTCTCACCGAAATACCCTGTCAGAAAGCTTTGGTTCTGTACGAAATCATAGCTTTCCGGTTTAGGAAGATATGGGAATATTACATAAAGCCCTTTAGATTGCAATACAGTATTAACCATTTTAAGCCATTCATCCTGCTCTTGCAGGCATTCCGAAAAGTAATTGTAGACATCTTCCCTCCCGGCTAACGATAAGTTAATACTATATGCTTGTATGGCCGTTTGCGCACCCTGCTGAAGGTAGTATAAAATATAAGCATCAGAGTATAATCTTGGTGCATTGATATCGACATCTTCGTCCAGCTTGAATCCATATGGAATTGGATAACGCTCACTATTAAATATTTCCGTTATCTTTGGTATATGCGATTGAGTTAAGTTCAAACCATGCTGCACAAGCGATTTAATATCTTCATCCTTAACGATTTCCGAAAAGTATTGTAATTGACATTCCAATGCGCAGTCATTCATGTAAACTGCCCAAAGCTGGGTAATGTCTGCGGATGTCAGTCCCTGACTTTTATCATTCACGTTTTGCACCTCCAAATGCTGCAGTAATCATATTTTTTTCCAATAGAAAAGATTATATGTAATAAATCGAAAATCATTTTCGCTGAAAAATATGACTTGGCTTCTCTCTAAGCCTAGGTTAAACTTATGCCAATAAGAAAGTTATATACTTCTAATGTACCAATAGAAATACCGATCAAATGAGCGCCGGCTCTTTTACTGCTTATGTGAATTTAACCCCGAAACAATTAAAAAGGCTTTTGCCTTCACGATTCACTTCTGAGTGTACGAATAACGCCTTCTAATTCAGAGGTTAGGTTATTCAATTTATTTGACACCTCAAGTGTTGTTTCCGTCAGTTCATACTGTTTGTCAGTAGAATGAATCCCATCCCTGGTACCCGATACAGACTCCCGGGCAGATTGCGTAACTTGTTGCATCGCCGCATTTACCCTCTCAGAATAAGAAGTCAAATCTTCGGTTAGTGATGAAACACCCTGAACCTGTGAAGCAACATCGCCTGATGTTTCCGAAATATGGTGAAATACTTTATTTGATTTTTGAGCAACTTCCAGCCCTTCCGTTGTGGAACTTTTCACGTTTTCCATCGACTCAACGGACTCATTGGTCACAACCAAAATTTGCTGAATGATCTCTGAAATATTTTTTGATGATTCCAATGACTGCTCAGCTAATTTTTTCACTTCATCAGCTACGACTGCAAACCCCTTTCCATATTCTCCAGCTCTTGCCGATTCGATCGAGGCATTTAATGACAATAAATTCGTTTGATCAGCTATATCCGAAATCACCTCAACAATGCCCTCAATTGCCTGTGACCGTTGATGAAGTTCTTTAACCTTGGCATAAGAATCATCGACATCCTCATTAATTCCTTTTATTTGCATCAGTAGATTTTCAATGAGTTCACTTCCATGCCGGGCCTCCTTTGCTGATGCGTCCGAATTTGCTGAAACCTCTTGGGCTGTTTGGTTAATACTCTTAATTCCTTCATCTATTTGCGTTATAACATTCATATGATCCTGAACGATTTCCAGCTGCTGTTCGGTACTGCCTGAAGCTTCTTTCATTGAGGCGGCAAGTTTTCCACTAGCCTCATATGATTGTTTCGCATTATCTGAAAGAGTTTTCGATACAGTTGAAATTTGATCGGATGTCGTGGATAAACGGCCAACAATATCCTCTACAATATTTTTGCGCTGCTCCTGCTGCTTTTGCTGATAGTAAGCTTCTATTTTTTTGCCGCTGTATACCTGCCAACTAACTGCACTTGATGTAAGAATCAAAAAGACAGCATGCCATAAAAACATGGAAAACATATATTGCTCCATGCCAAAAACCAATTCCGGAACATATATCAGGCCGATAATATGCTGAATAGCAAAAATCGTCGTCATCAAAGCAATTAATTTAATTTCCTGATAGTAACCTAAAGCAGCAACAACCATAAATATGCTAAAGTGAAATTCTATTCTGCCGCTTCCGCCGGATATGATCGCAACGCTCCCAAACGCAAGTGCCAGCGTCAGCAGGTTGGGAATGAATCGATGGTTTTTATTTTTAAGATATATCATGATACTGAACAGAAAAAATACGATCGGAATCATGAATAATATATTCAGTGTCAAACCAAACTGAGATTCAATATCAGCTGATGGAACCATGTCACCAGTGCCATGTGAATAATCAAACATGTGAAAATATCTTCCCATAATATTCACGATGATCGTCAGCAGGATGACCGCTCCTGTTATAAAATGCATGAGTTTATTCCGTTCTTTTTTCATATACCGTCCGCTCTCCTCCCCCGAAGTGTCTAAAGCTCTCTCTTTCTAAGTCACCGTTTTCCTTTATTATCGGTAAATATTCACAAACACTTTAAATGAGTGATGTAAAGCCCGTCATGGAGCAGGCCACCAAGGAGAAAATGAAAAAGAGCACAACACGTTTATTGGTGTCATGCTCTTTATTCAGCAGGATTATTATTTACTTTGCTGCTGCTTGTTCCGCTTACGCACATTATGGACCCACGCCCTGTCTTCATCCATCATTTTTTTAGCGGCATAAATGGTCAAAAACTGTATGATAATGATCGGGATTCCCATAAGACCGGAAAGAACTTCCAACGGAGGCAGGCCACCGATCCGCATTAATAGCAATGCCAGTACAGTTATGATTGCAGCGACAATAATTCTTAATGCCCTTGATGGCTCTGCCTGACTCATGTTTTTAGTGCCTGTATAGGATGCGATTGTATAAGTCGTCGAATCCAATGTCGTCGTTAAAAAGATCGTTGCAATAACGATAAAGATGACCAGAACGATAGACGATAAAGGCAATGAGGACAATATAGCCGGTATAGCTGCCATCGTATCCTCCTGTACAACATCCAATACAGGAACTTCACCGGTCAAATACTGATGTACACCAAGACCTCCTAAAACACCTGTAGCGACCCAGGATAGGAGCGTAGGCGCTAACAAATACGTCAGGATCATTTCTTTAACAGTTCTTCCCCGGGATATTTTAGCGGCAAACACACTGTGCAGCATCGCCCATGTTGCACTGTAGGCAAACCAGAATACCGTATTGCTGACAACATATGTGGAACCTTCCATATTGACAGAGTCCGTATAAATGGACAAATCAACATAATTAGCCAATAAATGACCAAGACTGTCTGTAAAAAAGTTAAGAATAAAAATACCAGGACCAATGATCATAATAAACAAAGCAAACGCACCAGCCAGATACATATTAAAGGTGCTTAATCGTTTAATGCCCCTTTCAATCCCCAAATAAGCACTCAAGGAAAATAAAAACACCCAAACCACTGTTACAACTAGCGTTAGCCCGAACGTAATATCAATATTGAATAGTTCAGCTAAATTGTAGGTGACAATCGGTGCGCCCAATCCTAACGTAACCGCTGCTCCTGCAAGAATGCTGACGAGAAAAATGATATCCAGTATTTTACCGCCGATACCATCCGTAAATTGATCCCCAAAGATGACACGACATGCTTCGGATATCCGCATAAATGGTTTCTTGCGGACATGCAAAATATACGCCATAGCGGGGGCTGCCATCACAAAGATCGCAAACACCTGGAAACTCCACATAAACATACTGTAGGCATTTCCCCACAGCAATGCTTCCGCCGACTGGGCTTCAGCACCAAACGGGGGATCCACTGCCACATTCGCCCATTCGGTCATACCAGTCCGCATAATCGTAGAGCCCAGCCCCATAGCAATTAAAATGGAAGCATATTCAAATAAATTAAAGCGTGGCTTCTCTGCCGGATCGCCCAAAACAACATTCCCGTATTTGGAAAATGACAAAAAAAGACCTGCCGCAACCAGAATGATCGCATACCATATGTAGCCCCAAGTGAACATTCCCACAATCTGATCGAAAATGGTGTTCAAGACTTCCAGCGATTGATCCTCATACAACGCAAAAGGAATACAAATTAAAATAACAATAACTAAAGATGGAGCAAAAATTCTATGGTCAATTAGTCTTCCACTTAACCCTTTACTTTCCTTCTCCATTTAGAAACCTCCAATCACAAATTTGCGGTCAGGGAGAGGATAGTAAACTTATCCCTTCGTCCCAATTACAGATAAAGAAATATATTGTACCTATTACCACGTGATGTCATTTATAAACTTAGGTTAGCTTTGAAAAATTATACAAAAAGGATATTTGTATTGATATCCTTCTCATGTTTGTTTAGTCCTTATATTCCCTAAAACCCAAAAATGACGATGTATATTTTCATGAAGATGATCCAAAATATCAAGAAGGAACATAGCATAACGGAGGATATTAAAATGCCTAACTTTGAGCAGCTCTTTGAATCAGCATCGACTATTCTTCAATCTTTGACAGATAACAAAAAAGATCCGTTGCACGTGGGTGAAGCCATGGCTTGCTGGACATGCCTTGCTTTTGTGAACAATATCATCACTTATGAAGAAATAGGCCTTAATACAACAACAGATCCAGGTGTCAAAGAACTTTATCAGGACGGATTTAAAATAGCAAATTCCCACAAAAAGCAGTTAACGAAACTGATGCAAGAAGAAGGCGTGACTTTGCCAGCTTCCCCGGAAAGCAAGCCGAATTCCGATCCCAGTACTGTTCCGGTTGGTACAAAATTCACAGATAACGAACTGGCAAACACGATTAATATCAACTTTGTAGTAGCAGCGAATATGTGTGCAGCCGCTGCAAGTCAGTGCCTTCGTACGGATGTTGGCCTTATGTTCATCAAATTCCAGGCCGAAAAATTATCCTTAGGGTACAAAGCAAAAGAATTAATGCAACAAAAAGGCTGGCTGATAGTCCCGCCCTATTACCAGCCACCAGGGACTCCCCATCCTAAAAAATAATGTTCATATGGGTAAAAAAATATCCCTCTTGTGCTTTGGCAGCAAAGCTGTGAGGGTTATTCCTTCATGACGTTCTTCCTGTTGGAGCTGTTCTACCAATTCCAACAGTTGGCATGAGATATTCAATTGGTTCTAAAAATTGTATGCCGCTTCTTTCGCTTCACGGATTTTAGTAAAGGTTTCCGTTAATTTGACTGTATCTTCAACCAGTCGATCAATCCGAAACAGCACATCATCATTTGTAATTTCTTTTCGATAGAAATCTTTTTCCTCGATAAAAACATACGTCCCGACAATTTGTGCCTTCATATAAGTTAAAATAGGTTTTAATTGCTGTTCTGCAATTAAGAAATGTTTGGGTGAACCCGCTGTCACAATCATGCTGACAACTTTATTCCGAAACGCATTGACAGGAAGCAGATCAAATATATTCTTCAATGTCGCCGGTATAGATGCCTGAAAAATGGGTGTTCCGATCATGATAGCGTCTGTTTCCATGATCGTTTTTGCAACATATTTTGTATCACCTTCATACTCCAAATAGTTACGCCCATCACTAAACTGTACGTCATACTCGGCCAAATCAATTGTTGTCACATCAGCGTCCGGATATTTGTCATGAATAGCTTTTACTGTATAATCCATAGCTGTTTTTGTTTTTGATCCGACTTTAGAACCGGATAGAACGACAATCTTCATGCGCTGTGCCTCCTAGTTTTTTGCCGTGTATTTTTTAATTGCTGGTAAAATGTCTTTACCAATCAGCTCAATATTTTGCTTTAATTGATCAAATGAAACGCCACCGAAATCCATTTGGGCGATATACCGCTGATGGCCGAATTGTTCATGCTGATACAGAATCTTTTCAATGATTTGCTGCGGGCTGCCGACATTGATAATACTGCGTGTATCCGCTGCCTGTGCAAAACCCTGCTTCGGAAATCCCTGTCCGTTCGTTTTTTTCATCCCTTCATTAATATGGGGATAATACTCTTTCAGCGCCTGCTGTGTTGTTTCAGCCGTATAGAAAAAACCAGCCGTAGAAACGGGCAGCTCTGATGGGTCGAATCCGCTTTGCTGCGCCGCTTCACGATAAGCATCAATCGTTCGCTTAAATGCAGAAACCGGTCCGCCTAAATGAGCCATGAACATTGGAACACCTGCATAACCGGCCTTAATCGCACTGGCAGGTGTGCCACCAACGGCACGCCAAATCGGCAACGAACCATTTTGTGGACGCGGAAGAACCCTGGCATTTTTCAATGGCGCACGGAATTCCCCGTTCCAATTGACAACTTCCTCTTCATTGATCTTCCTTAAAAGATCAAATTTTTCTTCGTACAGTTCTTCATAATCACGAAGATCATATCCCAATAAATCATAAAGCCCTACCCTTGACGCACGACCGGCAACAATCTCCGCACGACCCTTTGAAATCAGATCAATCGTTGCGAAGTCCTCATATACACGTACAGGATCCAGCGTACTGATAATCGTCGAGGAGCTGGCGATTTTTATTTTGTCTGTTGCCTGAGCAATTGCTGACAAGACAACCGAGTGCGCCTGCGTTGCGAAATATTCCTGATGACTTTCCCCAACACTAAAGAAATCAAGACCTGCTTCTTCAGCAAGCTTAGCCAGTTCAATGATTTCATGAAGGCGCTGCTGGGCAGAAATCCGCTCACCTGTTGATGGATCAGGCAAATGATCTCCCAGCGTATAAAGGCCAAATTCCAGACCTTTGCTTGGATCAATACGGTATTTTTCCATTTATATCTCAACCTTTCATTTCTAAATGATTTATATTGTCTCACCTTGCATTATCACCTTCATTGTTCCCCATCAATATGTTATTATGAACTATAATAAAAAATAATGGAAGTACGCACTTTCATGTCATATAGTATACAAAAAGATACTACTGGAGGGATTAACATGGACATAGAGCCGGAATTATGCCGTGTGGAGGATGCTTTAGGTATATTAGTCGGCAAGTGGAAGCCGATTATTCTGCTGCATTTGCTGAAGGAAGGTACGCAGCGATTCAGTGAACTGAAACGAAATGTGCCCGGAATTACCCAGAAGATGCTGACAAAGCAGTTACGGGAATTGGAAGATGAAGATATTATTGAACGGGTTGTATACCCTCAGGTTCCGCCAAAAGTGGAGTATTCCATCACCGAATATGGCAAGGGCCTGGAACCCATATTGGCAGCCATGCATGAATGGGGAAAACAGCACGTGATGCATAAGAAGCAAAAAATAAAAGCAGAAAATCGTTAACCGGGACCTATCTGCTTAGAAAACGATAGGCCCAATTAAAACAAATGTATAGATCTTATTAGAGTCTTTAAACGACATTTTATTTGGTTTTACAGGCAATCTATTTCTTCTGTTAATTCACAGTTTCCACACTTTATCTCTGATTTGCAATAATCATTTTATAAACTTCATAAGATTCTATTCTAACTGCATCCTCCTCAATGAACCCAATTAAGTTTCCAAATCATTCATAAGTGATGTTACCTATCCATTGTATAATAATGCAACAGTCAAACCACCTATTAAATTTTTCATACTCCTATTCTACTATGACAAACAAGATATTCCAAAATAATACATTTTTCTGACCCTATGCAATAGGCGTTCATTCAGTATCAATAACTCTTTCGTCCCAGTAGTTAAAAAGCCTGTACAAACGCTACGTTCGAACTATTGTACAAATTAATGTGAGTAGTAAAATTATTCATAACACGATTAGGAGGAGGAAATTTTATGCAGCGGAAATTTTTATATTTAGTTGTCGCTATTTTGTTCCTATCTTTCACCTCTACATCAGTCTTGGCACAACCTGTCGAGGTGCAGGATACTGAGTCGATCCATTTCGATGCTACAGTTATCGATGGCCACAATGACACAATGATGAAGGTGATCAATGAGGATACATGGCTTCCTGAAACAGATATCGGAGACGAAACATCATTTCAGCTTGATATCCCTAAACTGCAGACAGGCGGAATCGACGCACCCTTCTTTGCGGCATATACTTCGGGGTATTACGACAATAATCCTCGCAGTATAAGCAGGACATTAGCCTTGATTAATGCTTTGTATTGGACAGAAGAACAAAATCCTGATGACCTCAACATCTCTTCCACTACCAAAGAAATCAGACAAGCAGTCAAAGATAATAAAATTGCAGCTATCCCGACAATCGAAGGTGCCTACTCCCTGCAAGAACACAATGCATTGGGGCTTCTGCATCAATACGATGACCTTGGCGTAACAGTCCTCGGTTTTAATTGGAATTATTCCAATGCCCTGGGAGAAGGTGCTGACAGAGTATATGGCGACTCTGAAAGAACGCCCTCTGAAGGTGGCCTGACAGCGTTGGGTGCTGAGGTCGCTCAAGAAATGAATGATATTGGTATGGCTATTGATGTCTCACATATGTCCAGAAACACCTTCTGGGATGTCATGGAAGTCACTGAGGCTCCCGTCATTGCCTCCCATTCAGGTGTTAATGGAATGAAAAATCACCAGCGAAACCTTACTGATGAACAGCTGCTGGCACTTGAAGAAAATGGCGGGTTGATCAACATCGTATTTTATCCTGCATTTTTGACAGACGACTCAGAAGGATATGTTAAAGATGTCGTCGACCATGTCGAATATGCTGTTGATTTGATTGGCATTGACCATGTCGGACTTGGCTCTGATTTTGACGGTGCCTCGATGCCGTCTGATCTTCAGAATGCATCAGAAATGCCTGGAATTACGGAGGAACTAGCAAGCAGAGGATATTCAAAGCAGGAGATTGAAAAACTGCTTGGCGGAAATGCACTGCGTGTACTTAAAGAAGTCGAAAAAGCGGCAAAGTACGATCCATATGAACGCGGTGTTAGCCCTGTCATAAAGCCGGATTATGAGATGGGCGAGATCATTGACGTCAGGACACCACTTCTGAAAGCAGACATCGCGACGAAAAAAGGACCAGCTGTTGATGAAAACAGTTTAAAGGTTATTGTAGATGGCATCACCTACGAACCTGATTATAATGAAGAAACATCAACATTATCACTGCAGCTTGAAGAAGACTTGCAGGAACGTTTCCATGTGGTAACCTTTGAAGCTGCTAACAAAACAGGGAAAGTTACAAGAGAGACAAGGATATTTTATATTGGTGATTAAATGAATTTGGATCATCTACAATTGTAATACCCAGCAAATTTTTAAAGGGCAGGATTATCAATTGAATCCTGCTCTTTTCTATTCGTTTGAAAAAGAAGTTACTGCTCTATGATTATTATCAAGCCTATACCGAAAGAAAGACCGCAAATACATGGTATAATAAAAATTATAATATATTGGCTTTACATGAGGGGTCAGGTACACTTTCTTTCCTTCTCGGAGCCTTCCTGTGGAGGGAAGTGCTACCTATGGGTATGGTGAATGTTTTAACGCTAATGGTTAATAGCATTAAATCATGTCCGACAAAAATAACAAAGGCCCCCTCAATGGCTCGAGCCAATCACTGCGTACGGTTCATGTCATTGAACTGACCTACTGCAATTTAACAAGTGTTCTCCCACGTACGTTACCATTCAAGATATCCCTTAATACATTAGGAAGTTCGTTTAATGAAATTTCTTCAACCAAGTCTTCATGCAGCATGGCCGGTTTAAGATCATCGCCAAGACGATGCCAGATGTTTACCCGCTGATCCATTGGGTACTCAACTGAGTCGATACCAAGCCAATTAATGCTTCTTGAAATGAAAGGAATTACTGTTGTTGAAACCTCTGTCCCACCTGTTAAACCACATGTAGCGACAGACCCGCCATATTTCAATGTGCTCAGAATGTATTGAAGTGTTTTACCGCCTACAGGATCAACAGCTCCAACCCATTTTTCGTCACGCACTGGCGTCTGATCTGTATCAACGATCTCCTCGCGATTAATAACATCTTTTGCTCCTAACCTTTTTAAATAATCCGTTTCACGGGATTTACCTGTACTGGCTGTAACGTCATAACCTCTTTTAGCCAGCATATTGACGGCAATACTGCCCACGCCGCCTGTAGCACCTGCAACCAAGACAGGACCCTGACCGGGTTTCAAGCCATTATCTTCAAGCCTTTGGACGGATAACCCTGCGGTAAAACCAGCTGTCCCAAGGATCATAGCTTCTTTTAGAGACAAGCCTTTTGGCAGGGGAACTACCCAATCTGCAGGTACTCGGGCCACTTCGCTAAACCCTCCAGAATGGCCTGTGCCTAATTGGTAGCTCGTCACAATGACCTCATCACCCACTTCAAACCGACCATCTTGTGAATCAATTACGGTGCCTGCTAAATCAATGCCTGGTATTAAAGGGTAAGATTCGACAAATTGTTGATTGATGGCTACTATTCCGTCTTTAAAATTAACACTGGAATAAGCAACACGAATGGTTAAGTCGCCTTTCGGTAAATCACCCATGTGCAATTGTTTGACATTTAAATTCGTCTGATCACCGATTTGATCGAGTACTAGTGCTTGAAACGTATCCATATTTTAAACAAACTCCCTTCATAACAGCTAGTCATCTAAAAATTTAATGATGGTATTCACAAATACAAGTACTGTTGTTTATTGTAGCAATCAATTGAGGCGTTTATAAATTAATATGCTTTATAGGAAAGCAGCGCAGTGAAATTCACGAATCCATTTCTGTTAGACTTGCGATAACAACTGGATATATCCCAGTATTTAAGCCAAGTCCTAAGGGATCATTATTTTAAAAATGCTAACCTTTTTGTTAGGGCGTTCAATTGGAGACGTTTCAAACTCACATGGCACAATAATTGTTCCTGCCGTTATTACCTTGTTCTTTCCGCAGACGACGATCACCTTTCAGTTTTTTTCGCCAATGGCATCTGATTCAAAAAACCCATTTTAATCATCAAGTTCAAAGTATCTTCACCATATAAACCTATTTCCGACATCAGTCTTCCAAAATCAACACCGATATCCTTTCTCATGACGGTTGAAAGCGCTGTCGCATAATGCCCCATGATCATTGATACAAAAACAGATATTTTGAACAGCATTAAACGATCTGAGAATGGGGGAACTGTACTATCCGTCACATCACTTTCCAGTGTTTGCAGATGAGGCAAGTCATGCCTGTCCAACAAGTCCTGCATGACTTCAAGATGTTTTTTTGTGAGTTGCTCACCACGCTTAAAATGTTTTTGTAGCTGTTTTGATGACGTAATTTGGACAAAGCTGTTCAGCAATTCTTTTTTCACTTCCACATGCCGGAAACATGCTGTAATCCTTGTAATCTCCATAGTATTTAACGGACGGTTCCCTGAAAACCATCCGCCTACAAACGATTGGTCCTGAACCTTCTCAATACTGCCAGGCGTTGGGACTTGAATTTTCGGGTTTAACAGCCCCTTTTTGTCCATAAGGCCAGTGAGTTCCTCAATCAAATCAACTGTACGCGTCAAACACGTATAATAGTACTGACGCACATCAGCATGTGTCGATTCGGCCAGAGCGACAGTGTAAAGTGTACCGGCATCTTCCGCCAGCGAATATTTCAATAACAGGATAAACGAGTCATTATATAGGGGGGGGTGCTGTCATATTAAAATCTTCACCCGAAAAACCTTGCGGAAGCGGGTGATTATAGTGGCGAAATAATTCCCTAGCCCCATCCACTTCGTATGTAGCTAAACTTAGTGCATGTTCAAATGAATGTTTTATATCTGTATCATTGGCAATTTTGATCAAATATTTGGTGAATCCGACTGCCATCGTATTACCAAGGTAAGAACTCCAAAGATTTGTAACTTCCTGTGCCGTTAATTGTTCTGTATTATCCAATGATAACGCCTCCAGCATTTAAAAGTCTAATTTATTTTTCCCTTCAGTTCATGAATGTATTCAAGCAGCTAAAAGGTCTAAGTATAATAATGAGTTGACGTCGTAAAAGCTATCCGCTATAGTTATATACATAACTATATAACCGTAATACTATATAACCATTATCAAGGTGGTGATTGCCCATTGATTAAGCCGTTTAATAATCATAAACCTATTTTCCTGCAGGTTCGCGAACAAATTGAAGATCAAATTTTAAACAACCAGCTGAAGGAAGATGATCAGGCTCCTTCAACAAATCAATTGGTTAATGTTTATAAAATCAATCACGTTACAGTTTCAAAGGGGATAACACAGCTGGTTGATGAAGGGATATTGTACAAAAAACGAGGGGTCGGCATGTTCGTCACTGAAGGTGCAAAAAGAAAACTTATTCAAAAACGAAAGAAAGCTTTTGTGGATGATTACGTTGTCAGGCTCATCCAGGAAGCGAATAAGCTGGAAATATCGGAAAGCGAAATCATTTCGCTCATCAAACACGTAAAAAGGAAGTGATCAGTATGAAGCTTGAAGTGGAAGTGAATAACGTGTCATTATACTATAACGGTTTTGCAGCATTGAAAGATTGTTCTTTTAGAATGGAAAGCGGAAAAATCTATGGTCTGCTTGGACGAAATGGTGCGGGGAAAACGTCCCTCCTTACATTGCTCGCATCCTTCCGGAAAGTAACGGAAGGTTTCATTGAAATTGGTGGTGAAGATCCCTTTGAAAATGCCAAAATCATGCAGCATGTAGCATTTCATTACGAAACCGACTACAAAGAGGAATGGGAAAATGTCAAGGGTATGCTTAAAAATGTTGAACGGTACCGTCCATATTTTGACCGGGATTATGCCCTATATCTGGCGGATCGTTTTAAACTGCCATTGAAAAAACCGATTAATAAACTTTCCAAAGGGATGCAATCCGCACTTGAGGTAACGATGGGGCTAGCAGCACGGGCACCAATCACGATTTTTGATGAGACCTATCTCGGCATGGATGCACCAGCACGAGAAATTTTTTATCAAGAACTGCTGGAAGATCAGACAAATCATCCGCGCACCATGATTTTGTCAACACATCTTGTTTCAGAAATGGATTATTTATTTGATGACGTCATTATGATTGATCAAGGATTATTCGTACTGCACGAAGACTACGAAACACTGGTGTCTAAAGGCGCATCGATTACCGGTCCTGCAGAGGAAGCAGATAAATTTGTCAGTGGTATGACCCAGCTCAACGAACAGCATTTAGGAAATACAAAAGCCATTATGGTTTATGGTGAGTTGGATGATGCACGCAGAAGCGAAGCACAGCGAAGAGGTTTGGAGGTTGGTCCTATTTCCCTGCAGGACTTATTCATTCATTTAACAAGTGAGGAGGTTTAATATGAGTCAAAGATCTTTTTTCTCTAAAATTGCGATTGATATGTTTACCTTACAAATGAAGTGGACCTTGTGGTTTTTATTTTTTGTTGCATTGGCCCATATCATTTTCATTTTCATAAATTCTGGGAACTCAATGATGGACTTTATGGCGTTTTCACACGGTTCCGCCAAAATTTATATGCTCGTGATTGGGCTTCTTTCAGTATACGCATTTCTGACATATTATGTCCATCATGGTTTAACCAGAAAAGATTATTTTATAGGATCAGCTATTTCCGCAGCCGGAATTGCCCTTGTAATGACATTTGCTGTAACGCTATTAACCGGTTTGGAATATCCCTTTTGGGAATAATTGATTCACCGGTAACACTGGATCGATCGTTAACTGGAAATGGCGATAACAGTATTGGTATCTTTTTGCCAAAAGACATTATGGATTCATCCATACTTGTTCATAGCAGCAGCTGGTTAGTATCATTTTTTATGTATGGTTTAAACACACTTGCTTATTATGTTGTCGGCTGGATGATTAGTGCAGGCTTCTATCGATTTGGCTGGTTTATCGGATTAGGATTTATCGTATTGTCGTTCGTATTTATCACGACTGGTGATTTGCTTTGGGGAACTGAATTGGATGAACCGTTATCTCATTGGCTGCCATTCGATTCGATCAGCCTCCCGCTTTATGGATCATTTATTGGTACCATCATGATTGTAGGGGTTATGCTTTGGCTTATTCGAATGTTCACCCGAGACGTGACGATTAAAATGTAAAGCCATAACACCCAATATTTAATTGGCAGGAGGGGGGCTTCCTGCCAATTCAATTTTCATCAAATCTCCAAGGTCTTCTCAGAAGTTTTAATCACTTTCTCCGCCTTCTGGAATATAAGGTAAACTTAACGTATCCGGTAAATTGATGACATGTGTTTCGATATAGGCCAGCAGCCCTTCTTTTCCATATTCCCGTCCAATCCCGGATTGTTTCACACCACCGAACGGGAAACGGACATCCAAGCCTTGAACGGCTGCTGTATTAATCATTGTCGTGCCAGCCTGTATGCGTCTGGCAATTTTAACAGCGTGCTCTTCTTTACCCCAAACAGAACTGGTTAAGCCATAAATGCTGTCATTGGCCAATTCAAGTGCATGCTCATCATCATCAAATGGCAAGATCGGCACAGTTGGTCCGAATTGCTCTTCCACAACGATCGGGTCTTTATAGTCAGCGCCCAGTACTACGGTAGGCTGCATAAAATAGCCTTTGTCATATAAATCCTGATCAAGTACTTTTCCAAGTTTTATGACCTCTGCACCTTTACGTTCGGCATCGTCAACCAAGTCTTGAACAACCTCCGTTTGCTTCTTGTTGTTGACAGCTCCAATCGTGACATTCTCATCGAATGGATCACCGACACGAATCCACTTGTTGGCGGCTTCAATGTATTTTTCCACGAACTTATCATATATTTTACGGTCAACATAAATTCGCTTAGCAATCATACAAATTTGGCCTGCTGTCAAAAAGTTGGAGATGACTAACCGGTGCATCGCTTCTTCATCATCAACATCAAAATCATCCAACACAACCGCAGCATCGTTGCCGCCCAATTCCAGCGTCATATTCTTAATCGTGTCAGCGGCGGATTTCATAATATCTTTTGCTGTTTCAGTGCCACCCGTAAAAGCAATTTTAGCGACTTTTTCATTTGATGTCAGCTCAACCCCTACATCCGCTTCACCGTGCACCAGATTCAAAACACCAGGCGGAAATTCATCCGCAATGATTTCAGCTACTTTGCTGACGGCTAATGGGGCCAAAGGACTTGGCTTGAGAACCATAGTGTTGCCGGCCAACAAAGCGGGGGCAATTTTTATCGTTGACAGTGAAATAGGATAGTTCCATGGCGAAATAGCGGAAACAACGCCAATCGCATCCCTGGCAATAATCGTTTTGCCGCCACCATCATGTTCGTTGATCTCACTGCTCAGTACATCTTTCACATTATCACACGCAAATTCCATCCAGGCTAACGAAACACCAATTTCACCTTCTGAATCATAAACCGGCTTCCCATGTTCCCTGGAAAGAAGCTGGGCAATCTCGGGTGTCTTATCTTTAATGGTTTGAATAGCTTTTCGCATTCGTTCGATACGCTCGTCAAGCGCTGACTTCCGCCAGCTGGCAAAAGCATCATTTGCCGCATCAATCGCCTTGATCGTATCTTCCTTCGTATTAACCGGTGCATACCCAACGACTTTATCCGGATGTGCCGGGTTTTCCCTTGGTTCCTGCTTTTCAGCCTTGTATTTTTCGCCATTGATAATCGCATCAATGACGACTGGCTTGTCTGACATCTAAATCCCTTCCTTTCCTATCGTTTGTTCGGTATTTATCAACTAACAATTCTGCTATTATTTTAACTGCGATAAAAAATATCATACAAGAAATGTGTTTGCATGAAACTGAAACACACACCTGGTAACACATAATCATATAGTGAACACATAACAAGAATGCGGCATAATATGATACAAGTGATCAAATATGGCTTTACAGCAAAATGAAATTTTTCCATCTGGGATTATTAAAAATGTCTTCATTAAACGTATGCAGGAAAAGAGCCGTAATGCTTACACCACATTCAAACCCATTCCCGTAATGAGAATGGGTTGACCCATTTTGAAAGGAGAGCTAACCACCCTATTCACGAGCAAGATTGATGGAGTGGTTAATTCTTTCGGTTTGACAAGATCGCAGCCACTAATGACCCAAAGGAAATCATTAGAACCAGCGATTCAAATACTGTCATGTGTTGTCATCCTTCCCTTTTGAATCAGGAATTTTCAAAGGTCACCCTTTACAGAAACATTAACCATAAATTCAGATTTGCTGGAGTAATCATGTCTAATACATAATGTTTTTGATATCCTTTTTATATTGCGATGATGTTTAAGGCTATGCAGATGCCGGCTTGTCCTATGACAATGCTTGTAAAAACCAAAAGAAGACCAAGCGTCAGAGCTTAGTCTTCCTCAATATATATACATTCGTGCAATGGTGGGCGTCCTAACACAAGCCATAATTTGATGAATAACTCAAGCCTGGGCTGTGAGACGTTATTGAATATTTTACTGATATTTGGCGGCTGCATGTCTAATTGCTCGGCAATATCCTTTATGTAAATATTTTTCTTTTTGGCTATTTCTTTAAACCGGTTTTTAATGACCGGCTGCTGGCTGTTTTCCATGAATGGATTGATAGCATCAAAATGGCTGATCTGTTCCATTTTATCAATAACAGAACCCACCACAAAATCCTCAATTTTATAATTGTCATGTCTGTTTTTATCTCGATGGCGGTTGATTAAATTTTCTAACTCAGTCAGTTCTTTAAGCTGGTTATACGTTTCATCTTTCAGTTGGATTGTTATTTCTTTCATGTATAGATCACCTCAGAGCCGGACAAGCTATAGCTGAAAGGAGGATAACCGATGGCAGACCTTAAATTCGCGCTTCAAAATGATAAAGAAGAAGATGTGATTAATGTTATACACGAAACATTTGATAAAGGCAGAAATGGATAGGGTTCTGACGGACAATTGAACCCATCCGTTTTAAAGAAAGCTCTCTTTATTTATATTCCCTGCCTTAACGAAAAATACCTTTTTTGGTACGATTCCCCTTCCCCCTTACCATAAGGCTGTAGCACAGAGCAGTCCGAACATCAATTTTCTCCCGCTTTTATACAGATTTATCCAGTTCACCAGCACGATAAACTTATACTAAGATTTTATCCGCTAAACGATTTATTTCTATGCTTCTATGATAAATAAATAATTATAAAAATATTCATTTTTTAAGGTATGTAAAAAGTGGCGACACTTTCGCCACGCTATGAAGGAACTTTTGGCATTTGCTATTAAATTAATTTCTAATAAAAGCATTTTTCTATATTCTTCTTCCATAGACGTTTATAATAAAAGTTGTCATTTATAATACAGAAATAAGGAGAATGGCTATGGATTATCAGAGTATTACTGTCGCGGGCAGCGGCGTATTAGGAAGTCAGATTGCCTACCAAATTGCGTTCGAAGGATTTGATGTATCCGTATACGACATTAATGATGACGCAATAAAAGATGCAAAAGAAAGAATCGCGAATTTGAAGCCACGTTATCAGAAAGCTGCGAAAGCAAGTGAAGCAGATGTCAATGCAGCATATAACCGTATTTCCTTCCATACTGATTTATCAGAATCAGCTCGTAATGCAGATCTCGTGATTGAAGCGATTCCTGAAGTTGTCGATATTAAAACTGATTTTTATAAAGAATTAGGGCAAGTGACTCCTGAAAAGACTGTTTTTGCAACGAATTCTTCTACGTTAATGCCAAGTCAATTTGCAGAAGCAACTGGCCGTCCGGCGAAATTTTTGGCATTACACTTCGCCAATGAAATCTGGAAAAACAATACAGCGGAAATCATGAAACATCAAGGAACAGATCCAGAAGTATTTGATGACGTGATTAAATTTGCAAAAGCTATTGGAATGGTTGCTTTGCCATTACATAAAGAACAGCCTGGCTATATTTTGAATTCGTTATTAGTCCCGCTTTTGGAAGCCGCTCAAAAGCTTCTGGTGAAGGAAGTTGCTGATGTGGAAACAATCGATAAAACATGGATGCTGGCAACAGGAGCACCTCAGGGCCCATTTGCCATCCTGGACGTTGTAGGGATCAAAACCGCCTATAATATTACACTTGCAAAAGCGGAAAAGACAGGCGATCAGGAGTTCAAAAAATTAGCCGAGTTATTGAAAACAGAGTATATCGACAAAGGAAAACTTGGAAAGGAAACGGGAGAAGGGTTCTACACATACCCTGAGCCGAATTTCATGGAAGAAGATTTTTTAAAAAATGAATGAACATGTCTTTAAACACTAAGAAACAATCATAAACGGTGAAGACATAGAAACAGCCTATGTTTTAAAAACAGTCCGTTTCGAATAAATTGGACTGTTTTTTAATGCAAAGAGCTTTCCGGACGTTGAGAGGTCGGATAAATAATGAAGACAAAATATTGAAAGGGGTTATTTATGAAGAAATGAGATACGTCTCATCTCTTCATGTGAGTGGAACAAATCGGTCATTTACAGGCGCACATTTCCCCTCTTCCAGGAATACATTAGGCGCATAACCAGGAAAGGGTGAATAAAGTGCCGACATCATTACCTGTTCATATTGAGCCAGCAAAAATAACCAGCGGACCGGACATTGAGGTGGTTTATCCAATGGTGTTCGATATGCGGGATCAGTTAATGGAAGCGTTCATCAACCAATCAATTATGTATGAAACGCAACATATGATTAACAAGCAAATTAATGATATGCCGACCTCGCTTGCGGAAATGGACGGTTCATTTGAAATCAAAAATAATCAGCGTGATATCTTGAGTTTATCCTTATCGAATTATGCCTATCATGATCAAGCTGCACATGGCATGACTTATATCATATCCCTGACTTTTGACCTACAGCAACGAAAACGCTGCAATTTAAGTGATTTGTTTAAATCAGGAAGCAATTACGTTGAACGGCTATCTGACCTGATAAATGGGCAAATCCTGCAACGTGATATCCCAACCTTCGACGATCAAGTCGATATTCAGCCTGAACAGGATTTTTATATCGCCGATAAATCGCTTGTCATCTATTTTCAGCTGTATGAAATAACGCCTTATGTTTTCGGATTCCCAATGTTTCCGATATCTGTCTATACCATCGAGGATATAATTGATAAAAACGGTCCGCTCGGGCGTATGGCCGTTCATCAATAATGATTTCAATAAAAGTAACTTACCCTTGAACCTTACGTGATTCTATGTTTTATCGTTTACCTAACAAATGACAAGAAGACACAGCTGGACGATATGAAAGATTACTATAATCATGTTGATGTTCATACATTAAAAGAGACAGCATATGAATTCAACATGATTCTTGAAAAAATCCGGTCAGAAAAGGAAAAAGGGACCTATCCCAACAGTTCCGAAGTACGGAATTGGCAAAGAAATTCACAAGAAATGATCCGGCTCTGCTGAAACTCCCGACAATACACTGTGATATGGGATTAATGATGAATTATATAAGTATATTAGAGATCGAATGCAATGGATAAGCAATATCTCTTTACACCCCTTGCAGAACATTAGAATATGATAAACAGATATGGCTGTTGAAAACAATGATAACGACAGTCGGCCTGATTCTTTAAATTTTCCATTAATCGATTTCTGCCGGTGATGTTCATGTTATACTACATTTATGTTGAATCGATTTCACTTTTGAACAGGAGTTTGTATGAATGGCACCTTTTAAATTAGATCTTAAGATGATAAACAGTGAGATACTTCCATCGTTTTCTCTTACCATAGAAGATTCCTATATCACCACCATTTACAGTGACACGGATATGCAGGGTGAACTGGTACAAGCACTCCAAAATAATGGCAGTATGACAGTATTTGATCAGCAGGATGGGTTATACAAACGACTGACAGTTAGGTCGAATATCGCATTCTATCGTAAGTGGTTTGGCTGCCAGACACCTTTAGCGGAAATTCTCGTCCTGTTTGAACTGCACACCTACGCAACCGTACCTCTTCACAAGTGCTCGGAATTTGAAATCCGCCGAGTATACTATGCCAAATATTTTATGTCGGGTGTGTATCCGATGATATTCCAGGAGCCGATCCATGGAGCTGATATCAGGACAATAAATACCTTTATCAATATGCTGCAAAAACTCACAGACAATAACACGCCAGTTCTTGTCATAGTATCCAACATGGAACATGCCCTGCTGCTTGGTGATGTGGCGTATAAACTGCAGGAAAAAGGCCTGCATCAGATTGAGATCGATAACGAAGACAACGATACAACGGAAACCGAAACATCCACACTGGCGACTAAAAATTTATTTAAAATACCAGCAAAAGTGGATGATAAAGTGATTTTATTTGATCCCCCGGAAATCGACTACATTGAAAGTCAGGGCGGAAAAGCGATGATCGTTATCAATGGTGAATCCTATGCGATGGATTCCACATTGACGGAAATTGAAAAAAAATTGGAGATATACGGTTTTTACCGATGTCACCGATCCTATATTGTCAACCTGCAGAAAGTACGCGAAATCATCACATGGTCCAAAAATACGTATTCACTCAGGATTGACAACCAGATCCAATCAACCATTCCGCTGTCACGTACGAAAATTCAGGATATCCAGGAGAAATTCAGCCTGAAATAGGTACAATTCATCCCGATTGCGGTTTTTTCTGATGTGGAATTAACGCAAAACCGGTACACTTCACCCTTCTTTTAGTACATTCCGACCTGATATGACTGCATTCGTCAGCGATATTAATTACGATTGATACAATACATTGAAGGAGGTATTCAGGTGGAAAATACAATCGAAGTAAAGGGAATGCGGAAAGTATTCGGTCAAAATGCTGCCATCAAACATGTTAGCTTCAATGTGAAAAGGGGAGAAATTTTCGGGCTCCTTGGACCGAGCGGATCTGGGAAAACAACAACCATCAAAATATTAACCGGAGAGCTCGGACAAACAACGGGTGACGTAAAGGTACTCGGGATTGACTCAAACCGTTTTGGGACAGCTGATTTTAAAGCACGAATCGGGATATTATCCGACAACAGTTCACTGTATGAACGTTTAACTGTCTACGATAATTTAAAACTGTTCTGCAGACTTTACAACGCCCCTTTGGCACACATTGATGACATGCTGCGAGAAGTGAATTTGGAGGATGAGCGGTCGAAAACAGTCTCGAAATTGTCTAAAGGGATGAAACAGCGGGTTCTGCTCGCAAAGGCACTTATGCATAAACCTGATCTTGTTTTTCTGGACGAACCGACATCTGCGCTTGACCCCGGGAATGCAGCACAAATCCATCGCGGGTTGCAGAAATTAAATGAAGCCGGAACAACCATATTTATAACAACACACAACATGGAAGAAGCGACGGTGTTATGCGACCGTGTTGCATTTCTGCACAATGGTGAACTGCAGGAATTGGACAGTCCCAATGTACTTCGCTACAAGTACTCCACCCATGCTTTTCATGTGGAAACATTTGCCGGTGATAAACTGGTCATTGAAAACGAGCGTGGCAATGCCGATCAAATTAGAGATCTGATTGCAAGCGGACAAGTAAAAACAATGCATACTGATAATCCGACACTTGGTCAGATCTTTTTAAAAGTGACCGGAAAGGAGCTGGTATAATGAACATTCAACGTATAAGTGCTATTTTTGAAAAAGATATAAAAGACTTCATGAAAAACATGATGCTGCTGACGATGCCGATCATCCCTGTCGTACTGGCGTTAATTTACGATCGGATGGGTGATGGTGAGGAACTTCCACTTATGCTAATATATCTGATTGTCGGGGTGACTTTTTCGGCGGTCACAGCAAGCTGCATGATGACAATGATGGCTGAGGAGAATGAAAAGAAAACATTGCGCGGACTTATTTTGTCACCTGCTTCCTTTTTCGACATTATTATTGGAAAAAGTCTAGTAACAGGACTGATAACCATGATATCCCTTGCTGTATCTTTAATGATCATTGGTATAGAACCCTTCCTCAATGTCCAGGCGATCATAGGGTTAATTTTATTATTTCTGTTCTTTCTGCTGCTTGGTATTGGTATCGGACTATTTTCAAAGTCGATTGCGGCTACGTCTGCCTATCTGATGCCGGTTATGTTTTTGTTCGGTTTTACACCGATTATTTATTCTCTTGGGCTTAATGAAGGCGGTATGACCATTGCCATTGCCGAAACATTTCCGATCATGAAGGCCGTTGAGGCGCACGATAACAACTCCTGGTCTTCCATCGGCATCATAGCACTTTGGGTCGTAGGTGCCGCCTTGTTCATGTATATCTGTTTTAAAAAGACAGCAACCGATGATTAAAAAAGCCTTGGTATCTTTTATTCCGGCGTGCAGCCGCATTTTCAAATGAGAATGCGGCTGTCTTTTTTTGAAATTTTTCTGAAATCGATTTTCCTGTCAAGGCCGTTTCTAAATATTTTATGAACAAAGTATCACAAATTCATGACCAATTTTCAACGAATGATTGACAGCCAGCCAAAACGGGAAACTGTCTGATACAATGGTTCATACGATAAACACTAGATTCATAGTGAATACCAAATCACTAACTTAATAGCTGGGGTGTTGCCTCTTGAGAGATACACGGAAGCATCTGAACAAATGGATTGTCTTGATACTCCTTGGAATTATATTGCTGCTTAGCGGCTGCAGTGAATTAACTGTTCTAGACCCTAAAGGTCCGGTTGGTGAAAGCCAGAAAGATTTGATCCTGTATTCACTGGTATTTATGATGGGAATCGTCGTTGTTGTATTTTCCCTGTTTGCCTTTATGGTCATAAAATATCGGGATAAACCAAACCGGAAAGAAAATGACTACAAACCGGATTTGCACGGTAATCGGACGCTCGAAATCATTTGGACGATCATCCCCGTCATGATCGTAACAGCGCTGTCCATTCCAACTGTATCAACATTATTTGACCTGGAAAAACCACCAGAATCGTCAAATGATCAGGAACCGCTTGTCATTTATGCGACGTCCGCTGATTGGAAGTGGTTTTTCAGTTATCCGGAACAAGGCATCGAAACCGTCAATTATTTGCACATTCCAACGAATCGGGCCATTGAATTCCGATTATCCTCGGCTGATTCAATGGCTTCATTATGGATTCCTGCTTTAGGCGGCCAAAAGTACAATATGACCGGTATGGAGACGATACTCTATCTGCAGGCTGATGAACCAGGTATTTACGATGGGCGTAACTCCAATTTTAACGGTGAAGGCTTTGCTAGACAGACATTCAAAGTCCATGCCGAAAACAGTGCCGAATTCCAGAATTGGGTGGCATCGATACAAAACGAAGCACCTGAATTAACGCAAAATCAATATGATTCACTGCTAAAACCAGGGCTAGAGGGTAAAATGGCATTCTCATCAACGCATCTTGCGTGGGTCGACCACGGCACGAATGAAGGCAGAGATTATTCAGTCGTACGGCATTGGGATGCTTTTGGTGAATTACTGCATCTGGAGAATGGTGAAAACCATGAACATAAGTGAGCCTAAAAAGAAGGTGAATATGAATGCAGCTGGATGAATTTTTCGTTACTGGAGAACCGCTTATCTATGCAGGAATGGTTGCCATTGTACTTGTAACAAGTGCCATCATCTTCCTGCTGACCTATTTTAAAAAATGGCAATGGCTGTGGCGTGAATGGCTGACCACCGTTGACCATAAAAAGATTGGAATCATGTATATCTTAAGTGCACTTGCAATGTTGTTCCGCGCCGGTATGGATGCACTGATGATGCGGACACAGCTTGCTTTCCCAGATATGAATTTTTTGAATGCACAACATTATAATGAAGTTTTTACAACACATGGAACGATCATGATTATTTTCATGGCGATGCCGTTTCTAATTGGTTTGATGAATATTGTTGTGCCGCTCCAAATTGGAGCGCGTGACTTTGCATTTCCATTCGTCAATGCATTGAGTTTCTGGTCTTTTTTCTTCGGGGCACTGTTATTCAATATTTCATTTGTCATCGGCGGATCACCTGATGCCGGCTGGACTAGTTACACTCCGTTATCAGGAGCTGCGATGAGTCCGGGACCGGGCCAAAACTTTTACCTGCTCGCCTTACAACTGTCAGGTATTGGAACATTAGCAACCGGTATTAACTTAATGGTCACGATTATTAAAATGCGTGCTCCAGGCATGACACTATTTAAAATGCCGATTTTTACGTGGTCAACGCTGATCACATCGTTCATTATTGTGTTTGCATTTCCAATTTTGACGATAGCACTGGCGCTGTTGACCATTGACCGAATATTTGGCTCTCAGTTCTTTACTGTGACCGGTGAAGGGCTGCCAATGATGTGGGCTAACTTATTCTGGATGTGGGGTCACCCGGAAGTCTATATTGTAATACTCCCGGCATTCGGTATCTTTTCGGAAGTCATCTCAACATTTGCCAAAAAGCGATTATTCGGGTACAACGTTATGGTCTGGTCGATTATCTTAATCGCAGGCCTGAGTTTCCTTGTCTGGGTCCACCATTTCTTTACGATGGGAGCAGGCGCATTTGTCAACTCCGTGTTCTCGATTTCGACGATGGCAATCGCCGTTCCGACCGGAGTCAAGATTTTCAACTGGCTGGCTACACTGTATAAATCCAAGATACAGATGACAACAGCGATGATGTGGGCTCTTGCCTTTATACCGAGCTTTGTTATCGGCGGTGTAACAGGCGTCATGCTGGGGATGGCAGCGGCCGATTATCAGTTTCACAACTCATACTTCCTGATCGCCCACTTCCATTATGTCTTGATTGCAGGTACTGTATTTGCTTGCTTCGCCGGTCTTGTATACTGGTATCCGAAAATGTTCGGGCACAAACTTAATGAACGAATCGGCAAATGGAGCTTTTGGCTTTTCGTCATCGGCTTTCACGTGTGCTTTTTCCCGCAATATTTCCTGGGTCTGGACGGAATGCCGCGCAGAGTTTTCCATATCATACCAGAATGGATGCCGCTGAATCAAATCGCAACAGTCGGCGCATTTGTGATGGGAATAGGTTTTGCCGTCTTTGTTTTCAACATTTATTACAGTTACCGTCACAGTGAACGTGAAAAAACGGGCGACCCTTGGGATGGCCGGACGCTTGAATGGGCGACACCGACACCGGTGCCTCATTACAATTTTGCCATTGTACCGCATGTTGAGTCGCATGATGCCCATTGGGATATGAAGCAAAAGGATAAAACCATTTATAACGAGTCGAAACTTGAACCGATTCACATGCCGAACAGTACCGGCCAGCCGTTTATCATGATGGCCATCTTATTCTTTGCCAGTTTCGCGCTTGTTTTCGAATGGATATGGCTTGCAGTTGCCGGACTGATCGGTGCACTTGTGATGATGGGCATCCGTTCATTCGACTATGATGAAGGCCACCATGTTGAAGTGGATGAAATTAAGCAAACAGAACGCTCGGCGAGGAGGTTATAGCATGAATGCAGACGGATCGAACGCCAAACCGCTGGAATATCAGACAAAAGAAGGTCAACTAAACATTCTGGGCTTTTGGATTTTTCTGGCGGCGGAAATCGTGCTGTTTTCAACATTATTTGCCACATATGCCGTACTGTTTAACCGTACTGCAGATGCCCCGCCACCAGCAGAGCTATTTGAACCGGGAACTGTCCTTGTCATGACGTTCATCCTGCTGACGAGCAGTTTTACATGCGGAATTGCGATTCATGGAATGCGGCGCGGCTCGGTAAAAGGCTTAATGACGTGGCTGATCATCACATTAATCCTCGGTTTAAGCTTTCTTGGCTTTGAAATCTATGAATTTGTTCACTATGCAGGTGAAGGTGCTACACTGCAGTCGAGTGCATTCTGGTCTGCATTTTATATCCTTGCAGGTACACACGGCGTGCACGTGACACTTGGGATCGGCTGGGCCACGCTGCTGCTTGTCCAGCTTGCTCAAAGGGGCATCACTTCTGTCACAAGCAGAAAAGTATTCATTATCGGTCTGTACTGGCACTTTTTAGACGTAATCTGGATATTCATCTTTACCGGTGTTTATCTGATCGGGATGGTGGTTTAGTATGGCAAATCGTTCCAAACGGATTCCGATTCAGCATGTTGTAGGCTATGTGATGTCGATCGTCCTGACAGTGCTTGCAGCCTGGGCAGCACTTAACTCCAACTTGCCCGTGATATGGATCATTATTTTGATTCTGGCGCTGGCTGTCATTCAGGCAGGCATTCAGCTGTTCATGTTCATGCATATCATTGAGCGCGGAACAGGCCACGCACCATGGCAAATGATCTTTCATGGATTTATACTTGCAGCCATTGTCGTTGCAGGATCTTTGTTTACCATGTCATTCGGGTTTAATCATGATCATAACGATGATGGCGGGCATGAGCAGCATGAACAGCACGAACAGGAATAAAGATACATCACCAGCGTTAAAAAACCTCTTCCGAATATGATGGAAGAGGTTTTTTAAATACCTGCATCCCGCTTTTCTGATCGGACTTCCGGGAATCGAGGCATGAGAGTGATGAGCGAATAGTCAAGATGAGTAGCTTTCCTTGAATTTTTCAGAAGTGTTGACGATTTTGATAATAAACATGACCCATGCCACTTCCGCTACAATAAGGCTTGCATAGAGCATGATCCATGTAATGGAAAATGCAGCAGGAACTGCAATGAACATGACCTGAATAAAATAAATCCACATTCCCGCTAAAAGAATGGATTGAATCAATGCCAGCGTTTTCTTTTTAAGCTGAACGAAGATAAATGGTGTGACTGTCGCCAGAAGCATAAACATTAATGTGACACCCATTAAAATCCTCTCCTTGAAATGTAAACGTCTTCTTACTATTATTGTAACAAATTTGTTTTAATTTTGACACGCAATGTTCACAAATTGGTTTATTTTTTCCCATTTTAATTTGCAATCAAATACGCCCACAGCTTAAACCGCTTACTACATAGCTAACTGCTCACATGATACAGATCATTGAAAAAGCCCAAAAGCTGTTGACTTGGAGCCGACCAGCTGAATGCTTTGGCTGTTTCGCGTGCCTGCTTGCCAATCCTTTCCCGCAAGGCTGTGTCCTCCAGTTTCATGATCGTATGGATTAAGTTATCTTTGTGACCCGGATCATAGTGCAACCCATTTTCACCATCCGTTACCTGTTCTGCAGTCGGTCCTGAATTGGCTACAATAACTGGCAGCCCCGAGGCCATTGCTTCAAGTATAACTAAACCGAGTGTTTCAGTTTGCGACGGAAAAACAAAGATATCAGACGATGCATAAGCCTTTGCCAGCTCTTCCCCATGCATAAAGCCAGTAAACACAGTCGGTGTCCCTTCGAAATAAGATTCGAGTTTTTCCCGGTGCGGACCATCACCAACAATCGCCAGACGGAATTGATCGGAATAATGTAAGACATGCCGGATTTTTTCAATTTCTTTTTCCACCGCCAGACGCCCGACATATAACAATAATGTCTTATCCATTTCCCCATCACATAAGTACCTGCGTGTGGCTTCATTCTGATAGTGCGAGCCGAATGTATCCAGATCAACTCCCCGCTCCCATACATGAACATTTTTGAAACCACGGCCTGTCAGTTCGTACTTGACGGATTTGGAGGTACATAGGTTCAGATCTGCCCGGTTATGCATTGTTTTAAAAATCCACCAGAGTGCAGGTTTTAAATATGGTACCTTATAATAATCTGCGTAATGCGGAATATTCGTATGCCAGGAAGCGACAAGCGGCCATTTCTTGCCATAATAAATGCCAGCCATTCCAAGGAGTGCCGGATTCACAACATGAACGATATCCGGCTGAAATTCGTTCAGAAACCGGCCAACTTTTGGATTAGGCATCGCTACTTTTCGAGATTTATAAAGGAAGAGCGTGTGTGAAGGAATCCCTTTAACGGGAATACCGTTGAATTCATCAAGCCCCTGATCGGGAGCTATTATCAGTAATTCATGCCCCTGCTCATGAAGCCATTTGACCGTAGCGGCGATACGCGTCACGACACCGTCCACCGCTGGCAAAAATGTTTCTGTAACAATGGCTATTTTCATCCATAACAACCCCATATCTGATTTCAAGTAATGTTTATCCCGCCTGAACAGGCAGTAAGTTCCCCATTTAAGAAAGATATACAGCACATGTTGTAAACGGGGATTAACTGTCTGCATAAATCCGATGCTGTTCCATTAACATTCAGCGGGAATGCTACGCCCCGCTGAATGAAATATCACTTTATTTTTCCTAATAAATGACAAGTTATGTATTGACATCCATTTGGTGTAAAGATTTAAAAAATGGTTAATCTAAAGCAGGAGAAGACTTTCAGGAGGTGAACAGCATCGTTTTCAGCAGTCATTTTAAAGCATCCGATGGTGTCAGACTATTTTACCGTGGATGGATCCCAGAAAACCCACGCGCGCTCTTAATATTAGTTCATGGTGCAGGCGAACATTCAGGCCGTTATGCCAATATCGGTGAAGCATGTATGGAGCATCAGATTGCCTTAATTGCACCTGATCTGCGCGGATTTGGGCAATCGGAAGGAGCGCGTGGGCATGTCAATCATTTTAAAGATTATATAGATGACTTGAAAAACTTGATTGAGTTACTCCATTGTCAATATCAATTTATTCCATTGTTTTTATTCGGACATAGCCTTGGCGGGCTGATTGTCATTCGATATGGACAAATTCACTCACATAAAGCAAATGGATTTGTTTTATCGTCACCCGCATTAGGGTTTCGAATTCGTGTCCCATTACTTTTAGAAAAATTAATGGAACTCATTTCCCGACTATCCCCGAATTTCTCGGTTCAGCCGTCCAAATGGGCGGGGATGCTCAAAAAAATCCGTCAGTTGGAATCCTACTTTCCCGAGCCTGTACTGGAAATGGAGGATGATCCGTTCTACACGTTTGAATATACGCCCCGCTGGTTTACAGAGCTGCTTCATAATGGCATCCACGCCCTGTCGGATGCTTCGAGATTCAGTTTTCCCCTGCTATGTTTTTATGATCAGGAAGACCCAATTGTTCATCCCGGTTCCGTCCAACGTTTTCTGGACACTGTCTCCGTCCAGGATAAAAAGTATATTCTGTTTGCTGAAGGCCAGCACAGACCCTGGAATGCTCCCCATTGCGATCAGGCTTTGAATGATGTCTTCACATGGCTGAATACGCGTTTATGAGGATGTACATGGGGAATGATCCGATTCAGGCTGCACGAAACCGCTTTTGCTTATTCACATACGCATCCCCAAGCTGATTTAATTTAGCTAGACATAGGGACCTGTGACTGTATACGCCCGTCAATTCGTTCAAAAATATCATCTAAATCCCTGCCTGTAATGGTAAGGCCGTGATTTTTAAGACCAATGATAGCTCTTGATGGATCCTTTGAACTTCTAACCAGATCTGCCACGGTTTCAGCCAATTCAATCGTACCGCACGGGTAATTGACCTCAGTAGCCTGTACACCCTCAATCCATGCATGTATATGGACAATGGCACCAACCTGAGGATGCTCTTTATAAATCATCCAGTGCTCAATCGCATCAACCGAAGCTCTTTTCGGTTCTGTATGAGGTGGCACACTAATTTCCATCGCATTTTTCTCCGCATTAAAATCAGTAATATACAAGAGATCCTTACCGATAACCTGTAAATTGGCTTTATCGACACCGCTTGCACTCATCCAGAAACTGCTTTCATTTTCTCTGGTACTAAGATTACCATAACTGAGACCGCCGATGCCGTATAATTTTTTTAACTGTCGCATATCACGAGATGTTAGATAATCTTCCAACGGAAACGGTGCCGGCAGCAGATCCATCTTATCCAGCTTTTTACCGGATATGTACATTTTTTTTGTATTTTCATTGCCATTCCATAAACGTTTCTGAAGATTATCATTAAAATGATTGTCAATGACCAATTGCGAGGAGGCTACAGGTTCCAGACGCTCAAATATTTTCTGGAAAAATGTCTCGTCCCTCTCAGATTCATATGTGATTTTGTAAAAACCTTGTTCAGGTGTAACAAAATAGATATCCGTTTGAGTCTGCGTGTGCAGAATATATATCAAGTGATTTGACAGAGATCTGATCAAATAAGGATAGGCAGCTTCAAACGTGCTTTTAGGTGTCTCGTCCGCTTCAATAATGGAAACGACGAACGTTGCCTGCGCTTTACGGCGGAACGGGCGCGGCTTTTCACTGTCAAGAACGTTAAAAACAACCCGTATATTATCGGTAGGATCCGGACAATAATCATATCCCTCTGTTGAAAATTTTTGCTTTAAACCGTCAACAAACCATGTTGAAAATGAACTTCTTGTATTACCTGTAATCGTAAACTGATGCATATGCATTTCCTCCTTATTTCCTGTCAATTTCATAGATTTTTATGGTTCGAATACGACTTTCATCGCCGCATGATTGCCTTTGTTTGCTGCTGTAAATAAGGCATCATGATAGTTTTCAAGCGGGAATTGATGTGTAATTAATGGTGAAAGATCAGCTCGTCCAAGCCTCATTAATTCAATAGCAACATCAAAGGTTCTGACGGGTTTTCCCTGATAATCCTCTGTACCATATGCAAAAATACCTTTAATAGCCAGCTCATTAAGCCAGACATAAGACCAGTCAATACCGTCCATCACACCGGCCAGTCCCACAAGCACAACTTTTCCTCTGCTTTTTGCAAAACGGATGCCATCATTAATACTTTGCTTTCTGCCAACACATTCATAGACAATATCAGCTCCGCCCTGGATGACCTCAGGACCATACAACGGCTTTAATACCTTGCCGTTGAGCGATTTGGCCAGTTCTGGAACGTACGATGACGGACGTAAAAAAATCATCTCATCCGCCCCATAATGGGAGGCAAATTCTGCCTGTCGATCATGTTTCACTAAAGCAACGATCCTGCAATTGATATTGAGAGCTCGGATAGCCGCAATAATACAAGTCCCGATAACACCTCCCCCAATAACCAGAACAGTATCATCTTCTTTCGGCGGATTTTGCATAACACTATGTAATGCACAGCTAAAAGGTTCAACCATAACACCATTTAAATTGTCTACCTCTTCTGGCAGCTTAAATATCTGACTTTTATGTGCCACCACAGAGGAACTCCATCCGCCGCCGGTATCTTTACAGGAGCCGATTAACAATCCCGGTGCCAAATTCCCTTCCGTTTTATGCTGGCATAAACTGTATTGTCCTTCACGACACGCAGAGCACAGTTCAAAAAATCCTCTTGGCTCGCATGAGAGAACAGGGTCAATGACAACCCTATCCCCCGCTTTCAATTCAGATACTTGAGACCCGGTTTCAGAAATTTCGCCAATGATTTCATGACCAATGGTAAATGGAAATGAAGCAAACGTAGAGATTGCCGGACTGTCATTTAAAAAAATCAAATTAAGATCACTGCCGCAAATACCTCCAAACGTCACGTTCACTTTAGCCCACGCTTCATTTGGCAGTTCCGGTTCCGGCTTTTCTGCATAACGCAGACATGACAGCTTTGAATTCCAATACTGTGAAGGCTTGAATCTTCCGGCTATCTTACTGTAAACATAACGTGGCATCTTATAATCGAATTCCAGACCTTTCAATTAAAACCCCTCAGTTTCTTAACAAACGAATTACTTTTATCGTATCCAATCGAACGTCTGATTATTCAGCTTACCCTTAAAATGTAAATACAAAAGAACCTTATTTCACCGTTAAAATAAGGTTCTTCGTGGACCTAACGTTTCTTTTTATCCGTCGATTTCAACGCTTCCTCATACTCAAATTCAACTAACGCTACAATCAACTGCTTCGCGTTTTCAGCAATACGTTTCATTAACTGAACCATGATTGTTTGGCCCCCTTTTTCTGTACTGCAAAATGTATATCCTTAAGTTGTGCAAACAGAAAATTAATATACAGCGTGATGTAATGTTAATCGGCTAATATAATGGATAATTCTGGGCCATACTAATACATATACATGGTACAAACATCAAAAAGGAATCGTTATATGACTAAAAAATAGCTGTCATCCTGTTAAGTTTAACGCTGATTTTAGGAATCATTACCTGGTACGGTTTTTCTGCACCAACAAAAGACATTGATGATCAAACGGCTGCTCTTTATCTTCCAAACCAATTGTAATGCTCCTGATTGATTCTCTTATGGATGAACCTTTGCAAAGGGCAATACAAGAATGAACGGATGGTTTATATAAACTTGTTGAATGATGAGATTGGATATAGTGAAATGGCTTCAGACTTCATAGAGGATTCCAGAATCAATTTCATCGCGTGGAAAGACAATGAAGAGAATCATGTTTTATCCGCTTTTCAGCCTGAGGGAGATTATACGGACCCATACGGGCAGATATGGGATATACGTGGGGATTTTTCCATATTAGATTTATCCGTAAACGAGCAATACGATATAACATATGACAATTTTCGGACGCCCTTGCAAGACTCCATAGCGCTCTTCACTCTCATCACGGACGTTATCTTGTCGTCGATGCAAAACCCGGCTATGAATTCATTGGAGAGCACACCCCCTACTCATGTTGGAGATGCAGGACATGGCTCTTTACATAAGAAGAATTCGCTTACATCCATGATTATCACTGGAACCAACACTGTCCTGAGCATGAACGCGTGGTGGATTTTAGAAAATGGATAATTGAACTGGCAGATGATTAAAGAAAAGTCATCGGGTATTACCAAACCACAAACATTACTAGAAAAAAAGTGAGTGCCTTCCCTATGCTATATACATGGCTAAGACAAATCGCAAAATTATTAATACATTCAAGGTTTCGAGTTGAAGTTATTGGATATGATAATATCCCGAGACATCAAACGTTTATTGTGGCAGCTAATCACACTAGTTATTATGATCCCATACTCCTAGCATGTATCATAAACAGACCAATTCATTTTATGGCAAAAGCAGAATTATTTCAAAATTATTTTTGCAGTTATTTTCTCAGCTTACTTCATGCTATTCCGGTAGATCGTCAAAGCAGAAATGTCATACATCCTGTACGAAAATCTTTAAGGATTATTGACAATGGAAATATCTTTGGAATTTTTCCAGAGGGTAAAAGGTGTAAAAATGAGATGAATGTTGCACCTAAAAAAGGCGTTGCCTTTTTTGCATGCAAAACAAAAGTTCCAATATTACCTGTTGCCATCAAAGGGATTAAGAAAGGGTATCGAACACCGGTAAAAATTATAATCGGGGCACAAATCATTACAGACCAGTTTGATACATCTGATTACGCAACCATCTCCTTGAATGTAATGGATAGAATCAGAAAACTGCGGACTAATGCAGACTAAGTAATGATAGATAAATTAGTCACGTATCGTATATTTTACGATAAGGAAGGATATAGTTTTAAAAAGTGACAATAGGTGATGGCAATGTATTATTTTATTGTGAATAACACGTCTGGTGGTGGAAAAGCTTCAGAAATCTGGAATCACACCGAAACGATCCTTCAGAACAAGAATATCCATTATCGTGTCTTCCATACACAGCACGCAAATCATGGATCAACATTAGTACGCGATATTATCCATAAAGAAAAAGCCAGGGCAATTATCGCAGTGGGAGGCGATGGCACTGTCCATGAAGTTATTAATGGATTGACCGGTTCATCCATACCGCTTGGCATCATTCCGGCAGGATCAGGGAATGACTTTTGCAGAGGACTTGGGATTCCTATGAAATACAACAAAGCATTGGATCGTATCTTGCAAGATGAACCGAAATTAATGGATGTCGGCTGGATCAATGGCAGATACTTCGGGACCGTTGCTGGTATCGGCTTTGACGGTCAGGTGGCTCTTGAGACGAACAAGTCCTCCAATAAAAAAATGTTGAATCTCGCCAAAATCGGCAGGGTCTCCTATATCATGAACGTTTTGAAAGTATTATTCTATTATCAACCGACAAACGTGGAATTACAGGTCGATTCAAAGCAAACCAAACACAAGGATGTATGGTTAATTGCCATTGCAAATTTACCATGTTATGCAGGGGGCATGTATATCTGCCCCGATGCCCGTAATAACGACGAACTGTTTGATATTTGTATTTTAAAGGACATATCAAGATGGAAGCTTTTGCGATTATTTCCTTCTGTTTTTAAAGGAAAACATATTAATCATCCTGCCATTACCATAACAAAGGGAAAAAAGGTGACAATCAATTCAAATAGCCCAATTACCGCACATAGCGATGGAGAAGTCATTGGTCAGACACCATTTAATATCAGACTAGAACCATTAACCATCTCGATCCTGTAGCTGATCAAGGACGGAATACATCATGGCTTGTGATGTAAAATCCACTATGCGTATTCTTAGACTAACGATTCAATCCAATCTTTGATATCGATGGTACGTAAATATTTCGGCAATGAACTGGTGCCGCACACAATCATGGCTACGAATGAGTCCTGTTTATGCAGCCCACCATGACTTCCACCGCCAACATGTGTCGGAGAACTCTCACCTTTAAATTCATAGCCTGGTTTGGCACTGACTGCAAGATAGTCACCTTCATGTGATACAAGTGATGCATACAACCTTGCCAAAGCATCGGGATAATCTCCATACGTTATGTTGTTTTCACTGATATCGATATCCAATATATCGCGGTTTCCATCAATAAACCAGGATTGGCCATATGGATCAACTGTATCTCCTTCAGGATGAAAATACAACTGCCCATCATAAACGCCGGACATGACCGTTACTGATTTTCCGTCTTTAAATGCAATCACATCAATTCGGTCATCCTGCTTCAATATGTTGGCAATCTTGTCTAAAGGTAACCTTCTGGGATTAAGTGTATAAATGTATGCCATTCTTTCGTTGACACCCAGAACAATTTCATCCTCAGGCATGACACCTTTACTGAGCTTGACAATTCGATAGCTGCCTAGCTGTTTCCTTAAATCAATGATCGCCTTTTGTCGATTTTGATGAACCCACGCTTGCCCATTATCACCCAAAATAATCCAGATGTTGTCTACAAGTGCATCATCCCAGGTTGGATATGAATTCAGGATTTGCTGTAATTTGTTGTCCGCTTTTTCAATACCTTTAATATCCCGCCTGCCGTTCTTATGAACACTTTTATCAAGATCCGGGAAGTAGACGATTGAGAATCGCGGAAGATTGTCTTCACTTATGAGACTTTTCAATTCATTTACCGAAAATTGATCATTGAATCCATACCTTGGCCAAAAAGATATATTCTTTTGTAGAGAGGTTTGTTTACGGATGAATCCATATGAGAAAAGTTCCGGACGATATGTCTTAAGATCCCTTTCTATATCTGTCAGCGATGATAGCAGAACAGGCATTCTCAAATAGCCGGGGTAACTGCCCCTATACAGGAGCGCATTGATGGATGCCGTCTGGATTCCCTGATCACTTAATTTTTCGTGAATCGTTTTGTGCTGCTTGCTTAAATGGACGTGATTTAAATTATAAAAAACATCTCTCACAGATTGCCTAATACCCAATTTAAACAATTCTTTAACGGTGCTTCCATAATTGACGATTCTTTTTTCCCCTTGATGATACCATACTAACCCCGGAATTTTATGTTTATCACAGTAAACACCTGTCAGCAGCGTGCTGTCAACATTGACTGACATCGTAGGAAAAGGACAAATCAAATCGGGATAATAATGTCCCTTTTCCATAAAGTATTTCAGTGCAGGGGCTTTTCCGCTTTCGATAGCAGGCTGAATGGAACTATCCATTAATGTATCAACCATAAGCATGATGACATTCTTTTTCGATGAGTGCGGCATAATAATGTCCTTTCTGAAAATTGTTTGCTGTTGTTAGTATGATACAGCTCGTTGAAATTATGATATGCGCAAATGGGCCTTTACAGGCAAATGATCGGATGCTTCAGGAAGATGTGTTTCCACTTCTGCTTGGACAACATCAATAGAAGGTGCAACAAAAATATAGTCTAATCGTGATCTCGGATTATCAGACGGATAGGTAAACCCTTTCCCATTTCCGGTCATTTTCCAGACATCCTGTAAATCCTCTGTCATTTTATTCCAGCGACGGGATTCGGGTTTCATATTAAAATCACCCATAATAATGAGGGGATGCAAACACTTGTCTAGTTTGTTGACCATATGACTTGTCTGCAAATGATGAAGAAACGGATGAAGGCTGAGATGCGTCACATTGATCTGAACGATCTTTTTATCGAGCTGAATCGTTGCATCCAGCAATGACCTGCCTTCAACGATCCCGGATATGAAATCAAATGGGTACGTTTTGTCCGCTGTAATCGGATAGCGTGAGAGAAGGGCATTTCCATATTGGCGAGCCGTTGATGCATCACCGGATTTTAACGTGAGGGATGGCGCGAATGCATAATCCATATCCAGTTCTTTGGCCAGCCAGGCAATCTGATTTTTATAATGACTGCGTTTTGAATAATGTTTGTCGACTTCAGTAAGACCAATGATATCAGCACCACTTTGATCAATCACTTCAGCAATTCTGTTCAAATCAATTCGATCATCCGTTCCCTCGCCATGGTGAATGTTATAGGTCATAACCTTGAATTCCATCGTAGGCACCTCTATATGATTACTGGCATTAGTTTGGCAGATTCATCTGTAATGGATACGTGGATGAATCCGGTTATCGTTACGTCTTGCTGCCACTAGCCTTCCCCTGACTGAAAAATGTATGAATATTTCATTAGGTTTTATTACTGAAATGAATTTCATAATTTAAATCCCTTGTACCCCTATCACCAAAGATCTCAGACGATACACAGCGCCGCCCCGGGCTTAGGCCTGGCAATCCCCGCATTCGGACTGTGACTGAATAACAACGATAAGTATTTTTTAAAAACCCCCTTTAAAACATTCTGCAGGTCTTTGTATTTTCAAAAAGGGCCATTATGAAATTGATTCACTGAAAAAAAATAATTTTAGCGTGCATTTCTTCTCTCATTTCAAGTATTGCGAATGAATAATATGGGAGCGTTCTTTTATCCGTCGGCGAGCCTGGGTTTAACAGCAGCTGTTTTTTAAAGTACCGGATCATCGGAATATGTGAGTGACCGAAAATGATGACATCCACATCATCACTGTCAAATACTTCAATCGCCCGCTTCTCGGTAGTCTTTTTGTCGCCATGACCATGAACGACACCAATTTTAAAGCCATTCAGGGTCAAGATTTCTTTAGACGGTAATTGTTCTTTAATATCGTCATCGTCAACATTGCCATGCACGCCAGCTACCTCACCGTACCGTGAAAGTTCTGTATAAGCGTCGATCGATTTCCAGTCACCCGCATGAATAATAAAATCGGCTGATTCGAGTTCTGTGGTAAGTCGTGCCGGAAGCTTTCCGGCTTTTTTTAAATGGGTATCACCTGTTACTACGATTTTCATGAGAAGACTCCTTTAATATAAAGAATGGCATACCATGAACAGGTGTGCCGGATAAACGAACATATTTTCTTTTTTGGATCCACTTTTAGTATGCTTTGGTAATGCAGCTACATAGTATAGTGGGTGGTTGACCATCTCCCCTAAGAGCAGGGAGGTGGTCGTTATGACGACATATAAAGCAGCTAAAAACATCTTGTATCGGTCAAGCAATCTTTATTATCTGTCTTAAATAGTTGCTGATACTGGGCAATCCACGCTACTGGTAGCTTAGTATACGTTTGTATATGTATATTAAAAACCCCTTTAAACATGCACCATCCACTGTACATACACCTGTACCAGTACATACAACATAATCGCATACTGATAGTTAAATTTGATCCCGTTTTTAAATGGGCTTAAACCATTTGTTCCGCTCAAGACAATGACAGGCATGATGAGCGGTGACAACAGGATGGATATCGCACTTCCGGAGGTGACGGACAGAACAACCAATTCCGGCGGGTATGGGAGCGAAATGCTTTCCAGTATGCCGGCAACCAAAACCATTACCGTCAGTGGTCCCAGTCCCAAGAAACCAAGCACGACAACGATGAGTGGAAGGAAGTATAATATATTAATAAATGGTACAACTTCCTGCATCGCGTAAATCCCGTTAACAATTGCTTCCCCTATTCCGGTCTGGTTCATGGAAAATATCATAACCCCCGCTGATATCAGTACACTGAATTGATAGGACTGCCCGGACAGTCCATTCACATAATAATTATTCATCTCCGCAAGCAACTTTTTCGGTTTTTTCTTTACCAGAAAATAAATGCCGGACCATATAATGATAACTAGTGGAATCAGGATCATCAGTTCAACTGCAAGCATTTCATACAAAAGGAAAATCGAGCCGAACAGCGTAATGAACAGCAAACCAAATTCAAGCGTCTTACATATTTGCTCTTTTCGGTTTGGAGACTGCTCAAGCACTGTATCCATTTCCGATTTGATTTCGGCTGTCAGATCAACACCATAGCGCTTTTCTTCAAAATAAGAAAAAATGATGGCCATGATCATGGCGGCGGCTGTTATGCAGAACCCCTGCAATATTGCCTTCGATAGGGATGCATTTAATGCCTCTACCGCAAACGCAAAACTCGGAATACTGATCACCCATAGTGTTGACAGGGCAAACGCACGCAAGAGAGCAGTTCCCTTAAATTTTTCCCATGCTTCTCCCTGTTCTTTTTTTAAAATATCATTGATGAATTGATACATCATCGGAATAACTCCGAACAGTAAGAAGTAGGAATTTATGTGTGTGAACAACATGATGCCAGCATAAAACTTGCGGCTTGTATTAAGCATATTATGGGCCAGACCAATGATATCCTCAATATACGGTTCCGATCGTAATACCCAGCCAATCATAGGGACGACAGCCAGCAGGCCAATAATATTGCTCATTTGCAGCAGGCCGCTTTGAAAATTTTTCGGAATAAACCCTTCTGCAGACAGCATGATCGTTGTGCCCGTCAGCAAAAGAAAGAGCGGCAGTTTGAAATGATTCAATTTTAAATGGATAGCTGCCAGACATAGCATGATCAAGCCAATAATGGCATGCACACGCGTTAAGACTTCGCTATCGAAAAAATATGTAATGAAGTACAGAAAAGTATAAAGGAAGATGGATAAACGCAAGCCCTTCATGATGACACGCATTTTATGGCTCCTTAGCATAGTGATCTATCTTTTATTGTAATCTTATTTGCAGGTAAAATATAGCATAATGCTAATATCACAGAAATCTCGTATTTAATTTCCATTTTTTCTTTTCAAAAAGTCATTTATCCTGTTCCTGAAATTCACCGATAGGCAACAAACTCCTCTGTATTTCCTTTCATTTTCTTAGAAATATCATCCGGGATTCCGGCCATTTTGTAGTTGTCATTCAGCTTCTTTAGAAAGCTTGCTGTCCAGGCATTTGTTCCGGCATCATGATCCACTTTTGTCATGGAGATCCTTGCTCCCGTTTTTTCCTGCATCCTGCCGGCATAGCCGAAATGATCCGGGTGATAGTGGGTAATGATGATATCCGTCACATTCTTTCCTTCTAATTCTTTATCCCATCTTGCCTCCGTTTGCTTATTGTGCAGGCCGGCATCGATCACCATCCACCCATATTCCCCTTCAGCCAGGAAGCAATTAACATGGTCAAGCCGAAACGGCAGATCAAGAGTAATTGGCTTTACCCCGTATGATTTTGGAATATCAGTTCTTTTTGTAGATTTTGTCACTCAAACACTCTCCCATCTATGACCCTGTGGTTCCTCACATTTCTTTATGTTCATCATACAAATGCTTCATCAGTTCTTCTCTAATTTCCCACGGGATAGGCTCCGATTGCTCCGTCTCTCTATTATAATTCACATAAATGGCTTTACTCTTCGCACAAATTTTACCTCTCTGGTGGATCTCTTCATACAACTCCAGACTTGATTTCCCGATTCGCTTTACCCATGTGAATACTTCCACCTCTGTTCCAAAATAAACCTGGTCTCTATAATCAATCGATGTATGAAGGATAATCATTCGCCATTTTTCAAAGGAATCATCTGGTGTAAATAATTTGAAGATGGGATTTCGCGCAGCTTCCAGCCAGACAGGCAAGGTGGTATTATTGATATGTCCGAGGCCATCTGTTTCAGAAACCCTTGGCTCGATTATTTTTCTGTACATAACTCTCCCTCATTTGCGCTTAAAAACAGCTAGAATGTAATAATTATTCTGGAAGACTTTCCCTTTGCCAGTTTATCAAATCCTTCATTAATTTTCTCAAGCGGGATTGTTTCCGTCACTAATTGATCCACTTGAAGGCGCTCCTGTTTAAACAGGCTAATGAATCTTGGTATATCTTTGTCTGGTACACAACTGCCGATATAAGAACCTTTCAAGGTCTTTTCTTCCACTGTCAGACTGACATAAGGAAAGGAAAAATGATGTTCCGGGTGCGGTAATCCTGTGGTTACTGTCGTTCCTCCGCGCTTCGTAATTCCGTAAGAAACCTCCATAGCAGGCACTGCCCCTGCTGTTTCAAATACATAATCCAGACCACCGCCTGTTGACTTGTGGATTTGCTCGATAACGTCCTCATCTTTAGAATTAAATGTCTCTGTTGCTCCCAATTCCTTTGCCCTAGCCAGTTTTGTTTCATTAATGTCCACTGCCACTACTCTGCTCGCTCCAGCAGCAACCGTCCCAATAAGTGCACTTAAACCTACGCCACCGAGACCTACAATAGCAACAGTGTTTCCCATCTTTATGCCAGCAGTATTCACGACAGCACCGACACCCGTTATTACTGCACAGCCAAATAAAGCGGCTTTTTCAAATGAAATAGTCTTATCAACTTTGACTAATGAATTTTCAGCGACAACAGCGTATTCGGAAAAAGCAGATACGCCTATATGGTGATAGATCTTCTCTTCACCAGCATGAAGTCTCCTTCCGCCATTAAGCAATGTTCCTTCACTATTTGATTTTGTCCCTATTTCACATAATGCGGGACGGCCTTCTTTACATGGAAGGCACTGTCCGCAGCTCGGAACAAATACACAAACAACATGATCGCCAGGTTTAAAGTCATTGACATCCTCACCTGTTTCAACCACAACACCGGCTGCTTCATGTCCCAGAGCCATTGGCAGGGGGCGCGGTCTTGAGCCATTAATCACCGACAAATCCGAATGACAGAGACTTGCTGCCTTTATTTGGATTAAAACTTCACCTTGCTGCGGCGGATCCAATTCCAGTGTTTCTATTTTTAAAGGGCGGCTATATTCATATGGTGGCTCAACTCCTGATTCGCGCAGAACTGCTGATTTGATGTTCATAGATTAAAACCTCCTATTCATCGTGAATTCAAGATTTTTTTATTACAACCGTGGGTTTCTCTATCTGATCATCTTACGGATTATTAAGCAGCTATATTTTTTCAGGAGTACCTTGTACGCGGCTTAAGTCAAGGATGCGACAAAGATGGTTGCCATGTAGAGCAAGGGAGAAAATAAACCGGAAAAACCCAATGAACAAACCTCGTCATCCTATAAAGCATTTCCCAGTATATTTTCCCTGAAAAAGCGTTTAATGTATGAATTCGTATCGTTTTTTAATAAGAATCTGGTAAAATAGTACGCTAAATACATCCCTTTGTGTTCTGGTTATTTTTGTGATGACTACATTTTACCAAATCGTGATGTATTTTTGTGCAATTTTTTGAAAATATCTCTTCATATCAGGATTATTTACGCTTTTAGCTGTGAAGTTGAAATAGTAATGATTATTCTCCTTCATATGGTACAATGTCACCGTCTTCCACAGCACCGTATCTTACATCTATTTCAAAGCCGCCATTCTCATCAATGGAGGGAATAACATATACCTTTTTATCTTCCGGCAATTCATCTAGTCCATCCTGGATATGCGCACGGATTTCCTCAGCGTCTTCTACAGTTCCTGCAGCCTTCATAGCTTCCACAAAAATATACATAGTAAGATAATGAAAACCTGCTTCAGAACCGGGGGCTTCTCCATATTCTTCGCGGTATTTCTCTACAAAGGCGGGAACTCCTGGATAATCCGCATTAACCAGCGGCATGGTTCCAATGGACCCTTCAAATGGTTCATAGGAATTCGATTCGGCAAGATTCTTCATTTCATCTAATTTTGCCTGATCCATCACAATAAATCCGCCTTCAAATCCCAGATCCCTTGCCTGTTGTGCCACTTTAGCCGTCGGTTCAGAAGGGCCACCAATGAATAATACATCCGGATCCTCCTCAAGTGCATTGGTTAAGATAGTATAGAAATCTGTATCTTTAGAAAAATCAATGGAGGAATTATAGACAACGTCTCCCCCTTCTTCTTTCCAATGTGGCAACAGAGCTTCTGCCCAATCTTTTCCATATTGAGTTACTGGAGGAAGGGCTGCAAGTTTATCCCCAAATCGTTCCATAGAATACGCTGTGAACGGTTCTATATAGCCATCATAGCTCGGAGGGATACGAATGGTAAGTGAATTTCCCGTTTCGGTAATCGCTGGTTCACTTGAATAGCCACCAATCAGGAAATTCTCCTCTTCATTAAATACCTGCAGGGCAGAGATCCCTCCACTATGCGGATTGAAGATAATAGGTGTATCATTTTCCTGTACCATCCGGCGGGCATTGGATGCTGTCTCATTCGGCAGATATTCATCATCCAAAGCCACCACATTTAACCGGTATGTTTCCCCGTTAACTTCAAAACCTTCTTCGTTGATTTCATCTACAGCAAGATTCAACCCATTTAAGACATTTTCTCCATAATAGGCTGAAGCCCCACTCAACGGGCCGCTGAATCCAATATTTACGATATTCTCCCCGTTATCCGCTTCAGCCGATTCCTCTCCGTTATTACCAGCTGAATCAATACAAGCAGATAGTACACATAAAAGTAACCCAAACATGAACATAACGCCAACATGTTTCATAGTTTAACCTCCCGAATTCAAGAATTAATTTAGTAAAATTCACGCACCTAAATATGCCTTTCTTACTTTCTCATTGGAAAACAATTCCTTAGGTTTCCCCTCAACTGCAATGCTGCCATTTTCATAAACATATCCCTTAGTCGCAATGCTAAGCGCTACTTTTGCATTCTGTTCAGCTAGAAGAATTGTGGTTCCATTATTGTTAATCTGCTGAATGCTTTTGAACATCTGCTCAACTACCAACGGGGCAAGGCCTGTTGATGGTTCATCGAGAAGCATCACTTTGGGCTTAGACATTAAAGCCCTGCCAATTGCCAACATTTGCTGTTGCCCACCACTTAAAGAGTGAGCAAAATTTGTACGTTTATCATAGAGAATCGGAAATAGCTCATAAACCTCTTCTAATGACTTCCTGATTTGTTTTTTGTTTTTACGATGGACATAAGCACCCATCATTAGGTTCTGCTCCACACTCATCTGTGGGAACAACTTCCTGTCCTCCGCACACTGTACAATACCCATTTGGACAATTTTATCTGGTGATTTCCCGTCTATCGAATCGCCCTTGAACAAGATTTCACCCGATACCAGCCTCACTAGACCACTGATGGCGCGGAATGTTGTGCTTTTTCCTGCACCGTTGGCACCAAGTAACACGACTATATCTCCTTCTTCCACGGAAATATCTGCTTGCTGCACCGCCGAAAAATTGCCATAATTCACTGTAGCTCCCCTTAATTCAAGCACTTGCATCCCCCCCTAGATATGCTTCGATGACTTCATCATTACTTTTAATTTTCTCTGGTGTACCTTCAGCAATTTTCTCTCCATAGTCAAGTACCATGATTTTATCGGCCATGTTCATGATCATTCTCATTTTGTGTTCAATTAGACAGACAGTAATCCCTTCATGAGCCATTTTTTCAATAAGAATCGAGAGTTTTTCCGTTTCATCCGGATTAATTCCTGCTGTTGGTTCATCCAAAAAGACTATTTCGGGATCTGTTGCTAAAGTCAAAGCAAAGGCAACCCGTTTCTTTTCTTCTTGGGAAATATTAGCCACAACCATGTCTGTAATCTCTGAAAGTCCGACATATTCTAATACCTTTAAAGCCTTTTCCTTACATTTCTCCCCCTCCTCTTTTTCTCTTTTTGTGCGAAAAACTGCATCAAACAGATTGGATTTTGTCCTAAGACGATGTCCGACCACAACGTTTTCAAATACAGTCGCCTTTTCAAACAAATTGGTTGTCTGGAAAGTACGAGACAAACCCTGCTTTGCTATTTTATTGGCGGGAAAGGTAGAAATGTCCCTCCCTTTGAAGAATACCTTTCCGGAACTTGGATGGTGCACACCGGTAATCAAATTAAAGTACGTCGATTTACCAGCACCGTTCGGGCCTATAATGGCATTGATTTTCCCCTTATCAACAGAAAAATCCACTCCATTGATTGCCGTCAATCCGCCAAATTTTTTTGTCAGGTTACTGGTTTCCAAAAACATATAATGACCCCTCTCCCCCGATATACTAATTGTTTAAGCTTCCAGTGTTGAGTCTTTTTCTTTCTTGACGTTTTAATTGCCAACTGTGAAAAGAACCGACAATCCCTCCTGGTGAAAATATAATTAGCATTGTAAGTAAAGGGCCAAAAACTAACATACGGTAATCCTGAAGGAATTGAAGATTCTGGGACAACCACACAATAAGCAATGTTCCAATTAATGGCCCCGACAACGTACCGATTCCGCCGACAATCATATAAGTCAACAAATCAAAGACAACGGTTGTATAAGATATTTCCGGTCCAATGAAACGAATGAAACTCGCGTACAAAGCCCCTGCAACACCTGCAAAAAAAGTGGAGAGCACAAAAGAGGTCAGTTTATTTTTCATTGTTGAAATCCCCAATGATTGGGCCAATTGCTCACTATTACGGATAGCAATAAAAGACCTTCCCGTTAATGAATTTACAATCCTGTATACGAGAAAGATCACCAAGAGAAGTACTACGAATACAAAATAGTATTGACCTAACGGTGTGGAAAATGAAATGGGCCCGATATCAGCAGGTGACGGAATCCCCATCAATCCCCTTACTCCCTCTGTCAAACGATCCCATTTATCGATAACTAAGTAGATGATATAACCGACGCAAAGCGTATAGATCGCAAAAAAGTGTTCTTTCGTCCTTAATGCTACCAAACCGATTAACAATCCAAATATACTTGTAATCAGCGGAGCAAGAATAAAGGCCAACCAAAAACTCATTCCCGCCTTGACTGTTAGCAGACCAAGTGAATAGGCACCTATGGCAAAGAAACCGGCTTGGGCAAGAGATAGATATCCTGTAAATCCGGAAATCAGATTCAATCCGTATACTGCGATTGTCCAGATAAAAGCCAATGTCAAAATGTGTATATAGTATTGGTTCGGAACAAACAAAGGAAAAAGTATGGCAAGGACAATCAAACTCACAATCAGCATTTTTTTATTAAGTATGACTCTCACCTAAGCTACCCCCTTTGCAAAAATACCCTGTGGTTTGATGGATAGTATAGCAATCAGCAGAACGAAAGCAATGATATCCTTATAGTCAGCGGAAATATAGGTCGCCCCAATACTTTCCGCGAACCCGAGGATATAGCCACCTAGAATGGCACCGGGAATGCTCCCCATTCCTCCGATAATAATAATGACGAAAGCTTTTAGTATAACCAGGTGACCCATACCTGGAAAAACCAGATTAATAGGTGAAGACAGTGAAGCACCAATTGCAGCCAAGGCACCTGCTACGAAGAATGTAAGGATTGCCACTTTGTTTGTATTTATGCCAACCAATGAAGCCCCTTCCCGGTTTTGTGCCATTGCTATAATCGTAGAACCCGTAAACGTCTTTTTTAAAAACAAATAGAGCAAAACCATTACTCCAATGGCTGAGACAACTATAATCAATCGTTGCCATGTAAAAGTAACACCACCCAAAGTGACCGCTTGACCATAAGGTGTCGACATTTCTCTGAAATCTGGCCCCCAAATCAGCTGTGCCACAGCTTCCAAGAAAAGAAGAATACCAATGGCAGCCACCTTATGCTGAATTGGGGTGGAATGCCGCAACGGATGGAAGACAATACGCTCCATCAGCACACTTATCAACCCTACTGTCAGTATAGATATAAGGATGGACACCCAATAGTTCATGCCGAAGTACACCATCATTGTCAATGTTAAATATCCCCCGAGCATATATAAGGCACCGTGTGCAAAATTGGGAATATGCAGGATACCATAAACTAGCGTAAGTCCTAATGCAACCAGACTATATACACTTCCTATAGTCAGACCATTAAAAAGTTGCTGTAATAATATATCCACTCTTTCCTCCTCCTTTTTAAGTTAACTACACTGGAAAAGAAGAAGGTGTCCCCTCGCTTCCCAGTCCCGATCATATTTGTTGTAAATTCATACATTTCTTCGTTCAGCAGCTTTCTCAAAATTGCATTGGTAGCTGCGGCAGCTTTTTTCTACATTCGACTTCAACTTGCCGGAGTTAGTTGTATGTGCAGCCATATGTTCGCCATTTGACAATTTCGTCATCTTTTTTAGTTTCAGAATAATAATAGCTTTACAGATTCTCCCTTTCTGGAAAACACATAGCTGCTGAACTTCAGGGTGTTTATTTAGCAATGATTCGAGCTCTCCACATGCCATACCTTATACTAAGAAATACTAATCATCCCGCTTTTGCCCCATCGATGATCTTCACCGTACCTGAACATGGTTAGAAAAAACTTGCGCAATCCAAGTTGATAAAAGCGCTTTCATTTTTTCCCTGTTATCTTTTTTCTTGTCTGGGGAACTCATTATGCCAGGTTAACTACAATCTTGTTATACCAGTGGTCAACAGAACATTATAACCAACCTTTTCTTGACTGCTGTTGTCTCCCGCGCGTACTGAATCAGGTTATACACATAGGAATCCTGGTTTGCAAAACGCTTATCCTGTGTCAGCCTCCTTCTTCCATCGATAATAGATCTGCTGGCAGATGATGAAAATACTGACTTTTTATTGTGCAACTAGGTAGTTCTCCAACCTGCTCCGCACTTCATGCGGAATATTGATCGTTTTTTGTTCTTCATAATTGAAACAGACTGTAACGGCCTGGGATCTTGCCACAGTCATCGCCGTCTCCAGATTGATCATGGTATGGGAGACAGTAAAACTCTTCCCTCCCACTTTTTCCACGTCCGTCAACAGTTTCAGTCTCTGTCCGGGGTATGCCTGAGAGACATAGTCACAGGAGATCGAAGCCAAGATGAAATTAAGGGAATCCCCCCGTTCTGGACATATTTCCTGAAAGAGCTTGGTCCGGGCCTCTTCGAAATACAGGAAGTAACTGACATTATTTACATGACCGGCAGCATCTGTCTCTGCAAACCGGACGTAAACGTTTATTTCATGGGAAGCCATCTATTACCTCCTTCATACCTACCAGTCAGTATGTTATTACTGACGATGCTTTAACCGCTAGACTCTTGTCGATTACAGATTCACATATCTCTTTCGATTATAGCAGCAATGCCTTGCCCGCCGCCGATGCAGGCGGTTATCAACCCGTATTTTCCTCCGAATCTTTGCAGTTCATGAACAGCCTTGGTGACCAGAATTGCTCCTGTGGCCCCCAATGGATGACCATGGGCAATGGCACCCCCATTTACATTAACTTTTTCAAAATCCATCTGCATCTCTCTGTCGCAGGCAATCACTTGTGCTGCAAATGCCTCATTAATCTCAATGAGATCCATTTCTTCCAGCTTCAGTCCGGATCTATCCATTACTTTTCTAGTTGCAGGAACCGGACCGATTCCCATCATATTTGGATCTACCCCGGATACAGCAGAAGCCTTTACTACTGCAAGCGATGTAAGCCCCAATTGGTTTGCTTTCTCTCTGGACATAATAACAAGAGCGGAAGCCGCATCATTGAGCCCGGAACTGTTTCCTGGAGACACACTTCCTCCATCACGGAAGGCCGGTGGCAGCTTTTGCAGTTTTTCCATAGTTGTATCCGGTCGTGGGTGTTCATCTCTCTCAAAGACAATGGAATCTCCTCTTCGAACAGGGACCGTAATTGGAACAATCTGTTCATCGAATCGTCCTTCCTCGATTGCGTTTGCCATCCGCTGCTGGCTTCTTAGTGCAAATTCATCCTGTTCCTCTCTGGAAACATTGTACTGGTCCACCAGATTTTCCGCAGTGATTCCCATAGGCGGGTCCCCTATTTCCTCCGGTGAAAGCTGGGATTTTCTAAACTTTGGCAAGGCCGGACTGTAAGCCTTAGAAGGTCGATCCATCAAATACGGAGCCCGTGACATACTTTCCGTTCCACCAGCAATAAACACATCTCCTTCTCCAGCCCGAATTGCCTGAGCGGCAAGTGCCACTGCATTGATTCCTGAACCACATTGCCTGTCAACGGTCAGGCCCGGCAGGTTTGTCGATAATCCCGATTGCAGTGCAGTCAGACGTGCAATATTTCCTCCGCCGCTTAAGACATTGCCGAAAATTACATCATCAATGGATTCCGGCGTGATCTTTGCCCGCTTCACTGCCTCTTTTATCACTTCTGCTCCGAACACATGGGCAGGTACGGATGCCAGTGCACCACCCTGCCTGGCAATTGGCGTCCGGACTGCCGATACGATTACAGCTTCTCTACTCATTTATGTTTCCACTCTCCCCTCTTAGCTCAGTTATCCACCTTTATATGGTATTCAAATCGCCGTCTACAACAATCGTCTCTCCAGTTAAATGAGCGGAGTCAGCCAAAGCTGTTCCACATGGCTACGTTCATTCGTATAAATATCATTTTCCATAGAATCGTTCAACTTTTTCTGATAATCTTTTACTTTATCGGAATATTCAAACCCTGTGGCTGACACTCCATGTTTTTATAGATTGCTCTCCCACTCCAGGGAACACGCTTTCATCGATCTGTCAGTCATACGTGGAAAAACGGACCTTCCCCTTGATTACGACTTTTCCTTTCTGATTCACGGTCCAAACACGAAAATCCAGGTACGAATCCGTGTGTTCCTCTACCTCCGCTTTCAATGTGAGTACATCATCAAGGAATACCATCCCGGAAAATCTGATTTGGTAATCCTCGATAAACCCTTCTTCATAGTAAGGGGTAAAAAGCTTCGCCAGATTGCCCATCGTCCACATCCCATGGGCAATAATACCGGGCAGTCCGGCCTTTTTAGCTTCCTCATCGATGGTATGAATAGGGTTGAAGTCTGCTGAAGCTCCTGAGTACTTGATCAAATCCATCCGAATCACAGGCTCAAGTGTTACATCATCCAGAGATTCACCTGTATGTAACCTTGTTAAGTTTTTCATACATTCATCGCCTTCCTTACTGCTTCAGTGATAATAGTAATCATTTCTTCTGTGAAAACAACGTTTCCGCGGGCATCTTCTCCATATCTCTTGACGACGAGAAATCCCATCAGTCCATTGCTTCCCGATTTTTCATAGTAATCTTCCACTTCGGTATAGCAGTAGATTTCCTCATCGACCAGTAATGGTCTTTCATAATGATAGTTCTGCTCGCCGTGGATCAAGCCTTTCTTTGGCAAGTTCAGCCCTTCTACTGTACCGTAGTCAAAAACCCTGGGAAATGTCGGGGGTGCAATGTTCCTGCCAAACCTGGAGTTCTCTCCAGTTTGCTCATTCACATAAATGGGATGCAAATCTCCGATGGCCTCTGCAAACCGCCGGACATGCCCCCGCTCTACCACATTTTTCACCTTTTCAGATTTTCTTCCGATCATATCTCTATACATAAAACGGCTCCTTTCTATTAATCTTTCGGCCCGCCTGCAACGTAAATGACTTGCCCATTGACAAAGGATGAATTCTCATCCGCAAAGAAGGCAACCGCATTGGCAATATCCTCGGGTTTCCCGCTTCTGCCTGCTGGTATCTTACTGATAGCACCTTTTACGAAGTCTTCATATGGAACACCGATCCGCTCAGCTGTCGCTTTGGTCATATTAGTCTCAATAAAACCCGGTGCTACGGAATTTGCCGTAATACCAAATTTACCAAGTTCAATGGCCAGTGTTTTGGTAAATCCCTGCAGTCCTGCTTTCGCAGTGGAATAATTCGCCTGTCCTCGATTTCCGAGCGCGGAGGTAGAAGAGATATTGATAATTCTGCCATACTTCTGTTTTACCATGTATTTCTGGGCAGCCCGCGAGGCGTTAAATGATCCTTTCAGATGAACATCCATTACCTGCTGCCAGTCATCATCTTTCATCTTGAATAACATATTGTCACGGATGATTCCCGCATTGTTGACCAGGATATCGAGCTTACCAAAGGTATTCACTACCTCCTCAACAGCTGCTTCTACTTCCTCTGCTTCTACAACATTTGCTTTTTTCGTCAGCATGGTATAGCCTTGTTCTTTAAAATCTTTTTCAGCCTTTCCCAGAGCCTCTTCATTAATATCAAGAATGGCAATCTTTGCCCCTTCTTCGGCGAATTTCAGTGCAACCCCTTTTCCAATACCTTGACTTCCTCCTGTCACCAGTACGACGCTTCCTTCAAATCTTCCAGCCATTTTTATACCTCCCAGAAATTTAGAAATTAAAATTAGATAAATTGCCCTACTTTTACATGACCTTTTAATAAGTTCCGTGCAATAATCATGCGCTGGATCTCATCTGTACCATCATAGATTCTCCATAATCTTGCTTCACGGTACCATCGCTCAATTGGCAGCTCCCTCGTGTAACCCATACCGCCATGGATTTGCATTACTCGGTCAACCACCCTGTTACCCATATTAGACCCATATAACTTGGCCATGGACGCAATATGCCGGTTATCTTCTCCCTGATCAAGGGTGAATGCCGCGTTAAGCACTATCCATTTCGCTGCCTCTATCTCTATAGCTGAATCTGCTATCTGCCACTGTATTGCCTGTCTGTCGCCAATCGGCCGGCCAAATGTCTTTCGTTCCTTGGAATAATCGATTGCCATCTGCAATAAACGTTCTGCTGCTCCGATCGCCCTTGCGCCGACAATCCATCTTGCAAACCCGATCCATTCCAGTCCAAGATTATAGCCGCCATGCAGTTCTCCTAAAATATTTTCCTCAGGAACCCTTACATTATCAAAAATAAGAGCAGCTGGACCCCATTCTCCCATCGTATCGATATATTCGGATTTCCAACCCATATCTCTGTCAACGATAAAGCAGGTCACACCTTCTCTTCCAGTCTGCTGATGTCTTTCCTTGTCGGTGACAGCAATAACCATCACAAAATCTGCCTCATTTCCACCGGTGATAAACGTCTTCTCTCCGTTAATCACCCATTCATCTCTGTCCTTTACCGCAGTTGTCTTTATGTTTTGGGTATCTGATCCAGCATCTGGTTCAGTCATGGCAAAGCATGACTTCTTTTCCCCATTAATGGTTGGAATCAGGTATTTTTCCTTTTGTTCTTCATTGCCGTAGTAAAGGATGTTATCCGCAGAGCCTCCAAAAGTAAAAGGAACGAACGTTTTAGCAACTTCCATGGACACAATGGCCTGCATCATCTGTCCAAGATCAGCCCCGCCATACTCGCTCGGTGTATTGATTCCCCAGAACCCAGATTCCTTCGCTTTTCGCTGGAGCTCCTCTAGTTTTGCAGGGGACAGACTTGGCCTCCCTTCTCTCTCATTCCTTAATACTTCGTTTTCCAAAGGGATCAGTTCATTCTCCACAAATTTACGAATGGTTTCCTGAACCATTTTCTGTTCATCTGTCAGTCTTAAATACATGTTGTTAACCTCCAATTTATATCTACATACGAATTAGTTGGTATCTCATATGTGCGGTTACCTATGAATATGTTTCAATCAACGATCTTTTTAATATCTTCCCTACAGTAGTTTTTGGCAGTTCACGAACAATCTCCACAGACTGTGGTACTTTATACGCCGCCAATCTCTTCCGACAGTATGCAATCAACTGCTCACCATCAAAATTCTTCCCGTCTTTGGGCACGATGACTGCTTTGATCGTTTCACCCCTGTATTTATCTGGCACGCCGATCACCGCAGCTTCCAGAACATTTGGATGGGTATAAATGACATCTTCTACTTCCACCGGGTAGACATTATAGCCACTGGCGATGATCATTTCCTTTTTTCGCCCAACAATATAGAAAAATCCGTCGGCATCCATTTTTGCCAAGTCACCGGTAAACAGCCATCCATCCCTAAGAACATTGTCCGTTTCCTCCGGCATGTTCCAGTAGCCTTTCATAATCTGAGGTCCCTTGATTACCAACTCACCGACTTCCCCGATTTCCAGCTCTTCCACCCCGGAAGCGGAATCTACGATTTTTGCGTCCGTATTAGGAATCGGGATCCCGATGCTCCCCGGCTTCTGAAGGCCGGTAATCGGATTCCGGTGGGTGACCGGTGACGCTTCAGATAGACCAAACCCTTCTGCTACGTTGGTACCACTCGTTTCATTGAATTTATTCAGGACTTCCACAGGCAGTGGAGCAGAACCGCTGGTACATGTTCTGAGGCTGGTTAAATCAAATTGCTTCTCTTTATAATAATTCAATAAAGCAATGAACATGGTCGGTACGCCGGGAAAGATGGTTGGTTTGGTATTTTCGATAATCTCCACTGTCTGCTCCACGTCAAACTTGGGAGTCAGGATCAGGTTTCCCCCGATATAGAAGGTTAAATTCATACAGCTAGTCATCCCATATACATGGAACAAGGGGGAGATACTTAGGACCCTTTCCTCTCCAATCCGGGTTCGGACCTGGGAGGTTGCATAACTCTGAAGCGTATTCGCCACCAAATTATAATGGGTCAGCATAGCCCCTTTGGAACGGCCGGTTGTACCGCCCGTATACTGCAGGACCGCTATATCTTCTTTCGGGTTAATGGAAACCTCCGGAACCCGATATTCCTGAGTTCTCATGTATTCATCGAATTTGCAATCGCTTTCAATGGATACCGGAATAAGGGCCTCCACTTCTGTATCGTTCATCACCTCTTTGACACCGGGGAGCAATTTATTCAATGCAATCATCACCCTGGCTCCGGAATCATTCAGGACATGCAACAGTTCAGAAGACTTATACATAGGGTTGACCTGTACCACCGTGGCACCGCACATCAAAACTGCAAAATAGCTGATTGGATACTGTGGACAATTTGGCAGCATCAGTGCCACGCTATCTCCTTTATTTACCCCCAAATTTCTCAGAGATCCTGCTACATTCCTAATCAACTGGTTGAGGTGTCTGTAAGTATAGGTATTACCACTGAAGGTAATAGCAGTATAGTCGGAAAACTTTCGAACAGATTCCTCAAATATGTGTGTCAGAGAGACTTCAGGGATCTCTATTTCATTAGGAGTTCCTTCGGCTACATACTTTAGCCATGGTTTTTCCATTAACAAACCCTCCTTGCTTTTTATGCTTTTTTGTTCACAGAAACATATTGACCGTTTAGTATGTTCTGAATATTTGGTATTTATTATATCAAATCCTATCCAAATTACAATACATTTTTTCAATTCCTTTTAGCAAAGAAGCGTTTTAACAATAACGCTAAACTTTCTCTCAGTTAATCTCTGATCAACTTATAAGTCCCCAATCCCTTAGCTAGTATATTCCCATTCTCATCCTTCATCTCCCCCTCTACTGTTACTATACGATATCCTTGTTTCAGGATTTCTCCTGTTGCATATACATCACCTTCTGTAGAGGGAGCAAGATAATTAATGTTCAGGCTGATGGTCGTACACCTTGTCTTGGTCGTGGACCGGATGCACATGCCCAATACAAGATCCAGCATAGTTGCATGAACCCCGCCATGCAAAGAATCATTGGCATTCAACAACTGATTTCTGATTGGCAGTTTCAAGAGAACGTTACCTTCCCTGAACTCGATGATTTCAAAGCCGATATGTAAAAAGAATGGGCTGGATTCAAAACTTTTCCGTACATCCTCAATTAATTTGGCCAAACTGTTCTTCACCTTCCTACTCTGTTTTACCTATCATTCCGTCCAGTCAGACTCTTCACTAAACACTTACTTTTAACTGCTTCAGTTCTTCGGTAAGTTTCGGCAGCACCTCAAACAAGTCACCTACGATACCGTAACAGCCACATTAAAGATATTTGATTCTGGGTCCTTATTAATTGCTACAATCACCTTGGAGTTGGACATACCCGCAAGATGCTGGATGGCTCCTGAGATTCCTACAGCAATATACAAATCTGGTGTCACGACTTTCCCTGTCTGGCCTATTTGCAAGGCATAATCACAATACGCTGCATCACATGCACCACGTGAGGCACCTACTGCACCACCCAGTACTTCAGCCAGTTCATACAGCGGTTCGAATCCATCCTTACTTTTCACACCTCGGCCACCAGCGACGATCACATTCGCTTCAGACAGGTCTACTCCCTCAGAAGCTTTACGGATGACATCCTTGATAATGGTGCGGATGTCCCCTATATCCACGTTCTAAGCCGCTACTTCCCCGCTTCTGGATTCATCCCGGTCGAGTGGTTTGATATTATTCGGACGAATGGTCACGAATGTTAACCCTTCTGTAATGACCTTCTTCTCGAAAGCCTTCCCGGAATAAATTGGCCGTATGAAAGTAACATTGTCTCCATCGTAATTGATATCAGCTGCATCTGATATTAGCCCGCTGTCCAGCTTTGGTGCCAGCTTTGGTGTCAGATCTTTACCGATGGAAGTATGTCCCATTACGATTCCGTCCGGTGATTCTTCCTGAATATCAGCCATTGCTGCCTGCCCATAAGCTTCAGAAGTATAGTTTTCCAGATTTTCATGTTGCACAGTAATCGCACGGTCTGCTCCGTAACGAATGATTTCATCCCCTTGCTCCTTGAAATTTCCAGCCCCAAAGATGACTCCCACAACAACTTCTGCATCTGCATCGATTTTTTTTGCTGCTGCTACCGCCTCAAATGAAACATTCCGCAGTGTTCCTTCCCTGCTTTCAGCAAATACTAATAGTTTGCTCACTGTAATTCTCCTTCCATCTGGTATTTATAGTACTTTCTTTTCATCCCTCAATAAGGTAATGAGTTCTTTCACCTGATCGTCCACTTCTCCTTCGAGCACTCTTCCTACCTCTTTTTCCGGAGGCAGAAAGATATCAATTGTCGCTGTCTTCGGCTCCAGCTCCTCTTCCTCCAGATCAAGGTCATCAATTTCGAATTCCTCCAGCGGCTTTTTCTTTGCTTTCATAATACCCGGTAAGGAAGGATAACGAGGTTCATTTAATCCCTGTTGACAGGTGACGAGCAGCGGAAATACACTCTCAACCACCTCCACATCCCCTTCAACATCCTTTTCAATGCTGGCAATATCTCCATTAACCTTCAGGCTGGTGATTGTAGTAATGTGTGGAATATCAAGGGCTTCTGCCAACCTTGGACCAACCTGACCACTCGCTTCATCAATGGCTACATTACCAGCAAGTATCAGGTCGATTTCCTTATCTTCAAAAAAGGATTCCAGAATTTTTACTGTTGTCGACTGATCTCCATCTTCCAGGTCCTCTTCAGTATTGATTAGCACCGCTTTATCTGCCCCCATTGCCAGAGCTGTACGCAATTGTTTTTCCGATTCATCATCACCAATCGTAACGACGGTCACTTCTCCACCAAGTTCATCCCGTTTTATAATCGCTTCCTCTACAGCATATTCGTCATACGGATTGATAATAAACTCAGCCCCGTTCTCCTCAATGTGTCCATCGGTGACTTTGATTTTTTCCTCGGTATCAAAAGTTTTTTTCAATAGAACATAGATATTCATCTTCCCACTCCTTTTCGCTAACTAGATGGATAAAGTCCTTTCCGGTATTACACCTTCAAAACTCATTTACATCCCTTCTCTCTTTTCTGCCTTTCATCCACCAGCTTACGTTTCAGTACCTTACCTACATTGTTTCTCGGCAGTTCATTTATAACCTCAAACCGCTTCGGTACTTTATAGGGCGTGAGGCTTCTATAACAAAATCCCTTTAGTTCTTCCAAATCAATAGATACTCCTTTTATCGGAACAATATATGCCTTGACTACTTCCCCCTTTTCCTGGTCAGGAATGCCAGCAACCGCACACTCCTCAATGTCAGGATGTTCATATAGGACATTCTCCACCTCCTGGGGATAGACATTAAAGCCGCCATTAATAATCATTTCTTTTTTTCTGCCAACGATGAAAAAGTATCCATCCCCATCCTGAATAGCCAAGTCACCAGTGTATAGCCACCCTCCCTTCAGGCTTTTTTTTGTCTCTTCTTCATTATTCCAATAGCCCTTCATGATTTGCGGTCCCTTGATTACCAATTCTCCAACGGAATTCTCCGGGAGTTCACTATCTTTCTCATCTACCACTTTACTGTCTGTTTCTGGCATTGGAATACCAATACTTCCCACTTTCCTTATTCCCTTTGAAGGATTTCGGTGGGTAGATGGTGAAGCCTCTGACAACCCAAATCCCTCTCCAATGACCGCACCAGTGATTTCTTCAAATTTACGGATCACTTCTACTGGCAATGGAGCTGAACCACTGGAACAAAACTTCAGGCAGTCAAGTCCGTATTCCCAAACCCTTTCGTGATTAATGAATGCATTATACATACGGGGAACACCTGGAAAAAAGGTAGGCTGGTAATCTCTGATTTTCTCCAGCACATCATCCACCTCGAATTTTTTGATGAGAAGATTGGTGGCACCAATATAGATTCCCAGATTCATACCACTCGTCATAGCATACACATGATATAACGGAGTAGCGGTCAGCACAATCTCTTTTCCAAACTCCATATCTTTTCCATACATGGCATAACTTTGAACGACATTGGCTACAAGATTGTAATGTGTCAGCATCGCTCCTTTAATGATGCCTGATGTTCCGCCGGTATATTGGATAACAGCCACGTCCTCCCTCGGATTAACTGGTTTCTTTTCTTCCAGTTTCTGTGACTGTTTGATAAGCGACATAAGAGAAATAGATGCTTCATCGGGAGATCCTATTACAAAAATATTCCGGAATGGATAAACCCCATCTAATTGCCTGACTTTTTCAACCGTGTTCTCTTCAGCTACGATGGAAACCATTTCAGCATCGTTGGCTATCTGTAAAAGCTCCCTTACTGTATAACGGGGGTTAATTTGAACAATCACTAGACCAAGTTTCATGGCAGCATAATAACTAATTATATACCCTAGATCGTTCGAGACCATCAGCCCAATCCTATCCCCTTTTGTTAAGCCAAGCTCAATCCAGCCGCCTGCAAGCCGGTCTGCCTTTTCCTTCATTTCCTTATATGTGATTTTTTCGTTATCCTGGATAACAGCAATTCGACCCGGGTATTGTTTGCTGGTATCTTCCAAAAGGGAATACACAGATACCACTGGAATATTAAGTTCTTTTTTCATATCTGCCGGATAAGATTTAAACCATTTTCGTTCCTCTAGATGTTGCAAAGAATTTTCAACCTCCATTTAAGATTATTCGATCAAATCGTTTTCCTCATAGTATCTTTTTGCTCCCGGATGTAATTTTTCCGGGTCTATTCCATTCAAAGCAGTATCCAAAGTGAAATTCTCAGCCCGCTCGGGGACCTGCTCTTCAAAGGTATCCAAGTTTTCCCAGAAAAATTTGGTCAGGTTATACACATAATCTTCATCCAGATTAGAATCCGCCGTTATCATAGTTTCCATGACATATGTCGGGACTTCTTCTTCTAGTCCTTTATAAGTACCCCCTGGCAAGGCACCCGCCGTGATTCCGAGTCCTTTCTCCTCGATGCTTTCTATTTTGTCTTCGTCTATCGGAATAACCTTAATAGGGCTGGTTATCTCAATTTCCTGTAAAGCCGGGATGAATGGGGCCCCACCTCCGAGAAACACATCCACATTCCCATCTTTCAACATCGATGCGCCATCGGAATAATTTCCATAAGAAACCTTTCCGCCTGCCTCTTCTATGGTCTGTTCATCAATCCCGTATTCCGCCATCATCTTCCAAAATGCCACTGGTCCTCCGCCACCTTTAGGACCAAGAAAAATATGCTTATCAACAATATCTTCAATCGAATGAATATCCTCATTTTCCGCTGTGGTAGCAATCGTTTGGTAGACCGGATAAATGGCTGCAATCGCAGCAAGATCCTCAATTGGTTTATCGAATCCGTCCCCGCCTTCCATAGCAGAGATAAAATCCGGTGTGTAATTAAGCCCAATCTGTATATCCCCCACATCCAGGGATTTCAGGTTTGCTGTGGAACCGCCTTCCAGCTGGGTGGCATTCAATCCATCGAAATATTCTGAGTATATTTCCGTCATTGCAGTAGTGATGGGGTACCACCCTGAACCCATTGGACCTGAGCCAATCTGTAAAAACTTATCTGGTGCTGTCGGCTTATTCTCTGAACCAGATGACTGTTCTCCTCCACATGCTCCAAGCAATAGGACAACCATCATCACGACAACCGCATAAACAATTCTTCTTTTCATGATTCCACCTTCCTTTTACCAATAAATTGTGTTTCCTTTTCTGAATTTAGCTTCCGAATTCTCCATTGCCATAGAAACAATTCCATTGCCAGTGCCAACCCAAGAATATCCCCCAGAAACCCAGGTGTTACTAGCAATACGGCCGCCCCCATACTAAATACTCTTTTAAGTACTTCTAATTCGCCAAATAGATAGCCTTCCAACGCTGCTGCAAAAAAGATACAGCTTATAAAAGCGCTTCCAACAGCGACTGCAATTTCTGCCAGATCCCCTCCCTGCATCAACAAAACAGGATTATAAGCAAATATGAACGGTACGAAGAAACCGCCGAGTCCGATTTTAATTGCGTAAAAGGCTGTTTTGAGCGGATCCGATCCAGCTATTCCAGCTGTTGTATAAGCTGTAATGGCAACCGGCGGAGTCAGCCCGGAAAGAACACCAAAGTAAAAAACAAACATATGAGCAGCAACTACGTTCACTCCCATATCAATAAGTGCCGGAGCTCCCAACACCGCCAGGATGACGTATGCAGAAACAGTCGGCATTCCCATTCCCATAATGATAGAGGCGACAGCTACCAGGAACAGAAGAAGTAATAGGTTCTGACCCGCCACATCAATAACAAATCTTGAAAAAGTAATGCCAAGTCCTGTCAAAGAAACTGCTCCAACGATAATACCGGCTGTGGCACAAGCTGCTACCACCGTAAGTGCGTTTCTTGTACCATTTTCCAATGCTGCAAGGATATCTAGTAAACTCATTCTTGTCGCTTTACGGACCCAACTTAAGATGATAGTTGCAACGGTAGCATAGAAGCCTGCTTTCATTGGACTGTAACCATAAATCATTAGTGCTATGATAATGATAATCGGCAAAAACAGATATCCCTGTTTCAGCAATACTTTTTTTAAATCAGGCAGCTGTTCACTTGGTATACCGGTCATCTTCAATCGTTTGGCATGGTAGTACACAACCATGCCTGCGATGAAAAAATAGATGACAGCGGGTATTAATGCAAATAGTGCCAATTGAATGTAAGGGATGCCAATGGTTTCAGCCATTATGAACACCGAAGCCCCCATTATTGGCGGCATAATCTGCCCCCCTTGTGAGGCAACTGCCTCCACGGCGGCCGAAAACCTTTTATGATATCCCAGCTTTTTCATTAATGGAATCGTGAAAGAGCCGGTAATCGCTGCATTTGCTGCTCCATTACCTGTAATTGTTGCCACTAATGCACTTGATCCAATGGACGAAAGTGCCGGACCTCCCGTCTTGTTTCCCAATAAGCCAAATGCAGCATCGGTAAAGAACTGCCCTCCACCTGACCGTATTAGGAATGCGCCAAAAATAACAAACAGAATCAATACCGTAGAACTAACGTATATGGGTGCACTAAATATTCCCAATGTTCCACTAAACATATGGTCAACCATTTTTTCATACCGGATCCCGGGATGCGCCAATGCTCCCGGAAAATACTGTCCGAACAGGGTGTAAACCAGAAAGAATATCCCCACTGATGCCATCAGAATACCGTTCGTTCTTCTGGTAGCCTCCAGAACAAGAAAAATGAATGAAGTTCCAAACAGTATATCCGTGCCATTGATGTTACCTTGTCTGCTCTGGATGGGTTCCGCTTCAGTTATCATGTAAAACGAGGTCACCAGCGTCAGTAAAACCACCAAAATATCAAAAATTCCAAAGCTTTTCCCCTTACGAAACGGAAACAACAAGAAGATTAATAACATTGCCCATAACACGTGAATACTCCGCTGCTGCCACGAAGGCAATGTGCCAAATCCTGCCGTATAGATATGAAAGATGGACAACCCGATCGCAAGTAAGGAAATAATCAGAACAAGGAACCTGGAAAAATTCCATCTCTCCCCTCTATTTTTCCAAATCTCTTCCACATAAGCAGATTTTTCCTCAATCATCGTATCAATCTTATTACGATTTGCTTCATTCGCACTCATGTGATCTCACCTCCGTTCCTTTATAAAGTGCTCCCACCATCCACACTCAGAACCTGCCCTGTCATGAAATCACTTGCTTCGGTCGCCAGCAAAAGAGCTGTACCCTTAATAGCATCTTCATCCCCAATCCTGTTAAGCGGGTTCTTTTCCACGATGGCATCACCAGTCCGATCCAGAACAGCCTTTGTCATTTTCGTCGGAAAAATACCTGGTGCAATCGCATTAACATAAACACCGTGGTGTGCCCATTTTCTTGCTAGGTCTCTGGTGAAATGCGCAACTGCTGCCTTGCTGGTGCTGTAACCAATAGCATTGAGTACCTCCGGAGGCTCCGCTTTCAAACCAGCTGCAGATGCAATATTGATGATCTTGCCGGACGCTAGTTCAATCATCAACCTGCCTACAGCCTGCGACATAAGAAACGTTCCAGTAACATTCACTCTCATTACTTTCTCCCAGGCTTCCAGGGGCATGGATTCCACGTTGGCTCCCCAAGTGGTGCCACTATTATTTACGAGAATATCTATCTTTCCAAAGTCTTCAATAACATCATTCACGACCCGGTTAATATCCTCTTCATTTCCCAAATCACACTGATAAGCTTTGGTATCAACACCTTTAGATTTCAATACTTGTGCGGCATCTTCACAAGTCTCTAACTTTCTTGAGCACAAAGCAATAGCACAGCCTGCGTCGGATAATGCTTCTGAAATTTGAAAACCTAATCCTCTTCCACCCCCCGTCACGAGAGCTACTTGACCTCTTAATTGAAATAAATCAAACGTATTCATTATCCACCTCAATTTTCTTCTAAGATTTTTCTTGCCACAATCAAACGCTGTATTTCATTGGTTCCTTCGTAGATTTTAGTGATACGTGCATCCCGATAGAAACGCTCAACTGCATATTCACCTATATAGCCAATGCCACCATGAATCTGTAATGCTTTATCAGCAACTTTATTGAATACTTCTGAAGCAAACAGTTTTGCCATTGATGCCTCTTTAATTACTTTCTTACCTTCATCGATCTTTTCTGCCGCATTCATAGTCAACGTTCGAGCCGCTTCCGTTTCAGTTGCCATATCAGCAAGCATCCATTGGATAGCCTGATTACTGGCAATTGGTTTTCCAAACTGCTCTCTTTCCTTTGCATAAGCAGCAGATAATTCTATCAACTTGTCACAGGATCCTACTGCCCTTGATGCCAGTCCAATCCTGCCTTCACCAAGTATCTTTAATGCATTCATATAACCCATGCCCACTTCACCAATCACATTTTCATGTGGTACAACACAGTCTTCAAAAATAAGTTGCGCTGTGGCAGATCCACGCAGTCCCATTTTCTTGTCTTTTTTGCCTATTATGAGTCCCGGAAAATCTTTTTCCACTAGAAACGCGGTAATACCGCCTTTTGCCCCTTTTTCTTTATCTGTTAAGGCAAAAACAGTGAATACGTCAGCTATTGGGGCATTGGTAATAAAATGTTTGGTTCCATTGAGGATCCAGTAATCTTCTTGCCTTTCCGCCTGGGTAGCCAGATTAGTAGCATCGGATCCCGCTCCCGGTTCGGAGAGTGCAAACGCCCCTATCTTGTTACCTGCAGCCATATCCGGAAGATATTTTTGTTTTAAATGATCGGACCCCATTTTGACGATTCCTGTGCTCCCTATTCCCGTATGTGCACTTATCAGGGAAACAAAACCATTATGTGTCCTTCCTAATTGTTCCAATACATTCGTTTTTCCAACTGCATTTAATCCAATTCCTCCATACTTTTCCGGAATGCTGATACCAAAAAGCCCAAGTTCTTTTGCTTTTTCAATCAAATGCTGTGGTAGAATATCTTCATCTTCAATCTGCTGAGCATAATAATCGACTTCTTTATCTGCAAAGTTTTTTATCATTGTCTTCATTTGTTCTAGTTCATCATTTATTGCCACCGTCATGATTATCCTCCTTTTAAGTGTTTTCATAATATAAGAAGCAAAAATTATGCCAACTTTCACACAAAGAAAACAAAAACAACAGAAAACGCTTTCAAAACAATACGTAAAAAATTCTAAACCGTGTTTAATATTTGTATTTATGATATCGAATTCATAATTGAATTAAAAATATGTAAAATAGCCATCCTACAGTGATTTAAAAATGAATTAAATGATTCAAAATTGAATCATTACGCCAATAAAATAAACCTCACAGCATTGATTGTAAGGTTTATGACGCTAAACAGTTATTCAATTTGTTCACTGATTTCTTTCATTCATAAATGTAAGCAGATAATAGATTGTTTCCAATGTTGGAGCAGGCACCCCTAACTCCCGAGCTTTTCTGACGACATAGCCACACATGGACTCAACCTCCATCTTCTTCCCTCGCTGACGATCCTGTAACATCGAAGTTCGGTGGCTCCTTGCCAGCTCTGCATTCGAAAAAATAGTCGAAAAAGCCTTCTCTTGATCAATCGTTATTCCTGTTGCAGCAACAGTCGCCAAAGCCTCCCTGCATATATTCTCTGCAGTCTTTCGCAATGGGGCTGAATCAAGAATCTCTCCTAGCTTTGCTTCAATCGTCGCAGATAAAGGATTAAAAGTAATATTCCAAAGCAGCTTCTGCCATTTCCGTTCCAGTATATTCCCGGAATATTGAGTATCAATACCGGCTGAGCGAATCTCTTCAGTTATCTTTTTCGCTTTTCTAGACGCTCTGGGGATCAATTCACCTATAACCAATTTCACCCTTCCTCGCTGATATACCTGTCCCGGCACTTTCATGGATACCTGAACATACGTTGCAGCTGAGAGTACTCTATTTGCCCCGAAAATTTCCTGTAGCTTTCCTTCGTTATCTACTCCATTTTGCAATGTTATGACAAGTGCATCCTCTTTCAGGATGGGATGAAGTTGTTTAGCCATTTGTTCTGTATCATTGGATTTGACACAGAATAATATAAGATCAGATTGTGCCAATTCATATGGATCTCCTGTGAATTCCCCGCCAATACGTATGTTCTCGGACTCTCCTTGGATTACCAGTCCCTGTTGATTCAATACCTCCAGTTGTTCCCCTCTTGCAAGGAATGTGACATCATGCCCTCCTTGGTGCAATAATGCGCCAAAGAAACTGCCAACGGCACCTGCCCCGGCTACACCGATTTTCATAGTCTCTCCCCTTTTTCTATTAGTGATCGAATTTAATTTTGTATTTTTTCATCTTCCTTACAATAGTAGGCTGGCTTGTTTTCAATGCTCTGGCTACCTCATATGTGTTTTCGAGTTTTTTTACAGCAGTTGAAATGATTTCTTGTTCAGCTGCTTCAGTAGCTTCTTTTAGTGAAATGATTTCATTCGTTTCCCAAACACCCTGATGATGTTCAGGTGGAAGGTTTTCTATAGGAATTTTATCACTTTTGGCCGTTACAGCCATTCTTTCAATGAGATTATATAGTTCCCGGATATTTCCAGGCCATTCATAAGAAAGCAAAAATTCCTTTAAGTTTTGGTCAAATTCTTTGTTCAATTGGTACTTATCGTTTATCTGATTAAGGAATAGCCTGACCAGCGGCAGAATATCATCGCTTCTTTCTCTCAACGGCGGAATGTGGATGGGAATAACTTTCAGCCTGTAATACAGATCCTCACGAAAACCACCTTCAGCCACCATCTTCTCCAGATTCCTGTTGGTAGCAGCAATTATTCTCACATCCACCTTCTTCGTATGGAGCCCCCCGACTCTTTGAATTTCACCTTCCTGGAGAACCTGAAGCAGCTTAATCTGAAGTTTTATCGGCAGTTCTCCAACTTCATCCATAAATAATATGCCTTTGTCAGCAATCTCAAACATTCCTGGTTTTCCTTTTTGGCTTGCTCCAGTAAACGCCCCAGGTTCATAGCCAAACAATTCAGATTCCAGTAAATCCGGGGGTATTGCACCGCAGTTGATTTTTAGAAATTCTCCTTCCTTGGATCGCGTCCCTTTTTCATAGATGTATTTTGCCAGTACATCCTTTCCTACACCGGTTTCTCCTAAAATAAGAACAGTGGCATTTATATCCGCAATTCTTTCTGCCGTCTCATAAACCGCTTTCATTTGACTGCTTTGAGTAACTATGCTCCTCAACTGTACGTGTTTATTTTTCAGGTGGGACAGTTCCTTTTTGTACCTGTCGTTCAGCTGGTTTAGTTTCGTCAGTTCCTCCTGCAGTTCATTGAGGTCAGAGAGATCTCTGATATTCGTTACGATTTTTTCAACTTCATTTTCTTCATTAAAAACTGGTGTTCCAGTCAGAAGTGTTTCCTTTCCGGCATAATTCTTCTGTACATAGGACACAGTTCGCCCGAATTCTACTACTTTTTTGGTGACGGAATTCTTCAGGATACCCCGATCGACAAGCTCATCCACATTCTTATTTAAGTAGTACTCCTTCGGTATACCTGTTATTCGTTCGATAGCTGAATTTGTCTTCCAGGTATCTCCTTTGCTGTCGGTGATATAGATACCGTCGTAGGAATTTTCAATAACCGTATCCAATTCTCTGTTCATTTTTTCAAGTTTTTTATTTTGCTTTGCCAGCTCTGCTAAAAACGCGGTTTCTATGCCAATGAAAAAGTGATGTTGTTCCCGGCAGCTCTCAATAAACAAAAAAGACTTCCCATCATGAACCGCATCCACTAGTTTAGTTCCCGGGGTCTTCTCCCAGACAGAAAAAATATCCGATATTTGATCACCTGCTTTCACTTCCCCTATATGTGATGACAGCAAGGAGTTAAAAGTGCAAACCCGGTCATCTTGATCCAATACAATTCCCGGGAATGGAACTGTTTCTATGGAATAAGTACTTACCATCCCATTCCTCCTTTAAAGTCAAGATCCAGTCAGCTATGGACATGTTTGACATAACCTAATTCCTTAGAAATTTGTTCTGCTGCCTCCCTAATATTTTCAAGAATAACGATTTCCCAATCTTTTGAATAATCAGCAGCTGGTATTGTCACCCCAAGCGAGGAGATGACCTTCCCACTAAAATCCCTGACTGGATAGGAGAAACCCATCGTTTCTTCAAAGCGTTCAGACTTGCTGATGGAATATCCCCTCTTCCGAATCGTCCTTATCTCTTCCTTTAATTTATGTTTATCATCAATGGTGTTATTCGTGAATTTTTCCATTTCAAGATCTTCTAAATAGTTTTCTATATAATCCCAATCCATATATGCAAGCAGTAGCTTTGGAGCAGAGCCCGCATAGAGCGGCGATCTTCTACCTACTTTTATAACGAGCCTTACAGGTTTTGTACTGTTTATTTGTTCAATGTAGACTGCTTCATTTCCTTCGATCACCGACAAATATACCAGTTCATTTAATTGCTTGTTAATTTTTCTCATATAAGGAAGGGCAATTTTTTTGTACTCCAATTGTTCACTAACGTTATTTCCCAGTTCCAAAAGCTTGAGACCCATTCTATATTTCACATCATGGCCAGATCGTTTGATTTTAACAAGCAATCCAGCCTCTTCCAGCGAAGAAACCAACCGGAAAACGGTTGTCTTCGGTAATCCGGACAACTTGACCAAATCTATCAGAGACAAATCTCTTTTCCCATTAAAACAATCCAATATTTTTACAGCCTTCAACAGACTTTGACTCATTTTCTATCAGCCTCCACTATTCAAAAACCATTTTAAAGTTATAACCTGTAGACAAAAGCCGGCAGTAGACTTACCGCCTTCAAGAAAATTAATATATTCAGCTTTGTATTTTAAGAAATTTATGTATTAGACTCAGATTTCACATACCGGAATTACTGTGCTATTCTTATTATTTTGAATTATAATTTAGGCAATGATAAAAATCAACCGGCACTCAAACAGGATTGGTCTTCAAAACGGCTATCTAATATCTTTTTTAGCTAAACGATCATGACCGCTTTTATTACGTTTTAATACGTTCTGTTAATTGGTTCACTTGTTCTAACTGCTTCTTAAAATCATCGATAATCATTTCTATAATTTCCTTAACACTCTTTGCTTCTTCAATCATGCCAATGGTTTGTCCAAGCGATAATACCCCCTTGTTGGTCCTACCGTATACAATCAATTCCTTATAGGATTCCCCGCTGATATAAGGTAAAATGTCATCCAATGGAGCGCCCTTTAATTCCTTATCAGCCAACTCTTTTGACCGTTCATTTTTCCAAACACGTGCTGTCTTTCCAATTGACTTTTTCACAAGAATTGTATCGTTTTCCTGCATACAAAGAAGTTTCTGTTTGATTTGCGGATGAAGTTTGGATTCTTTTGATAAGAGAAAACGTGTTCCCATCTGTACGCCTTCAGCTCCTAATGACAATGCAGCTAAAAGTGACTTTCCTGTGGAGAAACCTCCTGCAGCAATAACCGGTATCGATAATTCACGGGACGCCTTTTGAACAATAGTAAGACTAGTTACATCATCTTTACCTGGATGACCACCACACTCATATCCATTAACCACGACTGCATCACATCCAATCGATTCAGCTTTTTTTAAAAAACGAATAGAAGGTGCCACATGTACAACGATCGTATCATTATTTTTTAACTGTTCAATATAAGGTTCAGGGTTTCTTCCTGATGTAAATACTATGGGGACGTCTGCCTCAACAGCTCCATCAATAAATTGATCCATCGGCTTTCGAATGCCAGTAGCGATATTTACACCTAATGGTTTGTTTGTTATATTTCTGGCTTTTTCAATATCATGTATCATTTCCTCTTTCGTATCAAAGCTGCCGGCTGTTATTAATCCTAGACCACCAGCCTCAGATACCTTTGCTGAAAGTTCTGACGTACCTAATCCTTGCAGTCCTCCTTGAATGATTGGATACTTAATACCGAGAAGCTCTGTTATTTTTGTATGTATATTCATTATGATTCTCCTCCAGATAATGTTAGGGTGCTGGATATATTGAATAAATGGCTGGAGAATGAACATCTGCCAGCCAATTCTATCATTATAGATATTCAACTATGGTTGATATACCTTGGCCGCCACCGATGCATAGGGTGACAAGACCATACTTTTCTCCACTTCTTTCCATTTCATGAAGCAATTTCGTAGTGATAATTGCACCAGTAGCCCCTATAGGATGTCCTAGTGCAATGGCACCTCCATTTACATTAACTCGATCCAAATTCAGGCCTAATTCACGGATAACTGCAATCGACTGTGCCGCAAACGCCTCATTTAATTCTACAAGTCCAATATCATCCAAGGAGAGGCCAGCCTGTTTTAACGCCCTTTTTGTCGATTCCACTGGACCTATCCCCATTATGTCTGGTGAGACACCACTTACAGCCTGTGCAATAATTTTCGCTTTTGCGTTCAAACCATAGTAATCAGCCTTTTTCTTATTCATCATTAAAAGTGCAGCTGCACCATCATTTCTTCCACTGGCATTACCTGGTGTTACACTACCCCCCTCTTTAAATACGGCCGGAAGTTTTGCCAACTTTTCCAGAGATGTAAGTCTTGGGTGTTCATCTGTATCAAAAGTAAAAGTATTTTTCTGTTCTATTACTTCATAGGGTGCAATTTCGTCTTTGAATCTTCCTTCTTTAATTGCCTTATCTGCAAGTTCTTGACTTCGATGGGCAAACTCATCCTGTTCCTTCCTGGAGATATTGTGTTTCTCAGCAAGATTCTCTGCAGTTAGTCCCATTGTCAGATCACCATAAACTTCTCTTGGTTGTGAGCATGGTTGACTTTCAGTATTCGGATCTACCAACACACCATTTCCGGCGCTGTACCCATATCTTGCATTTCGCAAATAAAACGGGGCAGTACTCATACTTTCCGAACCACCAGCTATCACGACATCATTTAAACCGAGTTTAAGCTGCATATCGGCGTTATTGATGGCTTGCAAACCTGAACCGCATTGTCGGTGAACCGTATATCCGCTAACAGTTACCGGTAAATCTGCACGTAGCGCAGCAAGTCGTCCAACGTTTGCCTGATCCTGACTTTGCTTCGACTGCCCCAAAATGACCTCATCCACCTCTGCTTCAGGTCCAAACCGCGTTAACACTTCCCGGATTACTTTTTCTCCCAAGTAATCTGAAGTAATATTTTTCAGTGATCCTCCCATTTTTCCAACGGCTGTACGAACCGAACCTATAATATAGGATTCTTCCATATTATCCTTCCTTTCTCTTTAACTCACGAATTAGTTCACCTGCAATAATATTTCGCTGGATCTCTGATGTGCCTTCATAGATTTTAGTAATACGTGCGTCTCGGTAGTAACGTTCAATTGGATAATCTTTCATATAACCAATTCCACCGTGGATTTGAACCGCTAAGTCAGCAATATTATTATAAACCTCCGAACCATATAATTTGGCAATTGCTGCTTCTTTTACGACACGCTCTTTTTGATCTGTCATCCATGCAACACGATAGGTAAGTGAACGCAAAGCTTCCATTTGGAGACTAATATCAGCAAGCATATTTTGAACGGTTTGAATTTCCAGGAGTGGCTTTCCGAACTGTTCTCGTTCATTAGCATAGTCTAAACAATGCTCTAACAGTTTCTCACATGATCCTAAATTCCGAGCAGCGAGGCCAGCACGTCCATTTGCTAAAATCTTCAGGGCATTCACATATCCCTGTCCTTCTTCACCAAGTACATTTTCAACAGGAACTTCCATATCTTCAAAAAAAAGCTCGGCGGAATGTGAACCACGGAGTCCCATTTTTTCTTCAACGCTTCCTAACTTAAAACCGGGAAAATCTTTCTCTACAATGAATGATGTAATGCCTTTAGCTCCTTTGGAAGGATCAGTAACTGCCATAACTGTAAATACATTAGCATCAACCGCATTTGTTATGTAGTGTTTGGAACCGTTAATGATATATTGATCCCCTTTTTTTTCAGCGGTTGTTTTCAGGTTAGCTGCATTTGACCCTGCAGCAGGCTCTGTCAGTGCAAAAGCACCAATCCATTCTCCTGTCGCCATTTTCGGCAGATATTTCTGCTTCTGTTCTTCGTCTCCAAGCTCAACAATTCCAACACTGCCGATACCGGTGTGCGCACCTATCAACGTCGTAAACCCATTATGTGTTTTTCCAATCTCTTCATAGATTGCACACTTACCAACCATATCAAGATCAAGTCCCCCGTATTCTTCCGGGATACTCAAGCTGAATAATCCCATTTCCTTGGACTTCTCGATTATTTTTTCAGGTATTTCATTATCTTCTTCAATTTTCATGGCGACCGGTTCGACTTCTTCTTTAACAAATTTACGTACATTTTCACGTAATAGCTTTATATCCTCTGGTAAATTAAAATCCAATTTAATCTTCCCCCTTCTTCATTTGTTCTGAAATTCAGCTTTTCGTTTTTCAATAAATGCCCTTGTTCCTTCTTTTTTGTCCTCTGTTCCAAAAACGACTGCCTGTGAAATTTTTTCCAACCACATTGCCGTTCCTTCATCCAAATCATACCCCTTGTGAACAGCCATTTTGGCAAGCTGAATGGCAACAGGGCCTTTTTTCAAGATTTTTCCTGCAACTATTTTCGCTTCACCTGTTAAATCTTCCACTTCCTGAACGAAATAGTTCGCCAAACCAATACGCTCTGCTTCTTTCCCATCAATCATTTTTCCGGTTAATATCATATCTAATGCTCGCCCTTTGCCAATTATCCTTGCCATACGCTGTGTCCCGCCTGCTCCGGGAATGATACCCAAATTTAGTTCCGGAAGACCAATTTTTGCTTGTTTGGCAGCAATGCGTATATCACAAGCCATTGCCAGTTCACAGCCTCCACCTAATGCATAGCCATTTACTAATGCGATCGTAGCCTTGTTTAAGCTTTCTATTTTGTCATAAAGCCCTTGCATGCCAGGAACTAATGCTTCTAACGGCTTTTTGTCATGTAATTGCTTAATGTCTGCTCCTGCAGCAAAGGATTTTTTTCCTTCACCTTGAATAATCACTACTTTTATGTCTTCGTCCTTTTCTGCTTCGTCAATCGCTTTCTCAATTTCTGAAAGCATCGCTGCATCCAGGGCATTACGGGATTCTGGCCGATTTAATGTCAACCAGAAAATACCTTCTTCTTTTTCCACACGTACATTTTCATACTGACTCATCATATCCCCCTCTTTATGAATAGTTATAGAACCCGCTGCCACTTTTCTTGCCAAGCCTTCCAGCTTTTACATACTTTGTTAGGATTGGTGATGGCCGGTATTTCTCACCTAAAGTTTCATGCAGGTATTCGATGTTGCGCAGTCTCGAATCCAGACCAACTAAATCTGCAAGTTCCAAGGGGCCCATCGGATGATTAAGTCCAAGCTTCATCGCCTTATCAATATCCATCGCACTTGCCACACCTTCCATTAACATATTCATCGCCTCGTTACCAATAAGACAATTCATTCTGGAAGTGACAAATCCCGGGAATTCATTTACTTCTACTGCTTCTTTATTCATTTGTTCTGAAACGTTCATAACTTTGCTAACCGTTTCATCTGATGTATCCAAACCACGAATCACTTCGATTAACTTCATTTTATGAACTGGATTAAAGAAGTGCATTGCTACTACATTGTCAGATCTGTTTGTTTGTGCCCCAATTTCAGTCGGGCTCATCGTTGAAGTATTTGTAGCCAAAATAGCCTCTGGTTTACAAATTTTATCCAGCTGTTGAAAAACCTGAACTTTTAAATCTATCTTTTCCAGTACAGCTTCGACTACAATATCGGAATCCTTAGCGGCTGTTTCCAAATCCGTATCATATTGAAGATTCTCCTTCGCTTGCTGATAAATGGATTCTTTTAAAAAGCCTTTTTTATAACCTCCTTCCATCAAATTCTCAATATCTGTTTTCGCTTTTTGAAGAATATCCTCTTTAATGTCACTTACATAAACTTTAAAACCAGCAATTGCAAACGCATATGCGATTCCTTTTCCCATTACTCCTGATCCAACGACAGTTGCTTGCTTCATTGTTACATCTCCTTTGCTTCCTCCGTAGTTTTTTCAAGTAAAGTTTTTTTCGAATGCTTCTGCAGCAAATAAATTCCTACTAATGTAACAACACCAATGATGTCTGTGTATATTTCCGGTATGACCATTGTCAAGGAGCCGGCAAACAGAGTAACACGTTCATACCAGAAAGTATGGCGCAGCATCCACCCCTCTGAAGCACATGCAATTCCAATAACACCGATAATAGCAGTCAGAACCGACAGAACAATTTCAGAAATGTCACCAATAAGTAAAAGTTGTTCCCCATACACAAATAAATATGGAACAATATAAGCGGCTATTCCCATTCGTACTGCAGTTAATCCGGTTTTCATTGGTTCAGAACCAGCTATTCCAGCTGCAGCAAATGCTGCCAGGGATACTGGTGGGGTTATATTCGATAACGCTGCAAAATAAAATACAAATAAATGTGCTGAAATGGGTGTAACACCTAAATCAACTAATGCAGGAATGGTCAATGGAACTTGAACAATATAAGCAGCAACAGTTGGAAGACCCATACCCAAAATAATGCTTGCAATCATTGTAAAAAGCAAAGCGATTATTAGAACCCCACCGGAAAAGTCAATAATCAGACTGCTAAACTTAAGTCCAATTCCAGTTAAACTAATCATACCGACAATTAATCCTGCAACAGCACAGGCAATGGCCGTTTCCAATGATGCTTTCGCGCCAATATCTAAAGCCTTAATAATCTGTTTCCAGGAAAGACGTGTGGTGGGTTGAACCGCTGCTACAAGTATGGTTGAGATAATGGCATAAAGTCCTGCTTTCATTGGTGAACTACCTCCAACAAGAAAGACAACAATAATGACAAGAGGGATTAAAAAAAGAAACCCTTTTTTAAATACACTCCAGAAATTTGGGAGCTCCTCTTTCTTTAACCCTTTCATCCCATTTCTTCTTGCTCTTAAGTCCACCTGAATAAACAAGGATACATAATAGAGAAGGGAAGGAATTATCGCAGCAACTGCTAGCTCCATATAAGGCACTCCTAAGTAGGCAGCAATGATAAAAGCAGATGCTCCCATAATAGGTGGCATAAGTTGTCCACCAGTTGAGGATACTGCTTCCACCGCTCCGGCAAAGTGTTTCCGATAACCCGTCTTCTTCATCAAAGGAATCGTAAACGCTCCAGTCGTAGCAGTGTTAGCAACTGCACTTCCTGATATTGTTCCTAAAACAGAACTTGCCACAACGGCCGTCTTGGCCGGTCCCCCCCGATTTTTCCCCATTCCTGCGACAGAAATATCAATGAAGAAATTCCCTGCACCAGAAACCTCCAAGAATTTTCCAAACAGGATAAATAGAAAGATAAAAGTTGCCGATATACCAAGCGCCGTACCAAATACACCAGAAACAGTAAAAAATAAATGGTCCATAATCCACATTGGTGTAAATTCGCGATGTCCAAGTCCTCCACTAATCAAATGACCCCAAAAGCCATAGACTAAAAAAAGGATAGCCAAAATAACCAACGTATTCCCTATAACCCTCCTCGTAGCCTCCATTAACGTAAACATAGCTACAAATCCAAGTATGATCTCAAATCCTGTCAATTGTTCAATATAGCTCATTCTGGATTGAATTTCCTGACCATTAAAAATAAAATAAGAATAAGAGATAAAGGATAGAATAATGAGTATCCAATCATACCAAGGAATAGTTTTCCCTTTCCCTGCTTTTTTGCCAGGCTTATAAATTGCAAATACTAGAATTAAAGCAAAACCTAAGTGGGCAGAACGCTGAAGAATGGACTCGAAGATACCGAACAAACCCGTATATAAGTGAAAAATCGACATACAGATCGCAACAACTGATATTATTTTTCCGACTGTTCCTTTTAGCACTCGAGACTTTACATTCGTTTCTGCGGAATCTTCTTGTTGAGTTTCATTCCAATCAGCGTAATTGTTCTCCTGCATATGTCCTCACCCTCCTTTGGCGGTAGCCTTGAATAACTTATTCCAAGGCCCCTACCTCTTTGTAGTATTTCTCTGCACCTGGGTGAAGTACACCTACATTATTCTCAGCGGAGTATTCCGCATCAAATTCAGCCATAACTGGTGAAATGTTTTCCCACGCCTCTCTTTCTTCCACAATCATTTTCGTTAATTCATAAATGTCTTCTTCGCTCATTAAGTCATTATTTGTCAATAGAACGGTGTATCCAGCAGTTGTTACAATATCTTCTTCCTGGTTAGGATACGTACCTGCTTCTATGGTGTATTCCAAATACCCTTCATTTTTGTCATGCAATGCACTGGCAATTTCTTCTCCGATTGGAATTAAGCGAATCCCCAAGGTTGTGTCTAATTCCTGAATGGTTGAAGCCGGTGCTGCTAACATGTTCGAAATCGCATCAATATGACCATCACGGAGTAAATCTGCTGCATCAGAAGTACCTACATATTCAATCCCGCTAAGATCGTCATAACTCATTCCTACCGTTTCCAAAACATCCTGAAATGCAAGTTCCCCACTGTACCCTTTGATACCAGGGCTAACCGTTTTCCCAGCTAAGTCCTCAATACTATAAATATCAGAATCTTCCCTTACCACGAGATGCAAAACATTTGGGTAAAGCGTTGCAACTGTACTTACATTCGTAATTGGTTCTTCAAATTGATTTTCTCCATTTAATGCTTCTGGTACGGTTTGACCATTGCTAAAAGCAATATGGTATGTACCTTGGCCTAGTCCTAATAGATTGGATATAGATCCACCTTCAATAATTGATGTGGAAGAGTCCGGATAAATCTCTGTCATCTTATCAGACATTGCTCCTGCCAATGTATACCAAAACCCGCCCTCTGTAGCAGCTCCGAATGAAATTTCAGATGGTGTTCCTCCATCTTCTTCCCCTGCTTCTTCCGAGCTGGAGTCAGATGAGCAGCCTGCTAAAAGAGCCATAACAATAAAAACTCCTGGTAGTAACTCAATAATTCTTTTCATATCCCTTTTCCTCCCATAAGCATTATGTCGTAATTTTCTCTTTAAATTTAGTCCCTGTAATTTTCCTTAATTCATCTATTGAAATATCCGATAATATCTCAGAAAGTTCAGGACCATAATCCGTAAATTTAAATACTGCATGTTCAGTAACTAGCATATCCGCCTTTCTAACTCCATTGCTTGGAAACGTTAATTCATTTATCAACTTTGGCTGACCATTTTTTGCCTGATGAGTCGATGCAAGAATAATCTTCTTGGCACCAGCTACTAGATCCATTGCACCGCCAACTCCCAGAATCGTTTTTCCTGGGATAGTCCAATTGGCAATTTCACCATACCGATCTACCTGAAGAGCACCTAGAACGGCAACATCCACATGTCCGCCGCGAATCATCACGAAGGAATCCGAACTGTCAAACAATGATGCACCTTTATCCATTGTAATCGGTTTCTTACTTGCGCTAATTAAATCCATGTTAATGTGCTCTTCATCTGGTGTCGGTCCAATTCCGAGCAAACCATTCTCAGACTGCAAATAAACTTTCTTTCCATTCAGATAGTCAGGTATTAATGTTGGAATTCCGACTCCAAGATTGACAATTGATCCTTCTTCAAGCTCTTCAGCAACCTTTTTAGCTATCTTAATGCGATCAAATCGACTCAACATAAACCCCTCCTTGTTTCATGTATTTATTTTTTACCAGGTAATCGACGTATACATGAGGTGTTACTATATCATGGGGAGAAATTTCTCCGACTTCTACAATTTCGTCAACCTCTGCAATTACGATGTTTCCTGCTGCAGCCATTACAGGGTTGAAATTCCTTGCCGTATGGTCGTATATCAGGTTCCCTAATGTATCCGCTTTCAAAGCCTTTATAATAGATACGTCTCCTTTTATTGCTTTTTCAAGGATATACCTTTCACCATCGATGTTTTTCTCTTCTTTTCCCTCAGCTATTTTTGTTCCAACGGCAGTCTTTGTATAAAAACCCCCAATACCTGCTCCAGCACAGCGGATCGCTTCGGCAAGTGTCCCTTGTGGTATTAGGTCAATTTTCAATTCGCCGGAATTCCAGGCCGATACAGCATCCCGATTTGTTGTAAAATAGGATCCAACTGCTTTTTTTAAACAGCCGGCCAAAAGCAATTTCCCAAGTCCTCTGTCGGATTCTCCCAAATTATTGCTCACTACCGTCAAATCTTTCTTATCCGATTCAGCTAGTTCATCAAGTATGGTAAGGGGTGTACCAGACAATCCGAAACCACCGACTAATAAGGTATCTCCGTCATTAATGAATTGAAGCGCTTCACTAGAATTAATTAATTTGCTCATCTATTTTCACCCCTCCGCGAATTCATTCTACATATCGGAATGATCATTCTGCATTTTTGATTAGTTTGAATTGTACTGGAAAAGTTTTCATAAGTCAACTTTTATTTTTAATTTTTAAACTAGATGAATTAATTTGAATATTACCCTATTTGCCATTTAAAAAAGGTCTATCTCTTAATTAGAAATAGACCTTTTTCTAATGCAGACAATTTATTTATAAACGTCTTTCTGAATAGAAAAAAATAACCGCCCCACGATCATGAGTGCGATCACTTCCTTCAATTCTAAACACCGTATGGTCAGCCATTCTTTAGAATAGTTCTTCATAATACTAGAAGAAAAATTTCACTGCAGCTTGAAGCATTCAGGAGCGTTTCCATATGGTGATTTTTGAAACAGAAAACAATGCCAGGAAGTTACGAGGGAGACGTGGATATATTATAAGGATTAACTTGGATCATCATTTCAGCAGAAATTTTAAGAGCAGGGATGATAGCATCCTGCTCTTTTTATTGAAAAAGTATACTGTTAAAGTATTGAATGCAGCACATATTTTATGAATTCACATTAGCTCATGTACAGGCAGATGGTGAACTCAGCTTAATCTGCCTGCATTCCGCCATCCACATTATATAGTGAACCATTCACAAACGATGCTTTATCGGAGGCCAAAAATATCACAACCTGAGCCACCTCTTTTGGCATGCCAAACCGTCCGGCAGGGATTCCCTGCTTTAGGGCTTCCGCTGCTGCTCCCGGATCATCAGGAGAGGTATTTTGCTGAATGGTCGTCAACATTTGCGTATCGATTGCCGCCGGGGCAACTGCATTCACACGGATGCCATTCTCAGCCGCTTCCAGTACAGCTGATTTCGTCAGCCCTGCTACCGCATGTTTCGATGCAATATATCCAGCCATGCCGGCTGAACCTATATAACCTATATATGCTGCATTCGAGGCAGTATATTAATGATACTACCATACCCCTGTGATTCCATTTGCAGAATGACATGTTTTAACCCAAGAAAGATACCAGTTACATTGATTCCCATAACCTTTTCGAACTGCTCTTTCTCCAAGTCTTTGATTTTGGCAAAAGGGCCATTGATACCGGCATTGTTAAAAAATACGTCAATATGGCCATAAGTATCTACCGTCTGTTTAACATAGCTTTTCACATCTTCTTCGTCTGTTACGTCAGCCTGTATTAATTTGATTTTATCCTTATCGCCTTTCAATGAATCTTTTGCCCTAGCCAAAGCCTCCTGATTGATATCAACAAGTACAACTGAGTCCCCGTCATTTAAAACTGCTGGGCGGTTTCCATTCCAATACCGCCAGCCCCTCCTGTGATAAGTACGACCTTCCCCGCCATTAATACTTCCTCCTCTAATTTAGTGTTTTATATGTTCTTTCTATCATGTTCATATATACTGTAAAAATCTTTAACTTATGCATTTTGTTCTAGTACAACTATATTAGCCAGAAGATCATGAATAGTTCGGCGATCTTTGCGCAAGCAAAAGCATGATACAGCTGCTATAGGGAGTCCATAACTGAATACTGCAGCTGTGATCAGCATTATAACTGGTAGATTCCAATAATCGCTCGTCCCAGCTCTCTTATAGCGATTACCGACGCCCTGATAAGGTCTGCGGCAATTCCATACATTCGGAGGTATTAAAAATCTATATCTTATTCTTCCAGTTTATCCCGTCTCTGCTTCCTAATCATCCAAAAAACGATTATTACCATAATAGCCAATATAATCAGAATCGGCAAATTGCCCGCAACAAAAATGAAGAGTCCCGAAAATGCTGAGAGCAGGAAGTTAATACTTTTCATAAACTGTTGTTTCGTTTTTTCCCACGTATTTAAGTCTTCTTCACTGGAAATGCTTACATCGTTTTCTTCAATTTGAATTGTGACTGTTGCAAGATCGACTTTGTTTTCCAAATAATTCATTCGCCCCGTTATTTCCTCTATCTCTTGCTGGACTGCTGCCAAATCATCCGAAATCTTCAGCAAATCTTCAGTCTCTTCAGCTTGTTCCATAAATGAAAGAAGCCTTTCTTCCACAACTTGTTTCGATTCAAGGCGGGATTCCAGATCAATGTATTCCTCTGTTACGTCCTGACCGGAAACCGAGCTTTCCACTACATCACTGCTCCCTTCTTCAACCAGCTGGGTAAATTCCCGAAACTGATCTTGAGGAATTCGTGCAGAAATTCGGCCGCTTATCGATCCATCTTCACTGCTTTCATGCATATTCGACTCTACAATATAGCCATCGCGTTCTGATACCTGAGTTTGAATACGATCCACCGTTTCTTGATAATCCTTCACTTCAATACGAAGGTTAGCCGTATAAATAACTTTTCGATCTTCCTGAGCATTTTCATCAGCTTGTGAGACAGCATTATCTTCGCTGGAGTCGTCCTCTGGCTGATCGATTGAATTATCCTTTTGCTCACCGCCCGATTCATCTGCTTCGTTCAAAGACCTGCTGTCCTCCGATGTCAATTCCTTCGTACCTGAATCAGCATGATCTGCTGTTGACTCATGATCCTCCGATTCATTACTGCAGGCTGTTGCCAAAATACCGATAGCCATCACCATGAAAATGATAAACTCTTTTTTCATCATAACCCCCCTACCTTTCATCCGTATGGTTTCTTTTTAAATACAGACGGTGTTTAATGGAAAACGTTACACATTTTATGTGGTAATCATAGTAAAAAGGACTTATTGTAAAATAATATGTAAGAGGAGGTGTTTTAATTTGGATAAAAATTATCGTGAATTTAGAACAGGACAGGGTGTGCCAGCATCAGGAACATACACCTGCCAATCCGGCGCCAAAGCAGAACTTAGTGAAAAGGATCAATTTCCCGTATGTCCAGTCAGTAATGAGGAGACGTATTGGAAGCATGATGATGAATGAATGGCCATTTTATCAAAACACCATTCAAAAAGGCTAAACTACTGTGAGAAAGGTTAAATATTATGCAAATCGACACTGCATCGATTACTGACAAATGAGAGAAAAACAACATGGAAAATCCTCCGTTAATCCATTACAGAGGATTTTTGCAGCCTTTTTAAACGTTATATGACAATTGAACAATAAGGTCCATTTATAAACATTTTACCAAGACTGCAGCTTATCAATTATTTTGTCGACTTCTTTTTCATCTCATTATTTGAAATCGGTCTGCATACCTTACGTAAAGGATTTAAGGTAACGGATTTCTGATCCGACGTGAGCCAACTGAATCAAGTTGTCCCAGTAGTTTTCCCATAAGCTAACCTTTCTTGTGAATGGATTAGTATTCTATAATACAGAATTTCCCCCCATTCTTTAGCCTGTTTAATATTATTCGGAACAGCTTTAGCAATGTAAGTAAGTCCTTCTTCCATATTACTTTGTTGATGGGGGTGAATTGTTTTTTTGTTCCGGCACGGTCTAAAATACATTTTAATAATATATCTCAAGGTATCTACACTCATACGCCTTTTTAAGTTTACGCTCTGTGACAAACAAACAGGCGTCGCGTCATCTAAATACCTTTTCAACCAAACCCCACAGCGTATATATTAAAGTATACCTCCCTTTCCTTATCACCTTTATCATTCACACACAATTACTGAGTTTCCTGCGAAATTAATATCATCACTGGTTAATTATTTCGCAACTTCTCCAATACGACAGCCAGTCGAATAAAAAATTCAAACAAAGCATTTTAACAATATAGTACCCTTCTCTGAGGTGTTCAATTTCATGCTCGGAAAAATACTTTGGAATTCACTTTCCTAACCTATATTCTTTTAATTTAGCAGCCGGATTTTTTAAGATAAAACCTCCCTCATGGGGCCATTTAAACAAAGATTTTATGAATCGTGCAGGATGCCCCAAACTAGATGGTTTTAGATATCCCCCAGATTCACTCTTAACAATTCGATATTTTTTATGTTAAAAATGTCGAGTATTTTTTAAACAGCTTTGCTATTATGAAGACATGAAAAGGAGGGGATATATTGTTAAAAGAATTAAACCTCGTGATTGACTATATTGAAGATCATTTAACTGATGAACTATCTCTTGAAAAAGTTTCTGAATATGCTGGGGTTTCCGACTATCATTTTAGAAAAATATTTTTTTATCTTTCAGGGTTGACACTAAGTGAATATATAAAAAACAGAAAATTGTCGGAAGCAAATAAGGAATTAATGGATGGAGAAAAAGTAACGGATGTTGCTTTTAAATATGGTTATCAGTCAGTGGATGGCTTTACTAGGGCATTTAAAAAATGGAGTGGCTTTTTACCCTCAGATGTAATAAAAAAAGGGGTAAGCCAGTCATCTCCCAAACTTTCATTCGTCATAACTGTCAAAGGAGGAAATACTATGGAATTTAGAATTGAGGCAAAACCAGCGTTTAATTTAGTCGGTGTAAGCAAGCGTGTTCCTATGCAGTTCGAAGGTGTTAATAACGAGATTGTAAAGCTTGCAGAAAGCATAACAGATGAACAAAAAGAGGAAATGCATTCTCTTCAAAATATAGAGCCTTATGAAATTGTTAATGCTTCTTATGATGCTGACGCTAATTTCTTAAAAGAAGAAGGCGGTTTAACTCACTTGATAGGTGTATTAACGACTAAAAATCAGGTAAGTGATCTATTAGAAAAAGTACCAGTCGAAGCCTGTACTTGGGCAATATTTCCAAATGAGGGACCATATCCATCTACGTTACAAGAAACTATGGCAAAAACATATTCGGAATGGCTTCCTTCTTCCGATTATGAAGTAATCAATGCCCCTGCTTTTTCTTTTACTAAAATGGATAAGCATAAAAAAGACTACGCTTATAGTGAAGTTTGGATGCCTGTTCGGAAGAAATAAAAATACAGAAATCATTGTATTCAGTACAATTTTGCTCTTTAGAAGTCAAGAAGAATACCGTAAGATAACGACGTAAAGAACAGAATCAATAACCTATGAAGAGTAACGCTGATAAGATGGCGTTGCTTCTTTTGAATTGAGTGCCCACGTTACATTAAGTATTTCACAAACTATCTCTGTCTTTTAAATTCCAGTTTAAGGGTTCCTAGTTATCAAATAATCCCCTTCCTATCAAGTTGGCATTCACCGGCTTTTTCCCTATTTCACATGCCCATACGGATAGCTGGCCTATATGATGTATCTCGTGGGCAATAACATGACGCATGATCTCTCCGTATCTAAAGTTAATCGTCTCGCCACTAGAATCGGTTTCTGAAAGAGTCTGTGATTCCATCTCAGTCGTCCATGAAATAATAAAAGGTTCCACTTTCTTATGGCAATGTTTTTACTAAACTTATTCCGTCAAATGGCCCTTCATATGATACGTTATTGGCGCTATTCCTTATTATGAAAAAGCGACCTATAATTGAAGATCTTTTGTTCCATTTATATAGTGACAACCAATTACCTTATATCAATATGAACAGGCGTCCTTTGAAAAAAGACGGCTATAATAGGTTAATTCCGAAAAAGATAGAGACCAAATCCTAAAGTATCTCTACCCCATTTGTTGTAAGGAACGTCGCTGACTGCTAAGAGAGAATACATTTACTGACAATGGCTCTGCGGGTGCACCAACATTTACTAGGGTACCATCCAGCGTTAGCAATGAGAAATAAGCATTAATATCAATCTTTGCACTAACCGTATTAATGATCAGGTCAAAAGAACCTGCAAGCTTATTAAATGTCTCAGGATCACTGGTGGCATAGTAGTTGTCGACACCGAATTGCAGACCATATTCTTTTTTCTTCAATGTTTGTGACAGAACAGTAACTTCTGCACCCATGGCGTGTGCAATCTTGACAGCCATATGACCAAGACCACCCATACCAACAACCGCTACTTTCTTACCAGGTCCAGCCTCCCAATGATTTAGTGGGGAATATGTCGTAATACCTGCACAGAGTAATGGTGCTGCTACATCAAGCTCAATGTTATCGGGGATTCTGAGTACGAAATCCTCCGTTACAACAATATGGGTAGAATAGCCACCTTGAGTAGGCTCGCCGTATTTGTCAACAGCTGCGTAGGTGTCTGTTTTTCCATTGAGGCAGTATTGTTCTTCTCCATTACGGCAGTTCTCGCATTCACCACAGGGATCAACCATGCATCCGACCCCTACTCGGTCACCGATTTTATACTTTGTCACCTCGGCTCCAACATCTGTTACAATACCCGCAATCTCATGTCCAGGTACAAGAGGATAGTTCACAGGACCCCATTCGCTATGAGCAATATGGATGTCGGAATGACATATGCCTGCATATTTAATTTCAATCAGAACATCATGTGAATCAAGATTACGTCTTTTAATTTCAGCAGATCGAAACGGTTTGTCTGGAACGTCTACTACTCGCGCTTTAGCTGTTATCATTTGTTTAAACCTCCAATAACTTGTTTTTTTAATACTTGTTTTTTCTCTTGCAAAATTATAATATTCAATTTGATTTCGAGTACTTGTTCCAACAACTCCGTCTACCCAAAGATGTGTTTCATATTGAAAATCTTTAACTGCCCTTTCTGTTAGTGGACCATAATACCCCGTAGGATCTGTATTTAAATACCCCATTCTAAACAATTTTGCTTGTACATCGTATACTTCTTGTCCTGAACTTCCATTCTCTAATAAAGTTGCTGCTTGTACATTAGTATCTTCACTAACAATGATTAGTACTGTGAATACTAAAAACGCATTGACGATTCAATCGAAGCATAATCCCTGAAGACTTGGAGATGATAATATGAAGATTCGTCTGGAGGGAAGTGGAACAAATGCCTGACAAATTGTACGATATAATCGGGATTGGGATAGGGCCTTATAATCTTGGATTAGCTGCTCTCTTGGACGTTATCCCTGAACTTGATGGCTTGTTTTTTGATAAGACGCCAAAGTTTGAATGGCATCCCGGGATGTTAATTGAACGGATGAATTTAACCACCCCCTTTTTAGGGGACCTTGTCACATTCGCTGATCCAACAAGCCGATTCACCTACATCAACTATTTACATGAACACAATCGTCTGTACCAGTTCTACTTTTTTAACAAGTTTCAGATTCCCCGTCAGGAATATAATCAATACCTGCAATGGGTGGCCGATCAATTGGAACAGCTCAACTTCGGTTATGAGGTAGTCGATGTGATAGATCATGAAGAAGCCGATGAACCGCACTATGAGGTGGTCGTGGAAGAAACCTCAACTCAAAAACGATCCTCATACTTCGCCAAAAATATAACCATGGCAACTGGCAGTGAACCCCTGGTACTAGACACCATGACAGGACACCCAAAGGAAGATGTTTTACATACTGATCGATTCATGTACGAAAAGGAAAACTTAGTTGAATCCCCTCACATTACAATAGTAGGTTCTGGTCAGAGTGCCATCGAGGTCTTCCTGGATCTGTTAAAAGAACAGGAAAATAAAGTATTTCAATTGACGGTATTCACGCGTTCCAGTGGCCTATTTCAATTGGAAAAAGCCAAATTTGGCCAGGAGTATTTTTCGCCCGATTTTGTAGATTATTTTCATTCGCTTGGCTTTAAGCAGCGCCTCGACACATTAGACACACTAGGAACACTAAGAAAAGGGATTAATCCACAGACATTGATGGAATTATACGAAACGCTTTACCATAAAACAATTGGCCAAACGAAACAGCCGGTAACCATCCAGCCCAATACAGAGGTGAAGCACATAAGCCGAAACCATAACAAGTATGTATTGCACTGTCATCAGTGGCAAAAAGAAAATTCCTTCAACTATGAAACGAATAAGGTCATCCTGGCAACAGGCTATAAGCCACATATTCCTGCATGGTTCTATGATCGTTTTAAGGATAAAATTATGTGGGAAGACGAGGAACTTTATAAAGTTACCCGAGATTATCAACTCGTGTTTAATGATCAGCGAGACCACCGTTTTTTCACCATGACCAATTTGGAGCATTCTCATGGCACGGCAGCCACCAACTTGGGATTGGCCGTTCAAAAGAACATTCAAATCATAAACTTGCTTGCTGGACAGGAAGTATACAAGGACAGACGTGACACCATCTTTCAGCAGTTTACAATGGAAGATGAATAACCTATCCAAAAATAGTAATCCATTCAATTTTCGTAAAAAAGATATGACGTTAGATCAACATATGCCATTTTTACTTGAATCTAAACTGCGAGAAAAAGGTGCTGAGTTTGTTCGTAGTGATGATTGGACAGATTTTTCAGTTCTTGACTGTCATTTGGCTACCGGACAAATTCCAATGACCAGCCAAAACAAAGCTGAAAAAGTCATCAAAGTTCTGGAAAGCTAAACAAAAAAGTAGCAAATCTTGATTTCCAAGTGTTTGGGATTCACGATTTTCTTATTGGGGGTCTCAGCCCATCCCTTCGAAAAAGTGGAATAAGGGATTTTCGATAAACAAATCTCCATCAATATAATACCTTCTTATTCGAGAAAAGCGAAAATTGATTGAGCAAGTAGTGTTTTCAAATTACACTACTTATTCTTGTTCGTCCAGTTCGATAAAATAATGACCTTTACGGTACGAAACATATCATGGTAGCAATCAAATTTTGCCCATGTTAAATGTCAGTTCGGTAGAATCCTGTACGATAGTTTCGTTAAATTCCGTCGTCCGTGCAACTATCTTGTCACACGGTTTTGCAGATTCAATAAATTGAATTGTTGTCGAGAGTCCTAATGATGTTCGCGTTACAGGCTGCAGAAAATGCATGGCTGCTAAAGCATAAATAACTGCCCCATGACCAGTTCCATATGCATTTATCATATGGTTTTGCTCATCTAGCATTGCTTCTGCAAAATCAGCTTCTAATTTTGTTAATTGAATACCTAGCGTTTGAGCATATGGATCGTTTCTCACTTGCTCCAAAAAATTGCCAATGCATTGGGCAACGTTAAAAACTATTATATTTAAGGGAAAGGCGTCCGATTCTTGAACAGAGGAACAGATATTGTTAAATATTCTCATAAAACACATCTTTAATTTTATGCTTTCCGTACATTGGCGCAGTCACATTATGGGTCATCACATTTATAAAGAATTGGTATAACCCATAATTATGTTTACTGAACAATTTCAGCCCCGAAGAAAGGGAGCTTAATAACCCGACTGGAATGTATGTTATGTGTTCCTTCTGATCCAATACATCAAAGGCGAGTTTAGCAATCTGTTGATATGTAAGTGTTTCGGCACCGCCAACATCGAGTGTTCGGTTTGCCTCTGAGAAAGATTGTATACAAAATTGGGCCAGGTCTTCGCCATGAACCGGATTCCCCCTCGTTTTACCATCCCCAATCAAGTAAACCCTTCCTTTTTTGGCCATAGTCAAAAACTTGTTAAATCTGAAAAATATCCAGTCGGCCTTATTATAATGTGATCGACATTTGATGCTGTTAAAACATCAACAAAACGCTTCTTAGCTTCAATCAAGGGACCAGTTTTCTTCCAATCGTCGTTTATACATACATGAATATACATAAATTTGGCGACATGACTATTTTCTGCTTCCTTCAATAAGTTGACATTACCTTGATAGTCAACATCTTCAAAGGTCATACCGTTACTTTTCCTTGTTATTCCAACAGATGAGAAAACATAATCAATGTTGTCACAAACATGTTTTAATGTATTTGGTTTGGTAATATCACCTATGGCAACCTCATCAACATCTTCACCGATAGGAGGCTCTAGGAAATCCCCAGTTTGGTTCAATTTGTCTGGATTTCTCACTAGTATCTTGATATAAAATCCTTGCTTTTTTAGTTCCTTTACAACGTATCTTCCTAAATAACCTGTAGCGCCAGCGACTAACACTCGTTTCATATGGACTCCTCCGCTCTACCTTTTAAATGATTCATCTAATTTTACTTACGAACTTGCTTAAGCATATGTTTCACAACTATTCAATAGTATGGGTCTTATATTCAGCTTCAGTGCTAATACTTATTCCTGATTTGCGCCCGATTGTTGAAGTACAAATTAACCTATTTAACTCTTTTACTTATGATTACTCCAGTAGCCATTATGATAGCACCCAAAGCTATGGATACAATAGAAATATTCGTGATAATAGGATCTAAATCATTGATTTTAGATACCCAATATACCAATGCTGCCAGTATCATTAAAATTAAACCTACCCATTTCATAAAATCACCACTTAATTACATTTTAAGAACCTTAGCTTAAATTTAATTTAATGTTGTATTTTCTTATTCAACAATCCTGCCCAGATAGTTCAATAAACCTTATTCTCCAAAATGGCCCTATTCAGAACGTTATACTTATTCAACTACTGCGCCCGATAATTGAAAAACATTGATAAACCAAAACCACCCTTTGTCTTGGTTATTGTTCAAATTGATGTATGTACATAATTTACCTCGTATCCATCTCCGAGTTCGAATTTTAATTTTTGATACAAACTCAATCCTTTTTCATCGTGAGATTTAACTAATATTGCCGTATCACGCTATTTTGTCACCGTAATCAGTCTGTTCTAAAATTTTTCCATACTCAATTACTCAATTCATTAACTCAGATTTCAATTCATCAGAAAGAGGAAAATCATCAATATCAAGGTTATAGCCACACTTTGAACACCACAGAGGATCAACGCCATAGTCAGCTTCCATCTTATAGGTATCGAGCGAACATTTTCTTTTTGAGAAGATTGTCATTACCTTCTACCCTCTTTATTTAACAAATTAGTTTTCCCTGCTCCATATCCTGGACCTTATATATGCTATATGGACGCTACTCCTTATTAGGGAATGGCGCCCGATTGCAGAGCATTATTTCCCAACTATCCCTTGACTTTCAACAATATTTCTTTTTTCATAATAACGGATTGCAAATCCTTGTACAGTAAATAGCAGCAATACTAATACCCACATGGTATCCCTGTATGTGTCATACGGAATGTTTGCTATAAAACGCTGATATAACTCTAAAATAAGCTAGCCGATTGGAAATACACCAAGTGCATATTTAGATGAGTTAGCTACTATTTGTTCTTTTTTGTTTTTAGATATCTCACTTCTCAAGAATTTAAAATATATAACAAGAGAATATATAAAAAATGGGAGCAATAATGCACCTATAATAAAGCATTAATCACCCCCCTTTAACATAGTTAGTATTTCTTTATTCCGCAAAATAGCTCTTATGTATGCTACGAGCGCCAAATCTTATTCCGGAATGGCGCCCGATGATTTAAGATTTTTCTTCATTTGAGATTTTTAACTGTTTAGCATTTATAAAAAAGGCAGTCCCTATTATGAATAAACCTAAACAGGCAAATGTGGCAATTCCTGAGTATTCGTTATCAAAAAACGTTGTATTTACCAGAATAACCAATATTATTAATACAAGTGATACATACATTCCCCGAATATATTTCATAAAATAAGCCCCCCCCTTTTTACCTTTCAATATGATTTCACAAGGATTTATTCCGTTAAATGCCTTTACAATGGCAATTTGGGCGCTGCCTTTTATTCCAGAAGTGCGCCCGATTGTTGAAAGAAAAGAAAACATCTCTTCACTCAAAGACAAAGCTAAATAAAAGAACATGTAGTATAGCTATTTATTCATTACTGTAAAAATCAATAACGGACATGGCCAACGATACGACTTTATTCGGAAGATCCTTTGGTGAAATCACCTTGATTTTATTTGAAAATCCTAATATGAACTCGATAGCCTCTTGCTTATCATTAAATCTCAAAGTCGCTGGTATCCATTTATCTCCATTTGGAATTTCTGTTTTTATCATTTGAACAAACTTACCTGTAAAATTAATTCTTTTAATAATTGCCGGATGTATTTCTACCTGTACATCATATTTGGGTAAATTTTGTATAAATTCTACTTTTGATTGTTCCCAGTATGCCGCCAAATTGAAATTAAGCGGTCTTCTAAAAACTTCATTTTCAACTTTTGCAGTGTGTATGCGTGAAACCCTGTAATTACGTAGTTCTCCATCTCTTGATGCAACAAGATACCACCTATTCCCTTTTGCTACCAATCCTAATGGTTCAAGCAACCTTTCTTTTTGTTCCCCATCTGCTTGTTCATAGTGAATTTTTAGCTTTTTATTTTCCCAAACAGCTTGTTGAACGGTTTCAAGAGCGTGCATTTTTTCTTTGGATTGTCGCCAAGTGCTTGAATCTATATAAATTCTTTCCCACATCGCTTGTGCTTCATCCCTATAAGACCCTGGGATGGCTGCAAGTAATTTTTGCCTAGTATCTAATGCCTGGCTATTTAATCCTAAGTCTTCGAGTAGTTTTCCTGAAGGGAAGAGAAATAGAGATTTCATGTCATCTATGTTTAATCCACTTAATTTACTACGAAAGTTATCTAACAGACGCCATCCTCCCGCTGTTCCCCTATCGGAAACAATGGGTATTCCTGCAGTACTTAATGCATCCATGTCTCTAAGAATTGTCCTGTCAGAGACCTCTAATTCGTTTGCCAACTCTTTGGCAGTCATTTTTCCTCTATTTTGTAACAATATCATAATGTTTATCAATCTGTCCGCTCTCATCTAATCCATCCTTTGCGGAAAAATAATTTACTCTTTTTTATTTAACACGACAGAAGATGTCGTCTTTTCATTATATACTCTTGCTAAAGGTAGAGAAAGGAGATGGAACAAACAATATGAATACATTAGAAGGTAAGGTTGCTGTAGTTGCTGGTGCTACTCGTGGAGCAGGGCGAGCAATTGCTACTATGCTAGGCCAGGCTGGAGCTACTGTATATGTCACCGGTCGAAGTGTCAGGGGGAACCCTTCTCCAATGGAACGTCCCGAAACCATTGAAGGCACCGCAGAACAGGTTACACAGCAAGGTGGAAAAGGATTACCGGTCAAGGTGGACCACACTGTTGAAGGAGATGTCAAAGCACTTTTTGAAAAAATCAAAGAAGAACAAAATGGCCAACTTGATATTCTTATCAATGATGTTTGGGGAGGAGATCCACTAACCAATTGGGATCAAACTTTCTGGGAACATAATTTACATGATGGATTAAAAATGCAAAAACAAGCGGTTCACTCACATATCATCACAAGTCACTATGGAATACCATTGATGATAAAACGTGGGCAAGGACTTGTTGTTGAAATAACAGATGGAGTTAATTATAACTACAGAGGAAACCTCTTTTACAGTCTTGCAAAAATATCAGCCATACATTTGGGAAAAGCCATGGCACATGATTTAAAAAAGCATCGTATAACTTCTGTTGCTGTCACACCAGGATTTCTCCGATCTGAAGCTGTACTTCAGCACTTCGGCGTTACAGAAGACAACTGGCAGGAAGGGGCTAAAATTGAACCGCATTTTATTGCGTCGGAAACGCCTTATTATATTGGAAAAGGGATTGCTGCTTTAGCATGTGATAAAAATGTATTCCAAAAAACAGGACAGGTATTAAGTTCATGGGGTCTGGCCAAAGAATATGGATTGACGGATATAGACGGAAATCAACCCGATTGGGGAACATATTTTGATGAAAATATTTAACAGTAACCTGTGGGAAAAACAGTGATTCTATTTTTTCTGAATATGGCCGTTTAAAAGCAAAAGTGGCGCAAGTCTTCCGTTCTTGCGCCTCGTTTGCTGAATATTTCCTATATACTTGGTATAAAGGACTGATCTCGCACTACAACCGTTTCTGGAACAAATCGAATTAAAATGTTACCATCCTCTAAATCCTTGAATCTTGGATCCCATTTTTCCTCTTCTGATCCTAGGTAACGCGTTAATAATCGTGTCGCAATTCCTTTATTAAATGGTTCTACGGTAGCGCGTCCCCTAAACCCTACGTGTAATACCTTTCCAGTGATGTGATCAAAGTCAACTATACCGATGGAACATTCAGGGGTTTCTTCTATCCTCCGTGGAAAGCTATCTGAAGAGGGAGATCCGATAATCCAAATACACTCATTTTTCCAGTGATACCAAACAGGAGATTCCCTTGGCCCTTCCTGTGATAAAGTCGAAAGATGTGCAAATAATGGTTTCATTAGAAATTCATCCAAGTTAAAACTTCGGTTTCCTCTGATAACTTTCAATTCCTACACCCTTTCCAATAGGTGATTCTTTCTTAACACCAAATTTAGCTGTCTATTCAAAATTTAAACCCTTAGCGAGCCACGGAAACCTCTGGCGCCATAGTAAGAGGACGGACCGCTGTGATACACGAAGACGTGCCCGGCATAGCAATCACAAAAAAGCGCACCGCCAAGTTCTCTAATATCAGAAGGAGTTTTCACCCAACTTGACGTTTTCATATCGAAATCTCCAAGTTTCTGCAATTCCCGATATTGTCCTTCCATTAGTAGTTCAATGCCTATAGCAGTTGCCATATCAATCGCATTATTTTCCGGTTTATGTTTTTCCTTGACTCCAGCGCTTGACGGTCATAACAGACACTTCTACGACCTTTAGGACTTTCTTTCGAGCAATCATAAAAAATGTATTCATCTTTATCATGACCAACAACATCAGGTTCTCCACCAGTTTCTTCCATTTCGTTGAGCGACCACAGTTTCTTAGGATTAGATTCCAACCTTCCCTGGACGTTAGCCCATTCAAGATTTTCATGGCGGTTCATGTTTTTCTCAAAACGGTGTTTTAATGTACTAAGGGGAATTCTTCACTTTGTTTTGGTGACAATTCCTTTTTATTACCGATTTTATTTCCCTTTGTCATGATTAATTTCCTCCTTTTTATAAGACTTCCCTATACTTAGGACGTATTTCCTTTGGAATTTTTAAAAAAATACATCTGATTAACCCATGAAGGGCCTCCAATACCAGTAAATAAGAATCGCAACGATGAATATTCTATAGTAAATTACTATTTAGGTTCTAATAACCAGGAAAAACATCTTTTTTGATATTTCGTTTTGAAATATTATTATTCTGTAAGTCAGTGGAAATGGAATCTACCATTGACTTAGATCCTGAAATAAAGTATTGGCCATTATTTGCATAGGAGGTGGTAAATGCATCTATCTCCTGCTGTAAGTCCTCCCTTGAATCAAGGTAAGTTACATTTATGGAAGTGCTATTACCAATGTTATCAAGCTCATCTTTAAATAGATATAACTTTTGGCTATCCATGTAGAGTAGGTTAATTTGTTGCTCAACTCTATTTCCTTCTGTCTCTATTTGTTTTAACATGGATCGAAATGGGGTAATTCCCATTCCGCCTGCAATCAACAGGGTGGGGCTGTTATCTTTTAAATAAAATGATCCAACAGGCCCGCTCATCTTAATCTTCATTCCCTTTTCTAATTCTAGTAACGCTTTCTTAAAGTCACTTGGGTTATCACTAATACTCGTTGTTATTTTAATTGTATTTTCTGTAGGGGCAGCAGACACACTAAATGGTCGTATAGGTTTTTTGATGGTATTATGAATAATATTAAACAAACCATGCTGCCCCGCCTGCCAAGTTACATCTTTATCTTTTTCAAAAACAAATGTATATACATGTTCTGCTTCTTTGTAGCTTTCTAAAAATAATAATTTCCTCTTTTTGAATATTCCTAATGCATATTTAACAAAACTCATCTTTCCGACCTCCCTGATTTGACAAATATTATTCTGAAACAGTCTAAGGGTGTTTTCCAGCACTAATTACTCCCTATTGTAACCGCTTACCTCCATTTCATATAGGTGTTAGTTCTGATTCCGAAAGTTAAAAAACAGATCACGTGTTGGACATGGATACCATTTTGTGATCTGTCTTATGATACCTAGCTATTTCTTACAAATGAACATTGGGACAGGAGATGTTTTCGTAAGGAATGCAGTTATTGTTCCAACACTTTTTCGAGCTGCTCACCAAATTTCGTCCAGCTATATTTTGCTCCTTCGAGGGCTCCCTTAGTGGCTTTTGTTTCTTCACTGAATCCAGTTTGATCGAAATGTAGATGAGTTCCATCTGAACTTTTTGTCAAAGTCCATGTAATAGTAGTCTTTTCTCCGGCACTTTCCCAAGTGTAAGATAATTTATTAGGCTTCTCTACTTCGAGCACTTCACCATCTACAATTCCATTCCACCATTCATTCGGCTCAGCCCGGAATTGAAATGTATGCCCAACAACTGGTTTAAAGTCATTTTCCCAAATCCATTTTGCAAGCATATCCGTATCTGTTAATGCGTTCCACACTTGTTCAATTGAACTTGTAAATTGAAAATCTAATGATACATCTGATTTCATTTTTTGTCCCTCCAATAAATGATTTAATTTCGCAATTCTTTCTTTCCAGAAATCTTCGTAAAAAGATACCCAATCTTGAATTTCTTTCAACGGAGTGGCATTCAAGCGATACCTGGTTTCTCTGCCAACTTTTCTGCTAGTTACAAGTCCCGCCTCTTTTAGAATTGCCAAATGCTTTGAAACTGCAGTACGCCCCATTTCGAAATGAACAGTTAACTCATAAAGCGGTAAATCTTCCACATCCGCTAATAATCGGAGTAGCTTTCGTCGGTTAAAATCGGCAACAGCTTCATAAACATCCCTTTCCGTTCCTTTTTCGTTCAACATCACCCTCCCCTTAATCCTCCCAATTCAAAAAAGACACTTAATGGTGTCGTATTTGGGTTTAATAATACGACACCATTAAGTGTCGTGTCAAGAGTCCCCTTTATAAAATATTTTGTAAACCATCCACCTAAACCCATCCTTGGGGTTGTCAACTATAAAGTAATCATCAACTTGTTTATATTCCAACGAATTCACTCCTTTTAATAAAACAGTATATCTTGATTCAATATTAGCATAATTTCTTCGACAAATGACCAATATTAATGGGGCGCTTCCGTTGATCTTATTCAAGAAGCGCGCCCGATTGTTTCACAATATAACTTTTATACGCCTAATGTACGCAGAAGTAATGCGCCGTACCTTGATACCCATAAATAAAGAATGACAAGCATAAAAGCAAAACAGACCGATCTCCAAATATTATTTCTTCGCAAGAATTGAACAGGATATAAAATGCTCCACAACACCAATAAAATAAAAGCCGATAAAATAACTAAAACCAGAATATTAGCTATATGAAGTAGAACTTTATTCATCATTTCCTTCTATGACATAACAAAAGTAATCAACCATTTATTTTTTAGTAATGGTTTTCCACACCTTTCTTTAGCAATTGTATATGAATTGTCGTGTGAAATGGATTTGAATTTCGATGACTCTACAACCGCCTTGTATTATCATCATCAGCGATTATGAGATTAAATGTTTCAAGTTGCCCGCCTACACTTTGATATTTTGACGATTGAAGCGAGTGTCTGAAATTAATGTCAAATGTTCTATGTTCATTCGCATCAAGTTTCAATTGGTGGTCTTTCAAATTAATTATGTCCATTACATTGAATCTATTGTAATCATATTTTTGGTCTATTGAAACACGGAAAGTAACGGGATCGCTACTATGGTTCGCAATGGAGATTTTGCAATTGCCTTCAACAATACCTGAATCATTTGTATCATATTCACAATTGCTTCCGTCCTGTTGGAATTCTAACGCATAAATACCATTTGCAAAGATTGATTGATACACGTTTGCAAACAAGTTAGTCGGTATGAGGATCATCACAAGAAAGAAAACAAAAATCATTTTACCGCTGTATCGTTTGGCCAGAAAAAACAGACCTGTGATTAATAGTATAAGAGAAATAATTCCTGTGAAATGAAAACCACTATTACCATTAGACCAGGCAGTTACACCAATCAAACCAAGCAACCGATCGACACCCGGTTCGCTATATATGAATTCCCACTTAAATAAAAAAGCGAAGGCGAGCAACACAAAACCTGTGATAACAGATGATCTTGTTTGCTTTTTTTGATCCATCCTTATCCCTCCTCTTTCTTACTCAATTAAATGATCCTTAGGTGTACAAGCGCCAAGTTTATTTCGGATATGCGCCCGTAGCTTAATTATTATTCATTTAATTTCTTTTTTCATTTTTCTATAAGTATAAAGTAATGTAACCAATGTTACTGATACAAGTACTGTAATAAATGCAATCGATAAAAACAATGATATTTTATCTGAGAGTAATATCCATACTATTAAAGCCAAAACCACAGGAACTTGTACTAAATTCCACAGATATTTTTTTCTTATAAGTCCAATCCCAATAAGTCAAATATTCTCATCCAACTTTTGAACCAGTCCATAAAAACCCCTGCAACGAAACTGCTAATTAAAACCTAATAATTGGCAATTATCGTTCGGTATTATTCTCTCTACTTCCATTGTACTATTATTCTTAAATTATTTATAGACTACTTTTTCTAAAATTCGCATATTATACTATTATAAATAAATCAAAAAATATGAGAGGTGTATAAGTATGAATGACAAAAAAGATGTCTTAGATAATGGTCCTTTTTTTCATGGTACTAAAGCAGAACTAAAAATTGGAGATTTATTAGAACCACAACACTTATCAAATTACCAAGACAAAAAATCAAACTATATATACTTTACTGCGACATTAAATGCTGCTAAATGGGGTGCTGAATTAGCAACATCTCAATCAAAAGAAAGAATTTATATTGTAGAACCATTAGGTGATTTTGAAAATGATCCAAACGTAACTGATAAAAGGTTTCCCGGAAATCCAACACGTTCTTACAGGTCTAAATCCCCTTTGAAAATAATAGCTGAATTAAGTTCATGGGAGAGACATTCCGATGAAGAAATAAATCATATGCTTACATCTTTAAAAAAATTACGTGAACAAGGTAAAGCTGTAATATACGATTAATCCTTGAAATCTATAAAATCATGACATAAGAAAACCAAAAATCAAGCCCCTCAATAATCCTTGAGGGGCAACTTTCAACAAACTTGGCCTAATGCAATATTGGCGTTCTCCCTTATTAGTGAAATGCGCCCGATTGTTTAACAATTTTCTTCTCGATCCTCAATTACAATAAATCCTTATTTTTGTTTTTCCCACTATACTTCTGAATCAATCTTCTTTAATAGTTCATAAAACCAATTTACATTAACTTTATGGTGCGAAATGGAGTTTTCTAACATACGAACAAAACCCTTTATGAGTGTTGATCTATTTGCTAAAGCATCCTCTATGAGAGAAATTTTTTTCTCTGTTTGTTTAATCTGAACAAGAATTAGTTCCCTCATCTTTTCTTTGCCGAATTCATCTTCAAAAAGCATAGCACCATAAAAGGAAATATTTACATAATCCGTTTTTGTCCCATACTTTATCATTAAACGATTAAACTCTGTAATTCCTAAATCAGTAAGAATGTATTTATTTTTTCCCTCGATTCTGATTTCCCCACTTCTTTCAAAAGTGGGTTTATTTTCCGTTATATGGAAGTTCATGAACCGCTTTAAATCAACGTTTTTCCCTTTTAGGTTTCATGGGATTTTAACCGATTTTGCATAAAGGGTATTCAAGGGGTATTCAAAAAGGAGTCAAAATAAATATGCTGGCAGGCTATATATAGGAAAATTTTTGTTCAGTTCAGATTGTTTATAACTTTACTTTTATCTGACACAAATTCACTCTCCAAAGTCTAATTTAGATTGGTATGAAACACCTAATGTTACAAGTAAAAGAAGGAAAACAAACGAACCTATTATACCGATAGAAAAATTAAAAAAAGGCCTCAAAGCGAGAAACATCTGTTCACCAATACTACTGTATACAGCGACTGCGGTAGGTCGATGCATTTTAAGAAGAATAGAAAAGGGTATGTGTGTGGTAATTACAACAAACACGGATTTAAGGCTTGTAGCGATCATTTTGTAAAAGAAGTCGAATTATCAAACGCAGTAATACCAGATATAGAAAACCTTTATACAAAATTAAACAAGGATAATTACTACAAAAGATTAAGTGAAAAGGTAGAAAAAAACAAATTAAAAATTAAGGCCAAGATTAAAGAGAACAAAAAACAATTGGAAGCAAAGAAAAGTGATAAATCAAACCTTGTAATTTCACTTGCGAACGGCGTTATCTCTAATGAAGTTTATCAGTTGGCTGTTCAAGTAACAAATGAACTCATTTCTAAGGTAGAGAGTAGCAATTATATTCTCACTAAACAATTAGAACATCAAGACATTGAAAAAGAACTAAGTGAATTCAAAAAGTACTTAGATAAGTTTATTGGTTATAAAATACTAACTCCTGAAATGCTTCCTATGTTAGTTGATAAAATTGAAATTTATGCAGACGGAACAGCTAACGTTCATTATCGATTTAAAGAACCAACTAATCCATCAGCATAAACCAAACAATTTATTTTAATTCTATCAACGCACAGCACTCGACATGCCCTGTATGCGAAAGACGCCCCCTGTAAGGGGTTAAAGATACTCTGCCGTTAATCTGTGCGCTTGCAGAAAATAAGCTTGATTTCATCGCTCAAATCGAATGTAACTTACGATTCAACTGCACAAAACTCAAAATCTCCCGTTCGAATTATTTCGTTTTTCTGCCGGAATCCTTAGCAGGCAAATTCCCCCTTTAGCAAAGTTACTTGTTGGACAAAGCTGATTGAAATATACCTTTAGCGAATTTTACGACCATACTCCGAGGCAGTAAACGCGGCAGTTGAGCCATAATATAATTATTCCGTCCAACTATTATGTGGCTACGATCTTTTTTCACACCCTTAAATGCCGCGTTCACGACATCAATCGGCTCCATGCGCTTACCTTTCAAGCTTTCCGTACCGGATACAGCATGAAATGAGCTCTTCGTCTCTCCTGGGCATAACGCAACGATATGAACACCGCTATCTCTATACTCGGCCCATAATGCTTCCGTGAAAGAAAGAACATAAGCTTTCGTGGCACCATATACAGCCATGTACGGTGCCGGCTGAAACGCTGTCATTGAAGCAACATTGATAATAATACCTTCCTTCCTCTCAATCATGGAACCAATGAATTGATGAGTTAATTCAGTCAAGGATATTACATTGAGCTGAACCTCTTGATGAACACGGGTTGACGAGATTTGATTGAAAACCCCCATAGTTCCAAACCCGGCATTATTAATAAGTATATCAACTGTTAACCCGAGGATTTCAACTTCCCTGGCCACTTTCTCTGCAGCGTTAACTGTAGATAGATCAACCGAAAGAGGTACCGCATGGATTAAGTACGTTTTTTGAAGTTCTTTCGCAATTTGTTCGAGTTTATCCTCCGATCGGGCAACCAATATTATGTTACATCCTTTTTTGGCAAGTTCGGTTGCAAAAACCTTCCCTATTCCAGATGATGCGCCTGTTACCAAAGCTGTTTTCTTTGAAAAGTTCATTTCTGTAACCTCCATTAATTTTAAATGATTAAATGATTAAACATTTGAACATATTGTGCAAAAAAGAGCTCCTTACTTTTTGTGGGAAAGTCATGTATGTTCTTCAAACGATTTAGCAGGGTCATTGGATAAGCTTTCGGCAGCACGAATGACTGCTTTGAGCTGGTCTATAACCGAGTTCTCAAGGGTTAAGCTGTAGTAAATTTCCGTCTTCTCCTTCAAGGAGTCTAAGATGCCTGCTTGTTTAAGTATTTTTAGATGATGAGATATTGCCGGTCTGGATAAATGCGATTGCTCCACAACTTGTGCGACGTTCATTCGTTTAGCTATCATAAACATCATTAGAATATCTTGCCTTACGGGATCAGCAAGTGCTTTGAAAATATCTGTGGACTGACGAATCTCATGAAGAAGGGCCTGCTTCTTTTCTAATAGTGCGCTTCGCTTTTGTTCCTTCAATCCACTACCCCCAAACAAATGTTTAAATGTTTAATTATTTATATCCAATATAACATGTAGCTTTTAAAAAATCAATGGCGGCTCCACGCCGTAACATCCTGACCAAGCTAACACAGGGGGCCGCGACAATCGGGAGGTCGCCGATCCTTCAAAATTAGTGCACCCGCGATCTCCCAGCACCTCAAGGTAGTTGGAGCGAGCAGGGCTAACCGAACGTAACACACAGTGGCTGACCCTGACGATACGCACCGATCCTTTTGATGAGGTGTCAGCCCGGGTTAAGAAGCACCTCCGCGAATGGAACCATCGTTTCGATGCATTGGAAGAACACTTCAAAACCATGACCAACGAATAGCAGTAGATGGCGAGCAACCATAAAGTTTCAAGCTGTACCACTGCATACTTATTATTCTGAGTTTGACGGTTTAGCGATTCAGAAATCTGCATCAGATCAATGAATAGGTAAATACGGCTTTAATTGCTATTTCTTTACAAGAGACGCACAGCACTCCGTATGGCTCGAATAGTGATCGCAGACATATTGATGTAGTGGTGTTTACCTTATTTAAAACTTCTACCAAAGTCCATTGAAACTCCGAAGGGAATAACTGGGGGCGAGTATATAGTATTGAGTGGGACTGCTAACAACATCACTTATGCAATACTTCCTCGATTAAAAGCTTCAACTTTTCTACAAACTGTTCATGTTTTCGTCAAAATCTCTCTTGCTTCTTCATAATCAAACTCGATCTCGGGGAGTAGTCTGCATCTGCTCTTTTATCCATGAGTGTATTATAATGTTTGGTCAAATCGAGGGGGAGTTTCGATTTTTTGGCAAGCTTTTTGTTTACCCATTGCCTTGTGCGAGGGCTGAGTTTGACGGTAAGTTCTGGGGACAATACGCAACAGTGAAAGCCGCTTTGCCTTTCATCAGTGCTGAACTAGTTGAACGAGATACTGGGGGATTCACGGTCTACTCGACCTCTTTCACTCCATGAACGAGCGCTCGTTCGAGGCATCGTATTTTAGAATGTCCATTCCCATCCTGTTTCCCCACTTTTTTTAAAACGGCGCCGTCTTTTATCTTTCAAGATGGGCCGTCAGCGATTCTTGATCTTGCCATCGCTCTACGATCAGCATGCGTCCGGCGCGTGCATCTTCCAAAGTAACGGCATAAAAGAGGCACCCCTTTTCAGCTCTCGTGCTGGAAGCGATGACCTGAACGTCTGTAGTGAACTCATTCACATCAGACGTATTCAGGTGAAGGTAACCCATGAGTACAATCATTTTTGTTCATCCTTTTTTGCTTAATTAAATTGGCAAACTTCTTCAAAGCTCATTCGCGGTGCTCGCTCGTGGAACGTCGCAAAGTTTTGCGACGTTCCACGAGGAGTGCGACAATCATTCAGCTGTCGTTCTTACACGACCGTGAGCACAATCTTGCCTTGAATGTGCCCACCGGCGGCTCGTTCGTGCGCCTTGCGAGCATCGACAAGTGGAAACGTGCTGTCGTTGGCGACGCGAACCGTCCCAGCATCGAGCAAGCGCCCGAATTCCGCCAGCTGCGGGCCGTTCGAGCGCACTTGGGTCATCGAGACTATGACGCCCCGCTTCGCGGCCTCCTCGGCGTCGGGGTAGCCTAAAAACACCGGGAACAAAGCGCCGCCACGCTTGAGCGTACGCAAGAAACGACCAGTGGTGGGACCGCCAAGGGTATCGAGGACGAGGTCAACGTCATGCGCGATGTCCTCGGGAGGGCTCTTGGTGTAGTCGATGAATTCGTCGGCACCGAGCTCGCGCAGGAACGACTCATGCATGCCCGATGCCACCGCGATGACGTGTGCACCCTTCCATTTAGCCAGCTGCACCGCTAAGTGGCCCACGCCGCCCGCGGCACCATTGACGAGCACCGTCTTTCCACTGAGCGGCAACGGGCGATGCCTCTCCGGTTGAAGCGGGTTCGGTTCATTGTGCCCCAGCTCGATCAGGAACTGCCACGCGGTGAGGCCTGACATCGGCGCCCCTGCGGCGTGCACGTGATCGATGCCAGCCGGCTTGAGTGCAAGGTCCGACGCTGGCGCGGCGACGTACTCGGCATAAGCAGCGCTCTCCCCAAAACTAGGAAAGCGAACCATTCCGAAAACTTCATCGCCGACGGAGAAGCCCTGTACATCCGTGGCTACCGCCTCGATGACACCCGACACGTCCGACCCCAGAATGACAGGAAAGGGCACCGGCGGCCGCCACTCAGGAGGAAGATCCTTATACCCGTCGCGCAGGTACCAGTCGGGAGGATTGATGCCAACCGCGTGAACGCGGACAAGCACCTCACCCAGTTTCAGTTCGGGGATCGGCGCCTCCTCGTAACGCAGTACCTCAGGGCCGCCGAATTCGTGCAGCCGAATTGTCTTCATTGTGTCTGTAGACATCTCTTTCTCCTTTCACGCAGATGTGTTATCCTTACTTGAGCAGTGTTCCACATAAACGGATCAATGCTCCGTTTATTATACAGAGCACCGATCCGATTGTCAAGGAGGCGGCACATGCGAGCCGATGCGAAGAAGAACTATGAGCACATACTTGCAGTCGCGAACGTCGTTGTAACCAAGCACGGCGCCAATGCATCGCTGCGCGATATCGCTCGCAAAGCTGGCGTCGGGCTCGGCACATTGTATCGTCATTTCCCGACCAGAGCGGCGCTACTTGATGCATTGCTCCGCACAGGCTTCGACGAGCTGACGGCAAAGGCACGTGAGCTCGAAACTGCGAGTTCACCCGATGATGCACTTGTGTCGTGGCTACGTGACGTTGTTACATTCACGGGCAACTATCAAGGTGTTGTGGCAGCTATGACTGCAGCCATGGAGGACACGGAGTCCGCACTCCATGCTTCGTGCGTCACGTTGCGAACGGCAGGCACGCGGCTTCTCACTCGCACTCAGGCCGAGGGTCTAGCGCGAACCGACATGAATGGTGATGACTTGTTCTCGCTAGCTGCTGCGCTCGCGTGGCTCGGCGACCAGCCCTCGTCCGCGCCACGAGCTGAGCATCTCTTCAGAATTATCGCGAGTGCAATCTTGTCGAATAGAGCGAGCGGCGATTAAAGTAGCAGCCACAACCCTGAAGCAGGTTGCCGCGTGGCGGAGGTCGGCATTGGCACTCTCTAACGTCACTTCCCGACACGCGACGCGCTGATCGAGGCGGCCGCACAACTGATGATGGAGCGGGAGCCGGTGGCGACGCTCCGCGAATGGCTGCTGCTATTCGTGGATTTTCTTGACGCCAAGCAGGGCATGGGAAGGCACTGAGTACGTTGATCGGCGACCCAGATGCCCTCTACAGAGAAACCCCGGCCCGCCTCACCGCTCCTATTACGGCGCTGATTGACCGTGCAGTCAAAACGGCCCCCTCAAATTGCATTAGTAACTTACACATTTATCTTAACGTTTTATCCTCAACAATAATGACGCTTTCACGTCTTTTTAATAGCACTTTCACGACGTCCTCGGGTCAGATCTGCGATATTTAGTATGGTACCGATGTGAAGCATATCACTAGCTTTTGAGCTTACCGTCCACATCTCTGTCAAACAACAGCTTAGCGGGCGTAGGTCCTCCAAGTGCTGAGAATGTTGCTCTTACATTCATTTCCCCCTCTTTGAACCGGTCAAATGAAGGTTGGCTTCGTAGCGACTTTCACCGGTTACATATGAAAAATGGACTTGCGCGAGTACGAGTATAAAGTGTCATCTTTATACAAGGTTGCATGATCCACTTATGACCTCCAAAAAGGAGTGGCTTGTTGTAGATGCGATTTTGGAACGATGTGCAGGTTTGGACGTCCATCATTCTATCATCCTCATTGGTTTCCTGGTCCGCTGTCCTTTTTTTCAATCCATTTCCAAAAGACAACAATTTGGCCTTTCTCCCCTGTTTTCACTACGTGGTATGGTCTAACCCAGAAGGTTTGATTGCACTCGCGGCATTTATACCGCTCAATGGATCCGAGTTGGAGATCCTTTTGGTTCGGATGTAACAATCGGTCGGGTTAATAACGAAGGACAGGTCAAAATCGTCCAAGATTTAATTGATGATGCTAAAAATCGTGGTGCCGAGGTTATTCAGTTAGGAAAGGTGGTCAACCCCGAACTATTTGAAGAGGGCTATTTCATGCATCCTACCGTGGTGTTGGGAGTTGGCAATGACGCCCCAATTGTTAAGGAAGAACAGTTTGGACCCACGGTTCCGATCTTGCCCTACGATGATGAGGAAGAGGCTATTTCTTTGGCAAATGTCAGCATTTATGGACTGACTAGCTCAGTATGGGGAAAGGAAGAGCATGCAATCCATGTGGCAGAGAAAATCGAGGCTGGAACTACCATGATCAACACGGCTGCGGTTCAGGGTCTTGATGTACGTTTCCCATTTGGTGGTGTTAAACAGTCTGGCATTGGACGCGAATATGGTGCCGAAGGCAAAGAAGACTTGGAAAATTTCAGAAGAAAACAGAACAGACGCTCTTTCTGCGGCAGTTAACGAGGCAACACAGCGCTTTAACTGACAGTTATGTCGAAATTAAGCTTCAGTTTCAAGCCGCGCTGGATCAAATTTTTCCTGAATATCATCGCGTTTTTAGTAGCCTTTATGGCCGTCTCTCTTTGAACACCTTACTGCATTATCCAACTGCTTTTGATATTCAAAAGGCTAGCCACCAAGAGTTGGCTACTAAGATGCGACAATTCGGAGCGAGACGTTCCTATGCATGGTTTTTGGATAAAGCATATCAACTAAAGGATGCGGCGGAACATAATCCTTTTCAACATCCTGTCTGTCACGGTCATCTTGTCAGCTTGCGGATGTACATTCAGATGCTTTTTCAATACCAGGTCACCTATCCAAGCTAGAAAAAGAGATAGATGCCCTGGCCCAAAGCTTTAAAAATTATAGATTGGTTCAATCGATCCCCGGTATCGGAGATAAGATTGCGGCCACAATCATCTCCGAAATCGGTGAAATCAATCAGTTCAACCACCCCAAGAAGTTGGCTGCTTACGCAGGATTGGATCCAGAAGTTTTTGAGTCAGGCAAGTTTAAAGCCACCAACAACCACATCACGAAAAGGGGATCCTCAAGATTGCGTCAAGCCCTTTATTCAGCCGTACAATGCGGTTTAGCCAAACAACGGAACACCAAAATCAGGGCTTTTTATCATCGCAAACGAAAAGAAGGTAAACCCTTCAACGTGGCTGTGATTGCTTGTACGAATAAGCTCGTTCACTGGATTTATGCCATGTTAAAACGTCAAGAAGTCTTTGTGAATCAATAGCAGCAATATTAGCAACTTTACATTCCATATACTTCCATTATGAATGGAAGGCTATTTGGCATGCCCAAATTTAGTGTAACATGTTTTTTTGAACTTTTTTAGGCCTGATTGTTGACAGCTATTGGCTGGTATTGCTAAACAAAGTTGCTATCTTCATATAGTGCTTATAGACAAGGGGGATTCTAACAGACGTATCCCCATGGAGTTATCTGCTGTTTAGCATGGTAACTGAAGATGAATTGACGATGGTGCCATTTTTAAATCAGCGACTGACATTCGTTAAATTACTTCCCCATTCTCCATTTGGGGTTAAATAACTTATAATTCTATCCTCAAGTAGATCACCAAGAACTTCCTCATATTTTTTTCGATAAGGCTTTGGCAATTCTTCCTGTAACCAACTGTCTTTTGTACCTTGCCAGATTTCATAAATTACAAGATCATCTGGTTTTTCAATATCATCGCTTATAATAGCATTTATAAAGGTAGGTTCATTTGACATCACGTCAACAAGTGAATAAAGTGATTTTCGAAAAGCTTCTTTTTTACCTGCTTTAACTTTGAAACGAATGTTTAAAACAACTTGATTGGCGTAGCTAGTCATAGTAATATGCAACCCCTCAAAAAATTTATTTGGAAATAATCCCATTAAGCCCATCTCTCAGTGTAGTAGAATGCGTTTCCTTATTCCACAAAAGTGCCTATGCTAATGCAATACCCTTCTTCCATTAATCCCAGCTAACAAGAAGTCAACCCCTGAGACTAAAAAAGTTTCTAAGAACATGATACAATAAATTCGCAACGACAAATAGCCTTCCCAATCGGAAGGCAATAAAGAATATTTGTTCGTATTGTTCCTAAGCTTCTACAAAAGCTTCTTTTCGCTTAAGCATGTAAAAGATCCAATGAATCAGCTTGTTCATGCACGCCCCCATTACGACTTTATGCGGTTTGCCTTCTTCTCGCTTGCTTTGATAAAAAGCGATAAGTCTCGTATTTCGTGATTTACGCAAACCACATAAAACAGCGGTATACAAGGCTTGACGCAGTTTACTGGAACCGCGTTTGGTCATGCGATTTTGCGTGGCTTTGAATTTTCCTGATTCATGAACCCTGGG
>NZ_FOJW01000007.1 GCF_900112045.1 Lentibacillus halodurans
ACCGATCCGCTTGATCCGAATGATCCGGGACAAGAAGGAACAGGCAGTGATGGAGACGGCCTGACAGATGACAAATCATCTAGTGGAGGATCGAAACTCCCTGACACTGCAACTATGATTTGGACTGCTGGTCTTGCTGGGGTTGGTTCAATCTTGGCCGGTATTGCAGCCCGCTTGTTTGGCCGCAGACAGTAGACCATAATGTATTTGGTAAGAAACGAATGCGATGCCATTTGTTTCTTACCAATCTTTTTCAAATGGAGGTTCCAATGATGTCATTTTCACGGCAACTTATCAACAATACACAAGCCTTTCAGGAAAAGGCAGACATATTATATGACTTCATTAAATCAAAAAATGATTTTAAAAAATTCATAAAAAAAACTGCCGTTCATCTATTTTGTTCTCTAGGATATCAGCATCGCCGTGCTATTGTCGTCCACGCCAGTAAAATTGGATTTGATGAAGCCTGGCGATCACTCATGAAAAAAATTGAAAAACAATCACATGAAGTGCCTTCCTACATAAAAATAGATATCGTTACAAATAAAAAACCAGTCAACATACTGTCCTTTATTAATTTAATGACAAAGACAAAGAAGAACTATCTCAGATTTGGCATCAGTTTTGATAAAGATTTCAACTATGCTTTTTTAGAGCAGGAAATCAATGGAAATGCCATGATTCAATTCGACAAAGATAAGAAACGAGGGTATTTAAAAGAAGAAAACATCCAAAATTATATAAAGAGGCATCGCCCAGATATGAAACAAATTGATTTTCGCAAGGTGACAAATGTTCAGTTATTCTCAACAAAAGGCTATTTTTATGATGGCGATCAATGTTATAAGTTAAAAGAAGGAACCTTGGATAATGGAAGAAGAGACACACCTCTTGAGGCAGAGGAGATTCGTTATATGGTGACCTCTGGACAGACGTATTTGAATGCTTTGAACCAATATAGCGGTAAATTTAATTACGGCTATTTCTCATGTTTTGACAAAGAAATTAAACTTTACGATATGCTTCGGCATGCCAGTACGGTTTATGCTTTAATCGAATCGTACGAATTTGCTCCGACTGATGAAACAAAGAAAGTTATCGAAAGGTCACTGTATTTTTTAGAAACTGACGGCATCTATTATGATGGCAATACACGAGCATACATGATTGATGGTGTTGATCCTGCAAAATATGAAATTAAACTTAGCGCTAATGCTGCAGCTATTTTAGCACTTACCAAATATACAGAAGTGTTCCATGATGACAAATATTTGCCTCTTGCTCAAGCACTTGCCAACGGAATAGTTTCACTGCAAAAAAACGATGGAAGTTTCGTACATGTCCTCCATTATCCTTCAATGGACCTTAAAGAAAATTTTCGGACCGTGCACTATGACGGTAAAACGGCATTTGCCCTGATGCGACTTTATAAACTGGATGGGGATATTGAATGGCTGACAACAGTGGAAAAAGCTTTTGAATATTTTATTGGTCATGACTATTGGAAGCATCACGATCATTGGCTAAGCTATTGCGCAAACGAACTAACATATTATCGGTCGCTTGAGAAGTATTTCAAGTTCGGACTGGAAAACACAAAAGGAAAACTATCATTTGTTTATAATCACGAAACAACATATCCTACATTTTTGGAATTGAAGCTTGCAACATATCACATGATTGCTCGAATCCGAGAAACTGGGCATACCCACTTATTGGAGTCGTTTAACGAAGATCAGCTGTTGGACGTTATCCATAGACGGGCGGAATATCAGCGTAATGGTTTTTTCTATCCTGAATTAGCCATATACTATAAAAACCCGGCAAGAATCGTGGGAAGCTTTTTCATCAGGCATCATTCATTTCGCAGCCGAATTGATGACGTAGAGCATAATCTATCAGGCTACATTGCCTACTATAACACTTTTTGTAGATCTTAAAGGGGGGCAGTCTTTTGAAGAAAATCGCAAACATCCTGATTATAACAGGCATTGTCCTCATCAGTTATTTTTGCTATCAATATCTTGCAATGGAAAAAGCGCAGAATCAGTCGTTGACAGAAGCCAAGGAACGCATAGAAAACTCAGAAAGATTAAAGGATGGTCAGTCTGAGAGCGGTCAGCTAACCTTTACGGCTGAACATATGGAAGCGTTTGGTACATTGGAAATACCAAAATTGGAAAAAACAATCGGCATTGTTGAAGGTGCGGATGAAGATGCTTTGGAAAAAGGCGTTGGTCATATGTCGCAGACCGTCTTTCCTGGACAGGGTGACCAAATCGTTTTATCCGGTCATAGGGATACTGTATTCCGTAACTTTGATAAATTGGGGATAGGCGATCAATTTATCGTCAACATGCCGTATGGTGATTATGCCTACGAAATACGTGAAACGGAAATCGTTCCGGAAGATGACACCTCTGTCGTCAGAAAAATGGGGGAAGAAGTCCTGGTCGTCTCAACCTGTTATCCGTTTCATTTTGTCGGAAATGCTCCTGAACGCTTTGTAGCTTATGCCTATCCTTCAAATTAAGATTCTTAGTGAACAAAATCATTATCATTAATTCATTGGAAATATGTATGATATAACAGCCATAACAGGATAAGTCTTAAAAAAAAGCGAATGTTGACATCACGTATTATCATTTATCGTCGTTTATGATCTCAATGATGTACTCACCTTATCTTCAACCATGAACCAAATACCATTTTTTATAGCAGATCGACTCTGAACTGTTGTACATGTTAAAGTATGATCACGACATCTATAGTATTCATGAAGGCATTATGTTTTGTGAGGCAGGGACATAACTAAAACGTTCCACGCTAAAGACGAACGATTACAGGGCAAGAAGTGCAGCATTTCACTTTTTCAGCGGTCACATCCTTATGCATAGTTGATAACGACTGCGAACGAATGAAAATTTGTCTTGGCGTAGCCTTCCTTCCATTCTGATTTTTGCTGGGTGTTTGCATGCGCTGCGGCAAGATACTGCGCTTTCCATGGGCACGGCCTCAGCCTCCTCAACAAGCAAAGATCGCTTGTCTGCGGGGTCTTCGGACACGCTGGTCCCGTAGGAGTCTTCGTATCTTGCCTTCACTTTTCTTAGTGTTCTGATTATGGAAAAAATTTGATTCATGAGAATAAATTTCTATGGCTATCCACTTTCAAAAGATAGAACATTATTATTAGCGAAGGCAGAATCGGCGACTCCTCATGACGAGTGAGAGCTGAAGATCCACTTGGTGAAGCGGTTTTCTTCACCAAGTTAGCTGAAGCCGAGCCCATGGAAAGCGACGTATTCTGCCGGAGCGCTTCCCCACACTCATCAAAATTCAGCACGAAAGAAAGCAAATCCTCGTCAAAGTTATTTCGCAGTTTATGGATAATCTCAGAAAAAATCCGAACGATTCCAATAATGATGGAGTCATTGTTCGGATTTATCTTTGGCTAAGATACTTTTGTCCCGGCCTCATCTTCTTCTGAACCATCAACCTATAATATCTTCAGTACTCAACCACTGTTTTTCCTAATTTGACAATTCAAGTGCAGCATTTCCTTAAAGTTAACTTTAAGGAAAAATAAAAGAAATTCCGCTCCTGGACACTAATATCCATCGTTCTGAAGATGATATAGGGTTCTTTATGCCTATATTCACTTGATTTAATAGTCATAACGCATCAGTGAAAAATTTGAGAATCATTATAATAGGCCTGATTATTTTACCAAATATTGCCTTGAAGTTAACTTGAAGCTGTATATTTGAGAATAATATTAGAATTTGTTGATAATTGCCAATTAATGAGGAGAAACCTCATTTAATGTGCTGAAAGAAATAAAAGGGTAGGAGGTGAATGGTAACGGGTTCCTTATAAATGGGTGCCCTTTCTTGATTTTATTACATGATTGTTTCTGAGTGTAATTTCTTCTATGAAACTGCCATCTTGTTTCGAAAATGGGAAGTATAGAACAAAAAATAGTAAAAATGAGGAGACAGAGAAAATATGTTGACTATTAAAGAGGTTGCAGAAAGAGCATCAATTTCACCTTCTACAATCCGTTATTATGATGATCAAGGCTTACTTCCTTTTGTTCAACGAGACAAAAATGGTTATCGTCTTTTTAAAGAAGAAGCGCTATTCTGGCTAGAGTTTATCGGGATTATGCGCTCAGTTGGAATGTCGGTGAAAACTTTGCAGCGTTTTACTCAATTACAAATGAAAGGAGATGAAACTTTAGATGAACGAATGCAGATTTTTAATGAACATCAAGAGAAATTGCGAACACAAAAAAATGAGATAGAAGTAGCTCTTGGGAAATTGGAAGTGATCATAAAAGTATTCAAATTCTTATAATGCCATTTGATTTACAATGCTTTTAAGTTCCAATTAAAACGTTTTTCCGGTTCATTTTAATATATCGTCAAAAACATCCTGTGGATATTTATTTTATTTGTAATATGTACAGATTTGGTTGAAAAGGTTGCAGACTCACTATAAGAAAGGATATTATTAAATAATATGGAAAACATTTCTGACGAGTTGCTCATTGAGATTTATCAGAAGGCTATAGAATTGAATCTTAATTATGAATTTGTCATTATTTTAAGACATGAACTGTCACGGAGGTCTCTAAAAATCCATTGACGATATAAGGTTAAAATGCGAATAGACTGCTAGTGTTTAACATCTACGCACAAAAAATGACACAAAAGCTGGGGGATTATCCAGTGGTAAAAGTGGGATATACAATATATTAAAATAGTAAAAGGAGGGGCTTGATTTGAAGAAAATGCGATATGGCATGATTGTTTTTTGGACTTTATTGTTATCATTTATGTTTATTCCTTCTGTGGAAGCTGATAGCGGCCAATTGTATGAGGTTGGCGCTGATGCTGTAAATGTTAGAATTGCACCGAATCATAATGCTGAAATTATTGGTCAGATAGGATCCGGCGATCAACTTGTTGTATTTCAAGAACAATATGGCTGGGTTCAGACTTATTATGATGGTGAGAAGGCATGGGTCGCATCACAATTTTTGTTAGACCACAAGGAAAAATCCGCAGCAAAAGATACCTCTTACAGCACCGTTACTATCACCGCTAATAACGTTCGGCTAAGAAACGGACCGGGTACAGATAATGATATTATCGGCCATACATTTGAGGGGAATACATATGAAGTGATTGAAACAGCTGGTCGATGGCATAAACTTTTGCTTGATAACGGTTCGGCTGCATGGGTTGCATCGTGGCTGACAGATCACCCCCAGCAACAGCAATCATCCAGTGGTGAAGAGACATCCGGTACGACAGTGGTCCCCCTTGACGGATACAATATTGTGCTGGATCCTGGCCATGGTGGAAGGGATCCAGGTGCTTCAGGAATCAGTCATGAACAAGAAAAAAACTTCACACTGACTGTGGCTAAGGTCGTTGCTCAAAAATTGCGAAATGCTGGTGCAACTGTCATATTGACCAGATCTGATGATACTTATGTTTCTCTTGAGGAACGTGTTAATATTAGTCAAGCTTACAGGACAGATGCTTTTATTAGTCTGCATTACAACGCCTTTCCGATAACGACGATCAATGGGACAAGTGCACACTATTATCAAATGGGCAAGGAATACAAACTGGCTCAAAACATTCAATCTGCACTGGACAAGCATACTGAATTAAACAGCCGGGGCGTTAAGCAGGATGCCTATCATGTACTGCGTGAAAACGAGGATGTATCTGTGCTTGTGGAGCTGGGTTATATTACAAGTCCATATGATTTACCTGTCATTCAAACTGAAAATCACCAATCAAATGTTGCGGATGCGATTGTTGAAGGTGTTCAGAATTACTTTCATAATTGATGACGGCTTTTCATATTAAATCACTAATACGATGATCTAATAGATAATTGCAAAAATAATCATGAGTATCATACGATTAAGAGGATGGGACACAATTAAAACTTTCCACGCTAAAGACGAACGATTACAGGGCAGGAAGTGCAGCATTTTACTTTTTCAACAGTCACATCCTTATTCATCGTTGATAACGACTGCGAACGAGTGAGAATTTGTCTTGGTGCAGCCTTCCTTCCATTCTGATGTTAGTTGCGTGCGATTATTCGCTCCGGCAGCATACTGCGTTTTCCATAGGCACGGCCTCAGCCTCCTCGGAAAGGGTGTATTTTTCCGCAGCGACAATCATGCACTCACCAACAAAAGCATGGAAAAAAGCAAATCTAAGACCAAGTGACTTCTCAGTTGATGGATCATGCGCAACAAATTTTCAAAAATACCTCAAAAGATAAATCCGAACTGTTCCAATCATAGTGGAATCATCGTTCGGATTTATCTTTGGCTAATATACTTTTGTCCCAGCCTCTTTTAGAAATGATAACTGTTTTTTTCGTTTACTTTGAACACTATGCTCACGTAATCGAAGCCTGGTAAATGGATTCTACCGCTTTTCCAAGTGCGTCATTGAATTCTTCATCTGTCTGGTTGACGTTCAAATCCTGGGTCAGCGCACGGGAGAAGCTGGCGATGAGGCCATTATTTTCCTTCAGCTTTTCATTCGCCTCGTCTCTGTCGTAACCGCCAGAAAGTGCGACGATACGCACCACTTTCGGATGCTCAATCAGTTCTTTGTACGTGTTGGCAGCAGTTGGAATCGTAAGCTTCAGCATCACATGCTCGTCTTGGCCTAACTTATCAAGATGGCTGCGAATTTCAGCTTTTAATAATTCCTCGCATTTTTCTTTTTCCGGACTGTTGATATCCACTTCTGGCTCAATGATTGGAACCAGGCCGGCATCGATGATTTTTTTACCAATTTCGAATTGCTGATCGACGACTGCTTTGATGTCTTCCTGGTTGGCTTCTTTGATGACAGAGCGCATTTTGGTTCCAAAGATATGGCGCTCATTCGCGCGTTTAAGTTTGTCATCGATGTCATCGATCGGTTTCATCAGCTGCACGCCGTTTGATTCTTCGGCAAGGCCTTTATCCACTTTCAAAAACGGAACAACACCTTTTTTCTCAGCCAAATAATCACCTGTGTACATCCCTTCAATTTCGCGATCCATCGTTTGTTCAAAAAGAATAGCACCCAAAATTTGACTGGAATCAAAAGCAGGGGAGGTGATAATCCGTGTCCGCATCTCGTGAACTAGGTCAAACATTTCTTCCGTGTTGTGATATTCATCTTCTGAAATGCCGTATAGTGCTAGTGCTTTTGGCGTACTGCCACCACTTTGATCCAGTGCTGCGATAAACCCATCGCTGTTTTTCATTTTTTCAAATTGACGCTGTTGCATGGTTTCGACTCCTTTATCTTGAAAAATTACTTTTCCGCTTGGGGTAAAGTATGTATTAGAGTAAAAAACAACCTCGTTTATATTATATCATTAAAGTAGGAAAGGTTACAGCTTCGAGTATTGATAATAAACATTTGTGATGGTTTCCCGTCCAGACAGGACGTTATTTGATTTGAACATTCAATAACCTGTTCCCTTTTCACCTGTTCCAATTATTGGTTTTAAAAGCATGGAACTTTTCTCACCTCAATTACGGAAAACTTTCTAATCAATCATTTTTGCTGGAAAACACATTTTTAATCCAAACGCGGAATGTTGCCCATCACATGTTTCATGCTAAAGGATATACAGGCAATGTTTGGGGATGTGATTGGTTCATGGTCCTGGAATATATTCGTAAGCTTGTATCGTTCTTTTGTCAAAATATATTGCTCAAGCGCCTCGAGGTTGGGATCAACAATCCAGTATTCGGGGATTTTGAAATGGGCGTATGTTGTCAGCTTGTCAATTTTATCCCGCTTCAAAGAGGAAGGTGAAATAATTTCAGCAACCAGATCCGGGGCTCCTTCTATTCCGCGATTTGTCAGGATGTCCATTCGTTTTTGGCTGACCAGTGCTATGTCAGGCTGGCGCACTTCTTGTACGGAAAGGATAACATCAATCGGAGCGTAAAAAATATAGTAGTCCGTTTTGCAGCTGCGGGCAATTTGTTCATAAATTTCCGAGCTTACCAGTTGATGGGTTGTCGATGGGGAAGGACTCATTAATTCCAGCTTCCCGCCTGCCAATTCGTAGCGGTTACCATCATCCTGTGAGGCATAGTCATCGTAAGTAAGGTTATATTCTTTGATGACGTTTTTATCCTTTTCTGATTTTTTATGGCTCATTCATCATGCTTCCTTTCTGTTTGAATTGTCTATAGTGTACCAATTGTATTGTACCGTGAACAATAAAAAGATGTAAACGAAAGATACACCATTTTGTTTGGAACTTACGGAAAAGACATCGTTATGGAAACTGGAATGATAATTTGTCTGGAGGTGATACTAAAGTTACGTTAACGAAAGGTGGTGTGTTATGCTTTATCAAGCAAACATGGGACAAGCCTATTATGGTCATACAATTGGAATTTTAATACTTGATACGTTTGTTCCAAGAATTCCTGGTGATCTAGGCAATGCTTCAACATATACATATCCTGTTCTTTATCGAACGTTAAACGATATCACGGCCAATAAGATCACGGCCAATGATCCAAGTGTGCTTCCGGAGCTGATCTCCAAAGGCAACGAACTCGTTCAAAATGGTGCAAAAACGATTACCGCAGATTGCGGTTTTTTGCTCTACTACCAGGAAGAATTGCGAAAATCGTTGAATATCCCTGTTTTTTTATCAAGTTTGCTTCAGCTGCCATTCATACTACTTATGCTGAATAGAGAGGAAAAGGTGGGGGTTATAACAGCTGATTCCAAGTTGTTTGATGTAAAGCTGCTGCAGGAAATGAGCCCTGTAGATACGCAACGTGTGGCTATTAGCGGTCTGGAAAACACACAATATTTTTATGATGCTTGTATTGCTGAGAGCGGCACGTTAGATAAAGAAAAAATCGAACAGGAAGTTATTTACATTACTTTGAATATGGTTAAGCAAGATCCAAGTATTAAAGCCGTTTTGCTTGAGTGCAGTTTTCTTCCGCCTTATGCCAAGGCGCTTCAGGATGCCGTTAAACTGCCTGTTTTTGACTATAAGACCATGATTGATTTCGTTCATTCATCATTTTGGAAGCAAACGTATAACGGTAACCTTTAAATATGTTGTGTTGGGTGTCTTGTAAAGAAAAACATTACTGACCATTATTCAATATGCGTCAACGAAGAATCATCTTACCTGTTCATCATACAGGCAGAGATTTCGGGCATCTGGGCAAGTTTAAAGTAACAAACTATATTTCAACTCAAATCTTCCATCGACTTTTTAGCATCTTCTGCGTAATGACTTGCAAGCATGATAGGGGGGAGAGACATACCGCTCCGTTAAAAGATCCCTCTGTCCCTGTTAAACAAATTCCTTTCCATTCTAATGGTTTTGTATTAGGATAGGCTAAGTGATTTGAGTTAAGTTTTAGCAACAGGAGGACCACTGATGTCTGATCGTAATAAAGGAATTATATTATTGCTGGTATCCGCATTGGGCTTTTCACTCATGGGAGCTTTTGTGAAGCTTTCAGGCGATTTGCCCACTACACAAAAAGCATTTTTTCGCAATATTATAGCTGCTATCATAACATTAGGTTTTGTTTTCCATCATAAAGAACGGTTATTCGGGAAAAAAGAGAATCAGAAATTGCTGCTGTCCCGTTCGGCGCTCGGGGCGGTTGGGATTGTGTTGAACTTTTATGCTATTGATCATCTTGTTTTATCCGATGCAGAAATGCTGAATAAACTCAGTCCGTTCATTCTCATTATTTTTTGTGCGATTTTCTTAAAAGAAAAGGCTCGACGGTTTCAGGTGATCGCTGTGATAGTTGCGTTTGCTGGTGCATTATTCATCATCCAGCCTGAATTTTCCGTAGACGTTTTCCCTTACATTGTCGGGGTGCTTGGTGCGGTGTTTGCGGCCGGTGCTTATACACTTCTCCGGGTATTGGGAAACAAGGAAAAACATTACACAGTCGTCTTTTATTTTTCGTCTTTCACAACAGTGTTACTGCTGCCATTCACAATACTTTTATATGAACCGATGAGCTTACAGCAATGGGTATACCTTATTCTGGCAGGGGCGTGTGCAACGATCGGTCAATTTGGCGTGACACTTGCTTATAAGTTTGCACCGGCAAGTGAAATATCGATTTTCTTTTATTCAACCGTTGTTTATTCGGCGTTGCTCAGCATCGTACTATTCGGCCAGATTCCGACGCTTATCAGTGTCATAGGCTATATCATTATATTTGGTTCATCATTCTACATGTTCTTGAAAAACAACCTGCTGGATAGTCAGGGGACAAAGCAGAAACGATATTTGAAATCCTCGTAATTAAAGTCGATGCCATGATAATGTTTATACTGATGTGGGTCTGTGAGTAATCCCCCGACTTGAGTCACATGCTCAGGCGGGGGTTTTTATAATCTAAAAAATAAAAATTATAGTTGTCTTTATTAGAAATGAAGGCTTTCACTGACTTGAAGAAGCCTTCGTTTTTCTAATATCCGAATCACAATGCGACGATGGCAATGCTTATTGACACCGGTGACAAATATATGCCGCTTTGATGAACATAATCGCCCCCTATAATCGAAATGAATCCGGAAAAAAAGTGGCATCTTAGTCATCATGCTTATGCCAGATAAAATCCATCAGAAGAATTGGGGAGAACTTACGAACTGTTTCATAAGTTAGTTTCAAAACCTATTCCGTATATATAAAATAAATTTAATTGATATCCCATCAATAGGATTGGCATTTTTGGTTGTGATGGTGATTGGCGTCATGATTCTGTCAATTCATGCTCCCGCATCTTTTTTTGCCTTTGAAAAGGGAATTTTTGATAAAAAGAACAATATACGATTGGAATCGCCTCTAGTATTTTGTCATGGTGATGGCAATTCTAGCAGCGCTTTACTACTGGTAGATTCCCATTGGACAACTATCATGATCCCCCTCAATGGACATAACTAATAAGTCAAAAGTCTTATGGTCACTAAATGGCATAAAAAATATTTATGTGGAATTATAGGAATAATCTATTTTTATTATTTGAAACGGTGTATTATAATCTAAATCATCAGCAAATTCAAACAAGATTTGTTTAATATTAAATGTTATTTGAAAGCGTATACAAATGGGAGGTATTTTATATGAAAAGTTTATTCAAAAAGTCTTTTTTGAAGGCAAGTTTAGCTCTGGCATTATTAGTTTCTATGACACTTGCTGGCTGCGCGGAGGGAGCTACAGGTGGTGGAGGATCATCAGATGGTTCATTTTATGAAGGTGAATCAATGGAATTACTCGTTCCGTTTGGCACTGGTGGAGGCACTGATAGTTTCGCACGATTTGTTGCACCGTTCTTAAATGAAAGTGTAGAGGGTAATCCTAGTATGCAAACGGTGAACGTACCAGGTGGAGGCAGTATTAATGGTGCAAATGAATTCGTTGAAGTAAGGGAACATAATGGGCTTAACGCATTAGTTACAAGTGCTTCCACTCACATGCCCTATTTTCTCGGAGATCCATCTGTTAAATATGAGTTTAAAGATATGAAACCGGTTATGGGTCTTCCAACTGGTGGTGTCGTATATGTTAATCCTGAAACAGGAATTGAAGGGGCGAAAGATATCCAAAGCCCTAAACAGGATCTGGTATATGCAGGGATTAGTGCAACAGGGCTAGATTTGGTTACGTTATTGGCATTTGAAGTGTTGGATATGGATGTTGAAACAATTCTGGGATATGACGGCCGGGGTCCTTCCCGTGTCGCTTTTGAATCTGGTGAGTCGAATATTGATTATCAAACATCTACTGCTTTTTTAACAAATGTACAACCACTAGTCGAAGAAGGTTCAGCTAATCCATTATTTGCTTTTGGTCATTTAGACGAAAATGGGGAGGTTGTTCGTGACCCTGCATTTCCGGATATGCCATCGTTAAAGGAATTTTATGTCGAAGCATATGGTGAAGAGCCATCTGGAGAGGCCTGGGAAGCATATAAAGCATTCTTAGGGTCCTCTTTTACCGTTCAAAAAGTAATTTGGCTGCATGATGATGTACCCGAAGAAGCCGTTTCTGCCTTATCAGCTGGTGCAGAGAAAGTAGCTGAAAGCGAAGCGTTCAAAGAAGAGGGAGAAGAAGTGTTAGGTGGCTATACACCATATGTAGGGGACCAGCTGGATAGAGTAGTCTCTAATATGCTTGACACAGACGAAGAAGTAATGAACTGGGTAAAAGATTTTCTTAACGAAGATTATGGTATAGACAGGTTTCAATAAAAAAGGAAGGTTAAGCTTCCTTTTTTAACTTAGGGGGTATTACATTGATAGAATCAGCATTTGAGGCATTATCGATTGTATTAGATCCTGGGAGAATACCATTTATGTTCCTTGGTATTTCTATAGGCCTTTTAATAGGTCTGTTGCCTGGGTTAAGTGGAACTGTAGGGATGGCAATTTTGCTCCCGTTTGTATATGGAATGGATCCGCATACTGGAATGGCAATGTTGATAGGTATGGCAGCGGTGCTGCACACAGGTGATACATTCCCGTCTATTTTACTTGGTGTACCAGGTTCCTCAGGATCACAGGCAACAATAATGGATGGATACCCGTTAGCTAAACAAGGTGGAGCTGGCAGAGCCCTAGGGGCAGCATTTTTCTGTTCCATGATTGGCGGTATTATTGGTGGAGTTGTTCTGTTTATATCAATACCGTTGGCAAAGCCGCTAGTATTGGCGTTCGGCTCTCCTGAACTATTTATGCTGGCCATTTTAGGTTTGAGTATGGTCGGTATCTTATCAGGAAACACACCTTTAAGAGGTTTATTAGTAGGAATGATCGGATTAATGCTAGGTGCAGTTGGGGGGGCTCCAGCTGTTGCAGAATACCGTTACACGTTTGAATGGGTATATCTGTTTAACGGACTTCCATTAGCTGTAGTGGCTCTCGGGCTTTTTGCTTTTCCAGAAATGATTGAGTTACTTGCAAAAAAACAAAGTATAGCAAAAACAGAAGAATTAAAAGGCAGTTGGATGCAAGGAATTAAAGATTCGATTAAAAATAAATGGCTCATTTTGCGAAGTGCAAGTATGGGTTCCCTGATGGGTTTTGTACCAGGTGTGGGAGGCAGTGTGGTTGACTGGATCACCTATGGTATTACCAAACAAATGACGAAAGATAGCGAAAGCTTCGGTAAAGGTGATATTAGGGGCGTCATTGGTCCTGAAAGTGCAAACAACGCAAAAGAAGGCGGTGCACTCATTCCGACCCTTTTGTTTAGTATTCCCGGCAGCGGTACAACAGCTATCTTACTTGGTGGACTTTCGTTATTAGGTTTACAGGCAGGTCCGAGATTGGTTAATGAAGATATCTCAATTACGTTATCGATTGTATGGACATTGGTTTTAGCAAATATATTTGGTGCGGCTGCTTGTATTTTGTTAAGTAAATATATTGCAAAATTAAGTTTAATTCCCGCCACAAAATTAGTGCCATTTTTGCTTGTTGTTCTAATGGTAGCTTCTTATCAAAGCTCAAGACAATTTGGCGATATCTTTTTATTTGCAGGTATTGGATTGCTGGGATTGATTATGAAAAGGCTCGATTGGCCGAGGGCACCTTTACTCATTGGTTTTGTATTATCGCAAGCTACCGAAAGATATTTATGGATCTCTATGGAAAGGTATGGCTTTTCATGGCTGCTCCAGCCGGGAGTAATTATACTGGGTGTAATTATCATAGCTCTTATAGCAGGGGGTTACTACCTAAAACGTACCAGTGAGAAATCTAATTTTGCATAGGGAGGAGTAAAAATGTCCAAAGAAGTGAAATCAATTCTATTTACAGCGTTTCTATTTATCTTATTTTGCCTAATGGCTTTGGAGGCAAATACATTTACGGATAAAGCAAAGTTTTTCCCATTCTTTGTGGCTATTGGCGCTGCTTTTATTGCGTTTGTATCAGTCATTCTGCAAACCTTTGAACATGTTAAAAAAACGAAGGAGGAAGAAGAAGAAGCTGTAGAAATGAAGAAAATGCTGAAATACATTTTTTGGTTTGTGGGTTATGGCGTTTTGATTTATGTATTAGGTTTTATGCCAGCAACAATTCTATTCTTGTTGGTGTTTTTATTGGTTGAATCAAAATTCCGTGTTATGACGACCATTTTATCAACAGCACTGGTTGTTGGTGTGCTTATATTATTTGCAAATGTAATGAATTTATATTGGCCTGCAGGTGTATTAGGTATAACACTATTTAGTTGAAGGGAGTGGGATGATGACGATTACGGAAACGTTAGCGGATTATTATGTTGATTTGGATTACGCATCGTTACCCGAAAATGTCATTCAGGAAGCTAAATTATGTTTGTTAGATTCATTAGGGTGTATGTTAGCTGGAGCTCAGACTGAAGAAATCAGGAATTTGTCAGTTGAAATGGGTCAATCAACAGACGATCACCTTGTGTCATTAATTGGTTTAAATCAAAAGAGTTCTCTATTATATGCTGCTATCATCAACGGATCCATGGCACACGCCCAGGAAATGGATGATGTTCATAAGGAAGCGAAGTCACATGCAGGTGCTGTTGTCGTCCCAACTGTATTGACTTATGGCGATTATTTGAGAAGTACCGGAAAGGATATTCTCACGTCAATAATAGTTGGTTATGATACGATGCTAAGAATCGGCAAAGGAATTAATGCGACAAAACATAGGATGAAGGGATGGCACGCAACAGGTACATGTGGCACATTTGGGGCAGCAGCAAGTATTGCGAAGCTCTCTGGTTTAACTAAACAACAAATGGTTGATGCCTTAGGTTTAGCTGGAACACAGTCATCTGCTTTGTGGGCATTTACTTCCAACGGGGCTAATTCAAAAATGTTTCATGCTGGTTCTGCTTCCGCAAGTGGTTTGTTAGCTACTCTGCTTGTCAATGGTGGGTTAACAGGGGCAAATCAAATAATAGAAGCGGAAGATGGAGGGTTTTATAGGAGCAGCTCCGAGGATTACTCATACGATACTGTTGTAAAAGACCTTGGAGAAGACTTACTGATTGATAATATTACTCGAAAACCGTTTTCATGCTGCAGAAGCATGCATCCATCCATTGATGCAGCTCTGAAATTACGTCAATCAATAGACCCAAATGACATAGAGTCGATTAAAGTGTACACATATGAAGTTGCTAAAGTGCAATGTGGTTTTACCAATACACCAAAGAATACATCGGATGCCAAGTTTAGCATTCCGTATGGTGTCGCAGTTGCACTAATTGATGGGCAGGCGTTAATGAGTCAGTTCACCCCAGAAAGAATCACAGACGAAGAAACGCTCTGCCTTGCACAAAAAGTGGAAATTATTGTTGATGAAGAATTTGAAAACGTTTATCCGCAAAACTGGGGATGCAGATTGGAGATCAAAACGTCAAATGAATCGTATTCTGAAGTGATCCAGGACGCAAAAGGGGATCCTGCAAATCCTTTAACTCAAGATGAAATAGAGAAAAAGTTTATCTATCTTTCCAAAGGTTTAATTGGAGAATCGAATACGTTAGAAATCATTCAGAAGATCAATCATTTAGAAAAACTGGATGATATTTCTAAACTAGTAGAACTTTGCCTATCTTGTCATACCAAACAAAATAATTTGGTGGGAGGTTAAAAGGAAATGGAAACCATAACGAAAGTTCCTTGTGTGTTAATGAGAGGTGGTACGAGTAAGGGGTTAGTAATCAATAAGAGGGATTTACCAGGACAGGGGGAATATAGAAATAAGGCAATCTTAAGAATATATGGAAGTCCGGATTCCAGACAAATAGATGGAATTGGTGGAGGAAATCCTTTAACGAGCAAAGTAGCACTAATCGAAGAATCGGATGACGAAAATATTGATATCATTTATACGTTTGGTCAGGTAAGTATCTCTGAGGAAAAAATCGATTATCAACCAACTTGTGGAAATATGTCAGCAGCAGTAGGGTTATATGCCGTAGAGGAAGGACTTTGTGAAGTGGTTAACCCACATACAAATGTCAGAATATTCAATACAAACACAAACAAGATAATAGAAGTAGAAGTTCCGTCAAGTAATGATGGCGTTGTTTATGAGGGTGATTATGCTATTGATGGCGTACCAGGAACTGCCCCCAGGATAAATGTTAATTTCCTGGATTCAGGTGGGTCTATTACAGGAAAATTACTGCCAACAGGAAATGTAAGGGATATTATTCAACTGGATTCAGGTGAGGCCTATAAAGTCAGTGTGGTGGACTCCGCCAATACATTGGTATTTGTTACAGCCGATCAACTTAATATAAAAGGTACAGAAATAGGAGATACCTTCAATCGGAAATCGTTGTTAGATAAATTGGAAGAAATAAGGGTAAAAGTTGGTGTGCAAATAGGGTTAATTGATGATGCAACTAAAACAAGTCCATCTACACATGCTTTGCCTAAGATTGCCGTAGTTTCTAAGCCAAATAATTATGTGAATAGTGCAGGGAACAACGTTGATTCAGAGGATATTGATATTACAGGCAGATATGTTGCGATGGGCGTTCTCCACCAGGCATTTGCAGTAAGCGGGGCTATTGCGATTGCAACAGCTAGTCAAATTCCAGGTACAGTCGTTACAGATGTCCTGTCAAGTAAAAAAGAAGGTCGTGTGAAAATAGGTCACCCATCCGGTATTATTGAAGTGGAAGCAAGTGTTGAGCAAATTAAAGGTAAGTATGTAGTAAGTCGGGCGGCAATAGGCAGAACAGCACGAAGAATTATGGAAGGAAGCAGCGTTATTTTATCAAAATTATATGGCGAAAATGAAACGTCAGTCATGACGAACAAATAATAAAGCTGGCAAATCCAGCTTTATTATTTGTTCCATTAAAGCTGATAATAGTCGTTTATAAATGTCACAAAGGCATTGATCACGTTTAAGTCCAGCAATTCCTTACGATATAAAAGCCAGGTTTCTCTTAAAATTTTTTTATTGTCTATCGTTAAGTCCATCGTATGCAGGTTATCTTCCTTTTTTAAGGATATACTGGGAAAAAGAGCGTAACCGAGGCCTTTTTTAACCAGTTCTTTACAAGTTTCGATTCGGTCAACTTCCATTGTGACGTTAGGTGGTACATTAAACCTGCTCTGCCACCATTCATCAAAGGTGTTTTTTAAATGGAAATCTGTTTGGTATCGGATTAAGTTTAAGTTTGGTAGATCATCCAGTCCTATTCTTTCTCTGGAGGCGACACATAGGGTTTCTCGTTTTAATACCAATTGTTCTCCAATCCAGTTATGGTCTCCTCTTATTATTGCGACATGTATTTCTTCGCTTTGCAATTTGTTTAAAATATTTGTACTCCAACCTGTTGTCAGACTTATTTCTACGTTCGGGTATTTAGATAGAAAGCCTTCCAATAATAAAGGCAGCTGGTATAGAGCAAAGTTACTAGAGATGCCGATACGCAGAATTCCTTGCACATTTTCTTTCATATTTTTCAAATTATCTTCCGTTTTGCGCAGTTCATTTATCATCTTTCTTGCGTAACTTACTAAATATTCACCTTCATTTGTAAAAATGACACCTTTATTCCCTCTGTGTATTATTTTTACATGAAACGTTTTTTCAATCTGATTAATTCTATAGGTTAACGCCGGTTGGGAGATGTATAATTTTTGGGCAGTTTTTGTAATGGTGCCTTTATCGTACAATGTTAGCAGTAGTTCCCAATCTTTTTCGTTCATGACAAAACTCCTTCTATATTTTGGAATTACACAGTTGTGATCCTTAGTGCTAACTTTAGGACAACGATTCAATATGGAGGATGATCATTGTTGTAGGGTGATGCATATTATACCAAATGTGCTATTTTTGAAGTATTCGCCATTAAAAATATTTATATAGAAGCATAAAATTTCAATATTTTACTTATGCTCCTTTCTATTTTAACCTATTGATAAATAATTTGAAAAGCTATAAAAGAAAAAGAGATACAAAATAATTACTCGAGGTGTTTATATGTCGCTTACAAGTGAGTTAAACTATGATGTTGTAGTAGTTGGAGCCGGGAATGCTGCACTTTGTGCCGCGATTGCTTCCCGCGAAAGCGGTGCCAATGTACTCGTGTTAGAAAAGGGTCCTAAACATAAACGTGGGGGAAACTCTTATTTTACAGATGGTGCTATTCGCTTTGCCTTTAAAGGCCTTAACGATTTGAGAGAAGTCATCCCTGACATTACTGATGAAGAGGCGAACAAAATTAACATGCCACCTTACACAGCAGAAAAATATCTCAACGACCTTATGGGGGCTACGGGCGGTAAATCAGACCCAGAACTAGCTGAACACCTTGTAACGCAATCATATGAAACAATTAAATGGATGCATAAACATAAAGTTGATTTTGATTTAATTTATGATAATCAATCCTTTGAAAAAGATGGTATTTACCATTTTTGGGGTGGATTGCCAGTTAAAACAAGAGGGAGAGGTGTCGGTTTAATTGAACAGTTGAATGATCGAGCGGAACAGCTAGGTATAGATGTTTGGTACGAATCACCAGCTTTTAAAATTAATAAGGGTAATAACCAGGTTTCTTCTATTGTGGTAAACAAATACGGCGAAGAAGTAACTGTCCATACGAAAAGTATTATTTTAGCATGTGGCAGTTTTGAAGCTAATAAAAAGCTTCGCACCGAAAATCTAGGAAAGCATTGGGCTGATATCATTGTGAGAGGTACAGAATATAACACTGGTGATGGTTTGTCAATGGCAATTGAGGCAGGAGCTCAGCCTTATGGTGAATGGAATGGTGGGCATGCAATTGGGACAGATGCCAATGCTCCTAGGGTAGGTGACTTTACAAAACCAGGTGATATTTATAAGAAGCACTCGTATCCGCTTGGTATTATGATCAATAAAGATGGTCACCGATTTGTAGATGAAGGGGCGGATTTCAGAAATTATACTTATGCTAAGTATGGTCGTGAAATACTGAAACAACCAGATCAAATTGCTTATCAAATATATGATACCCAAGTAAGGCCTATGCTTCGTGATGAATATGACAGGGAAGAGGCGACTTGCTACAAAGCTGATACAATAGAAGAGCTGGCAGAACAATTAGATGTGGATAAACAACAATTTGTTCAAACCGTTGAACAATATAATAATGCGGTTCAGAAGGGTCAGTATGAACCATCCGAAAAAGATGGAAAAGGTACAAAAGGTATCACGTTACCTAAATCTAATTGGGCGTTAAAGATTGAGAAAGGCCCTTTCTATGCTTTCCCTGTTACGTGTGGAATTACATTCTGTTTCGGGGGAGTAAAAGCCAATAAACACGGTGAGGTACTGGATAGTTATTATGAACCTATTAAAGGGCTATATGCATCAGGTGAAATGATTGGCGGCATCTTCTATCAAAACTACCCTGGTGGATCAGGTTTAATGTCTGGGGCAGTTTTTGGAAAAACCGCAGGTACATCGGCTGGAAAGTATGTAAAAGAACAATTCGTTTATGATTAAAATTAGGGCAGGGAGCCGTTGGTGGTTCTCAGCTTTGTTTAAGGTTTTAGAGTAATTGTTTCCTAGCCATTTAATGTTTATGCTAGTGTTTCATAAGCTTTTCACTCAGGAAACATTGGGAGCCAAGGCTATATGAATAATTTTGAGGGAGAAGCATAAAGTATTAGTACTGATCTGAGTCAAATATAAGTTTTTGTCACGATACAACATATTATGTAATTAGCCCGGTATTCACTTTAAACACAAAGCCTGCCCGACCGTTTCAAAGATGATACCTTGCATTACAGGTATTCTTGGCATATAATGAAACTGAAAAGCATAAAATACTAAAAAGAACCCTGACAGTTTACTTGTCAGAGTTCTTCTGAGCTACGCCGCAAGAAGTTGCGGTGGACCGACTGAGTAATTCCCAACCTGTTCCGTTTTACAGGGTGGGGATTATTTTTTTATCAGAACAATTGATACCAAGACAGCAAAGCCCAAAGCTGATTCTAAGCATAATGCTTTGATACAAAGGATCATTTGGGATATCACCTATTCTCTCGTTTTGACATTTCCTTGTCAAGTGACGAGCAGCAAAGGCGCTACCGCCCCATCCTGCTTATACAGCTCGATATTCTGTTAACAGAATTTTTAAATCTAGCTGAATTTTAAAAGTCAAGGGGGTTGATCGCTGGTCCTATGCATTCCTAATAAGGGCTATTCTTTCTTGGTCTTCATGAGGCGATACTTATGGAATCGCTGTTCAATGAGTCCTTTTTCTTTTAAGTTTTCCATATTACTTTCAAACAGGCTATACTCATCTTCCCTCGGTTCCAGTTCTTCGATTGAAACGGTCTGCGGGTACTTTTTCTCAAGGTCATATAGTATACATTGTTCAATCAAATTAAGATTGTACTTTTGGGCAACCTTATGTATGATGTCCTTCATGCTTAAACCCTCTCAATAAGGTATGATTAATATTTTTCATACTCATTTAATTTTAAAAGAATTTTTTTCCATTGGCAATTAATATATCATTTTCCCAGATAAGAACATCATGTTTCCGTTATATGATTATGCTATTGTCGTACTACAGCTTCCCAGAAGTCGGTATGGAAAACACTTGATTTTATGCTGGCAAATCAACATCCGATACGATAGTAACGACAAAAGGTGCATGCTAAAATATAACTTTTTAGAATAGCTGTTTAACTTTTAAAGAGAAGGGGGAAGGGAGAGGAGAACTGATTCAGTATACCCTAACATGGAGACTCCACTGGAACAAATCAGTGAGGCTATGAGGTGACAGTTGTTGAGGGCACAATCACAAAAAGAGGTGGCAACGATTCCATGCTCCTTGATAACGGCACTGAGTATTCATTCGAACGACTAGTTACGTGATCATGTAACTCTTTGGACAACCATTCAAATAGAAGATGGCATTGTTTTGATTATGGAGTCAGGGGAGGAAACAGGTAAACAATAAGCGCATAAATTTACCTTCAGAATCATTTAAAATGGGCTGTCAAAAATTCATTATTAGGTTATCTTTTGGTGTCAGCCCACTTGTATAGAGTAAATCATTACTTATTAGTTACTAATTCAACCGCCACCAACTACTAATAGTGTTTTGTGAGTAATGTTAATATAAATGATCTTTAATCCAGCAAGTATCCAATACTTACTCAAGTGAAAAGGAACCGGATTTTCGTTAATTACTTCTAAGTATAGTTTAATGCGCTCTTTCTAATTTTCCCTTGGAATTAAACCTGTAGGACTAAAAATATCATTTTTTCCATTGGCATCGGTTCCTTACTCTTCAATTAAAATATATTATAAAGTGAATTTTAAGATGTTCTCTCGACTGCTTTCTTTGTAAGGACCAGCTCTGTTAATCCTCGCGCAATAGTTGATAAATAGGAAGGCGGTGGAGTCGCAATGTTTTGATTTACCATAGTTTAGTTATTGGTTTTGTTATCGCTCTTTGGGACAATATACTTATTCTGTTACGATCCTTCGCTCCTTTTCAAGAGAATATTGTAAGCACATTTCTGCGACTAGTGAACAACGATCAACAAACATATCGAAGCGAATATTTTCATGTCTTGCGTGTGGACCATCCCCAGGGATGCCAAGTCCATCCAGTGTTGGCACACCAATCGAAGAGGTGAAATTTCCATCACTTCCACCACCGACACTTGTTGCTTGTAACTTAATTCCAACTCTCTGACTTGCTTTTTCTGCAATTGTATACAAAGATTGATTAGCATTGTTCCTTTCTAAAGGTGGTCGATTTAAATCCCCTTCTATTCGAAGTTCAATCCGCTTATCTTCGGGTGTTAAAGTTTCAATAACCGTTTTAATCCGATCACCCTCATCTGCTGTTTTGAAACGTAAATCAACATCAATTTCAGCGGTATCCGGTACGACGTTGGTAACACTGCCACCACGGATTGTACCGACGTTCACGGTTGTACCACATTCATAATCGGTTAAGCTTTCCAGTTTTTGTACGATTTTGGCCATTTCTAAGATCGCATTAACACCATCTTCATGATGATTACCGGCATGGGCACTAACGCCTTTTGCACTAACGTGAAAAATTCCCACGCCTTTACGTTCTGTTTTTAGGGCATTGGAGTTAGCTTCAGGTGGTTCCATAATAAAGACAGCATCACAGGATTTGGCTACATCCTCAATAATTGGCCTTGATGTCAGACTTCCGATTTCTTCATCAGATGTAAATAAAAATACCGGTGAAATAGGTAGTTCATTTTCTGTTTGCGTTAGTGAATATATAGCCCAAATGGAAGAGAGTAACCCGGCTTTCATATCAAAAACTCCTGGTCCATATATGCGATCTCCTTGTTCGATTACTTCTAGTTCCCCGATTTTCCAGACAGTATCAAAGTGACTTAAAAACAGAATTCGTGGTTTCGTAGAATCAATTATTTCATATTGGATATGAGGACGTCCATCTACATTGTGTTCTGTGAGTGTAAACATTTCCTGAAACTTCTCTTGGAATAGATCCTTCAAAACGTTTGCACATGTATGAGTTGCCCTTAAATCGTTACTTGGTGATTCCACTTGAGTAAGTTTTAGTAATTCAGCTTTAATTTGACTTTGATTATTTTCCAAAAAGGAATGATTTTTAATCATAGTAAGCACCTCATATTATATGTTGATATTTAAATATTCCCAGTAAACTATTACTCAACAACTATTTGAAAAATCCATTGTGGTAGGCACTTTATATTAATTTTACATGTTATATCCGTATTATGGAAGTGATAATAGTATGAAGTTTGGCTAATATCTAAATTGTAAAAAAATACTATTGACTTTAATATGGCGAGTCGTTATTATTAGATAAAATATTCTAAAAAAATTATTAATAGATCAATCAGAATACTAAAAGGGAGGATGTCCTAGTGCAAAATATAAAAGCTTACATCGAAGAGAATCGTGAATACTACATTAATTGGTTGAAAGAATTTTGTGAGATTCCAAGTGTTGCTGCTCAGAACAGAGGGATGACGGAAAGTGTAACTTATCTCAAGGAATTGTTTAATGAAGCATTTGACCAGTCTCCAGAAGTATTAGAAACAAAGGGTTATCCAGTCGTATTTTCTCATTTAAAAGGAACAGAAGATATGACATTAAGTTTTTATAACCACTATGATGTCCAGCCTGAAGACCCGGTAGAATTGTGGGACACTCCGCCTTTTGAACCCACTATAATTGGCGAGCAAATGTATGCTCGAGGTATTGCAGACAACAAAGGGAATTTAATTGCTAGACTTGCTGCAATACATGCCATTAAAAATGTTACAGGTGAACTTCCCATTAATATTAAATTCATATTCGAAGGTGAAGAGGAAATTGGCAGCGTAAGCTTACCTGAATTTTCAGATAGATATGCGGATAAAATTCAGGCTGATGGTTGTGTATGGGAGTTTGGCTATAGAGACGGGGACCATCGGTTACAACTATCGTTAGGTGTAAAAGGAATGCTCTATGTGGAGTTGTTCTCAAGAGGAGCCAATACCGATTTGCATTCCGCACAAGCTTCAATTGTCGAAAGCCCGGTTTGGCGACTCGTATGGGCTTTAAATTTATTAAAGGATGAAAACGAAAAAATCTTAATTCCCGGTTTTTATGATGATATTATCCCGCTTACAGAAGAAGATCAAGAAATGATTGAACACTACTGCCTAAATGAAGATTTCTTGCTTGATCATTTAGATATCTCAAATTTTGTAAACGGGCTTGAAGGTGAAAAATTAAAAGTTAAACACATATTTGAACCAACATGTAATATTTGCGGTATACAAAGTGGTTATACTGGTGAAGGTTCGAAAACAGTGCTTCCTTCAAAAGCTTTTGCAAAGGTAGATTTTCGGTTAGTACCAGGTCAAGATCCTGAAAAAATATTAAGGGATCTTCGTAATTATCTTGATGATCATGGGTTTACAGATATAGGTATTCGTAGTTTTACAAAAGAGGAAGCAGCAAGAACATCTCCTAATGAACAAATTACAATAGCTGCAATTAATACAATTCAGGCCAGTACAAACGAGATGCCCAATGTCATACCAAATACACCCGGGACAGGTCCAATGTTTGAACTATGTCAGAAACATGGAATACCAGCTGTTTCGTTTGGAGTAGGTCATTTCGCATCTAACAATCATGCGCCCAATGAAAATATATTTATTGAGGACTTTTTAGAAGGCATTAAAATGATGGCTTCATTTGTATTTCATTTTAAAGACGAAATGGAGAAACGAGAGGAAGAATCCTATGACAAAGCTAAAAGATAATGATGTTTTTCACAAATTGAAAGGGCTCGATCCGGTTCTACATGATACAGTATTGTCAATTTATGAAGAACTTGTTCAAATCAGAAGAGACTTTAGAAAACATCCGGAATTATCTTTTCAAGAATATCGTACCGCCTCTATCGTGGGTGATTATTTAAGAAGATGGGGGTATGACGTGGAGGAAGAAGTTGGAGATACTGGGGTAATTGGCTTACTTCAGGGAGAGGAGGAAGGTAAGGTATTTGGTTTAAGAGCTGATATGGATGCCCTTCCGATGAACGATGAAATTGAGCAAGATTATAAGAGTATAAATGAAGGGGCAGCACATACCTGTGGTCATGATATGCATATGGCAAATTTGCTTGGGGTTGCAAAAGTTTTCTCTATTTTGGGGTTGAAGAAAGGAACATTAAAGTTAATTTTTCAACCTGCAGAAGAAATTGGTGTTGGTGCAAAAAGAATGATTGATCAGGGAGCACTTGAAAATCCAAAGATGGATATGATGGCGGGTTTACATGTTCACCCGACAGTAGGAGTAGGTAAATTTTCCATATCCGCTTCAACGTATAGTGGTGCTGCTGCTGACTTTTTCCAGCTAGACGTACACGGTAAAGGGGGGCACGCGGCCTATCCACATTTGACAGTAGATCCAGTGACTATTACTTCTCAAATTTTAGTAGCCTTCCAACAAATCGTGAGCAGGAAGGTAAATCCAATAGACTCGGCGGTAATAAGTGTCGGCAATATTAATGGCGGGACAAAAAATAATATCATTCCAGAGAAGGTAACTGTTAAAGGAACGGTCAGGACTCTTGATCCGGAAGTAAGAGAATTAGTTTCGAGTCATATGAAAAAGATTGCGTCTTCGATTGCTGAATCATATGGAGGGAGCTGCGATTTGCAATATAATTATGGACCTCCATCTATTAAGATAGATGAGGATGCAAAACAGCTATTTATTGAATCTGCAATTGAGTTATTCGGAAAAGAAACGATTAAATATTCTCAACCTTCAATGGGCGGTGAAGATTTCTCCAGTTTTTCTCAAGAGGTTCCATCGTTTTTTTTCAGGTTAGGGACAAATTCCGGCAAATCAACGGCATACAGTAACCATAATCCAAAGTTTAATGTTGACGAACGTGCATTGTTATACGGTGTTACTATTTTGACACATTTGACAGATAAATTTTTAAATAAGGAGGCGTTTTAGTGAAGAAGAAAATCCTTTGGCCAATATTAGTGGTATTTGTGTTATTAATTGCAGGGTGTTCAAATGAAAGCGGGGGTGAGAGTGAGTCAGAGGGATCGGGGGATCCGGAAGAGAATAGTGATTCCAAAAGGTTAGTTATTGCTAACGGAACAGATATTGTCTCTTTTGATATTCATGATCACAATAATACTAGTACAGAAGCGGTTCACGTTAATATGTTTAACTATCTTGTTAGGAACGATGCTGAAGAAGGATTTGTTTCTGATCTTGCTGAGAACTGGGAAAACATAGACGAGAATACTTGGACATTCACCTTAGAGGAAGGAGTTACATTCCATAATGGCGAGGAGCTCACAGCTGAGGATGTTAAATATACACTTGAGCGTGTTGCAAATGATGATACATTACTGGAATATGGCTCTTATCAACAAATTGAAGAAGTAGAGATTCTAAATGATTATGAGTTTAACATTCATACTCATGAATCGGAGCCTGCACTGCTGAATAGACTGTCACGTCTTGGGTCAGGTATTCTGCCGAAGGATTATATAGAATCTGAAGGTTGGGATGTGTTTCTCGAAGAGCCAGTTGGTTCAGGACCTTATAAACTAAAGGAATGGAGAAAAGATGACCAACTAGTTCTAGAACCTTTTGAGGATTATTTTGGTGAAGAACCGAAGTGGGAAGAAGTCGTATTTAGAACTATTCCTGAAGATTCAACACGTGTTTCTGAAGTCTTAACCGGTGGGGCCGATATTGCAGTTAATATTCCACCAACAGATATAGAACGTATTGAACAAGAGGACGGAGTATCAATAGTAACTTCACCATCACAACGTGTTATGCTATTTGCACTTCGTACTCAAGGAGATTACCCAACCGCGGATCCAAAAGTTCGTGAGGCCATCGATTTAGCAATTGATAAAGAGGCAATTGTAGATTCACTTCTGGAGGGATATGGGACACCAACCAGAACACGCGTGACGCCAGGTAATGTGGGAGCGAATGAGGATTTGTATGATACGCAAGTCTATGACCCGGAAAAAGCCAAAGAGCTACTCGCTGAAGCTGGCTATGAGAATGGGGTGAATATAACGCTAAGCGCACCTAATGGTCGGTATTTAAAAGATAAAGAATCTGTTGAGTTAATGCAAGCAATGCTTGAAGAAGTCGGTATTACTGCTGAGTTAGAAATGTTGGAATGGAGTGCATTCTCTACAAGATACTCGGATAAAGATTTTGAAGATGTGTTTTTTATTGCATATGGAAACTCCATGTTTGATGCCTCGCTTGCTTTACAACGTTTAACAAAAGAACAAGCAGCTGGAGAGACCGACTACGATAATCCTGAAACAGAGCAACTATTGCAAGATGCTATGTCTAATATGGATCCCGAAGAACGTGTAGAGCAATATCAAAAAGCACAAGAGATCATAGCAGAAGATCGGCCACAAATTTATTTGTATCAAATTGACTCTATTTATGGCGTTAACGATAGAGTGGATTTCACACCGAAATTAAGTGAAATGCTATATGTAGATGAAATTACATTAAAATAGAAGGGGGTAATCCCCCCTTCTATTTTCTAAAGAGGAGGAATACTCTTTGAAATACTTTGCTCAAAGTTTACTAAAAACCATTCCTGTTCTATTCCTCATTACCCTAATTGTTTTTATCCTCGTACGTGTTACAGGTGACCCAGTTTCCTTAATGATATCAGAAACAGCAACTGACGAAGAGCGTAAGGCATTAAGAGAGTCGCTTGGTTATAATGATCCAATCTATATTCAATACTTTGATTATATGGGTGATTTAGTCAAGGGAGATTTCGGTGATTCACATAGATATGAAACAGATGCCCTGAATCTAGTCATTGAACGATTGCCTGCCACCATTGAATTAGCAATTGCCTCCATGGTCATAGCGATTATTATGTCTGTACCATTAGGTATATTATCAGCGATAAAACGTAATAGCTTTTTAGATTTGTTTGTTACAGGCGGGGCAGTTTTGGGAAAGGCAATGCCTAACTTTTGGTTAGGTATTATGCTGATTTTATTTTTAGCTGTCAATATAGAAGTATTTCCTGTGTCTGGGAGAGGGACTTTTTTGCATCTCGTACTGCCTTCGATTGCACTTGGAACAGGCATTGCTGCTGAAATGACAAGATTAATACGCTCCAGTATGCTCGAAATTCTGGGGCAGGATTTTATACGGACTGCAAGAAGTAAAGGACTGCGGGAAGCAATGGTCGTAAACCGGCATGCATTTCGTAACGCATTAATCCCTGTGGTTACGATAATGGCTCTTCAAACATCAACACTAATTGGTGGTACATTGATTACTGAGACTGTGTTTGCTTGGCCTGGTATTGGCCAGTTACTGATCCAGGCTGTCAACTTGCGTGATATGGCTGTTGTACAAGCTGCAGTTTTTATAATTGCAATATTTGTTATTTTAAGTAATCTAACCGCTGATCTAGTTTATAGACTTCTTGATCCAAGAATTAAGTATGACTAAGGAGGGTCGTTATTATGGAAAATCTAACGGAAAGTATGGATGCAGTTCCTGAACGTAAGGAAAGCCTGATTAAAAAAATGGTATACCAATTATTTAAAAGTAAAACAGGTACGATTGGTTTAGTGATTGTTATATTTGTATCATTAGTCGCTGTTTTTGCTCCTGCTCTCGCCATGCATGACCCGGCAGAAACAGATGCAGTCAATCGATTACTCCCTCCTTTTTGGCTGGATGGGGGAAGTACGGAATACCTTTTGGGCACGGATAACTTAGGTCGTGACGTATTGAGCAGAATTATATATGGATCACGCGTTTCCTTATTAGTTGGTATAAGTGCTGTGCTATTAGCGGGTTTGATTGGAATCATTTTTGGACTTATAGCAGGGTATTATGGTAAGACCTGGGATTTTATTATTATGAGAACAGTGGACTCTTTTTTAGCCATTCCGAATATATTATTTATGTTAATTATTTTAGCAGTGTTAGGGCCAAGTCTAGTGACATTAATCCTTGTCCTCGGTGGTACAACGTGGGTAGTCTATGCCAGAATGGTCCGCAGTGAGACCTTAAGTGTGAAGGAAAGAGATTATGTTCGTTCTGCCCGTGCAATAGGGGCCAAAAATTTTAGAATCATAGTCAAGTATGTTTTGCCAAATGTCATTTCTTCTTTTATTGTTATCGCAACATTAAATGTTGCGTCTACGATTATTTTGGAAGCTAGTTTAAGCTTTTTAGGTCTTGGGATACAACCGCCTGATGTATCATGGGGGCTTATGTTAAGTGATGGCAGAGAATATATAGCGACAAGCTGGTGGGTTGCAACCTTTCCGGGATTAGCCATAACACTGACAGTCCTTGGTGTTATATTCCTGGGTGATTGGCTGCGAGATGTACTTGATCCTAAAATTAAAGACTAAAAGTGAGGTGCGGACATGGGAGAGCAACTTTTAGATATACAGGATTTAAAAGTTCGATTCAAAACAGATGATGGGTATGTATCAACGGTTAATGGCGTCACGTTTCACATGGAAGAAGGAGAAACGTTAGCAATAGTGGGGGAGTCAGGCAGTGGAAAAAGTGTGACGTCTTTAGCTTTGATGGGAATACTGCCCCCTAATGGAGAAGTATATGATGGAAATATGACATTTGAAGATAAAAATTTGCGTGAGATTAGTAAAAAAGAATATAGAAAACTGCGTGGTAATGAAATGTCAATGATTTTCCAGGAACCAATGACCGCCTTAAACCCCGTTTTTACAATAGGATTTCAGTTGAGAGAATCATTGATGTTACATTTTAATTTGTCTAAGGATGAAGCGCAAAAAAAAGGAATTGAAATGCTTGACCTTGTAGGTATTCCTGATTCAGAGAAAACGATGAGCCGTTTTCCTCATCAACTTTCAGGAGGAATGCGTCAACGTGTGATGATTGCTATGGCGTTATCATGTAATCCGAAATTGCTAATAGCTGATGAACCAACCACAGCTTTAGATGTAACCATACAATCACAAATATTAAAGCTTATGAGAGACCTTAAAATAGATTCAAATACTAGTATACTCATCATTACACATGATTTGGGAGTAGTCGCTGAAGTGGCTGATCGGGTTGTTGTCATGTATGCTGGTGAAGTTGTAGAGGAAGCACCAGTGTATGAATTATTTGAAAACCCGAAACACCCATATACAAAGGGGTTAATGTCATCTATGCCCAAAGTTCACGAGGTGGTGGATGATTTATATTCAATAGAAGGTACTGTGCCTAATCCTTCAAAAATGCCTGCAGGGTGTAAATTCCACCCAAGATGTCCCCTGGCAGATGAAGAATGTACACTTGTTCATCCAGATTTGGAATACATTAATGAAAGTCATGCAAAAAGGTGTATTAAAGTTTAGGAGGGGAGATAGATGGCAGAAATAAATATAGAAAATAATAGAGTGGAAGAAGAAATTATTTTAGAGGTACAAAATTTAAAAAAGCATTTTGAAATTTCCAAGGGCTTTATTAATAAAGAAGTATCTACTGTACGAGCTGTTGACGGCGTTGATTTTGAAGTATTTAAAGGAGAAACATTAGGTATAGTTGGTGAAAGCGGCTGTGGCAAGTCGACCACAGGGCAACTGGTTTTAGGCTTATTAGAACCTACTGAAGGAAAAATATATTTTCAGGATAATGAAATCTCAGCATTAAATCAAAAGGAACTCAGAGCGGCAAGAAGGAATTTACAAGTAATATTTCAAGACCCATATTCCTCATTAAATCCAAGAATGACTGTAGAAGATATTATTGGGGAACCATTAGTTGTTCATAAATTGGCATCAGGAAAAGAGTTAAGGAAAAAAGTTCTAAGGCTCATGAATTTAGTCGGGTTGCAGGAACACCAAATGAAAAGATACCCGCACGAATTTAGTGGAGGACAGCGTCAGCGTATAGGAATTGCAAGAGCACTTGCACTTGAACCAAAAGTTATTGTTTGTGATGAAGCTGTTTCAGCATTGGATGTTTCTATACAGGCTCAGATATTAAATCTTTTAAAAAAGTTACAAAGACAGCTGGATTTAACTTATATTTTCATAGCTCATGGTTTACCTGCTGTCCGTCATATAAGTAATCGGATAGGTGTTATGTATTTAGGAAGAATGGTAGAGTTAGCTGATAGAAATGCTATATTTGAAAAGCCGCTCCATCCTTATACCTATGCATTATTAGATTCGGTACCTATACCAGACCCCAAGTTACGAAAAGAAAGCCAAGTAATAGAAGGGGAAATACCAAATCCAAGCAACCCGCCATCAGGCTGCCATTTTCACCCAAGATGTCCATTTGCAAATGATGTTTGTAAAAATGAAGTACCTGAGTATAGGGAAATATTTGATGGCCACTATGTTGCCTGTCACTATCCATTGACTGACCATGAAACTCAGGTTATCTCAACCGAAAAGGAGAAATCATAAAGTTTAATATTGCTATGATTACGCGTTAACAAGATTTCAGGAAAGCCCTTAATTCAGTTATTGTTGTTTCAGTAGGAGGCATTTCATGAGTCAACAAATAAAAGAAACCGTTTCACCAATTGTTAGAAGTACCTATGAAAAATTAATGGAAAACAAAACAATTCAAGAGACGTTAAAGTTTATTGAATCGGATCATCGTCGTACGGTGGAGGAGCAGATTGCCATTACAGAAATTCCAGCACCTCCATTCAAAGAGGAAGTACGTGCAAGGAACGTTAAAAAACGATTAGAAGATTTAAGTCTTTCGGATGTTCGTATGGACAAGGAAGGAAACGTATATGGTGTTAAACATGGAACAGGCTACGGACCGAAAATATTTATATCTGCTCATCTGGATACCGTATTTCCAGAAGGTACAGATGTAGGTGTAGCTAAAAAAGGCAGGATTTTATCTGCACCGGGAATTAGTGATGATACAAGAGGGTTAGCAGAATTACTTGCTGCTATTAGAGCAGTAAATCAAACGAATCTTCCTATAATTGGAGACGTTGTTTTTGGTGCAACGGTTGGAGAAGAAGGGGCTGGAGATTTACGAGGGGTAAAGGCGTTTTTTGATGAAAATAAGGATATTGATGGTTTTATTTCCATTGATGGACCGGACGTTAGCAGTATTATTTACTTAGGAACTGGAAGTTATCGTTATACCATTATATTTAAAGGAGATGGGGGACATAGTTTTGGTGCTTTTGGCATTCCGAGTGCAACACATGCATTAGGTAGGGCAATTGCTGCTATTTCAGACTTCAAGACAAAAGAAGATCCCAAAACGACATTTACAGTTGGAGAAGTTTGGGGTGGAACGTCCGTAAATGCGATTGCGGCAGAGGCTGGAATGACTGTTGATTTACGATCAAATGATCAAACGGAACTAAAGCAATTGGAAGAGGAGCTTTTGCGGGTTATTCATGAATCGGTTGAGGCAGAGAATGCAAGATGGGAGAGTAATAGATTAACAGTGGAAATCAATAGGTTTGGAAATCGTCCACCAGCAAGTCAACCATCAGAGGCACCTATTGTAGAAGCTGCATTTGGAGCAATTGAAAAAATTGTTGGCAAACCATCTTTAGTAGGTGCGGTTAGCACAGATGCCAACCACCCTATGAGTTTAGGGATTCCCTCAATAACAATTGGGTTAGGAGGTAAATCGGGGGGAACTCACACTCTTGATGAATGGTATGATCCTACAGAAGCTTATATTGGTATCCAAAAAAACTTTCTGACCATACTGGGATTAGTAGGTGTAGAGGGCGTTTGTGAACCATTGTTAGGCAGACGAGAGGATACATGATTGAACTTCATAAATAATTGGGGGGAAGCTCTAAAGGGGATTAGAAAGATAGTCTTAATTCAATAAGGTTGCCGTGTCATCTTAAAGGTGGTACGGCAACAATTATTTTTGTTCATTGTTTAAAGGTGGAGTTAAAAATTTGCAAAATAAACTTCTGTGTATACCCCCTTATTTATTTTTCAAAAATCATAGACAAAATTCTCAAAGTTTAGTATTATTCTATTTAAGCAAATTAAGGAAAAATAAAGGATAATTTCCTTAAATATTTGAAGATATTGGTTGTTACAAAACGAAAAAAATCGGGAGGGAGAAGTGAAAAATATCTTTGTTGATCATATATAGATAGCTGATTCTTAACGAATGACTAAATCCAGAAACGATTATTGAGTTTTTAAAAGGTGAATATGCATGCAAATTTTAATTGGAGTCATTGGACCAAAGGAATCGATTGAACGAATTTTAAAAGTTTCTGAAGAATTCAATGAGATAGAGCTCATCCCATTTGTTTATGAAAATTTGAGTGAAATAGAAGATATTATTAATCAAAACAAGTCTTTTATAGATCAGTGGCTGTTTTCAGGGATCATGAATTATACCTTTGCTATGGACAGAAAGTTAATTCAATCACATCAAGGATCATACCCCCCATTACATGGTTCAAGTTTTTTTGGGATATTAATGGAAGCCCAATTAAATGAAAAACAAATCTTTCAACGGATTAGTATTGATACGGTAACCGATATAGAAATATCTAAAATATTATCTTATTACCATTTGGATTCTTTAAACTACTATAGTGCGCCGTATAAAGGATACAACAAATTATCTGAAATAGCTGACTTCCATCGTTCGTTATTTCAGAAAAATCATACAGAGATAGCGATAACGTCAATTAAGTCTATCTATGAACAATTAAAAAAGGACGGCGTGTTGGTATACAGGCTAACCCCATCATATTTGGCCATTAAACTGACAATTGAATTATTAGTGAAAAGAGCACAAACAACTCGGTTTGAGAACTTGCAAATGGCTATTATAGGTTGCAGCGTGATTCACAATGTTGATGATAATAATGAATTTTACGCGCTATTCAAATGGAGACATCATGAATTAGATGTAAAGAAATCATTATTGAAATTGACGCAAAAAATGAATGGTTCATTTGTAAGTCTGGGGGACGGTTTTTATTTTATTTTTACGACTAAAGGGGAAATAGATGGATCTGAACATGAGTTATTCAAGTTTATGAGTGCGTATATAACGCAGGAAACATTCTCCCTAAGAATGGCAATCGGCTATGGAGAAACTGTTACCCAGGCGGAACAAAATGTCAGGTATGGCCTAAGCCAGATTCAACATGAAAAGGAGCCATCATTACTAATAATTGACAAAAATTATTCCGTTACTATGAAAACTCCTGATCAAAAAAATTCATTGTTGAGTTCAAAGTTAATCAAAGAAGATATCATTTCAAAATTTGGTAAAGATGCCCCGATTAATCATAAAGATGTTCTGCGAATAGCCACATATTCCTATAAATATAATAAAAATGAATTTACTTCTCAGGATGTATCAAGGTGGTTGCAAAGTACTGAACGCAATGCAAGAAGAATTTTAACTGAATTGGAAAGTGCCGGTATATTAATAAAGTGTGGAAGTGTAAGTTTGAAACAGCGGGGGAGACCAAAAATAGTATATCAATTTGCAGAAAATTTTTTATACTAGCAATAACTAAAATTTCCAATATGAAACGCAGCTTATATTACACTGAATCATACTTAAATGAGGTATTAAAATGACTGAATTGAGAGAATGGTTAGAGGATACGTTTTATGCGTTAAATTTAACCGATAAAGAAAATATTCATAAAGGTTTTTCACGTTTAGGCTATACGAAGGAGGAAGCTGCTGCACACAATCAATTTCTGAAAATTGCAGACGGACTGGGGCTCAATACTTACCGTGATGAAATTGGCAATCAGTGGGCTGTATGGGAGGTTGATAAAAGCAAAAAAACCATTGCGATGGGTTCACATCTTGATACAGTTTACAATGGCGGCGGTTATGATGGGGTTGCAGGTATATTATGTGCTTTAGCATCAATTAAAATGTTAATGGATAAAAAAGTCAAGCCGAATAGAAATGTAGCCATTATATGTTTTGCTTCAGAAGAATCTGCCCGGTTTGGGATTTCAACAATCGGCAGTAAAGGTATCACTGGCCAACTTGACAAGGATAAGATAGCTGATATTGGCGATAAAGACGAAATGACCATAAAACAAGCAATAGAAGAATTTGGTTTAAGTTGGAACGATATTGAGAATGCAGAACTGCCAACTGATAAAATTGAAAGCTTTTTGGAGTTACACATTGAACAAGGGAACATTTTACAAGAAAAACACGCCGATATTGGTATCGTAAACGGAGTAGCTCGTCCCATCAGGTTTGTTGTTAAGGTAAGGGGACAGGCAAATCATACAGGTACAACACCAATGAATAAACGGCGGGATGCACTCGTTGAAGCTGCACCGCTAATAAGTTTTATCAATAATGAGGCTCAAAAGGTTTATGAATCTTCTTCATTGGTTGCTACAGTAAGTACTTTAAAACTGACCCCGAACGCAATGAATATCATTCCTGGGGAAGTAGAATTAGGCATCGATATTCGAAGTGTTAAGGACCAGGTGAAACATGATTTTGCCGCAAAATTTAAGGCGTTTTGTTCAGAAACAGAGAAAGAAAACAATGTAACGATCGATATTCATACATTAGTCGATGATCAGTCGATAACGCTGGACAATAAGCTTCAAAATAAATTATTAAAAGCAGCTCAAAAAGAGGGGCTAAAAACGTTAAAAATGGATAGTGGAGCAGGACATGATGTGATGAACATGGCTCAGAAATGGCCATCAGGATTAATATTTATTCCGTGCAAAGATGGGATTAGTCATCATCCTGAAGAGTACACTTCACTCGATCATTTAGTGAAAGGGAGTCAAGTTTTGCAGAGGTTTCTGGAAGAAGAGTTAAATCATAATCCTATTAAATAAGGATGAAACGGAGGACTAACAATGAAAAAGTTTGTGGAAGATTACATCATTGAGCATAAAAAATGGTTTGAACAAGTTAGTGAATATATTTATCAACATCCTGAAACCAGATTTGAAGAGTATGAGTCCGCTGAGTACTTAGCCAAAGTATGTGAAGAGCAGGGTTTTATAGTTGAACGCAATGTTGCGGGAATTGAAACAGCATTTACAGCTACTTATGGTACGGGTGATCCGGTAATAGCCTTCCTGGGTGAATTTGATGCACTGTCAGGTTTGAGCCAAGAACCCAATGCAGTAAGTTATCAGCCTATGGAGCGGGATATTGGACATGGATGTGGCCACAATTTATTAGGGACCGGCGCTTTTGCAGCAGCATGCGCCACAAAAGCATACCTCGAAAAGCATCATATTCCTGGCACCGTTAAGTTTTTCGGTTGTCCGGGTGAGGAAGGTGGATCCGGAAAGACGTTTATGGTAAGAGAAGGAGCTTTTGAGGGTATAGATGCGGCTTTAACTTGGCATCCCTCTCCTTCCAATTCGATTATGAGTTTATCGAGTTTAGCGAATTATCAAGTATATTTCAAATTCAGAGGGGTCTCAGCACATGCTGCCAACACCCCCCATTTGGGAAGAAGCGCTTTAGATGCAGTGGAACTTATGAATATCGGTGTCAATTATTTGCGTGAACACATTATGCAAGAAGCGCGTCTGCACTATGCTGTAACGAACACTGGCGGGATATCACCGAATGTTGTTCAGGCAAATGCTGAAGTCCTTTATTTAATACGTGCACCGAAAGTTAATCAAGTCGATGATATTTTTAATCGGGTCAAGAAAATAGCTGAAGGTGCGGCATTAATGACAGAAACTGAGTTGACGATTGAATTTGACAAAGCATGTTCGAATTATATCCCGAATCGTAATTTGGAGCAGTTATTATATAAGAATTTTAAAGAAGCAGGTGTTGAAGAGCCTGCCCCTGAGGAAATTAAATACGCCAAGGAACTTTGGTCTACGTTTAGTAAATCCGAACAGGAAAATTATTTAGATCCCATGAAAGGCTTTGGTTATATGGGAGACGGAAGTGAATTTTCCGGCAAGTACTTGTCTGACTCTATTTCTGACTATTATCCTTCTAAGGATATCTTAGCCGGATCGACAGATGTTGCTGATGTTAGCTGGGTTGTACCGACTGCACAATTAACGTCATCTACGTCTGCACTCGGAACGGCACTTCATACGTGGCAAATGACTGCACAAGGGCTCAGTAATTATGCCAATAGAGGAATGTTCCGCTCAGCTGAAACAATGGCGTTGACAGCACTTCAGTTATTTACGAATGAGGAAAATCTTAAGGAAGTACAACATGAGTTTGCTGTATTTAGAGAAAAGAATGAATACACGAACCCTATCCCAAGTGATGTGACACCTTCAAAACTTAATGAACGATAAGCTATAAGTCCAGGTATATGAAGGAATCAAAAGTCTAGTAGAAATGGAGGATATTATGAAAAATAAAAAAGGCTTGTTTCAAAGATTCCTGGATCTGGTTGAAAAAGTAGGGAATAAACTGCCGGATCCATTTATCTTATTCATCGGATTAGCTATTCTAATGATACTTGTTTCGTATATTTTCAATCTGTTTAACGCTTCCGTCGTTCACCCCGGGACCGGGGAAGAACTGAATGTCAAAAATTTATTATCGAGTGAAGGCTTACAATTTATCCTGACATCAATGCTTGAGAATTTTACTGGGTTTGCGCCATTGGGATTGGTATTAGTCATGATGCTGGGTATAGGTCTTGCTGATAAAATAGGATTGCTAGATTATACGATTCGAAAGACGATATTAAATTCTCCTTCATATTTAATAACTTATACAGTCGTGTTTGTAGGTATGTTAGGCAATTTGGCTTCAGACGCCGCAGTTGTTCTTATACCTCCGCTTGCTGCATTGGTTTTCTACAAACTTGGCCGTCACCCCCTTGCAGGGTTGGTAGCAGGCTTCGCTGGTGCAGGAGCTGGTTTTACGGCGAACTTATTTATTGCTGGTACTGATGCTTTGCTGTCAGGTATATCGACCGAAGCGGCTGCCATCATTAATGATTCAATCGTAGTTACACCAATCGATAATTGGTATTTCAATATTATCTCTGTATTTGTGCTGACAATTGTTGGTGGTCTTATTACATCCAGGTTTATTGAACCACGGTTAGGAAAATATGAAGGCGATGCAGTTGAAGAAGAAGATACGGAAGAGCTGCCGAATGGGGCTAAAGGTTTTCGAAATGCTATTATTGCAGGAGGGTTATATATTGCAATAATCGTTTTGCTCATTCTGATACCAAATAGCCCATTAACAGGTGAAGATGGCAGCATTGTTCCATCACCATTTCTGGATGGGATCGTACCGATTATTTTAATCTTTTTTGTCATCGTAGGGGTAACGTTTGGTATAACTGTCGGAAAAATCAAATCAGGAAAAGATGTCAGTGACTATATGGCTGAATCTATGAAGGATATGGCTAGCTATATTGTTTTGGTGTTTGCAATTGCACAGTTTATCGCCTACTTTAATTGGTCTAATCTGGGGACATGGGTTGCTGTAAATGGTGCCGAATTTTTAAAGGACATTGAATTCACTGGTGTTGGGTTAATCCTGGGGTATATTATATTTACAGCTTTAATGAACTTTTTAATAACGTCGGGTTCAGCAAAATGGGCAATAGAAGCTCCGGTTTTTATACCTATGTTCATGCAGCTTGGGTATAATCCGGCCTTTACCCAAGTAGCTTACCGTATTGCTGATTCGTCCACGAACATTGTTACACCCTTGTTTCCCTATATGGTCATTATCTTGGCATTTATGAAACGGTATGATAAAAATGCCAGCATAGGAACTTACATTTCACTCATGCTGCCTTATAGTCTTGCATTTTTGGGTGTGTGGATTATATTACTTTTGATATTTTTCTATGCAGGTATTCCATTCGGTCCTGGGGTCACCCCATTTCTGTAATATATGATTGGAGGTAAAAACATGAGAACACAAAATTTATCTGAAAAGCTGATTCAATGGCGACGTGACTTTCACAGCTATCCTGAGACGGGTTTTCTAGAAATGCGAACAGCTTCGAAAGTTGCAGCCATATTAGGTCAGTTAGGTTTTAAGCTGCAGTTGGGTAAGGAAGTCATGTCCGAACATCATTGTATGGGAAAACCTAATGGAAACATGACAAAGAAGCACTATCATTGGGCGATAGAAAATGGCGCTAATAAGGAATATATTCAGAACTTTGCTGACGGTTATACCGGAATCGTTGGAACGTTGGATACGCAAAAGGAAGGTCCTACCATCGCATTCCGTTTTGACATGGATGCATTGGACATAAACGAATCAACAATAGAGGAGCATTATCCGGCCAGAGAAGGTTTCAATTCATCAATTTCTGATAAGATGCATGCATGCGGACATGATGCACATACTTCGATAGGGCTGGGCCTGGCATCTTTAGTTGCTTCTAATAAAGAAAAGTTAAGTGGTAAAATCAAATTGATCTTTCAGCCTGCTGAGGAAGGAACACGTGGGGCTAAGTCAATGGTAAAAGCGGATGTCGTCAGTGATGTGGATTATTTTATTGCTTCCCATATAGGCACCGGCGTTCCTCACAACCATTTTGTTGCAGCTAATAATGGGTTTTTAGCTACATCAAAAATGGATATTGAATTTAATGGCGTTGCCTCTCATGCTGGCGGCAACCCAGAAGAAGGAAAAAATGCACTATTAGCTGCGGCAAACGCTTCTTTGAATATATACGCCATTCCCAGGCATTCAGAAGGCGCGACAAGAATAAATGTAGGAGAGCTTCATGCGGGCTCCGGAAGAAATATTATTGCTGATAAGGCATACTTGAAAATTGAGAGCCGTGGTGAAGACTCTTCTATAAACGAGTATGTCAAAAAGCAAGTGGAATCAATCGTCTCGGGTGCTGCAGCGATGTACCAAGTAGACTATCATATTGAGACTGTAGGTGAAGCATTAAGTTGTGAGTGTTCAAATGACTTAGCAGCGGTGTTAAATGCGTGTGCACAGGATCATCCAACAATTGAGCAGACTTGTTTAGCAAGCGATGCAAGTGCTGGTTCAGAGGATGCAACCTACTTTATAGATGCAGTACAGAAAAAGGGTGGTTTGGCTACGTACTGTGTCTTTGGAACTGAATTAGCCGCGGGACATCACAATGAGCTATTCGATATTAACGAAGATACCTTGCTGCCATCTGTTGAAATTTTATATGCGTCTATTATGAGATTGAATGCATCATAGATTTTTAAAAGGATTACAAAAACAGCCCCCTAGCTGAGCAGGAGGGCTGTTTTTGTGCTTGGGATATGACTGACGTAATAACTACTATGATTTATGCGTGAATATAGAAGATTATATAAGGCTCTAACTATCGTATAAACGGTATATAGATTAACATAAAGAAATTGAGTCATAAAAAGGACAACTTCCTTTCTTAGAAAAGAAGTTGCCATTTAATACTCCGAACACTGTAAAGTTTTAAATTGTTTTGGATTTCAAATCAATTAACTATTCCATAACTCAACAGATTTGTGAAAATACGATAGCCTCCTGGGACCTGATTATCAATTTGACGATAGAATACGAGATTTGTATAAAGATATGTCCCTTCCCCATATCCTGCCATCAAAATTCCTCCGTTGAATGGATCCTCATTGGGGTCAGCCATGGAAACAAAGGTTTCGTAGCGATCATCCCAATTCATCGGAAAGTATAGTCCACGCTCCTGAACCCAGTCTTCCCAATCGTTTTCTGTGATATTATTTGGGTAATTAAACAGTCTATGCTCTGGTTTCAAAACAGTAACAGGGGCATTTTCATCTGTGACTCGCCATTCGATTGATGGCTGACCGATTTCAAGAGGATAGGGTGCAGTTGTATTCGTATCCCAGTTATCCCATGGTTTATGATACTGGACAACAACATGGCCGCCATTTTCCGCATATTCAAGCAAACGCGCATTGTGCTCGATTAAATCTTCTCTGGCCAATCTTGCCCTAATCCCTGTAACGATAGTGTCATACTGGCTCAGGTCTGCAGACGCAAGATCTTCTTCTGTTAGCTTGGTGACATCAAATCCAGCATTCTGAAAAGCGTCCGCAATTGTGTCAAAGCCGCTCTCCACATAGCCAATTTTTAGTTCATCTGGCTTCAGCAGTTCAAAAGCGGTCCCATTTACCTGTGCTGAATACTGATAGTACGCATCATTGATGTGATCATAGCTTATTTCCTGTATAGTTGAATCAAAACGCTCACCATTTGATTCTGCAACAGCAGTTATGGTGAAATCTCCTTCTTCGATATCATCCGGTGGTTGAATGGTAATGCTTGCCTTTTGTTCATCCCCTCGATCTTTTAGTGAAACGGGTACCTGCTCCTCACTGCTTTCCCAGCCTTCAGGAAGCTCGAGAGATACAGATGCTTGGCTACTTTCTTTTGCATAATTTTTGACGTTAACATCGATTGTTATTTCATCTTGAACTTCTGCAGTATTTACAATAACATCTTCTGGTGTTGTAGTCACACTTAGTTCAGGCAGCACGGTAATTGTGTCATCCAATTCTGAGACCATTGCGGTTTTTTCTCCATTTTTCTTAAAACTGACACTGGACTGAATCAAATGTTCGTCGTATGGATGGGGATAGTCTGCATCGGCAGGCACTGTTCCATTAAAAGTGATAGAAGTTGATTCACCTGCTTGTAATTTTTTAATCGTTTTATCTCCTGTAAAGTTCCAGTCGGCAGGTGCTTTTAAGCTGGTATTTATATGTTTAATTGCCTGGTTACCATCATTGGTTATTTCCATTTGTACGGAAATGTTTTCTCCTTTCGTCACAACTTGTGACGAAATATCCGTCTGTACTGAAAGGTTCGCTGCTGTAAAGCTTACTTGTTGCAGTTGTTCTTCTTTCAACTCCAGTTTTTGCTGAAGATTATTCTTCATCTCTTCATTTAGATTGCTTGTTTCTAGCTTATTCAAGATATTTCTTACATCTCTCAATGCTTTTTGGGAAGGTGATAAAATTGCATCACGGTCTGGATATAAATCTACAATGTGATTAAGATCTTTTTGCAGTTTTTGCAGCTGATTGCTGAGGCTATTATTGGCAACTTTGTCTGCCCAGTCGTAAAAATCATATGGAATGCCGGCAAATAGTTCATCGTTTTCGGAAGCTGTTGATTCTTTCCAAAGTTCCAGGTGAAATTGTCTGGGTTCCACCGGAATATCATTGCCCATTCCCTGGCTTTTATGCATATACCTTGATTCTTCGCCCAATTGTGGATAGGACATCCCATATATTGGATCATAGTCTCCAATTTCAATGGAAGTAGTAGCTGTATCCTTAGATGCTGCTGGAAGGTATAGTTTTTTGACCTGCCAAGTGGAAAGGCCTTCATCAAGCTGTTCCGGAAATACATTAGGATCAGCGGCATCTTTAAATGCCCTACCGCTCAAAAGCGTCATCGCTCGGTGATGTCCATGCTGACTGTCAACGTCCCTGAAAGAAGGCATGACCACGTCTGGCTGGTAAGTACGTATGAACCTAATTAATCTTCTATATGTTTCTTCTTCCCCCCATTTTTCCAGTGTTTCTTCTGGCGATTTAGAGAAACCAAAATCGTAAATCGTATCGGAGGTCGTTTTACTTAAATGATATGCCTTTACGCCAGTGATTTTCGCAGCTTCAATCATTTCATTGGTCCGAATTATTCCCAGGGCGTTCCCCAATTCCTTACCGATTTCGTTTTGCCCACCTTCACCCCGGTTGGCAATTAAACTGGACGTTTTAACACCCAGTCCTCTGGATAAATAAGCAAGCAAATCACTTCGCTCATCATCCGGGTGTGCCCCTGTATTCAGAAAGGTTACTGTCGTATTTAAAGGATTGACTGCATTCCACAGATCCTCGTCATGTTCTGAATCCTCTTGAGCGATCCCGCTAAGGGGGAACAGGGAAACCATGAGCAAGATAGTTAAAACGATCGAATAAAACTTTTTCATGCATGTAACCCCTTTCAAAATTTTAACTTGAATTCCTCTAGTTAGTAAAGATTACTAACTAACTCTACTCACCACCTTTCTTAGTAGAAAAATAATATCACCTCCATAAAATTATGTAAATAGTACGAAAAAACTATAATTTTTGGTGAGCATTTTTACTCTTATGAGAACATAGTCTCTAAGGTAAGAGAAAATTATATGAAATTTTCAAAATCATATTTACTTTGTAAGGGGTTTCACTTATACTTACCAATAAGTTGATTAGTAAGTAAACTTTACTAACCTAAAACTGATATATAATCATAATTCGAATTAAGGAGTTAGCCCATGCAAAAAGGAAATGCAGCTTATATTAAAACAGTCAACAAACGTCTAATTCTGAAATGTGTCGTAGAAGAAGCTGCTGTAACACGAGCTGCCATCGCAAAGAAACTGTCATTGAGTAAACCGACTGTATCTGCACTTGTAAATGATTTAATTGAAGACGAATGGCTTGTGGAAACAGGAAACATAGCCGCTTCAAAAGATGGTGGAAGAAAGCCGGTAAGTCTGACCTTTAATGCTAAGCGATCATATATTGCTGGTATTGATATTGGAGGTACAAATGTGGAGCTTGGGATTACGGATCTTAGCGGAAAAGTATGTGCCTTTCGTGAATTCCCCACACAGCAACATCTGGATCATAATTTATTTGAAGAAATTAAACGACATGTGGAATCGATGAAGGACCAGCTTCGCATTAAATATTCGGATATCCTTGGGATTGGTGCAGGAGTTCCGGGTGTTACTAATATAAATGAAGGAGTTGTTATTGAGGCACCTGCATTAAAATGGAAAGACTATCCAATACGGGAACTTCTGATCCAAACATTTCATCTGCCGGTGTTTGTAGATAATGATGTTAACATCAATGTCCTTGGAGAGCACTGGAAAGGTGTGGGGAAAAACAAACAAAACATTGTATATATAGCTATAGGTACCGGCGTTGGAAGTGGATTGATGGTTAATGGTCAGCTTTACCGCGGTTCAAATTATAGTGCAGGAGAAATTGGCTATCTCGTAACGGACAAAAATGAGGGAAATGAATATCACCCTGTCCATAAAGGTTATGGTTATCTGGAAAGTGTTGCAAGCGGTTCGTCCATTAGTATGCAAATGTCAGAGCGCCTGCATGAGAATATTACGGCCCAAAAAGCGTTTGAATTGTATATAGAAGGTCATGAAGAAGCTATTGAAATTATTGATCAAGCACTGGCAAATCTGGCTATTGGGATCACTAACTATGTATCATTATTTGATCCGGAATTAGTTATTTTAGGAGGTGGTGTCAGCGGATCGTTTTCCATAATTCACAAGAAAGTGATGGATGTCATGAAAAGGTACACTCCTCAGCAATGTGAAATTGTACGAACATCATTTGGTAAGGAAGGGGGCGTTATAGGGGCAGCTGCACTATTTTTTAATGAATATGAAGGGTTATTTAAGATTTGAATGAAAGGGGTTTATTTTAATGAAAAAACGTTGGCTATTATGTTTTGCTGTTATGTTGAGTTTGGTTCTTACAGGCTGTATGGCAGGTGGAGATGAAGAAGCTAGCAATGGGGCTGAAAATGAAGGGTCTGGTGATGGATCTAATGAAGACTTGGAAGACAAGGTTGTTGTCTATTCACCGCACGGCAAGGATATTTTAAGTGACTTTGAAAAACAATTTGAACAAGAATACGATGTTGATATGGAATTTTTGGACATGGGGTCTCAAGAGATACTTGACCGTGTCCGTTCTGAAAAAAATAATCCGCAGGCAGACGTCTGGTGGGGGGCGCCACAGGTAAACTTTGATCAGGCAAAAGAAGAAGGACTGCTGGCAGAATATAAGCCATCTTATGCAGATGCGCTTGATGAAATGTATCATGATGAAGACTGGATGTGGTCCGGAACGTCGATTACCCCGGAAGTGATTCTCTATAATTCAAAGGAAATATCTGAAGAGGAGGCCCCAAAGGATTGGGATGATCTACTGGATCCGAAGTGGGAGGATGAAATAGTCATTCGCTACCCACTCGCTTCAGGAACAATGAGAACGATTTATTCATCAATTATTTACAGAACTTATAAGGATACAGAAGATCCGCAAGAAGGTTATGATTGGCTGCAGAAACTAGATGAAAACACAAAAGAATACGCAGCAAATCCAGAGATTATGTACAACCAGGTAGCAAAAGGTGTCGGCTCGTTATCTGTCTGGAACATGCCAGACACGGTTATGCTTGCTGAGGAAAAGGGCTATCCGTTTGACTATGTTATCCCGGAAAGCGGTACTCCTGTACTGACTGAGGGGATTGCTATGATTAAAGATGCTCAGAACCCAAAAGCGGCTGAAGCATTTTATGAATTTGTTAATACGCCCGAAGCAGCGAAACTGTTAGCGGAAACTTATTATCGTATCCCAACAAGAGATGACGTAGAAGATTTACCGGATTGGATTACAGAAACTGATATTAATCCAATGGATATCGATTGGGCTTTGTTCCAGGAGAAATCAGAGGAATGGATGGAATATTGGGATAACCAGATCAAAAATACGGAGAAAGACAAAAGTAATGAGGAATAAATAACATGTAAGGTTTTGTGCAGAGGAGTTGTTTTTCGTGTCAACAGTGAACTTGTCAGATATTACAAAGCAATTTGGTAACGTGACAGCTGTCAAGGGATTAGATTTGGTGATCAATGAGGGAGAATTTTTCACTTTTTTGGGTCCGAGTGGGTGTGGAAAAACAACAACCCTCCGAATGATTGCCGGGTTTTATTTTCCAAGTATAGGAAAAGTTAAATTCAATAACCAAGATATGACGTCAGTTTCACCGGAAAAGAGAAATACAGGCATGGTTTTCCAAAACTATGCCTTATTCCCCCATATGACCGTGTTTGAAAATGTTGCATTTGGTTTAAAAGTGCGAAAACTGAAGAAAACTGACGTTAAACGAAGAGTAGAAGACGTACTGAAAAAGGTACGTCTTGAACCATTCATTGATCGGCAGGTCAGTCAGCTGAGTGGCGGCCAACAGCAACGGGTTGCCTTGGCTCGTGCACTTGTTATTGAACCGGATATTCTTCTTCTGGATGAACCGTTAAGTAACCTGGATGCCAGATTAAGAGATGAAATGCGTTCAGAAATCTTGCGGCTTCAGCGGGAGTATGATATTACAACAATCTATGTCACCCATGATCAAGTGGAAGCATTGACGATGAGTGACAGAATTGCTGTATTTAATCTTGGAGAGTGCCATCAAGTGGGAACACCTACAGAAATTTATAATCAGCCGGTCAATGATTTTGTGGCAGAATTTATTGGAGAAACCAATTTACTACCGATCGAAAGGCATAAAGAGGAAGGGATCACTTTTATTTATAACAGTAACGATTTGAATAAATCTATTTATGTCACCAATTCAGAACAGAATATTGCTTCATATGACGGCGCCGATCAATTATATATGTCAGTTCGCCCAGAAGCAGTACAAGTCGATGTAGAGCCTATGGAAGGAAATAATGTTCTTTCCGGAACAGTAGAGCTTGTACAGTTTACCGGAGAATCTGTGCATACCATTGTGAAAATCACCGAGAATGTAACACTCAAATCGACAGAACTTAACCGTGGACCAAGTACATACATGAAAAAGGGAGCAGAGGTTTATGTTTATCTTCCTGAAACACAGATCAGGATTATTCCGGCGGCAAAGGGTGAAGTATAAATGATAAATGCTAAAAAAAGAAAAACGATATTACTGCTTATCCCGGTTGTTGTCATCCTAGTGGGTTATGTACTCTATCCATCTATTTCAACGATAATTGAAAGTTTTAAACAGAATGGAGAATTTTCTCTTAGAAACTACACTGATTTCTTTGGTTCTAAAGCTGCGGCAAATTTTGAAGCACTTTGGCATTCCGTGTATATTTCCCTTTTATCCGTGCTTCTGAGTGCATTAATCGGTGTTCCGCTTGCCTATATTTTTAACAGATACGACTTTCCTGGAAGACAATTATTCTCCAATATTGCCATTATGCCAATTGTCCTTCCGTCGCTTGTAGGTGTGATGGCATTTATGTTTCTTTACGGAGAAGCGGGACTTGTTCCAAACGCCATAAAGGATCTATTTAACTTATCCGATGTCCCCTTCAAAATAGGCGGTATTTCGGGTATTTTAATTGTCCATGCCTATACGATGTATCCATATTTTTATATGACAACATCTTCTGCATTGAATAACATTGATCCATCATTAGAAGAAGCGGCTTATAATTTAGGATCGAGTAAATTTAAGGTGTTTTGGAAAGTGACTTTTCCGTTGCTTACACCTGGACTTGTCGCTGCATCATTGCTGGTGTTTATGGTATCAATGGCCTCATTCAGTGCACCATTCCTGCTTGCAGGTGGCTACAGGGTATTAAGTTTGCAAATCTATTTTTCAAAAGTTAATGGCGATTTAGAGATGGCGGCCACTCAGTCAGTTATTCTATCCCTTGTTTCTATCTCATTTCTGTTATTTATGCGCTGGTATCAAAGCAGAAAAGATTATCGTATGGCAAGTAAAGGGATAGGGACACATCGCAGTGAAGTGAACAACCCTATTTTGAAAAGTGTGATGGTTACACTTGGTATCTTAGCCATGATCATTTTATTGCTGCCTCATGCAACACTGCTTATTTTGTCGCTTGTACCGGAAGGAGCCTGGACATGGCAGACTTATCCGCAAGCATTCAGTTTGGAGAACTTTCGTTTGTTATTTGACGATCCGAATATTTGGGATCCGGTACGCAACAGTCTGATTATGACTTGTATTGCTTGTATTGGTGTGTTTATTTTTGGACTAATTACGTCATACACTCTTGTCAAACGGAGTTTTATAGGAAAAAATCTGTTGGATATATTGGTTATGATTCCGTGGGCATTGCCTGCGACAGTAGTCGGTATGAACATGATTCTTGCTTTCAACAAACCATCAGTGTTTTCATTCGGTGAAATACTTGTTGGAACGTTTTGGATTTTACCATTAGCATACTTTATTCGTTTTATACCTTTAGTCGTTCGTTCTTCAAATGCGGTACTTGAGCAGATGGATGATTCACTTGAGGAGGCAGCTCAAAATCTCGGAGCAAAATGGTTCTATACATTCCGTCGGATCGTTGTCCCAATCATTTTGCCTGGTGTACTTAGTGGAACATTGCTTGCTTTTGTTCAGGCGGTTGGAGAATTTCCGACCTCGGTTCTCTTGTACACGTTAGATAACCGGCCAATATCCATCGAAATTATGAATCAGCTTCGAATGTTCAATATGGGGCAAGCTGCTGCTTTTGGTATGATTCAAGTCGGCTTAATTGCGATAGTCATGCTTATATCGTATCGATTCTTTGGGGTGAAATCAGAAAACACATTATAGTACAGCCGTCTAGAGATTCAATTCAAAAAAAGTGAGGTGTTTCGATGCAGACACTAAGGGAAAAATTCAAACAAACCGACGGGAAGGAGTTCCCAGGAAAAACTTACATGGAAGAATTGCTAATGCCGGTTTTTTACGATCAACGAGAGTATTTATTTGGTGCCATGTTTTTAATTCATAAGGCTCACACGACTATGTTGGCCGAACAGGATATTCTTACAAAAGAAGAATCAAATAAGATATTGGATGCTGTTTCTCAAGTGGAGAAAATGGACAAGGAAAAGATAGAATACTCTTCTTCATATGAAGATCTCTTTTTTCTAGTTGAATCCCGTATCGGCGAATTGATTGGTGAAGAACTGGCAGGAAAGATGCATATCGCCAAGAGTCGTAATGATATGGGCGAAGCGATGTATCGGATTGTTCTGCGCGATTATCTTAAAGCAACAGTAGAAAATGCCGAAAAATTGGGTAAGGCAATTTTATATCAGGCAGAAAATTATATTACATCAGTTATGCCGGCCCACACCCATACACAGCCGGCTCAGCCGACTACGTTGGGGCATTACTTGACTGCTATTTATGACAATTTACAACGGGACATTACCCGAATGAAACAGGCATATCAAACCGTGAACAAATCACCGATGGGGGCTGCAGCCATTACGACTTCCGGATTTCCGATTGACAGGGAAAGGATGGTGGAACTTCTGGGGTTTGACGGTTTAATAGAGAATTCCTATGATGCCATCGCTGCAGGGGATTATTTGATGGAAGCCGCTCAGTCACTGATCAGTCTGATGACAAATATGGGGCGCTGGCTGCAAGAATTTCTGAGAATGACTTCCAAAGAAGTGGGACTGATTACAGTATCGGATGCATATGTGCAAATCAGCAGTATTATGCCGCAAAAAAGAAATCCAGTATCCATTGAACATTCGCGCGCCATCGCAAGCAGTGCCGCATCAGAGGGTATGGCGGTCATTCACATGATACACAACACACCATACGGGGATATCAACGATACAGAAGACGATCTTCAGCCACATTTATACAGTGGTTTCCGTAAAGCTCTCCGTGTATTGAAACTAATGCATGCTGTTATATTGACCATGGACTTTAATGAAGAACATGCCTATCAGCAGGCTAAGGAAAATATGATTACGATTACTGAACTTGCCGATGTCTTGTCACGCGATTACGGTATCTCCTTTCGTAAAGCACATCACAAAGCCAGTGTGATTGCTAAAAGGGCAGCTGAAGACAGGAAGGAATTATATGAGATCTCTTTGAAAACCATTAATGACTGGTTAAAAGATGTTTCGCTGTCCAAAAAAGATTGGAAAGAAATTACCGACCCATTTTATTTCGTACAAAGGAGAGATCGAATAGGCGGTCCAAATCCTGAAGTTGTAAGAGAGATGATTGAGAAAAGGAAACAGGCAGTAGGAAAATCCTATTAATTAGCATCTATCGTTATACTAGAGGGAATGCATTGCCATTCTCTTTTTTAATCAGAAAAAAATGACTGTTGTGTTAGATACTATGTTATATTACTGCAATAATGTCAATCTTATATTACACGAATCAATAGGTTTTTAGTCGTATGCCCCTTTACAAAAGGAACAATAATCTTGTCCCGTTGCACCACTTTTGTACCATTTTACGGTTGATTCTTCCAATCTTGTTGACGTTACAGTATATTTTTTGCTTAACTTAAATCAACATAATTCATGTTGAGGGAAAAGTATTTGAAGAAACCCCTTTAAACGTTTGATTGCTGTTATACAGCCATCCGTTTTGGCTGGGTTTCTTTTTCTGTTTATCTTGTGTTTGTGCAGCTGATAGATTTTTAGAATATGTCTGGTACTCTGGGCATTTCTAATAAACTCTTCAGAAATTTTGGCATGAAGGAGGCTGACGGATAAGTCTATCTGAAGGGGAAAAATAGCAGGAGGTTCAGTATCATGAAAAAAATGTTTCAACGGGTAACGATTTTATCGATAGCCGCTATGGGTTTTTTCTTTTTGTCACCTATGGAAATAGCATTTGCAGCACAAGATAACAACTATGAAAATACGATCCAATTGATTGCACACAGAGGTTCTTCCGGTCATGCCCCGGAAAATACGATTGCTGCTTATGATTTGGGGTTTGAGCAGAAGGCGGATTATATTGAAATCGACATTCAAATGACAAAAGACGGCGAACTGGTAAGTATCCATGATACAACTATTGACCGTACAACCGATGGTACCGGCAGTGTAGGGGATTACACTTTGGAAGAGTTAAGGAATCTTGATGCGGGCAGTTGGTTTGATCAATCGTTTGCCGGTGAAAAAATTCCGACCTTTGAGGAGATACTGGACCGTTACAGAGGGAAAATTGGCATTCTCATTGAACTGAAGAGTCCGGGGCTCTATCCTGGTGTTGAGCAGAAAGTTGCTAATACTTTAATAGAACGCAATATGGATAAGCCAAATAACCATAAAATCGTTGTTCAATCGTTCAATCATGATTCTGTCAAAAGATTTCATGACTTGTTGCCTTCAATGCCTGTTGGGGTGCTGGTAGGTTATGGGCAAGCCGATGAAGGTAAGATTACCGACGAACATCTGGAGGAATACGCGGAATATGCAGATTATGTCAATCCCAATAAAGAGCTTTTGGATCAGGATACGGTAGACCGCATTCATCAAAATGAATTAAAAACATGGCCATATACAGTGGTTGACCAGGAATGGGTCGATCAGTTAATGGAGTATGGTGTGGATGGGATTATCACGGATTATCCGGAGCTGATGGATTTCCGTTAAAGAGGCAAAGGATAGGTTTAACATCCCAGTGAAAGTCGTCTGCGAATATATTGAATATAACTGAGTAATGGAACAGGGATGTTATGTCAACCCTGTTCCATTTTCATGATTGGGGAAAAAGCGCCTTCAAACTAGGAAAGCAGCATTTGATTGCGGGAGACCAGACTGGATGCGATACGCTTATGCTATTCCCGTTTATCCGCTTCAACAACCTGCATTGGACGCATCATGTCATAATCTTCATGTTCGAGTATATGGCAATGCCATACATAGTCACCAGTGAATGGGCCGAATTTGGCGATAACACGTGTGATTTGCCCCGCTGGTGCTGCCAAGGTATCTTTCCAGCTTTTTTCGTTAGATTTAGGTGGTTCTGCCGGTCCTGTGAAAATAATGTTTCCATCTTTGTTATAACGGTCAAGGTCGAATGGCCTGGCGGTCCAGCACTTGAAATTGAATCAAATGAATATGGATGGGGTGGGCGAAATTAGTCACATTGATAAATGACCAGATTTCGGTCGAGCCCAGCTCAGGTGTTTCTGTTACGGGGGCCATCCACTCTTTGTTATCTAACAATAGCAATGGGCGGCCTAGGTTATCTGTTGAGCCGACGAGTTTCAGGTTTCGGATGCACTGAATGTTGTTTTCGTTGAGCGAAGGAATCCGCGCTAAAATTCGGGGAATTCTGCTCTTGTCCTCTGATGATAAAGGGAGATTCACTCTAAATTGCATGACGTCATCTGTGTCATCGTCAGGATCTGCATTTGGTCCAAGGTCATTTTTTAGTGTGATGGTTTGCCCTTCATGTCTGGAAAAATCAATGATCATATCGACGCGTTCGGCCGGTTCGACTGCTAAATTGTCCAGCTTGACCGTTTTCCGCATCAAGCCGCCGTCTGATCCGATTTGATAAAATGATTGACCGGAATTTAGATAGAGCTGATAGCCTCGTGTGTTGGCTGCATTCAGGATACGGAATCGGTATTTTTGCGGCTCCACTTGTAAATACGGCCATATTTTTCCGTTAACGACGTTTGTTTCGCCATTAAAGACTGGCCGAATGGACGGGTTGGGCCAGTTTTCCTGAAGATCATCCGGCTGCGGTGGATAGAATAGCTCTCCATTATGATGGAACGTTCTGTCCATGATGATAAGCGGGATTTCATAGTCACCTGAAGGAAGTTTTTTCATATGCTTTTCTCGTTCATCACGAATAATATACATGCCGGCAAGACCGGCATAGACGTTTTAATCTTGTGATGCCCATCGCATGGTCATGATACCATAATGTGGCACCACGCTGGTGGTTGGGATAATGATAGACCTCGGTTTTAAATCCCGGCCCTGTTTCCTTGAAGTTTCTCGTATACCATGCTTCAGGATACCCGTCACTTTCCGGTCTAGTCTCACTTCCGTGCAAATGTGTAACAGTGCGGACTTCCGGAAGTTCCGACAGATTATAAAAAGATTTGTCAATCGGCAGGAAATGTTTGTCCGGCAGTTTGTTCTCCCATTTGACACGAATCGACTCCCCGCGATTGACATCGATGACAGGGCCGGGAAATTGCCCGTTGTAGCCCCATAAGCGTGTTGGCCTTAAATCAGGGTGCATTTTTTGGTGGAATTCCGTCATTTGGACTTCATAATAATCCTCGTTGTTTTTTTTGCGCAGTGGTTTCAGTGTTTTCGGTATTGGCAAGGCATCTGCATATTTGCTCAATTTTTTGTTCATGATGTTCAATCCCTTCCATGTGCGTTTATTACAGTAGATGTTTGAATCGGAAAAAATTGCGAATGGTAAACAGCATAAATCCATTTGTGGAATTTTTAAAATATAGTTTAAGAATGGATTAATTGCTATTTTGTCTTAAGTTGAGTTGGTTAAAAAGCTAGATTATGTTATTTATCGGCGTATATTTTTTTGAAATAGTTCATAGATATGACATTGTACCATTCGTTGATTATGAAGGAAAAGCAGTCATAAAGCCTGGTCATACTTACAAACATGAACCCGGTCATTGTACAAGGCTTTGTTGTTGAATATGGCATATTAACAGGATCGCTAATTATGGATGGTCTGTGTAAAAAGGTCCGGTACATAAGGGGATAAAGTTTAAACGGTGACTGATGACCAATTTCACGATGAAAGGAGCATTCTATTGTTTACCGACCAGGAAAGGATCATACTGGGTATTATTGTTGTCGTATATTTTATTTTATTATTTGGATTTTCGCTGTACATTAACTATCGAAAAATTAATAGTTATGATGATTTCAATGTTGCTGGCAGATCAGTTTCACGTTTTCCTTTAATATTGACTTTTGTTGGGACAGCGGTAGGCGGTTCCATATTATTAGGGTTCATGGAAAATGCTTACCGATTTGGAATGGGCCAGCATTGGCTGAACATAAGCATTCTGGTAACTGGTGTCATCACAGCATTTTTCCTGATAAAACGAATCAGACTCATTGGCGAAAAATACAAGATGGTGACCATTGGTGATTTCACCGCCCTAAGGTATGGAGAAGGAGCTAGAATTCCGACTGTAATCAGTGTCCTGCTCGCTTATTGTGCCGTTACGGGTATGCAATTTGTGGCCATTGCAACTATATTGAACCTTACCATTGGCTTAAGCATGACGGTGGGTATTATCATAAGCTGGCTGCTGTTGACGGCGAAGACATATTTTGGCGGATTGAAGTCAGTCGTATGGCAGGACGCCATTCACGGTACGGTGCAGACAGCGGGAACTTTCCTTCTGTTTATCGTTATACTCTGGATTGGAGGGGATTGGGGTGAAATGAAGTCGTTTGCTGGTTCACTTGGAGAATTAGAACTGCTTAGTATCACACATATTTCCACAAGTGAAGTGCTTGTCTATTTTTTCACGATAGGTGGTTATCAGTTTGTCAGGCAGGATCTGTGGCAGCGGTTTTGGGCTGCACGGGATTATAAAACGGCCGTATCAGGGTATTGGATTGCTATTATGCTAGCTTTTTTAATCGGGGTTGCCATCATTGGTTCTGGTGTATTCCTAAGATATGGCATGCAGATGACCGGCATTGACCCAACACTTGTTTATTATGAAGCGATCGGGGCAGTATTTCATTTCCCTTTAGTCGTCATCATGGTAATTGCCCTTATGGCTACCGTTATTTCCTGTGCGGATTCTTTCTTTATGGCTGCTTCGACTTCCATTATCAATGACATCGTTAAACCAAGGATTAAACATGCTTCAGAGACACGAATTCTGCAATACAGTCGTTATTCAGTCATCACAGTGTCTGTTATTTCTGTTTTACTTGCCCTTTACATGCCGCAGCTTGTCGTTCTATGGGTTATCGGAACAGCAATGCTGGTTTCAGGATTATTAGCACCATGTATTTTCGGATTATTCTGGAAAAGTGCAACAAAAGCCGGCGGTATTACAGCCATGTGGCTTGGATTGGGTGTTGCGGTCATTTGGCAGTTAGCAGGTCATCCTTTTGATGTTCATCCGGTATTTGTTGGATTGCCATTATCAACTTTGGCGATAATTGTTGTTTCATTAGCCACTAAGAAGAAGCAGACGACTGATATTTGGTCTGAAGTAATATAGATTCATCGTGAACTTTGGAGGGATTTGCAGTTGAATGAAATAAAAATTGACTTTACGCGCTTGAGGGAAACGATTAAGAAGAGCTCGCAAATAGGGGCAATCCCTAAAAACGGCTTGTGCCGACTGGCTTTATCGCAAAAAGACAAGGCAATGCGGGAGATTTTCAAGGAATGGATGTCAGATGCTGGTCTTAAGGTGAGAGTCGATGATTTTGGAAACATGTATGGCAGAAGAGAGGGGCGAACGGATCTCCCTCCGCTTGTAGCAGGGTCTCATTTGGATACACAGCCTAACGGCGGAAGGTTTGATGGTGTGCTGGGCGTATTGGCCGCCTTAGAAGTCATACGCTGTTTGAATGATCATGAGGTTGAGACATATCGGCCTATTGAGATCATTAACTTTACGAATGAAGAAGGTGCAAGATTCGAACCGCCATTACTGGGTTCAGGCGGGTTAACAGGTGTTTTTGACAAAGAGTATGTTTATACCCGCCAGGATAAAGTTGGCAAGCAGTTTAAAGATGAACTGAAGCAAATAGGGTTCAACGGTGCCATGCATCATCGGTTGCAATTGGCTCATGCTTTTATTGAATTGCATATAGAACAGGGACCGGTTTTGGAAAAGGAAGGTGTGTCTATCGGCGTTGTTGAAGGAATTAAAGGTATGACATGGCTGGAGCTACATATATCGGGTGAGGGAGGACATGCAGGCCCCACACCAATGTTATGCAGGAAAGATGCTCTGATGGCAGCTTCCAGAATGCTCGTCTGTGCGGAAGAGAAAGCACTCAATTTTGATCATGGGTTAAACGTGACGGTTGGCAGAATGAACGTGAAACCCGGAGCTGTTAATTGCATCCCCGAAGCTGTCACTTTTTCATTGGATATTCGACATCTTGAAGATCGAATCCGTGAACAATTCATTGAGGAATTGACTGCTGATTTACAGCTAATGGCTTCTGAATTAGCGGTATCTATGGATATGAATGAACTATGGAAAGTCAAAACGTCTCATTTTCATGATCGCATTATCAGTCAAATTTCCAATAGTTCTGAACGAATGGGGTATTCATATAAGCGATTGTACAGTGGAGCGGGTCATGATGCTAAATATATGAACACATTCACGCCAACAGGCATGATTTTTCTGCCGAGTGTGAATGGCAAAAGTCATGTTGAATCCGAACTCACATTGGATAAGGACATAGAACATGGCACTAATGTGCTATTGGACAGCATGATACAGTTAGCTAATATGAAGGAAGCAATTTGACATAAAGGTATCGTCCCGAACCAGACTTAAGCTGCGGTTCATCGTTTGTTTAAAGTGGAGGCCAATCATGTGCACGTTCCTTTTCCTTGCGGTGAGCTGGTGCAAGGGTAGCCTGCTATCGTTTGTCAGCGGATTCAGCTAATCAGAAAAATTAATTGTTGGAGGTTGATGACCATGAAAACAGGTTTTATTTGGGATGAGAGTTATTTCTGGCACCAAACTGGAAATGGGGCACTGAATATTGATTCCGGTGGCTGGGTCCAGGAGGATATACATGCGGAAAATCCGGAAACAAAACGGCGAGTCAAGAATTTACTGGACAAATCCAAATTTATAAAGCAGCTGCAGGAGATTGAACCACGACCTGCGTCACATCAGGAAGTTGAAAGGAATCACGGGAAAGTATACATCGAGGAAATAAAGCGTTTGAGTGATATGGGAGGTGGCGATGCCGGTGAGCATGCGATCGTCGGGCCAGATTCCTATGAAATCGCCATGTTGTCAGCTGGCGGTGCCGTCACTGCTGTGGACGCTGTTATTCGAGGAGAGGTGATGAATGCTTATGCTCTGACAAGGCCTCCAGGTCATCATGCTGAGAAAAATGAGGGGATGGGTTTTTGCCTTTTTAACAATATTGTGATAGCAGCTAAGTATGCACGCGCTCAGTATTATTTGAACAGGATTGCCATTATTGATTGGGATGTACATCATGGCAATGGAACGGAGAGCGCTTTCTTGAATGACTCGGATGTGCTGTTTATATCTCTTCATCAGGAAAATATTTTCCCAAGAAATCGCGGCAGTATGACTGAAATTGGCAAATCTGAAGGAAAAGGATACAACGTTAACATTGAGCTGCCTGCTGGAACCGGTAATGAAGGATATATGCACGCTTTTGACAAAGTTGCGATACCGATTATTGACCAATTTGAGCCGGAATTGATATTGGTGTCGGCCGGTCAGGATCCGGGCCGGTTCGATCCGTTGGGACGTATGCTTGTGACTGCTGAAGGATTTTATAGGATGGCAGAAAAAGTAAAATCATTGGCGGATGAACATTGCAGCGGTCGTCTTGTTGCCTGTCATGAGGGCGGATACAGCACCGCTTATGTTCCGTTCTGCACGATCCGGATTCTAGAGGCATTCAGCGGAAAACAAAGTGGTGTAAATGACCCGTTTGATCAAGGCTTTCACGAAGGACCAATTTATCAGAATCAGCTGGACTATATCAATCATGCGAAGGAAATACAGTCTGCCTATTGGCGATTAAGCTAAGAGAGACAGGAGGGCTTGCCCATTCGCTCCGCTTCACTGTTCATTTTTTGATGTTTGAAATTTTTATCGAAAAGCCGATCAGACACTTTTTGTATTTGACGATGGATTAAAAGACTTCCGAAAGCAGTTTTTCAAATTATAACAGGGAATCAATTGAGCTTTCACGTATTCAATTTCTATTTTCCCTTAGCACATCATCGTTTATCAGAAATTATAGTCTCCCTCTATAATCGAAACGAATCTGAATAAAGGGGGCATCGCTTTTACAAAAATAAATATTTGAAATCCATACCCCTAAATAGACATTTGTTTCGATATTAGTTATATAGAGAGGGACTGGCAAATATGGTTGAATAATCCATCACAGAGGTGTGGCGGTATAGCTGTTAGCGAAAAAGAGAGCGATACGTTCGGGACGGCAAAAGGCAGTGGAGGCGATAAAACGAAAACAGGAGACTGCTAAATTGCTAAAAAGGAAACGTGCAGTGTAAACCACCAACACGTTTAACTGCACGTTTCAATGATTCATTCTACTATAAAGATGCCATCTGCAACTGCTCTTTGTGCTCCGCCAGATGGATTGTTAGTAACCTCCTGATTGATGGTCATCGTTGTTGAACCGCCGCCATCAAGGTTCATGCCTTCTGTTGCGCCAATGTCTTTTAACAGCTGAGCACTCTCATAGAAACTTAAGCCAATGCTTGTTCCTGGGTTTCTTCCATCTATTGTTACAAATAGAAGATTTCCATTGTCCTTGATACCTGCGAGAGTCCGAGGGTGCCGATACAAGCCAAAATTATAATAAAAATCGCTGCTCCAATGAAATCCTTCTTTGTCAGCTGTTATATCTATTTCGCCGTCTTTTAGCAGCTGTGGCGCTCCATTAATGATGTCTGTTGTATCTTTCAGAGGCTGCGTTTCGCCTTCTACAAGAATATTATTGGACATCGTTACTTCTTCGCCTATGTTGGAATTTGACTGAAGCCAGTCAGCCGCTTCTCCGGTTGCTAGTAGAATGCTGCCGTTTTCAGGGATTGTTGTTCCCTTGCTTTCACCGGCAGAGATTATATTATTCTCTTCATCCAGGACAATTTCATATCCATCGACAGAAGGTGTTGATTCACCAAATACTTCCGTATATTGAATGATCTCATCATTGTCTGTGCATGTGACATCGTGCATCGGAAGGTTAGACGGTTCATCATTTATTCCCCCGCAGCTGCGGATAAGCCCGGGGACACGATTAATACCGTCAATTTCACGCGTCTCATCATTGTCTGTTTCAAGTAAAAGAGCCGTTTTAGCTTTAGCGATCCTGGCCTGATCTTGATTTAAAATCAAACTAGTCCGTTCGCCGACGGATTCACTAAGCAGTGTGCCGTCAAGTACAGATAAACCTGCAGGCGACCCTGGCGTACCGTCCCCGCTGCCAACAACGAAGTATCCGCCATTGACAGCTGCTATAGAATCGGTTCCTTTTGCCATTGAGGACAACGTTTCATTTCCTTGAATCTGGTCGTGACCGATACGGGTTTGCAACTCTCCATCAAATTTATCCGGATTAATTTCCAGAACATTGATTACCCACGGTCCAGTGCTTTTAAGGGTTCCGTTATACTCTGAATAGGCAATACGTGATACCGGGAAACCATGATCTCGCAATTCCTGTGCGCGCTGCTCAGCTTCTTCCATGGCAGAAAACTCTCCTGACTGCAGAACATGACCAATAGTCTTTTCGCCAATGTCTGTATGTTTGAAACCCGGATTTCTAATCGTCTGTATGGACGATTTAAAGCCTTTTTCCCTTAAATCTTTTCTCATCTGTTGAGCGTCCGATTTGTTCTGATAAAAATCGATTTCTGCCGTATAAAATGCTTTGTGCGACTCTATCCCTTTAATGATTTTCGTATGGGTGACACCTGTAGATAGTTCAGTAACTTCCTTTGTTTCCGGCAGGTTTTCAATTCCGATAGACAGATTATTACTGCTGTTTGTGAAGTCTTGGTGGTATTGGGCATTTGCAGCTGTCGGCATAAAAGCTGATGTCAGTAAAAACAACGAGACAACAATAAACATCACGTTTTTACGTTGCAATATGAATCCCTCCATCTCATAATTTATAAAACGCTTATAAAACTTCTATTTCACCTCCTGGAGATCTATTAATTTTAATTCTAGTAACCTCTCAATTATAAATATATGGGTAAATGAGCGTGTTTTCAGCATTGTGAGTATCGTCATAACAAGTCAAATGACTGGCTGCGTGATAATGCAACACTTGGGGCAACCATTCAAATTGAAGATGGTATAGCGCCGATTATGGAGTCAGAAAAGTAATTAAGGAGACCTGTAAGTTAATCTTGTACCCATATGAATTTTTCATGGCAGGTGGGTTTTCTGTTTTAATCATATGCCAATTGCCGGGTTTTGAGAAACATTCCAATCACTATGGATTGTTCGTTGTGCACGTGAAAATCATCACCGGAAAAAAACCGCGAATTTCCTCTTGTTATTCGTAATACGAAGTGAATGCAAAAAGTCCTAAAAATAGTATAAATGTAACCAATTTTAATTATTTAATTAATTTTTGTTCAAAAAACATTGACATCATAATCATTTTTATGTATTTTAATATAAATCGCAATTAAACAAATTATCAAAAATTAGACAACCTGTTAAAATGTGTTTCCGTTTGCGTAAGCAGGTATTTCTTTGATCTAATTTATAAAATCTAGGAGGGGCTTTAATGAAAAGGATTATGCGTGTTTGGTTGATTTGCTTAATGACAGTGGTCGGCTTATCTGCATGCGGCATGGACAGTCAATCAGATGGCGACGCCCAGGCTAATAATTACCCAAATGAGTCGATTCAGATCGTAGTTCCATGGGATGCCGGGGGAGATACAGATGCTATCAATAGGCTGATAGCGGAGGAACTGGAAAAAATCCTTGATGCTGATATTGTCGTTAAAAATGTTGCTGGCGGAAGTGGAGTTGTTGGTGCGCAACAAGTGTTGAACGCTAATAATGATGGCTATACACTTCTTTCAATTCATGATTCGGTTGCAATGTCACAACTTACCGGGCAATCAGACTTCGGATATTTTGACTTTGAACCAATTTCGTTGATGACATCCACATACGATGCAGTTGCAACACATCCAGACAGTCCTTGGGATTCAATGGAAGAAGTCGTAAAAGCGGCTAAGGAAAATCCAGGAGAGATATCTTATGCAGCATCTATTGGCTCCACTTCACAATTGGAACCTGCTTTAATTGAGACTGCAGCCGATATAGATTTTAATATCGTTGGATATGATGGCACTGCCAAAAGAATGAAGGCTGTTGTCGGTAATGATGTTGATCTGGGTGGCGTTTCTGTTATAGCAGGAAAGGATTATCTGGAAAATGATCAGATGAAACTATTAGGTTATACGGGTGAGGAAAGAAGTGAAGTTCTACCAGAGCTTCCAACACTAAAAGAACAAGGCATTGATGCGGTTTCTGCAACAAATAGAGGTCTTGTCGCACCAAGAGATACACCAGATGAAATAATCCAAAAGTTAAGTGATGCACTGGAAGAAGTAGCAAACAGTGAGTCCTTTAAAACAAAAATGGCTGAAATGGGTACAAAAGTTAATTATAAAGGTACAGAAGAGTATGCAGCATTTTTAGAGAAAAACGAGGAAGATATGAAAAATTCTCTGGAAAAAAGCGGGTTGTTAGAGGAATAAGAGAGGAGATTTTGAGTGATAAAGGCAAAGCGTGATCTGTTAAATGCAGCAGCCATTTTAGTCTTTTGTGGTTTTGCTTATTACGGGTCTTCCTTAATAACGGAAAAGAATCTGGGTAAAACAGAAGCTGACCTTTTCCCTAACATTATAATTGGGACTGTTGCTTTTTTAGGTCTATGTTTGTTAGCAAGCAGCGTGTATAGAATGATTCGCGGGGAAGGTTCGAAGCTGAATATTAATCTTCAAAAGTTGTTTCATGAAAATAAAAAAGTGATTTTAACATTTGTGCTCTTTGGTTTGTACGTATTCATTCTGGGATATATTGGTTACTTCCTTTCTTCTGTTTTGTTTTTGATTTCGTTATACTTTGTGCTTGCAGATAATAGGCAAAAACTTTGGGTCGTCTTACTTGGAAGTATCATATTAACTGCAATTTTATACCTGATTTTTCAGTGGGCACTGTCGGTTTTCCTTCCAACAGGCGTCTTGTTCTGAAGGGGGTAACAATTTATGGAGAATATACTACTAAGTGTTGAAACCATTTTAAATATTCAGACAATAACAATCCTTTTAATGGGGGTCATAGCGGGTATCATAGCGGGAAGCATTCCGGGGTTTACCATTACAATGGGGGTCGCATTAACATTGCCTTTTAGTTTTAGTATGGATCCGGTTAATGGCATTGCCCTGATGATGGGGGTTCAAGTAGGTGGCAGTGCCGGTGGGCTTATTACAGCCTCTCTACTCGGTATCCCTGGTACCCCTTCAGCAATGGCGACTACTTTTGATGGGTTCCCGATGGTCAAAAACGGTGAGCCGGGAAAAGCATTGGCGATTGGGTTATGGTCGTCATTTTTTGGTTCTATTTTATCAGGAATCATATTAATTTTCATGGCGCCATTATTAGCCAAGTGGGCACTTGAATTTGGACCATGGGAAATGTTTGCATTGATGCTGTTTGGTGTAAGTGCAATTGCCAGTTTGAGTGAAGGTTCCTTGATAAAAGGGTTAATTGCTGGATTCCTGGGGATAATGTTTTCACTTGTCGGTTCTGATCCACTAATGGGAATACCAAGATTTACGTTTGGTTTTAGTGAGTTACTGGCCGGATTTAACTTTTTGCCTGTACTGATCGGGTTATTTGCTTTTTCTCAATTATTAGAGGATATCAAAAATCCGCCTAAGTCGTTCAAAATTGAAAATACCAAAAACATAACCTATCCAATAGCAAAGGTCATAAAGGATATGTGGAAATCGGCTGTAAATGTAATCAGATCAGGTTTAATCGGAACATTGGTAGGTATATTGCCAGCAGCCGGCGGGAGTATTGCCAATATTTTAAGTTACGATATCGCAAAAAAGTTCTCCAAGAACCCTTCTAAATTCGGTAAAGGAACGAAAGATGGTTTGATTGCAGCCGAATCAGCGAATAACTCATCCGTTGGCGGTGCACTGGTTCCAATGCTGGCGTTTGGTATTCCGGGCGATGCGGTAACTGCCATGATGCTGGGTGCTTTATTGATTCATGGTATTCAGCCTGGCCCATTACTGATGGAAAATCAGCCGGTTTTGGTTAATGGTGTATTCATTTCGTTCTTTTTAGCTGCATTTTTAATGCTAATCGTTCAAAGTTTAGGAATTAAAGTATTTCTGAAAATTAATCAGATCCCATTTCATTATCTGGTCCCCATTGTGCTGCTATTATGTGTACTTGGCAGTTTTGCTGTTAATAACCGTATATTTGATGTGTGGGTTCTCTTATTATTTGGGTTAATCGGATACTGGATGAAAGCTAATAAATTTCCTTTACCTCCGTTTATACTGGGGATCATCCTTGGGCCGATGATTGAATCGAACTTTCGGCAGGCCATTTCATTAGGAGCTGTCTCGACATTTTTTACAAGACCATTATCTGCAGTATTGATTATTCTTGCTGTTTTATCAATGATATATGGCGTATATAGCAATAATAAAAGTAATCAACAGGAAAACTATTAACGTTTATATTACAGGGAATCCCGCTTATTATAAAGTTGCGGTGGATGGATGACTAATCCCTAACTGAGTCTATTCTCTCAGGCGGGGATTATTTTTATTACTGCTATAAGTACAATATGTAATTTTATGCTTCTCCAAGTGATACAAAAAAGCACGCCTCTCTGCACTTATATTCTTGACGATGTAGCGGGCACCTTCTGCTTTTATGGAAACATTCGGATTCGACAGTCTGCACTATTGCTGATAACCACATAATATTATTTTCAAATCACACTTACAAAATCAGTGATATTATGAGATAATATGACAAAGTGTATCATTAGGTATAACGACTCATAATAGAACACAATAAATTATTAGAATGTTTTATTGGGGGAAAGAAATCGTGGAAGAAAAGAGAGTGAATCGCAAAAAATCTAAAAAACGCTGGCTGAAAATAACATTGGCTGTAATTGGTTTACTGATACTTGGAATTGGGCTTTATGGCTTGTCGATTTATGGCAATGCCAGAGATACAGTCAATGAAAAAATGCACGAACAAATTGATTCGATTGATCGTAATTTGACAAAGAAAAAAGTTGAAGCTTCTGAACAGCTGAACGTCCTCTTGCTTGGCGTGGACGAGCGTGAACATGACAGTGGGCGGTCGGACGCGTTGATGGTGTTGTCTCTGGAGCCCAAAAATGAGGAAATGCAGCTGATCAGCATTCCACGGGATACAAGGACAACCATAGTCGGTGAAGGGGTGGAGGATAAAATCAATCATGCTTATGCATTTGGCGGCAGTGATATGTCCGTTGCGACGGTCGAAAATTTTTTAGACATTGAACTGGATTATTACGTCCGTATGAACATGGAAGGGCTCCAGGAACTGGTTGATAGGCTTGGTACGATCACAGTGGATAACGAAATTGCCTGGAATGACGGGGAGTATGATTTTAATGTCGGTCCTATGGAGATGGATGGGGATCAGACAATGGCCTATGTCCGCATGCGCAAACAGGATCCAAATGGTGATTTCGGCCGAACGGAACGCCAGCGTAAAGTCATTCAAGGCATTATTGACCGTGGCGCTTCCGTTGGTTCTGTGACGAAAATCAATGATTACATCGACGTTCTCGGCAATAATATGGCAACAAATATGGATTTTGACGACATGAAGATGCTTTTCAATGGTTATCGTAATACGCGCAAAAACATTGACAGCTATCAAATACAAGGAAACGGAACAAATATTGACGGCACCTATTACCTCATGGTGCCTGACGAAGAAGTGCAGAAAGTGCATGGTATGATCAGTAAGAGTGCATCTTAGGTGTGTTGGATTGGGAGAAGGTATAGATCAGATTCATATAGATGCTGGTACACAATTAAAACTTTCCATGCTAAAGACGAACATTACAGGGCAGGAAGGGCAGCATTTTACTTTTTCAACAGTCGCATCCTTATTCATCATTGATAACGACTGCGAACGCGTGACAATTTGTCTTGGTATAGCCTCCCTTCCATTCTGATGTTAGTTGCGTGCGATCATTCGCTCCGGCAGCATACTGCGCTTTCCATGGGCACGGACTCAGCCTCCTCGGAAAGCAAAGACCTATTTCCTGCGGGTTTTCGGCTCGCGCTGTTCCCCGGAAAGGGCGTATTTTTCCGCAGCGACCATCATGCACTCACCAACAAAAGCATGGAAGCAAGCAAATCTAAGACCAAATGACTTCTCAGTTGATTTGATCATGCGCAACAAATTTTCAAACATATCTCAAAAGATACATCCGAACTGTTCCCATCATAGTGGAATCATCGTTCGGATGTATCTTTGGCTTATATCCTTTTGTCTCGGCCTCGTTTTTTGCACTAAAATAGGTTATATCTGAGAGGGAATCAGATCCTTCAGCCGAAATATAGGGTCAGCTACCTGTCTTCTTATAAGCACATATTTTGGATAGTATACAAACACTGCTATAATAGGATTGTAAAGATTATAACCTTTACAAAGGGAGGGGAAGAGAGATGGAACTTAAAGGTAAAGTCGCAGTTGTCACAGGCGGGGCATCCGGAATCGGGTTGGCCACTGTCAAGGCGTTCACTGCAAAAGGTGCTAAAGTTGTTATTGCGGATTTTGATGAAGATGGCGGGAAGGCCACTGAGAGAGAATTGAAAGATCATGGTGCTGACGTATTTTTTGCCAAAACCGATGTTGCTGTTGAGAACCAGGTGAAAAGTCTTGTTAAACAAACCGTGGATCATTATGGAAAAATTGATATAATGTTCAATAATGCTGGTGTTGGTGTACAAGGCCAAACCCATGAACTTTCTGATGAAGATTATCAAAAAGTAATTTCCATTAACCAAAACGGTGTCTTCTACGGTTCAAAATATGCTGTTCAGGAAATGCTGAAATCCGGCAGTGGTGTTATCGTGAACACATCTTCCATTTTAGGAACTGTGGGCGAACCAAGTGCCTTTGCCTATAATGCATCAAAAGGTGCAGTCAATTTGATGACAAAGTCGCTGGCTCTGCAATATGCGGAGAAGAATATCCGCGTCAATGCCGTTGCGCCAGGATACATCGAGTCAGGTCTGGTCAATAAAGAAAAGCTGGGCGAGTTCTATAATGGACTGGTTGCCAAGCATCCCATGGGGCGGATCGGTAATCCGGATGAAGTTGCCCATACTGTTGTATTTTTATGTGAGAATGATTTTATCACAGGTACTATTGTCCATGTTGATGGCGGGTATACAGCGCAGTGATGTTATTCAGTCATCCTTCCTATTGAGGAGGGATGGCTTTTTTGATAGGGAGAGAAGAGAACCTATCGTATTAAAGCTGTTGGGCCGGGTAAGATCTTTTCCAGTTTAACCCCATAATCATTCAGTATTATATCTTTAACAGATATACGATAAGGAAACGGCATTTAAAATAACAGCTTACTATTGTAAAATAAAGTATAAAACTGGTGGGCAAAGGGTCCCCAAAGGCAGAATCGGGATAGAGTGTCTATCAATTTGTCCCAATGGACGAGGGGGGGAACGTGTATGGTGTTTGGCGGAATTGAAGCGGGCGGCACGAAAATTGTCTGTGCAGTGGGCAATCGTTCCGGGGAGATAACATCTAAGAAGGTTATTCCAACCAGCGCGCCGGAAGAAACGCTCATGGAAGTGAAGGCATTTTTTTCACACTTCGATTTGGAAGCACTGGGTGTCGGAAGTTTTGGGCCGGTTGATTTGAATAAAGAAAGTGATACATATGGAACGATCCTGAATACACCTAAAACGGACTGGAAAAATTTTGATTTACTCGGGCGATTGAAGGGAGATTACCAGATTCCCGTTTACATCGATACGGACGTCAATGCAGCATGCCTGGGTGAATACCGGTATGGTGCCGGAAAATGTGTCAATAGCTGTTTATACATCACGGTAGGGACAGGTATTGGGGCAGGTTTGGTACAGGATGGCTATACGTTTCAGGGGAAAATTCACCCGGAGATGGGGCATGTTATGGTTCCAAGGCATTCGGATGATTCGTTTGCAGGCTGCTGTCCGTATCATGGCAACTGTCTGGAGGGAATGGCTTCTGGTCCGGCAATTGAGAAGCGTCACGGCAATAAGGGGTACCTTCTTAGTCATGATGCCGCCGTATGGGAAATCGAGGCGCACTATCTGGCACATGCCATTGTTAATTACACATTGATATTGTCTCCTGAACGCATTATTTTAGGCGGCGGGGTTATGAAGCAGGAAATATTATATTCCCTGGTTCGGGAAAAGGTTTCGAAGCTCCTGAACAGCTATGTGGATGTGGGCAACTTGAATGATTTTATCAGTGCTCCTGCCCTGGATGATGAACAGGGGGTAAAAGGCGCCATTACTCTGGCTGCTGACAGGTAACGAGGTTTTTATAATTGTATCCCAATCAAAAAATCATTCCGCGGGACAAGTATTTTACTCATGACTTTTGGAGTCGATTGCTGTTAAAAGGAAGAGTACTGGGCACTGTGTCCCACTGATTGTCTTCAGCTGCAATATCCGCTATGATATATGATGGATTGATAGAACTTTGGACGGTGTCTTGGATGAATAACAGGCAAAAAGAACTATTACGCATTTTACTGACTGGCTCATCTGATTTTTTCCATGTACAGGAACTGTCAAATGAATTGGGATGTTCAGAGAAAACAGTACGAAGCGATTTAAACAGAATTGAGACGTTTCTAAAAGAATATCCAGCTGTTGAACTGATCAGGAAACGTGGTACGGGTATACATCTTTCAATACATCATGCTGACAGGGTGAAGCTGTTTCATCATATCTATCAGACCGGAAAGATAGCAGCCGGGCATGAACGTGTGCTTGAAGTAGCATATCAGCTGCTGACAAGTGATAATCCCCTCACGTTGGCAAGTTTGGCTGAAAGCTATTTTACAAATCCGACATCAATGAAACATGAATTGAACAGGATTGCCCATTGGCTTGAAGGTTATCATCTGACATTAATGTCAAAGCAGCGTCTTGGCCATATTGTGAAAGGTCGCGAGCTGGACAAACGCAATGCACTGGCTAATCTGTCTGAATTAATACCGTCTGAGAACCGAGAGAAGGACCGTATCTTGCAACTATTTCCGCAAAATGAAACAGCAACGGTAAGAAAGCTGCTGCGTGGTTTGCAGGTGGATTATCCGATTGATCTGACTGAAGGGGAATTTGAAAGTCTGCTGATTCATGTATTGATTATGATTAAACGAACCCGTCAGCGTTCATCCATCGTGCTGGGCGAAATGGATGCTGGTGCAAATGTGAAGCTGGAAACCTATCATATGACAGCCTGGTTCCTAAAACGGCTGGGCGATGCACTTGGGGTGTCTTTCCCTGAAAATGAATATGTTTATTTTACATGGCATCTGGAAAGCTGCAGGAAAAAGAATGGTCTGACAAACTTAAAAGCTGATGATTTATTGGCTGATGTCGTCCGGCAAATGACGTTACAGCTGCAGCACATGACGATGATCAGATTTCGGGAGGACAAGGTGCTTGGCCGATGGTCTTGTTACGCATCTTGCGTCAGCCTTGCATCGCATCAGGTATGGTCTTACAATTAGAAATCCAATGCTTTCCGACATTAAAAAGAAATATCCTTATATGTTAAGCATGGTGATTCTGGCTGTCGAAAAAGTTAATGAAGCTTATGATCTGGACATCGCAGAAGATGAGGCTGCCTATCTGGTTCTACATTTTCAGGCCTCGATTGAGCGGATGCAACAAGAACGAACGCCGGTTAAACGTGCTGTTATTGTATGTGACCTGGGCGTTGGGATGTCCCATTTGCTTCAGGCGAAATTGGCACAATCTTATAAAAGCATCCATATTTTAGGTTGCATCAGTAAGGCAGCATTGAATGAATTTGTGGAGACTCATGAGATTGACTTAATTATTTCAACAACAGGCATCAACGATTGCGAGATTCCAAAAGTTGAGATTACACCTCTTCTGGAAACTGACGATAAAAAACGGCTGAACCAAGTTTTGCAGTTAATGGAACGTGAATTGGCAGATAGAGGCGAGATGTTTTCAACGATCAAGCAATTGCTGAATGAAGATACAATTTATTTCGATATCGATTTAAAGCATCGTTTTGAAGTTGTCGAAATGCTTGCCAGCAATCTTGTTGGTAAAGGATTCGCTGAGACATCATTTGTACACAGTGCGATGCTGCGGGAACAGACATCTGCTACCGCAATCGGCGGGGGAATAGCTATCCCGCATGCCCATCCGGATCTAGTTAAAAAGTCTGTTGTATCCATAGCTGTTTTGCATGAACCGCTGGAATGGGGGAGTGAGGTGGTCTGGGTGGTGTTTATGCTGTCCATTGCCAAAGCGGATCAGCACATGACAAAATCGCTCATGCAGACCATTGCCTCCATCAGTGAAAAGCCTGCTGCTGTCGAACATCTAAAAAAAGCCAACAGCGTCTCAGATATTCTGACAGTTTTTGATCAATAATTCATTTTTTTCCGGTGTTCCGGTAAAAATGAATTATTTTTATGGCTGAAAATGACTTTATAATGAAAGCAGATATTAATAAAGGGGGACAAATGGATATGAGGATATTAGCTGTAACCGCATGTCCGGTTGGCATTGCCCACACGTATATGGCTGCCGAAAATCTGCAGAAAGCGGCTGATGAGCTGGGTGTGGATATGAAAGTCGAGACACAAGGATCTATTGGTGCTGAAAATGAGCTCACTCAAAAAGATATTGAAGAAGCGGATGGGATTATCATTGCAAGTGATAAAGATATATCCAAAGACCGCTTTGTCGGGAAGAAGCTGCTTGTGGCAGGAGTTCAGGAAGGAATACGTAACCCTGAAGAACTGATCAAACGCGTGCAAACCGGCGATGTGCCGGTTCATGGATCTGAGTTGAAGTCGGCCGGGCAAGTGAAAAAAGAACGCAAAGAAAAAGAGAGTCCCATATACCGGCACCTGATGAATGGTGTTTCGTACATGATTCCTTTTATCGTAGTAGGCGGATTGCTGATTGCGATATCGTTAGCAATCGGAGGAGAGCAGACTCCCGGAGGCATTGTCATACCTGAAGATTCATTCTGGAAGCAAATTGAAAATATAGGTAATGCCTCATTCAGTTTTATGGTACCTATTTTAGCCGGATTTATTGCTGTCAGTATAGCTGACCGTCCGGGCCTGGTGCCGGGTATGATTGGTGGCTATATTGCGACCACTGGAAGTTTTTATGGAAGTGAAGCCGGTGCTGGATTTATCGGCGGTATTATTGCTGGTTTTCTTGCAGGCTATGTTGTGCTTGGTATTAAAAAGATTAAGGTACCTCAAGCGGTACAGCCGGTAATGCCGATTATATTTATCCCAATTATTGCATCGCTGGTTGTTGGTGCATTGTTTATATTTGTAATCGGTGCACCAGTTGCGGGCATTTTCGAATCATTAACGACTTGGCTTGAAGGTATGCAAGGCGCAAGCTCGATTGTCCTGGCGCTTATCCTTGGGGCAATGATTGCAGTCGATATGGGTGGTCCATTTAATAAAGTGGCCTTCCTGTTTGGGTCTGCCATGATCGCTGAAGGCAATTATGAAATTATGGGATCGATTGCGGTTGCGATCTGTATCCCGCCGCTTGGTATGGGACTTGCTACATTTTTGAACAAACGCAAGTATCAGCCGGCTGAAAAAGAAACAGGAAAAGCGTCCTTTACCATGGGATTATTCGGTATTACAGAAGGAGCGATTCCGTTTGCGGCCCAGGATCCGATTCGTGTTATTCCAAGTATTATGACTGGCTCCATGGTTGGTGCGGTTATTGCCATGATCACCAGTGTAGGAGATCGTGTCGCTCACGGTGGTCCAATTGTAGCCGTGTTGGGTGCGGTTGACAATGTCCTGATGTTTTTCATTGCAACGATCATTGGTACCATTGTAACGGCTCTAGTGGTCAACCTTTTGAAGAAAGATGTGACCTCTGCTGCAACGCCTGAGGGGATCGAAGTGGCAGCGAATGAATATGGTGTAGCAGCTGACTCATCAGAACAGACTGATAAGGGTACTCGGACTTATGACGATGTGCATAATGGAGCAGGTCAGGAAGATCCGGAAGATGATGTTGCGATTAATAAACTGACGGATATCCTTAATCGAGATCTGATGACCATGAATGTGTCTGGTTCAACACAGGAAGAAGTGGTTGATGAATTTATTGAAATGCTGGATGCTGATCATTGCATATCTTCGAAAGAAACGGTTAAACAGGCTATTTTCGATCGTGAAAAGGAGAGTTCAACCGGTCTAGGCATGAATATTGCGATCCCGCACGCAAAATCTGCCGCTGTCAAGAAGCCTGCTGTCGTCTTCGGTATCAGCCAGGATGGCATCGACTGGAAAAGTCTTGACGGAACAGATGCGAAATTGATCTTCATGATTGCAATACCTGAAGAAAGAGCAGGCGATGATCACCTGAAGGTCCTGCAAATGCTCTCCCGCAAGCTAATGGACGATTCTTTCAGGGAACAATTGCTGTATGTTGAAACGAAGAAAGAAGCTTACGAACTTCTCGATACGATTCAGTAGGCGGGGAAGAAGCTGGGACAAAAGAACGTTTATAAAACAATAGTCCGAACAAACAAGCCAAGTATACCTCGCTTCGGAAGTATACGCCGGTTTCCACGGACGGCTGGTGAGCCTCCGCGTGCATTCGCGCTGCGGAGGCCTACCCAGGCCTTTTTTTCCGCTGGAGTCTACGTATATTTCCACTGTTAAAACGGACTATTGATTGTCTTTTAAGCGCACTTAGTTTAGTTATGTCCCAGCCTTTTCTGTTGATTAAGGTTCGGTATTAATTTTTGTTAAGTTGATTGAGTATATGATTCCAGGCAAGCTCTTCTCCAGTTGTTTGTGTGACGGGCTTGAAACCAATAGCAAGGTATATATGGATCGCTGTCAGACTGCTTGGCTGCGTTTTTAAATAAGCTTGATCATGATACTGGCTCAGCAATTTGAGGGCTTTTGTAATCAGAGGTCTGCCGAGTTTTTGACCCTGAAATTCAGGTATGATTTCCACCCAATGCAGCCTGCCGATCATGTCGTTATTCCATTTGCCAAACCATGCGGATGCAGTGCCGGCATATCTCCCGTCCGTTGTTTTAAGGAAAATGATGCGTTTTTTTGCTTCACTTAGGTGGGCCGCGAATTCGGTGCTGAATCGCTCGAGAGCCTGGCTTATATCTTGGAATTCACCAGTTGCTGCTGCGATTTCTGCCCAATGTTTTCCTTCTTCTTCACGTTCCAGCAGGCAGAACTCAAATCCGTCTGGAATCGGATGGCTGGAAAGTTGTTTCAGGTCGTGCATCATGTATATTGATGTATGTTCCATAACATTACCTCACTTATTGTGGAATGGTGATGAATGGGGCTATTATATCACAAGTCTATAATAAAAGATTTTGCTATAATCAAAGTGACATAGTTGGTTCATTAATTTAAACATCGTTGTAATGGAGGGTGAGAATGTATAACGAACCGATTTTTTTGCAGCCTGCTTTCCAGGAAAAAATCTGGGGCGGGGATAAGTTAAAAATAGTTTATAATTATGATATTCCATCTGAGCGAACCGGGGAAGCTTGGGTGATTTCGGCACACCCGAATGGTCCAAGTGTTATTGAAAATGGGCCGTTAAAAGGAAAAACATTGGCGGATGCCTGGGAATCTCACGGAGAACTTTTCAATAAAACAGCAGATCATAAAGAAGCATATCCCCTGCTCGTTAAAATGTTGGATGCCAATGATGATCTGTCGGTCCAAGTGCATCCGGATGACCAGTTTGCCCAGAAAGTGGAAAGTGTGCCATATGGGAAAACCGAGTGCTGGTACGTATTGGATGCGGAACCGGAAGCTGAGATTGTTTTCGGTCACCATGCCGAGACAAAGGAACAGTTGACGCGGATGATGAACAATGGTGAATGGGACGAATTACTGCGGCGTGTAAGGGTTCAGTCTGGTGATTTTGTATATGTGCCAAGCGGAACCATTCATGCAATTGGCGGGGGGATCGTCATTCTGGAAACACAGCAGAGTTCGGATACGACCTATCGTGTTTATGACTATGACCGGACAGACGTAGACGGCAACAAGCGGGGGCTGCATCTTGATAAGGCTGCTGCAGTGACAAATGTTCCGCATCAGATGCCCGAATTGAATCAGGAAGAGAGCGTTTCGGGCGGTTTAACGATGACAAAACTCGTTGAAAATGATTACTTTAGAGTCAGTCAATGGACATTGAATGGCGATGCCGAACAGATGATGGAAGCTGATTTTTTGCAGATCAGTGCTATCAAAGGTAACGCTACATTAACCACGAACGGTAAATCATTTGAAATCGAAAAAGGGACAAACTTTATATTACCGCATGGGGTTGGAAAATACGCGTTATCAGGTAAGGCTGAGTTTGTTGTGTCATGGGCTTAGGCAATGAAAGCTTCTTTGTCATACATCTTCAGCGCGAGAGAAGGAACTTCAGCCGGAGAACAGAATATACATTTCAAAAAGCTGCTGGGGATCAAACTGGCGGCTTTTTTATAAAGTAACGATTTCCTGCATTTGACGGAAATTTGTTGCGTCCAAATGAAAGCGCTTTTATCTTATAATGAATATAACTTCAAGAATAACGAGGGGGAAATAGACGATGAAGCAAATTTTGCTGGCATGTTCATCAGGAATGTCTACTAGTCTATTAGTCAAGAAAATGGAGGAGGAAGCGGAAAAAAGGGGGGTTGATGTAAAGATATGGGCTGTTGCTCAGGATAAAGCTGCGAAAGAACTGGAAAATGCAGATGCTCTTCTGATTGGCCCGCAAATGCGATTTATGAAGAAGAAGTATGCCAAAACAGCTGAGGAATTGGGTACATCATTGGATGTCATCGATTCGGTCGCTTATGGTCGTGTGGATGGAAAAGCCGTTCTTAATCATGCCCTTAAGCTGATTGACGGATAATCAAGTTAAAGGGGGAACATAAAAATGAATACGTTTATGGACAAACTTGAGAGCGTTTTAATGCCAATTGCGGATAAATTGAATAACAATCGTTACTTAACCGCACTGCGTGATGGGTTTATGATAGCATTGCCATTAATTATTTTTGGTTCGATTTTTGTCGTACTTGCCAATCTCCCATTTTTGGACCAATTGATTGGTGAAGAAGCCTTTACTACTTACCAGGAAGCATTGGGTCCTGCATCAGCAGCAACGCTAAGTATTATGGGAGCTTTTGTTATCATCGGAATAGGTACAAAACTAACGCAGTCTTATGACATAGAAGGTATATACGGTGGTGTAGCTGCATTTGCGGCATTTTTGATTCTGACGCCACAAACATTGGAAGAAGTATCGGGTGTTATTCCAACTTCAGTGCTTGGGGCAGAAGGCATGTTTGTTGGTATTTTTACAGCATTTATTGCCGCAGAGCTTTATCGATTTTTTGTCCAGAAAAATTTGACCATCAAAATGCCGGCGGGTGTGCCTGAAGCAGTATCACGGTCTTTTAGTGCCCTGATTCCTATTACATTGACGTTAAGTGTATTTTTAATCGTCCGGATCATATTCAGTTATTCGCCATTTGATACAGTACAGAACTTTATTTATACGATTATACAAGAACCGCTAACAGCGCTTGGAAGTGGATTACCGGCTACGCTTGTAGCAGTACTTCTGATCCAGCTTTTTTGGTTTTTTGGACTGCATGGCCAAATTATTATCAATTCAGTGTTTGATCCGATCTGGTACGCCTTAAATGATGAGAATCTGCAGGCGTTTCAAGCGGGCGGCGAATTGCCAAATATTGTTACTAAGCAATTTATTGATACGTTTCTTGTCGGTATGGGTGGATCGGGCATGACGCTAGCTGTCGTCATTGGTATATTCCTGATCGGTCGAAGCAGGCAGCTGAAGGAATTGGGGAAGCTTGGCGGACCACCAGGTGTATTCAATGTCAACGAACCGATTATCTTCGGACTTCCGATTATCATGAATCCGCTGGCACTGATTCCATGGCTATTGGCACCGGTTGTTGTCACAATGATCACTTACTTTGCAATGGCATCGGGGATTGTGCCCAAACCGGCCGGGATTATTGTACCATGGACAACACCAGTTGGATTGAGTGGCTTTTTAGCTACCGGGAATGCCTGGCAAGGAGCAGTTTTACAGTTCTTTAATATGGCGGTCGTGTTCCTGATATGGTGGCCATTCCTGAAAATTCTTGATAAGAGTTACTATGAATCTGAGAAAAAAGGAGAACAAACGCAAGCAAGTTAAATATTATCGTGGCCTTTTTTCCTGCATTAACGGGCAGTTCGACGCCCTCTTCAGGATGTTAATCAAAGACCAGGAGATGAAGGCGGAAGATCAACTGCCCTTAAAGCCCAATTCTGTCCAACTAACCGTCGATGGGCGATAACAATCGCCACTCAGGCTATTATCTTAGTTACGGGAAATCTAACTTCTTTCAGAGGTGAATACATGTGACAACGCAAAATATAACAGAAATCGCATTTCAAATAATCCTATACGCAGGCAATGGGAAGTCCAATGCAATGGAAGCCATACAGGAAGCCAAAGACGGAAATTTTATAAAATCAGATAAACTATTGGAGGCCGCGAGTGAAGAGCTTAATAAGGCACATGATTTTCAAACCCAATTACTGCAAGGGGAAGCAAATGGCGAAGAGTCTCCTTTAAATTTGATGCTGGTTCATTCCCAGGATCACCTTATGACTTCCATGACGGTCCGGGATCTTGCAGCAGAGCTCGTTGAAATTTACCGAAATAAATAGAAAGGCGGCTATCATATGTCACGAACATATCCATTTCCGAAAGGTTTCTGGTGGGGAAGCGCCACATCAGCAACCCAAATTGAAGGTGCTGCATCAGAAGGCGGTAAAGGGGAGAACATTTGGGATCATTGGTATAGAATAGAATCAAATCGTTTTTTTGACAATGTCGGACCTGAAACGACGTCGGACTTTTATCATCGTTATCAAGAAGATATCAAACAAATGAAAGAAATCGGTCATAATACATTCCGTTTTTCAATTTCCTGGGCAAGACTGATGCCAGGCGGTCGAGGTGAAATCAATCCGGAAGCAGCCGTATTTTACAATAATGTGATTGACGAATTGTTAGCTCATGATATTGAACCATTCGTCAATCTCTTCCATTTTGATATGCCGCTGGAATTGCAGGAAGAAGGCGGATGGGAAAGCAGAGACGTTGTCGAAGCGTACACCAGGTATGCAGATGAATGTTTCCGGATATTCGGTGATCGTGTGTCGAAATGGTTCACATTCAATGAACCGATTGTTCCAGTGGAAGGCGGCTATTTATATGATTTTCACTATCCGAATATCGTTGATGCCAAGCGTGCTTTTCAGGTCGCATATAATACCATGATTGCTCACGCAAAAGCTGTAGAAGCTTTTCGGAAGCATAACATAATGGATGGACAGATTGGAATTATCCTTAATCTGACACCATCATATCCGAGAAGTCAGAACCCTGCTGATTTAAGGTCGTCCCAGATAGCAGATTTATTTTTCAATCGGAGTTTTCTGGATCCGGCTGTTTTGGGTGAATACCCGCAGGAACTGATTGATCTATTGCAGGAACATGGGCAGCTGCCTGAAACAGAAAAAGGTGATTCGGACTTATTGAAGGTCAATACGGCGGATATTTTGGGTGTCAATTACTACCAGCCGCGTCGTGTCAAAGCGAAAGAAAGCCTGCCGAATCCATACGGGCTGTTTATGCCGGACTGGTTTTTCGATATGTATGAAATGCCCGGACGGAAAATGAATCCGTATCGCGGCTGGGAAATCTATGAAAAAGGTATCTATGATATTATGATCAATTTAAAAGAGAACTACGGCAATATTCCATCATTCATTTCTGAAAATGGCATGGGTGTGCAGAATGAAGAACGGTTTATGGAGAATGGGGAAATTCAGGATGATTACCGGATTGAATTCATCCGAGAACATTTGAAGTGGCTTCATCAGGCCATTGGAGAAGGATGCAATGCGAAAGGTTATCATCTGTGGTCGTTTATGGATAACTGGTCATGGATGAATGCGTATAAAAATCGTTATGGCTTTTTCTCGGTTAATCTGGAAACAAAAGAACGAACGCCGAAAAAAAGTGCGCATTGGTTCAAGTTTGTATCAGAAAATAACGGGTTTTAATCAAAAGGTGGGGAGTTACATGAATGGCATTAAAATTGGAACGATCGAATTAGGTTCGAGTTATATGCCCGAACTGGTTGAAGGATTCATCAAACTGTCGGGTTAATGTTCAACATTGGTATGCGGATGGGTGTTGCAGAGATGCTTGATGTTAACACCGAACGGGTATAAATTGATTTTGCTGGTTTGAATCATATGGTGTATAGGTGAAATTATACCTGGATGGCGACAATATAATACAGGATGTACTGGATAAATTTGGTGTGTGGTGATGGGCTGACGATGAACAACATTGCTAATCTTGGCTGGGAAAAAGAATTCATGAAGGGATTAGGAGTCTTGTCATGCCCGTATCACGTTATTATAAGTAAAATGCTGGAAAAGGAACACGAGTTCAAGTTGTTCGGCAGCTTGAACAAGACCTGTTTGAACTTTATAAGAATCCGAATTTTTCCGGGAAGCCAAAGCAGCTGGAACAGCGGGGCGGTGCTTATTACAGCAATGACTCCCTGCAATTTGATTCATTCCATTTATAATGACAAGCACGATATACAGCCGGCGAACACCCGGAATAATGGTGCGATTGCAAGCATTCCGGATGACTAAGCGGTTGAAATCAATTGCGTCATTACGAAAGATGGGACAAGACCGAATGCTGCCAGAGGTTTTGTCGAGCAAATTAAGTCATTTGAGCGTGTTAGTGTAGAAACTGCTATTACGGGCGCTTATTATAAGGCGATGCTTGCAATGACCATTAATCCGCTGTTTCATCTAGATGAAATGCTGGAATTCCATCGTGACCATTTGCCCAAATTTTTGATACTGCCATCATATCTTAAGAAAGCACCGGTGGAGTTATTTACCGGCGTATAAGGAGAAGAAGCATGATGCTGAATGACAGGATGAAAAATATATTGCGTGAATTAATGGCTTTAGAAGCACCAATAACCGGGGATTACCTGGCCACTTTCAATCAGGTAACATCACGGACGACACGAAATGATATAAAAAATCTGAACATGGTTATTTCAGAATATGGTGCGCACATTCATACGAAAATGGGAAAAGGCTATCAATTGGAAATGACGAATGATAATACGTTCAGAAATTTTCTCGGATCTGTATTGAATGAAGAAATATCCGATAACCAACTCATACCAAGTCTGCCGGACGAACGTACCGCTTATTTGATCAAACGCTTTTTACTGAGTAATTGCTATTTAAAACTTGACGATTTGGCTGATGAGATTTATGTGAGCAAATCGACCATTCAAAACGATTTGAAAAATGTGAAGAATGTACTGGAGCATTATGATATTTATTTGGAGTCTAGGCCGAACCACGGTATCAAGGCAATTGGTGATGAGCTGAAGCTTCGGTTTTGCATGGCTGAATATGTGTTTGATCGAAGTGAAGAAATAGGCGACAGACTGCTGGATGAACTTTTTTCTTCTTTTAATAAAAAAGATATGGATGCGGTCGTAAACATCATTGTTGAGGAAATTGAGGCCAATAATATTACATTATCGGATATTGCGATTAACAATCTTCTTATTCATATCGTGATTGCCTATAAGCGAATTCGTGAAGGTCATCATGTTTCACTTTATGATGTGGACTTTGAAGAAATTATGGAGCAGAAAGAATTTCAGGTGGCCGAACGAATTGTAAAGAAGGTTGAGCTTACATTTGATGTGACGTTTCCGAAAGAAGAAATTGCCTATGTAGCGATTCATTTACTGGGAACAAAAATGATTTCAAAAACCGGCACGAGCGAGGAAAAAACAACTGGAAATCTGATTGATAAAGACTCGTATCATCTGGTATCAGCCATTCTTAAAAAAATAGAAGAAAAAATGAATTTGAAAATCAACGAGGATCAGGAATTGGTGGTTGCGCTTGCTTTACATCTGAAACCCGCCATCAATCGTTATAAATATGGCATGAATATCCGGAATCCCATGCTGGACGATATCAGGCGAAACTACCCATTGGCATATGAGGCGGGAATTCTAGCTGGACTTGCCATTGAAGAACATACTGGTTCGGAAATTGATGAAAATGAAATTGGTTATTTAGCTTTGCATATCGGTGCGGCGATGGAACGACAAAAACTAGAATCAGAATTGAAACGTTGTCTGATTGTTTGTGCATCCGGTCTTGGGAGTGCACGGCTGCTTTATTACAGGATTAAAGCCAAATTTGAAGGACACCTGGAAGTCGTCGGAACCACCGAATATTATAAATTGAACCAGTATGATTTCAATAAAATTGATCTTATTATCAGTTCCATCCCCATACCGGAAGATATTTCGGTACCGGTTCTTGAAGTGAGCCCCATCCTTGGAAAAAAAGATATTGAGCATATCACATCGTTTATAATGGAAAAGGAACAATCGATTTATGATTATTTTCATCCGGAATTGTTGCATTTGAGGAAGGAATTTAGCACCAAAGAGGCTGTACTGCGTTTTATGTGTGACCAATTGCAGAAACAGGCAATGGTTGATGAGGGATTTTTGGATGCCATCTTTGAACGGGAAAAAGTTGCTACGACGGCTTATGGGAATCTCGTGGCCGTTCCTCATCCCATTTCACCGTATTCGGATGAGACATTTTTGTCTGTTTGTACAGTGGAAAACCCTATTGCTTGGGGAGATCAGTCGGTTCAATTTGTTTGTGTTTTGAGTGTCAAACGAAACAGTACAGAAGATTTGCAGTCGATGTATGAACTGATCGGAAAAATCATTGACAGTCCGACCATTGTGCAGAAATTAATTAAAGCAGAAACATATGATGCGTTTGTTAAAGTGCTGCTGCAATGAGGGATAAAGCAACCTTATGTTTTTGCTGCTAAAAAATTTGGCATTCGTTATTTCATAAAAGTGAATGCCCAAATTTTTATATTACCATCGTGTACTAAACTGGATGCAAATGGCTGGTATAGGGTAGCATTACAGTTTATTCGTGAAGAACGAACTTGATATCGAAAGAAGGATTTGGGCGCCGATTGTCTTCATTCATGAACCGCGCAACGATATCCACGGGCGCTGACTATGCCACTCGACGTGTACCGGCATATCAAATAAACGGGTTAAGTTATCCGTTGTCAGAACGTTTTCCCTCAGTCCTTTAGCAAATACAGCGCCGTTTTGAAGCAGCAGAGCACAGGAGAATTCAGGCAGTATCTCCTCAATATGATGGGTTACAAAAATAATCGTCGGAGCGTTTTCTTGTTTAACCAGCTGTTGGATAGAGGCCAGTAAATCCTCCCTTGCAATGAAATCAAGGCCGCTTGTTGATTCATCCAGCAGCAGTAAATCGGGTGATGCCATCAAACCTCTGGCAATGAGCAGTTTTTGTTTTTCGCCCTGAGAGCATGTCTGGTAAGTTCGTCCGGCCAAATGACGGCATCGCATTTGCTCCATGATTTGGAATGCTTTGTCAAAGTCTTTTTCTTCTGGCTGCTCATACGCTAGCCCGATGGAAGCGTATTTTCCACTGACAACAATATCCTCAGCCCGTTCAGATTCGTTGATCCGTTCCTGGAAGGATGAACTCACCCAACCGATCGATTTCCGAAGCTCGCGAATATCAACTTTGCCAAACGTATGGTTTAAAATTCGTGCATGGCCGGTTGTCGGCCAGGAGTAGCCTGTTACGATGTTTAATAATGATGTTTTTCCGGATCCATTCAGCCCTAGAACGGCCCAGTGTTCACCTTTTTCGACACGCCAGTTTATATCAGATAGGATGTTTTCGTGTTGCCTTTTCCATGAAACATTCTGAAGATCAATAACGCTTGTCAACTCTATCTCCTCCATTATACAATTAAAAAATCCCCAGTCTGCCAATTCTCGCAGCAGCTTCTTCAAGACGTTCAGCTGAATCAAGCAGTCCTGCCCGCACATATCCTTCTCCGTTTTGGCCAAAACCAGTTCCGGGTGCGACCACAACATGAGCTTTTTCCAATAGTAGATTGGTAAATTCCTCGGATGTATAGCCCGCCGGAACTGGAAGCCATGCGAAAAAAGAACCATCAGGCGTGTCAGCGTTCCATCCAATATCATGCAGAGCCTGAATGAAGCGGTCGCGCCGTTCAGTATATGTATGAACAAGCTTCTGAACAGCTCTTTGGTCACCGTTCAGGGCTTCAGCTGCTGCGCTTTGGACAGCGCCAAACAAACTGACATAAAGATGATCCTGAATAAGGTTCAGATGTTGAATAACTGATGGATTTCCCACGGCGAACGCTACCCGCCATCCGGCCATATTATATGTCTTGGATAATGTATAAACCTCGACGCCGACATCCTTCGCGCCACTGGATTGAAGAAAACTTTGCGGTTTTTGGCCGTCAAAACCGAGCGCACCATAGGCAAAATCCTGGATGACACAGATATGATGTTGTTTGGCAAGCTTAACAGTTTCATCGTAAAAAGCTTTGGTAGCGGTTGCGGCTGTGGGATTGTTCGGGTAATTTAAAAACATCAATTTTGTCTGGTCAAGCGTATGTTCCGGAATCGTGCTGTAATCCGGCAAAAAGTGATTTTCCCTTTGCAGCGCCATAAAATTGGGCCGTGCATCTGCCATGGCAATCCCCGACAGATAATCAGGATAGCCGGGGTCAGGCAAAAGTGCTGTGTCATTTGGATTCAGCAGGCACTGGCTAAGTTCAATCAGTCCTGCTTTTGCCCCGAATAAAACAGCAACTTCTTGATACGGATCAATGGAGACATCATATTCGCACTGATAGAAATCGGACACAGCTTGTTTTAAATAGTCAAATCCCTGGAATGGCGAGTATTTGTGGTTGATTGGGTCCTCAGCGGCTGCCTGCAATTTCCGGACTATATGCCCAGGTGTCGGCAAATCGGGATTCCCCTGACCAAGATTGATGACGTCATGTCCTTGCTGTTTAACCTCCTGAGTCCTTGCAACAAGCTTTGCAAAAAACTGCTCAGGCAGCCGTTTGAGCAGATCTGACTGTTCAAATGTCCGCTTCATATGCACTCCCCCAACGAAAATGAATTGTTTTATATGATAGCTGTGATCGGAGGTTTTGTAAAGGGGATAAAATTAGGTTAATGGGCTGCTGTTGTTAATTTCAAAAAGAGGATCCCAGCTTTTTATGTCGAATATATGTAATGAGTTGTTTTTCTGGTGAAATGACATCATACGTCCATTTGTTTATAATTTAAGTTAAAGGAGAGCAAACCTTGATAGATGTTTCTAGTTGGGAAATCGATGTAAAAAGGCAGGCATCGGGTACACGGGCTAAATTTTGGATTATTGAGCCACTGATAAAACCCGCTTTTTGTTCAAAATTCCAAGACAAAATACGCGAGAGCACATTGCTGAATATATTGCGAGTGACTAGGTCAATTTTTGGGATTTAATACGATGAAAGCTCAAATAGCTTCTTATAATAATACGATTGGAACAATTGCTGTAAACTTTGTAGAACAACACGAAGATTTTAATGAGGGTGGCGATTTACTTTTTAGGTTATTTGGACACTTTGATCGCTATAAATTAAAACATTATAACTTTTATAGTATCATGAAGGTATTGTCTGAATATATTATAGAAAAGGAATTTGCTGCTATTCCCATATTTGATGCATTTATTGGAAATCAGGATAGACATTGTGATAATTGGGGTATAATTAGGAGTAATAATAGCTATAAACTTCCCCCATTTATGATAATGGATTGTCTATGGGATTTAATTTAAAAAATGAACGAATTCACAAGATGCTTACAGATGATCGAATGTTTAAAGCATATTGTGACAGAGAATGGTCGTTAATTGGTTTACTTGAAAAAGGAAAGCCTAAGTATTTGATTTATTGGCAGTGTAAATAAATATTTTCCCTCTGAAACAAGGAACAGGATTGAAAAAATAGACCAGATAAGTAAATCTTTAATTATCAAAGTTCTCAATAAAGTTCCAGACGAAATGATGGATACAGTGTATAGAGAATTTGTTTTGAAATTTCAACCAAAATGTTTGCGCCATTTTATCGCCAGGTTCCCGATAAGAGAAGGCCTGATTTTGAAAGTATTCTTCAAGATTTAGGATTGCCACGGGATTATACAGTAATGGATTTATTACGTGCGACTGGCGGGCGTTTAGCAACTGATTCATATGAGTTTGTGCATCCATTATATGTCAATAACAATTTGACTTCGATTTTTATATCGCAGGATGGCGTTACTATGAAGGTGAATTAATTGTCAATCAGTTAAATCCTGGTGATGAAGTTAAGTTTAATTTAGATTATGCAAATCCGAAAGATGATAATGCTGCAGTTGTGTTATCAGGGAATAATGGTTTTAAATTATGCTATATCCCAGTGTATTCAGCAGTTTTATGTTTGAAGCAATTGAAAACAATTGTTCATATTCCGCTAAAGTTGAAAAAATCAATCCGAATGCGGTTCCACAAAGAAAAGTTAACATTTCTGTAGAAGAAAGGTTAAATACTAGTTTTAATTTGAATCATGTCTTTAATAATAATGATAAATTGCAGTTAATTAAACAATAACTTCCTGATTAACTAACGCAGAGTGGATTTAATAATGGATAAAGTGAATTCCAATGCTGTTGCGAATCCCAATAATATCCCGTATCACCATAAAAGTGGTACGGGGTCTTTTATTTCGTTCCGTTTTAACTACCAAAAGTGGGACTTGAAATTTTAGCTGCTCTAGAGTCAGCCCCTATATTGTCCTGAAAATTAAAAAACAGGACAGAGCGTATGAATCTTTGACCAAGGCTATTTATCTTACAAACTCTCTTCTTTTTTTGATGGCGGCTCCTTATCCTCATAGAACAACTTCAAGTTCGGATCAATCTGTCCGATCCCCATGTAACGTGCCCTGTAGTCATGAAGAAGCGCAAAGAATTTTTTGCTTAAAATGAGGATCACGATAACGTTAACGAATGTAGGTATGGCTGATGCGATATCGGCAAAATACCAAACGATTTGCCCTGGAAGTCCGAGAATGACAGCATAAATAACCAGGGCAGTGCCTGGGATAGGGTAAAACAGGCTAAAGAGCGTCAAGAATCTTTGTTTTTGTTTTGCACTTTTGTTTCTGAATAAATGACGGAGAAGGACTTCGTAATAGACATACCAGCCGGTAAGGGTTGTTAAGCCAAACAAGAAAACGGAAATGGTGATAATCATCCGTCCAGTGTCACCGACGCCGACTTCAAAAGCTGATAATGTCAGTTCTGCCCCGGACATACCCGTAGACCATTGACCGGTTATAATAATAACAAATGCCGTGATAGAACTAACAATAATCGTGTCGATAAACACTTCAAAAGCACCCCATATTCCCTGTTTTAACGGATGATTAACCCTTGCAGTGGAGTGAACCATAGGTGAAGTTCCCCATCCTGCCTCATTACTATAGACGGATCTTGCCATCCCCATCTGAATCACCTGGGCAATTGCTGCCCCGGCAAAACCGCCCACTGCAGCTGTTCCTCCGAATGCACCCTGAACAATAGCAGCAAATACATCGCCGATCTGGGTAAAGTTGCTTAGAATAATATAAATACCTGCTAAAATATAAAACAGAACCATAAAAGGGACAAGTTTTGATGCTATTTTGCCGATGTGTTTAATGCCGCCATATATAACGTAATATGTCAGCAGCATGAGTGCTATGGAAACGGGAATCATTCCAATGTCGAAAGTTGTACTGACAGCTTCAGAAATCGTGTAGTTCTGCAGGGTAAAAAAGAACGTTATAAATATCCCAAACCCAAAAAGAACGGCAGGAATCATCCAATACTTAAACTTCTTTTCCTCCCCCAAGCCTTTTTCCATATAGTATGTTGGTCCACCATAAGGATCCCCGTTGCTATCTGTGTTTCGGTAATGGACAGAAAGGGTTACCTCAACAGTTTTGATGATCATGCCAAACAGCGCGCAAAGCCACATCCATAATACAGCTCCGGGACCGCCAACAGCAATTGCTGTAGAGACACCACCAATGTTGGCAACCCCAACTGAACCACCGATTGCTGTACTGACAGCCTGAAATGACGAAATAATGCCCTTTGAGCCATCATCGGTATCCTGTTTTTTAAATATGTTCGTAAACGCTACTTTTAGAATATGCGGCAGATGGATAACCTGAAATAGTCTGCTTTTTACCGTAAAGAATAATCCGGCAATTAAAATCGTAAGAATGAGGGGAAGTCCCCAAAGCAATGCAGCGATCGACTCCAGTATTCCTCCCATGTAAAAATAGCCCCCTTCTAAATTAATTTGAGACTGTCATATTTTTCGGTATTTCACTTCTCCGCCGATGATAGTCATTTTAATGTCGGTATCCAATAATTCATCCGGATCTTCCATCTTGAATGGGTCTTTGGAAAAAACGGTCATGTCACCCAGTTTCCCTCGTGAAATCGTTCCTTTTATTGTTTCTTCATTGGTTGGATAGGCACCAAATTCAGTAAACAGCCGGAACGCTTCTGTCATAGATAGTTTTTCAGGGTTATTCCAGCCGCTGTGTGTTTTCCCGGGTGTTTTTCTTGTTACGGCAGCATGAATACCGAGCAGCGGATCAATCGGTTCAACCGGAGAGTCCGAACCACCTGCACACGTAACACCGGATTCCATTAAGGTCTTCCATGCATACGAAAGTTCGGTGCGCTTTTCCCCCAGGCGTTCTTTTACCCAAGGGAAGTCGCTGGCAACAAACCGTGGCTGAACATCAGCAATTCGTCCCGGTACAGCGAGACGTTTAATCAGTTCCTCACGCAAGATCTGTACATGAATAATTCTGTCCCTGTATGAAGCAGCAGGGTATTTGTCCAGAATATCCAGGATGTTCTCAAGTGCCTGATCCCCGATTGCATGGACGGCAATAGGCATGGATAATTCCCTTGCATCCTGAACCATCCGATACAGTGTCTCCTGATCGAACATGGCTTCACCATGTGCTCCCGGTGCATCATGATAAGGAGCGGACAAAAGGGCCGTTCTTCTGCCCAGCGCACCGTCAGCAAATAGTTTGACAGCGCCAATCTGCAGCGTTTCATTGCCATATCCGGCATACATGCCATTAGCCTTTAGATCATTCAAATATTCATGATCGATTAATAGGTTGCACCTGAGTCCCAGTTCCTCCTGATTCAACAGTTCATCATAAAGCTGATACGTCTGATTGAATCCCCCTAAAAAGCGCGGGTCATTCGTATGAGCACTTGTCAGTCCTTTTGTCATCGCAAATTTAATTGTTTGGCGTAAGGCACGCTTGAGTTCATCATATGACTTTTCCGGTATGTGCCTGGTGATGAGTTCCGATGCCGATTCAAGCAGCAGCCCAGTCGGTTTCCTGTTTTCATCCAGTACAATTGATCCGCCTTCAGGAATGGACATCGATGGGTGATAATGGCTTACCTCCAATGCTTTGCTGTTTACCAGGCATGCATGATTGCATATGCGCGGTATAAATAATGGATGGTGGGGAGCGACGCTGTCCAGTTCATCAATCGTTGGAATCCCGCTGTCTGTAAAAAGATTTTCATCCCAGCCGCGTCCAAGCACCCATTCACCTCTTTTCAATGTTTTGGCATGTGTGCGGACTTTTTCCAACATTTCCTGTTTCGATGTCACACCTGTCACATCCAGGTCAAGAAAGTGATGTGCAATTGCCGAAAGATGAAGGTGGCTGTCGGTTAACCCGGGTGTAACGGCTTTTCCGTATAAATTGATGATCTCACTGTCCGGAGATTCCCAGTATAGCAGCATATGATCAGTTGTACCCATATCAATGAACCGGCCATTTTCAACAACAACCGACTCGGCGGATGGTTTCACCAGATCAAACGTATAAAACTTCCCATTTATGTAGATCTTTCTCATTTTGAAATCACTCCTTAGCAGCAGCTTGTCCTGTAATGTTGCTAATGCTATGACATTCTATTGTAGAATTAAATTTCTTTGTGGACACTCAAGGAATCCTGCAGCACATCAATAAAAAAAGACCAAACATATCGGCAGAGCACTGTTCATACCGCTATAACTGGTCTTAATCCAAGCTTTGCTCTATTTCATCAATAGAGTCAATCAGATTGAGGCAGTTATTATTTTTTGATTATTTAAAATATAACAGAAAGATTCAGCAGCGTCAATTGAATTTATTTAAATATACAGCTAATGCCGGCGTACAAATCATTACCAATGGATTTTTTTATGCATTTTACCTGTTTTGAAAGGGTCTTATGATTGTTTTTGAATGTTTTTGATGGTATTATAATGATGTAGGAGGGTTGATGTCATGTTAACAGAGGAGCGGCATCATGTGATTTTAGATTGGCTGAAACAGGATGGCATTGTCAAATCACAGCATCTGATGGAAGTCATCGGCTGTTCGGAATCGACCATCAGAAGAGATCTGGATCAGTTGGAAGAAGCCGGTGAACTAACTCGCATCCATGGCGGAGCAAAACGGTCTTACCATTTGGATGAAGAACTGACAGCTTCGGAAAAATCATTCAAAAACGTTCAATCCAAAGAATCAATTGGAAAATTGGCTGCACAACTTATTGAAACCAACGATGTCATATTCATCGATGCCGGCACAACAACCCTTGCCATGCTATCGTATTTAAAAGATAAACATATAACGGTTGTAACAAATGGTATTCAGCATGCTTCACTTCTTGCTGATCAGGGGATTGAGACGTTCCTGACGGGTGGAAAGATCAAACCTTCAACAAAAGCTATAATCGGATCGCAAAGTTTGAACGAACTTAAGAATTATCGCTTCGATAAAGCTTTTTTAGGCATGAATGGGGTTGATCTGGCATTTGGCTGTACGACACCGGATCCCGAGGAAGCAGCTTTAAAGCAAATGGGACACCAGCAGGCATCTGTTACCTTTCTTTTAGCAGATCAGACTAAATGGAATAAAGTGACGTTTGCAAAAGTATGTGAACTGGAGGATGCAGCCATTGTCACGGACTATTTACACCCTAATTTCGGACATTACAGGGAAACAACCAACATCATGGAGGCGGCAAAATGATTTATACAATTACCCTTAATCCTTCAATTGATTATGTCATTCATATCAATCAGCTGCATCTTGGGGAATTAAATAAAATGGAAAATGAGATGAAATTCCCGGGAGGTAAAGGGATTAATGTGTCCCGTCTGCTGCATGAATTGAAATATGATACAACCGCCCTTGGATTCCTGGGAGGTTTTACAGGCGATTTTATTGTCGGTGAATTGAATAACAAGGGTATTCGAGCCAAATTCACGCCAATTCACGGTGAAACACGAATCAACATTAAATTGAAGTCGGAAACAGAAACTGAAATTAACGGTCTGGGACCGGAAATTTTGCCGCACGAAGCAGATCATCTGTTGTGTCAGCTTGGAGACTTAACCAGACAGGACATGATTATTTTATCCGGCAGCACTCCGCCATCTTTAAACAATGACTATCTTCAACAATTGATTGAACAAATTGCCAGCTCTGGTGCGTCATTTGTGACTGATACAACAGGAAATGCCCTTAAATCTGTATTGCCCTATCGACCGCTGCTGGTCAAACCAAATATGGAAGAACTGGGTGGATTGTTTGGGGTCACCCTCAGCAGCCTAAATGAAGTCGTGTATTATGGAAAAAAACTACTGGATCTGGGTACTCAATATGCAATTGTTTCGATGGCTGGTGATGGCGCCCTGCTTTTTACTGAAGAAGGTATTTATCAGGGATCAACGCCTGCAGGTCATGTTAAAAACTCGGTCGGTGCCGGTGATTCTATGATTGCGGCTTTTGCTGGCAAATGGAAGGAAACGGGAGATGTGATGGAAGCATTTCGAATGGGTCTGGCATCAGGAAGTGCGACCGCCTTTTCAGATGATTTAGCTAAAGCTGAAGATATTTATCCGTTACTGAACAAGATTGATATCACCCGTATAGAAGGGAAGAAGAAACATGAAGATTAATGATTTATTGCGCAAAGATATCATGGTCATGGATATGCAAGCTCAAAATAAGTCTGCCTCCATTGATGAAATGGTTCAAACCCTTGAAGCAAACAGTGTGATCAATGATGCGGACACATTTAAGGAAGCGATTTTAAAACGAGAAGAACAGACATCCACCGGTTTGGGTGACGGGATTGCCATGCCGCATGCCAAAACAGATGCAGTCAATGAGCCCGCTGTTCTATTCGCTAAAAGTGAGAACGGACTGGATTTTGAGGCATTGGACGGTCAGCCAACATATCTGTTTTTCATGATTGCGGTGCCGGATGGGGCAAATGATACGCATTTGCAGGCACTGGCTGAATTATCCAGGATACTGATTGACCAGGTGTTTGTTACCCAGTTAAAACAGGCTTCCACACCAGAGGAAGTTCAAGCACTTTTTCAGCACACGGAGCAGGAGGAGAGCTCATCTGATAAGAAGGAGACGGATGAGGAAAAAGCGCCCGATGCAGAGAAGGCGTATGAAAAGCCATTTGTAGTTGCGGTCACTGCTTGTCCTACCGGGATTGCACATACGTATATGGCTGAAGATACGTTGAAAAAACAAGCTGCTGAAATGGATGTTGATATCCGTGTGGAAACAAACGGCTCGGATGGTGCTTCAAATGAACTAAGTAAAGAAGAAATTGACAGGGCGTCTAGTGTGATTGTTGCTGCTGATAAAAATGTAGCAATGGCCCGTTTTGATCAGAAACCAGTGCTTGAAAGACCTGTCAGTGATGGGATTAATAAAGCAGAGGAATTGATTACGAAAGCAGTTAACCAGGATGCACCGATTTATCATGCGGATGAAGCGACCGATGAAGATGGTGAAGCAGCGCAGTCCTCGTCTGTCTGGCGGAAAATATATAAAGATTTGATGAATGGTATTTCCCACATGCTGCCATTTGTTGTGGGAGGCGGCATTCTGATGGCCATTTCTTTCTTGCTGGAAGGCTTTCTGGGAAGTGACCACGAGCTGTTTACGTTCTTTAATACCATCGGAAGTAACGCTTTTAGCTTCCTGATCCCGATCCTTGCGGGATATATTGCCATGAGTATTGCCGATCGCCCCGGACTGATGCCTGGTCTTGTCGGCGGTTTTATGGCCGTTGAAAGTAATGCGGGTTTTCTCGGCGGATTAGTTGCCGGCTTTCTGGCCGGTTATCTCGTTCTGTTCGTGAAAAGATGGTTCCGTGGATTACCGCAATCATTGGATGGTTTAAAATCAATATTACTTTATCCGGTCTTTGGTCTTCTCCTGATTGGTTTTTTCATGTATTTTTTAATCGGCCCGATTTTTTCAGCCATTAATACCGGAATGATCAGTTTTCTGGAAAATCTCGGGACGGGCAATATAGTTATTCTTGGCGCTTTACTTGGCGGAATGATGGCCATTGATATGGGCGGTCCGTTTAACAAAGCCGCTTATACGTTTTCGATTGGAATCTTTACCGACACTGGAGATGGCAGTTTGATGGCAGCCGTTATGGTTGGTGGTATGATTCCGCCGATTGCCATTGCGCTGGCGACTACATTCTTTAAAAATAAATTTACGGGGGAGGAGCGTAAATCAGGCAGTACGAACTATGTGATGGGACTTTCATTCATTACGGAAGGGGCCATCCCATTTGCTGCAGCCGATCCGGTTCGTGTTATTGGATCGTCTGTGCTGGGAGCCGTAATTGGCGGCGGTCTGACACAGCTTTGGGCGAGCTCAATACCAGCTCCCCACGGCGGTATTTTCGTCATTCCATTAGCTGAAAACGCACTTCTCTTCCTGGTGGCCCTGGCAATTGGGTCCGTCATTGCATCAATTGTTCTTGGTATCTGGAAGAAGCCTGTACAATAACGGGTTGGGTGGACACAGATGCTTCGTGCCCACTTTTATGACTAACATCTAAAATATGATCCGTCTTGTGGTCGGTCGGAGGTATGTGAAGCTGTCCTTTGTGATGAACGTCATGATTCATCGCATTGGATAGCCCATTTATACAAGCAGTAAATCTCCACTGCCATCGACTGCTGTATAAGATAGCATGATTTATGCTGCAGCTTAAGCCCTCTTTACAACCATTAGCTTATTTTGAAGATAATGGTTATTTTCAGCATAGCCACCCATATTTGCTAGTGGCGATTTTCAGTCTCTGTCCCGATTTTTGGGGAGGGGGGCAGGCCAGCCACTATCCTCGTAATCGCTAGCAGGTTTTAAAACTGTTATATCCTGAATGGTCGAAGTAGATTTCTTTAGGTATTATATACTATCTATCACTAGACTTTTGTCTCAATAATAGTCTGATTTTTTTATGATTTGGTACTTTTCGCATCTAGCAGGCTTTTTCAAAATTATTTATATTAAATGTAACTGAAGTATAGGTTATCTTTTTGGAAAAGATAGGGCAAAGAAAAGATGATCTCGCCGTCAAGCGTGACGAATGATGCTGTCTGCTGACTTCTTACGTGACTACAGCCTTATGCGGATGTAAGAAAAGTGATAATGCCGAATAGAACTATCCTTGTCATTGCAGGATAGCGTTTTAAAAAATCTTCTAACTTTATAATATTTTTACAATCTATTGATAGGAGATTAAAATTCATCCGTTATGATAGACAATACAGGAGAGGAAAGCGAATTCTGTATTTCACATAAGTAGCTGAACATCTATTTTTAAAATAAGCTGGAGGTTGTCGTATGAAATGGGTAAGTTATACGTTCATGTTACTTTGGAGTGGTGTAAATCACGATGTTCAGCCATGAATATATTTCTCATAAACAAACCCAGAATCATTGCAATAGGCTCAACAAGCTATTTCCCAACAGACAGATGGCAACGGTGATGGTTTGAGCTCTGCATTTCCTGTTAACTTTATGGCTTCAGATGGCAACGCTTTCGCTATGCTGGAGATACCTAATTTGGACAAGATGCTGCCTGTGGTCGAAGGAACAAGTCCGAAATCCTTGGAGAAGGGAGTGGGTCATTTAGCATTTCAGCCTATCCGGGACGAAATGGTCAGATTTTTTTTTCTGGGCATCGGGATACCGTTTTTCGCCAATTTGATGGAATTGGGATTGGTGATGAATACAAAGTGACAACCCCTTACGGCACATATACATGAAATCAGACAAACGGAAATTGTTCCAGCTGACGATACATCTGTCATAAGAGAAATGGAGAAGGAAATGATCGTTGTTACTACGTGCGATCCATTTGAGTATATTGGCGATGCGCCGGAACGATTTGTGACATATGCCTATCTGGTTGACGATGGTGAATATCAATTATTCAGTTCGTGAAAGCTTTGTATGGATTGGCATTATTAGGCGGCAATGGCCAAATGCTGCATGTTGATCCTTGTCGTCACCAAAAGGATCTCCAGATTGATAATGATGGCTGTTTTGAACAATGTGGGAAAGCTGACTCTATTAGACTATGAGTAAATGTTTATGGTCAAATTTACAAAAAAGGGGACAGAAGGATGCGTGCAAGGATCAGGAAAAAATATTTCAGTATCATGATGGTTTTTGTACTGATGGTAAGTATGCTTACACCTGCAGCAGGCCCATTGGGTAACGATGCTTTGGCAGCGGACGGGACGTTGACTGTCGGGGAAGCGATTGAACAGGACAATGATGGCAGTGAACAGACCGTTAGAGGGCATGTTGTCGGGTATGTTCTTTCATCTGATAATGTGTCGCAAACTGATTTCAATGATGATTATAATGTTGCGCTGGCAGATGAAGCCGATGAAACCGATCCTGATCAAATGCTGTATGTTCAAGTGACCGACGATTTCCGGTCAGAGTTCGGTCTGAAGACAAACCCTGATAATCTGGGGGAGGAGATTGTTGTCACCGGGACGTTGAACGAATATCACAGCCATAATGGTCTGAAGGAACCGAATGATATGAGATTCGCTTCCGAGGAGCCGGAAGAACCGGATGACCCGCTTGAAATCCAAACAATCGCTGAAGTAAGAGATCAGGCCACAGGTGAAGCCAAAACGAAAGGCGTTGTAACGGCAAAATTAAACAATACAATTCAAATTCAGGATGATACCGCCGCAATTGCTGTGCGTCCGACGTCACTTGATGTGCAAATGGGAGACGAAATCACGGTGATAGGCAGTTTGGACGATTACCGGGGTTTACTCCAATTAAATAATGCAACGATTGGGGATAAGGCAGAAGGTTCAGTGATTCCGGATCCTTTATCGATTACTGGTGGTGAGCTGGAAAACCATCAATCAAAACTGGCGGTGATCGAAAATGTAACGCTCACGGATGTTCATGATGCTGGTGATTGGGCGAATTATACTGCTGAGGATGATGCCGGGAATACATTTGTTGTACGGGATGAGACAGGAGAACTGACACTGAAAACAGATGTCACATATGATGCCATTACCGGGGTTGTGACACAATTTGATTCCGACCAGCAGATTATCCCACGCAGTCAGTCGGATATCGTTGGTGACACATCTGCGGTCCAGCCGGTTACAGCAAGCCCGGAGCCTGGCGTCATTCCGACGGGGACCGATGTGACGCTGGAAACAGCTACAGATGGTGCTGACATTTTGTACACGACAGATGGCAGTGATCCTTCAGAAAATGGAGAACGATATGCGGGCGCTATTACGGTTGATGAGGATGTAACAATTAAAGCCATTGCCGAAAAAGAAGGATTGACAACAAACGAAACAGCTGAATTCAGCTATTCTGTCTATGATTCTGAAAACGGCGTTATGATACACGACATTCAAGGTAAAAGTCACGCATCACCTATGGATGGCAGCACTGTTCAAGACGTTGAAGGTATTGTCACATACGAATATGAAATCAGGGATTCGAACTACTTTCATATGCAGACACCGGAAGAGGATTACGATGGGAATGAAAAAACATCGGAAGGCATCGTTGTCTATACGGGAAATTCGAATGATGTTGAAGTCGGTGATCTTGTCAGTGTTACGGGAGAAGTCGACGAATATCATATTGACGGGTATGAGGATCGAGCTGAGACGGATTTGTCGGTTACAGAACTTGTTGCACTGGATGATCAGGGCGGAGTTGTTGACGTGATGGAAAATGATGTTAATTTACCGTCTGCTGTTGAGATCACTTCAAGCGATATTCCGGAAGAAATTGTTGGTGAAGACGGTTTTGACAGTTTTGAACCAGCTAATTATGCGATTGATTACTGGGAAAGCATTGAAGGCATGCGAGTGGAAGTGGCACCATCCCGGGCAGTCGCACCACAGGAGCATGGTGATCTGGTTGTTGCGACAGAAGAGTTTATGCCGGAAAATAGTACCGAAAATGGCGGAATCCGTTTAACTGATGAAGGACCAAATGCCCAGACGATCCAGTTTAAGCTGCATCCTAACGGGGATGCGAGGGATTTCGCTGTTAAGACAGGGGATAAATTTACTGAAACCGTTGATGGCGTTGTCAATTACGGTTACGGAAATTACAAGGTTTATGCCGATTTGGAGGATGCTGAATCAGTATTTGAAGAAGGGGATACAAAGCCGGAACAAACAAGCATTGTTAAAGATGAGGACAAGTTGACGGTTGCCACATATAATGTGGAAAACTTTTCGGCAAATGATCGTGAGACATCACCACAAAAAGCGGAAAGTATTGCCCGTGCCTTTGTAAGTGATATGAACATTCCGGATATAGTAGGGATTGTTGAAGTCCAGGATAACAATGGACAGGATGAAGGTCCTCAAGATGCGGATGCTTCTGAAAGTTATCAGCGGCTTATTGACGAAATTAAGAATCAGGGCGGACCAGATTATGACTACGCTAATATTGATCCCGCGTACAATCAGGATGGCGGGGCGCCGCATGGTAATATTCGCGTCGGTTTTCTTTACAATCCGGAACGTGTATCACTGATGGATGGTGACGCCGGCACATCAACAGAGGCGACTGACTATGTGGATGAACAATTGACATTGAATCCAGGACGCATTTCGCCTAATGCGGATGCACTCGAGGATACGCGAAAACCATTGGCGGCTCAGTTCAATTTTAATGGTGAAAGTGTTGTCGTAGTAGCGAATCACTTCAACTCCAAGAGCGGTGATGATGGTGCATTCGGCCAGAATCAGCCGCCTGAATTAAAAAGTGAACCGCAGCGTCGCGAACTGGCAAAAATCGTTCATGAATTTGTGACAGATATCAAGGCAGACAATCCGGATGAAAATGTCATGGTGCTGGGGGACATGAATGATTTTGAATTTTCCGAGCCACTGGATATTCTTGAAGGTGAAGAACTGACAAACAAAATCATGTCGGTTCCTGAGGATGAACGGTACACATATGTTTATCAGGGGAACTCACAGGTGCTTGATCATGTTCTCGTATCCGATCACCTGGCTGAAGCCACTGAAGTTGACATTCTGCATGTGAATTCAGATTTCACGGATATGCATGGACGTGCGAGTGATCACGACCCGATCATGACGCAAATTGATTTGCAGGATACTGAAGAGTCAGATACTCCATTTGACTTTTCCATCATGCATATGAACGATACCCACGCTCATGTCGAATCACTGCCGAAAATGATAACAGCCATTAAGGATTTCAGAAAAGAAAATCCGGATTCACTGCTTCTTCATGGCGGGGATGTCTTTTCCGGAACCCTGTACTTCAATGAGTTCAATGGACAAGCTGATTTGGAACTGCTGAACATGATGGAAATGGATGCCATGGTTTTCGGTAATCACGAATTTGATCTTGGCGGTACAGAAGGAGGTCATGAATCGTTATCAAAATTCGTTGAAAATGCTGCGTTTCCGTTCCTTGGCACGAACATTGACTTTTCACAAGATCCGCATATGAAAGAGCTTGAAACCAATCAACCGCTGGTTGATAGTCCGGAAAACGGGCAAATTTACAATAGCATTGTCAAGAATATAGAGGGTGAACAAGTAGGGATCTTCGGCTTAACGACCGAGGATACAGAAAATATTGCAAACCCTGAAGATGTAACCTTTGCAGATTACAAGGAAACGACTGAACAAACGGTGCAAGCCTTTGAAGATGCGGGGATCGATAAGATTGTCGCTCTCAATCACCTCGGTTTTGACAGTGCACCTGAAGTGGGCAACGATCTGCGCCTTGCCGAGGAAGTCGATGGCATTGATGTCATTGTAGGCGGTCATTCCCACTCTGAACTTGACGAACCGGAAATAGTCCCACAGGAGCAAGCGTCATCTCAAGTCGTGATGCAGGATGAGGAAGGGGATGCCAAGGCCCCGACCGTGATTGTACAGGCAGGACAATATGCCGAGCACCTTGGTACACTCGATGTGACGTTTGATGACAATGGTGTGGTTACCGCGTATGAAGGTGAACTGCTTGATGTGGGGGAGTATGCCGAAGATCCCGAAGCCGCAGAGGTGCTCAAACCTTATAAAGAAGCGATTTTTGACAAAATGACTGAAGAAATTGGCGCAGTAGCCAAGCAGGAATTGACAAACCCGCGACAGGATGAGCCGGGCGATGACAGTGTGAGAGCTAACGAAACCGAGCTGGGAAATTTGATTACTGATGCGATGCTTGCCAAAGCACAAGAAAAATATCCTGAAACGGTTATAGCCTTTCAAAATGGCGGCGGAATTCGTGCTCCGATTGATGAAGGGCCGATTACAACCGGAGAAGTCATGAGTGTCCTGCCATTTGGCAACAATCCGGTGATTGCAACATTAACCGGTCAGGAAATCAAAGATATCCTGGAACACAGTGTGCGTCAGGCACCTGCTGAAAATGGCGGGTTCCTCCATGTTTCCGGTATGCGTTTCTATTATGACAGTGAAAAAGAACCAGGAAGTCGTATCGTTCAGATGTATGTTCAAAATGACGGGGAATGGGTAGAGATGCAGCCCGATAAGGAATATCATGTGACAACGAATGGGTTTACCGGTCAGGGCGGTGACGGCTTTGAAACGTTTGCCCAGGCATATGACGAAGGACGCGTGAAAGATATTGGTGAAAGCGACTGGGGACAGTTGGTTGAATATATGGTCGAGGAAGAGTATCTGGATGGCATTGTAGACCCTGAACGAGAAGGACGGATTGTTGATCTGAAGGGTGAAGATTTTACAGGGCTCCCGAACAATCCGGAAGATCCTGGTGAAAACGAGGACCCGGGTGATGACAACGGCAATAACGGGAGTGGAGATGATTCCGGTTCCAATCAGGATGGAATGCTGCCTGGAGAAGATGATGACCCGAGCGGCCATGGCATGATACCAGGTGACCGTTCCGGAGATGGTGCAACATTACCGGATACAGCAACAAACATGTTTACGTTCTTGCTCATTGGTAGTATGTTGCTTGCAGCTGGTGGGATGATTCTCCTTTACAGACGTCGGCATTTCGGAAATACGTCTGATGAAACATAATAGACTTTAACTAGAAGTAAAGACAGAGAGGCTGGGACAAAAGGATATTAGCCAAAGATAAATCCGTACGATGATTCCACTATGATGGGAACAGTTCGGATTTATCTTTTGAGGGATGTTTGAACATTGGTTGCGCATGATCCATCAACGGAGAAGTAACTTGGTCTTAGATTTGCTTGCTTCTATGCTTTTGTTGGTGAATGCATGATTATCGTTGCGGAAAAATACGCCCTTTCCTTGGCACGACCTCAGCTAACTTTGCCAGGAAAACTACTTGGCAAAGTGGATCTTCGGCTCGCGCTGTTCCCCCAGGCGTGTTGCATTTTTCCGCGGTTTAGAATAGTGTTCTCATAAGGTGACAGCAAGTTCAATGAATATTGTTCTATAAGTTCTTTTCTTTCAACCATCAGCACCCCAACATGAGCGGAAGCAGCATACGGAGACTCCTATGGGAACAGCACGAGCCGAAGCCCCCGCAGGAAAGAGGTCTTTGCTTTCCAAGGAGGCTGAGGCCGTGCCCAGGGAAAGCGCAGTATGCTGCCGGAGTGAATGATCGCACGCAACTAACATCAGAATGGAAGGAAGGCTGCACCAAGACAAATTGTCACGCTTTCGCAGTCGTTAACAACGATGAATATGGATGTGACTGTTGAAAAAGTCAAATGCTGCACTTCCTGCCCTGTCATCGTTCGTCTTTAGCGTGGAACGTTTTAACTGTGTTCCAGCCTCGTTTGTAAGTATAGAAAATATAAACTGAGATGTTCAGATCCGAGCGTCCGGCGATTCGTGAGACTTCCCTCGGCTCCGTACGATAAGTCAATATCAATTTGCTTAACAACTCATTGCGTTTCCTTTATATCTTGCAGCTCAGTCCAGGTCATACGTTGCTGAACGGGTATTCTTTGCTTTTCTGAGGATAGACATGAATCATAATTTTAATGATGTATTGTTCCTCACTGTTTTGTACAACGTGTCATAAACAAATTATTCCAAAATATAATCTCCAAGGCTTACTTGTAATTGCGCCATTTCTGCAAAAAGTCGTTTATAAGTACTATGTGAAGTTTTCTCATCTCCTTTATGGTGTCCAATTAGAAAGTAACCTTCCTCCGTTTTAAAATAGGGATAACCTTTATTAGAGTTTGGCTGCAGCATGTACAAGTGGCTATAATTTGTGAATTCCCCTTTTTGTATTTGCTCTCGTTTCGTTAAATTGCCTATATGATAGTCTGTATCTAATTGTGATTCGTACAATTCATCGATAAAATCTACTAATACCTTAAAAAATTCACCATCTGAAATATTCTCGATATTTTTATTTAAATAAAAGGATTGTTTTGGTAACTTTTTAGTGTGATTTGATCGAAATCCAGATCGACTGCTTTATTCATTAATTCAATTTGTGCATGATCATTCGCTCCTTCATTTCAATCGCCATACGCTGTTACACAATCTTTTCTTTCTGATGATGCATGATCGATAAATATTTTTCAGGTGACTTATTTACTACATAATGGCGAATATTATGTAATGACATACCAAGATCCTTTAACAAATCAATCACCATAAAAAGCTCTAATTGATGAATCGAGTAATAGCGATAGCCTTTTTCATTCTTAAATTTAAAGGCCCGACTTGATCGTAGTAAAAAGGAGTCTGTTTATTTACTTTACATAGCTTTGCAAATTCGCCAGTTGTGAAATATTTTATATTCTTTTTCGCTATTTTGGATCGCTCCACGCTTGACTATATACCATAAGATAAATCAGTGTACACTGAAATGAAAGGAAAAAGGAGCAAAATGATGAAACAATCTATCTTTCGTAATCGAACATATATGTTACTGTTAGTTGCAGGTATTTTTGCGATTGTTGGCTTTAGTATGTTTTTGACAACGACTTCCTGGTATATCATTAACGTACTAAATTCACCTGGTGTCTTGGGAATTGCTTTAATTACTGCAACGGTTCCACGTTTAATATTGATCACTTTTGGTGGTGTTTTGGCAGATAAGTACAAAAAAACGACCATTATGTTTGGCACTAACTTGGTTCAGGCATTGGTTCTGTTTTGTATTTATTGGCTTGTGGCAAGTGACACCATGACATTAGCTTTATTATTTGTTACGGTAGGCGTATTTGGTATGCTGGATGCATTTTTGGGGCCTGCCAGCTCTTCTTTGATACCAAAAGTAGTGGAAAAATCGCAACTACAACAAGCAAACGCCTATTTTCAAGGTGTTGATCAAATATCTTTTATTATCGGCCCAATTCTTGCGGGAGTTATCATGGAAACAAGTGATATAGCGACAAGTTATTTGGCTGCAACCATGTTGGTTCTGCTATCTGCAGTGGTCGTTTTCCCACCTTTTATTAAGGAGGGCCCAGTTGAGCGTAATGGCGATCAGAGCACGCTGGAAGACTTACGTGAAGGTATTGCTTATATGAAATCTTCCCGTTTTTTATTAATCGGGATTCTTGTATTGATTACGTTAAACTTTTTTGTTTTTGGTGGACTGCAAATTGCAATGCCATTGTTAGTTGATCTTCTTGGTGGGACTCCTATTAATTTAAGTTTTATGGAGGTCAGCTTAGGAGTTGGCATGGTAATCGGTACCGTGGTTATGAGTTTTGTCAAAGTGAAGCGTAAAGGGTTCACATCGTTAATGGGGCTTGTCGCTTCATTAATTTCATTAATTATCTTTAGCCTTGCTGCAAATTTAACGATCCTGACAGCCATCTTATTCTTAATCGGATTTTCCATTGCATTTGTGTTTGTACCTTTTTTTACAGCGGCTCAGGAAAATACTGAGAATCGAATCATGGGACGTGTGATGAGTATTATTTTCTTGGCTATGAATGGCTTTGATCCGATTGCATATGGTGTTGTCAGTGCGCTGTCTTCAGCAGGAATGGATATCCAATTAATTTTGTTTGCCGCTGGAGTGATTGGTATGGCTATAGCTGTTGGCGTGTGGTTGAAAGGAAAGGCCTTTGTTAGAGCTTATGAATAAACATGTGAATACGGGTTATGAAAATGAAAAAAGCATTATGGATTGACGTTAATCACAATTCATAATGCTTTTTCAAGAATACTTAGTTCCTTTTATCATCAATTACACCCTAAATTAATACGAAAACCTGGGGGTTCCAAAAGTATTTCCTTTATCAGCAGTCTATTTTCCAGATGCTTGACGCTAATTATTTGGAACTATTTTTGATGATAGGACAGTATTAAGTTAACAGGGGAAGGGGTGGGTTCAACAAGACATTCGATAAAATGATCAACGTTTTTGGTTTGAAAATTCAACCATTTATTCAGGATATAATGTTAGTATGGAAATGTGTCGTTTTGACTTAACGTAGCAAATTGATTGAATCAGCGTATATTCATGGCAAATTATCTAGTAAGGGGATTACGGTGCTCCATATTCTTATTCAATCTTTATGCATCCCCAATGAACAAAAAAGCTTATTTCCAGTCTAAATCAGTCCTTTAGGAGGTGACTAAATGAAAAAAGAAAAGCTAATCAAAAAATATGATAAACAGGTAAAAATATATGAAAATCATCGTTCTAATCAAAAGCTTGCTGGATGGAGAAATAAATTGATAAAAAACGCATACGGAAAAGTCTTAGAAGTGGGCGTTGGAGCTGGTGCGAACTTTCCTTACTATAATAGGAATAATATTGAGATTACAGGCGTTGATTTTAGTTCCGAAATGATTAAGAGTGCCAAAAGAACAGCATCGCATTTTCAAGTGAAGGCGGAATTTATACAAGCAGATATTAATGAGCTGGTTTTAGAACACAACTCTTTTGATTGCATCGTATCAACCCTTTCGCTTTGCAGTTATCCCGATCCAATTGCAGCATTAAGTAAATTTAATAATTGGTGCCATCAGGATGGGATTATATTATTAATGGAACATGGTTTGAGCTCAAATATATTGCTTTCCTTTGCCCAAAATGTGATTGATCCACTGCATACTAAAATATCTGGATGTCATTGTAACAGAAACATCAATAAGATCATTGAAAAATCTAATCTTCAGGTAGAATATATTGAAAGTTATTGGTCGGATATCATCTATTTAATTTGGGCAAAACCCTCTAAGGAATCGTTCGATTATAATAAAGCTTAGGGTATTATAGACAAGCTTTTAAACGTGAAAAACAAAAGCGTATATAAGATTAAACTTAATTTTAAAACTACCTAAGTGCAGCAGAGGCCGGGATTAAACGCATTTAAATTGAATCAAACGCATGAAACCTGATTTAAAAATCTTGATTTCATGCGTATTTTATTTTCATGACTTGAATTGAAGATCCGTTATTTGTCACTTATGTCACAGCCTCCGGAGAGACGAAGCTACTAATCGCCCGTGATAACTTTCACACAACTGTCACAGCTAGGTGTGATTTGCATCACATTGTGACCAGCATCACACGATTAACATGATGTATATAGGGTTAACCCTCTGTGAACACAAAACATCAACTTATCTGGAGGGATCGAATTGAGTCTTGATACTGAAAAACTGACCATTGTGAAATCGAGTGCCCCTTTTTTGAAGGAGCACAGCACGGACATTGGTAAACATTTTTATGAACGTTTGTTTGCTAAAGCCCCTGAACTCCGCCACATATTTAACCAGACGAATCAAGAGAGAGGTTTACAGCAGGAAGCGTTGGTCTACTCTGTTTACGCGGCAGGAGAGAACATAGATCGTTTGGAAAATATTCATCAGCTTGTTGACCGAATTGCCGAAAAGCATGTATCTCTCGGTGTCCAGCCTGAGCAATACCCGATCGCCGGCGAGGCACTGATTCAGGCAATCAAGGATGTGCTCGGTGACCAGGCTGCCGATGAGATCATCGATGCATGGCGTGCGGCTTATGACTATATTGCCAATATTTTTATTGAATTGGAACAGAAAAAGTACGAGGAAATAGAACAGCGGAAAGGCGGCTGGCAAGGGTTTCGGAATTTTATTGTTGAAACAAAAATCCAAGAAACACCTGATATCGTTACATTTTGTCTGAAACCTGAAGACGCTCAGCCCATCGCTTCGTATAAGGCGGGGCAATATTTGACACTTAAAGCAGACATCGCAGGCGAGCCTTATACGCATATGCGTCAATACAGTCTGTGCGGACTGCCCGGCAAAGATAATTACAAAATAAGTGTTAAGCGGGAAAAAGGCAATGGCGATCAGCCTGATGGCATCGTTTCCAATTATTTGCATGATCAGGTAACAGAAGGGGATATCTTGTCATTCTCCGCTCCTGCAGGCGATTTTACCATTACGAGTGAAGATGAGCCGCTTGTATTGCTATCTGGCGGGATCGGATTGACTCCACTTGTTGGGATGCTGGATACGATTGCTGAAAAAACGCCCCATCGCCAGGTTACATTCATTCATGCAACGCAAAACAGCTTAACCCATGCCATGAAAGAACATGTTCAACAGATCGCCGCCGAGCATCCGAATATCATCTCGCTTGTCTGTTATGACCGACCGAGTGAAACGGATAGGATAAACCAAAATTATGATAAGGAAGGTTATGTTGATCTTCCATGGCTGCAGTCAATTCTGACATGCGGCAAAGAGGCGGAATTTTTCTGCTGTGGTCCGGCTCCATTCATGAAAGCTATTGACTGTTCTCTTAAGGATTGGGGTGTCCCGGGTGAAAGTAGACATTATGAAGTGTTCAATCCGATCAGTGTTTTAAACGAAGCATAAAACCGTGAATATAACCAAGCAGCTTCGCGAAACAGTAATCGGATTTTTGTAGCGAAATTGTTTACTGGCAATCATTAAAAACCCTCCACTTGCGCAAAATAACAGAAAAGCGCAATGGAGGTTTTTTAAATGAACAATCATAATGATATTACAGGAGCCGACAAAGCGGCAATAAGAGAACAAAGCAGGCGATCAGGGCTTTCTTATAATGAAGCAAAAGAATTCATTGCCAAGACAACAGGCGGTCGTGGTACGAATATTTATAGTGATACCGACGTGGAAGAAGTTAAACGGAGAAATCAGCAATCTGACAAAAATAAATAACAAATTGGAATTGATTGTGCGGGGGCGGATTCAAGACTTGCGTCAGTCGTTTTGTAAAGAGCAGCTAATCAATCTCAGAACTGCTGGTTATAGTCGTTCTTAAAAAACGCCACGGGCATCAAAGGCCTCGTGGCGAATTTTTCATATTAAACAAACGATTGCGTCCCCTTATTAAAATAATGATGTCATTAAATCGTTAACGCTGCTCTAAACGCGCAATTCGATCATCAATAGCGGGGTGGGACGAAAAGAGCGATACCATCCCACGTTTTCCATTAATTTTCATTGTTTGAATAGCTGAGTCGTCGGTTCGATTATTTATCTGGGCAACTCCTGTATGACGTTTTAGTGAACGCAGCGCATGTGACATTTTGTCGCGTCCAGCTAAGTCTGCTCCGCCATAATCCGCCCGGTATTCCCGATGCCGTGAATAGGCACTGACAACAAGGCTTCCAAGTATCGAGAAAAGTATCTGGAAAATAATAATCGCGGCAAAACGGACGACGGTCTGCAGTTCGGCACGTACCAGGCGTGATACAAGAATGGCTGCAATCCTTGATAAAAAGACAACAAATGTGTTGACGATACCTTGCAACAGTGTCATGGTAACCATATCACCATTTGCTACGTGGGCGATTTCATGGGCAATGACACCTTCAATTGCATCATCATCCATTTCATCTACTAACCCCTGTGATACGGCAACGAGTGATCGTTTTTTGGTTGGACCTGTCGCAAATGCATTTACCTCACGAGATTGATAGATGCCAACTTCCGGCATATACATCAGGCCTGCTGCACGGGACAAACGGTGGACCTTTTCCACAACAACGCGTTCATTTGCAGACAACGAACCATTCGGATCCAGTACTTTCACTTTCATCATCTTCTTGGCTACCCAGCGTGAGATCGCCAGTGAGAAAAAAGAGCCTATGAAGCCGACAAGTAAACTGAATATCATTAATGAGCCATAATTGATGCCTTCTAATCCGTCACTTCTATTTGTAAATGAACCGCTAATGCCTGTATATGTTACAATGAAAGACCAGACGATGACGATTGTTGTTAAAACTAGAATGTTAGTCAGTAAAAAAAGAAATAGCCGTTTAGCCATTTGTTTCCTCCTCAAAATCAAAAATATACAATACCAGTATAGCATGATTTCAAGGTAACAGGAAATATAGTATACGAGCTAGTATTTTTAAAGTATTTTCAAGCCTGCAGAGAAGAAAAATGAATCTTGTCCTGATACCATATTAAAATATAGTGCTTGTTAGAAACTAGGTGAATAGATTTATGGTTAAAATTTATAGTCTTTTGTTATTGGTCATGCTCATGTGGGGGCTCAATGTATCGGCGATCAAAGTACTGGTGGATGCGATCGATCCGATGCTATTAACGGCGTTTCGTGTGATGACAGCAGGGGTTGCGGTTTTAGTGATTTGCGCTTTGATGGGGATATTCAGGCTCCCTTATAAACATGAGTGGCTTGTCATTTTTTACATAGCCATTTTTAATGTCATTTTGCATCATTCGTTTGTTGCAGTTGGCCTGGAAGGGACGACAGGTATTAATGGATCGTTAATTTTAGGAATGAATCCGCTTATCACTGTTATGATGGCATTTGTCATTTTGCGACAACGCATGACGTGGCTGAGGGTCATTGGATTTATTTTAGGATTTGTTGGAGTGGTTGTCACGACATTGACTGGAACCGGTGAGCTGACAGGTGTTTCAATGGGTGATCTCATTGTATTCTTAGGGGTTGCTGTACAGGGGTTCAGTTTTGTATTGATCAGTAAACTGAAACCGACATTTGATCCAAGGCTGGCAACCGGTTATATGCTTATACTTGGGTCGGTATTTATCTTTTTGCTGAGCCAGACGTTTGGCTCGGGGATCAGTGAAATCACTCGCTTGATTGATTGGCAGCTCGGCTTTGTCTTTTTGTTCAGTGCTGTGCTGGCAACCGCGTTTGGTCATATGACTTATAATTACGCTATTAAAAAGGTAGGACCGGCTGAATCGGCTATTTTTATCAATTTGAATACCCTGTTTGCCGTCATCGGATCCTCAATATTTTTAAATGAAACCATTACGTTGAACCATGCCATTGGTTTTATCCTGATATTGTGCGGCGTGTTTATTGGAACTGGTGCTTTGGAACATATCATTTGGAAGCGAAAGGAGAAACGTCATACAGGATGACTGTATGTCTTTCGAGGACAACTGAATTTAAATATGCGACCAGTGCTCAAATATGTAGAGATGAACCTGTTTGCCAGTGAGAGTCTAATCAATACACATGAAAAAAGTCATGGTTCCATCGTCTGCTGAAATTTTACTGGATCTTTACTTGCTTTTAAATCTAGTAAAATAATATTCTGTTATGCTTGTACCAGAAAATCCAAAGGAGGGATTAGATTGTTCAGAAAGCTCGTATGGGGTGTTCTGTGTATTGGTATTGTATTTGCTGGTTTGGGTATAGCAGTGGCAGATGCTTCCAAGCATAACAAGGGAGATAAAGGAAATAGTGTTGGCATGGGAAGTGGCAGCAGTCATAAAAAGGTGGAAAACGTGATTTATATGATACCGGATGGGTTCAGTTCCAACTATGCTGCCAACTACCGGGCATACAAAGGGGAAGAGGCTATTTGGGATCAACATTTGAAGGGCATGTTTACGACTCACGCAGCTGGCTCTGACATAACCGACTCTGCAGCTGCCGGTACTGCAATGGCAACCGGATACAAAACGAACAATGGTGTTATTGGCCTTGACCCTAAAGGCAATGAACTGAAAACAATTCTTGAAGCCTCCGAAGAAGAAGGAAGAGCATCCGGGCTGGTTGCGACATCTACAATCACCCATGCAACACCGGCTTCATTTGCTGCACATGTGAATGATCGCAATAATGAAACTGAGATTGCCAGGCAACTTGTGGAGAGCGAAGTGGATGTTTTGCTGGGAGGCGGAAAAAATAACTTCCTGCCAAAATCTGAAAATGGTAATCAGGAAGAAGCTAATCTTATTGAACAGGCTAAAGAGCAAGGACTTAGATTTGTGGAGAATCGTGAGCAATTGATCGACGAAACAGATGTTAACGTTGAAGATGAGGAAGGATTGCTGGGATTGTTTGCTGATGAAGCCCTTTCACCTGAGCTGCATCGCGTCAATACTGAAGAACCAAGCCTGGCTGAGATGACCGAATCGGCTATTGATGTTTTAGAAGAGGATAAGGATGGTTTCTTCCTCGTTGTAGAGGGCAGTCAGATTGATTGGGCAGGACATGACAATGATGCTGCATGGGCTATGTCAGATGTGGCCGCTTTTGAAGCAGCTGTTGAGGAAGCCATTAATTTTGCAAATAAAGATGGAAAGACTTTGGTTGTTGTTGCGGGTGACCATGATACAGGCGGCATGACAACAGGAGCAAACGGATCAATGGAATTAAATGCGGACATCCTGCAAAATGTAACGACTACCGGTGAATACATGGCATCTGAGCTGAATGATGACCGATCGAATGTCAGAAATGTGGTTCAATCATATGCCAATATTGAATTAACGGAAGGGGAAGTTCAAACCATTCGGGAGTCAGATGATGCTGCATCAGCGATTAATACTATTGTAAGTGACAGGGCATCGGTCGGCTGGACAAGTACCAATCACACAGGTGCAGATATCCCGGTTTATGCATATGGTCCGCAAGCGAATCAATTTACCGGATTCCATAATAATACTGAACTTCCTAAAATCATAGCAGATACCATGAAACTGAAATAGGCCTGTACAAGCAAAGGATGCTGAAAGGGACAGGGGGAATGGATGTCAGCCCCTGTCCTTTTACATTGCTTTCAACAACAGTCTCTTCAGGAGCGGGGCAAAATGTTCAGGCAGTTGGCCGACAGATGGAATCATGATGCGTTCTCTGCCATAGATATTGTGCATCAGGTTGTCTTCCTGTTCACTGATCTCATCTTCCGCAAGAAACATGCCGATGACGTCGATACCTTTTTTGCGGGCTTCAGAAACGGCCAGGTTCGTATCAATGATACCATTTTCATGGTAATTAGATGCGGCTGGCTCCCCGTCAGAGAAAACGAGCAAAAATCTGTTCTTCTCGCTCCTTGCTACCAGTTCTTCCGTGGCGACACGGATACTGAAACCGTCCCGGTTGTCTTCCTGTGCTTCCAGCTGCATGATCTTTGCTCCATGATGTTGATACAGTGAATCGCTGAACGAATGAATGACATGGAAATAATTAGGTTTGTACTGGTCTTTTACTGCCGTTGCATCTTCCCAAAACCCGATGATGGAATGGGGAATGTTTAAGTTTTTTAGCACTTCATGAAATAGGACAATCCCTTTTTTGGTTTCTTCCATCTTGTTCAGCATTGAGGCGGAGCAATCCACAAGCAGCGTGAAGGCAGCGTCCATCTCATTGGATGCTTCATTTTTTTTATAAAAAATCCGAGGGTATTCCTCCGTCACAGCACTGATTAATTTTTTCGACAGACGGCCTGCAGTCAGATTGCGGCGAGGTGTTTGCCGCTTATGTTCCAGCATCTTGTCAATCGTTTTGGATAATCTTCGCTGTAACGGAGCAATTTCTTCAGTATATTGCAAGTATTGTGCCTTATCAGAATCGGTCGGTGTTTCGGCGTTTTTGATTACTTTAACAGCGTATTGATTTTCCCGGCCATAAGCGCCGCCTGCAGATTCCTTATTTTGACTGTCTTGCTGTTTGTTCATGGCTTCCATGTCGGAATAGTTGTTTTGCTCACTTTTCCCGGAGGCGCCCTGGATTGATACAAGAGCTTGATCGCCTTCTTCCGTTTCCCGTGTGCCTTCTCCCATCAGGCTTGATCTGGTTCCCTGTTCGAGCTCAAACTGCAGGAAATTCTGCTTTCTGCCAGCATTTTCATTTTCTCCATGCCATGTGGGAAAATTCTGTTCAAATGTGTCGCTATTTTCTTTGCTTACATCTTCTTCCAGGCTGTCGTTGGCCAGCGGGTCGGTACGAGTGATCTCATCAAATACACTTTGTTCTGTATAGTTGGCAAGATCGCTTATTGGAAATATGACATAATCATGGGTCATGTCTGAATAATGGTTTTCCAGCCGCAAGACGATTCGTTCTAAGATTTTTGTCACATCCACTGTGCTGTCTGCTTCAAAAAGCTCGAAAAGAACTGGTTTCAACCCATTCAGCTGATCTGTCTGCCGGTTATTTGCCGTGGAGAAGGAAGGGTCAGGTGAATCGGCTTGGATCAACAGATAAATCAGGCAGTATAACTCATCAAGGGAGAGGCTTCTCGTAACGTTTGCCTCCAGCTGCTGCGTAAAATATTGTCTGAGATAATCCCGTCGAATGGCGAATAAATTTGCTGTACCAGGCCGTTCCCTTTTAACGATTTCTTCCAGCCGGATATTTTCAAACAGTGTGAATAGCTGACCAGCGAATTTTGGGAGTGCCGATTTGGAGATGTGCTCCATAAATGCTTGCATCGTGTGGACGTTGGAATGATGGAGCGTTCCAATCGTTCTAAGCAAGATGTCGGTTTTGAATCCCGCATCCCTCGCTCTGGTGTTACCAATCCCCCAATTGGCGCTGGCTGTTATACGGTTGTTTTTTATATCAATGACTGATCCATAGGCATACTCGAATTTTAAATCAGAGATTCCCGATAAAACAGCGGCAAAGTCCTGTAGCTGCAGGAAAAGGCGGGTGTCGATATTGGTTTCTCGGAAACGAAACATGTTTATTCTCCTAATTGAATCTCATTTATTTTAAAAGGTCTTTATCATGGCATTGTTTCATCCGAATAACGTTTCTGCCATGGTGAGCACTAAATCTTTTTCGTTGCTTTCGTCCAGCTTATCAGCAATTGCACGGCGAATGGCCCGTTTTGGCGGGATCGTTTTGCTTAAGTCACAAGCATCAAGCAATGCACGGATGGATGCGGCATCTTCCGAGAGTTTTCCTTGTTGGACAGCTTGAATCAGATCATTCGACAGACGGACAAACAGATCAATTGTGTGTTCATGATCCAGCAAGCTGTTATCCTGAATCAGCTTTTTCAGCTGCTCACCTTCCAAATATGGGATGTCAATGACAATGAAGCGGTTTTTCAACGCTTCGTTCAGGGGAACTGTGCCAACATAGCCTTCATTGATGGCAGCCACCACACCAAACCCTTCTTTGGCGGTGATGATTTCTTCGGTGAATGGGTTTGTGATGGTCCGGCGATAATCGAGCACCCCGTTGATGAGCGGAAGGGTTTCCGGCTTGGCCATATTGATTTCATCGATGTAAAGGAAAGTTCCGTGTTTCATCGAATTGGTGACAGGACCTGGCACAAATTCGATCATCTGTTTGTCACCTTCATATGCAATTGTTTTAAACCCCATTAAGCTTTCCGCATCCAGATCAACCGAACAATTTACATTGAACATCGGCTGGTTAAACAAGTTAGAAAGTGTTTCGGCAAATCGTGTTTTTCCCGAGCCAGTCGGACCTTTCAGAAGAACATTTTTCCCCATGCTTAAGGCAGTGATTGCATCGGTCAGCAGGTCTTGGTCAGGCGGCACATATCCGCCATTCCGGATTAAATCATTGAATCCATTGCTGCTTATATGGCTGCGGCTATTATCGATTAATTGCCTGATCGTCTCAGGCAGCTGATTGTATTGTGTCATAGCTGTGCTCCTTTCATCAGCTATTGTAACCTTTGTGATGCAGGGAAGAAAGTTTTAGGCATGTGTGATATAGGATAAGTCGATTGCGCGATGGAACAACCTAATTCGCACGGCATTGTCACGATTTCGCGCGATGACCTTATTGAATCGCGCGGGCTTCATATCACACCGCGCGATTCCGCTTTTACGCAACACCTGACAGTAGCATATAAAGGGATTATCGAATCAATCACGACAAAATAAAAGCGCCCGCTCTTTATTCATCGAGACGCTTCTTATGCCAACCTGTTTTGTTTCTGCCTATGTTGTTTGGGTACTTTCCGAATCTTGTTCAGTATACCAAATAAATTTATTGGTATAGCCATAAATAATCACAAGGATAATCGCAGCAAAATTTAGCCACATATACGGCAAATATTGCAGTACGGGAACCCCGAACATAGCAGCCATGAATATACCATTGTCTGACCATGGTACCATCCCTGACGTTAACGTGCCGCCAACTTCGGTATTCCGGGAAAGAATTCGTCTGTCAACTTTTAATCGATCGTAGTTTTTTTCCATAATCTTTGGTGTTAAGATTAACGACACATACATGGCACACCCAAAGATGTTGGATAAAAATCCTGTCATCAGTGTTGAAACGGATAAACGCCCGGTATTTTTAATGAAATTTGTAAAGGATTCAACGAGGACCTGCAATGCGCCAATATAGTTTAATAAACCGCCGAATCCGAGTCCGAGAATAATGACCATGACTGATCCAACCATTCCGGTAATGCCGCCACGGTTCAACAGCTCATCCATAAATTCATTTCCGGATTGCAGACTAAACCCGTCATAAGCAGTATTCAAGGCTGATATGAAGTCCATATTCTGAAAAACAGCAGCCCAGACGGCTCCGAGCAAAGCCCCGAAAGCAATTGTCGGTACAGCTGGTTTTTTCATGGCCAATAATAAAATGACTGCGAGAGCAGGCATCAGCATTATCCAGTTGATATTAAATATACCGTCGATAGCCGTCATAATGGAATCTACCCTGCTTAAGTCCACATTATTTGCTGTATATGTAAAACCTGCAATCGTAAAGGCGGTTCCGCTGATGATTAAAGCCGGAACACTTACGTAAAGTAAAGATTTGATATGCTCAACAATATTAACTTTAGTGATCGAAGCCGTCAACACTGTGCTGTCAGATAACGGTGATAGTTTGTCTCCAAAATAAGCACCTGATAATACGGCACCCACCACCATTGGCAAAGGAATGCCAAGCCCTTCACCAACACCAACCATAGCGATACCTGCTGTGCCCGCTGTTCCCCAGGAAGTTCCTGTTGCCAAAGATGTAATGGCACAGAGTATGACTGTGGCTAATAAAAATATACTGGGATGAATAAACTCCAATCCGTAATAAATGATGCTAGGTACAATACCGCCTGCAATCCACGTGCCAATCAATGCACCAACAGCAATGAGAATCAGCACTGCTTCCAGACCATTGAATATCCCATTTTTAAGCGCTTCCTGCAAATCATTGTATTGGTATCCTAGCCTTAATCCCAAAATAATGACCAAAAATAAAGCGATAAATAAAGCTAATTGAATAGAAAGATCAAAAATGCCAGTAAACGAAAAAGCAATAGCCAGGAATAAAACGAGTAATATAATGACTTCTACAATGGTTGGTTTTCTTTCGCTGTTTTCCTGATTTTCACTCATTTTCATACTCCTCTCTAAAAAATCATCATTTTCAATGATAAAGCTTTACGAAGGTTGATTATAACGTATGATAAAAGTCATACCAACATGTGCTTGATTTTTTTGATTGTGAAGGTGCAGCATGCTTGATGAGGTTTGAATGACGTCTTTTGAGCAAGCTGGAAGGAGATAAGGGTTAACAGGCATGGTTTGATTGGATCTGCGTAAAAAGCGCCCCACTCCACTTATGAACGGGGCACTTTCTTTTATTCTAGGCCGTCTTTTTCTTTTCGGTGGCGCGTAATTCATTAAATCGCTTCGTTTCCTTGACAATAACACCTGACAGGAATAACAGACCGATTAAGTTCGGTATGGCCATTAAGCCATTGAAAATATCTCCTAGATTCCATACCGTTTCCAGTGACAGGGTTGCTCCAGGTATGATCGCCAGTACAAAGATAACCCGATACAGCATGGTTAAGTTGTCACCAACCAGGTATGTAAAACATTTTTCCCCGAAGTAGGCCCAGCCCAAAATAGTCGAAAAGATAAAGGATAATAGTGTCACAGCGACGATTACATCTCCATATCCGGGCAGCAGTGCTTCAAATGACTGAGCTGTGAGTGCAGCACCTTCCGTACCGGTTGCGTATAAATTCGCCATTGTAAGGGTAAGACCTGTAACCGTACAAACGATAATGGTATCGATAAATACTTGTGTCATGGAAATGAGTGCCTGACGAGCAGGTACGTCTGTGCGGGCAGCCGCAGCAGCAATGCCGCCTGTACCCAAACCTGCCTCGTTCGAAAACAGCCCGCGCGCAACCCCCATTTGGATAACGGTTCCGATTGCACCGCCAGCAACGGCCTGTCCAGTAAATGCATCCCTGAAAATTAATCCGAAAGCTTCCGGTACTGCATCGATATTCAGAAAAATAATGATAAAACCAGCAATCAGATAAAAAACGACCATGACAGGAACGATAATACTGGCCGTTCGTCCGATACTTTTGACACCGCCGATAATAACCAGTCCAACGAGAACAGCGAATACCAGACCAGTCACCCAGAGCGGAATATTAAACACATCATTGGCGACGTCTGACGCAGCATTCGCCTGGATCATATTGCCAATCCCGAAAATAGCTGCAAAAACAGCAAAAACAGCAAACAGCATGGCCAGCCATTTCTGTCCCAGGCCCTTTTCAATATAGTACATTGGCCCCCCGGACATTTCACCTTTGGCATTTTTTTGCCGGTATTTGACACCGAGAACCCCCTCGGAATACTTTGTCGCCATCCCGACAAGTGCTGTAATCCACATCCAAAATACTGCACCGGGCCCCCCGGCTACAACAGCCGTCGCCACTCCAACAACGTTACCGGTTCCAACCGTTGCTGCCAAGGCTGTCATCAGTGCCTGGAAGTGGGAAATATCCCCTGTAGATTCCTGATCATGTTTTTTAAAGGTGATTCTTAGCGCGTAAGGCAGCATTCGAAAGGAGAAAAACGCCAACCGTACTGTTAAGTATAAACCTGTTCCAACTAATAGGATGATTAGCGGTAAGCCCCAAATGAAACTGCTTATTTCACCACTTATGTTCGCAAGCCAATCTGCCATATGATTCCTCCTTTGTAAAGCCAGATATAGTATAAAAGGTATATGAATATTTTAAAAATGTCAATAAGTCCGACGAGTGATACCGTCGACTCACATCGGATTTTGTCATAATGTGAGGGAAAGCGGTTAAAATAAACATAAATCAGGCAAGAATAGGAGGGCGGAGCAAATGTCAGAAGAAAATAAGAATCAAAATAAAGATAAGAACACACAAAATAATAAAAACAGGTTTGTTAAGCAAAAACCTGATCCTGATGTAGAGTTGCCTGAAGATCGAGCGTTTCTTAATTTGGATAATAAGCGGAATAAACGGAACCGTTAGAGGGATTGTCGATTTTTGGAATTCGATTGCAGATGACGGGTGGGAGCTGCTGGTTCCATATGACCGGCAGCTTTTCATTTTCTGAAAGGGTGACCTTATGCGGGTGGGAAATTACTAAGGTGCAGGACACCGCTGATTTTCTGTTTTAGTAAAAAGGCGCACCACGATAAGAAAATCAGGTATGCATACTGTCAGGCATACGTCTATTCGACCCTATGTTTTTCCACGCTATGCTGCTTGTTTTGTATGCTAATGATGATCATCTCCCAAGGCTGTTATTTCGGAGTTACTGTTTCAGCATTTTCCAATAGTCCCAATAGTCCCGTTGAAAAAGACTCATCATAACACCATCATGATATTCTCCATTGATAAAGAAGTGTTCAATCATTTCTCCTTCAGCCTTGAAGCCGACTTTTTCATATATGTGACTGGCCTTTTCGTTCACTTTATCGACAACTAAATACAGCTTATGCAAATTAAGAACTGAAAAAGCATAATTCACCGCTAATTTAGTAGCTTTGCTGGCATAGCCATTTCCCTGATGATTAGGATCGATGATAATGGCAAATTCTGCATTACGGTGCCTTTGTTCAATCTCAAACAGGCCGATAAATCCCAAGCTTTCGTTGCCATTGGTTAAAATGAATTCACGATTTCGTGGATTGTCATGATTTTTGTCATAGTTTTCTTTCAGTTTTTCCATGGACATATAAGCTTCACTGAACCAGTAATTCATCACATCGGGATTATTGAACAGGTGGTGTAAAAATGATAAATCATCTTTTTCCAGCGTACGCAGTCGCAGATTAAGGGTCATGGGTGTACTCTCCTTCTGTCTTTTTAATTTAATTTTATCAGAATCCTCGGTGGTAATCATTCTTCATAGATTAATGCACACTATTCATTGCAAATGATAAAAACTGATGTTTTATTTTTCTGTATGTTTTGTAGTATAATAGAATTATACTAGCGTAATTTGATACTGCTTATAGAATACATGGTGTTTAAATGAAGTCGAAGGAGTTTTCAATATGACGAATTTAACAAGGGATTTTTTCATTGGTCTATCAAACAATCAATTTTTAAATAGTCAGGCGAAAAAATGGGGCTTTTTTCTGGGTGCAGACAAATTTGTTGCGGGTACAACTGTTCAAAGTGTTGTGAAAGCGGTTAAGGAATTAAACCAGTATGAGATCAGCTGTACTCTGGATAATCTGGGTGAGTTTGTTTCAGATAAATCAGAAGCCGGTCAGGCAAAGGATAAAATCATCACGCTGCTCGATATGATTGATCAGGAAAATGTCAATTGCCACATATCGGTTAAATTAACCCAGCTTGGACTGGATATCGATCAAAACTATTGTATTGAAAACATGAAAGACATTCTCGATACCGCCAAACAATATAATATTTTCGTTAATATAGATATGGAAGACTACTCGCATTATGAACAGACATTGGAAGTGCTCAACGTTCTCCGTAAGGACTATGACAATGTCGGGACAGTTATTCAGTCGTATCTATATCGCGCAGAAGACGATTTGGCAGACTTGAAAGATGTGCGGATCAGACTTGTCAAAGGTGCTTATAAAGAAAACGAAGAGGTTGCCTATACTGACAAACAGGATATTGACCGTAACTTTCTGAAACTTGCAAAACAAAGGCTGTTGGGCGATACGTTCACATCCATTGCAACCCATGATCATTATATTATTGATGAATTGAAAGCGTTTGTTCAAGAATATCATATTGATAACGATCAATTTGAATTTCAAATGCTTTATGGTTTCCGGAATGATATGCAGCATAAGCTGACAAATGAAGGCTATCATTTCTGCACGTATATTCCGTTTGGCGATGACTGGTTTGGTTATTTCATGCGGCGTCTTGCAGAGCGGCCGCAAAATATGAATCTGATTGTAAAAGATACGCTCTACACAGAGGATAATAAATTGAAAAAAGCTCCAATTGTTGCCGGTGCTGCGGTAGTTTCCGCGTTAGCATTATGGCGGGTTAAGACAAAGCGTAATAGGGAAAATGATTAATTAATGTACAGTGTCGTGAAGTGGGGCGCTGGAAGTGGGCGTATTGAAAATTCGTACGGCAGGTGTACGATTTCGTGCGATGCTTCCTTCAATTTGCACAACATAATGTGATTTTACGCCACGGTGTCCTTCAATTGCGCGATAACTTCTACATTCACGCAATCAATTGTTCAAATTGTGCAGTGGATCAATTGATTCGTTTAATCGTCAAATATAATTTACTGTCTATATAGACTATCTTACAATGAAGCGAAGAGGTGATAACATGGGCGTTGTGACCGTTGACTTTGATGGAACCCTTTATCAGGGCAATTCGTTTAACATGATGTTTCAGGTGGCGAATAAATCGTTTGGTCTGAAGCAATGGACTGTTGTCGGCACAGGCATTGTTAAAGCGGCAGCTGCTGGTCTCGCGAAAGGTAAGAATGCACTCAGGGTGCAATTTTTCAAGACATTTGCCAAATCTTTCAAAGGCATGACACATACAGAATTGAATGACTTTTTTTATAAATTGGTGGAAATGGGCAAGCAGGATGCCCATTATGACTTAATACATAAAATTCGTGAACATGAACGACAGGGTGATCACATTATGGTTTTGTCCGGTGCGCTTAGCCCGTTTTTGAAAGTGTTCACAAAAGAAATGGGATTGGATGTCCATATTATCAGTACCGAATTGCAAGTGGATGAAGATGGAATTTGTACAGGCACAGTCGGTTCTGTTATTAACGGCGATGAAAAGGTAAACAAGGTCCGTGAATGGATCGATCGCCAGAAGCAGCTTGGCAATCTGACTGAAGCTGAGGCGAACGAAACCTGGGCATATGCTGACAGCGAAAGTGATGTTCCATTGTTTCAATTTGTCAAACACCCGGTTGTTGTGAACCCGGATGAGACGATGAAGGAGATAGCAGTAAGGCGGGGATGGATGCTGTTTGGTTAGTGTTATGTCAGCATGTTGAGGTTTAGTTACTGACGTCGTCGGAGGGGGAAACGGTTTGAAAATTACTGAATTACAGACACAAAGATCTTCCATGCCATTGGAAAAAACATTTAAAACGGCTTTGAGAGAAGTAACGGAAATTGAAGTGATTGATGTTATGATTCGACTGGAAAATGGAGAGGCTGGTTTTGGCTCGGCTGCATCCACCTGGCAAATTACCGGTGAATCACTCGCAAGTATTCAGGCAGCTATTGAGGGACCTATTAAATCATTGATTCTCAATCAGGATATCGAGGAATTGGAAGATATTTTGACAAAGGTCGAGAGAAGCTGCGCAGGTAATACGAGTGCTAAGGCTGCGGTTGATATTGCCTTGCATGATGTCTATTGCCGATTGTTCCAATTGCCTCTGCATCAGTATCTCGGCGGTGGTTCAGATTTTCCTGAAACAGATATGACCATTAGCATTAACGCGCCGGATGTGATGCAAACAGATGCCAGACATCGTGTCAAGCAAGGATTTAATGTGCTGAAAATAAAAGTCGGTAACAACGAACAAACTGATATCAGCCGGATACAAAAGATTCGTGAGGCTGTTGGTTCAGATGTGCAGCTAAGGTTGGATGCCAATCAGGGATGGAAGCCTAAACAAGCAGTCAAAATCATCCGTTACCTGGAGGAAAATGCGGGGGTTGAATTAGTCGAACAGCCAGTACCGGCACATGACTTTGAAGGTCTAAAATACATCCGTGAACGTGTTGATACACCGATCATGGCAGATGAAAGTGTCTTTACCCCGTTTGATGCATTTCGTCTGATCAGCATGGGAGCGGTTGATCTGTTGAATATTAAGCTGATGAAAAGCGGTGGTATTCGGAGGGCAAGACAAATCGCTGACACGGCGCAAAGTGCTGGCATTGAATGCATGATTGGCAGTATGATGGAATCCAATTTTTCTATAACCGCTGCTGCCCATCTTGCCTATGCACACCGTAACATCACATATTATGACCTTGATGCAGCTTTATGGCTGAAAGAACAAGCTGCGGATAAAGCCATCACATGGCGTGGGCGTACAGCTGAACTGTCGAATAAACCAGGGCTTGGATTCAGCTGAATGCTGGCGTTTCAATAGCCTGCAATGATATTATGCTGACATAATGGGGACACTGATCAGAAGGAAGTCAAACATATTCAAAGGTGATACGATAATGAATGTCAGGATTGCGTTATCTTATACAACACCCAAAGGGACTGAAACCTCATTCAGCTCAGAGGAAATGTCAGCAGCCAAAGCGCTTTTGCTGGCTGAGGATCTGGAAAAAACAGGCCGTTTAAAATATATCACGTTCATTGATAAACATGAAACGAAATGGACGATGAAGGAACTAACGAAACAACTGGAACAAATTCAGACCGAGCCACATGATGTCATCGTCTATTTTGATGGCGGCTTTGACAGATCAACGAAAAAATCCGGATTGGGCTGTGTGATTTACTATGAGCAGAACAGCAAGTCCTGGCGCCTGCGTAAAAATGCACTGGCCGAGGAACTTGAAACGAACAATGAAGCTGAGTATGCAGCCCTTCATCTTGCTGTTCAGGAATTGGATTTATTGGGTGTGCACCATTTGGCGGTCACTTTGAAGGGTGATTCCCAGGTTGTGATCAATCAGTTAAGGGGTAACTGGCCGTGTTATGAAGCGGAATTGAATCAATGGGCCGATCGGATTGAAAATCATCTTAAAAAGCTAGGAATTGACCCGGCGTATGCACTTGTTCCCCGGAAAGATAATCGGGAAGCGGACTGGCTGGCATCCCAAGCTTTGAACAATATTGATATATCAAGCACAAGTGAAATGTGAGAGAAGATCCTTCTCGATTGATCCTTGTGCTTACTATTTCAATCCGATAAAATCATTCGCCTTATCATATAATAGATGCTCATCCCCTAGTCTATTGTATGGATGACAAATAAACGCATTAACCTATCTTTAAGACTTCATTAAAAGATAGATAAAATAACTTCCGCCTATTAGCGAGACAATTAAACCTACAGGTATTTCAGAAGGTGCGAGTATATTTCGGCCGATTGTATCAGCAGCAAGTAACAGTAGTGCCCCTAACAGAGCAGAAATAATGAGCATGTGCCGATGATTTGCCCCAACTAATTTCCGTGCCAGGTGAGGAATCACGAGACCGAGAAAAGCGATGGCTCCTCCTACAGCTACGCTTGCACCGGCAAGTGCTACCGCAATAAAAAGCAATAATAATCGTTCTTTCTCAACCTGTGTTCCGAGACCTTGGGCTATTTCATCACCAAGGTGTAAGGTGTCTAATGTCCCTGCTTTATAAAATGTAATCGGAAGAAGAATAAGCAGCCACGGTAATAAAGCTAATGTATAAGTCCAATCTGTTCCTGCGATATTACCGGAAAGCCAGACGGTTGCCTGGGTAAAATTATTGGGATCCATTTTCAATTGGTAGACAATAATTAAAGCTGAAAAAGCGGCATTAATACCAATACCTACTAATATCAACCGTATGGGAGATACGCCATTTTTCCAGGAGATCACATAGATTAATATAGCGGCTGTCATAGCTCCTGCAAGTGCAGCTAACGGAAGAATGAATACTTGGGAGGATGTGTTTTCTTGTGTGAAGTATATAAATAATACAACAGCAAACCCTGCCCCGCTATTAATCCCTAAAATACCAGGATCAGCTAGTTCATTATGAGTTACCCCTTGTAAAATACCTCCTGATATCGCCATACCTGCCCCAATTAAAAGCGCAATTATCATCCGAGGCAAGCGGAAGTCAAATAAGACAAGCTGATTCTGGTCACTGCCCTGTCCAATTATCGTTTTCCATACATCTAAGGGGGCAATACGCATTGTGCCCATGTTAAGTGAGATTAATAGAGTTATTATAATTGCAAAAAGGAGTCCAGTCAGCAGCAGTCCGGTTTTTCTTTTTTGTGATACCATTACAACTCTCTCCCTTCACGTCTGGCAAGATAGAGGAAAAAAGGCACGCCAACTAATGCCGTCATGGTACCTACTGGTGTTTCAAATGGAGGATTCACCATGCGGGAAGCTGTATCAGCCAGCACAAGCAATAGAGCACCTAAGACAGCAGCAGCAGGAATGATCCATTGATAATTAACACCTACAAGAAAACGTGTGATGTGTGGAATAACTAATCCGATAAATCCAATTGTTCCTGCTACAGCAACAGCGGCTCCTGTCAATAAGAGTACAACCATTATTGCTATGATTTTTAGGAGGACCGTTTGCTGCCCAAGTCCCTTTGCAACATCTTCGCCTAAGTTTAAAACGATAATGGATTTTGATAATAAAAGCGCGATGATCAAACCCATCATGACGATTGGTGCCAGTAATTGGACGTGTATCCATTGAACACTGGCCACGCCACCTGCGTACCAGAAGCTCATATCCTTTGCAATATTAAAATGAATAGCAATACCTGAAGAAAGTGCGCTTAACATAGATGTCACAGCCGTACCAGCTAATGCTAATTTAACAGGCGTGAGACCACTTTTAGAAATAGATCCTACACCAAAGACAATACCAGCACCTAATCCTGCACCAGCAAATGCCCATACCATCATGCCTAATGATGAAACGTGCGGTGTTATTGCCATTGCCACAGCTACCATAAAACTGGCACCAGCAGTCACTCCCATAATGGAGGGTGATGCCAAGGCGTTTCTGGTCATACCTTGCATAATCGCACCGGATACAGCAAGTGCTGCTCCAATCAGTGCAGCAGCTAATCCACGCGGAAGACGCAAATTGCGGATAATCTGATGCGCCGTTTCATTTGAATCATATTGTGTAAGACTATCCCAAATCGTTGGCAAATCGACTTCTGCTGCTCCATATAAAATGGAGAGCACTAATGAAAGAAGAAGTATGATGAAACCGCCAATAATCACGAAAGAAGCAATCAGTGGTCTTGATTGAGTGGGTGTTCGTTTTTTATTTTTAGCAAATGCCATTGTTGCATACTCCTTAACAAATTGAGAACTATTATCATTCTAGTATAAGAGAAAAAAATAAAGATTGGTAGTATGGTGAATAATATTTTTCGTTTGAAGAATAATTTTTGTAATTGAAAATGAAAATTGTTATCATTTAGAGAGGGAATCGTGCTACATAGTCTAAGGAGGAAATTATAAAAAATGAAGGCATATAGAAAAGGTCTGTTGATATGTTTAGCTGTTGCTTTTCTATTTCTGTTTACAGCGTGTGGCAATGATGAAGATACAGATACAGCAGAATCTTCTGATGATAGCGAAGCAGCAGAGGATCAAAATGCTGACGATACAGGTGCAGAAGATGGAGAAACAAGAACACTAACAGATGCGATGGGTCATGAGGTGACGATTCCAGCAAATCCTGAACGAGTGATTGCATCTTATCTCGAAGATTATTTAGTCGCATTAGGCATTACACCAGTTGCACAATGGTCTGTTCGCGATGGAGAGGATATTCAGGATTATTTACAGGATGAGTTAGAGAATATCCCAACGATCCCGAGTGAATTACCATATGAAGCAGTTGCCTCATTTGAACCGGACTTGTTATTAATGGATTCAGCAGGCATGGTAGAAGATAATAAATATGATCAATATAATAAAATTGCGCCTACTTTTGTTGTTGGAACGGAGCAGAATAATGACTGGCGCGAAGAATTACGAATTATTTCTGAGGTCTTTAATAATGAAGACAAAGTAGAGGAAGTATTAGCATCGTACGAGGCGAAAGCAGAAGATGCAAAAGAGCAAATTCAAGGGGCTATTGGTGACGAATCCGTTGCTGCGTTATGGCTAATTGCAGATACGTTTTACATTGTAAGTGAAAATCTATCCAGTGGGGACTTATTATATAATGATTTAGGTTTGACAGCTCCAAGTGTTGTATCTGAGATCTCGGAAACGACAAATTCGAATTGGACAGAAATCTCACTTGAAAAACTGGCAGAATTAAAAGCGGATCATATCATTTTGGTGAATAGTGATAATGGATCAAGTGTATTAGAAGATCCAATATGGGAAAATATCCCTGCCGTACAAAAAGGTAATATTTATGAATACGGTCAGGAGTCAAGCTGGCTATATACCGGACCAATCGCTAACAGTCAAATGATCGATGACGCCCTGGAAAAACTGGTTGAATAAGGAAGAAACGGCGTGAATCATAGGCAGATTGGATTTAAAATCACTTTGAAAAGCTGGGAATTGACCCGGCGGTATGCATTTGTTACCCGGAAAGATAATCGAGAAGCGGATAAGCTGGCTTTAACCATGATAAGTACATGCGAGATATGAGTTCTTTGATTTTATTTCATTGACTGCCTGCTGTGTTACGCTATATAATAGTGCAAGTGAAATGGATAATTGCATATCCGTTCTTGATGATCGGAGAGGTTCTTAGCTTAAACCCTCTATAAAAAACTAAGGACAGATGATTGAATTGTGAAACCATGTGCCTTAGGCCGTGGTTTTTTTATTGGCTAATTTTTGGCAGAGGAGGTTTGAATATGGAAGGTCGGCGAGATGAAGATTTGCAGGATTTATCGCAACTGGGCAGTCAGGGAACAGCTTATCAGTTTGATTACACACCGGATGTTCTCGAGACATTTGACAATAAGCATCCTGACAGGGATTATTTTGTCAAATTCAATTGCCCTGAATTTACAACTTTATGTCCGAAAACCGGTCAGCCGGACTTTGGTATCGTCTATATCAGCTATATACCGGAACGTAAAATGGTTGAGAGCAAATCGTTAAAATTATATTTGTTCAGTTTCAGAAACCATGGTGATTTTCATGAGGACAGCATGAACATTATTATGAATGATTTAATAGATTTGATGGATCCGCGTTATATTGAAGTGTGGGGAAAGTTTACACCACGCGGTGGTATTTCCATTGATCCTTACTGCAATTACGGTAAGCCTGATACACGGTTTGAGGAGATGGCAGCCCATCGTCTGATGAACCATGATCTGTATCCCGCATATAACTAGCAGTAATCCCCCGCCTGAATTATGAGGACAAATCTAATGAGGCGCAGGGAAACTGCCAGTAAATGTCCGATTGGTTCGTCTAACAATCAGCGGGTAAAATGCCCGCTGATTGAAGATTCACTGTATCCGGAAAAAGTTGATAATCGTTAATAGAGGGTGGCTTTGAATCCTTTCCTTAATGATGAAAGGGAGGGGAGAGGATTGAATGTTTGTTTATTTGAATGCACTATTTGTCGGATTGTTATTAATATCCAATATATTGGGTGTCAAGCTGTTCAGTCTCGGGGAAATTGTACTGCCGGCAGCGGTGATTGTGTATGTCGTGACGTACTTGATCACGGATGTGATCGGTGAAGTCTATGGCAGGGATGCCGCCCGGAAAACAGTTCAGGCAGGGTTTCTGACACAAGTGATTGCACTGTTATTTATTTTTATTGCGATAGAATTGCCTGCTGCACCTGATTTCGGTATGCAGCCAGAATTTGCAGCTATTTTGGGTGGAAGTTTCCGGGTAATGCTAGCGAGTCTAATTTCATATGTTGTGAGCCAAAATCTGGATGTGAGCATTTTTCATCGCCTGAAAGCAAGGCACGGGGAGTCAAAACTTTGGTTGCGTAACAATCTGTCAACGGTGACCAGTCAGCTCGTTGATACAACCGTGTTTATTGCCGTTGCCTTTTGGGGGACTGTCCCGTTCAGTGTGCTAGTGGGGATGATTGTTTCCCAATATTTAGTTAAACTTGGCATCGCACTGCTTGACACACCAATCGTGTATTTGTTCGTGAAATTTGCGAGATAAAGGAAATCGGTTTGTTCATGCTAAAACCCCCGGCACGATAGGTGCACCGGGGGTTATTTTTATCCGGACGCTTTCAGATTGGTTTGCTTTACGTCTTCAATTTTTTCAACCCAGCCGAATGGGTCCTGAATTTTGCCATATTGGATTCCTGTCAGGGTGTCGTAAAGTCGTTTGGCAATGGCACCGGTTTTACCGTCGTTGATTTCAAGGTGGTCGCCCGCTTGTACCAGCTCGCCGATTGGGGAAATGACGGCAGCTGTCCCGGCGCCGAATGCTTCTTCAAGTGAGCCGTTTTTATGGGCTTGGTATACTTCCTCCATGGAAATTTTTCGTTCTTCAATTGGCACATGCCATTGCTTCAGCAGCTGAATGACTGAATTCCTGGTAACCCCTTCCAGAATGCTTCCGTTCAGAGCAGGGGTGATAACGGTGCCGTTAATTTTGAAAAATACATTCATACTGCCGACTTCTTCGATATATTTCCGTTCAACGCCGTCAAGCCATAATACTTGAGCAATTCCCTCTTCGGCGACTTCCTGTGCTTTAAGGCTTGCCGCGTAGTTCCCGCCGGTTTTCGCCTCGCCGGTTCCGCCGGTTACGGTACGGACATATTCGTTTTCAACGGCGATTTTTATCGGATTGATACCTTCTTTGTAATAAGCACCGACCGGCGAAAGGATTATAATAAATTTATAATGGCGTGATGGTGCCACACCGAGATAAGGCTCGGTAGAAATGATAAATGGCCGAATATACAGTGATGTCCCCTCGGCTTTTGGGATCCAGTCTTTTTCCAGTGCGATGAGCTGTTTGACGGCCTTCAGTGCAAAAGTTTCATCAATTGACGGGATGCATAGTCGATTGTTGGAATGATTCATCCGCTGAAAGTTACGCTCGGGACGGAATAATTGCGCATCGCCATCAGGTGTCAGATATGCTTTCATTCCTTCAAACACGGATTGGCCATAATGGAAAACCATTGCTGACGGGTCGACAGTCAGCGGCTCGTAAGGCACAATGCGCGGAGCATGCCATCCTTTTTCGCCCGTGTAATCCATCAAAAACATGTGATCTGTAAATTTTCGTCCGAATTCCAGTTGATCTGCTTGTGGTTTATCCTTGCCTGAAGAACAGGGATCCATTCGAATTGAATGTTCTTCCTCCATGTCGCCATCCCCTTGTGTAAAAAGTTGTATACCATCATAAGATAATTTTTAAATAATAGCAAGCCCAAAATTTGATTTTTTACGCTTTATTAAAATATTTTAAAAATAATCTTCCAATACTTGAACAAGTGTGTTAAAATCTAAATTATCTGAATATTAAAATTCGATGAATGTGGGAGAGGATGGAGTGAAGACATTAGAGAAGATAAGCAGTTATGCGGGCAATACATTCGCGATCTGGGTAATCCTATTTGCTGTTCTAAGTTTAATTTTTCCCGGGGGTTTTGCGTGGATTGCCCCGCACGTATCACTGCTTTTGGGTATCATCATGTTTGGTATGGGACTGACATTGACCCTTGATGATTTTAAAGGCGTGTTCAAGTCGCCAGTTAGTGTTCTTGTCGCCGTTGCGGCACAGTATACGATCATGCCGCTTGTGGCGTTTGGCCTGGCGGTTATTTTTCAGCTTCCGCCGGAGATTGCCGCAGGTGTTATTTTGGTAGGCTGCTGTCCGGGTGGTACGGCATCAAATGTTATGACGTTTCTGGCAAAGGGAAATACAGCATTGTCTGTATCGGTAACAGCTGTCTCAACGATTCTTGCGCCGATTCTGACGCCAGCACTGACACTGCTTTTTGCTAGTCAATGGCTGCCAGTGTCCGCTGCTGATATGTTTATGTCGATTGTGCAAATTGTGCTGATTCCAATTATCTTGGGGATTGTCGTGCGCTTGTTGTTTAGCAGGCAAGTTGATAAAAGTGTTAAAGCATTGCCGCTCGTGTCTGTTGTCGGAATCGTCGCTGTAGCTTCTGCTGTTGTGGCGGTAAACAGGGAGGATATTCTGACAACCGGGCTGCTGATTTTCACGGTCGTTATTTTGCATAATGTACTGGGATTGGCCATTGGTTATGTAATTGGAAAGCTGTTCAAATTTGATTTTGCCGATCAAAAGGCAGTATCGGTTGAGGTCGGCATGCAGAATTCCGGGCTTGGATCGGCCCTGGCACTTGCACATTTTTCGCCCATAGCTGCTGTTCCAAGTGCTTTGTTCAGTGTCTGGCACAATATTTCCGGACCAGTTCTGGCAACATGGTGGGGCAAGAAGAGCAAGAAGAGTGATGATTTACAATCTGATGCGTACGATGAAACAGGCTGAGCGGAAAAAGTGGTTGAATTCTGTGAACAGGTTAGCTTAAACGGACAAATTCAGATACGGGCGAGCGCTGTGGTGATTTGCTGATAGAGTCGTCAAAATTGCTGATAAAACAGTTAGAATTAAAAAAAACGTTGAATTATTTAAAAATGAGTCATATAATGATTCGAAAATGAAAGGTGGACTGCTGGATGGAGAAAGATTTACGCATTAAAAGCCATGTCTTCAGCGATGATACGATGCGGGCACCGAACCGTGCGATGCTGCGGGCAGTCGGTGTATCTGATGATGATTTTCAAAAGCCGATGATCGGTATTGCCAGTACATGGAGTGAGGTAACTCCATGCAATATTCATATCGATGATTTGGCCGTCAATGCAAAGAAAGGGGCGCGAGAGGCAGGTGCCACGCCACTCATTTTCAATACGATCACGGTTTCTGACGGTATTTCCATGGGGACACAGGGAATGCGCTATTCGCTGCCAAGCCGTGATTTAATCGCCGATTCGATTGAGACGGTTGTCGGTGCGGAAAGTTTGGATGGATTTGTGGCGATCGGGGCCTGTGACAAAAACATTCCCGGCTGTATGATTGCGATAGCCAATGCCGATGTGCCAGCTGTCTTTGTCTATGGGGGGACGATTGCACCAGGTTCGCATAATGGTAAAAACATTGATCTTGTGTCTGTTTTTGAAGGAGTCGGCAAGCATAATAACGGAGATATTGATGACGCCGAATTAAAGAATATCGAGTGCAAAGCATGTCCTGGTGCTGGTGCATGCGGTGGCATGTATACTGCGAATACGATGGCATCAGCGGTTGAAGCGATGGGGATGAGCCTGCCGGGAAGCTCGTCGAATCCTGCTGAATCAGAGGAGAAAACCGCAGATTGTGCTGCTGCCGGAGAAGCAGTGTACAAGCTGCTGGAAAAAGGTATTTATCCGAAAGACATTATGACGAAAAAGGCGTTTGAAAATGCCATGACCGTTGTGATGGCACTTGGAGGGTCAACGAATGCCATCCTGCACTTGCTTGGAATGGCGCATGCGGTTGGAACGGATCTGACGATTGACGATTTTAACCGAATTCAGGAAAAGACCCCTCATTTGGCTGACTTGAAGCCAAGCGGGCAGTATGTGATGCAGGACTTGCACCGTGCAGGGGGTGTTCAGGCCGTGATGAAGCTGTTGTATGAGGCTGGTTACCTGCATGGGGATTGTTTGACGGTTACTGGCAAAACAGTTGCTGAAAATCTTGCAGAAGCACCATCTCTGTCAGAAGATCAGCAAGTGATCGCATCGTTGGATAATCCAAAGCGTGCAGATGGTCCGCTTATTGTTTTGAAAGGCAATTTAGCGCCAAGTGGGGCTGTTGCGAAAGTATCAGGTGTCAAGGTGAAACGGCATACGGGGCCTGTCCGTGTATTTAACACCGAGCAGGAGGCAACAGACGCAATCAGGCAAAATAAAATTCAGGAAGGAGATGTCCTGGTCATACGCTATGTCGGACCAAAAGGAGGTCCCGGCATGCCTGAAATGCTGTCTGTTTCCAGCCTGCTGGTCGGAAAGGGCATGGGTGAAAAAGTGGCCTTACTGACTGATGGCAGGTTTTCGGGTGGGACGCATGGTCTTGTTGTCGGACATATCGCACCGGAGGCACAGGGGGGCGGTCCGATAGCATTTTTAGAACAAGGTGATCATGTCACGATTGATTCAGACAAAAAAGAAATAACAGTTGATATTTCTGACGAGGAATTTGAGCGACGCAAACAGGCATGGACAGCACCACCGCTGTACAAAAAAGGTGTGCTTGGTAAATATGCACACAATGTTTCCTGTTCGTCGAAAGGTGCTGTGACAGATTTTCTGGATGCACACGATCAAGATATATCTCCTAATACTCCGGGTGAATAAGCCCGGGGTTATTTTATGGCTTTATAAAGTATATAAGACTTCAGCCCGCGTTATAAGACAACCCCCACTGATTGATTCTGCGCCCAAATTTGACTGTAACAAAAATGAAATATTTTGACTTTTTCTTTGGCGCGCAGTCATTGTAAGCGCATTCAATTATTTCGACTTATCAAAAGTATCAAAAAAATTTAAAAATGCTGTTGACCGTTCAACAAAAACGTTATATGATTATCGGCAATATTAATTTTTAACTTTTCGAAACGTTGATGAAAAAAGCAAATTAATGGACCAATAAATTTAATAAATCAATTCGATGACGGGAAAAAAGGAACATGCCGTGTGCATTCACAGAGATCCGGGGTTGCTGGAAGCCCGGAAGTGCATATTGTTCCGACATCTTCTCTGAGTGCCTTGCTGAACAGTTATCCTTATTAGGCTTGGCCAGGTGCAGGCTCATGTACCTGTTATCAAATCAGCTGGTGAAATTGTCCTGCCTTAACGGGTGTAAGACCCCTGCTTCAAGGTTTCAAACAAACCCATAAAGCTAAATGGGGAGCAGCTGTCCGTAAAAGGTACTAACATTTAGTGTGGAAAGGAAGTAAATCCCCCACTGGGATGAAGTTTCACTTTATCAGCTGGCAAGATAGTATTTGTGAAGATGCTATGAAACTGGGTGGTACCGTGGAAAGATGACTCTTTTCTCCCCAATAATTCTGCGAGAATGCAGTTTTGCGGGCAGAAAAGGGTCTTTTTTATTTTAGTGAGCCATAAAACGTTGGCTTCTCTTCACGGTGAGAAGGCTCAAGTTTTTTAACAAAAAATCAAAGGAGGCGAGCAGCAGTGAGTGTTGAAGCTGAGCAGGAATTGAGTCAAGTGGAAAAAAAGGTGACCGGTGCTGATTTACTGATTCAGACATTGTCAGCCGCCAATGTGGACACCGTCTTCGGCTATCCTGGCGGAGCGGTATTGCCGATTTACGATGCTTTGTACCGCAGTGATGCACCGTTTGAACATGTGCTGACACGACATGAACAGGGGGCGGTTCACGCAGCGGAAGGCTATGCACGCGTTACCGGCAATCCTGGGGTGGTTTTGTCAACATCAGGTCCGGGAGCCACGAATCTGGTGACCGGTATAACAGATGCGATGATGGATTCATTGCCACTGGTGGTGTTTACCGGTCAGGTCGCCAGCACTGTCATCGGGACGGATGCATTTCAAGAGTCGGATGTGATGGGGATTACAACACCTGTCACAAAATACAACTATCAGGTCCGGGATTTGGCGGAATTGCCACGGATTGTCAAAGAGGCTTTTCATATAGCATCGACAGGGCGCCCGGGACCGGTTGTTGTAGATATTCCAAAAGATATTTCATCAAGGGTTTCAAACGTCCCAATGGATGACAGTGCCGACTGCTACTTGCCTGGCTACCAGCCGAATCAAAAACCGAATCCGCTGCAGATCGTTAAATTGGCGGATGCATTAAGCCGCTCCAAAAAGCCGCTCATCCTTGCCGGTGCAGGTGTTTTATTTGCAGAAGCATCGGATGAACTAAAGGCTTTCTCGGAAAAACACCAGATTCCGGTTGTCAATACGCTTCTTGGACTGGGGAGTTTTCCCGGAACACATGCGTTATCACTCGGTATGGGGGGGATGCATGGCAGTTATGCAGCCAACATGGGGATTGTTGAATGTGATTTGCTTATCAATGTCGGGGCACGGTTTGATGACCGGCTGACCGGAAGTCTCAAGCATTTTGCCCCAAATGCTAATGTAGCTCATATTGACATTGATCCGGCAGAAATCGGGAAAAACGTTGAAACGGAAATACCGGTTGTGGCTGATGCAAAAGAAGCACTGCAAGCTTTGCTGAAAGCAGATATCGAGGAAAATGTTTATGACAAATGGCTGGAAAACCTGCACGAGTGGCAAAACGATTACCCTTTTTGGTATGACCGGTCGGAAAAATTCATTTCCCCACAATGGCTGATCAAACAGGTTTACCGTGAATCGGATGGCAAAGCGATTGTGACGACAGACGTCGGGCAGCACCAAATGTGGGCGGCACAACTTTACCCGTTTGATAAGCCGAATCGGTGGGTGACATCAGGTGGGCTCGGAACAATGGGATTTGGCTTCCCGGCAGCAGTTGGCGCACAACTGGCTGCATCGGATGAACTCGTTGTTGCTGTTGTTGGTGATGGAGGTTTTCAGATGACAGCACAGGAACTGTCAGTCGTTAAGGAAAGGGAGCTTTCGGTGAAGGTTGTTATCGTGAACAATCAATCACTCGGGATGGTCCGGCAATGGCAGGAAAGTTTTTACGAAAAAAGATATTCTGAATCCATTTTTCCGGAGAATCCTGATTTTGTAAAATTGGCCGAGTGCTATGGTATACGTGGCATGAAAGCTGAAAAAGAGGCAGAACTGCCCGATGTGCTTGCTGAAGCTTTTGCGTATGATGGTCCTGTTGTAATTGACTGCCGGGTTGTTCAGGCAGAATGCGTCTACCCGATGATCGCACCAGGAAAAGGAATCCATGAAATGATAGGAGTGACAAGATGAAACGTGTTATCACAGCCGATGTTCAGGACCAAAGCGGTGTCCTTAACCGGATTACCGGCATGCTTCATAAACGGCAGTTCAATATAGACAGCATATCAGTCGGCAAATCGGAGCGGGAAGGCATATCTAAAATGACATTCGTTGTAGAAGTGAGCGATGATCAAAAACTGGAGCAATTAACGAAACAGCTGAATAAACAGATTGATGTGCTGAAGGTAAAAGATATCACGGATCAATCGATTGTGGCACGGGAATTGGCTCTGATCAAAGTTGGCGGAAGCGGTCAATTACGTGCTGAAATCCAGGGAGTGATTGCCCCGTTTCGGGCATCCGTGATCGATATCAGCAAGGACAGTCTGACTGTTCAGGTGACAGGAAAACCGGATAAAGTCGAGGCGCTGATTGCATTGCTGAGACCATATGGAATCAAAGAGCTTGCCCGAACAGGTGTCACAGCTTTTCTGCGGGGGCAGCAGCCCAAAGAAATCACTGAAATCAATTCACAATTGGTGTGAAATACGTGTTCGAAAAAGGATAACTTTTTGAACCACTCTTCATAAAAATAAGGAGGACGATGAACATGTCAAAAGTACTCTACGAAAAGGATATTCAAAAAGAGGTATTACAGGCGAAAAAGATTGCGGTTGTCGGCTATGGCTCACAGGGTCATGCACACGCACTCAATCTAAGGGAAAGCGGCTATGACGTCGTAGTCGGCCTGAGACCGGGAAAGTCACAGCAAAAAGCAGAAGAAGATGGTTTTGATGTCGTCCCGGTTGCTGAAGCGGTAACGAAGGCGGATGTTGTGATGGTGCTGCTTCCGGACGAACATCAGACAGTGGTTTATGAGGAAAGCATCAAACCGCATCTTGAGCCGGGCAATGCGATTGCGTTTGCCCACGGATTCAACGTTCATTTTTCCCAAATCGTTCCCCCGCGTGATGTTGATGTGTTCCTGGTTGCACCAAAAGGACCTGGCCATCTGGTGCGGCGCACATTTGAAGACGGTGGCGGTGTTCCGTCACTATACGGGGTATTCCAGGACGTTACCGGTAACGCCAAGGAATTGGCACTTGCTTATGCACAGGGGATCGGTTCAGCCAGGGCTGGTGTTCTGGAAACGAGCTTCCAGGAAGAAACAGAAACTGATCTGTTCGGTGAGCAGGCGGTGTTGTGCGGCGGGCTGACCAGTTTGGTGAAAGCGGGATTCGAAACATTAACAGACGCAGGGTATCAGCCGGAAGTCGCTTACTTTGAATGTCTCCATGAAATGAAATTGATTGTTGACCTGATGTATGAAGGCGGACTCGAAAATGTACGCTATTCGATTTCCGATACCGCTCAATGGGGTGATTTCGTTTCCGGCAAGCGCGTCGTCAATGATGAAACGAAAGCTCGGATGAAAGAGATTTTGCGTGATGTTCAGTCGGGTGAGTTTGCTAAAGGATGGATCCTTGAAAACCAGGCAAACCGGCCACAATTCAATGCGATCAATGCCAAAGAAAATAATCATCCAATTGAACAGGTTGGAAGGGAACTGCGTGAGTTAATGCCTTTTGTCAAACAGCCATTGCAAGGAAAACAAAATGATGAACAAAAGGATGTGAAGGCACATGTCCCAAATTAAAATGTTTGATACGACGCTGAGAGACGGCGAGCAATCCCCTGGTGTCAATCTGAATAAAAAGGAAAAACTTGAGATTGCCAAACAGCTGGAACGGTTAGGTATGGACCGGATGGAGGCAGGATTCCCCGCTTCCTCCCAGGGTGATTTTGAAGCAGTCGAAGCAATTGCAAAAACGATTAAAAACACATCTGTCACTGGGCTGGCCAGAACCACGAAAGCAGATGTCGATACAGCCTGGAAAGCCCTTAAATATGCTGAAGAACCACGTCTGCATCTGTTTCTGGCAACATCGCCGATTCACATGACCTATAAATTGAAACAGACACCTGAGCAGGTGATAGATAACGCTGTCAGTATGGTTCGTTATGCACGGGAGAAGTTTCCACAAGTGGAATGGTCGGCTGAAGATGCCTCCAGATCAGACTTGAACTTTTTGGCTCAGATCATTGAAAAAGTTATTGATGCCGGCGCAACCGTCATTAATCTTCCTGATACCGTCGGCTACACGACACCGGCTGAATATGGTGAGATGTTCCGATTCATCAGAGAAACGGTTCCTAATATTGATCAGGTTGAGCTTTCGTGTCACTGTCATAATGATTTGGGAATGGCCGTTGCTAATTCAATTACCGCTGTTGAAAATGGGGCCACACAGGTGGAAGGAACAATCAATGGCATCGGAGAACGCGCCGGTAATGCATCACTTGAAGAAGTGGCTGTGGCATTGCACGTCCGCTCCGACCACTATCCGTACAGCACCAGCCTGAAAATGGATGAAACAAAACGTACGAGTGACCTGATTGCGAAGCTGACCGGTATGTATGTGCAAGCAAACAAAGCTGTCGTCGGTCGCAATGCTTTTCAGCATGAAGCAGGCATTCATCAGGACGGTGTCTTAAAAAATAAAGAAACCTATGAAATTATGACACCTGAAATGGTTGGTGTCACAGCCAACACTTTATTCCTCGGAAAACATTCTGGACGCCATGCCTTCAAGGATAGAGTCAGCGAACTTGGTGTCGATCTTTCAGATGATAAATTGAAAGAGGCATTTGTGAAGTTCAAACAGCTGACCGATCATAAAAAAGAAGTGACTGATGATGATCTTTATACAATCCTGATGGAAATTCAGACAGACACAGCTGCGGTCAATCAATATCAATTGGAAATGTTCCAGGTGCAATACGGAACGTCCAATATTCCGACAGCTACAGTCTCGCTGACAGCACCGGATGGTAAAACTGTTCAGACAGCTTGCACGGGGAACGGTAGTGTTGAAGCGTTGTATAAGACATTGGACACATTGGTTAAGGAAGAATTGCAATTGACCGATTACCAGCTCAATTCGGTGGGCCGCGGCAAGGATGCGCTTGCTGAATCCCACGTGCAGCTGATTGTCAATGGAATGACGATGAATGGAAGAGGCACTGCCCAGGATGTTCTGGAAGCTTCAGTCAATGCATTTCTGAATGCGGTCAATCGCTATATCATTCATCAGAATACGTCGAAAGATGAACCAGTCGTTAATAAATAAAATCGATTAATTAATGAAATATGTTGCTTCAAGTGATTAACTGCGGCAGAGAAAAACTTCACGAAAGAACCACTAAATAGAGGAGGGAAAATGAATGAATAAGCACATTATTCTGCTTCCGGGTGATGGTGTCGGGAAAGAGATTATGGCATCGGCGAAACATGTGCTGAACGCAACTGCAAGCGAATTTGGCCATAGCTTTACTCTGCAGCAGCAAGCAATCGGGGGTTCAGCCATTGATCAGTACGATACGCCATTGCCGGAAGCTACCATTAAAGCGTGTGGGGAGGCAGATGCCATTTTACTTGGTGCTGTAGGCGGTGAAAAGTGGGATTCACTTCCAGCAGCAAAACGACCTGAAAAAGGCTTGCTGGGTATCCGTAAAGCGCTAGGACTGTTTGCCAATTTGCGGCCAGTCAAAGGATTTCCCTCATTGCTGCATGCTTCCCCTCTGAAGGAGCATATAATCGATGGCAGTGATATCCTGATTATCCGTGAACTGACGGGCGGACTGTATTTTGGCACACCAAGTGAACGGCGTGATCATGGGAATGCTGTTGTTGACACACTGCATTACCATCGGGACGAAATCGAACGAATTGTTGATAAGGCATTTCAAAGTGCCCGTTTGCGGCATCATCATCTGACATCCGTTGACAAGGCGAATGTTTTGGAATCGAGCCGGCTTTGGCGTGAGGTCGTCGATGATAAAAGCAAAGAATATCCCGATGTTGCAGTGGAGCATTTATTGGTTGATGCTGCAGCAATGAAACTGATTACCCAGCCTGATCAATTTGATGTGATGGTTACAGAGAATATGTTTGGAGATATTTTAAGTGACGAGGCTTCGGTCTTAACCGGATCATTGGGGATGCTGCCTTCTGCAAGTGTGCGGTCAGATGGTGTTGGCTTGTATGAACCGGTACACGGGTCAGCTCCGGATATTGCCGGGAAAGGAGTTGCCAATCCATTGGGCATGATTCTTTCAGTGGCATTGATGTTCCGCCACTCGTTCCAAATGGAAACAGAGGCTGCAGCTATTGAACGGGCGGTTCATGAATGTTTGGCACAAGGGTATTATACAGCTGATCTTGATATGAAAGACGGCGAGTCGGTAAGCACCGGTCAAATGACAGAAGCTGTAGTGGAAAATCTGACGGTCAAAAGTGTCTCAGACAGTATTTGCAGTATGTATGTGTGAGAAGTGGAGGTGACGAAATGGGAAAACCTGAAACGATTATAGAGAAGATATGGAAGAAACATGTGGTGCATGAAGAAGCAGGTAAACCGGACTTAATGTATATCGATCTGCATCTGGTGCATGAGGTGACGTCCCCGCAGGCGTTTGAGGGGTTGCGTTTGAGTAATCGAAAGGTACGACGGCCAGATTTGACGTTTGCGACAATGGATCATAACGTTCCGACCAAAAACAGGGATGTCATCGATGATCAAATTTCCAAAAAACAAATGGGAACGTTGAAGAAAAACTGCAAGGACTTTGGTATTACATTGGCTGATATGTTTCATCCAGATCAAGGGATTGTGCACGTGATCGGTCCTCAGCTTGGACTGACACAGCCGGGTAAAACGATTGTATGCGGTGACAGTCATACGTCTACCCACGGAGCATTCGGCGCCTTGGCGTTTGGTATTGGCACCAGTGAGGTGGAGCATGTGCTGGCAACCCAGACGTTATGGCAACAACCGCCGAAAACGTTGAATGTCCATGTGGAGGGCGATCTCGGATCAGGGGTCACCGCGAAGGATTTAATCCTGGCGATCATCTCTAAATTTGGCGTGCGGTTTGGTACCGGATATGTGATGGAATATACGGGTGAAGCAATCCGGAATTTATCGATGGAAGGCCGTATGACTATCTGCAATATGTCGATTGAAGCCGGTGCCAGGGCAGGACTTATTAGCCCGGATGAGACAACGGTGGAATTTCTTCGGGATAAACCGAATGTGCTACAGGGAAATGCATTTGAAGAAAAAGCAGCGGAATGGCTTGCTCTGGCAACAGATGAAGGTGCTGAATACGATGAGACGGTTACAATCAAAGCAGAGGAAATCGAACCGCAAGTATCTTGGGGAACGAACCCTGGCATGTGTGTACCGGTCAGCGGAAGTACACCGGATGTGAGTCAATCTGATGATTCGGATAGCGTAGTACGCGCCCTGGATTATATGGGTCTTGATGAAAATCAGCCGATCACATCAATTGCGATTGATCATGTGTTTATCGGTTCCTGCACAAATTCCCGTATCACTGACTTGCGTAAAGCGGCTGCGATTGTTGAAGGGCATCGAGTAAATGAAGCTGTCAGAGCCATTGTGGTGCCGGGATCATTTGGGACAAAGCTTCAGGCTGAAAAGGAAGGTCTTGATATCATTTTTAAGCAAGCTGGCTTCGAATGGCGTGAAGCAGGATGCAGTATGTGTCTGGCGATGAATGATGATGTTGTTCCGCCGGGCGGTCGCTGTGCATCCACCTCCAACCGGAATTTTGAAGGGAGACAGGGAAATGGCGCCCGCACGCATTTGGTAAGTCCGGAAATGGCGGCAGCGGCAGCAATTGAAGGTCATTTTGTCGATGTCCGGAAGTTTGCAGCAGGTGTCTATTCTGCATAACAGGACTCATTGATTGAAATTTTATGAATGATAAGAAGGGAGGCGTCAGTCATGGAAGCGATTCGGAAACATGAAGGAGTGGCTGTTCCGTTAAATCGGGCAAATGTCGACACGGATCAGATTATTCCGAAACAGTTTTTGAAACGGATTGAACGGAGCGGTTTTGGCCAATTTCTTTTCTATAATTGGCGTTTTGATGATGACGGGAATCAGCGTGACGAATTTGTCCTGAATAAGCCGGCATATCAGAATAGCACAATTCTGCTGGCTGGAGAAAACTTCGGCTGCGGTTCATCGAGAGAACATGCGCCATGGTCGCTTCTGGACTATGGATTCCGCGTGATTATTGCCCCAAGTTTCGCAGATATTTTTTACAATAATGCCTTAAAAAATGGCATTATTCCCGTACAGATGGATGAGGAGCAGGTTCATCAGTGGATGAAACAGGCGGAAAAGCAGGAATTGGTGTTATCGGTCGATTTGGAAAAGCAGGTCATTCGCGGCAACGGCAGTGAAGTGCCTTTTGATATTCCAGCGTACCATAAGGAAAACTTGCTGCACGGACTGGATGATATTGCCCTCACATTGCAGCATGAAGATAAAATTACTGCGTTTGAGGGTGCCAGATAAGCTTAATGAGTGACGACAGTTATTATAATGAAGGAGAGTGGAAGAGTTGGGAATTGCTTAACAGGTGACTTAGTGGCTGCGGCAAGAGATCGTTTGGCAACAGTCACTCACCGTACACCCGTCATGAGGTCTGCAACAACCGATGCGTTAGTCGGAAAACATGTCTATTTTAAAATGGAAAACCAGCAGAAAACTGGGGCATTCAAATTCAGGGGTGCGAGTTTTAAACTGATGCAGCTGTCGGATGAACAATTGAAAAAAGGTGTCATTGCCGCTTCTGCCGGCAATCATGCACAAGGAGTGGCGAATGCGGCCGCAAAATTGAACGTCCGGGCGACCATTTTCATGCCAGAAAAAACACCGGCAGCCAAAGTGAACGCAACACGTGCTTATGGCGCAGAGGTAGTCCTGACTGGTGAGTCGTTCCAGGAAGCATATGATGCCTCGATGAAACGGCAAATGCAGACAGGGGCAGAATATATCCATCCGTTTGACGATTATGATGTGATGGCAGGCCAAGGCACGATTGCAACGGAAATGCTGCAGCAGGAAGACCGGATTGATACGATTGTGGTTCCTGTTGGGGGTGGCGGGCTGATCAGCGGGATTGCCACAGCTGCCAAGCATGTGAGCCGGCGCGTTAAGGTGATTGGCGTTCAGTCGGCGGGAGCATCTGCCATATATCAAAGCTATTATCAAAATCGGATCAAGCATCTTGATCGTGTATCAACCATTGCTGAGGGAATAGCCGTCAAACAGCCTGGGGAGCATACGTTACCGCTGATTAATAAATATGTAGATGATATGGTCACGGTAACTGATGAGGAAATTGCTTCAGCTATTATCTACATGCTTGAACGAAACAAAACATTGCTAGAAGGAGCAGGTGCTGCGGCATTAGCTGCATTGTTCGCCCATGGAAGCCGCATGAAATCGGATCACTGCGGTATCATTGTCAGTGGCGGCAACATGGATATCAGTACACTGCCGATGATCCAGCAACTTGCAAAAAAGCTGCATTACTCGGCATGTATCATCTAGAAAGATAGATTCGAATGGATTGGAAACCTGCACAGAACCAATGAGAGAAGTGCAGGTTTTCTTATGGCTGTTTTTGACAGATTTTCGCAATTACAGAAGGTCATCTTTATTGTATTTTCCATGAATATATTTCATACTAGTATTATAGTAGAAACTCGACAAGGAGGATTTTTCATGCAACGTTTAATGTGCAAGGGAAAGATACATAGGGCGAGGGTTACGGAAGCTGAGCTTGACTATATCGGCAGTGTAACGATTGATGAAAAACTGATGAAAGAAGCAAATATTAAACCATACGAAATGGTGCAGATTGCTAACTTAAAAAATGCGGCCAGATGGAAAACGTATGCTATTCCGGCACCGGAGGGCTCAAACCGGATTTGTCTGAACGGCCCGCCGGCAAATATTTTTTCACCGGGCGATCTTGTTATTATTTTAAGCATGGGACTCATCACTGATGATGAAATAGAAGATCTTCAGCCGCGTGTCGTCTTTGTTGATGAAAATATCGAGATTACCAGTGTAGAAGAACACGATTTACATTGGCCTGAAGGGGTTAAACAATAAATGAAGTGGATCCAACTGGTGATATGTCTGGTTGGATTCATTTTTGGCAGAAAGAAAAGTTTCTGCATAAGGGCTGCTAGGCTTGGTGTTTTAAAGCAACGAAATTCTAAACGCTTATTTGCCGGAGATAAAAGCACTCTACCATAAATTATCGGAGGAAAAATAAAATGTTCGGACTACTGAAACAAGATATGGAATGAATTGTTCAGGCAATCAAAAGCTTTCGAGAAATTGACAGTGCCATTATATACGGAAGCCGTGCTTTAGGCACTTATAAGAAAGGTTCTGACATAGATCTTGTCATTAAAGGTGTACAAGCAAACCGCGATACAGTGGCACGATTAAGCGAATCATTAAACGAAAAGTATCCGCTTCCTTATTTTTTTGACATTGTGCATTATGATTCCATAATGAATGAAAAATTGACAGAGCACATTGACCATAATGGCGTCAAAATCTATGAAAAAGAAGCAGCACTGCACAGAAATCCGCAAAAGTATTATACTGCTTCAGACGACTAACCTCTTGTTTGTCCCCAGTTTATCGCAATATTTTAATCCCTGTTTCAATTACAATCGAATTCTGAAGCTAAAAAGGGGGCATGAGAACAGAAAAAAATGTATGCTCCTTTTTTGCCGTTTCTTTCGATTGCAGTGATGAGCCACCTATTTGTTTGTTGGAGTTTACGACGAAAATGATATCGAAACAATTTGAAAGTTTGGTATTTATTGAAAATAACTGTTGATTATTAAGTGTAAAAGAGCATATAATAAACTCAATCGGCAACGTATATGAAGTGATTTTCTATAATATATGAAACTATTTTGAAAGCGTTGTCACCATGAATAGAAAGGAGAGGGGATACGGAATGCAAAAGAGGCATATGACAGGAATCATTTCGTCATTGTTTGCGTTGACTTTGTTACTCGCTGCATGTGGCGACGGCGGGTCTAATGTCGCAATCGGTCCACCTGCGAGTGAGACAAACTCTGCGTCCCAATTGATTCTTGATGCTTACGGTATCAGTGAGGATGATTACAGTCAGTATCAGGAGGGTTTTGGTGATGCGGCTGATGGCGTCCAGGATGGCAATATCGATGTATCGATCGGTATTTTGGGCATGCCGGCCGGAAGTATTGAAAGTTTGCATGCTTCCAGCGGTGATGTCAAACTGCTCGGGTTGTCGGATGATGCTGTTGCTCAAATTGAGGAAAACAGCGGTTACAACCAATTTACCATTCCGGCAGGCACGTATGATTTTCAGGATTCGGATGTGAATACGGTCGCGGCACGGGCTGTATTAATGGGCAGCATGAAAACGATTGATGAGGAGCTTGGCTATCAGCTGGCAAAAATCATGATTGAAAATGCCGATGAAAATACACATGCTCAGTCCGAACAAATGACCCTTGAAAATGCACTGGATGGATCTGAAGGTTTGCCGATCCATCCCGGAGCAAAACGCTATTATGAAGAACAGGGATTAACGGTCGACAATGAAGTTGCCGAAATATCAGCAGATGAGTCCAGCCGCAAAAGTGAGCTCGTGCTGGGAACGGGCAGTCAGGGGGGCACGTATTACCCACTCGGTGGTGAGATGGCAAATGTCTGGAATAATCATTTGGACGATGTGAATGTTACGAATACAGAAACAGGTGCATCTGTTGAGAATTTATCCAGTATTCGTGACGGCAGCATGGATCTTGGCATGACTGTCAATGTGCCGGCGCTTGATGCCATGAATGGTGAAGGCGATTTTGAAGACGCCCAGGTTGACAATGCTGCTTTTATTGGTCATATTTACCCGGAAATTGTTCAGATCATAACACGTGATGCAACAGGCATTGAAAGTATTGAGGATATAAAATAATGTAAGACAGCTTTACAACTCTGTGGTGCCAACCACCACGTATCCAGCAAGTAAACGGCAATGGAGATGATGGCAATAAAAGGACTTTCATCTCCTTCTTTGAAATTCTCAACAAGATGGTGATGATATGAGCAATCAACCAAATAATCAGACCAAGAATATTTTGGAGAAATATGATCGAGAAAGTCAATCCCGTATTCATCTCGGAAAGTGGATTTGGGTGGTAACGTTTTTGGGGGTCGGGTTAACCCTTTTCCACTTATATACCGGGTATTTTGGTACGCTGCCATCACAGCAACAGGGGGCTATTCATTTAGGGACAGCATTGGGCATTGTTTTCTTGCTATTCCCGGCGAAAAAGGGGTTGCAGAAAAAGCAAAAAAACGTTCCGTGGTATGATGTGATACTGGCGTTTATGGCGATGTATGTCACCTATCATAAAATTATCTTTTTTGAGTCCATTTTGCAGAGCAGGATTTCCGGCTACAGCCTCCTCGATATTGTAATTGCAATCATCGGTGTATTACTTGTTCTGGAAGCAACACGGAGAACAGTCGGCCTTCCAATTGTCATTGTGGCGAGTATCACCCTGTTATACGCGGTGTTTGGAAACTACATTCCGACCGACATTTTATCCCACCCTGGTTTTTCTGTTGATGCAGTGGCAACTGATTTATGGTTTCAGGAGAGTGGTGTATTCGGTACGCCCATTCAGATTTCCTCGAAATTTATTTATCTATTCCTGTTTTTTGGTGTATTGCTGATTCATACGAATATCGGTAAAATTTTTAACGACATGGCGTTCGCGCTTACCGGAAAGTATACAGGTGGAACAGCTAAGGCAGCGGTTGCGGCTAGCGGGATGCAGGGGATGGTATCGGGAAGTTCGGTTGGCAATACCGTTGCATCCGGTTCGTTTACGATTCCGATGATGAAAAAAGCAGGATTCAAACCGGAATTTTCCGCTGCTACGGAAGCCTCAGCCTCTACAGGCGGTCAAATAATGCCACCGTTAATGGGAGCGGCGGCATTCATTATGATGGAATATTTAGGTGTACCATATTCAACCATTATGATGGCTGCGGCGATACCGGCAGTATTGTATTTTACTGGTATCTTTATCGGGACACATTTTGAAGCCAAAAAACTCGGCATACTTGGACTGCCTAAATCGGAACTGCCGGTGTTCAGGACATTATTTTTAACATACGGTTATTTATTGCTTCCATTGTTTCTGATTATCGGAACTATTTTAATCGGATTTACGCCTCAACGTGCAGCATTGTTTGGTGTTGTGTCTGCTTTTTTGGTCAGTTTTATTCGCAAGGAAACCCGCATGTCTTTACGCCAGATTATTCATGTTCTGGAGCAGGGAGCAAGAGTGGCGCTTCCGGTTATTGCAGCGGTGGCCACAGCAGGAATCATTGCCGGGATCATCAGCATTACCGGTCTTGGCTCCAAATTTGCGGCAGGGATCATTGCTTTATCAGGTGGCTTTCTCGTGTTGGCACTGATTTTTACCATGATTGCCTGTATTATACTTGGCATGGGGCTGCCGACAACAGCTAATTATGTTGTGACAGCAACAGTAGCAGCTCCCGCACTGATCAATGAGTTCGGAATTGAACCGATTGCTGCCCATATGTTTGTTTTCTATTTTGGCATTGTTGCCGATATTACCCCGCCTGTCTGTCTGGCTGCATATGCCGGTGCAGGTATTGCCAAGGCTAACCCGTTCAAGTCAGGGATAACGGCTGTCAAATTGGCAATTGCTGCGTTTATCATACCATATATTATCGTCTATAATCCGATTCTTGTACTCGTGGACGTGACTGCGGTGAACATTGTGCTGGCGATCATTACGGCTGTTGTTGGAATGATGGGGGTCAGCAGTGCGATGATCGGCTATTTTATCAGGTCATCACGACTGTGGGAGCGTTTGGCGTTGTTTGCAGGTGGATTATGCCTGATACTCCCTGAATTTATAACGAACTTGATTGGAATAGGGCTTATGGCAACTGTGTGGTTCCTTCAAAAGCAAAGAAAAGATGATGACGTGGGTCGTTTACGGGCGGCGGAAGCATAAGATTTATGGAGATCAAACAAAGATTCACTGGATTAGGTCCGGCAATCACGTACAGGGGATTCGTCATGAAGATGGTTGCACATCACCATGTTAAAAGGGGTATTCGGATTATCGTGTGGAAAACATAAATTATATTCCGTTAAACGAATGGAGAGGTTAGTAAAATAGTTGTCTAAAATAGGTTAAATTACTCTAATAATATTTTATATAGTTTAAGGAATTTGATGGATTGGAAGGAGAGTATTCTTTATCCTTTGGAGGTAGATAACGTCTATACAAGATGTATTATAAAGCGATTAACTATTCTGGTTAACCGCTTTTTGTGATATTTTTTCATCATTTTCAAATTATATTAAATGACCAAAGTATTGTTTCCTATTTTACTTCAAGGTCTCAACTAGTGCATCTAAACTATCCCACGTTTGCGTAATGCCTTCCAGCAATCCCATGTCCAAAACAGCTTGAAGAGAATCTGCTGAATCGAATTCAGAACGGCTGACCAATTTTGTTTGACTACCCAAATCGATGAATTCCATCGTGACCTCTGGAGAAGGCATAGACTCATTGATATTGCCTTCCGCGTCCGAGAAATAGTCGTTATAGACCATCTTTTCTGGCTCAATAATTTCTTTATAAATGGTTTTGTTCCAAGATTCCATTCCATATTCTTCTTGATTCCTATCAACACATTTCATGCAGTAGTGCCATACGCCTCCCGGACGAAAGTCCATGTTGCAAACGGGTAGTTCCCAACCATCCGTACTCCACCAGCGCTTTAAGTGTTTTGGTTCCTTAAACAATTGAAATAATTGATCACGTGGCATATCATAAACTCGTTCTAAAACAATAAACCTTTCATTCTCTACTCTTGAAACCATTTTGTTATTTGGCATAATTTTTCCTCCTTATTTTTCATTCGTCTCTTTTCTTTTGTTTTGGAATTCTTGTACATAATCGTCCAAGCTGTCGAATCTCCTTTCCATATCCTTTTTAAAGGAAGTCGCCCAATATTCTAATGCCTGGAAGGGCTCAGGTCGCAGCTTGTAATATCGACGATTAGCTTCTGGCTTCACTTCTACAATTCCATTGTTACTTAGCACTTTTAAATGCTTTGATGCATGTGGCTGGCTCAGTCCCAGCCGATTAGCAATTTCTCCCACGGTTAGAGGACCATTGCTTAACAGTTCAACGATAGCCATCCGATTTGGTTCAACTAATGCACCCAGCATAGCAACATCCATACCAGAATTTTTACCTGACATGTCGCTCACCTCATTAAATAAATATCTATTTTTATCATCGCATCCCCTTTCTGATAGATGACATATTCATGTGATTCGAATATAACTTAATTGAAATATAACATATATAGAATATAACTGTAAAGTTATATTATGGACTAAATTCATTCTTAAGAAACTATACACTAATGTTGTTATAATCTATACTATAAACCAGTGTTGCAGATGAAATAGGAGTTAATGAAAAGACTGTACGAAATATCTTTAATGACTACGTTACAGAACTTGAAGCACAAACAGATTTCAGAACTCCCAAATGGCTTGGTATTGAAGAAGTCCATTTGCTGAAAAACTATCGTTGCGTCATCACAGATGTTGAAAATAAGTCCGTAATTGACATTTTACGAAAACGAAATAAAGATACGGTTATCAGTTACCTATCAAAATTTCAGGACATTGATAAAAATCGAACTTGTACCAATGGATATGTGGAATCCTTATAAAAGTGCAGTTAGTACAGTGATACCACATGCCAAAATCGTAATCGACAAGTTTCATGTGGTTAAATTAGCCAATGAAGCGTTAGAAAAAATACGAAAGGCTAACCGACAAAATGTGTCAGCCAAAGAACGTAGACAACTTATGAGGGATCGTTATGTGCTACTTACAAGACGAAAAGACCTTAACGACTTCGATGATCAAATAAAGTTGCAAATATGGACTGATAATTTCCCATTACTTGGTCAAGCCTACGAACTTAAAGAGCAATTCTTTGAGATATATGAAGCTAAATCGATTAATGAAGCCTATAAACTTTATCAAAGCTGGCTATCAAATGTACCTAAAGAATTATTGCCTTATTTTGCGGATCTGATAAAAGCAATGAATAATTAGGAAGAAGAAATATTCAATCGTTTAATTAAGACAATCGTGGCTACTCTTTGAAGCCCTCAGAGCAAAAATTTTATTTACACAAGGCTATCGTAAAGTAAAAAAGAAATTCCCAGAAGTTGAAGTTACTTTCGGAAAAATGTTACCTGATCACTTCCCAAATTGGGCACAAACTGGTTATGAATGGGTGTATGAGGAAATCTATGGGGTTGATTTTTCCACACTGATAAAGGTTATGGAAGAGGGTACCTTTTAACCCTCTTTCCACACTATTTTCCGATTACATGTTAAAAGAGCAGCTCACTTTATGTGACCTGCTCCTTATCATTATAAGAATGTCCCTTCAAAAATGGATTCCTTCAGTGGACGGCGGTCAGATGGCTGCTCACGTGGCTGAAGGTCTTCATCGAGCGCTTCTTTCTCACCTTTATATCCGACGGCAACGAGTGCCTGAATATCAAAGTCATCCGGGATGTTTAATATCTCCCGCGCCTGATCCCGATGAAAACCGCCCATCGGATGGGTCACCAGTCCTTGGCGCGCTGCCTCCAGTGAGAGATAGCCCCAGGCAGCCCCTGCATCAAAAGCATGGGTATTGTCTTGTTTATCTGAAATGATTAATGCTAAGACGGGTGCCTTTTCACACCATTTACGGTTTCCTTCTTTAATAAAAGAATAAAATTTTTCCCGATCTTCATTTGTACGGGCAATGATGAAACGCCATGGCTGGAGATTCATGGCAGACGGTGCCCAGCGTGCCGCTTCAAATATACGCACAAGTACATCTTCCGGAATATCCTTTTCCAAAAAGGAACGTGGTGACCATCGATGTAAGAAGACGGGATCGATATCATGATCGGTATGTCGAAATTGCTTTATTTCCGGTTTAATCATGTTCTTACCTCCAAATGAGAATTTTCAATGTGACTTATTATAGTGAAGGAGCGTTATAAAATCAAGCTATATACCTGATGAGAAGTCCTGTTGATACCTAATGGCTAAAGAGCCAAAAAAAGACCGGAATCGCTCCGGCCTGTTTTGGGAAATGATATGATGGAGCATATCGGGCTCGAACCGATGACCTTCGCGCTGCCAGCACGACGCTCTCCCGACTGAGCTAATGCCCCATTTGAATCCGATATTCATTATAGACATTTTTTGAGTAATTTTCAAGAGGGAATTTTAAATATATATGGGTATGGATCGACTCCTCTAACTGTACGTGTGAAGGGGTTTACAATATTAACGAGCGTGAGAGAATATCAAACGAAAACACCATCCAAGAATACAAATATCAGCAGGTGACGCAAATTAACCGATAGCGAAAACATATTAAGCAGCAAAAAGAATATCAGCTTTTGTGCGTATGGGATAAATATTACCCGGGAAATATTTTGTCAAAAGAAGTCAAAAGACCATTTTTAGAGCGAAGACTTTGTAAAAGTGATTACATTCATACAGGAAAGCGTAAAATTGACTAAATTCGTGTGTGTTGTAAAGCGTTTCACAGAACAAATCAATTAGAAAGCACATGAAGGCAGTATGGTTACGATACAAATAAAAATTGACGAGATTTGTTTTGTATAACGTTATTGTTGTGCTACGATATATTATATCTGTTTTTTATGGACTTTACAGGATTAGTAAAGGTTCACTAAAATCCTATTTTAATTGAGGTGAACACCCTTCTAATATTCTCACTAAATTTTCCACATAACGAATTACAATCCACTTTAATAAGGAGATTCAATTACATATGGCATGGTATTTATCTTATATTGTGATTTACTTTGTTTTAATGTTTGCAATGGGAACGTATTATTTCTTTAAGATTAAGACGTATGATGATTATTTGATTGGAAGCTGGAATACTGGATTCTGGCCAATCGTTGGCACGATTATTAGTACGTGGTGTGGTGCTGCAGTGTTTATCGGATGGGTCGGCATGGGGTTTACGGTCGGTCTTTCCGGGTTTTTTAAATTCGCACTGCCGGGAATTTTTTTCTCGCTGTTGCTAATTGTCGGGTTTGCCGGTCCACTCAGAAGACAACGCTTATATACGCTGGCAGATTTATTTGGCGAACGGTTTGGCGGTAAATCGGGTGTTTTGCCATCTATTCTTTCTGCGTTTATCTATTCAGTGCCGACACTTGCGTTGCAGATGGTTGGTATGTCAACAATTTTCACAATTACGCTGGGAATTGACACTAATGTCGGGATTACACTGTCATTTGTGCTGATACTTAGTTTCACGATTTTGGGCGGCTTGCCGGCTACAATTATTACCGATGCAATTCAATCGATAATTGTGATTATCGGTATTGTTGTGCTATTCGTTGCAAGTATCGTATATGCAGGAGGATTTGAAGAGATTTTTGCGAATACGTCTGTTGAATATATCAGTCCGCTCGGGCCTGAAGGGTTAAGTGAAATTTTGTTATATGCATTATCTGTGGCACCATTCTACATGGTGTGGCAGTCAACCTGGCAGCGGATTTTTGCATCTGAAAGTGAAGAAGTGGCAAAAAAAGCGGGGGTGACCGGATTTCTGATTGCCGGTGCGGTTTCGATTTTGCCATTTTCAATTGGTGTCATTGCCCGGCAGTATGTTCCATTGGATATAGATGCGGATTTATTGTTTTCGTACGTAACAGCGGAGTTATTGCCGCCTGCTGTTGGCGGAATTGTCTTTATCGGGCTGGTGGCTGCGCTGATGACTGGTGCGACATCGTTCATCCTGCAGGGAAGTTCCAATTTGACACGTGATTTGTACCAGCGTGTGATGAAACCCGGTGCCTCCAATAAACAGCTGATGGTGACCTCGCGATTGACGGTCGTACTCATTAGTTTATTAGGCCTGTTGGTTGCTTACTTTGTAACGGATATTGAAACCGCGTATCAATGGGCATTAAGGCTGTCGGCGACTGTTTTGTTATTCCCGTTTCTTGCTGTCATGTTTTGGAAGCGGGTGACCAAATCAGGTATGATCTGGAGTATGGTTCTGGCGGCGATTGCAACATTATGCTGGCCATTTCTTGATCTGAATATCGATCATACGATTTTTGGTTTCTCCGTATCAATCGTCAGCTTAGCTGTGATCAGTCTGCTGACACAGCATGAAAATACTGAACAAGTCAGAGCTGTCTATTGGCAGGATCTTGATTCAGCAAAAAAAACAGATTAAACTTAAGAACATTTAAAGGAGTCTTTTAAGGTGAGCAAACATGACTTGCTGATTAAAAATGCGAATATATTAACGATGGATGAGAATAACAGCCGGGCAGGATCTGTGGCAGTGTCGGACGGCTTGATAACAAAGGTATGGCCTGAATCTGAACCGCTGGATGCTGATATGAATCTGTCTTCCGATGCCTGGGTTCTGGATCTGGATGGAGCTACACTGATTCCCGGATTTATTGATACACACAATCATCTGCTCATGTACGCCATGTTCCGGCAGCAAGTTAATTGCAGTACAAAGAAAAATATCCCGGAAATCCTTACCGAAGTAAAAAAACAGGCTGCCTGCACTGATAATGCTGAGTGGGTGATGGGCTGGGGCTATGATAATACTATGCTGGATGAAAACAGGCACCCAACGCGTAAAGAGCTGGATTCGGTTGTACCTGACAAACCGGTATTTCTGCGGCATAGTTCATCCCATTTCGGCGTTGCCAACTCCAAAGCGCTGGAGATGGCAGGCATCGGTGAAGATATTGAAAACCCTGAAGGCGGACGTTTTGGACGAGACGAGGATAGAGGTCTTGATGGTGTATTGTACGAGCTTCCGGCACTAAATCTGGTACAGGAGCACATTCCCACCCCGACAACAGAAGCGATTGCTTCCTTTATCGGTGAGGCAGCCGAAGAATATTTAGCCCACGGTATTACGACAAATTCAGATGCCGGTGTTGGGCTGGATTATGGCATGAAGGAATACGAAGCGCATCTTTTATCTCTGCGTCAAGGGAAGAACCCGATCCGCATGCGGCTGCTTCTGCTTCACCATCTGTTAAATGAGCATGGGGAATTTCAGGATTTCACTGCAGAAGAGATGGACGCAGAAATTCAAAGACAGTCGGCAGGGCGTGCTGTGCTGGATAGTGCCAAATTGTTTCAGGATGGTTCAATCCAGGGCATTACGGCTGCACTCAGGGAGCCCTATTATAATGAACCAGGTACCGTCGGAGAACTCTTGCATGATCAGGCGGCATTTAATGCGGAGGTGCTGGATCTTCACAAACGAGGTTTTCGGGTTACGATTCACGGAAACGGAGATCGGGCCATTGAGTCGATTTTGGATGCATATGAACATGCGTTGAGCATTGAACCACGATCAGATCACCGGCACCGGATTGAGCATGTGCAGACAGCATTGCCGGAGGATCTTGACAGAATGCAGCAACTGGATGTGGCGGGATCATTTTTCATTAATCATGTTTATTACTGGGGTGACCGGCATAAACGTCTATTTCTGGGTCCGGATCGGGCGAGCCGTATCAATCCATTGGCCGACGCTTCAGCTCGGCATATGTTGTATACCTTACATTCCGATTGCCCGATTACACCGATTTCGCCGTTGTTTTCGATTTGGGCTGCCGTTAATCGCCGTACAAGAGAAGGCGACATACTGGGTGAAGAACAGTGCATCAGTGTGGAAAAAGCACTTCGGACGATGACAATTGACGGAGCAAGACTGAATTTCCAGGAAAATGAAACAGGCAGTATTGAAGCGGGAAAGCTTGCGGATTTTGCCGTGCTGGATGCTGATCCGACAACCATTTATCCGATAAACATTAAGGATATTCAGGTGCTGATAACGCTGATTGGCGGGGAAGTGGTTTTTCGGAAAGAAAGCAGATAAGCGGGTCAGGGATTTTGTATCCCTGCCTTTTTTTATTCTATTGATTGAAATTTTCAAAATAAATGATTCTGATGTGTGGTAGAATGATATTATAACAATGGCTATGGAGGGTTCATTTATGACAGATTCTTTTCCTGTTATGGAAAAAGCGGCGGAATTCTATTATTCCGGAAACAAAACTGGAGTGCTTGTGATTCACGGATTTACTGGAACGACACAGAGTATGTATTATCTTGGTGAGCAGTTGGCTAACGAGGGTTTTACCGTATTGGGTCCACGATTGAAAGGACATGGAACTGACCCCGAGAATATGGAACTAGCCACCTATCAGGATTGGATTGAAACAGTGGAAAATGGACTGGAAAAATTGCAGGCCATCTGTGATGATGTGTTTGTGGCAGGATTGTCCATGGGTGGAACACTGACGCTTTATCTAGCGGAAACACATCCCAGCATAAAAGGGATTATGCCCATTAATGCCGCCACGCATATGCCTGATTTGATTGAGAGCTATGAGTCCCTGAAAAACTCAGATATCCGATTTGTGGAAGGTATCGGGTCCGATATTAAACAGGAAGGGATCGAGGAACTGGCCTATAGCAAGACGCCGGTTAAATCGATGCGGGAAATTATGGTGTTGTCTGAGATTGTGCGCCATAATCTGGCAAGCGTGAAAGCACCTGCTATGATATTTTCTTCTGCTGTTGATCATGTCGTTCCCCCGGAGAATTCACGGGAAATCTATGAATCCATCTCCTCAGGCATCCGGGAATTTATCATGCTGGAAAACAGTTATCATGTCGCAACGCTGGACAATGATAAGGACCTGATTGCGAAGAAGTGTTCGGAATTTATCAGGAAATGGGAAGATTAGACTTCGATCATCGTTTATTTGCGTTCTAGTTTTAATAAGACAGAATATTGCATTTGATCTTTTATATTTTCAGAAAAAGTTAATTTTCTTTAATAAAGGTATTGTAACGAACTTAAGTTTATTATAATATATACGTATGGAAACGATTACAGATAATTAACCTCCTTAAGGTGCTTTCAATCTTTTTTTAAAAAATGTGTAAACGTTTACAGGTAAGGTGAGAGATTAAAATGAAGAATGTAACAATAAGAGATATTGCAAATGAGTTGGGTATTTCAATTGCAACGGTATCCAGAGTGTTGAATGATAGTGGATATGCCAGCAAAGAGGTAAAAGAACAAGTATTCAGTATGGCAGAGAAGCTTAGATACCAGCCAAACGCAGTTGCGAGGAGTCTGAAAAATCATCGTACAAACACAATAGGGATTATTATTCCTGATATTTCGAATCCATACTTTATGACGATCTCTAAAGGGATTGAAGATTCAGTACGGGAATATGGCTACCATCTAATTTTTATGAGTGGGAATGAGAATCCAGTAAAAGAAAAAAAGATGTTGCAAGTTCTTATAGAAAAAAGGGTAGATGCACTCGTATTAGCAACGTCTGGAAAAAATGAGGATGTGATTAGAAATATTAAGGAAAGTGGCGTTCCTATTGTTTTGATTGACAGAAAACTTCGTGAAGATTCCCTTGGTTTGGACTTAGTTGTAGAGGATAACATTAAAGGTGCTTATGATCTAACGAATTATCTCTTAGAGCGTGGCCACCATAGAATTGGGGTTATTAACGGGTCATTAGAAGTCAGCACGGGCTTTGAACGTTATGAAGGATTTCGAAAAGCTATACATGAAAAAGGTTTAGAAGCAAATCCTGAGTTGATATTTAATGGCAATTTTACAAAAGAAGATGGTATCAATGCTGTTGACTATTTTTTGAACCTTCAAAATAAACCAAGTGCTATTCTGTCTTTCAATAACACGATGGCCTTTGGTGCTATTATTCAATTAACAAAAAACGGATATTCAGTTCCGCATGATATGGTTGTTGCATCATTTGGTGAAGTGGAAGCTGCGCAGATCTTAAAGCCATCTAGCATAATCACAATTAAGCAATCTCCTTATGAAATGGGTCTCCGAGCAGGAGAAATTCTTTTGGAACACCTGTTAGATAATGCAAAAGAACTTGGTAAAACCATATTTGATCCGCATTTAAGTATAAGTGAGTAAACCTAGGTTTACTATATAAAATCATTTAAAAAGGAGGGAGAACATGGGAATATTAGATCGTATTAATAGAGTGATAGAAATAGAAGCCACATCTATTACGGAACTTTCCAAACAAATTGGTCCTGATTATGAATTGGCTGTCAATATGATAAATGACTGCAGTGGGAAAGTTGTGGTTACCGGAGTAGGTAAATCAGGGCATGCCGGAAAGAAAATAGCTGCTACTTTAGCAAGCACTGGAACACCAGCTTTTTTTGTACACAGCACTGAAGGAATCCACGGTGATTTAGGGATGATTCAAAAAGAAGACATCGTAATCATGATATCCAATAGTGGTGAAACTTCAGAGGTGATAAGTCTATTGCCTTCCTTAATTAAGATCGGCTCAAGAAATATTGCAATTACATCCAAGAAAAATTCAACGTTGGCTGATGCTTGCGACATTGCACTCACTTATCAATATGAAAGTGAAGCTGATCACCTTGGATTGGCGCCTACAACAAGCTCGACGATCGCATTGGTTATTGGAGATGTATTAGCGGCTAGTCTTTCCGAATTGAAAAACTTTAGTAAAGACGATTTTCATGTTTATCATCCAGGTGGTAGTTTGGGAGAACAATTATCCAGAAAATCACAATAAAGGAAGTAGATCGAGTGGGAATATTAGTTATTGGTAGTTTTATGATGGATTTAGTAGTCGTTACTCCACGTGCTCCGGAAAATGGAGAAACTATAATAGGGTCGAAATTTTCAAGATTTCCGGGCGGAAAGGGCGCTAATCAAGCTGTATCAGCATCAAGACTGGGCGGAAGTGTCACAATGGCTGGAAAGATAGGCAAGGATCAATTCGGTAATGAAGCCATAAGAACATTACAGGATGAACAAATTAATACGAAATATATCAAAAGAGATTCACAAAAAGCTACAGGTATCGGTGTGGTTACGATAGAAGAAAACGGACATAATCGGATCATTGTCGTACCTGGTGCTAATTTAGACTATGATACAGAAAATTTAAGGGAAATCGAAGCTCTCATCAAAAAAACTGACATTTTAGTCATACAGCTGGAAATGGATTTAAACATGATTGAGCAAGCTGTAATGCTAGCTTCCAAACATATGATACCAATTATTTTGAATCCGGCTCCTGCACAAAAATTAAGCGATCATATGTTGAATCATATAACGTATCTTACGCCAAATGAGACAGAAGCCGAAATACTGACCGGTATCAGCATAACGACTAGGGAAGACGCAAAGGATGCTGCTGAAATGCTTTTAGATAAAGGGGTAAAGAACGTTATTCTCACCCTTGCTGAAGAAGGTGCATTAATTGTGAATAAATATGGGAAACAGATGATTCCAGGATTCACTGTAGGGTCCGTTGATTCAGTTGCAGCTGGAGATGCCTTCAATGGTGCCTTAGCTGTCGGGATCACAGAAGGAAAACCTTTAAACGAAGTAGTGCGATATGCCAATGCTGTTGGTGCATTAACAGTGACAAAAGAAGGAGCTATTCCATCATTGCCGACGTCAGAGGATGTTATGAATTTTATACTGAAGCTGAAAGGCCACGATAGCAGGTAATGCAACGAGGGTTTTTTTCACAATTTATGAAAACGTTTACTTATTAACATTAGATTTTTACAAAAATGAGGAGAGGTTAGAAAATGAATATTCTGAAAATTATGATAGGTTCTGGCTTTGTAATGGTTTTACTGTTCATGTCTGGATGTTCCTCTGAATCTTCAGGTGAGTCCGAAGAGGTCGTAAATTTAACTTTTTGGGATTTTCATTCAGATAATGATCAAGAATTTTTCGAAGGCCTGGTTGATGAGTATAACGATATGCAGGATGATGTGAAAATTGAGTATTCAACGACAAATAACCTTACAGATTACTCTAATACAAAATTGCCTGTTGCCTTTGCAAATAATGAAGGCCCTGACATTTTTATGACTAGTCCAGGTGATTTCCAAAAGTATGCAGATGCTGGGGTTATGGCGGATTTAACACCATATTTTGAGGATGGGATCAAAGAGGATTTTCTTCCATCGGCATTAGAGGCTGTAACGGTCGATGATAAGATACTTGCGCTTCCATTTGAACTGGAGCTGCTTGGCCTGTATTACAATAAAACAATGCTGGATGAAGCAAATGTTGAGGTTCCAGAAACATGGGATGAGTTACTGGAAGCAGCTAAAAAACTTACAACGGATGAAGTTTCTGGTATTGCACTTCCTACTGATAAAGGTTCCTATCTTAACTTCGTCTGGTATCCTTTCTTATGGCAGAATGGCGGATCTGTGTTAAGCGAAGATGGTAAAGAATCTACTTTTAATACACCTGAAGTAGCAGAAGCGTTAGAGATGTGGGGTTCGTTTTTCCAGGAAGGTGCTGCCCCATCAAAATTACAAATAGACCCGACAGATATTGGAAACCTGGGCAGTGGATCGGCAGCCATGCAAATTGTTGGCACATGGGCTATTCCAATGCTTGAAAATGAATATGGTGATGGTGACGAATATGGTTTGACACCAATTCCTATTCCTGCAGGTGGAGAATCGGCAACTGCTGCTGGAGGCTGGAAACTTGCCGTTAATTCGAACAGTGAACATATTGAGGAAGCAGCTGAATTTGTTATGTGGGCACTGGCTGATGATAAGGAGCGCCCATTAGAATATGTTACGGAAACAAAGTTCGCATATTCGCCACGTGAATCTGTTGTAGAAGAGGGCGAAGAAATTTATGACAAAGGACTCCGCGAAGTATTCACCGAAGAAATCTATGATTCTGCAATTCCAGAGCCCGAGTTTGGTCCTGAAATTGTGGATGCAGTAGGTGAAGCATTACAAAATGTCATGTTTAGTGGCATGAGTGGTGAAGAAGCAGCAGAAATCGCGCATGAAAAAATCCAGGCTGTGCTTGACAGCAAATAATGAGGTTGCCGATAGTTAAATGTCCGTTTACTATCGGCTGCCATTTAAAACCTCGAAACCACTTGGAGGAATTGGTTATGAAGCTCATTAGCAGAAATAGAAAGAAATGGAATGAAACATTGACAGCATACGGGTTCTTACTTCCAAATTTAGTGGGATTAACTTTATTTATTTTTGTTCCAATGGTCTATGCATTCTATGTGAGTCTACATGAATGGAATGCGTTGAGTCCCAAAGTGTTTATTGGTCTGGAAAACTATAAAGAGCTCGCAGCTGATGGGCGCTGGTGGGCATCCGTTGGCAGAACATTTATTTTTACATTTATTTATGTACCCGCCCTATATTGTTTAGCATTATTTTTTGCAGTCATTTTAAACGGTTTAAAGCAAAAATATCAAAGTATTGCACGGACGATGTTTCTTTTTCCATTTGCCATTACATCTGTCATTTCAGCTGTTGTTTGGATGTTCTTGTATGACCCTAGGAATGGTTTTATCAATCAAGTGTTAAATGCTTTCGGACTGCCTAGTTTAGAATTTCTAGGTTCAACAGATCTGGCGCTGGTGTCCATTGTTGTTGTTTTTCTTTGGATAAACCTAGGGTACAATATGATCATTTTTATGGCGTCTATTAAAGAAATACCACAAGATTATTATGAAGCGGCCAGAATTGATGGTGCAACACCGTGGAAATCCTTTCGATTTATAACGTTTCCATTACTGAAGGGGACAAGCACATTTATCCTAATTGTAACGACAATCGCTTCATTCACCGTGTTTGATCAGATCATGGTTATGACAAATGGCGGTCCGGCAAGTTCTACTGAAGTTAGTGTAATTTATATTTACAAGCAAGGATTCGAATTTCTAAATATGGGATATGCCTCAGCCTTGGCTGTCGTTTTATTCCTGATCATTTTTGTTCTTTCTCTTGCACAGTTAAGGCTTTATACGGGGAAAAAGGAGGGCTGAACAATGAAATTGCGAAAAACGACTTTGACGATTTTTGCAATTATATGCGGACTATTCATGATTGCTCCCATCTACTTTATGATGATAGGTGCATTTCGGACCCCTGAAACAGTTTTTGATTTGAGTCTGTTAATAAAAGAATTTACGTTTGAAAACATGAAAGCTGTTTTTGATGAGACGAATATTTTGCGGGCAATTTGGAATTCACTATTTGTTTCAACGACTGTAACGGCCGTGGCCATGATTTTTCATGCCATGTCAGGCTATGCACTAGCTCGGTTGAGATTTCCTGCAAAGTCTTTTGTGTTTGCTTGGATTATCAGCACGTTAATGGTACCGTTCACAGTCATCATGATACCACTTTATATGGTTACACAAGGGCTGGGGATGGCAAATTCGTATTTGGGTCTGATTATACCAATGATATTCAATGCTTATGGGATATTTTTATTCCGACAGTTTTATTTGGAGTTTCCAACGGAACTTGAAGAAGCGGCATATGTAGAAGGCTTATCAATTGCCGGCACCTTTTTCCGGCTTGTTCTTCCTCTTTCAAAGCCTATTATTGTTCCATTAACGATCGGTTTTTTCACAGCTAACTGGAACAATTATTTATGGCCATTGATTATTAATCAGAGAGAAGAGTTAAATGTGGTTCAGATAGAGCTGGCAAATGTTGTTGGCGGTGGGTATGAAACACCTTGGAGTATCGTACTGGCTGCTGCTCTTATTTCGGCTCTTCCGACATTTGTACTTTTTTTCCTGGTTCAGAAGCAATTGGTTGAAGGTGTAAAGACAACAGGCATTAAATAGTTAATCAAATGATAAAAAGGAGACATTAAATTGACTTTTACAGGAACATCATTAAGAGATTTATATCGTTTGAAATCCGCCAAAAGAAAAAGGGCATCCAGCTATGACCCAACTGGAGGCAATCGTGATTTCCTAAGGTTTTATCCAAAGGAGAGAAAAGATATTTGTGAACTGCAAGGTTCCGGTTGTATTACGCATATTTGGATGACGATGGCACCTTTAGATGATTCTATCGAAGCGTATTTGCACAGGAAAGTTATTTTGAGAATGTATTGGGATGGTGAAAAACAGCCAAGTGTAGAAGCCCCAATAGGTGATTTTTTTGGGATGGGCCATGGTGTAACCAGAAACTTTTCATCCGCTCCTTTGCAGATGAGTCCGGAAGACGGTCGTTCTCTAAATTCTTTTTTTCCAATGCCTTTTGGAAACGGGGCAAGGATTGAGGTTGAAAGTGAAGCCGATAATCCGATCAAATTTTATTTTTATGTTGATTATGAGGCTTATAACAAGGATATTGACAGTCCGCTTAGATTCCACGCTATATGGAAACGTGAAATAACCAAGGGCATTAAAGATAACACCTCCAATGAATTTTATGAATTTGGCGGTAAAAATACAACAGCAGAAGATAACTATGTCATTTTGGATGCTGAAGGCAGAGGGCACTATGTAGGCTGCAATCTGAATATCCATAATTTACGGTTTACGCAAGAGTGGAACTGGTATGGTGAAGGTGACGACATGATTTTTATCGACGGTGAACCTTGGCCACCTTCACTGCACGGGACAGGAATGGAAGATTATTTTAACACGGCATGGTGTCCGCAACAGGAAGTATGTGCACCTTACCATGGTATTATTTTAGGCGGAGGCCCGAATTGGTCCGGTAAAATATCCACCTACCGTTATCATATTCAAGATCCAATCATGTTTGATAAGTCAATTAAAGTAACGATTGAACATGGTCATAACAATCACAGAAGCGATGACTATTCCAGTACAGCATATTGGTATCAGACAGAGCCGCATAATATGTTCCATCCGATTTTGCCTGTGAGTGACAGGCTGCCGTTACCGGATATTCTGCCATTTAATAATGAGAATCAAGAAAAATACTTTAATTATTAAGCTCGGTTGAGTGAACACTTTTTGACATCAATGATCTGCAGAAGATTTCTGAATTGAAATGTTTTAAGGAGTGATTGGGATGTCAATGAAAAAAATTTTATCGGCGGGTATGGTGACATCGGTTATGCTCACATGTCACTCAGCAGCTTCTTCAATAGAAGCTGAGGAGTCTCATATACCTGAAAACAGTACTTTTTTTTCAACTGCTTATATTGAAGAATCTGACTCATATAACACAGAAAGTCAGGGAGACCTATGGGCTTCTTGCTGGTCGGATGATGATAATCTATATGCTGCCAATGGGGATGGTGATGGATTTACAGTGAATCCGCCAAATGAGCCGAATATTCCGCCTGCTCATGAAAACCTCAATGATATTGCCGTAAGTAAAATACAGGGACAGCCAGGCAATTTAAATGGAGAAACGGTTGCGATGTCAGAGGAAATTGGCCAGGTTTGGAACGATCCGGCTCATTACAATAAAAAGCCAACAGGCATGGCGTGTGTTGATGGCGATATATATCTTGCTGTCCAAGATTTAAGCAGGGATTTTAATGATGTTCCTTCAGCCACCATTCTTAAATCCACAGATAAAGGGAAGACGTGGTCATGGGATGAATCTGCTCCTATGTTTGATGATTATACGTTCACGACCATTATGTTTCTGGACTACGGGAAAGACTATGGAAATGCTAAGGATAACTATGTATATGCATATGGACTGGACAATAATTGGCGAGATTCATTCAATGATAGAGTAGAAGATCCCACGAATCTTTATTTGGCAAGGGTTTCAAAATCGAGGATTATGGACCGCTCAACATGGGAGTTCTACAGCGGAGATGCAAATGGTGAACCTGAATGGTCCAATGATATAAATGATAAAAAAGCCGTATTGCAGGATGAAAGAAAAATTTATCAGGATACGTATTTTTCAGATTCTCCACAGGATATGACCGTTATATCCCAGGGGAATGTGGTTTATAATAAACCGTTAGAGCGGTACATTTATACGTCGTGGACAGAGTATACATTTGAATTCTATGAGGCACCGAGCCCATGGGGACCGTGGAAAAGATTTATGACGAAAGATTACGGTGCTTATCCCTGGACAGATACTAAAAATGGCGGATATGCCACGACGATACCTTCAAAATTTATCAGTGATGATGGCAAGGAAATGTTCGTTCAGTCCAATACGTTTATGGGAGAGGTCAATAACTATAATTTTTCATTAAGAAAACTAACGGTTGAACCATATAGCCCGTCAACTCCTGATAATGATAAAGACAATTACGCAAACCTTGCTGTGGTCGGTGAGGGGACAATACCGATTAACAAAGTTGCCCATTACGGAAATGTAGATTATGTCAATAATGGGGTACGTCAAGAGTCAGAAGACAGCTGGAATAATGAAGCCAAGTTACTTGATTGGTGGGGATATAAGTGGGAAAAAAATTATAATTTTAATCATGTGATCTATACAACCGGAGATATTTATCCCGATGGAGGCTGGTTCAAGGAAGATTTAAAAGTCCAAGTGAGGCAAAACTTTGAATGGGTTGATGTATCAAACCTCTCGTCTACACCAGAGTATCCATTTGACGAAACAGCAGGTACGAATAAAACTTATTCATTTGATTTTGATGATACGTGGGGGGATGCTGTTCGTATTATAGGTCTTCCGGGCGGAAACAGGAGTTTCACCTCGATCGGAGAGCTGGCGGTTTTCTATCGAAATGACGATCCTCCAAACAATAAACGGTTCACTCTGAAAAATACAGAAATGACTAAAACGAAATCGGAAGGGATTTCGGTAAAAACGACTGTAGACCGCACTGCCAATACTGATGACCATGAAGGGAAAGAAAGTATCATTTTGCAGCTTAGGAAGAACAACAAACCTGTTGATGTTATGGCAACCAGGAAAGATATACAGCAATCAGAAGAGATCATGGTGTCTTTTCAGCGGAAAGATGATTTGAAGAAATACAGCGTTAAGGCCGTCGTGGCAAATTCATTAGAAGATTTTCTGTCAGGTGAAGATGAAGCGGAGATTTTATCAAATGAAATGATCATTTCAGAGTAATGAGATCGGAGGATTGTAAAAGATGCGGCTAAAGGTGATTTTTGGTTGTTTCGTGTTTTTTCTTTTTTTGCTTGGGTGTTCATCATCTGAAACGGCTGAAAGTTCTCAGGACCCTGTTACATTGAAATTCTGGGATTTTCAGTTTGATATGCATCAGGAATTGTTTCAGGATATGGTGGATGAATATAACTCGATACAGGATGATGTGAAAATTGAATATTCGTCTCATGGCAATTCAACAGATTATTCCAATCAAAAACTCCCTGTAGCATTTGCAAACGAAGAAGGACCTGATATATTCCTGACGAGTGCGGGTGATTTTAACAAGTATGCAAATGCAGGTGTCTTGGCAGATTTATCACCTTATTTTACAGATTCGATTCAAAATGACTTTCTTCCGTCAACACTAGAGGCTGTGAAGTATGACGGTAATATTCTCGCTATGCCGCTTGAGATGGAACTTTTAGGGTTGTTCTATAATCAAGAATTGCTGGAAGAACAGAATATAGATCCACCGGGAACATGGGACGAATTATTGGATGCTGCACGACAGCTTACAACAGATGAGGTATCCGGGCTTGTTCTGCCGACAGATAAAGGACCCTATTTGAATTTTATATGGTACCCATTTTTATGGCAAAATGATGGAAATGTTTTAAACGATGATCATTCAGCGTCAACTTTTGATTCTCAGGCAGCTGCTGAGGCGCTGGATTACTGGGGTACGTTTTTTGAAGAAGGGTTAGCTCCGTCAAAGTTGCAGGAAGGGGCGGGTGATATTGATAACATCACAAATGGAACTGCTGCTATGCAAGTTACCGGTACTTGGGCCATTTCAGATCTGGAAAATAAGTTTCCGGATTTTAACGCAGGCTTGGTACCGATACCAATTCCGGAAGGCGGAAGTCATGCAACGGCTGGAGGTGGATGGAAACTCGCCGCTAATGCAAATGGGGATCATGTCGAGGAAGCAGCGGAATTTATTATGTGGGCGTTTGGTGAAGATTCCGCAAGACCACTGAAATGGGCTAAGATGAAATCTGCTTATCCGGCGAGGAGATCTGTATTGGAAGATGGCGAAGAATACTTTCAGAGTGGTCTCAGGGAAGTATTCACCAATCAAATTTACGATTCAGCAATTCCCGAACCGCGTTTCGATGCTCAGGTAGTAGATGCAGTTGGAGAAGCGTTGCAAAATGTTATGTTCAACGATGTCAGCGGGAAAGAAGCAGTAGAGGCTGCTCATGAAAAAATTGAAGGAGTTGTGTCAGAATAAATCGTGACGGATGATAGGGGTATCTTTTCCTAGATGGTAAAGCTACTCTCATTTTTTTCTCATAGAATTGCTGACTACATTAAATATTCCTGGTTCATGTAACACCAAATTTATTCATTAAAGAAGTTAAAATGAATGGCATTATCTGAGATTGTGCGCCATAACCTGGCAAACTTGAAAGCACCTGCCATGATTTTTCCCTCGTCTGTTGATCATGTCGTTCCACCGGAGAATTCAGGGAGCTCTATGAATCCCTTTTGTCTGGTGGTGCACCGTTATGATGATATCATCACCTACTCAAAATGTCATTTTTACGTTGAAAAATAGTATCTATCTGTTATAATAGTATTAAATATTCTGAACATACCAGCCAGTAGGTATTATTTGACCGGGGGGATGTAAGTGGATTTTTCTTATTCCAAGAAAACCAAGGCGTTACAGCGGAAATTAACGGTATTTATGGAAGAACATGTGTATCCAAATGAAAGAATTTATAAAGAGCAGCTGGACCAGCAGGAAAGCCGGTGGACCAATGTGCCGTCTATTATTGAAGAATTAAAACAAGAGGCTAAAGAAAATGGGTTGTGGAATTTGTTCCTGCCAGACAGTACATATGGAGCTGGCCTTACCAATCTGGAATATGCACCATTATGCGAAATCATGGGTCGTTCTATGATTGGCTCGGAAGTTTTCAACTGCAATGCGCCGGATACGGGTAATATGGAGCTTTTGGAGCGATATGGGTCGGAAAAGCAGAAAAAGCAATGGCTGGAACCGCTCTTGGCGGGGGAAATTAGATCGTGTTTTTCCATGACGGAACCTGATGTCGCTTCAAGTGACGCCACCAATATAGACGTCAGCATAACGCGGGATGGTAATGAATATGTCATCAACGGACGCAAATGGTGGTCATCAGGGGCAGGCGATCCACGCTGCAAGTTGGCCATCGTGATGGGGAAGAATGATCCTGATGCCCCTAAACATCAGCAGCAGTCGATGATCCTTGTCCCACTGGATACACCAGGCGTGAAGGTAGAGCGCATGCTGCCGGTATTTGGCTATGATCATGCACCACATGGCCATGCAGAAATAACGTACGATAATGTTCGCGTTCCGGCGGAGAATATGATTTGGGGAGAAGGAAAAGGTTTTGCCATAGCACAGGGAAGGCTTGGACCCGGGCGGATACATCATTGCATGCGGACAATTGGTGCTGCAGAGCGGGCGCTTGAAGCATTGTGTAAGCGCGTTCAAAGTCGGACAGCTTTTGGCAAAAATCTGGCCGATCAAGGTGTGATCCGGGAATGGATAGCTGATTCACGGATGGAGATTGAGCAGGCGCGGCTTCTAACCTTAAAAACAGCTTACATGATGGATACGGTTGGCAATAAGGAAGCAAAATCGGAAATTTCGATGATCAAGGTCATTGCACCGAATATGGCCTTAAAAGTGATAGACCGGACGATTCAAGCTTTTGGAGGTGCCGGTGTGAGTGATGATTTTATTCTAGCCGAACAGTGGGCCAACATCCGTACGTTAAGAATAGCAGACGGTCCGGATGAAGTTCACCGTAGGCAAGTGGCTAAATTGGAATTACGAAACGATTAAGCTATTGACTTGATTAGGAGGATTTACATGAGTGTGTTTGATTTATTTAAACTTGATGGTAAAACGGCGATTGTTTCAGGTGGTGCCCGGGGGCTTGGCGCACAAATTGCCACAGTCTTTGCCGAGGTAGGCGCCAATGTTGTTGTCTGTTCGCGGAAATTGGAAGCCTGTGAACAAATGAGTGAAAAATTGAAGGCGTACGGTGTGGAATCCGTTGCGTTTGAATGTGATGTCACCAAACGTGAGGATGTCCAAAACGTTATTGAAGGGACCATGGAACGTTTGGGTGGCATCGATATTTTAGTCAATAACAGCGGTGCGACATGGGGAGCGCATGTGCTGGATATGCCGTTCGAGGCTTGGCAGAAGGTGATGAATGTCAATATAACCGGCACTTTTTTGATGAGCCAGGAAGCGGGAAAACATATGGTTAAACAGAAGCAGGGAAAAATTATTAACATGGCATCCATTGCCGGGTTTGGCGGAACTGATCCAGGGTATATGGATACCATTGGCTATAATACGAGTAAGGGGGCGATCATCACGTTCACGAAAGATCTGGCAGTAAAATGGGGACAGCACAATATTAATGTGAATGCAATCGCGCCAGGCTTTTTCCCGACGAAAATGTCTCGCGGGCTGCTGGAGAACGGGCAGGAGAAAATTCTTGAAAATACACCGCTGAATCGGCTTGGTCGTGATGATGATATTAAAGGTGCAGCCTTGTTCCTAGCTTCAGGAGCGTCTGATTATGTGAGTGGGGATATTTTAACAGTGGACGGTGGTGCACATGCCTATTAATCTATGAAGGCTGATAGACGATTTTGTTATTCTCCCGTAAGCGAAGGTTCCGCTTTCTCTGTTATAATAAAGAAAGCCATGGTGCCGATAACTGCTATGTGCTGGATAAAGGTAAATGCGGCTTGGCACCGGCGATCAGTCAAAAAATGATCAATTTGAAACAAGAGGGGCATAAACATGAAAGATCTCATAACACAACAAGCAATTGTCTTATTTGGGAAAAAAGGGTTCAGTGAGACGTCTATACAGGATATTGTCGATGCATTGGACGTTACCAAAGGAACATTTTATTATTATTTCACCAGCAAGGAACAGCTTTTAAAGGAAATTCATCATGAATATATTACCGATCTGCTCGAACGCCAAAACGGTATTATCCAAAGTGATGCCCTGAATCAAAAGGAAAAGATAACCGGTATCATTCGCTTATTGATCACTGACATTGCCGATAAAGGTCCGAGTGCCCGTGTGTTTTTTCGGGAGATGCGGCATTTAACGAATGAAAATGCAGAAGTGATTAAACAGAAGAGGGAGGATTTCCGTTTAAATATTGAAAAGATATTGCGCACAGGGATTAAACAGGGGGAATTTCAGCAGGATCTCCGGACTGATATGACAGCATTTGGCATCCTTGGTGTCACCAATTGGAGCTACAACTGGTTTAATCCGCATGGGGAGGTTTCTCCTGAGGAATTGGCAAAATTATTTTCAGATATGATTTTGACTGGAATTGTACCGGACGAGAGGTAATCCGGATGATTTCCAGAGAAGCTATCTTGGATTTATAAATATCAGAATAGTTTAAATGTTGCATTTGTATAGTATGTACCGCTTGATTTGGTCACGTATAAAAGAGGTGAGATTCATGGAAATCAAACCACGCATCTCTGAAACCGATATGTTGGGACACATCAATAATGCGAGCTATTTTGTCTACATGGAGGAAGCACGCCTGACCTTTTTGAAAGAACTTGGCATGCATGTCAGTAACGGTGAATTTACTTTTGTACTTGTTTCAACAAAATGTAACTTTGTGCGCCAGGGGTATGTCGGCCAGGTTTTTGATGTTCAAACAGATGTCTCGCATATTGGGAGGACCAGTCTGACGCTGATCAGTGAAATCGCTGAGAAGGAATCAGGAAAAATCATTGCAAAAGGTGAGGCAACGATCGTTTATTTCGATACGGTTTATCAAAGGGCAGCCGAACTTCCGGATTCTTTCAGAGTAAAATTGAAAGCGAATACATGATTGAAATGAGGGGGGGGATGTCAATGACATTTGCATTCAATGACACGATTCAAGTCCGGAAAGGGGAAGAACTCAATAAAGAAAGTCTGCAGCGTTTCCTGAAAGAAAATATCGGCGGGGTGCCGGACGGATCATTGAAAATCAGGCAATTTGGCACCGGTCATTCGAATTTGACGTACTTACTAAACATTGGTGAATGGGAAGCGGTGCTGCGCAGACCCCCGATTGGACCGGTTGCACCAAAGGCACATGATATGGGGCGGGAATATGCGGTGCTGTCCGGTCTGCATCCGTATTATCCAACTGCGCCAAAACCATATATTTATTCTGATGATGAAGATGTTATCGGGAACCCGTTTTTTATCATGGAACGGCGGAAAGGGATCGTGATAGATTCCGAGTTTCCTGAACACATCAAGTATGATCCGTCTTTAGGAAGGAAAATTTCCGGGCTGATGGTTGATAAATTGGTCGAACTGCACCAAATTGATTATACGAAAACGAAATTGGCAAATATGTCGAAGCCGGATGGATTTATGAATCGTCAGGTGACCGGCTGGATTAACCGATATGAACGGGCCCGGACGGATGATATCGGTGGCGTGGACCAATTGATGAATTGGCTTGAGGGGCATATTCCTGTTTCCCTGGAACCGGCGATTATCCATTATGATTATAAGCTGAACAATGCCATGTTCTCCAAGGACTTCAGCGCTATGACAGGGCTGTTTGACTGGGAAATGACGACTGTCGGCGATCCGCTTGCAGATGTGGGTGCCGCTTTAAGCTACTGGATTCAGGCGGATGATCCAGATGAGCTGAAAAAGGGTCTTGGCAAACCGCCGGCAACGATTAAGGATGGTTTTTTCACGCGACGGGAATTTTTGGAGGATTATGCCCGCAAAAGCGGCCGGGATGTATCCAATATCAATTTTTATCTTACTTTTGCCTATTTTAAGCTGGCTGTCATCTGTCAGCAAATTTATTATCGGTATGCTAGAGGGCAAACTGATGATCCGAGATTTGCCCGCTTCAATCAATTTGTGGCCAATCTCATCCAGTATGCGCTTTATACGATCAAAGGTGTGTGAGTGCCATGAAGGTCCATTTACTCTGGAAAAAGGAAGAAATCGATGAAGCACAAATGTGGGATAATAAAATCGCTGTTGTGTTTGATGTGCTGCTGGCAACGTCGGCGATTACATCCTGTCTTGCATCGGGTGCAGAACAAGTTATCCCGGTGCTGAACGAAACGGAAGCATTACAAAAAGCCAAAGCATGGAACGACGGTGCGAGATCTAATGTGCTTTTGGCCGGGGAAGAGGATGGGCTGACCATTAGCGGATTTCTGGACCCTGTCCCGTCAGTGCTGAACAAGCAGGTTGCAGGCAGGACCGTTATTTTATCAACAACGAACGGTACTGTCGCTATCAGGAAAGCAGCATCGGCGAAGAAGGTTTATATGGCGTCACTTTTAAATGGAAAGGCAGTGGCTAAGCAGATTAAAGAAACATATGAAAATGAAACGATCGTGGTGGTCTGCTCCGGATCAAAAAATGAATTTTGCCTTGAAGACTTTTATGGTGCTGGTTATTTTATTGCCAGTCTAGCTCATCAATTCGGATATGGGAAGGTAGATTTAACGGACAGCGCATTATCAGCCATGATGTTTTATGACCACTTTCCGGATCAGGCCGACAGTGTATTAAAGCAGTCACGTGTCGGCAGAATGCTTTCGAACAATGGGTTTAGCCATGAGATCGCATATGTCAGCCAACAGGGTGTATTGGATGTCATCCCGCGGTTGAATGCTGCTGCCACCAGTGTAACAGAAGAACTTAGAAAACATATCACGATAGCCGAAAGGAGCGGTCACGAATGAAAGTGGTTCAATTTGAGTCATTTGGCGGGCCTGAAGTGCTGGAAGTCATTGACAAGAAAGTACCAGCACTCGACGGCAATGATGTACTGATTGATGTTAAAGCAATTGGTGTCAACTATGCAGATACTGCCAGACGGGAAGGGGAATATGTTATCCGGACGGAATTACCGTTTGTGCCGGGAACAGAAATTGCCGGTGTCGTGGCTGATACAGGTGCGCATGTCACAGGCGTGTCTAAAGGAACACGGGTCGCCGCACTGACCGGGTCAGGCGGTTATGCTGAGTATGCAAAGACTGAAGCCGACAGCTTGATCCGAATTCCTGACGGTGTTTCATATGAAAAAGCGGTAGGACTTCCGCTGCAGGGGCTCAGTGCCTATCATATTTTGAAAACGATGGGACGGCTGGCAGAGGGTGAAACAGTTCTTGTTCATGCCGCAGCAGGCGGCGTCGGTTCCCTGGCTGTACAGCTTGCGAGGCAGTTCGGCGCAGGAAAGGTGATTGCAACGGCCAGCACTGAGGAAAAATTGCAGCATGCCGAAAAACTGGGAGCGGAACATCTCATCAATTACTCCGAGGAAGGCTGGGAAAAGACTGTCCTGGAAATAACCGGCGGAAAGGGCGTTGACGTCGCACTTGAGATGGCTGGAGGTGATATTTTTCATAAAACATTGAAATGCCTGGCACCGTTTGGCCGGATGGTCATTTACGGCGTGGCAAGCGGGGAGCAGGCAACGTTTTATCCATCATCCTTAATGCGTTACAATCAGTCGGTTGTTGGATTTTTCCTCGGTCAACTGATGCAGCACCAGGAACTTATCATGCGAAGCTTACAAGAGCTGCTTGAATATACACAAAACGGTGAACTGGAGCTGACAATCAGCGGATCATATCCATTATCGAAAGCGACGGAAGTTCACCGTATGGTTCAGGAACGGAAAACAAAAGGAAAAATTGTTTTGATTCCGTGATGATGAATCCATGAAAGGAGAATGCAATGATGCATATCAAATGAGCACCATTTTTGACCGGCTTGTTTGCATGAAACGTAAACAGTTTCAAAAAACTTATATGTCAATTTCGTCATGTCGTGTACACCTCCCACCACGTCATCGTTGCCATTCAGGGGCAGTCTTCCAACAACAAGCAGCAGCAAACATTCTGCCGGGGGTGCAGGAGTGTACAATCAGTTTGTACATGTAAGTGCTACTTATAAATAAACGAGGAGGATGTTTGATGAATAAAGTGTGGCAAAAACATTATCCGGCCCATATCAAACATGAAATCGACATACCGGATGATTCGCTGCCGGAGATGCTGCAAAAAACGATTAATGATTTTGGAGGACATAAAGCTCTTTCTTTTTACGGATATGAGATCACATACACTGAACTGGGTCAACAGAGCGAGGCATTTGCCAACGCCCTCCAGCAGGATGGATTCACAAAAGGTGACCGCATAGCTCTCATGCTGCCAAATTGTCCGCAATATGTGATCAGTTATTACGGTGTGCTGCAGGCGGGCGGTATTGTGACACAGGTTAACCCGATGCTTGTCGGGAAAGAGCTAGCGTATATATTGAAAGATTCGGGAGCGGAAACGATCGTCATTTATAAGCCGCTCTTGCCTGTTTTAAATCAAGTTATAGAGGAGACATCGGTTAAACGAATCATAAAAGTCAATTTGGAAGGCCGTCAAACGGAAGATGGTATGGCAGTAAGCTTCCCTGATTTTCTCAATAAAGCTGAAGGGTCACCTGAACCGGTTGATATGACACCTTCTGAAGATGTGGCGGTCCTGCAATATACAGGCGGCACAACCGGCCGTTCAAAAGGTGCCATGCTGACCCATCGGAATTTATTGGCGAATGTCATCCAGTCTTATGAGTATTTCAAAGACACGATTGAATTCGGGAAAGAGCGTTTTTTGACTGTTATACCGCTTTTCCATGTGTTTGGCATGACGTCTTGTATGAATCTTTCCATTTATACGGGTTCGATGAGTATTATGCTGCCGAAATTTGAGCTGGATGACGTACTGCATACGATCAAAGAACTGCAACCCACCTCATTTCCAGGCGTGCCAACCATGTATGTAGCCATAACAAATCATCCAAGAGCAGATCAGTACGGAATTGATAGCATCCGTACTTGCAATAGCGGCAGTGCCCCTATGCCCGGGGAAGTCATGCGGACGTTTGAATCCAAAACCGGAGCCAAAATATTGGAAGGATACGGCCTGTCAGAGAGTTCGCCGACAACGCACTGCAATCCGTCTTTTGCAGAAAGAAAGCCTGGGAGCATCGGCATCGGTTTGCCATCGACCGATTATAAAATTGTCGATTTGGTTGACGGCTCGAACGAACTTCCGGCAGGGGAAGCCGGTGAGATTATTATCAAAGGCCCGCAAGTAATGAAAGGATATTGGAATATGCCGGACGAAACTGCTGAAACATTACGGGATGGCTGGCTTCATACGGGTGATATCGCCTATATGGATGAAGAGGGCTTCGCCTATATTATCGACCGGAAAAAAGACCTCATCATTGCAAGCGGGTACAACATTTATCCGCGTGATGTGGAAGAGATTATGTATGAACATCCAGCCATCCAGGAAGTGGTCGTTGTTGGTGTGCCTGATCGCTATCGCGGTGAAACCGTCAAAGCAGTTGCAGTCCTGAAAGATGGTGAGACGGTCACCGAGGAAGCACTGATTGATTATTGCCGCAAGAACATGGCGGTGTATAAAGTACCACGTATCATCGAGTTCAGGGATGAACTGCCGAAAACCAATGTCGGAAAAATTCTGAGGCGAAAAATTAGAGAAGAAAGCACTTGAGCTATGGAAGCGGTGGGGGAGGCAGAAACACCTTCCCTGCAGGAGCCTCCTGAATAGTCACTTCCTCATGAAAGGAGTTTATCGTCATGACGGCCATTTAAAAAAACAGCTGTAATCAGCGCTCGTTCCATGGGTCATCAAATTGCTCTAAGGAATGAGCTGGAAGGGATGTCTGGTTTAACCGCAGAAAAAATGAAAGGAAGGCAAAGGAAGCCAGATTCTGGGGCATCAACACGCGAGCGAATAGTACATGAGCTCTGGAAGGATCGAGTAATCCATTAACATGAGGAGGAACAGGAATGACACTACAAGGCAATGAGCATTTGCTCTCTGATAAGAAGGAAGGGGTCTTATATCTGACGCTGAACCGACCGGACACCTTGAATGCATTCAGTCCGGAAATGATCACAGGTTTGAAAGAAGCGATTCATCAAGCCGGAAGTGACGAAAGGATCCGTACCATCGTTATTTCCGGATCAGGGCGGGCATTCAGTGCCGGCGGAGATGTTAAAACAATGGGCAAACAACCGCCGTTAGATGTTTATGATCATATTGGGGAATTAAACGAACTGATTATTGCGATGAAAGATTTTGGAAAACCGATTATTGCCGCTGTTCATGGGTTTGCTGCCGGAGCCGGGTTTAACCTGGCGCTTGCCTGTGACATGATTCTCGCCGCAGAAGACAGCAATTTCGTGTTAAGTTTTGCCAAAGTGGGGCTTATTTCGGACGGTGGCGGACTATACTTCCTGCCGCGGCTCGTCGGCCAGTATCGTGCCAAGGAGCTATTATTAAGCGCAGAACCTATTTCAGCTGAAAAAGCGCATTCGCTGGGAATCGTCAATCATACGTATCCATTGGATGAGTTTCAGGATAAGGTGCACGCATTCGCTGTGAAAATAGCCTCAGGTCCATTAACGGCACTTGGATTCATGAAAAAAATCGCCGATCAGTCGGATGATTCAGATCTGGAAGCCATTCTGGAACAAGAACGGATTACGCAGGCAACGCTTGTTTCCACGGAAGACCATCAGGAAGGAGTCCAGGCATTTAAAGAAAAACGGGAACCGAATTTTAATAGAGGATGAAGGGCAAATCTGGAAATTCATCATTTCATCGGTTTTAACGGGCTGATCAAAAGTCGATTAACCTATGATAAACTTATAATAAGATCCTTTCGAAAGGAGTTCTACCTATGTACGACTGCATCATCATAGGCGGCGGAATTGTCGGACTGGCGACAGCTCTTGCATTAAAAAGACACAACCCTCAAGCATCACTTGCCGTTCTTGAAAAAGAGGATAAATGGGCAAGCCATCAGACGGGAAGAAATAGTGGCGTGCTGCATAGCGGCGTTTATTATAACCCTGGCAGTTTAAAAGCGAAATTGGCTGTGAAGGGACGTGCTTCGATGGTACGGTTTTGCAAAGAATATGGGATCGAGCACGAAGTATGCGGAAAAGTGATTGTGGCAACGGATGAAAAAGAATTGCCCGCTATGGAAGGTTTGTATCAGAAAGGGATTAAAAATGGATTAGAACTGTCCAAACTAAGCAAAGAAGAAGTATTTGAACGTGAACCACACGTCAATACGGTTGGCGGTCTTTTTATACCGGATACAGGGATTGTCAATTATAGGCAGGTTTCCGAACGGATCGTGCAATTGCTGGAATCACAAGGTGCAAATTTATTTTTGGGAACGAAAGCACTGCAAATCAATGAAACATCCGAGGAAGCTATCATTGATACAAATAAAGGCGATTTCAGAGCGAAACAACTTATTAATTGTGCGGGTCTTTACAGTGATGAGGTCGTTAAGAGATCAGGCGTGATGACTGATTTGCAAATTATACCTTTTAAAGGTGAATATTATGACTTGGTAGAAAGCAAAAAACATCTTGTCAAAAACTTGATTTATCCTGTACCTGACCCGAAATATCCTTTCCTTGGTGTGCATCTGACCCGGCAGATCAGTGGGGAAGTACACGCCGGACCTAATGCTGTTTTGAGTTTGAAAAAAGAGGGCTATCAAAAGTATGAGCTTTCCTGCAGAGAGGCTGCTGCGATTTTTTCCAATCCTGGTTTTTGGAGATTTGCCGTCCAAAATATACAGACAGGGCTCATGGAAATGGCTCGTTCAATCAACAAGGACTTGTTTGTCAAAAGTCTGCAGCGGCTGATCCCGGAAATCGTTGAAGATGATGTGATTCCCGGGGAGAGTGGTATTCGGGCACAAGCATTACTTAAGGATGGTCGGCTGGTGGATGATTTCTTTGTTATCAATGGAAAACGCTCCATTCACGTTTGTAATGCACCATCACCTGCAGCAACCGCATCGCTTGTAATTGGGGAAATGATAGCCGGTAACGTTCAATAAGCATATTTTTCTTTGATTCTATTGATTTCTTTCATTAATTCACTGCTGACAGTCTGTTTTGTTTTTTCGTATACGGGCTGGAGTGCCTGTTCCCATTGAAAGCGTTCTTCTGTTGTCAATGTATGAATATTCATTGGTTGATTGGATCTGAGCTCACGGGCGTGCTGGTCGTTAATTTCAATGGCATGCCTGCGTCCCCAGCTGGTGGCCTCATTCATCGCTTCGGTGATAGATTCCTGAATGTCGGGTGAAAGAGAATTCCAAAAATCCCTGTTGATCAAAACTCCGTAGCCAAGGTAACCGTGATTGCTGATGGTGAGATATTGCTGGTGCTCGTAAAATTTTTTCGTGTTGATGTTAGACAGGGTATTCTCCTGTCCGTCCACAAAATTCACTTCAAGATTTTGATAGGTTTTGCTGAAGGATATGGTGCTGGTACTTGCGTTTAATTGATTGAACTGTTCTTTAATCACGACTCCAGGCATTGTCCTGAAATGGAGCCTGTTGAAATCATCCGGTGTTCTGATGAGATATTCCTGGTTGGTGATTTGTTTGAATCCGTTATACCACAGGCTCAGCCCTTTTACTTTTGAACGATCCAACGCCTTAAGCAGTGTTTCACCTATCTTTCCTTCATAAGCTTCCTCTATTGCCTGGTAATTCGGAAATGCATACGGCAAGTCAAGTATTTGCCACTTGGGATAATGCTCACTGATTTTTGCTGTTGCCGGTGCAATCATTTCCACAGAACCGTTTTGAACAGCCTCCCATTCATTGGCGTCATTATATAAGGTGGCATTTGGGTATATATGTACCTTTACTTTTCCGTTCGTTTTATCTTCAACAAGTGCTGCAAACTTTGAAGTCGTTCTGTCTTTTGGTGTATCTTCTGCTGCAACATGGCTGAAACGGATCATGATTTGCTCATCAAGTCCTTCCTGTTCATCGTCATAATAAATATCGGACGTCATGGCTTCTATATCAAATCCGACCATTACAGCAGAGGTAATTCCTGCTACAATAAATGATAGAATTATGAAAAAGTTACGCAAATCATTCACCACCTGGATTATGGTTTATTTTGTGTCATTATTCTATCACACTATGTTGACTTTTGTTCATTCTGTATAGGAGACGGTTTGGATGGGATTAAAAAAACTGCCGATACGACTTAAAATTATGATTCTATCGTTCGGCATTGTTTTATTTTCTTTACTGATTGGCGGCATTACCGTCATCGGCAATATATATCATGGAGAAGAGGAGCAGCTGGGAGATCGCGGCCTGATGACGGGGAGAATTGTCGCAAATCTGCCTGAAGTTAAGGAAGGTTTGGCAAAGCCGAATGGGTGGGAAGTTGTGAATCCGGCTGTCGAGCAAATGCAAACGGTAAATCAGGTGGATTATATCGTTGTACTGAATATGAATCGGATCCGCTATTCACATCCGCTTGAACATCAGCTTGGCACCATATCATCCGGCAAAGATGAAGGTGCTGCTTTTGCTGAGCACAGCTATGTCTCGAAAGCAAAAGGTGAGCAGGGGACAGCAGTACGTTCGTTTGTTCCGGTTATGAATGAAGATCATGAACAAATTGGTGTGGTTATTGTAGGGAATATGCTGCCGTCCTTTCCGGCTATCTTGTCGTCTATTCGTTTAGAGATCATGGTCATCTCATTATTGATACTTGCTTTTGGTATTACAGGTGCCTATCTGCTGGCGAAACATGTCAAACAGCAAACATTCTTTATGGAACCGTATGAAATGGCCCGGGTGCTGGAAGAACGGACAACAGTTTTCCAGGCAATGCATGAAGGTGTGATTGCAGTGGACCGGGATGAAAAAATAGTTGTCTTTAATGATAAAGCAAAAGAAATTTTAGGCATTCATCAGGAAGTGAGTGGTAAACTTCTGAAAACGATTCTTTCAGGCAATGAAATCATTGATCATCTCAGAAAACAATCAAAAAAATTTAATGAAACGGTTCGCATTGACGATCGACTGATCATGCTTAACCGGATTCCGATTAAGGTTGAAAAAGAATTGGTTGGTTCTGTCGTCATATTCCAGGATAAAACTGATGTTACAACAATGGCCGAAGAACTAACAGGTGTTAAAGCGTTTGTGGATGCATTGCGGGTACAGAATCATGAATATATGAATAAATTGCATACGATAGCCGGATTAATTCAATTGGATCAAAATGAACAAGCATTAGAGTACGTGTTTCAGATTACGAATCAGCAGGAAAAACGTTCGAAATATATTTTGGAACGAATCCATAATTATCGTATTGCAGGGCTTCTGATCAGTAAAATTCGCAGGGGCGAGGAACTTGGAATTGAAGTGACACTTCATGAATCCAGTCAGTTGGAAGCCTTTCCGCCAATGGTGAATGCACATGATTTTGTCAGAATACTGGGGAATATGATTGAAAATTCATTCGATGCGCTGAAAGCATATGCTATTCAAGGCAAACATGTTGAAATTGTCATCATTCAGGACTCTGAGACATGTATATTGGAAGTGTCTGATAATGGAAAAGGCATAATCTTGAAAGATCAGCAGCATATTTTTCAAAAAGGCTATACAACCAAAGGAGAAGATGGATCCGGTCTGGGGCTCTATTTGATCAAACAGATAGTAACAAGAGCAGAAGGTATGGTAAATGTGCATTCATCATTACATAAAGGAACAACAATGGTCATAAAGCTGCCAATGGATATGGGAGGTCGAACAGCAAATGAAGTCATCAGATAACATTACTGTATTGTTAATTGAAGACGATCCAATGGTCCAGGAAGTTAACAGGCAGATGATAGAGAAGGTGGAAGGCTTTCAGGTAGCTGCTGCAGCCGGGAATGGCAAGGAAGGTGTAGAACTGGCTGAAAAGCAAAGGCCTGACCTTGTCATCTTGGATATTTTTATGCCTGAACTTGATGGCATGAAAACATTCAGCACATTCCGGCGTGAAGAATTGGATATTGATGTCATTGTCATTTCGGCTGCTGATGACAAAGAAACCATCCGTAAAGCCATCCAGAATGGTGCGATTGATTATATTATAAAACCATTCAAGTTTGACAGGTTAGCTCAGGCATTAAACAGATACAAAGTTTTCCTGCGGCAATTTTCCGGAATAAATAAAACGGAACAACAGGCAATTGATTCGTGGGTATCGCCAAATGCAGAAAATCAAACGGATGTGTTTCTTCCCAAAGGGTTAAATCAGCAAACGTTAACACAGGTTAAAAATTATTTGGCTGATCAAAACTTACCTGTTTCCGCCGATGAAGCTGCTTCTCATATCGGGATTGCTCGAGTCACTGCCAGACGGTATCTTGATTATATGGTAAAGGCCGAGCAAGCTGAAATTCACTTACGATATGGAGAAGTGGGACGTCCAATCAATCGCTACCAGTTAAAGTAATAGGCTAAAGGACCAAAAAGACCAAAATGTCCAATATGTTCTAAATGTTCCAAATCAATACTGAAAGCGTTAACATGATAGCAATACTTTACTGGGGGTATGATGATGAGGAAAAAACTCGTTTTTATCAGTTTATTCATGATCTGTGTATTTTTGGCAGCGTGCGATGACAGCGAATCTGCAGAAGGAACAGATGGATCCGGCAATGAAGATGGAAGCGGTGAATCGATCGTCTTAGGTACAGGTGGAACGTCCGGGACTTACTATCCGATAGGTGGTGCACTTAAGCCAATCTTTGAGGAAAGTGACAATGTCGGCAATGTAACGGTTGAATCAACTGGCGCGTCAGTTGCTAACATTCAGAACATGCAAGACGGATTAAACCAAATGACCATCATCATGAGTGATGTGGCTTTTGATGCGCTTGAAGGCACTGGCCAATTTGAGGACAATCAGGCGGATGTTCAGGCGATGGCAGGCATGTATCAAAATGTTGTGCAGGTTGTAGCAATGGCTGACAGTGGTATCGAAACGATTGCAGATTTGGAAGGGAAAAGAGTTGGTGTCGGAAAAGTTGGATCCGGCGTCGAACAGAGTGCACAAAAGGTGCTGGAGGCTCTTGACCTGACATATGATGACCTTTCAAAAGTAACACATACCGGCTATGCTGACAGTGTGCAGGAGATGAAAAACGGGACACTTGATGCGGCATTTTTCACTTCAGGTGTCCCGAACAGCAATATTACCGATTTAATGCAGCAAAATGATATTGTATTTGTTGAAATTAAAGATGATGTTGCAGGGACATTAATGGATAGTTATCCATTTTACAAAGCGTTTACCATTCCTGCTGGGGATGAAGCGATGTATAACCTTGATCAGGAAGTAAACACAGTCGGTATTCAAAATATGATCACTGTTTCTCCTGAATTAAGTGAAGATTTGGTTTACGATCTGACTAAACGTTATTATGCCTATCTTGGCAGTGATGAGGTATCGATCAGTGCATTGAATCAGCTGCCTCGTGAAGATATAGCTAAAGATTTGGTTGCACCATTACATCCAGGAGCAGAAAAATTTTATGAAGAAAACGGCATGCTGGAATAACTGATGTTAGGTAAACGCAAAGCATTAATTTTGACCGGGATTTCGAGTCTGATTGCTGTGTGTCTTATGTTTATCCCGGTTAAGGCTTTGACAATTATGCATAGCGATCAGCTATTATATGCGTTTTATTTAAAAGATCATGCTTTTTCTGTTCAATGGGAGCATTCGGTGGAAAAGGAAGCGTGGGTTGAGTATTTCCGTGTACATGATAACGTAATATATTTGGAGTCCACCAAATTCAAAACGTTCGGTGCGGGTGTTCCATCTGAATCGGAGCACCGTACCGTTTTAAAAGATGGCTGGGTTCATATGGCTATCGACCGGAAAATTGGCTACGAGCTTGTTATACGTTCCAATCAAATGAATGATTATCAATTGCAGTTTGGAAAAGATAGCTATGTTTTAAACCCAAGCGACACAGCATATAGAGTAACAGTAAAGGGGATGCCTTTAATAACTATTCTAGTCACACAATTAAAGCGTATTGTGAGGTGAGACAGTGGAAAACAAGGCAAAAGCAGAAGACTATGACCGCGAAAGTAATGTTCGGACAAACTACCCGAAAAGCATTGGTATTTTAATAACTGTTGCTGCAGCAGGCCTTGGTATATTTCATCTATATACATCATATGCAGGGGCGTTAGTGGATATCCAGCAGCGGAGTATTCATTTATATGTGCTCATGCTTTTAGGCTTTTTGCTATATCCTGTTTTTAAAAAAGGGAAAAAGAATGGTATTCCAATTTACGACTATATAATAGCGTGTCTGGCCGCGGGAATTGGTCTGTATATGTTGTTTACGGCCAATCGGATTATTGAATCGGGCGGTCAAATTAATCAGATGGATTTGTATGTCGGATTGATCGCTCTGGTCTTGATTCTGGAAATTACCCGGCGTGTTACAGGGTGGGGATTGACCCTGCTTGCACTCGGATTTATTATTTACGGTTTTTATGTTAAATTGTCCGTCTATCCGGAATTGACGGCACCGATTTTTTTCAATGTATCGGAAGGAATCATCTCTCATCTCGTTTTTATCACAGAAGGTATTTTAGGCACTGCGATTGGTGTATCAGCCAGCTATATTATTTTATTTATTCTATTCGGTGCCTTTTTAAGCAAGTCCGGTATGGGGCAGATGTTTAATGATTTAGCAATGGCTGTAGCCGGACATACAAAAGGCGGGCCTGCCAAAGTGGCTGTTTTGTCCAGCGGTTTTTTGGGATCGATTAATGGATCGGCCATTGCCAATGTGGTGACGACAGGGGCATTTACCATCCCATTAATGAAAAAAATCGGGTATCATAAAAACTTTGCAGGTGCAGTTGAATCAGCAGCCAGTGTTGGCGGACAGATTTTGCCTCCAATCATGGGGGCGGCGGCATTTATTATGGCGGAAAATCTGGGAATACCGTATACGACCGTTATACTGGCCGGAATTATACCTGCATTGCTGTTTTACATCGGTATTTTGCTGCAAGTGCATATCAGAGCATCCAAACTTGGTTTAAAAGGACTTAACCGGCGTGAGCTGCCGTCCGTTTCCGAAGTGTTGACGAAACGTGGCCACTTATTGATTCCAATGGTCATTCTGTTATATTTATTATTTTCGGGGAAAACACCATTTTACGCAGCATTCTGGTCGATTATTTCTACGGTGATTATCACAGGAACAGGAAGAATGCTCATCCTTGCTGCGGCTGTCTCCATGTTTTTAGTTTTTGAACCGCAAGTACGGGCAGTGTTAACTGCTGCCAGCATGCCAGGACTGCGTGACAATTGGCTGGAGCTTAGCTTGATTGTCATGATCCCTTTAATCATCAATATGATTCGTAAAAAAGCTGGCATTAAGGCAGAGGAAATCAATGTAAGGGAATTTGTAGGTGCCCTGGAAAATGGGGTAAGGACAACGGTTCCGGTTGCAATTGCGTGTGGAGCTGTAGGTATTATCGTTGGAATTGCTTCACTGACAGGTGTAGCATTGGAAATGGCAAGTACGATTGTGAGCCTGGGTGACGTGATCAATAGTTCGCTTGTTCAATTGTTAATTACATTAACTTTAACAATGATTGCGTCGATTATTTTAGGTATGGGACTGCCGAGCATACCGACGTATATTATTACCAGTACTATGGCAGCGCCAATATTGCTCCAGCTCCCATATTTCAGAGAACTGGCAGGAACAGGTGAAACCGCGGTATTTGTTGCGCATATGTTTGTATTCTACTTTGGCATTTTTGCAAACATCACACCGCCAGTAGCACTTGCAGCGTTCGCTGGGTCCGGCATCAGCGGAGGGGATCCGATGCGAACGGGGTTTCAGGCGATGAAACTGGCAATTGCCGGGTTTATTGTTCCGTTTATGTTCGTATTTTCTCATGAAATGTTAATGATTGATGCAACAATAGGGAATGTTGTATTAATCGCAGCAACCTCGTTAATGGGCGTCTTTTTATTGTCCGTTGCGGTTGAAGGGTACTTCAAGGTTCCGATCCGGTGGTATATCAGGATAGTAGCTATCGTCGGTGCGCTGCTTTTGATTTACCCTGGGATTTGGACCGATATGATAGGGTTGGTTGTTTTAATCATTATATTTGGTGCACGTTACTTGAGAAAAGATGTCGATCAAGAGCCAGCATCAATCGCAAAGTAATCGTGAGATTTGAAATTTGAACACTTGTACGAGGAGGTATAAGAATGAATCTGGGTCTTAAAAATAAATCTGTTCTCGTTTTGGCATCTAGCAAAGGACTGGGCAAAGCAACGGCACACCAATTTGCTTCAGAAGGTGCGCGTGTATTTCTGGCGAGTCGTGATGAAGATGCACTGGAAAGGACAGCAAAAGAGATACGTGAGAAAACTCAAAATCCATATGTAACGTATGGTATTTGTGATATTACAGCGTATGATTCCATCAAGCAGCTGGTTTCTGATGTTATCGACGAGAATGGAACAATCGACGTTTTAGTGAATAATGCGGGCGGACCTCCAGCTGGTTCGTTTGACGATGTTGATGATGACGCCTGGCAGCATGCATTTGAACTGAACTTGTTAAGTTTTATCCGTGCGATCCGGGTAGTACTGCCATACATGAGAAAGCAAGGGGGCGGACATATTGTTAATTTTGCTTCGTCATCCATCAAACAGCCGATTGACGGCTTGATTTTGTCTAATACGTTCAGGGCTGGCATTACCGGTCTTTCGAAAAGTCTGTCACAGGAACTGGCAGGGGACAATATTTTAATTAATACGATCGGCCCGGGAAGGATTGGCACCGACCGGGTCAGCCATCTTGACTCGGTCAAGGCTGAAAAGCTCGGAATGCCGGCAGAAGATGTGATGAAGGAAGCTGAAAAACAAATTCCGATTGGACGCTACGGTGAACCTGAAGAATTTGCGAAAATAGCGGTGTTTCTCTGTTCAGCAGCGAACACATATGTAACAGGCCAATCGCTTCTGGTTGATGGCGGGATGGTAAAAGCCTTGTAGCGAGTTATTCAAGGGGGGTGGGACAAAAGAACGTTTATAAAACAAAAATCCGAACAAACAAAGCACGGTATAACCCGCTGCGAAAATATACTTGGTACTCGCCGTGTTGAATGAGATTTCGGAGAAACTGCACTCCTCGCATACTCGGTGGATGTTTTGCTCGTCCGCTTTCCACGAGTGGCTGGTGAGCATCCGCGTGCATTCGCACTGCGGGGTCTCACATAGCCCTTTCCTCCCGTTGCAGTCTACGTATATTTCCTCCGCTAAACCCGGACTCTTGGTGGTCTTTTAAGCCCCTTACTTTCGTTATGTCCCAGTCTTTTTCTGTCTTTATTAAAAAAGGTTTCAAAATTAATTTATATAGATCTATTGACACGTACATGTAACCGCTTTATTATTATATGTAACGGGTTACACAAACCCCATAAATTTTGGCTGATATGTAACCCGTTACACATAAGAACATACTAAGTATCATGAAAGGATTCATCATATGGCGACAATCCGTGATGTAGCTAAGCTTGCGAAGGTTTCGACTGCAACAGTTTCCAGGGTTATTAACCGCAATGGTTATGTCAATGAAGGAACCAAAAAGCGGGTCAAGGATGCGATTGAACAATTGAATTACTTGCCGAATGATGTGGCACGAAGTCTATTTAAAGGGCGGTCGAAAATGATTGCGCTGTTTGTGCCGGATATTACGAACCCATTTTTCCCTGAAATGGCACGTGCTGTAGAGGATGTCACAAACAGGCATGATTATACGTTTGTACTGTGCAATACGGATAATGATATTGCGAAACAAATCGATTACTTGAATGCACTGCAGCAAAAGTCAGTCGATGGATTTATTATTGTTTCAAGCTCAATGACGGAAGAACATCTGCAGCACATTCAAGTACCGATTGTCGCTCTTGACCGGATCATAAGCCCGGATATTTCCTCTGTAACGGTAAACAACCGTGGGGGGAGCAGACAGGCGGTTCAATATTTGAAATCGATCGGCTGCACTAGGATTGCACATATAGCTGGTCCGGAACACGTAAACAATGCTGTATACCGCATGCAAGGTTATCTGGATGAAGTAAATAATGCAGACTGGTTCACAGAAGATTATATTATACCCGGAAAATATAATTTCGATGCTGCCCGGGATGCTGCTGTTAAGCTATTAAACACGCACTCGGAAGTTGATGGCATCTTTGTCGGAAATGATCTAATGGGGGCCGGGGTATTGAATGCGGCAGTTTCTGTTGGAAGGAAAGTGCCGGATGATCTGGCAGTAATCGGATTCGACGGGATTGCCATTGGTGAAACGATCACACCAACACTGACAACGATGGCTCAGCCTATTTATGACATTGGTGCGAAGGCTGCTGAAATGCTGATCAAACAAATCAACAGTCAGGAGCCGGCTGTTATGAATGAAGAATTTACTGTTCAATTAGTTGAACGACAATCAACGCTGTGAAAGGAGGAATTGGATGAGTACGCAACCGAATGTATGTATCGTAGGAAGTATTAATATGGACTTGACAGTAACGACCGACAAGATGCCGATGAAGGGTGAAACGGTTCTGGGCAATAAGTTTTTCACCAACCCAGGCGGGAAGGGAGCCAATCAAGCCGTAGCTGCTGCACGTATGGGCGCGAATGTGAATTTCATCGGAGCTGTCGGGGCTGATTCATTTGGCGAAACAGTTCTCGCAAATTTTACGAAGGAAGGTATTCAGACAGAAGGGATTGAAACGATTCCGGATGCATCAACTGGAACGGCAACAATCATTTTATCGGAAAATGATAATCGCATCATTGTTGCATCGGGTGCTAATCATCATGTGACACCGGAGCTGGCGAAGAAACATGCTGACCTGATTAAACATAGCGATATAGTGCTGCTGCAGCTTGAAGTACCGATGGAGACCATTGTATTCACAATAGATGTCGCTGAGGCGAATGGTGTACCGGTTATTCTGAATCCTGCTCCATTCGAGGCGCTCCCGAAAAAAGTTTTAAAAACCGTTGCTTACTTGACGCCAAATGAAATTGAACTTGCGTCAATGAAAAAAGATCCGTTGTTTGCGTCGATCAAGGAAAAGCTGATTGTTACCCGGGGTGATAAGGGTATATCGTTTGTTGCCAACGGTGGTGAACGGGATATCAGCGGGTATAACATTCAAGTGGCGGATACAACCGGAGCCGGGGACACATTCAACGGCGCATTGGCTGCCGAACTGGCGGGTGGAACAGGCTTGCATAAAGCAATTAGCATGGCGAACGCCGCTGCAGCCTTGTCGGTTTCAAAAATTGGCGCGCAAGGCGGGATGCCAGCCAAACGGGATGTTACCGAATTTTTACGGGAAAGGGAAATGTTCGAATGAAAAAAGCAGGGATGTTAAATCGGGATATTGCTTCAATACTGGCAAGAATGGGGCATACCGACACGATTATTATTGCGGACTGTGGACTGCCGCTTCCGGATGACACCGTTACGATTGATCTGTCGATAAAAATTGGTACACCGGATTTTCTGATGGTGCTTGAGGCGGTAGCCCAAGATATGGTGATTGAAGAAATGACGCTGGCAGAAGAAATCAAAACAGCGAATTTAGCATTGCATAACCGGCTTAAATCGGACTATGCGGACGTGCCAATTCGGTATATGACACATGAAGGACTAAAAGGTGAAATCAAACATACCAAAGCAGTTATACGTACAGGGGAATCAACCCCTTTTGCCAATACCATTTTAAAATCAGGCGTTATTTTCTAGCGGAAAGAGGAGGTGGCATCATGGCAAATACCCCTTTTGTAGAGATGAAGGGAATCAATAAGTCATTTTCCGGCAATCAGGTTCTAAAAAATGTAAACTTCTCGATCAATCAAGGTGAGGTGCATGCCTTAGTCGGTGAAAACGGTGCCGGGAAATCGACCCTGATCAAAATATTGACCGGGATCCATAAACGTGATCAAGGTGCTATCAAGCTGAATGGAGAGGAAGTTTATTTTTCCCATCCGAAAGAGGCAGAACAACAGGGGATCATGGTTATCCATCAGGAACTGAATATCATTCCGCATTTGACGGTCACCGAAAACATGTTTATAGGTAAAAATTTGACCTATGGCAAAACCGGTGTTCTGAATACAAAGACAATGCGGAAACAATGTGAAGCAAACTTGCAAAAACTAGGCGTATCGAACATTCATCCGGATGACATTGCCGGGGACTTATCAGTCGGCAAACAGCAGATGATTGAAATTGCCCGTGCGATATCTACGAATGCTGAATTGATTGTAATGGATGAACCGACTGCTGCATTGACAGACCGTGAAATTGAAAGTCTTTTTGACGTTGTCGAGTCGTTGCGGAAACAAGGTGTTGCGGTAATTTATATTTCACACCGGATGGAAGAAATTTTTAGAATCTGTGACCAGATTACCGTCTTGCGTGATGGTGAATATATCGGGACTGAAAATATTACCGATGTGGACTTTGAAGCTATTGTCAAAATGATGGTTGGACGTGAACTGGGCGAACGGTTTCCGGAGCGGGAACATACTGCCGGTGAAGTTATCTTTGAAGTAAAGGATTTGGCGCGAAAAGGATTATTCCAGGATATCAATTTTTCGGTTAAGGAAGGTGAAATTCTGGGTGTTGCCGGATTGATGGGGGCCGGACGTTCAGAAATGGTGGAGACGATTTTCGGTTATGCCCGGAAACAGAATGGACGGCTATATCTGAATGGTCAGGAATTAACGGTTAAACATCCCTCAGACGCGATTAAAGCGGGCATCGGTTTTATTACTGAAGACCGGAAATCGAAAGGGCTGCTCACTGATTTTTCCATAGGGGATAATATTTCACTGACAAATATGAAATCGATCTCCAAAAATGGTGTCATTTCTGCTAAAAAAGAGCATCGGCTAATTGCTGAATTAATGGATCGGCTAAAAGTTAAAGCGACCGGTGCTGCTCAAGAAGCGAAGGCATTAAGCGGGGGTAATCAGCAAAAAGTGGTAATTGCCAAATGGCTCGGCATCAAACCGAAACTGCTCATTTTGGACGAGCCGACAAGAGGTGTTGATGTCGGGGCAAAGAAAGAAATCTATTCGATTATGAATGAACTGACCAAAAACGGCGTGGCTATCATCATGGTTTCCTCGGAACTGCCTGAAATTCTAGGTGTCAGTGACCGGATCATGGTGATTCATGAAGGAAAAATAGCGACCATACTCAATCGTGATGAAGCAGATCAGGAGAAAATTATGACAGCAGCAGCGGGGGGTGAGTGAGATGAAATTACAACAAAAGTTCTTTCATGATTTTTCCAAATTGGGGCCGTTGATCGGACTCATTTTGATGGTTATTTTTCTTGGCTTTATGAGTGATGATTTTTTCACATTGGATAATATTTTTAATTTGCTGCGGCAAATATCCGTCAATGCGCTGATTGCATTTGGAATGACATTTGTCATTTTGACAGCGGGGATTGACTTATCTGTCGGATCCTTGCTGGCATTGGGAAGCGCGTTGACAGCAGGCCTGCTGTCAGGTGGCATGGATCCAATTTTAGCGGTATTACTCGGGCTTCTGATTGGGTTGGGACTAGGTGCTATTAACGGTTTGATCATTACAAAGGGAAAGGTGGCGCCATTTATTGCTACACTTGCCACGATGACGATTTATCGCGGGGCAACACTTGTTTATACAGATGGCCGGCCGATCACGGGTCTGTCCGACAGTTTCACCTTTGAAATGATTGGCCGGGGATATGTGTTTGGGATTCCTTTCCCAGTCATTTTGATGCTTGGTGTTTTTCTGATTCTTTATTTCGTCCTAAGAAAAACCGTGTTTGGACGTCAGGTCTATGCTATTGGCGGCAATGAGGAAGCGTCTATTTTATCAGGTATTAAGGCAGATCGGGTCAAAATAGGTGTTTACGCCCTGACCGGGATGTTGTCTGTGTTAGGCGGAGTTATTTTAACAAGCCGGCTGAATTCCGCACAGCCTACAGCCGGGGAAATGTTTGAGCTGGATGCCATTGCAGCGGTTGTTATTGGCGGCACAAGTCTTATGGGAGGACGCGGACGGATAACCGGAACATTAATCGGGGCTTTGATCATCGGGGTTATAGATAATGGCTTGAATCTGATGAATGTCTCGTCGTTCTACCAGCAAATCGTTAAAGGTGGCGTCATTCTGCTCGCTGTATTATTGGATAGAAAATCTAAATAAACTATGTTAAGGAGGAATTTTCAATGACTAAATGGCTAAAGCGAATGGGGATTTTGGCAGTTTTACTGTTGGTTGTCAGTGCTTGTTCAACAGAAAGTCCAGGTTCAGACGACGAAGACGATACTTCATCTGAAGGAGGTACCGATGATTCCGTAAAAGTCGGGCTTTCGGTATCCACTTTAAACAATCCGTTTTTCGTAACGCTTCGTGATGGTGCAGAAGCTGCAGCAGAAGAGGCCGGCTACGACATAGTGGTAACGGATGCCCAGGATGACGCTTCTTCACAATTAAGTGATATTGAAGACTTATTGCAGCAGGATATTGATGTTTTATTAGTTAATCCTGTCGACTCTGAAGCAATTGTCACGGCGATTGAATCGGCAAATGCACAGGATGTTCCGGTTATCACTGTTGACCGCAGTGCAGAAGGCGGAGAAGTCGTTACGCATATTGCTTCTGATAACGTGTCAGGCGGAGAAATGGCTGGTGAATTTATCGCAGAGCAGCTCGGCGAAAGCGGGAATATGATAGAGCTTCAAGGTGTTCCAGGTGCATCGGCAACAAATGAACGCGGTGAAGGTTTCCATAATGTTGTTGACGAAATGGACGGATTGGAAGTAACGGCCCAGCAATCAGCGAACTTTAACCGTTCTGAAGGTTTGAATGTGATGGAAAACATTATCCAAAGCACAGATGAGATTGATGCCGTATTTGCGCACAATGATGAAATGGCGCTTGGTGCAGTAGAGGCACTTGAATCAAATGGCATGCTTGATGATGTGCTGGTTGTTGGCTTTGACGCAACAGACGATGCAGTAGCAGCTGTGGAGGAAGGGAAGATGGATGCGACCATTGCCCAGCAGCCGGAATTGATCGGTGAAAATGCGATTGATGCTGTCGATTCAGTTGTCAGCGAAGAATCGGTTGATGAGTTTATACCAGTTGAATTGGAGCTTGTGACAGAATAATTGACTTCAGGTCACTTCACTCAGGTGAGGTGGCCTGTTTTATTTCTAGCTTTTCATTCTGAACCAGAAGCAAGAGCTGGTTTCGTTTTTGTTTCAAAAAAAAAAGATTAGGTAATCATTTATCCTTCTTCCAGAGTTCGTGATGTAAAATATGTATATAAATTAAAAGCTGGGGAATTCTATGTGTGTACAGATTTTTAAGTGTGGTGATGTGTATGAAACCTTCTTTGTTAGTATTCAGTCTTATATTCACAATATACCTGGTAATAGGTCTAATGCAAGCAGAGGCCAAACCAAATGAGGGTGAAACCAAGCAGCATAACTGGCAGGAATACAGTACCCACTATGAGACAGTTGATGCCGGATCACATGAATATACATACTGGAAGAACTTTATTGAACGAACGCGTACGTGTGATATTTCCCATAAATTGAAGTCAGTTGTGTACTATTGTGACCTACACGACCATACCGATTCCCAGATCTTTCTGGAGGAAACCATTCATAGTGAAAAGCATAAGTGACCATATTTTGTTTACCAAAACGTAATCGTTTTTGAGGAAAACGAGGATGGGACACAATTAAAACTTTCCACGCTAAAGACGAACGATTACAGACAGGGCAGGAAGTGCAGCATTTGACTTTTTCAACAGTCACATCCTTATTCATCGTTGATAACGACTGCGAAAGCGTGACAATGTGCCTTGGTGTCCTTCCTTCCATTCTGATGTTAGTTGCGCGCGATCATTCACTCCGGCAGCATACTGCGCTTTCCATGGGCATCTTGGAATGCAAAGACTTCTTTCCTGCGGGGTCTTTGGCTCGTGCTGTTCCCATAGGAGTCTCCGTATGCTGCCTCCGCTCATGTCATGTTGGAGTGCTGATTGTTGAAAGAAAAGCATGCACGGAACACATACACGGAACAATATCAATTGAACTTGCTGTCACCTGATGAGAACACGATTCTAAGCTGCGGAAAAATGCGACACGCCTGGGGGAACGGCGCAAGCCGAAGATCCACTTTGCCAAGTGGTTTTCTTGGCAAAGTTAGCTGAGGCCGTGCCCCTGGAAAGGGCGTATTTTCCGCAGCGACCATCATGTACTCACCAACAAAAGCATGGAAGAAATCAAATCTAAGACCAAGTGACTTCTCCGTTTATGGATCATTCTCAACAAATTTTCAAACATATCTCAAAAGATACCCGAACTGTTCCAATCATAGTGGAATCATATCACATCGTTCGGATTTATCTTTGGCTAATATACTTTTGTTCCAGCCTCTTTATTATATCTATTGGATTTGCTTATAGTGACACAGTTTTGCCGATACACAATTGAGTACCGCAACAATAGAATTCGCTTGTTTGCGTTTTCACTTGGTTTTATAGTAAACTAGTTGATGGATTTAATAAATTGCTATTATCATAAGGAGGTTATACTTTGGTATTGCCATATAAACACGAACCGTTTACTGACTTTAATGATAAGCAAAATCGTGCTGACTATGAAGCGGCTCTCAGAAAAGTGGAGAGTGAGTTGGGGAAAGATTATCCACTTGTAATCGGGGGCGAGAAAGTTTATACCGATGATAAACTTATTTCGGTAAATCCTGCCAATAAAGAACAGGTGATCGGAAAAGCTTCCATGGCGACGAAAGAGCATGTCGATCAGGCAATGGAAGCAGCAAAGGAAGCTTTTAAAGCGTGGAGAACATGGACTGCGGAGGAGCGTGCTGAAGTGTTATTCAAGGCAGCGGCTATTGCTCGTCGCCGCAAGCATGAGATTTCTGCATGGATGTCTTATGAAGCGAACAAGCCATGGGGACAATCTGATGCGGATACAGCTGAAGGGATTGACTTCCTTGAGTACTATGGACGGCAGATGATCCGTCTTGGACAAGGCCGTGAAATTAATGACCGTCCAGGGGAGAATAATACGTTCTTCTATCAGCCGCTTGGACCCGGCGTAACCATTCCGCCATGGAACTTTGCCTTTGCCATTGTCTGCGGAACAACAGTTGGTCCAGTTGTAGCCGGCAACCCGGTATTGATGAAGCCGTCTGAAAACACTCCGGTAATCGCCTATAAATTGATTGAAATTTTGGAAGAAGCAGGCCTGCCAAAAGGTGTTGTCAACTTCCTGCCGGGTGACCCTGCTGAAATCGGGGATTACCTTGTTGATCATAAAGACACACATTTTATTAACTTTACCGGTTCACGTGCAACAGGTACGCGCATCTATAAGCGTGCATCTGAAGTGCATAAAGGGCAGACACACCTGAAACGTGTTGTCGCTGAAATGGGCGGTAAAGATACGATTATTGTTGACCATGATGCGGACCTGGATCTTGCTGCCAAATCGATTGTTGATTCAGCGTTCGGCTTCCAAGGACAGAAGTGTTCTGCTTGCTCCCGCGCTATCGTTCATCAGGATGTCTATGACGAAGTGCTCGAAAAAGCTTTAGAAAAGGCCAAAGCCTATACAGTTGGAAATCCTGGTGAAGAAGATGTGCCAATGGGCGGTGTCGTGAACCAGAAGCAGTTTGATAAGATTAAAGATTATATTGAAGTAGGTAAACAAGAAGGTGAACTTGTTTACGGCGGGGAAACCGATGATTCCAAAGGCTATTTTGTGCATCCAACGATCTTTAAGGATATGGATCCGGAAGGCCGCATCATGCAGGAAGAAATCTTTGGTCCTGTCGTCGGATTTGCCAAAGCAAAAGACTTTGATGAACTCTTGGATATTGCTAACAACACAGATTATGCCCTGACTGGTGCCGTTATTTCCAATAATCGTGCACATTTGAACCGTGCTCGTTATGAGTTTGAAGTGGGTAACCTGTACTTCAACCGCGGGTGCACAGGATCGATTGTGGGTTATCAGCCATTCGGCGGATACAAAATGTCCGGAACCGACGCCAAAGCAGGCGGACCGGATTATTTGCTGAACTTCCTTGCGCCTAAGACAGTGACGGAAGCTTGGTAAAATTTAAAATCAATGAAACAATGAGCGGTGGTTACACAAAACTACCGCTCATTTTTGTATTCAAATGGTTGTTCAAGCGTTGGTACGTTAAAACTATGTCTAATGAGTTATATGCAAAGTTGACATGAAAAATTGATTAAATGGAAAATTTAGGAATATCATTTTGAGAATCCGTGATGAGGCGAAAATTGTCTGGCTGGATAGTGGGTTGGTTTCATTTTTTGGTTCAAAATAAGTTAGTTCCATTTTTTGGTGATCATCAGTACCTATTGCATCCTGTTCGAATCTATTGTATAGTTATTCAATATAATTGCATATTCAACCTCAGTTCGGTGAGGTAGAGGTGCAGGCAGTATGAGTAGCCGGCGTGAGAATGACAACGATGACCGCCGATGAAAGGACTGTTTGCCGAAGCGTGATAAGGGTCTGGCTTATCACTGCTGGTATATCACTGAAGAAGCGATATACTGTCATGCTCCGAGTGCATGGAGGACTACTGATCGATGGAGGATAACTTTAATTGGCAGCACAATGATGGGTTATTTTCCTGTCGTTGTTTTTTTATTTATAAAAGTGTTTCTGTCACTTTTTCGAAAAACCATTTTCGACAGCCAATCGGTCTCTTTTATCTGTCCATGCACTCCCTGATTGATAGGGGGTGTTTTTTGATATATGAAAGATTTAATCGCGAATATATTTCACTGAATTTGATGCTTGTCTGATGTCATATACGTTAGTCTACTAATCTAAAAAGGGGAATCAGCTATGAGTAAACTTAAAAACTTCAGTGCGCCACATCCGTTTGTCATTTTATTTGCAGTCATTATTTTGCTGGCGGTCAGCACGTATTTCATTCCGGCCGGAGAATATGAGCGAACAACTAATGAAGATGGACAAACAATCGTTGTTGATGGAAGCTATCATTCAGTGGAATCGAATCCTGCCGGGTTCATGGAAATCTTTCAGGCTGTCCATCAGGGAATGGTAGAAGGTGCAGCTATTATTTTCTTTATTTTTATTGTTGGTGGTGCTTTTGGTATTTTCCGGGCAACGAATACAATTGAGGCAGCACTTGGCAGTATTTCATCGAAAGTGATGGGCAAGGAGATCTACTTGATTCCGGTTGTCATGCTGTTTTTCGGGGTTGCTGGTGCCAGTTTTGGGATGTTTGAGGAAACGCTGCCGTTTATTTTAATTATGGTGCCAGTTGCTATGAAGCTTGGTTTTGATTCAATGGTTGGTACCGCAATGGTGCTCGTTGGAGTTTCAGCAGGCTTTACGGCTGCATTCACAAATCCATTTACAATTGGAGTTGCTCAGGGAATTGCTGATGTGCCATTATTTTCGGGAATAGTTCCGCGTATCGCTTTTTGGGCTGTGTTCATGGCGGTCAGTATTACTTATGTCATGCTCTATGCGCGAAAAATTAAAGCAGATCCATCCAAAAGTGTTGTTTATGAAGAGGATCAAAAACAGAACATTGATTCGGATGGCATGGATCAGCACAAGCTTTCCAAACAGCAGGGGGCAACACTGGGCATACTGATGCTGACGCTGGTTATACTCGCATATGGCGTTGTCCAGCACGGCTGGTTCATCACGGAGATTGCCGCATTGTTCATGATGATGGGACTGGCTATCGGTCTGATGAATAAAATGAAAATTAATGAGATGGCCGAAAAATTTGTGAAAGGCTGTGAAGAACTTGTTGTTGGTGCCCTAGTTGTCGGGTTTGCCTATGGTGCGCTTGTCATTTTGCAAAATTCCAGTACAATTGACACCATTTTATACGGTATTACCGAGGTTGTTTCCGGATTACCCGGACAACTTGCCGCAATCGGAATGTACGGGATGCAAAGCTTATTAAATTTTATCGTGACTTCCGGAAGTGGTCAGGCAGCACTCAGTATGCCGATCATGACGCCGCTTGCAGATCTACTTGACGTCAGTCGGCAAACGGCAGTCCTTGCCTATCAGATGGGTGATGGCATTTCAAATATTATCACACCGACAAGTGGTTTGTTGCTGGCAGGGCTTGCCATGGCGCGCATTTCCTGGGTGAAGTGGTTCAAATGGGCGTGGCCATTAATCCTCATTCAATATGCACTTGGTGCTATATTTATAACGGTTGCCCATCTGTTCATCTGGGTTTCCTGATATAATGGAAAGGTGAAACGACGAGCTTTACAGTACAGGAGGCATTCAAAAATGGTTGAAAATCTATTTACTAAATTAGAAGAAATATATCCAAAGATGGTAGACTTTCGCCGGGAGCTTCATATGCACCCGGAGCTGTCCCATCACGAAGAAAAAACACCTGAAAAAATCGCGGCGTTTTTGCGCGGTTTGGGTATTGAAGTCCGTACAGGTGTCGGTGGTAGAGGTGTTGTCGGCACACTGGAAGGCGGCAAACCAGGTAAAACAATTGCGCTCAGAGCGGATTTTGATGCTTTGCCGATTCAGGATGAAAAGGATGTGGATTATAAATCACAAGTGCAGGGCGTCATGCATGCGTGCGGTCACGACATTCACACGTCAGCACTGCTTGGTGTGGCAAAAGTTTTGAGTGAATTTCGTGATGAGATTCCTGGAACGATTGTGTTTGTCCATCAATTTGCTGAAGAGGCAACACCTGGTGGGGCAAAATACATGATTGAGGATGGGTGTCTCGATGGTGTCGATATAATTTATGGCGCACATGTCATGGCGGATGAGCCATTTGGAACGGTCGGTGTCCGGGGAGGCTATGCTTCGTCTGCACAGGACGATTTTGAAATTGAAGTGTTAGGTAAAGGCGGTCACGGATCTTCACCTCACACAACCGTTGATCCACTTGTAACGGCGAGTCAGCTGGTCGTTAATCTTCAGCAAATTGTCAGCCGACGTGTCAGCCCGCAGCATGCCGCAGCTGTTACGGTCGGCTCGTTCCAAAGTGGAGGCGCGAATAATGTAATTGCCGATAAAGCTGTCATTAAGGGAACCGTCCGTACGTATGATGCAGAAGTGCGGAACATGATTGAGGAAGCGTTGAAGCAAATTGCGAAATCAACATGTGAAGCGGCCGGAGCAGGCGTCAATATTCATTATGTCCGGGATTGCCCATCGATGTATAATGATCCGGAAGAAGCCAAGCGTATTGAAAAGATAGCTCAGTATGTCGTTGGTACGGAAAATGTCCGGGAAATGGCACCGATGATGGGCAGTGAAGATTACGCTTTTTATCAGGAAGAAATTCCAGGTGTTTATTTTATTGTCGGTGGTGAGAATCCGGACATCGGGGCCGTTTATCCACATCATCACCCAATGTTTAATGCTGATGAGAGATCGATACTGAATATCGGGAAAGTGTTTATCAGTTCGGCATTGAGTTACCTGTCTGACGAGGAAATTGTGCCGACGGGGAAATAACTTGGAATAGGCTGTTGTTGCGCCACACGGAAATTCGGGAGAGGCGTCCGACTCATTAATCGAAAACGATGTTTGAAAGCCCCCATAAAGTTAACGCGTAAAATCAAAATAAGCTGCAGGATACAATAGCGAATGGAAGCTGTATCTGCAGCTTATTTGATTACATCATAATTACGTTTAATATTACTGAATAAATGACGTATTCACAAACCCTTCAAAATTCGGTTTTTCTTTCAGGAATTGCAAGTCATAGGAAGAATTTCCAAATTCCTGGATGACGTCTGCATCAACTTCATAGGTGAAATCGGTACGTTCCCAGGCACTTTCCATCACGTTTTTTTCCAGCTGCTGATCAGTAATGTCAGCGATACCTTCAATCGTAATGTCGATTGCTACATCCGGATTTTCGTTAATATATTGAACAGCTTCTTTATGCGCATCAACTAATTTTTGTACCTGCTCACTATTGTTTTCAATCATGTCATCCGATGTAACCATGACAGCCGCCGGCAATGTCTCACCAAACGAAACGTCACTTGTCGGGATAACGACATTGGCATCAACTTCTGCTTCCATGACGGATGCCCATGGTTCAGGTGCAGTGGCGACATCGATATCACCGTTTTCAAACATTGATTGGTAGCGTGCAGGCTCACCTGTTACATGTGTCATAGAACCGCCGATACGCTCAGAGGTAATGCCTTTCTCTTTCATATAGGTCTCGAACTGAACGTCGTGCGTGCACCCGACACGTGGTGAGATGAATGTTTTTCCTTCGATATCTTCCCAGGATTCAATGCCGCTTCCATCGCGGGATACGATAACGGTACCTCCTGTTGAAGACGCACCAATAATCTGGACATCCACACCGGAGATGAAGTTGTTCATCGCCGGCCCTGGCCCGACGAGTCCCCCTTGGATTTCACCGGTAGCCAACGCTTTCATAAACGTGGAGCCATCCGGGAATGTTTGATATTCGACATTAACATTTTCCCCGAGGTGATCTTCATACATTTCTTTCTGTTTGGCCACCATAGCAGGTGCGTGATTCAGGTTGGGAAAATAGCCGATAGTGACTGTTTCACTTTCACTGCTGCCTGAAGCTTCACTGTTTCCTCCGCATGCTCCGAGAATCAGGAGTGCGCCTATCATAAAAAATACGAATCGTTTTTTCAACTTGAATTCCCCTTTCTTATTAAGCTGCTTCTTCCAATCCCCAGCGTTTGAGCACTTTATTTTCAATACGCTGAAATACAAGCTGGTCTACAACAGAACCAATTACCCCAATTATAATGATGATCCCAATGACGAGACTCATATTGTTAAAGTCGGATGCATAACTGAGCGTATAGCCAAGCCCCGGACCTGTACTCATCAATTCGGCTGCCATCAAAGCACGCCAGCTGAATGCCCATGCCAGCCGGACCCCTGTTACGGCATGTGGGATAGATGCCGGAACGACCACTTTGAAAAATAAATCCATTCCTTTTGATCCCATCGTACGGGCTGCTTTCAAATAAATTGGCGCAACATTCTTAATCCCGATGCGCATATTCATCGTCATAACGAAAGTTCCGCCGATAACAACGACAAAAATGATGGACGTTTCGGTAAAACCGAACCAGATGATAGCCAGTGGCACCCAAACAATACTTGGGACACTTTGCAAGGCTAAAATCATTGTCCCCAGCGTTTCATCAGCTATTTTTACTTTGGCAAGCAGAACGCCGAGAAGTGTTCCAATCACGAGTGAAATAGCAAGCCCGATGAAAAGGTGGCGGAAACTTGCCGCGATATCATAGACAAGCGTCATGTCCGCAAAACCGGCAAAAATTGTTTCCGCAACCGTAAACGGACCGGGAATCATTGACTCAGGCCATATGCCGAGCAGGAAAATTCCCTGCCAGATTAAAATAAGGACAGCGAAAAATATGATGCGTTTAAAGACTACCGGCATATTGCAACTCCTCTTTCATGACGTTTTCGATTTCGGTTTTTAAAATGGTCATAATGTCTTCTTCCATGACTGCCATATCTTTTTGCTGCCGCGGCCGTTCCAGGTCGACTTTGAAATCTGAGATGATTGTACCTGGCCGTGCACTCATGATGATGACACGATCCGATAGTTTAATCGCTTCCCGAATGCTGTGGGTGACAAATACGATGGTCTTTTTAGTGTCCAGCCAAATTTTCTCTACTTCTTCCTGGAGTACATGCCGTGTCTGTTCATCCAGTGCCCCGAATGGTTCATCCATCAGGAGCAGTTTGGAATCCATAGCGAGCGCTCTGGCTATGGAAACACGCTGTTGCATACCACCGGAAAGCTCGTGCGGATAATTTCCGGTAAATTGGCTGAGATGAACCATTTTCAGGTAATGGACAGCCTTCTTTTCCTGTTCTTGTTTGTTCACTCTTTTTCGCAATGGGAAGGTGACATTTTCTTTTACCGACATCCACGGGAATAAGGCAGGTTCCTGAAATACCATACTTTTATCCGGACCCGGTTCAGTGATCTCCTTGTTGTCTAGACTGATTGATCCTGAAGATGGCATGGATAATCCGGCCATCATAGACAATAATGTTGATTTGCCACAGCCAGATGGCCCCAGCAATGAAATGAATTCACCTTCACTGATTTGCAGATTGATATGTTTTAACGCTTGAAGCGGCTGTTCGTCCTTACGCTGGAATGATTTAGTGACCTTATTGATGTCCAGATACATGGCGTTCACTCCTGTTAACTTAAATCTGATTAATTTTATCGGGAATATATGTTTTAAGCATTTTACCATGAATTCATGCATTTTCCAATAGGGGGCTTATGTAAAAATGAGGGGATATTAAAAAAATAGGCTTTATTGGATTGAATGGGCATATGTCATTAGTCTATGAAAGGGGAATGACGTTGGTTAACCTTAAAAAAGGGGGATAAAGGAAGGGATGATTGTCAATGGCTTATTAAAAAAGCTGATATTCTTTTTAAAAGATATCAGCTCTGCATCGTGATACAAGTTTTTTAATTTATTTCCATGTATCCTGTAATACCCGCAGCCAGTTTCCGTGTGTTATTTTTTGCAGTTCATTATCATGAAAACCGTGTGCTTTCAGGAGATCGAGCAGTTTCGGCAGTCCTGTGACATCTTTGAGCGGGTCAGGAACGGTGGTGCCATCAAAATCCGAGCCCAACGCAACGTGATCAACGCCAAAATTTTCGGCTATGTAATCGATGTGCCGGACAATCTCATCCAATGATATGTCTGTTCCGAGACCGCCATCTTCCCGCAGCATGTTGACCGCATAGTTGATGCCAGCAACACCGTTCGATTCGGTGATGGCATCCAGCTGTTTATCAGTCAGATTGCGTGCGATCGGGCTGAGGGTATGAGCATTGGAATGAGTTGCCACAAGCGGGGCATCTGTGAGATTGGCTACATCCCAAAAGCCCTTTTCGTTAAGATGCGTGTTATCAATCATGATGCCCAGCTGATTACATTCCCGGACAAGCGATTTGCCGGATTCTGTCAGCCCTGCCCCGGTATCTGGTGAAGACGGATAGCGGAATGGCACTCCCTCTCCATAAGCATTCGGGCGGCTCCAAACGATTCCTAATGACCGCAGTCCGGCCTGATAGAGGATATGAAGCGCATCAAAATTAGTATCGATTGCTTCGGCTCCTTCAATATGAAAAATCCCCGCTAAGATGTCATTTTCCAGGCAAAAATTCAAATCTTTAGTCGTCCGGACGACTTTCAATTGGCCATTTGCTTCAGATTCAAGCTTAAATAATCTGGCTGCCATTGCGTTTGTGAACGCCAGAGCATTTCTCTGGCTGATAGGTGGTGGCAGCGGCACATCATAGCCCTCCTCTGTTAAATAGTCCTCCGGCTCAACTTCATAGTTCTCATTCGGTGTGTATACAGCAAAAAATCCGCCGCCAAATCCGCCTTGTTTAGCACGAGGCAAATCAATATACCCTGTTGAGCTTTCGCTGAAAAATGATGGCGGATCATCAGACATATGCTGTCTGAGCAATGTGTCGTTGTGTCCATCGAAAATTGGAAAGTTGGTCATGTTTGGTCGCTCCTTCTCTTTCTGTTTTGTTTTTATCTTATCATAATTGGTAATGTTTCAGCTTGAGAGTGTTATAAACCCAGAAATATACGTCCGGTTATAACAGCTTGAAGTACTGGCAAAATTTAATAATAAAGGACGAGGCTGGGACACAATGAAAACTTTCCACGCTAAAGACGAACGATTACAGGGCAGAGGAAGTGCAGCATTTTACTTTTTCAAGAGTCACATTTGTCTTGGTGCATCCTTCCTTCCATTCTGATGTTAGTTACGTGCGATCATTCGCTCCGGCAGCATGCTGCGCTTTTCGAGGAGGCTGAGGCCGTACCCCCGGAAAGGGCGTATTTTTCCGCAGCGACCATCATGCACTCACCAACAAAAGCATGGAAAAAAGCAAATCTAAGACCAAGTGACTTCTCAGTTGATGGATCATGCGCAACAAATTTTCAAACATACCTCAAAAGATAAATCCGAACTGTTCCCATCATAGTGGAATCATCGTTCGGAATTACCTTTGGCTAATATACTTTTGTCCCATCTTCGTCCTTTATTTATTTTTTAAATGACTCGTAAGCGGTATTAGCTATTGCTTTAGACAATGAACCTGTACTCGGATAGGAGCCACTTTCAAGAGGTCCGTTATTTTGTTTGTTGGTAAGGACAATAACTTGCAGGTTATACTTCGGATCAAACATTACTTGTGTACCGGTAAATCCTGTATGACCAAAGGCCTGCTGGGAGTGTTTATCGCCCATATACCAGGCTTTGTCCTTTTCCCAGCCGTAGCCTTGCCCAAATCGTTGTTGTGAGGTAAATGCTTCTATAACATCTTCATTATATAAATCTACTTTTCCGTAGCTGCCGTTATTCAGCATTGTCTGTCCAAGAACTGCCAGGTCACGTGCTGTTGAGAAAAGACCGGCATGACCTGCTACACCATTATGTGCATAATAACTATTTCCGTCATTAACTTCTCCCTGAAGTGTATAATTTCTCCATTGGGTAAATTTATCAGCATCTTCTTCCACATAGTAGCCAAAGTCAGGGTCATCGATCATTTTATACTCATAAGGATTTCCAAAGGACGTTGCAGCAATTTGTTTATTTGTATTTTCCGCTGCATTGAACATCGTATCTTTCATTTTTAATGGTTCGTAGACATTTTCCTTTAAATATTCATTCAAATTCTGGCCGGTAACTTCTTCAATAATGAAACCGAGCGTCATAAAGCTAAAATCACTGTATCGCCGATCAGTTCCAGTTTCATATTCTAGTGAGAGATGGTTAATATAATCCAATACTTCATCAGGGTTGTGTGCATACAAATATGTTGGTTCCCACGGCGTTAAACCCGATGTATGTGTCAATAACTCTGTAATGGTGACGTCTTCTTTACCATTTTTAGCGAATTCAGGGATATATTTAGAAACTTTATCAGTTACAGAAATTCTCCCTTCTGAAACAAGCTTCATAATACCTTGTGTTGTCCCCATCACTTTTGTGACAGAAGCAAGGTCAAAAATTGTTTTTTTCGTCATTTTTTGCGGACTTTTTAATAATGTGCCCATGTCGTATTTTTCTGCATAACCATATGCATTCTCTAATACAATTTTATTGTCCTTTGCAACAAGAATAACAGCGCCCGGCGTTACTTGGTGATGGATAGCCTCTTGTACAATATCATCAATTTCAGCTAATTTTTCTTTATCCATGCCGACACTTTGCGGTGATCCATGGCTCAGTTGGCCTTGTCCGGTTTCAGCATAGACAGGGCTGAGCGAGACGGATAACAATAGTACTAAAATCAGCGTTATGATAGATACTTTATTCATCAGTAAACCTCCATTTATTTCAAGAATATACAAACAATTCAATTAAAACCATACCATAAACTGAATGCGGTTACAATATTGAAATAATTTTGTCTGTTCTTGTTGAAAACCATCTTTGAAAGCGCTATAATTACAATATACAATATTTTGTACAATAAGAGGAGATAACATTGGGAGGAATTTGGGAAAGTTTATACTCAAAAAATGGTTTAGCAGCTAAAGAGATTGCGAAAATGTTAATTCCTATTGAAAAAGGAAATAGAATCCCTCGTATTGATGACTTTGCACAAAAATTAACTTTAGGGCGTGGTACGGTACAGGGTGGATTAAAAGTTTTAGAGAATCTGCAAGCTATTGAAATAGAATCAAGAGGACACTTAGGAACCTATCTAATGAATAAAGATGAATATGTATTAAAGGAAGTCGCTGGTGTGGGTTCTTATCTGGGGGCTATGCCACTTCCTTACTCTAAAATGTATGAGGGTTTGGCCACCGGTTTAATTGAAGTTTCGGATAGAAAACTTAATCGGATTAATTTGGCGTATATGAGGGGAGCGAAAAAAAGAATAGAAGCATTAAAAGCCCGCAGATGTGATTTTGTGGTCATGTCTCTGTTGGCCGCCGAAGAAGAAATGAAAGAAGACAATAATTTACAGGTAATCAAAAACTTCGGCCCGTTCACGTATGTCAGTTCTCATAAGATTTTCTTAGCAAACCAGGATGATGACCGAATTAAAGATGGCATGCGCGTCGGAATTGACTACACATCCATTGACCAGTCGAAAATAACCCTACTGGAAAGTAAGGGCATAGATGTCGAGCTCGTAACGGTAAACTATATGCAACTGTTTGAACAGCTGCTAACTGGCAGTATCGATGCAGCAGTCTGGAACTCAGATGAAGTCAAAGCCGCAGAAACATTGAAAAGAATCGATTTTCATTCTGAACAGGCTAATCTGATATCCGAAAAAGCTTCGACTTCCGTGATTTTAATGGAAAAGGGACGAACGGATATAGCAACGTATTTAACTGAATTGGATGAGAAAAGGGTTGTAGAGATTCAAAAAATGGTGCTCGATCATGAGAAGCTGCCGCATTATTAGTTAATCAAGGAGGAATAACTGGTGGAACTGCAGGAGCTTGAGAATAGACTTGATGTATTGCTGGAACAAGAGGTTATTGTCGATCATGTATATGCTGTAACCATTGCTGCATATAAAAAAGTCCTTAATCTATTAAATATTGAAAGATTAGAACAGGGAGAAATGTTATTCACACATCTTCCACTGGCTCTGACGAGGATAGAAAATGGTGAGAAAGTAGAGGGACCTGATACTGGGATGATGGAGGAGGTGGAAAATTCCGCTATTTACTCGAAGGCGAAGAAACTGCTGGATTTTGTTGAACATAATTGGGGAGAAGCGTTGCCTCAGGAAGAGAAGGATTTTTTAACATTGCATTTTGCGAATTTGCTTAACAATAATGAAAGGAGTGAAGTGAACATGAAAATTGTTATAGGTGGACAAGTGGAAAAAAAAGAGATTGATAGATTGGTTAAAGATTTTGATGACTCTATTGAAACCGTTATCAAATCGGATATGGATGGTGCAATGCTTATAAAGTCTGGCCAGGCTGATTATTATTTAGGTGCCTGTCACACTGGTGGAGGCGGGGCGTTGGCAATGACAATTGCGATTGCTGGAAGAGATGTTTGTGAAACTGTTTCTATGCCGGGCAGAAAGCCGAATGAACAGCAGATTATTCAAGCAGTGAAGGATGGGAAAAAAGCTTTTGGTTTTACAGGGGATCATGCGGAGACAGCTGTCCCTATGATATTGAAGGCACTACGCGATTACGGATAAACAAGGGGGAAATAATTTATGGATATGATTTTCGTCGTTCTTATTGGGGCAGTAGCAGCAGTATTAGCCAATCGGAATATTGCAGTATTCAATGACGGGCTAAGACCAATCGTCTCAGAGCATATTGAAGGTAAATTAAGCCGCAGGGAACTAGGACTAACAGCATTTGCGATGAGTTTTGGGCTTGTTATTGGATTTGGTATTCCGTTCACATTATCAGCAAGTATTATCTTAATACACAGTATACTTCTTGGGACGGATATCATTGGTATTCTAGCACCTAAAAACAGATGGGGAACTGCGGTTGCAGCTCTGATCGGCGGTGTTTATGGCTGGGGTCTACTTGCAGGATTAGAAGGTTTTGTGAAATTATTTGATTATTTACCTGTCAATTTCCTTGAGCCAATGGGCCAGGTAGGAGATCCGGTAGTTGTAACATTTATGGCATTTCCGGCATTGGCAGTTGCATTGCAGTTCAGTGTGAAGAAGGGGATTTTAACATTTGCTGCAGCTGCACTTATGAGGCAGCTTGCCGTATTTGTCAATGAAGGGGAATATATTTCAATAGGCGGCAATGCTGTAGCTATCAACCAGGAGGGTATGGCACTCATTGTCGGCATGATTTTTCTTTTCGCATACGCGATGAAACAAAAACCGGACGGTGACTCATCCATTGATTTGGCTTCTGTTTTCAGTGAGAAAGTAAAGGAAATCAAAAAAAACGTTGGTTTTTTTATGGTGATCGGCGCACTGATTGCTGGTGCAACCAATATGCTGTTGATGGCTGGTGATCCCATTTCATTGAACTTACTTGCAGATGGGAATCAGACTGATGCCGGGATTGCAGCAGCAGCAAGGGCTATTGGTTTCATTCCTTTGGTTGCCAGTACAGCCATTGCCACCGGTGTATATAGTCCGGTCGGATTCACATTGATATTCGTCATAGGGCTGTTCTCACCAAATGTATGGATTGCTGTCGTTTTAGGGGCTTTGATCATCTTTCTGGAAGTCACGCTGCTTAACTATATTGCGAGATTTCTTGATAAGTATCCGGGGGTCAGGGACTCTGGTGAGAATATCCGTAGTGCGATGACGAAGCTGCTTGAAGTAGCATTGCTTATTGGTGGTGCAAATGCATCTAACGCAATTGCTCCAGGTTTTGGCTTTTTCTTCATTGCAGGTTTTTACTTGCTTAATGAAGCAGCAGGACGCCCGATCGTACGAATGGCAGTAGGACCGGTTGGTGCTATTGCAGTTGGTGTTATTGCCAACATATTGGTTGCTTTCGGAATTATGTCTATACCGCAATAACGTATTAGGAGTGATTCGGATGATACAAACTGTTAATGGAAAAATAGAAAAAGAAAATGTCGGTATTTGTGCTGCACATGAACACTTATCGATTGATTTATCCAGCATTAAAAATGATCCTGATACAATACTGGATGATGTGCCAGGAATGGAGGAAGAGCTGAATCACTTCTATACTGCTGGTGGAAGGTCTCTAATTGAATTAACCAATGATGGTATGGGAAGAGATGTAAAACGACTCCAGCACTTAAGTGAAACATCAGGTGTTCATATTGTTACCTGTACCGGATTTTATAAAGATCCTTTTATTCCCGAATTTGCGCAAGGGTGGGATCGGGATCAGTTTGCTCATCATTTTATAAACGAAATAAGTGATGGTATTGAAGGAACTGGTATTTTCCCGGGTGTTATCGGCGAAGTTGGAACAAGTAAAAACGAAATGAAACCGATTGAAAAAGAGCTAATTTTAGGTTCCGGTAAAGCAGGCGCAGAGACTGGCTTAACAGTCTCTACCCACACAACACTTGGCACACTGGGAAGTAATCAAGTCGACATGCTTGTTGGACTCGGTCTGCCTGCTGACCAGATTGTGATTGGGCATCAGGATCTTAATCCAAATAAAGAAGAAGTCCTGGATGTACTTAAATCAGGCGTATATATTGGCTTCGATACAATTGGAAAAAATACTTACCGTCCGGATAAAGACCGATTATCTTTTTTGCTTGATTTTATCGAAGAAGGTTTTCATAAGCAAATACTGCTTTCTGCCGATCTGACAAGAAAGTCCCATTGGAAAAAACATGGCGGACCGGGATACGATTTAGTATTGAACGACTTTATACCGGCATTGCGTGAATACGGGGTTTCAGAGGATATCATAACAGATTTACTTGTAAACAATCCTGCAGGTGCTTATTCGATAAAGGAGTAATGACAATGGCTTACGATCCATCACAGTTAAAATATGCGGACTCAGTGCTTCCTTCATTAACAGTACAGGAGGCTGAACAGTTACAATTTAAATTAGTTGAAAAGATGAGCGATCAGTTTTCCGGTGATGAATTTTTATCCATGGGAGACCTTGGGGTTGCTCCGAAATATAAAAAGCCCGAGCAAACTGAGAAAGTGGAACGGACTTTGGCAAGTTTTTTCGGAACGGAATCTGCAGCTCTTGTACGCGGAGCAGGGACAGGTGCTATTCGTACTATATTAAGTACGTTGTTGGCTCCCGGTGACTCGATGTTTATCCATACCGCTCCAGTTTATACGACCACGAAAGATACCATCCGGTTGTTGGGGCTGGAAACAAAGGCAATCGATTGTAATGACCTTGCCGCTGTTGAGAAGGCTGTTTCGCAGGATGAAACATGCAAAGTATTTTATATTCAGCATGCACGGCAGCAGCCAACTGATACGTATGACTTGAAATCAGTGATTCATACGGTAAAACGTTCCCGTCCTGATTTACCTGTCGTGGTTGATGATAACTATTGCGTGATGAAAACACATGGAATTGGTGTTGAATACGGAGCGGATTATTCAACCTTTTCCGGATTTAAAGTACTAGGTCCTGAAGGTATTGGTGTTATTACAGGAAAAGAAAAGGAAATGAAATTACTGCAGCGTCGAAATTATTCTGGCGGAGGCCAGGTGCAAGGGTATGAAGCAATGGAATTATTACGCATGATGACATTTGCGCCGGTTTCACTGGCTACTCAAAATGAACAGGTTGAGGAAGTTTGCAGACAGCTTAATGAAGGTGCTATCAATCGAATTGAAAATGCGTATATGGCAAACGCGCAATCGAAAAATGTTATCGTTGAACTGCTGGATCCAAATGCTCCTGAGGTCATTAAACTGAGTAATGCGTACGGAGCAGCGACACATCCTGTTGGCGCAGAATCAAAGTATGAAATGATTCCTATGATTTATCATGTCTCAGGTAGTTTTATCGAGGCACAGCCCAGTTTAAAAGTATATGGACTTCGCATTAATCCAATGAAGTCAGGGGCTTCAACCGTATTGAAAATACTGGATAAAGCAATTAACGCCGCAGCAAAACAATAAAATATTAGGAGGATGCTGCCATGTTTTTGGATGTGACAAAACGCAGGAATCCACAGCTCATACAGACAGGTGTTTCACTTCACCAAATGGGTGACATTCCTCCCAATACGTATGTTATTGATGTTGATATCCTTAAAGAAAACGTAAAAAAGCTTGCAGCGGAAGCAGCTGATAATGATATGGAATTATACTTTATGATCAAGCAGCTGGGCAGGGTTCCCGAACTCGCGGATATCATTGTGGAAAATGGTATCAAAAAAGCAGTAGCAGTTGATTTTGATGAAGGAAAAGTACTGGCTGATCATGGAATAGCAATTGGGAATATCGGTCATCTGGTTCAGCCCGGAAAGCATCAGTGGAAAGAAGTGCTGAGCTGGGATCCGGATGTCGTTACGGTTTTTTCCTTTGAACGAGCGAAACAGGTGTCAAAAGCCGCTGAGAGTCTGGGGGTCAACCAGGATATTTTATTAAAGGTTGAAGGTCCGGAAGACAAAATTTATGAAGGTCAGGAAGGTGGAATGCTGTTAAACGATCTGCCTAAAGACGTTGATAAAATCGAAAGTTTAACAGGGGTTACCATTGCCGGCGTTACAACGTTTCCCAATCTGGAATTGAATAACAACAAAACAGGTATGGCTCCAACAAATAACTTCCATACGTTATTTCAGGCTAAAGACGTACTAATAGATAAAGGAATTACCATAAAGCAGGTAAATGGGCCAAGTGGAACAAGCTGTGACACGATCCCTTACCTTGCAGAAAATGGTGTGACACATGGTGAGCCGGGCCATGGTTTAACAGGAACAACCCCATTACATGCGTATCAAGATTCACCTGAAAAACCGGCGATTGTCTATGTGACGGAGGTTTCTCATCAGCATAACACGAATTTTCAAGTGATTGCCGGTGGTTATTATGGTCGTTCGAGAATGAAAGGCTGTCTGGTGGGCAATGATCAATCATCCATTCTAGAACAATTTACGAGCGCGTATCATAACAGTCCCGAAACGATCGATTATTATGGAACGATTGAAAACCCAGAGGATTTTACAGTAAGGATTGGGGATACAGCAGTTTTTGCATTTCGATCGCAAATTTTTGTTACGCGGGCACATGTTGCTCTTGTCGAAGGTATCCAATCAGGAAATCCGAGGATCAGGCATCTTGAAAGGAAATGGTGATAAATATGGCAAAAATGTTGCTTCTTGTTATCGACAGTTTCGGAATTGGTGCAATGGATGATTGTAGGGAGTTTGTTCCTTCAGATTGTAATGCAAACACGTATAAACATATCAGGGAAAGAAAAAAGGATGCTCTGAAAATCCCGTTCATGTATAAATCAGGCGTTGGAACATTAGTAGACGGTGAGCCTGCCCCTGAAAATGCGTACGGGTATTCAAAACTAGCCCATCAAGGTGCAGATACGTATTTGGGTCATCAGGAAATTGCGGGAAGCTGTCCCAAGAAGTCGACTAAAAGGCTGATGAAAGATATTCACTCTGAAATGAAGCACGCTCTTGAACATGCAGGATACCATTTGTCTTATCCTTTTGAAGATATGCCCGTTTTGCTCGTTAATAATGCTGCAGTTGTAGCTGACAATCTGGAATCTACTGTCGGGAACATTATCAATGTCACTGCAGATTTCAGTAAAATGCCTTTTCAAGATCTGAAGACACTAGGCAAAGTTGTACGGGACAATGTTGACACGAGTCGTGTTATTGCTTTTGGCGGGCCATATGCATCGATTAATCATATTCTGTCAAGTGTGACGACGAAACATGAACAGTATGGCGTCGACACACCAAAAGCTGGTGTTTATGGCGAGGGATACGAGGTATTTCACATGGGGTACGGGGTCGAAATCGACAAACAATTTCCGATGATTGCCGCCAAACATGGGCTGAAGGTTCATCGATTAGGAAAAACTGCTGATGTACTGCAAGGAAAAGGACCGTCAAACCCCATTGTTCGTACAACAGATTTATTGAATAAAATTTCCCGTGTTTACAAGCAGGAAAAAGAAGACGCTGCTTTTTTAATCAACATTCAGGAAACAGATTTGGCGGGTCATGCTGAAGATGTAGACTGGTATTGTGATTTGTTAAACGAAACTGATCAATGGCTGAACGAATTTATTCTACAGATGAATGAAGAAGACATTTTAATGGTGATGGCCGATCATGGAAATGATCCAACAATCGGCCACTCGAATCATACAAGGGAATATGTACCCATCATGATTTTTGGTGATAAGATAAAAAAGACTGATATTGGTTTGCGGGAAACGATGGCGGATGTAGGAGCCACTTTTTGTGACTTTTTCGGCCTGCCTGAAACAGCTGAAGGAGAAAGCTTTCTGAATAAAGTGATATAGCAAACATATAGATGTTGATAAAAAGAACTGGTTTAATTCAACCGGTTTCTCTTTATGTGGTTGAGCGAATTTCATAATTATTAGCCCTTATGTCGCAAGGGCTCGCAAACGTAAAAAAAGGAAGTACCTCCTCAAATCTTGTATAATGGTAGTCGACCAAAACGTCCCAAAAAGACTGGAGGGAACACTTTCTATAACCATCATACGACAAACAAGCTTATTTGGCATCCAAGAATTATATGAGATGGAACCTACCCAAAAATATGAGGCCATTATTTCTGCGATTGATCTGGATGCCATAAGCTTGGGATGACATCTATTAGCGACGTTCGGCAGTTGAGCGAGTCAATGCGTACTTAAAGGAATTTTTTCAACTCAACAATGTTTGTAATCGCACAGGAAAACGCGCCAAAGTTCATTTTGATATCGTTGCCTTGATGTATAATGCTTCAAAATTAGCTGTAGATCGTATCAACGAAGACTTAAATCAACAACAAACTGTTTAATCAGGATTTTAGTATTAAAGATCGTGTCCATTTGATAAGAAGGATGCGCTAAGCAGTTCGAATACACGAAGACTCCAGCGAGAAGTAAGAGATAGGCAAGACCCAACAGGACGTATGCCCGAGGAGACTTGCCACTCGCCCGCGGAAAGCGAAGTGTATTCGAACTGCAGCTGGATAATCAACAATCATTAAAATTAAAAAAAAATCTCTTTAACATATTCTGCAGGTCTTTGTATTTTTAAAAAGGGCAATTATGAAATTGATTCGGTTATGTAAAAAATAAAGATAAAATTTTTAAAGCAGACCTTTACAATTAATCATGTGTGACTTATAATCAACTTAACTGGTTATAACCACATGGTCATTTAAAAATAAGCAATCTTTAGGGAGGTGCAATGAAGCAATTTGGATAAGAATAGTAAGGTACCACTGTATTTGCAATTAATGGATGATTTAATCAAAAAAATGGATGCTGAAGAATTTAGTACTGACGAAAAACTGCCTTCCGAGAGAGAGTTATGCGAAATTTATGATCTCAGCCGTATAACGGTAAGGCAAACATTGCAGGAACTTGAGCGTGAAGGTTATATATATAAGTTGCATGGAAAGGGAACGTTCGTTTCACCGAAAAGCTACAATCAAAGTCTCATTAAATTATACAGCTTTACGGAAGAAATGAAAGCGATGGGGAAAACACCGACTACCCGGGTTCTCTCGTTTCGAGAAATAGCTTTAGATGAAAGATTGGCACATAAGATGGATTTGGCACCATTGGATGAAGTTTATCAAGTGGTACGTTTAAGGCTTGCTGATGATGAGCCGTTGATGTATGAAACATCATATATCCCTAAAAAGACATTTCCGCATTTAACCGAAATGGATTTAGTAGAGAGACCAATGTACGATGTTTTTCTCCAGGATTATCAAGTAGGTGTAACAAAAGCAGTTGAGCGATTCTCTGCAACCATTGTACGTAAAGAGGAAGCGGAACATTTGAAGATCACAGCAGATCATCCTGCAATGCTAATTAAACGTTTGGCTTATCACGATGGTGTATTAATCGAATATACGATTAGTGTGGCCCGTGGTGACAAATTCGATTACACCGTAGAATTAACTTAATTTATGTTAGAAGGAGAGGAGGAATGAAGGCTTCACCTATTGTGAAAGCGTTTAACAAGCGTTATTATAACTTGACTGGTTATGACGACATAACCACATTGGATATTTATTATATTGATAGATGGAGGATGAAACATGTTTAATATAGCCCCTGATGAATTACAAAAAAAAGAAGCTATTGATACGGCAGCAGAAATTTATCAACAACCAGCTGTATGGAGGGAACTCATTACTTCACTCTCTGAACAAGAGAGGGAAACAAAGCGATTTTTAAATTCCATTTCTAAAAAGCATCACCATATTCGTGTGTTGTTGACAGGAGCAGGCACATCTGCATTTATCGGTGACACACTGCTACCCGTATTGCGCAGGGAAAACACTGGAAATATTCAATTTGAAGCCGTTCCGACAACGGATATTGTGTCAAACCCGGCAGATTATTTACAAAAGGATGTTCCAACAATCATGGTGTCGTTTGCACGTTCCGGAAATAGCCCGGAAAGTGTTGCGGCTGTATCACTTGGTAAAAAACTGGTTAACCAGTTTTATCAAATCGTTATCACATGTAATAAGGCAGGACAATTGGCTGAGAACACGGTGAATGATCAGAGTGCTATTACGATTCTAATGCCGGATAAAGCACATGATAAAGGGTTCGCGATGACAAGCAGTTTCACGTGTATGCTCATAACAACTTACAAACTTTTTACTGCCAATGAAATGGACGAAACGATCATTTCAAATGCTGAAAAATTGCTTGAATCAATATCGGAAAAAATTGAAAATGTGCTGGATTATGACTTTGAACGTATTGTTTATTTAGGTTCGGGGCTGCTTGGTCAACTTTCTCACGAGGCTGCATTAAAGATGCTGGAATTATGTGCAGGAAAGGTTACTGCAGTACATGAATCATCTCTCGGGTTCCGTCACGGGCCTAAATCGATTCTAAATCATAAATCGATGGTTGTAGTGTTCATGTCACAGGATTCTTATACGCGAAAATACGACATGGATATCTTACGGGAACTCGCTGAAGATGATTCCGGTATGAAGGTAATAGCACTCACAGAAAGAGAAGATACAGAAGTTTCTGCGCTGTCTGATTGGACAGTTCCAGTTAATGCTGGAGATAAAAATCTCTCTAAAGATTTTTATTTAGCATTATTATATGTAATTTTTGCTCAGGCATTTGCATTGAACAAATCGTTACAGCTTGGCGTAACGCCTGACAATCCAAGTCCTGATGGTCGTGTGAACCGCGTTGTTCAGGGTGTGAAGATATACGATTATCAATAAAGCTGCCGGATTTTTTCAAAAGGAAAATGAGAGGATGAACAATATGTCTGGACCAAATTTATTACTGACAAGAATTGATAACCGCTTAATTCATGGGCAAGTTGGGGTTACATGGACAAACCATTTAGGAGCGAATTTAGTCGTTGTTGCAAATGATAAGGTATCAGAGGACGAGGTGCAGCAAAATTTGATGGATATGGTATTGCCTGATGTGGTTCAAACCCGTTATTTCACATTACAAAAAACAATTGACATCATTCATAAAGCTTCACCACGTCAAAAGATATTTTTAGTCGTTCGAGATGTACATGACGCCTTGGTGTTAAAAGAAGGCGGCGTGCCAATTGACCATATTAATGTTGGAAATATGCACTATGAAGAAGGGAAAGAACAGATTTCATCTACTGTATCCGTGGATGATCGGGATATTAAAGCATTTAAGCGTCTGGGCGAGCTTGGTGTTGAATTGGATTTACGCAGAGTGCCTGACGAGCGGGGACAGAATATATTGGATTTACTGTAACAAGACAGCAATTTAAGGGGAGGGGCTTTTTATGTTAATGGAAGCTATATTAATAGCTTTATGGGCAGGTATTATAGGTATTGACCTTTATGTAGGTTTAACGCATATTCATCGTCCAGTCGTTACAGGACTTGTTGTCGGACTTATTTTAGGGGACGTCACCACAGGATTGATTGTCGGGGGAACGCTGGAACTTATCTGGATGGGAATGGTTCCGCTTGCCGGTGCTCAGCCGCCAAATGTTGTAATTGGTGGGGTTATCGGTACTGCATTCGGTATTATCGCAGGCGAGGATCCACAAGCAGCAGTCGGTATTGCCATTCCATTTGCAGTAGCTGTACAAGGATTAATCACCCTGTTCTTCACAGCTTTTGCTCCCATGATGCATAAGGCAGACCAATTCGCGTTGGATGCCAATTATCGAGGGATTGAAGGTATTAACTATTTAGGGATCTCTATTCTATTTATATTTAATGCGCTCATTGCTTTTTTGCCAATTTTCTTTGGAGCAGAACAAGCTGCGGCCTATGTTGAAACAGTTCCACAGTGGATTATTGACGGGCTCTCAATTGCTGGAGGTATCATGCCGGCCATTGGCTTTGCAATGTTGCTGAAAATCATGATGAAAGTTGAATACGTCATGTTTTTTATTGTCGGATTTGTACTGGCAGCCTATTTGGAGATGCCAATTCTGGCAATTGCATTAATTGGTTTGGCTATCGCGTTGTATGATTTTTACCAGAATAAAAATAAACAAGGACCTGATAATCAGGCACCACGGGAGGAGGAGATAACTGATGGGATCTAATATGTATGAAAATCAAACCCCAGCCGCAGAGCTAAATTCGAAACAATTACGTCATCTTGTTTGGCGATCTTTGCTATTACAAGCTTCATTTAATTATGAACGCATGCAGGCGGCCGGCTGGCTTTATTCTGCCGGGATTGCGTCATGTTCATCAGAATAAAAAAGATTTAAGTAAATCTATGAAAGATCATATGGAATTTTTTAATACGCATCCATTCCTTGTTACATTCATTATGGGCGTTATTCTTGCCATGGAAGGTAAGAAAGAGGACAGAGAAGCTATTCGTGGTATTAAGGTTGCCACGATGGGTCCTTTAGGTGGTATTGGGGACGCGTTGTTTTACCTTACGTTACTTCCGATAACGGCTGGTATAGGTGCGTCGCTCGCAGTTGATGGAAACTTTCTGGGACCTGTTGTCTTTTTGATTATGTTTAACATTATTCACTTTGGTGCCCGGTTTGGTTTGATGACGTATGGTTATAAAGCAGGTGTGAAAGCGATCGCAAAATTAAAAGAAGGGACCCAGCATGTATCTCGCGCAGCATCGATTGTCGGTCTAACCGTTGTTGGAGGTTTGATTGCAACGTATGTATCCTTCCAAATTGATTATGTGTGGGAGTCCGGTGAATCTGAATTAAATATACAGACTGATGTGTTAGATCAAATTATGCCTGCTATGCTGCCACTGGCTTATACGCTTTTAGTTTACTGGCTGCTGAAAAAAGGACGATCACCATTAACACTTATAGGTGTTACCGTTGTTGTCGGGCTTATAGGATCCTACTTTAACATTATGTAAAAGACGGAGAGGTATTCTATACAGAGAAATCCTTATCTTTAATCATATCATCAAAAAAGGGGCTGCTATCATGATTGGGATTGTTTTGACAGGACATGGATCATTTCCAAAGGGAATATTGCAATCTGTCGAATTAATTACTGGGGAAGTGAAGCAGGCAGAAGTCATTCCATTTGAAGAAGATCAAGAGAAGCTTGAGAAGGAAATTGAACAAGCAATCGAAAAAGTGGATGCAGGTTCTGGTGTTGTTTGCTTTGCCGATTTAGCTGGCGGAACACCATTTAATGTTTGCTCGAGAATTGCTGCTGCTAAGGAGGATGTTCGGGTAGTTGGCGGCACGAATTCGCCAATGCTGTTAAGCGGTTTATTTCAGCGTGCTTTAGCTATCGATGAATTTGTAGAAATCATATTAAAAGAAGGAAAAAGCAATATAAAGGAATTTGAGATGAAGCAAAAGAAGATAGCTTCAGATGAGGGCGGAATCTAGCAGCAAGCCTTGGCCGTGACGATGAGATTGGAAGCATAGCCGATGAGAAACTAGCAGATTATGTTGTCATTGGTGATAACTTTTTGGTACAGGCAGCTGCGGTCGCTGGGGTAGTTCAATTCTGCAAAAAACCAAGTAGGTGAAGGTATGATTTTAACCGTTACACTAAATCCTTCTGTCGACATAAGTTATAAGCTTAACCATTTTTCACTTGACAGTGTAAATCGTGTTGCTGATGTTACGAAAACTGCCGGAGGGAAAGGACTGAACGTAGCAAGGGTTCTGAAACAGCTTGGAGAAGAAGTTGCATCCTCAGGTTTTTTAGGTGGCAGTTTAGGTGGCTTTATTCGGAGGGGCATCTCCAAGCTGGGTATACATGATTATTTTGTCCATATAGAAGGTGAAACACGTAATTGTATCGCTGTGATTCATGAGGGACAACAGACGGAAATGTTAGAATCTGGTCCACAAGTTGATAAAGATGAAGTCAGTCAGTTTTTAGATGAATTTTCTGAATATGTGCAAAAAGTTGATATTGTAACTATTTCCGGAAGTTTACCTAAAGGACTAGATAATGATTTTTATGTACAACTCGTTAAGCTTGCCAATGAGTACGAAACACCTTTATTACTGGATACAAAAGGTGAACTCCTTGAGCAAACACTTGCATTTGAACATAAACCTTTCCTGATCAAGCCGAACCGGGAAGAACTGGAAGATTTAATTGGAGAAAAAATAAACGATGAGGCACAAATGGTTGCTGCATTAACAACACAGCGGTTCACGAATGTCCCTTGGGTAGTTGTGACAGCAGGAGATTCAGGAGCTATTGTAAAACACAGTCAGGGCATTTATCGGGTGACGACACCTAAAGTAGATGCGGTAAATCCGGTTGGTTCAGGTGACGCTGTAATCGCGGGTTTTGCTTCAGGACTGTCGCACAAATTGGATGATGAACGATTGATCAAATATGGACTGGCCATGGGTGTTTTAAATGCAATGGAAGCGAAAACGGGTTCCATAAACCCGGCTAAGATAAGCTGGTGTATGGATCAGATTTTTGTAGAAAAAGTATTAATTAGCTGAAGCAGGGAGGACTAATATTGACGTTAACACCTGGCAAACAACGGGGACTGGAGTTAATTTCCGATGACGATCATGTTGTATTAGCTACGGCTATGGATCAGCGCGGATCGCTGGGAAAAATGATTAAGTCGTTTAACGATGATATTTCCTATGAGGAAGGCTTAACAAAATTTAAAGAAGGTGTCAGTGAAGTACTCGGGAATCAGTCATCGTCACTGTTACTTGATCCCGAGTACGGCTGGAGAGCAGCAGGTAAATTAAACCATGATACCGGCTTGATTATGGCTTATGAAAAAACCGGTTATGATACATCCGAAAAAGGCAGACTCCCGAATCTGGTGGATGATTACGCGGTACAGGATTTGGTGAACAAAGGTGCAAACGCGCTTAAACTGTTAGTATATTATGATCATAACGAGGAAGAAAAATATAATACAATAAAAAAAGCATTTATTAAGCGAGTAGGTGATGAATGTCAACAGAATGACCTGCTGTTTATATTGGAACCTGTGTCATACAGTTCGGAGGGCCTAGGGTCTAAAAGTGCGGCGTTTGCAAAGAAAAAGCCGGAAATTGTGAAGTACTTTATGGAGGAGTTTTCCAAAGAGGAATATGGAATTGACTTGCTGAAAGTAGAAGTTCCGGTTGCGATTTTTAATATTGAAGGCTATGATCAATATGACAATTATCAACCTGTTTTTACCAAAGAAGAAGCAGTAAACTATTATCGCATTTGTTCGAAAACAAGCCGCTTGCCGTTCATTTATTTAAGCGGTGGTGTGACAAATGACCAGTTTATTGAAACGCTGCATTTTGCCAAAGAGGCTGGTGCTAAGTTTAGTGGCAGCTTATGTGGAAGAGCTATCTGGAAAGAAGGGGTTCAGCCATTTGCAGAAGAAAGCAAGGAAGCATATTATGAATGGCTTGAAACGACCGGATCTGATAACTTAACAAAAGTGAAAGACGCTATTAAGGATACAGCGACACCATGGACAGCGTTTGTTGAGTAGCAGAACAGTGAAAACCAAGTTCGAATTTAAGCGAACTTGGTTTTTTTGTTCATCTCTGTTATGGCTGTTCGTCCGTTGGTAAATTGCTGAGATGAATGCCTTCTTCTGCTATATTTTTCTACAGGGGTTGCATTAATTTTTCTATTAAATTAACATGTGAAATAATGAGCATGTGCTGGAACATGATTCATGAAACAGCTAAGATCTATATAAAAGATAAATATTCCGTGAAACCCAGTATAATAGCTGGATTCCAGTGAAATGAAAGTCAAGAATCAGTTCACCAATACACAACATTTAGTATATAATCGAGAGTATAAAAATGCAGCTGACCATTATAAAGATTTTGGTTTAATCAACCGGAACTGGGGCTCTGTCCCGCGGGGATCGCATTTGAGGAACTGACTAATATTGTGGGTATATACGTTAAACCTGTTCGGAGCCTGTGGTGCCCTGCAGGACGAACATGAACTTGCGGGCTGGACCTTAAAGCTGTGATCTTGAAACCGATAACATGTGAATGCAGGGGAGAATAAAATCAAATTACAGCAGTAATGGAAGTAATTGCTTCCATTCATAAATAAATGTTCACAAAGGGGAGAGGAACATGCGTAAAAGAAGTGTATGGTCACTGAAGATATCAACGGCAGCCATTGTGCTGATTCCGGCAGCGATTGGTATTAACTATCTTGGTAAATTAATTGCCGGGTTATTGAAACTGCCGCTTTGGCTCGATTCTATCGGGACGGTGCTTGCGGGTATGCTGGCCGGACCAATTATTGGGGCTTTATCAGGTATTATGAATAATATTATTTATGGGATGACAGTGGATCCAATTTCGACCGTCTATGCCATCACAAGTGGTGTGATTGGTATGGGTGTTGGGATTATGGCTTATAAAGGATGGATTGCCAATATTAAAAAGGCGATTGTTATCGGGGTTGTCGTCGGTTTTGCAGCAGCCATCGTATCGACGCCTTTAAACATTATTTTTTGGGGAGGGCAGACTGGGAACGTATGGGGAGATGCTTTTTATGCGTATTTCATTTCCATGGATCTTCCTGTCTGGCTTGCATCGTTCGGTGACAGTATTGTTGTTGATGTTCCGGATAAAGTCGCAACGGTTATTATCAGCTACTTAATCTTTAAAGGGTTGCCGAATACACTGACGAATATTTATCGCAGTGATAACGAAATAGAGGAATTATAAGAGGTTGATGACATGAGCGCCATGACACTTTATGTTGAGAAAAATTCCATCATACACCATATGGATCCGCTGACAAAACTCATGTATGTATTTGTATCGATTGCGGCAACGTATATTGTTCCGGTACATGAATTTGTGTTTCTGACAGCAGCGTTCTCTTTGCTGTTGATTATAATCGGAAAAGTATTTATGAAAATATTGCCGATCATAGCAATCAGCATCATTTTAATTATTTCAATCATTATCGTACAGGGCATGTTTCATCCGGATAATAAGACCGTCCTATTTTCAATTGGAGCCATTACATTTTATCAGGAAGGTTTATCGTATGCCGTTTTGCTTACAGTCCGGGTAATCAATATGCTGAGTGCATTTGGCGTACTGATTTTGACAACCAAGCCAGATGAGCTGATTGAACGGCTGATTAAAAAAGGCATGTCACCTAAAATCGGTTATGTGTTTTTATCAGTTCTCCAGATCATTCCGCAAATACGAGCGACGATGGGGAAAATTGCCGATGCCCAGCGTTCAAGGGGGATGGAGACCGAGGGGAGTCTGATTGTCCGGATAAGGGCATTTTTTCCGCTAATTGGTCCTGTCGTGCTGAATTCGCTGAATGACACCCGTGAACGTGCGATTGCTCTTGAGATGCGGGGCTTTAATACGAAAGGGAAAAAAACGTTTTTAAATGAATCAAGAGAATATCCGTATCGGAAAATCATTCAATTTTTACTGATAGCCATATTAATGGCGACAATCGTTTGGAGGGTGCTGCTGTGAACATCATAGACGTGGAAGGCTTAAAGTATAAATATCCGGACACTGATAAGCTTGCTCTTAATGACGTTTCGTTCAAGGTAGAAAAGGGAGAATTTATCGGACTGATCGGTCGGAATACCGCAGGAAAATCATCGCTCTGTTTCGCGTTGTCAGGGCTTGTTCCTCACTTTTTTAAAGGGGCTTATGGCGGAAAAGTTCTGGTTGACGGGATGGAGATTAAACAACATGAGATAGGTGAAATAGCCGCAAAAGTTGGTCTTGTTTTTGAAAATCCATTTTCACAGATGACCGGCTCAAAATATTCCGTATATGAAGAAATTGCTTTCGGTTTGGAAAACATGGGAATCGAAAGGAAGGAAATGATTGCCCGAATCGATGAGAGCCTTGAACTGCTTGCTATTAAAGAAATGAAAGATCAAAATCCGTTCGATCTTTCAGGTGGTCAGATGCAACGGGTTGCGATTGCCAGTGTGATTGCGATGAGGCCGGATGTCCTGATTCTGGACGAACCCACTTCCCAATTGGATCCACAAGGTTCTGCGGAAGTTTTCAGAGTTGTGGAGAATCTGACAAAGGAAGGCATGACGATTATCATGGCTGAACACAAGATGGAAAAGATTTCGCAGTATGCAGACAGCGTGTTGCTATTGGATGATGGTGAATTAATTGATTATGACACACCAGAAAATGTATTTTCCAGAGATGATTTAATAAACCACGGAATTGCGGCACCCATGGTAACCAGCGTAGCAAAAGCAATGGGAATGAAGAAATCCGATACAGGCAAATATCCTGTAACACTTTCGGAGATCTCCCGTGAAATGGGTGATCAAAGATGACTGAGTTATTGATTAATTATCTGCATTTTTCCTATACAAAAGATATGGAAGTTTTAAAAGGAATCGATTTACACCTGAAGGATCAGACGACCGCGATCGTCGGCCAGAATGGCGCAGGAAAAACCACATTTGTCAAACTGCTGAAAGGATTGCTGCAGCCAACTGAAGGAGCGATTCAGTTCAATGGAAGTAACACAAAGGATTATACAGCAGCAAATTTGGCTGAGCATATTGGGATGGTATTTCAAAATCCAAATGATCAGATTTTTAAAAGCAAAGTGCTGAACGAAGTCATGTTTGGTCCCTTGAATATTGGACAGGAGGAAAACGAAGCACGTGATAAAGCGCTGGAGGCACTTAAAAAAGTTGGCCTCGAGGATCGGCTTGAAAAAAATCCATACGACTTAAGCTTATCGGAGCGAAAAATGATTTCGATTGCCGCTGTCCTGGCAATGGACACGGATGTCGTTATTTTCGATGAACCGACAATGGGGCAGGACTTTGCAGGGAAGGAAAGGATAAAAGAAATTATCTCCGAGCTTCGAAGTCTGGGGAAACTTGTCTTGTGTATTTTGCACGATATGGACTTTGCCGCAGAGGTTTTTGAACGCACGATTGTCTTTAATCAAGGCAATGTATTATTGGATGGGTCGACAAGAGATGTTTTTTCTGATGAAAACGTACTGGAGCAGGCATTTCTGGAGCAGCCACACGTTATGCAAATCGCCAAAAACATTGGACTGGATGGCATTTATACGACAGAGAGTGAACTGGTAGCGGCTTTGGAAAGGGCCTGGTTTGACTAGTCATGTATTTCGCCGGAAAAATTACAATATGGGCGATTGTGTAGAAATACCTTGATTCCAAGTTTATCGATTCGAGCTTTTCGCTGGCTGCTTCTATCTACGTGACAATTTCCTGACACTTATATGATCACCTATCTTTAAAACGCCTATGTTGGGGTAAATTATAGGTATGCATTCCCTCTGCATAAGGAGTTGTTACGTTGGTTTTTGTATTGTTTATATTAGCAGCTGCGATAACCGTATATACAGCAAGGAAATTATCGGAGTATGCGGATGTGATCAGTGAAAAGACAGCAATGGGCGGTATGATTGTCGGGACGATTTTATTGGCAGGTGCCACCTCACTGCCGGAAGTGACGACAAGTTTTTCTGCTGTGATAATCGACAATATTGATATAGCTGTTGGGAACATGCTAGGATCCAATCTTTTTAATGTCTTCATTCTTGCAGCGTTTGATTTGTATTATAGAAGAAACAGACTGCTTCACCTCGCGAGCAGCAATCATAAGTATACCGCATTTTTGGGATTGTTTCTGATGCTGCTTGTATCAACAGCGTTGATAATACGGGTTGATTATACCATTTTGGGTATAGGAGCTGGCGCATTGCTGGTTTTGGGTGTTTATACTGTTGGGATGGTGGTGATCAGCAGACTGCCGTCACCCTCTGTCAGTGAGGAGGAAACAAACGAAGCAGAGGGTGTATTTGTTGAAAAGAAATCCATTTCTGTAAAACATGCGGTGATTGGTTTTACGATTGCAGCTATTTTTATACTTGGAACGGGAACACTGCTGTCGATTACAGGTGACCGGATTGCTGCTGTTACCGGCATGGGATCCAGTTTTATCGGAAGCTTTCTGATTGCAGCAACGACCTCACTGCCTGAAGGGGTTTCTGTTTTTTCGGCATTGCGGCTAAAAAATGTCAATTTGGCAATCGGGGCGATTCTTGGAAGCAATATGTTAAATATGGTTATCTTGGCCTCTTCAGATGTTATTTATCAGAAAGGATCTATTTTAACAAATGCAAGTGGGTCACACCTCGTATCGGCCATTGGGGGCTCTCTGCTTGTTGCTGTTATCATTTGGTCATTCATGCGAAAACGTTCAGCTTCCCTATGGGTATACAGCATACCCTCCATCATTACGGTTGTTGGCTATTTTATCGTACAGTATATGATTTTTAACAGCTGATTACGACGATTCAGATTTTATTCAGGGTAGGTGCTCAAAAATTTGCCGGGGGTATGAGGTCATTTTGAATGACCTTGATATTGTCTACTGTGCGAATGGAAATTTCAAGTTCAAAGGGGAAATACTGAAGTTCACATAATTTTCCGTGATTGCTGTCAGGACAATTGATAGATAAATCAATTCGGATCTGTTACTCTAACAAAATCACACGAACCCGTTTTCATGATTGGATTCGTGTGATTTCAGCGCATGTCCTGTATTAGGTATTCTGATTTAAAACAGCTTCTGCAAACGACTTCCCATATGCAATATCCTTGTCATCAGGTTCAAGCTCAAATTTGAACTTTTCTTCATATACAGTTGCCTTCCGCTCTGCTGCTCTGGAAGCCAGCGTGTCAATCGCCGGCCCGTATATATCGTAATAGGCATCACATGATCCGAAAACACCGACAAGTTTGCCTGTCAGGTCAACGTCATCCATATCCTCATAAAAATCTTCTACTTCAAATGGAATATCATCATCCCAAGAATATGATCCGAACATGATTACATCAAAATCTTCAAGGCGCTTTACCTCAATCGGATCAAGATCAAATGATTTATGCGCCACATCATGCCCTTTTTCTCTCAGGTACTCGGTTATGCTTTCTGCCATAATTTCAGTACTGCCTGTTAGACTTGCGTATAACACTAAAACGTTAGCCACTCAATATCATCTCCTTAACATCCTGACCTGTATTCATTATACCGTTTAATGAGAATTGTTTTCAATTAAAAACGTTACATTTTTATGAAAGTTGGCGAATGACGGTATTATGCGATCAAACATACATTTCTTCCTGGGTCAGGAATGATGGTTGGTCAGAATATCGTTCAAAAAAGCATCAAATCGTTTGTGGAGTTGTGTGAAAATTTAAATCAAACAGGTCGCGAAAGTATTCAGGACATGCTATATTGATCGTATACTTAATTTTCGAAAAAGTGGGTGGTGTACATGAATTCACGTTTGCATGCCATTATAAAACTGCTCAGGAATGCATCAGGACCCGTGACAAGTGTACAGTTGTCGACCGAGATGCAAGTCAGCTCGAAAACGATAAGAAACGATATCAAAGAATTGAATGATCTGCTGCAGAATGATGATATCCAAATTGAATCAATCAGGGGAAAAGGGTATCTTTTAAACATGAATAAAAAGACATCTTTCAACCAATTCTTTCAGGAGAATATAAGAAAAGAAACCTTCCAGATACCTTCTGAGCCTGGTGAACGCGTTAATTATTTAATGGAAAGAATCTTAATCCAATCTGATTACCTCAAAATGGATGATTTGGCTGATGAACTGTATGTAAGCCGCTCCACATTACAAAGTGATTTGAAAATGGTCCGTGAAATTCTGAAAAAATATGATCTCGAAATTAATCATAAACCGAACTATGGGATTAACGTAAGTGGCAACGAAACATTGATCCGTTTTTGTATTTCTGAATATATTTTTAATCAAACATCGGCAGCCATCAATGCTGATGCACATTGGCTGAAAATTGTGTCTGAAAAAGATTTGGAAGTCATTCAGGACAATATCCTCACAAACCTGAGAAAGCATCAAATTTTTATTTCGGATGTGAGTCTCCAAAATTTAATAAAGCATCTGGCAATTGCATGTAAGCGAATTAGGGAAGAAAATATTGTCGAACTTGGGCATGATGAGCTTGATGAAATGAAACATATGAAGGAATTTATCGTAGCAGAAGAAATGATTCACGGTATTGAAAAAACGCTTGGAATTCGCTTTTCCGAAAATGAAGTAGCGTATCTTTCCATTCATTTGAAAGGGGCCAAACTGACAAATTCAATTCATGAGCGAAAAGCAATTACAGCATTTGTTGATGACCAAGCACGTTGCGTGGCTAAGGAAATGATGCATCGGATTGATGCGAAATATTTGTTGGGATTGGCCAATGATGAGGAACTGCTGAAAAACTTGTGTTTGCATTTAAAGCCTGCCATTAATCGGTATAAACACCAAATGAATATACGAAATCCAATGCTGGAAGAAATAAAGGTAAAATACCCGCTGTCGTTTGAGGCTGCATTAGTCGGTGCCAGTGTTCTGGATGAAAAATTAAATATTACGGTCGATGAAGATGAAATTGGTTATTTGGCGATTCATATTGAATTAGCCCAGGAAAGACTCAAAAACGTTGCTTCCAAGGTCAAGCGATGTATGATTGTTTGTGCTTCAGGATTAGGAAGTGCACAGTTATTATTATATAAGTTAAAGAAGCGATTTGGTGAGGAACTCGAAATAATCGGTACAACGGAATATTATAATTTAAATCAACAATCTTTGAAAGATCTTGATTTTATTGTAAGCACGATTCCCATTCAACAGGACCTGGAAGTTCCAGTGATATATGTAAGTACGATACTCGGGGATCGTGATGTAAGCCAAGTTGAACGGATTCTGACAAAAGAAAAGTCAAGCCTGGAAAATTATATGATAGAAAAGTATACCTATTTAAACCAGGCGTTTGATACACCTGAATCAGTCATTTGTTTTTTAGGGGAGAGCCTTATAAAAGATGGAAAAGCAGATAACGATTATATAGATGCTGTGCTGGAGAGAGAACGTTATGCTCCGACAAGCTTCGGAAACTTGGTTGCCATACCCCATCCGCTTGAACCAAAAACTGATTCAACTTTCTGGTCAATTGTTACATTAAAGAAACCGATTGAATGGGGAGAGAAGCTTGTCCAGCTAATTTTTTTGCTTAATGTTAATAAAGCGAGAAAAGATGATCTGAAACCCATGTTCGACTCGCTTGTCAAATTAATAGATAACAGGTTTACTGTATATCAACTTTTGAAATGTAAAACATATGAGCAATTTAAGAACATTATAAAAAACGTATGAAAAGAGGCTAACTATATAAAGTCAACAAGTTTTACTACAAAATTTTAATATTTCTTTGTTATAATTTTGTGCTTGACAAATAAGCTTGATGATTTA
>NZ_FOJW01000001.1:0-378308 GCF_900112045.1 Lentibacillus halodurans
GTTAACTGTCTGTAAATGTCCGATTCTGTTCAACTAACATATAGCGGAGAAGACCGCTCCGCTATATGAAGTTTCACTTTATTTTTTCTTTTTGAGCCAATATATTCCGATTCCGATCAATATGAGCGGCCAAAACCGTTCCAGCAATGCAGTTAAGTCATAAACCCAATCAAACGCTGCTGGTAATCTGATCGAAAAAATCAGAAGTATGGAGACTGCACTGATGATGATTCCGGTAAAGCCCCCCCGTTTTGTTCTCAGTCCGCGTACGATGAAGGCAATACCGACAATCAGCGGATAAACGGCCCAGTGATCAATCCAGAATGTATAGTGGCTCAAACCGTGAAAATGGATGCCGAGTCCCAAAACAACTGTTCCGCTTAACAAATGCTGGTAATCCCTTGATGTATAACTATGTATAAGTAATGCGATTCCAATTATAATAAGCAGTGTAGGCCAGGAAAAAAAATCGGTTATGATTGGAATCTTTAGCTCTCGTAATAAAAAGTAAACACCAATACCGATTAGTATATATGCAGCAAATGAATGTTGACGCTTCAAACTGCTCACCTTCTTTCATTATTTTGATTAAATAGCAAGTTTCAAATCGGTGAACGCGCTGATTTTCGCAACTCAGCCTCCGGACTTTCGGAAAAATGAGGCGTGTCCAGAATTTTCGTCAATAGCAGATTTCTTGCGTCTGACATAAGCGTATGATAGAGTACATACGGGTTCACACATAGTATATTACGGTTCACGCTTGGGTTTTGTTTCAAAATCTGTTCACATTTTAAGATAAATCCTACTGCGTGTCCATGTTATAATAATGATTAACTGATGTTTTAAGATGTTGGGGGTAATTCTCGTGCATTTACTCAAAGTTGGATTCAATTACAAATCAGCCCCGCTGGAAATCAGGGAACGATTTATGATTTCTGAAGGCAACATTGATCAAGCTATGGTACAACTGAAGGAACAAAAAAGCATTCTGGAAAATGTGATTGTCTCCACTTGTAACCGGACAGAAGTTTATGCTGTTGTCGATCAGATTCATACGGGGCGTTACTATATCAAACAATTTCTTGCCGATTGGTTTCAGGTTGATAAAGAAGATATTTCACCATACTTACGCATAACCGAAAGTGATGGAGCAGTTGAACATTTACTCCGGGTGGCTTCCGGACTTGATTCGATGGTTCTGGGTGAAACACAGATTTTAGGGCAGGTAAAAGACGTATTTATGACTGCCCAGGAACATCAAACGACCGGAACGATTTTTAATGAATTGTTTAAGCAAGCCATTACATTTGCCAAAAAAGCACATAAAGAAACGGCTATTGGCGAACATGCCGTGTCAATCAGTTATACAGCGGTGGAACTGGCCAAGAAAATATTTGGGGATTTACAGAAAAAGCATGTTGTCATATATGGTGCCGGCAAGATGGGGGAATTGACAGCCAAAAACCTTCATGGTTCCGGTGTATCGAATATTACGGTTGTCAACCGTACGTTTGCAAATGCCCAGTCACTGGCGGAAACGTTCCAAGGAGAGGCAAAACCTGCTGAACAATTGCAAGAAGTGCTGCAGGATGCAGATATTTTGATCAGTTCAACAGGGTCCGAATCAGTTGTATTATCGAAAGAATCGGTGGAATCCATTCAAAAAAGCCGTAAGGGCAAGCCATTATTCCTTGTAGATATTGCTGTTCCAAGAGATTTGGATTCGGAAATCAGCGAACTGGATAATGTATTTCTATATGATATTGATGATCTTCAGCATATCGTTGATGAAAATCTCGCCGCTCGAAAAGCAGCCGCCGAAAATATTGAAATCATGCTTGAAGCAGAAATCGCCGCTTTTAATGAGTGGGTACAGACACTGGGCGTTGTACCGGTTATATCGGCCCTCCGCCAAAAGGCATTGTCCATTCAGGCGGAAACAATGAAGAGCATTGAACGAAAAATGCCGGATTTGACGGCACGCGAGAAGAAAGTGCTGAACAAACATACGAAAAGTATTGTGAATCAGCTGTTAAAACAACCGGTTACACAGGCAAAGGAACTGGCCGCGAACGATAACAAAGAAGAAGCACTCAAATTGTTTGTTGATATTTTTGGCATTGAAGACGATGTGAAAGAGGAATTGCAGAAGCAGATGGAAAAGAATCATACAAAACTAGAAGAAACAGACGAAAAAGTATCCTTTCCCATTATGAAAAACGTGTCAACACAGTAACATGAAAGGATTTCCACTATGGATGGAGCAAAATGGCTTTACGAAATTATATTGATCATTTATGGATTAAGCCTGGTGGGATACTTTATTGATTTTATCCAACATAACCGGAGGGCGAATAAGACAGCCTTCTGGTTACTTAGTATGGTTTGGCTTTTACAAACCGTTTTTTTATTACAGCAAGTATTGATTGAGAAAAACTTTCCGGTATTAACGTTATATGATGGGCTGTCTTTTTATGCCTGGGTGCTCATTTCCTTGTCGCTTTTGTTCAGCAAGTTTTTTCGAGTTCAATTGATGCTATTTTTTATTAATTTGCTAGGCTTTTTCATTCTTTTGCTGTTCATTTCAACCAGAGCAGCAGAACATATGCAGGCACAGGGAGTTGAATTGGTTCATGAAATGCTGATTGCCCATATAACATTGGCATTTGTCGCTTATGGGTTTTTTACTGTTTCGTTTATTTTCTCGCTTATGTACCTCATTCAGTACCGCTTTTTAAAGAAAAAAAGAGGATTCCGCTGGGTATGGCGGATTGGTGATTTGAAACAGCTTGATGCTTTCTCGTTTAAAGCAGTGACAATAGGAGTGCCGCTCCTGACCATTGCCATTATTCTGGGAGTTGCCTGGGCATATGCCGCAAATGCTGAATTTTACTGGTTTGATTTGAAGACAATTGGATCGTTGCTTGTACTCGCTGTTTATGGGCTATATTTACTGTTACGCTTGGGGAAAGGCTATCAAGGAAAAGCCATATCCGTGTATAACTCTGCAGCATTCCTTATTTTATTAATTAATTTCTTTCTGTTCAGCAATTTATCCAATTTTCATTTACAATAGAAATAGATCCCATAAGGAGGAATCCGGATGCGTCGAATTGTTGTTGGGACACGAAGAAGCAACTTGGCATTAACCCAGACAGAGTGGGTGATTGATCAGCTTAAAGAGGCCGGTATTACCCATGACTTTGAAGTGAAAAAAATTGTAACCAAGGGCGATCAGATTCTTGATGTCACGTTGTCAAAAGTTGGCGGCAAGGCGCTCTTCGTTAAAGAGATCGAGAAAGCGATGTATGAGAAGGAAATCGATCTTGCCGTCCACAGCATGAAAGACATGCCTTCTGACATGCCTGAGGGTCTTGTCATTACATCGATCCCGGTCAGGGAAGATCATCGCGACGCTTATATTGCCAAACATCATATACCTTTAAAAGACCTACCAGCAGGTGCTATTGTCGGTACCAGCAGTTTAAGAAGGAAAGCACAAATTCTTGCAGAGCGGCCTGATGTTGAGATTAAGTGGATTCGCGGTAATATTGAATCACGAATCCGGAAATTGCATGAAGACAATTATGATGCGATTATATTGGCGGTATCCGGTTTGAAACGTGTCGGGTTAAGTGAAGAGCTTATTACGGAGTATCTGGAGCCAGATATCTGCGTACCTTCAGCCGGACAAGGTGCACTGGCAATTGAGTGCCGTGAAGATGATCATGAGCTGCGTAATCTGCTGGATCGTATCAGTGATCCTCATACAACTAAAACCGTAACAGCTGAACGAACATTTCTGAATTTACTGGAAGGCAGCTGTTCAGTACCGATAGGTGGCTATGCCGCGCTTGAAGGTCATGAGATTGTTCTGACTGCATTTGTCGGGACAACGGACGGACAGACAATGCTAAGGGAAATTGTGCGCGGAACCGATCCGAAAACAGTCGGAACAGAGGCAGCGGAAAAACTGATCGCCCGTGGTGCTAAAGATATTGTTGAGGCAGTCAAAGAGGAGATTGACAGCTAATGGTCTACACGCTGGATGGAAAAAGAATTTTAATCACACGGGAGGAAAGTCAGGCAAAGGAATTTTCAAGACAAGTCTCGCAGCATGGCGGAATCCCTGTTGAAGTACCCCTTTTAAACATTTTCTGTAAATGTAACAAGGACAACATATGGATGATTCAGAATCTGGAGCGGTATCAATGGATATTTTTCACGAGCGCTAATGGTGTTCATTGTTTTTTTCAACTTCTGAATGAATACAGCATGCATCCTTTATTATCAAAAAGCAAATTCGCTGTCGTTGGTCGGAAAACAGCACATGTTCTGGAAAAATTCGGTTATCGGGCGGAATTTATTCCGACAACGTATAGTGCAGAAGCAATGACAAAAGAATTTTTCACAATGTATTCCAGTATGGAAGAACCGGTTTTGCTTGTTCAAGGCAACTGGTCGCGAAATATACTTCCGGACTGGTTCCAGGAACAGGGGATCTGTTTTCAGGCGTTGGAAGTCTATGAAACAAGCTATCATTTTACAGTGAGCGGTCAGCTAAATCAATTGTTGTCTCAAAATCATATTGATGTTGTGACATTTACAAGCCCATCTTCGGTTGATGCATTTATGGAAATGAAAGAAGTGTGGTGTCATCATGATTTGCCTATTGCCTGCATAGGCACCACTACCGAACAACGGGCATCTGCATATGGGTTAACCAATCTAATCGTTCCCGATGAGTTTACGATTGAAGGAATGCTGGCCCGAATTGGAGAATACTTTGAACGGAAAGGATAGATAGCATGACAAATGAATGGGAATTTAAGCGACACCGCCGTTTACGCTCTTCATCAGCAATGCGGTCGCTTGTCCGTGAGAATCATTTGAAAATGGATGATTTCATTTATCCGCTTTTCATCATTGAAGGGGAAAACATAAAACATGAAGTGCCATCCATGCCAGGTGTTTACCAAATTTCACTTGACCATGTTAAAGCGGAGATGGAAGAACTGCAATCACTCGGAATTAAAGCGGTCATGCTGTTTGGTGTCCCGAATGAGAAAGACGAACAGGGTACCGGTGCATTTATTGAAAGCGGGATTGTACAGCAGGCAACGCGTCTTATCAAACAGGAAATTCCGGAAATGCTTGTAGTTGCAGATACATGCCTGTGTGAATATACATCACACGGTCATTGCGGCGTTATTCACCATCATGATGTCGATAATGACGAGTCACTGAAATTGCTCGCTAAAACAGCCGTATCACAGGCGGAAGCTGGAGCAGATATCATTGCGCCTTCGAATATGATGGACGGATTTGTCAAGGTCATTCGCCAGGCATTGGATGAAGCAGGGTTTCATAACATTCCAATCATGTCCTATGCAGTCAAATATGCATCGGCATTCTTCGGTCCATTCCGGGATGCTGCAGACAGTACACCACAGTTTGGCGACCGTAAAACCTATCAGATGGATCCGTCAAACCGCCTGGAAGCATTGCGGGAGGCAGAAACAGATATTGAAGAGGGTGCAGACTTCCTGATTGTCAAACCGGCCCTATCATTTTTGGACATTGTCCGTGATGTACGCAACAATTCTAATGCACCAGTGGTAGCGTATAATGTAAGCGGGGAGTATGCCATGGTAAAAGCCGCTGCCTTGAACGGCTGGATCGATGAAAAGGAACTAGTGCTGGAAAAACTGACCTCCATGAAACGGGCAGGTGCAGATTTAATCATTTCCTATTTTGCTAAAGACGTTGCAAAATGGCTTCAGGAATAAAGTGAATCTTCACTCAGCGAAGGCATTCCTTATCCCTGTTGTTTCATAGTTTGAGTCGGGTGTGACTGACAGTTGATTTCGATTATCATCCCGAATATACCCCGGGGGGAAAAGAAGGGTCTCTTACTGCCACTTTATATGCGGGATAAAATTTTCAAATTGAGGTGATGTATGGTGCGAAATTTTGATAAGTCACAGGATGCGTATAAGGAAGCGGTCGATTTGATGCCTGGTGGTGTCAATTCACCCGTTCGAGCGTTTAAATCTGTCGGTTTGTCACCGATTTTTATGGAAGAAGGAAAAGGCTCCAAAATAACCGACATTGACGGCAACCAGTACATTGATTATGTATTGAGCTGGGGACCTTTAATTCTGGGACATGCTGACGAACGTGTTGTTTCCAGCCTGAAAGAAGTCACAGAAAAAGGTACAAGCTTTGGTACACCGACGATCCAGGAAAATAAACTGGCGCAGCTTGTGATAGACCGTGTACCGTCGATTGAAATGGTCCGTATGGTTAATTCGGGAACAGAAGCCACCATGAGTGCTTTGCGTATCGCCCGCGGTTTTACAGGACGCAGCAAGATACTGAAATTTGAAGGCAATTATCATGGTCATGGTGATTCCCTACTGATTAAAGCAGGATCGGGTGTTGCAACCCTTGGCCTGCCTGACAGTCCCGGGGTTCCAAAATCAATTGCCGAAAACACGATTACTGTTCCTTATAATGACGTGGAAAGTGTTCGCTATGCATTTTCAGAATATGGTGATGACATTGCTGCTGTGATTGTCGAGCCTGTTTCCGGGAATATGGGGGTTGTCCCGCCGATGGAAGACTTCTTGCAGGAACTAAGGAATATAACCAACGATAATGGATCCCTGCTGATTTTTGATGAAGTGATGACAGGTTTTCGGGTCGGGTATCATTGTGCACAAGGGTATTTTGGTGTGACACCAGATATGACTTGTCTTGGAAAGGTAATCGGCGGCGGTTTGCCTGTTGGTGCATATGGCGGTAAACGGGAAATCATTGAAAGTGTTGCGCCGACTGGTTCGATTTATCAGGCTGGTACGTTATCAGGTAATCCGCTTGCAATGACAGCTGGCTATGAAACATTAAGCGCACTGGACGAATCGTCTTATGAAGAAATCAATCGAAAAGTAGACAAGTTAGCAGAAGGCTATAAACAGGCATCGATTGATTACGATATTCCGCTTCAGGTTAATCGGGCAGGATCGATGGTAGGCTTTTTCTTCACGAACGAACCTGTATATAATTATGAGACAGCACAAAATGCGAATGTGGATCATTTTGCTCAATACTACAGGACGATGATTGAAAAGGGCATCTTTTTGCCTCCATCACAATTTGAAGGTGTTTTTTTATCAACTGCTCATACAGATGAAGATATCGATAAAACCATCGAGGCAGCACGCATAGCATTTTCAAAAATAGAAAAATAAGTATTTAAGGCTATCTCGTTTTTTAGGGATAGCCTTATTAAATATCAGAAAAGTGTAGTTCAATGCCGCAATCAGCTGAGTCGATTGCTCTTACTGCTCCGAATTTTGGCTTTTACTTCCGCAAAGACAAAGGAAGCTAAGTTTTTCTTAATAAAGCATATCCGTTCAATGTTTGACATATAGTTGAACTGAGACATATAAGTATATGGAATATATGTTGAAGGGAGGAAATCATTTGGACAACAATAAGGAAATATTTCGTTTTGATCTGGAAGAATCGCTTTATTTTGAAAAAGGACAGGAAGTTGGTGAAATCACAGGAATTTCGCTGGATCCGGATATTTCCATACAACCATTCCATGAGTATATATCGATCAGGGGAGTGATTGAACTCCGTGGTTCTTACCGCAAAGAACCGGTCTCCCAGGAAGAGGATGAGGGTATAGTTGATATTGATGACTATCAATCAAGAAGATATGTTGAAAAGGTAGTCGAGCTTGATCATGATCAGGCAGAATTTACGCATCGTTTTCCTGTTGAAATTTCTGTTCCGGCATACCGTGTGGCCGATATGGAAGATGTAACGGTCAGTATAGAGTCTTTTGACTACGAGGTGCCCAATCAACATCAGCTGAAGTTAAGTTCTACTGTAGAAATCCATGGAATCAGTGATGAAAATGCGAATACGTCTGGAGGGGATGAGGAGTCAGCAGAATCCGTATTTCCGCATCGGGATGAAGAGACATTTGCATTTGATATAAAAATGGATGAAGAAAAGTTGGAAGCAGACGAAAATGAATATCCGGAGCAACCTCCTGTTTTACCTCAGGCGGGCGAACAGGATACAGGCCAAGTGACGGAACAGGACACATCTTCTGAAAAAGATCGGTGGAAAGGTAAAAAGTCACAGACACTCGCTGAATTTTTCGGCAAGGATCAACCGGAAAGTACGGAACACGAGGCATCAATGCCGGAAGGGGAGCCCCTGGAAAGTTCAGCAGAATCCTCAACATTAGTGGAATTCACAGAAACAGCGTACCAGAATGAAAACGATGAAAGTTCGGCCTCACCGGAAGATGTGCGTTATTTGGCGGATATGTTCAGCAGAGAAGAAGAAGAAACTTATGCCAAAATGCGGTTATGTATTGTTCAGGGGAACGATACGGTGGAGTCCATTGCTGAACGGTATAAAATCTCTGCACTCCAGCTATTAAAACAAAATCGCCTGACTGAGGACGGTTTAGAAGAAGGTCAACTACTATATATTCCATATAAGAAAAATTCATAAAAAGTGAACACCCCTTGCTCTTTCAGTAAGGGGTCGTGCTTCTTTTTAAAGGCGATAATCTCCAGTTCTGGCTTAGGGATCTGGAAAGACAGCGCAGTCCTGAGCTTTTTAAGGTGGTGAACTGCAGTTGGGATCGGTAAAGGACGTATTAAAAAAATATGGCGTGTATCCACATCAGATCAGGAAAATTTCAGAGAGGCTATATCAGGTGAGTGATGGACAACATGTCTATGCACTAAAACAAAGCAGACTTACAAAAAATACAGTTCAAAAATGGGAACAGATTTATCATCAGGCTTACGCATTGAATTTACCAAACATATTGCCGGTCTATTTAACGCGTCAATCCGATTTATACGTGAAAATGGATGATTCATACTATTACGTAACACCTTGGATATTTGAATATCAGCAAAGTCGTGAGCAGGCAATCACCAATGGGTTTGAAACGATTGGCAATATTCATGCCAAAACGAAACAATCAATATCGATTGACACTGATTCAATTTTAGGAAACTTCAGACAGTATCGGCAAAAAAATGCAGAACTGCAAAACATATTACTGGATTATGTTTCACGATTTGAACAAAATCGTTTCATGTCACCATTTGAGTTGCAAGTTTGTACACATTATCATGTACTGACAAGGCTTTTACCAGAACTTGACGACCATACAGTCCGTTTTATGAATGAGCTGGAAAGTGATCAGAAATGGACTTACTGCCTGTGTCATGGTCATTTAACGTTATCCCATTTTCTTCATCACCGACATACGTATCTGATTAATTGGGAACAGGCAGCATATGATCATGCGGTTTTTGATCTGACCACGCTACTGCACGGGCAAGTACGTCATTACGATCTGTCGCCGGAACAATTGGTAGAGCTGTTTTCAGCATATAACCGTAAAAATCCGCTGAACACAAGTGAAAAGCATTTATTGACGATTTATTTACTGGATCCTGCTCATTACATGTCGCTTATTGACAACTATGTGGAACATCCTGAACAGCAAACGATGATTAAGCGGACACAATTGCTGCAATCTGCTTTCCATCAGTTGGAACTCGGTCTTAAATGGTCTACGCTCACCCAATATGATGATATTCCTGAATCAGAAAGTGAATCTGAAGCTTAAATCCATTCCAAATAAAATGCAATAAACAAACCAACCAGTGCCCCAAGCAAAAAGACATCCAGTGAAGTCGGAAACAATAAGGTTCGGATTAATTGAAAAATGAGTATCGGTAAAGTCACTTTCTCAATGATGATGATGCAATTTCTTGCCCATGGCGGCAGCCGGTAACGATAATAACGAGCCATTTTTTGTTCACCTCTTCCATTTTGTACTATACTATGTATAAACAGGTGCCATTTGTGCAATCCATATACTAATAGTTGATTTTCTCCGGAAAAATGATAAAATGAAATATAATATTTAAATAGCCTGTAAATGCAATGATTGGGAAGAGTACAGAGTGAATTGCCCTAAAAGAGAGGGAATGTATGGTGGAAATTTCCCGGGATGAATGATTCTGGAAGGTCGCCCATGATGCTGCATCTTTGAACTCAGTAGAAGAGTGCCGGTCACTGTCCGTTAACACGTCAAGAGTGCATAGGCTCCTATTGTCTATGAATAAAGGTGGTACCACGGAATCAAATCCTTTTCGTCCTTGTCGGATGGAAGGGTTTTTTTATTGCAATGAAAACTTCATAAAGGGAGGAATCTGTGATGGGTGAGGAAAACAAAACGATGTCATCAAAGTATAATCCGCGTGAAATTGAGAAGGATCGATACAGATTTTGGGTCGATGGCAAATTTTTTGAAGCGACAGATGACGAAAGAAAAGAACCGTTTACAATCGTTATTCCACCACCGAATGTAACCGGGAGATTGCATTTGGGTCATGCATGGGATACAACGATGCAGGACACAATTGCTCGGATGAAACGGATGCAGGGCTATGATGTGTTATGGTTGCCGGGTATGGACCATGCAGGAATTGCGACACAGGCGAAAGTGGAAGCAAGGCTGAAAGAACAAGGTAAAAATCGACACGATATGGGCAGGGAAAAGTTTTTGGATGTTTCCTGGGATTGGAAGGAAGAATATGCTGATTTTATCAGGTCCCAGTGGGAAAAGCTTGGTCTTGGTCTCGATTATTCCCGAGAGCGTTTTACGCTAGATGAGGGTTTGTCTGACGCCGTTCGGGAAGTATTCGTCAGTCTGTATGAAAAAGGGTTGATTTATCGCGGGGAGTATATCATCAATTGGGACCCTGATACGCAGACAGCTCTTTCTGATATAGAGGTTATTTATCATGAAGTACAGGGCAAATTTTATCATATGCGTTATCCGATTAAAGACAGTGATAAAACGATTGAAATTGCGACAACCCGTCCGGAAACGATGCTTGGGGACACAGCAGTAGCGGTTCATCCGGATGATGAGCGTTATCAGCATTTGATCGGCAAAACGGTTGTCCTGCCGATTGTCGGAAGGGAAATTGAAATTGTTGCTGATTCATATGTAGATATGGAAATGGGATCGGGTGCAGTTAAGATAACTCCTGCCCATGATCCGAATGATTTTGAAATTGGAAATCGGCACAATCTTGAACGTGTGCTCGTTATGAATGAAAACGGTTCGATGAATAATAATGCTGGCAGCTATCAGGGTTTGGACCGCTTTGAGTGCCGAAAACAAATTGTGAATGATCTCCAGAATCAAGGTATTCTGTTTGAAATTGAAGATCATGTTCATCAAGTAGGGCACTCTGAACGCAGTGGTGCGGTTGTGGAGCCGTATTTATCGACACAATGGTTTGTCAATATGGAGCCGCTTGCGGATGCAGCCATTGACCTTCAAAACGGTGACGGGAAAGTTCATTTTGTTCCTGATCGGTTTGAGCAGACGTATTTGCATTGGATGGAAAATATACGCGACTGGTGTATTTCCCGTCAGCTTTGGTGGGGGCACCGCATCCCGGCGTGGTATCATAAAGAAACAGGTGAGCTCTATGTCGGCAAAGAACCCCCTGTAGATCTCGAAAACTGGGAACAGGATGAGGATGTGCTTGATACATGGTTTTCTTCTGCATTATGGCCGTTTTCGACAATGGGCTGGCCTGATGAGAATGTAGAAGACTTCAAACGGTATTTCCCGACAGATGTGCTTGTGACTGGATATGATATTATCTTTTTCTGGGTGGCCCGGATGATTTTCCAATCGAAGCAATTCACCGGCAAACGGCCGTTCAAAGATGTATTGATCCATGGTCTGATCCGGGATGCAGAAGGCCGGAAAATGAGCAAGTCACTCGGCAATGGTGTCGATCCAATGGATGTTATCGATCAGTATGGGGCTGACTCACTGCGATACTTCCTACTGACAGGCTCGACCCCTGGCCAGGATTTGCGTTTCCACTGGGAAAAAGTTGAAGCGACATGGAACTTTGCCAATAAAGTTTGGAATGCTTCCCGTTTTTCTCTGATGAACATGGAAAACTTTACGTATCAAGATATTGATTTAAGCAGGGAAAAATCACTGGCAGATAAATGGATTCTGACCCGCTTGAATGAAACGATCGAACAGGTGACTAGGAATACCAACAAATATGAATTCGGTGAAGCTGGACGCCATTTATACAATTTTATCTGGGATGATCTGTGTGACTGGTATATCGAGATGGCAAAACTCCCGTTATACGGTGATGATGAAGAGCAAAGGCAGACAACAAGGTCAGTGTTGGCCTATGTACTGGACCAGACGATGCGCATGCTGCATCCGTATATGCCGTTTATCACCGAGGAAATATGGCAGCAGCTCCCGCATCAGGGTGAATCGATTACCGTTGCCCAATGGCCTCAAGCAAAACCGGCATTTCATGATGAAAAAGCTTCAAATGAAATGAAGCGACTTGTTTCCATTATCAAGTCAGTACGGAATATCCGGGCTGAGGTGGATACGCCAATGTCCAAACAGATCAGGCTATTAATCAAAGCTGAAAGTGAAGACATTGCTGCCGAGCTGGAAAATAACCGCAGCTATTTGGAACGTTTCTGCAATCCAAGTGAATTAATCATTGCAATTGATGTTGAAGCGCCGGAAAAAGCCATGTCAGCGGTTGTCACCGGAGCAGAGCTTTTTCTTCCGCTTGAAGGCCTGATTGATTTTGATCAGGAAATGGAACGGCTGAAAAAGGAATTGGACAAATGGACAAAAGAAGTGGAACGTGTCCAAAAGAAACTGGCAAACGAAGGTTTTGTCAATAAGGCACCACAGCATGTCGTTGAAGAAGAAAGACAGAAAGAAAAGGATTACCTGGAAAAACAGGCGAAAGTGAAAGCACGTCTTGACGAATTAAAAGCATAGAAAGAAAAGAAAGCGGGAGTTCATAAGCAGCATGAACTTCCGCTTTTAATGTATGAGACGTATTTTTTTAAAATATTCATATCACTTACGGCACTTAGTGTGCGGGAACCGACCACATCTTCTATTTCATTAAAAATAAAACGGCCATCTGTATCAAGCAGAAAGTCAATTCCAGCCATCCCGAACCGGAAATAGTCACTGATTTGTTTGACCAGTTCCATTTCATCCGTTTTAAGAGGGTACCAGGAAGCGGAACCGCCAAGTTTATAATTAGCGCGAAAGTCATGTTTGTTTTCGCGCAGGACGGCCCCGATTACTTCTGTGCCGATGACAAATACGCGCACATCTTTCCCGAACTGGATATTGTTTGCAGATTGGATAATCAGATCGCCAACTGATGTATGATGCTGCAACTTGCGCCATTCGTTGATGTCGGTTATTAAGTAAATCTGTCTGCCGCCCCTGGCACTTACTTCCTTGACCACAAGCGGAAAGGCAAGAGGAGGTGACATCGGCATGCTGGTTCTTGCCGACACAAACACTGTCTCTGCCATCGGGATGGATAGCTTGCTCATATGAAAATGCGTCAGTGCTTTGTTGTTACAAATGGCAGCTGTTTCCGATGGATTGTAAACTGTTATACCAAGCGATTCAAGCTGCAGATTTAATAGGGGTTCAATCGTTCGGACTACAGCAAAGTCCGGCAGTGTCACCGGGTTGTCATGATGCATAATTGTACGCCTGTTATCGATAACCCCAATGGTTAAATCTTCACGCAAAATAAATCGCAGAGATATGTTCTGCAGCTGTGCTTCTTCCTTAAACCATTTGATATAGGATTTGTTTTGTTCTGCATCTGTTTTGTTATAGATCAGCCAGCCTTTCATTGCCGTTCCCTCACTTTAAAGTTTTCTTGATATAAGCCACTATAAAATCAGCGACATTGATCCCGGTGCAGTCAAACATATTGCGGATGTGCGCATTGGAGTTAATTTCACAAATAATCGGTGTGCTGCCAGATCCGAATAATAAATCCACACCGGCAAAATCCGCCCCCATTGCATTTGTCGCAGCGATTGCAATGTTTTTCTCTTCAGAAGTCGGATGATATTCCTTCATTGTGCCTCCAGCAGTGATATTAGACCGAAAATCGTCCTGTGCATGTCGAGCCATAGCAGCAACAACCTTATCGCCAACAACATGCAGGCGTATATCTTGTCCGAAACTTGCGGCAATGAATTCCTGAAGCATAAACGGGCGTCCTTGAAGCTGGTTCACTTTTTCAGCCAGTTCTTCCTTTGTTTGAATGAGATAAACCTGTTCACCAAAGGACCCAAACGCTTCTTTAACAATCATGGGAAAACCTAATATTTCTATCGCGCTATGATAGTCATTGATATGATCATCCTGTGTATTGTAGAAGGCTTTTGGCGCAATAATCGTTTTGGGGATAGGTAAATGATTGGATGCCAATAGCTGATAGGAAGCGATTTTATCATCACTTGCCGCAATTGCATCTGCACTGTTGAAAACGCGAAATCCCAATATTTCGAGCTGTTTCGCCAAGTAAATATCTTTATCGGCAAAAACGACAAAATCAGGTTTTTTGGTTATGCTGCTTCTTACCAAATCCATGGATTCAGAAGTTAATAAACCCAGTAGTTCGTTGTTCTGATAAATCGTTGTTTGGATATGATGCGCTGCTGCAGCCTGCTGAATCCATTCCGCAAAATCAAGAAATTTATTGCCAGGTAAGTAGCCGTTATAAATAATCCAGCCGTACAAACTCAATTCATATCTGCCTCTCTTCGTTCAAATTATGATTGTTTATTGCTATAATAATGATGCTGTTCAGATAATACGATATTGAAAACTAAACAGAAAAGCGGTGTACACGATGTTTGAACATTTCTGCCAAATCGAAACTTTTTTTCAGGATCGGAAGCAATATGGCATCAAACCAGGCCTGGAAAGGATACATAAACTATTGCATTTACTTGATCAACCACAGGAAAAAGTGAATGCCATCCACGTAGCTGGAACGAATGGCAAAGGATCGACCATTCATTATTTGAAAAGCGCACTTATGTCAAGCGGTTACCGGGTTGGTGTATTCACTTCCCCGAGTATCCAAGGATTAACTGGGCACATATTCGTAAATGATTCCCCGATACCGGATAAGACAATGATACACTATGTAAATATCATTCATCCACTTATTCAGCAGCTTGATGAAGAGTATAACCATCCGACAGAATTTGAAATCATGACGGCCGTCGCCTTTTTATATTTTGCCGAAAGTACTGATATTGCCCTGATTGAAACCGGCATGGGAGGCCGGGAGGATACCACCAATTGTTTTCAGCCCATCTTGTCCATTATAACAAATGTGGCATGGGATCATACGGATTACCTGGGTAAAACCATCGAATCCATTGCTTATCATAAAGCCGGCATCATCAAAGCAAACAGGCCTGTCATTGCCGGAGAACTGGATAAGGAAGCAGTATCAGTCATAATGGATGAAGCCTCTGAAAAAAACGCCCCGCTATACTTGTCTAGTGAGTCTTTTCAATATGAAATAGCTGGCATAACAACAACGTCACACCAAACATTTCAATGGAAATCTGCTTCCGGTATCAGTATGGAAATAGCATTACAGACACCAGGGATCCATCAAATAAGAAATGTCTCCTTAGCCATCATGGCACTTGTCATACTTGAAAGAAAAGGTCTCAGTCTTGATTGGAAAAAATGTGTGAACAGCCTGGCAGCAGTCCGCATGCCAGCGAGGTTTGAACAGGTTCACAGCAAACCGGCCATTATATTGGACGGGGCCCATAACCCAGCAGGCGTGCGAGCTTTTATTGAAACACTGACATCATACTATAGTGATATGGAAAAACACCTTATTTTTGCCGCATTTAAAGATAAGGATTTAGAGCGTATGCTCGGTGATTTGGAGTCTCATTTTTCTTCGGTTACATTGACGACATTTCCACATTCGCGGGCTGCCGGGATTGAACAACTTAAAAAATTCAGCCATCATCCACATGTGCTGTTTCAGAGTGATTGGCGGCAAGCTATTGAACAAATGAGCTTTCAGCGGGAAAATGCTTGTTATTGTATAACCGGATCATTACACTTTATTGCTATTGTGAGGAAATATTTTGAAGAAACGTTTGACTTAAAGTAAAATGTAATGATTCGAAAATTTTAAATCTATGATTCTTAAATCAAGTATAGTTTAGCATGCAGAAAAGCTATACGAGTGATCCAATGGGCAGGGAAAATGATATCGGAAAGAAAGGTTATCTTTATATGGCTGTTGTGGCTGATCGTTTGGCCAAATATTTGATGGCTCCTATCATTACGATTATATGAATCGAGAATCAAATCATTGATATATTCCGTTTTGCGTTCTTTATGGGAATAGCACCCTGGTTCCCGATCAAGATCAGGGACACGCCCGTGTTGCGGTATATCCCGCATATAACTGGCAGTAGTTCCCCGCTTAACCGGGTTCTTCCGCTTTTGTTGTATTATGTTGAAAGTTTTTTTGGAAGATAGACAATAATCGTCTTACTTTTTATTGGCCATATGCTAGAGTTGAACAAACTGGCATATGGAGGGAAAATAGTTGGGTAAAGGCAAAAAAATAGTTGTATGGATGAACGGTACAAAAACAAAGCTGACACGATATGACGAAGCCCCGGATGAGCAATATTCTATTAAAGAATTTAATAAAGAACAGGCTGCTGCTGTAGAAGATTCCGACATACCTGAACTCATCAGGCAGGATAGTGATGAGCCTGACAGTGAGGTCTATTTCACCCGAAAATCCAGGTTCAGAGCGTTTAAACCATTTTTGATTGCTGCATTATCCGCGATTGTTATTGGCTCTGTTTTAGGTTTTTTTATGCTGAATATGTTTGTCGATATCAACGATGATATAGGCCGGCAGGGAGATGCCCCTCCTCTCGCTGCAGCCGGTGATGAAGATGGTGATGAGGGGAGTAGCAACAGTGATAAAGGGGACAATGCAGGTTCAGGAAGTGACGATGCAGCGTCATCTGCGGCAATTGACGCCGTCAACGTATTTGTGCTGCAGGCCGGCAAGTTTGGTGAACAGGCGAATGCTGATGAAATGGCAGCGACATTTCAGGAATCGGGTTATCCTGCGATGGTTTGGGAAAAGGGGGAGTTCTTTTTTGTTTTATCGGGGATTACTGATTCAAAACAGCAGGCAGCCCAATTGGCAAATGAGCTTTCTGATGAGAACTTGGAAGTTTATGTGAAAGAATGGGGAACTGAGTCAGGTGAAATGGACCTGCCGGATGAAGAAAAAGAATGGCTGCAAACGTATGAGCAGCAATGGAATGATGCATTAGACTCCGTGAACGATGGGAATCAGCTATCACAGGACGCATGGGCAGATGTTATTGATGAAATTCCTGAGAACACGGAGCGTATTACTGAATTTGCTGACTTTTTAAGGGAGCAGCACCAACAGATGGGGCAGGCGGATAAATGGCAGGATCAGGTGATTTTGTTAAGTCTGTGGGAACAGTTTAATCAGCTGGTTGTACAATAATTATACAAGGCGCAGGATAAAAAGAAAAAAGACCATTTTTGTGTTTTGGCAGGACAAACCTGATGAAAATTAAATTTTCGCACGGGAATCTTTTAAAAATACAAATGTGTTCGTCGGTGAAAGTGCTTTTTTATAAAGTTGTTCAATCAAAAAGAGACAGATACGATAAATGTATCTTATCTTAGGGAGGACTGAAAATGAGCTCACCGACCATTATGATCAAAGATGTACCGAAAGAAGACCGTCCCCGTGAGCGGCTGCTGAAGCTTGGATCAAGCCATTTATCCAACCAGGAATTGCTTGCCCTTCTGATTGGCAGCGGAACGAAGGATGAATCAGTGATGGCCTTATCAAACCGGGTTTTAATGCATTTTGAAGGATTAAACTTATTGAAGGATGCTACCATCGAAGAATTAACGGCTATTAAAGGCATAGGAGCGGCCAAAGGCGTATTGTTGTTGTCGGCTTTGGAATTGGGAAGACGATTGAATCAGCATAAGCCGCATGACCGATATGTGATTCGTTCACCGGAAGACGGGGCAGACTATGTGATGGAAGAGATGCGAAATTTGAATCAGGAGCATTTTGTTGTTTTATTCTTGAATACGAAAAACCAGATTATCCACAGACAAACCATTTTTATCGGAAGTCTCAATTCATCGATTGTACATCCACGTGAAATTTACCGGGAAGCTGTCAAACGGTCAGCAGCTTCCATCATCTGCGCACATAACCATCCTTCCGGAGATCCGGCACCTTCCCAGGAAGATATTCATGTGACAAGACGTTTGGCTGAATCAGGAAAAATGATTGGTATTGAACTATTGGATCATTTGGTAATCGGCGATCGGAAATTTATTTCATTAAAAGAAAAAGGATACTTATAAAACACTATCTATTTTATAAATTTTTTCGTATAATTGAATAGACGTAACCTATTAGCGCCAGTTTCTAATTTTAACTTGAGATTGGCGCTTAACGTGCTTTACGATACATACAGTTATTTACTTTCCAATAAAACATGTTTAAAATGGAGCATTGAAGTTAAGTGTTGATGGCAAAATTTTATAAATGGAAACTGCATACAACAATAGTGTTTGTTGATTGAGAAAGGAAGATTTTTTTGGGAAGATTCAGTTTATCACAGGATCTGGGTATAGATTTGGGGACTGCCAACACACTCGTTTTTGTCAAAGGCAAGGGTGTTGTTGTACGTGAACCGACTGTCGTTGCCAAAAATATTGAAACAGGGGAAATTGAAGCAGTCGGAAACCCGGCCAGGAATATGATTGGCCGGACTCCCGGAAACATTTCTGTTGTCCGGCCGATGAAAGATGGCGTAATTGCTGATTATGATACAACGGCCGTTATGATGAAATATTTTATTAAAAAAGCAATGAGCAGCCGATCTCTTTTTGCAAAAAAACCAAATGTGATGATATGTGTACCATCAGGGATTACCATGGTGGAAGAACGTGCTGTCGTCGATGCAACTAAACAGGCTGGCGCAAAGGATGCTTTTCCGATTGCCGAACCGTTTGCAGCAGCTATTGGGGCCGGTCTGCCGGTATGGGAGCCGACGGGCAGCATGATTGTGGATATCGGCGGCGGTACAACCGAGGTTGCAGTTATTTCACTCGGCGGCATTGTGACAAGCCGTTCCATTCGTATTGCAGGCGATAATATGGATGAATCGATTACGAACTATATACGCAAACATTATAACCTGATGATTGGTGAACGATCTGCTGAGTCGATTAAGCTGGATATCGGTGTTGCAGGAGAAGTGACAGAAAATGTCGAAATGGATATTCGGGGGCGTGATTTGCTGACCGGTTTGCCTAAGACAATTACCATTACTTCCAGGGAGATAGCTATTTCATTGAAAGAGACTGTTGAAAGTATTGTTGAGGCGGTAAAAGATACGCTGGAAAAAACACCACCGGAGCTGGCTGCTGATATTATGGACCGCGGAATAGTCCTTTCCGGCGGGGGAGCCCTTCTAGGGAATTTGGATAAAATTATTAGCGATGAGACAAAAATGCCTGTATTTGTTACCGAAGACCCTCTGGAAAGTGTAGCAATCGGAACAGGTAAATCTTTGGAATACATTCAACATTTCCGTTCCCATCCGAATGTATCTTCCCGTCCTACCGTTGAGTAAGCAGGTGTTGACATGAGGCTTTTACAAAAAAAAAGACTTTTTATCCTTTTGATAGGTATTATCATGCTTGTAGCACTGATCGGTTATTCATTACAGGATAGGGATCAGGAGACGACAGTCGAACAATTCATTAAAGATACAGTTGGATGGGCACAGAACTTAATACACACGCCGGTTGAGTATGTAACAGGCATTTTTAAGAACATTGATGATATCAAGAACACTTATGAAGAAAATCAGATATTGCGGGAAAAAGTAGCTGAGTATAGAAATCTCCAGTATGAGGTACAGGAATTAAAAGAAGATAATGCCGAACTGCGGGAAACATTGGATAAGACTGAATCCATTCATGAGTATAACCCAATTCAGGCAACAGTGATGTCCAGGTCACCTGAACGATGGATTGAACAGGTAACCATAAACAAGGGGACACAGGATGGTATTGAGGAAAATATGGCTGTGATTACCGCTGAAGGGATGATTGGTAAGGTAGAGTCCGAGTCAAAATTCACATCAACGGTAAAACTGTTGACCGGATTCGATCAATTTAACCGGATATCGGCGACTATTTCCCGGGAAGAAAGCGATGATATTTACGGTATGATTGAAGGGTATGATCAGGAGTCAGATCATTTGTTGTTTCGAATCATAGAAGAGTCTGATGACGACCTGGAGGAAGGGGAATTAGTCTTATCTTCAGGTATGGGCGGTGTTTTCCCGTCTGGCTTACCGATTGGAGAAGTGAAAGAGGTTAAACCGGATCAGTATGGGTTGACACGTACTGCATTTGTTGAACCTATAGCTGATATGTATGATATCAATAATGTTATTGTAGTCGAGCGTCAGCAGACCAGTGATGATTCCTCAGAGGAAACCAGGGAGGATGAATCGTCATGAAACGATTACTGATTCCCCTTATACTTTTCCTTTTGCTGATTATGGAAGGTGTTGCCCTGGATATCTTGCCGGTTTCTCTTGTGAGTGGTGATCTGAGGTTCGTGTCCCATTGGGTTTTCATGTTTCTCGTTTTCCTGGCCATTTTTTATGACAGGGAGGACACGTATTTTTCCGTATTTTATGGCCTGTTATTCGGACTCTTGACAGATATTGTTTATACAGGCGTTTTAGGTGTATACATGTTCAGCTATGCGCTAAGCATTTATCTGATACATGGGATGACAAAAATTCTGCACGCTAATTTTTTAGTAACGATATTGCTTGGGGCTGCAGGTTTGGTATTGGTTGAAGTCTTTATCAATCTCATTTTTTCCGTTACAGGAATTTCGGAACTAATCTGGCCGGATTATTGGGTTTATAGGTTGATACCTACTGTTATAGCCAATATTTTATTTTTGCTTGCTTTATATCCAATCATGATGAAGCGGCTTGTCAGATGGAAAGAGGAACAATTATCGGGCAGCAGGGGATTTTAATCGTGGACAATGTCAAGGTGAAATATAGAGGTGAACGTAGTGCTTGAGGAGAACCAAACGATTACTATTAAAGGTACAAAAGACGGGCTGACGCTAGTCATTGATGACCGCGGACCGTTTGAGGATGTAATCGATGAGCTCACTGATAAGTTTTCGGAGTATAGCCCAAAAAAGGATGAACCGGTAGTTCCGGTTACTGTCAAATTAGGGAACCGGTATATAAATGACCGGCAAAAACAACAGTTGCGCGAGCTCATCGGAAATGAAAATTGTTTTAAGATTGAATTTTTTGATTCCAATGTAATACATCGTGATGAAGCGTTAACTTGGAAAGAAGATAGTGACGTTAAAGTGATTAATAGAATTGTACGGTCAGGTCAAATACTTGAAAATGTCGGGGATTTGTTGTTGATTGGCGACGTAAATCCCGGTGGAAAGGTTATCACAAGCGGAAACGTATTTGTTATGGGCAATCTGCTCGGTATTGCACATGCTGGGGCAAATGGTGATCGTGATGCAGTTATTGCTGCATCGTACATGAAACCGAGTCAGCTCAGAATAGCAGATTATATCAGCCGTGCACCTGACTATGAATCGGAAGGCGTTTATATGGAATGTGGGTTCGTTGATGAAAAGCAGGATAAGATCGTCATTGACCGGTTGCAGGTTCTTTCCCATAAACGAAAAGATATAAGCGGGTTTGAAAGGAGAATGCTGAATGGGTGAAGCAATAGTAGTTACTTCCGGTAAAGGCGGGGTAGGTAAAACGACTACAACTGCAAATATTGGTACTGCCCTGGCTCTGATGGAGAAAAAAGTCTGCCTGATTGATACGGATATTGGCTTGCGAAATCTTGATGTCATCATGGGTCTGGAAAATCGAATTATTTACGATATCGTTGATGTCATAGAAGAACGCTGTAAACTCGGACAAGCCCTGATCAAAGATAAAAGATTCGATGATTTGACTCTTCTTCCCGCAGCACAGACAAGTGATAAATCAGCCGTTACAACGGATGGTATGCAAAAAATCATTCAGGAATTGAAGCAAACCTATGATTATATTATCATCGACTGTCCGGCAGGTATAGAACAAGGGTTTCAAAATGCAATTGCGGGAGCTGACAAGGCAATTGTGATCACCACGCCTGAAAAATCCAGTGTCAGGGATGCTGATCGCATTGTCGGTTTGTTGGAAAATGAAGATATGGACCCGCCAAAATTGATCATTAATCGTATACGGAATCACATGATGAAAAATGGTGATATGCTGGATATAGACGATATTATCCAAATACTGTCAATAGATCTTACAGGAATTGTCCTTGATGATGATGACGTCATAAAAGCTTCCAACAGCGGTGAACCTGTTTCACTTCAGGGAAAATCGAAAGCGTCTGTAGCGTATCGTAATATTGCCCGGCGAATACTGGGGGAGACAGTTCCCCTTCAATCCTTGGAAGATGAAAAAGGTATGTTTAAAAAAATGAAAAAGTTTTTCGGGATACGTTCCTGATCCATTAAACACATGCGATAAAGGCTTATCTAGCTTCATGCATGTGTTTTTTATACCGTTTGATCATGCGATACCCTGGCATAACTTCGCCTTTTGTGTCATAGACTTGTACAAAAGTATCGCAAGGGTTGTGAGCCAGAATGAATAAAGGGGTAAAAAAGGTAAGGAAATCAATTAATCAGCGAAAAAAAATGCGTGGTATTGCGTCTGAGCAGACATCGGCCAAACGAATCATGCCATCGTCATTTCCACAGGAGGAAGAAAAACATGGCTATTTTCCTGTTTTCACTGACCACACTGTTTCATCAAAGCACTCAAATCGGCGGATTTCCGGCTTTGCAGTCAAAGGAATTTTATCGGCTATGCTTTTCTTTGCGGCAGCGCTGTTATTTCAGACTGATTCGGAGCTCTTCACTGAGCCAAAAAAATGGACTGCTAATGCGTTGACAGAGGAGTTCCCGTTTGCGCGCGTCAATCAGTGGTATCAGGAAACGTTTGGTACACCGATGGCTTTATCATCCCAATCTGCAGATGATGGACAGGCTTTGGCATTTCCGGTTAACGGGACAGTCTCTGAATCGTTCCAAGCCAATGGTAAAGGGATTATGCTTACACCGGAAGAAGAAACAGATGTTTCAGCTTTACAGGGGGGCGTCGTCACATTTGCAGGAAATGATCAGGAATTGGGCAAGACTGTCATTGTTCAGCATGCTGATAATAGTGAAACCGTCTACGGCAATTTAAGTTCCATTGATGTTCATTTGTATCAGTTTGTTGATAGCAGTCAAAAACTAGGGGTGTTCAGTCCTGATGCTGATAATAAAAACGTCTATTTCGCTATTGAACAAAATGATTCATATGTGGATCCTGTACAGGTGATTCAAGTTGATGACACGCCATAAATGGTTGCCGCCTGTCCATATACACCCGATTCTCTTCATATTTATCATCATTTCTTTTTTGACTGGTACGTTTATTGAGTTGATGACGATACTAGTGATTGTATTCATTCATGAATTGGGGCATTTTACAGCAGCAAAGTGGTTTGGCTGGCGGATCCGCGGCGTTATGTTATGGGTGTTTGGCGGCGTTATGGAGACAGATGAACATGGGACAAGGCCATTCTATGAAGAAGTCTTGGTTACACTTGCAGGACCGTTTCAGCATGTGTTCATTTATATGATATTACTTTTATTATCCGAAAGTCAGACTGTAATGCCATCCATTATAGATATGGCTTACTTTTATAATACCGTGATTCTGTTGTTTAATTTACTTCCCATTTGGCCACTGGATGGCGGTAAATTAACATTTTTGATTTTTTCGGAAGTATTTCCATATCGTAAAGCGTACTATTATGTTATCATTTTCTCATTATGTATGAATATGGTCTCAATGCTCGTATTGCTGTTCCTGGTTCCATTCACGCTCAGTGCATTTCTGTTATTCTCATTTTTGCTGATGGAAAATAGAAAGGATTGGAAGCAGCGCTATTATGTATTTATACGCTTTCTGCTGCGGCGCTATCAGGGCAAAGCTCATTTCAAGCGTGTTTTGCCAATTGAAGTGTCACATCATCATACTTTGATGGACGTATTTAATGGTTTTTACCGTGACAAAACACATACCATATATGTTAAACTCCCAGGAGATATCCGTCAGTCCATCAATGAAATGGAATGCCTGCACAATTATTTTCATGAACGGAATCACCACGTATCAATGGGTGAGCTTGTCAGTTATGTATCATAAAGCGATGATCAAGTCTTGACAAGCGATTTCGTATCATGGTAATATTTATACGTTATTCATTGTAGCACCAGTGCTACAACCGCTCAGAACAGGTTTGTAAATTCCTTTTGGTGTATGCTAAAAAAAAGAGAATGAAACTGCACTTTTTGAATAATCCCCACGGGAATACCTGCATGGCGAGTCTTGGTAATATAGGGAGGTGCAAGCATGTACGCAATTATTGAAACAGGCGGTAAACAGATTAAAGTTACTGAGGGACAAGAAGTTTATGTAGAAAAATTGACAGCTGATACAGATGAGTCTGTTAAATTTGATAAAGTCTTGTTCGTTGGTGGAGACGACGTAAAAGTCGGTGCTCCATATGTTGAAGGTGCGACCGTAACGGCAAAAGTTGAAAAACAGGGCCGTCAGAAAAAGATAAATGTTTTCAAATACAAGCCGAAGAAAAACTATCACCGTAAACAAGGTCATCGTCAGCCTTATACAAAATTAATCATTGATAAAATCAATGCATAGAAGGTCATGATATGATTCATGTCAATGTATATCGGCAAAATAATCAAATTAAACAGTTCGAATTGTCAGGGCATGCTGAAAGCGGACCATATGGGTATGACTTAGTATGTGCAGGCGTTTCGGCTGTATCATTTGGTTCCGTAAATGCGGTTTTGACATTAAGCGATGTGGATTTGGAAATTGAACAGGGAGACGAGGGCGGATTCCTTCGGGTGACGGTTCCTGATAACATACCGGATGAAACGATGGATAGAGTCCAGCTCTTGCTTGATGGCATGCTTGTTTCCCTGCAAACAATTGAACAGGAATATAGTGAATTTATGAATATAAAAGATCAATAAGGAGGTGCAGCATAATGCTACGTTTGGATTTACAATTTTTCTCACAGAAAAAAGGTGCCGGCAGTACAAAAAACGGCCGTGACTCAGAATCAAAACGCCTTGGTGCGAAATGTGGCGATGGTCAAATCGTAAACGGCGGATGCATCCTGTTCCGTCAGCGCGGTACGAAAATCCATCCGGGTGTAAACGTAGGCCGTGGCGGAGACGATACGTTGTTCTCCAAAATTGACGGTGTTGTCAAGTATGAACGCGTGGGTCGTAACCGTAAAAAAGTCAGCGTTTACCCGGTTGCTCAGGAAGCATAGTCTCATTTGAATAATGAAACAAACTCCAGTCAGTTTTTGGCTGGGGTTTTTTTGGTACAATTCGTCATTTTTTGCTATACTTTTCTTACTATTGGGGGGAGAAAAATGGAGGAGAAGGACGTTATACAGCTACTCCGTCATTACCGGCACGATCTGATGAATCATCTGCAGATTGTACAGGGATATTTAAGTATGGGCAAAACAGATAAAGTTCAAAAGAAGGTAAAAAATTACTTACAGCAGCTGCAGGAAGAAAGCAAGCTCGTCAATTTAAATGCACCGTTTTTTGCTTTATATTTATTGCAATTCGGTTCCTTACATATGAATTTTCGATTAACATATCATATACACACTGAAAACAAGAATTTGCAGTCAGTGGACCAGCTGCTGACAGATTACTGTAAACAAGTGATGGAAAAGATCAAAAATGCGACGGATGAGACGGAATTATATGAATTGGATGTACGGCTATCTGACGTATCTCCTGTTATGATCGAATTGGAATTCACGGTCAATGGCCATTTTCCGGATGTTTCATCATTTAGACAGAATATGGAAGACAATGATCAAGAAATTGCAATATTTCGGCAGAAAAATGAATTAAAGTGTATTGCCAGGGTTACATACAAATGAGGTGAAAAAAGGAATGTTTGTTGATCAGGTTAGTGTTTATGTAAAGGCTGGAGATGGCGGAAACGGGATTGTTGCCTACCGGAGAGAAATATATGTACCTAAAGGCGGTCCTGCCGGTGGTGATGGCGGCAATGGCGGAGATGTTATTTTCAAGGTTGATGAGGGACTGAATACGCTGATGGATTTTCGCTACAACCGTCATTACAAAGCGAAGCGTGGCGAAAATGGTATGAGTAAAAATAAACATGGCCGGAATGCGGATTCGTTAATTGTGGAGGTTCCGCCTGGTACGACAGTGATTGATGAAGATACAGATGAAGTTTTAGCTGATTTGACAGAACACGAGCAAGAAGCGGTGATTGCCAAAGGTGGACGCGGCGGGCGAGGCAATACCCGTTTTGCAACACCAAGAAATCCTGCACCGGAACTTGCTGAAAATGGCGAACCGGGTCAGGAACGCCATATTAAAGTTGAATTGAAACTGCTTGCTGATGTTGGATTGGTCGGTTTCCCAAGTGCAGGAAAGTCCACGTTGCTCTCAGTCATAAGTGCTGCAAAGCCCAAAACGGCTGAATATCATTTCACAACATTGACGCCAAATCTTGGTGTAGTTGACACAGGGGATCAGCGAAGCTTTGTCATGGCAGATCTGCCTGGACTGATTGAGGGTGCCCATGAAGGCGTCGGACTGGGACATCAATTTTTGCGGCATATTGAACGGACACGCGTTATGCTGCATGTCATCGATATGGCAGGAATCGAAGGCAGAAATCCGTATAAAGATTTTGTAAAAATAAACCAGGAATTAAAGGAATATGACCCGAATTTAATGGAACGTCCACAGATTATTGCAGCCAACAAAATGGACATGCCGGGTGCGGAAAAGAATCTTCGTGCATTTAAAGCTGAAATAAACGATGAATATCCAATTTATTCAATTTCAGCATTAACAAAGGAAGGACTGCGGGAAGTCGTGTTCGGAGTTGCAGACATGCTGGATCAGATTCCAAAACATACACAGGAGATAGAACAAACAAATGAAAAAGTTGTTTACCGTCATCAAAAAGAAGAAGCTTCTTTTACAATAACGAGAGATTCGGATGGTGCGTATGTATTGTCAGGATCCAAACTTGAGAAGCTGTTCAAAATGACGGATTTTACGAAAGATGAAGCAGTACAGCGTTTCTCCCGGCAGCTTCGGGGGATGGGGGTAGACGATGCATTGCGTGAGCGGGGAGCTAAAGATGGTGATACCATCAGATTAATGGATTTTGAATTCGAATTTATTGAGTAAATATATCTGCACAAGTGGTATGAACGATAGGGGGAAATGTATAATGGTGAAAATAGGTTATTTGGGGCCGCGGGGAACATTTACTAAACTCGCGGTGGATACAGCATTTAATGGGGAAGACAAGCAAAGTTTTACAACCATTCCAGAATGTATTGATGCTGTTCATGATGAGCAAGTTGATATTGGCGTTGTACCGCTGGAAAATGCTATTGAAGGTACGGTGCAGTTAACAGTTGATTATCTGGTTCATCAGGTGAGATTGCCGATCATAGCGGAAATAGTTGTTCCGATCCAGCAGCATTTGCTGGTAGCTCGAGAATTTTCGAGTGATTTATCCGAAGTGACCGATGTTTATTCGCACAGTCATGCCATTGCACAGTGCCATCAATTTTTGCACAAGTATATGCCGGATGCGAAACTGTATTTTACATCGTCTACCGGGAAAGCAGCCGAAATGGTCAGTAACAGTGGGGAAAAAATAGCTGCTATTGGCAATAGGCTCGCAGCAAGTGAATATGGACTGACTATTTACCAGGAAAACATTCACGATTATCCGAATAATCACACCAGATTTGCTGTACTGGCCAAAGATAAACAAATTGTCCAAATCAGCCATGAAACTCAAGCTGAGAAAACAAGCCTTCTGATTACACTGCCTAGTGATTATGCTGGTGCTTTGTATCAGGTGCTGGCTGCTTTTGCCTGGCGTAAAATGAACCTTTCTAAAATTGAATCAAGGCCGATGAAAACCGGATTAGGGAATTATTTTTTCATTGTTGATGTCAATCAGCCGTATGATGATGTTTTATTTCCGGGTGTCAAAGCCGAATTGGAAGCTTTGGGCTGTAATGTTACGATTCTTGGTACATATCCTGTACACCAAATGCAGTTGTAAATTGAGATCGCCCGCTCTTAAACAGAGCGGGCGTTTTTTTTCTTTTTAGTTCAACATTTATCATTCCTTTGCATATGTTGGTAATGAGTGATTAGCCCAGTTTGAAACCGGAATGAAAGGAGTCGTTTATAGTTGAAAATTCATGTTGTTCAAAAAGGCGATACATTATGGGAAATAGCGCAGCAATATGGTGCGGATTTTGAACAGGTTAAACAGCTTAATCCGCAATTATCCAGCCCGGATATGATTCTGCCGGGTATGAAAATCAAAATACCTGCCACGTCCAAACCGGTCAAGAAAGAAGAAGCGCAACAACAGGAAATTCAAAAAGAAATGCAAAAGCCGGCTGCTGAAAAACCGTATAAAGACACATCACCAAAACCGATGCCGGTCGTAAAGGAGGATGATGTTAAACAACCAAAGGAAATCAAGCCGCAAATGCCGATGCAACCGAAGATGCCATCAGTAGAGCAAGAAATGAACCACTACTATACAACCATCAATCTACCGCAAATTCCGAAGTACACACAACCGGAAGACGAATCATCCGAAAAACAGAAAGAGATGCACTACCAACAACATCCAAAAGAGGTGCACTATCAGCCACATCCCAAAGAAATGCATTACCAGCCACATCCAATGCCCGTGATGCCGCTACAACATCATATGCCATGTCCTCCGCAGCCAATGCCACAAGTGAGTCCCTACGCGATGGGCAAAAAGGATTGCGGCTGTGGAGGGCCAAAACCAATGCAAATGCCAGTGTATCAACCGATGATGCAGATGCCTATGCACCATCAGCAGATGATGCACCAGCCAATGCATCAGCAACCGATGAACTTTCACCACTATCCGTATGATGGCAATATGATGGAATCAGTTGAATCATCATCATATAATATGGAATTACCGCAAAAGCCAATGATGAAAGGTTCCGGATCATATCCTCAGCCACAGGCACCAAATACGATGGGAATACAGCAGGGATTTCACTACCCACAAATGCCGCCAACAACCAATCCACATTTCTCAGACAACTATATGCCAATGCCGCCCGGATTCCATAAAAAACACCGAGATGAAGAGGAAGAGTCTACAAGTGAGTGATCTGAAGAAAGGAGACGAGATGAGTATTAATCGTCTCTCTTCTTTTTTGCAGAAAAAAGGGATGCTGCAACCACGTCATATGACGTCTGTCAACAAGCATGTTTTTTACGTTGAAACAAACCATCGAGAACGATTAATTTTGAAACGTCATCATAATCATTCGCGTGTTGAGCAGCAGTGGAATTTTTTTGAACAGCAGTCATCTTACATTCCTGTTCCATTTCAGCGGTTCCCGAATCAAAAACCATTTTTGTATGATAACGGCATGTATTGGACCATATCTCCGTATATTCCAGGACAAAAATTAAATTATATGGCTGAGAGGGACCGAGTAGAGGCTTTAAAATCAATACAAACGTTTCATAACGAAACAGAAGGAATCAAGCTCAGGTACCCATTGAAAAAGGAGATATTTTATATTCGGTGGTATAAAAGGCTTCAAAATTTCCGAAATACAGAGTCTATATTCAAGGAATATGGTTTTCTCGGGTTATACAAAGATATGGTTCAAACCGCTGAGAAACACTTGCAGTATGTATCTGCTTATAACTGGTTTGAATTGGAACGTGCTGCCAGAAAATCCGGTACCTGGTCTCACGGCGATGTTGCTTCACATAATTTTATCCGTTATTCCGGTCGAATTTATCTGATTGATTTTGATTTACTTTCATGTGCCCCTCCGCTGTATGATTATATACAGCTGGGTCAGCGTTTTTTACCTTATTTAAACTGGAATGCCGAACGCCTTTTATCATACAAAATAGTACAGAACAAATATTTAAAACCGTGGCTGCACGCTTTATTTATCCCGAGTGATGTTATGCGAGAATGGCTGTATTATATACACAGCAGTCCCGGCAGGCTTATGTATGGCTATTTAGCCAGGATGAAAGAAGATTGGGTCAAAAGACAATCTTTTGTTAAAAATGCTCAAAACATGCTAAACTGAAAAGAGAAAATCTGAACAAAGCAGGGTGATAATGGTGAAAAAAACAATAGAAAACATCGTGCAATGGCTACAGCAAAGTGCACATGAGGCTGGTGTCAACGGTTTAATAGTTGGGGTCAGCGGTGGAGTGGATTCAGCGGTTGTTGCACACCTTATTCAGCGGGCTTTTCCCGATCATTCATTGGGTGTCATGATGCCGCTAAACAGCAATCCGGACGATATGAAACATGCAGCAAAAGTCATCGAAAGTTCCGGGATCAATGAACTTACTGTGGATTTAACTGAAACACATCAACTCATGTATACGACCATTTGTGAGCAATTAAAACAGCAAAATGCCTTTAACGAAAATAATGATCAGCTCGCCGGGGCAAATCTCAGGGCACGCCTGCGAATGAGCACACTTTATACGATTGCTGCACATTATCATTATTTAGTTGTCGGGACAGATAATGCTGCCGAATGGTATACAGGCTATTTCACCAAGTATGGTGATGGCGGTGTCGACATATTGCCATTGGTGGAATTCACAAAACACGAAGTAAGGGAACTGGGAAGGTATTTAGGTGTCCCTGATGAGATTTTGTCCAAGAAACCGAGTGCAGGTCTTTGGGAAGGACAAACAGATGAATCAGAGATGGGAACGACCTATGATAAAATTGATGCTTATCTGAAAGGTGAAAAAATTCCTGAAAGCGATAAAGAAATAATTGAAAAAATGCACGGGCGTACGGCTCATAAACGTGACCCGCTGAAGCAATTCCATCGTTCGGGAAAATAATTCCTTCATTTACTGATAAAAATGGCCTTTCCTATCCATGCTAATGGTTAGGGAGGTTGTTTTATGAAGATAAATAAATGGATGATCATACCAATCTTTTTGTTTGCACTTGTCGGTTGTGCAGAATATAAAACAGGTGAACAAAATACCGAGGATAATATGAACTCCCAGCCGATTAATTACGAAACAGAAGAAGAAGAGAATGAACGGCATGGAGCAGAAAATAATAACACCAATGGACAGGAAGGTTATCGCGGAAATGCGCAGGAAAAACTGAATGAAGGCGATGAGAATGCCCAGAATGATCTGTTTACGAATGAGATGTCCCAATCCATCTCAAGTCATTTAAAACAGCACAATGATGTCAGACAAGCGCAAGTTGCGGTATCGGAAGAGAGAGTTGTAGTTGGCGTAATGCTGAGTGACAATGCGCCGCCGGATATGCGTGAACTCGTTGAACAGGAAGTGCAGGAGATGGTTACAAGCAAAGAGGTTTATGTCTATACAGATGATATTTATTGGGATCGGATGCGAAACAAAGATGCACGCCTGGATCAGTTAAATGGTGATATGAGAGAGTTTCTTCGGGAATTTTTTAATCGTGACAGAGAAAATTTTTAGTATATGTTAATCGCGGATATTTGGCTTCTTCGCATAAACTTCTCGACATTTCTATAACCGCTCCGGATGCAACAAAGTGTCATATTGATTGAATGTATGACACTTTGTTAATTCAGAAATGGGATAAGGCGCCCCACTGAATGAAGTTTCACTTTTCCCCGGTGCAATCGTCCGTAGACTCCCGTCTTCAAATCATGCAGTAAAATGAATATGATCTGATCGGTAGTTAACGGAGGCTAACACCCCGATTCTGTTCAACTAACATTCAGCGGGGGCAAAACATCCCGCTGAATGAAGTTTCACTTTATTGATTGTGTCTTTTTTGATATAGTTAATAAGGGAATTTTTGCGGAGTGAGAGGAGAATGTCTTATGGCTGGCCATTCCAAATGGAAAAATATTCAGCGCAGAAAAAATGCACAGGACGCTAAAAAAGGTAAGATCTTTATGCGTCACGCAAAAGATATATATACCGCTGCCAAGGAAGGCGGAGGTGATCTCGATACCAATGCATCACTGCGACTGGCGGTTGACAAGGCAAAAGCAGACAATATGCCGAATGATAACATTGAACGTGCCATCAAAAAAGCCACAGGAGGTTTAGATGGCGCAAATTATGAAGAAATCACCTATGAAGGCTATGGGCCAGGCGGTATTGCGGTCATTGTCAATGTCTTGACGGATAACAAAAATAGGACTGCAGCGGAAATTAGACACGCATTCAAGAAAAATGGCGGTAATCTTGGGGAAAATGGCAGTGTAACGTTTATGTTTGACCGCAAAGGATATATTGTGATTGAAAATCGTGATGGATCCATTGACGAGGATGACATCAGTCTGGAAGCAATTGAAGCGGGGGCTGATGATATCACAGCCGAGGAAGGCATATATGAAATTTATACGGATCCGGAAAGTTTTCACGATGTCCGCGATCATTTACGCGAAAGCGGTTATGAACCAGCCGAGTCGGAAGTAACCATGATCCCTCAAAATTATACGACCCCCTCCGAAGAAGACGAGCAAAAAATGTTAAATTTAATCGATATGCTGGAAGACAGTGAAGATACACAGGATGTCCATCACAACATGGAAATATCGGAGTAATCAAAGTGAAACTTCTATTCTGCTTTTCTGAGGATGGAAGTTTTCTTTCTTCCGTCAAAGTTCAGTTATGTTAGAATGGGTACAGGGAGATAAAGGAGAAGGTCGCATGATAGCTTATATAAAAGGAATATTGGTTCACATAGATGATAATGCAATAATTGTTGACGTGAACGGGGTTGGATATGAAATTATCTGTGCCAATCCATTTGCGTTTCAGTCATTGCTGGATCATCAAGTTACGGTCAATACATATCACTATGTCCGTGAAGATATACAGGTTCTTTACGGGTTTCAGAATGAAGATGAAAAATTGTTATTCACAAAACTTATTTCTGTTTCGGGCATTGGCCCTAAAGGTGCGCTAGCTATTTTGGCCGGTGTCGATATCGATGGATTTGTTGAAGCGATTGAACTGGAAGATGATAAATTTCTGACCGGTTTCCCTGGAATCGGCAAAAAAACAGCGAGACAAATTATACTTGATTTGAAAGGGAATTTATCTTCCATGATTTCGGTATCTGCACAGTCTTCTGTTAATAAAGCGCAGGATTCAGAAGGCATCAAGGAAGCACAGGAAGCATTAAAAACACTCGGGTATACCGAACGCGAGATTAAAGCGATCGTTCCAGAACTGCAGCAGGAGAATAGCAGCAGCACTGACGAAATTGTACGAAAAGCACTCGCGTTATTAATGAAAAAATCATAAGGTGGGATACTGATGGAAGAGCGTATGGTCACAGGTGAATTGCAAAATGAAGATTCTACTGTTGAACTGAGTCTCCGCCCCACAAATCTGAATCAATATATTGGTCAGCAAAAAGTAAAAGAAAATTTAAGTATATTTATCAAAGCAGCAAAAATGCGTGAGGAAGCGCTTGATCATGTGTTATTATATGGTCCGCCCGGGCTTGGTAAAACAACATTGGCAGCCATTATCGCCAATGAAATGGGGGGCCAATTCCGGTCTACCTCAGGTCCGGCGATTGAACGTTCTGGTGATTTGGCGGCAATCCTGTCATCACTTGAGCCTGGCGATGTTTTGTTTATTGATGAAGTGCACCGTTTGCCAAAGTCTGTAGAGGAGATTTTGTATCCGGCAATGGAGGATTTTTTCCTTGATATTGTGATTGGCAGCGGGCCAAGCGCCCGATCTGTTCAAATTGATTTGCCTCCGTTCACACTGGTAGGTGCCACGACAAGAGCAGGGTTGCTGTCGGCACCGTTGCGGGATCGTTTTGGTGTCTTGAGCAGGCTGGAGTTTTACGGTACAAATGAATTGTGTGATATTGTCGAACGAACGTCCGAGATCTTTGAAACAACGATTACACATGAAGCAGCGATTGAGATTGCACGCCGTTCAAGAGGGACGCCCCGGATTGCCAACAGACTTTTAAAGCGGATCCGTGATATTTCACAGGTTAAAGGAGAAGTCGAAATCAGCCTGCAAACGACAGAACAGGCATTAGACATGCTGCAGGTTGATGACGCCGGACTTGACCACATTGATCATAAACTGCTGACAAGCATCATCGACGGTTTTCAGGGCGGGCCGGCAGGGCTGGATACGATAGCAGCGACAATCGGTGAAGAACCACAGACAATTGAAGATGTGTATGAGCCATTTTTACTGCAAATCGGCTTTATTCAGCGGACGCCAAGAGGACGTGTTGTAACGCCGAAAGCATACCAGCATTTTGGCAAAAGGAAAGAAGACGGATGAATATGGGAAAAATGTTTATTACCCTCGGAATCATTTTTGTCGTGATCGGCATCATTTGGTCATTGATCGGCAAACTGCCTGGGGATATTACGATTAAACGCGATAACATTACGTTTCATTTTCCGATCATGACATCCATTGTCGTGAGCGTAGTATTAACGCTTATCTTTTTCATTATAGGAAAATTCCGGTAATATAGATAGGAGAGCATCATGAAACCAGAAGAATTTGATTTTGATCTGCCAGATGAATTAATTGCCCAAACACCGTTGAAAAACCGGACAGCATCCCGGTTGCTGGTTTTACACCGAGATACGCAAGAAGTGAAGCATAAACAGTTTTCAGATATCAAAAGCTATTTGAAAAAAGGTGATTGCCTTGTACTGAATGATACCCGTGTGCTCCCGGCCAGGCTATATGGGATAAAGGATGACACTGGGGCAAAAGTGGAGGTGCTGCTGCTTCATCAGCAGGAAAAGGATACATGGGAAGTGCTTGTAAAACCAGCCAAAAAAGTTAAAATTGGTACAGTCATCGTCTTTGGCGACGGGAAGATTCGTGCAACATGCACTGGTCTTAAAGAGCATGGCGGTCGCATTTTACAATTGGAATATGAAGGTATCTTTTATGAATTGCTTGAAGAATTGGGTGAAATGCCGCTCCCACCCTATATAAAGGAACAACTGCCTGAAAAGGAAAGGTACCAGACAGTGTATGCTAAAGAGGAAGGATCTGCGGCTGCCCCAACTGCCGGCTTACATTTCACGAATGAACTGCTGGATGAGATCCGGGCAATGGGCGTGACAATCGAGTTTATTACATTGCATGTTGGTCTTGGCACATTCAGACCAGTAAGTGTGGAAAAAATTGAAGAGCATAAAATGCATGCCGAGTTTTATCAAATGTCTAAAAAAACGGCAGATACACTTTCATCGGTCAAAGAAAACGGCGGCCGGATTATTTCTGTCGGTACCACATCGACACGGACACTGGAGACCATTGTCAGGGATAACAATGGCAAATTTACCGAATCCAGCGGCTGGACGGATATTTTTATTTATCCGCCGTATGAATTCCAGGCCGTTGACGGGCTGATTACCAATTTCCATCTGCCCAAATCAACATTAATCATGATGGTAAGTGCATTTGCCGGCAGGGAAAATATTATGAATGCCTATCAGGAAGCGGTTGATAAACGGTACCGGTTCTTTAGCTTTGGAGATGCGATGTTAATCTTATAAAAACCGTTTTCAAGAGTGTTGTTATTTAACCTACAGTCTGAGCGCTCGTCGCTTTCTGCGGGTGACCCGTGATCCCATTCTGGCTTATACGATGTTGGTCACAAAGGTGTTGCCATATGATAAGGAATGCTGCGGCAGTAACACATCGCACGAAGAAAATTGCGTATGCATTTTCGAGGGATCTATGTATTCAGGATGCTAGGAGCTTTCTAAATTGTTTTTCCGACTTATGTTAACGAAATATACTTTTAAAAACAGCCTATAACAAAGGAACGAACAAACATGACAGCAATAACGTATGAACATATTAAAACATGCAAACAAACAGGCGCCCGTCTTGGGAAAGTCCATACACCACATGGATCTTTTGACACACCGGCGTTTATGCCCGTGGGAACATTAGCTACCGTCAAAACGATGAGCCCAGAAGAACTTAAGGAGATGGGTACCAATATAATCCTATCCAATACTTATCATTTATGGCTGCGTCCCGGTGAAGATATTATTAAAGAAGCTGGTGGACTTCATCAGTTTATGAACTGGGACGGGGTAATTTTGACTGATTCAGGTGGCTTTCAGGTTTTCAGCTTAAGTGATATGCGGGACATTAAGGAAGAAGGTGTTCATTTCCGGAATCATTTGAGCGGGGAGAAGCTTTTTCTCTCACCTGAAAAAGCAATGAGCATTCAGAATGCGCTTGGCTCAGATATCATGATGGCGTTTGATGAGTGTCCGCCATATCCGGCGTCGCATGACTATATGAAAGCTTCTGTGGAACGGACATCACGATGGGCGGAGCGTTGTATAAATGCCCATGAACGAGCGTCTGATCAAGGTCTGTTTGGTATTATCCAGGGTGGTGAATATGAAGATTTGAGGAAGCAAAGTGTGCGCGATCTGGTCTCGTTGGATTTTCCCGGATATGCTATCGGAGGTCTTTCTGTCGGTGAACCGAAAGACATCATGAACCAGATGCTGGAATTCACAACACCACTTCTTCCATCAGATAAGCCACGTTACCTTATGGGTGTCGGTTCACCGGATTCGCTGATTGATGGCGCTATTCGCGGCATTGATATGTTTGATTGCGTATTGCCGACCCGCATTGCACGCAATGGGACATGCATGACATCGGTCGGGAGGCTGGTTGTCCGAAATGCCAAATTTGCACGTGATTTCAGCCCAATTGATGAAAATTGTGACTGCCATGTATGCAAAAATTACACACGTGCCTACATCCGTCATTTGGTAAAATGTAATGAAACATTTGGATTCAGACTTACTACTTACCATAATTTATATTTTTTGTTAAAATTAATGGAGCAAGTACGTGATTCTATCGCTGAAGATCGGCTTGGTGATTTTAAGGAAGCATTCTTTGAACAATATGGTTTTAATAAACAGAATGCGAAGAACTTTTAATGAAGGAGGGGATATGTAAATGGAGATGCTAGCATCGTTGTTACCGATTATTTTAATGTTTGTCATTTTTTACTTCCTGCTTATCCGTCCGCAGCAAAAGCGGCAAAAGCAAGTTAAACAAATGCAGTCAGATTTGCAAAAGGGCGATCAAGTAGTGACAATCGGTGGTTTTCATGCTGAAATTCATGCGCTTGACGAAGATACAGTTGTACTCCAGTCAGGTGACGGTCCGAAATTAACGTATGACCGTTCAGCCATCCGGGAAATCAAACATGACAATACACAATAAAAACACTTTATGATTGATACATAAAGGTAGAAGTACAAGAAGTCAGTTCCTATTAGGACTGACTTCTTTTTTTCAGTCAGTTTTCAGATTTGATTATATTAACGCCAATGGCTCCGCCTAGAAGTGCTGCTAGTATAAATCCTACGTGATGGAGTGACTGTTCCAGTGAGAATCCTTGCTGATAACCGAGATATTGGACAAGAAATGTAAAAAGCGTAAATCCACCCCCTGTTATGATACCGATAACCCAGCCTTTCTGTTTCCCTTTAATACCAGCAACAAGACCACCAATAAATAAACTGGTTAATCCGACTGCTAATGTGATCCATGATAATGTTGTTTCATTCATTCCGGTAAATTGAAGTAAGAATGCGAGAATAATACTTGTCAGTAAAATTAGACCGAGTACGATGATCCACCCATATAATAAGGCAATAAATTGTTGTTTACGCAAGCTGTTCGCCCCCTTTCCAGTGATTGTCCATGTAATACCATCCTATTCGTCCAAACGAAAAATAGACTGAAAATATTTTGCTTTTTTAAACATATATTTGTAGAAGGACAACCAATTACATTGAAAGAGGATGCTTTATGGACGTAATTCTGGCGGGTATTATTTTTATTGTCAGTTATACTTTTATCATGACTGAAAAAATAAATCGGGCAGTTGTGGCTATGGCGGGTGGAGCATTGCTGCTATTGACAGGAATTTATAGTGTTAATGACATGTTTACCGATTATATTGACTGGAACACGATTGCATTACTATTCGCTATGATGGTACTTATCTCGATTACCGAGAAAACAGGGTTGTTTTCGTTTATCGCTGTCCGGTTTGCCCAGCAAGTGCGGGGATCGCCCATTCCGCTGCTCATTGGTGTCAGCATTCTGACAGCTATCGGATCGGCATTACTGGACAATGTTACGACTGTACTGATATTGGTTCCGATTGTGCTAAAGATCACAAAACAATTAAATCTTCCCTCGTTTCCATATTTGCTGATGATTATTTTCAGTTCCAATATTGGCGGTACTGCGACGCTAATTGGAGATCCTCCGAATATCATGATTGGACAGGCTGTTGATCATCTGACATTTTTATCGTTTATCAATCATCTGGCACCAGTGGCCATTATGATGTTTGTGATCATGCTGGGTGTGATGCTTCCTTTGTTCAGGCGGACATTACGCTCTGGAAAAAGCAATGTAGATGAGTTAATGAACACAGATGCATCTGCTTATCTCGTACGCACTCCCATGCTATATCAGTCAGTGGCTGTTTTGACCATGACCCTGTTTGGTTTTTTATTGCATGCATTCCTTCATATTGATCTGACTGTTATTGCATTAAGTGGGGCCATTTTATTACTCCTGGTGACAGAAAAAGAATTGGATGCGGAACAGGTTTTTTCACAAGTTGAATGGGTTACCCTGTTTTTCTTTATCGGACTTTTTGCGCTGGTGGGTGGTCTTGAATCGGCAGGAATTATTGATGAACTGGCAAGAGCAATTGTACTTTGGACAGATGGTGATTTTGCTGCAACAGCTATTTTGATCTTATGGATTTCCGGGTTGTTTTCCGGAATTGTTGATAATATTCCGTTTGTGGCAGCCATGATCCCAGTTGTTGAAGAATTTGCAGGCTACGGCATGGTTTATCTGGATCCGATTTGGTGGTCACTGGCATTAGGAGCTTGTCTGGGAGGGAATGCTACCTTGGTAGGCGCTTCCGCTAATGTTGTAGTGGCAGGACTTGCAGAAGGATCAGGCCGTAAGTTATCGTTTATACGCTTCATGCTTTATGGGATACCATTTGTTATATTATCACTTGTGATCGCAACCATTTATATTTACATCCGATATTTGATTCCATATACGTCTTGATCCGGATAATTTACAGCTGTCTATTATTATAAAAAAACTTAAAAGAGGATCGGACAAAAGTATCTTTCGAGGTATTTTCAAAAAATTGCTTTCTTCTGTGCAGAATTTTGATGAGTAGGGAAATGTTCCGGCAGAATACGTCGCTTTCCGTGGGCTCTGGCTCGGCTTCAGCTCTCGCTGTCCAACAGGAGTCTCCGTATTCTACGCTAATAAAAATGTTCTATCTTTTGAAAGTGGATATCCATAGAAATTAATTCCCATGATCATTCTTTCCATAATCAGAACACTACGCAAAGCGGAGGCAAGATACGGAGACTCCTCCGGGAACAGTACGTGTCCGAAGTCCCGCAGACAGCGATCTTTGCTTGTCGAGGAAGCTGAGGTTGTGCCCGTGGAAAGCGATGTATCTTGCAGCAGCATATGCAAGCACTCAGCAAAAATCAGAATGGAAGAAAGCTTCAATCCGAAAATTTTCACTAGTTCGCAGTCGTTATCAACTATGAATAAGGATGTGACCGTTGAAAATGTGACACTTCCTACCCTGTAATCGTTCGTCTCTAGGGAGAAAGTTTTAGTTGTGTCCCAGTCGCTTTAAGTTTTGTCATTGAATCGGGGATTCTTGTCTGTCAAGTCAGGTGATTGCTTATGAAAACCATTTTTGCAACACTGGTATTTGCCGTAATTCTTCTTTGGTTATAAATCTTAACATAAAGAGCAGGATAATATAAATGAACAATAAGACAATGAGCATCAGAATGAACATGAACAGATTCGATTCCATACCACTGAACATATCCCGCAGAAACCTTCCACACACCCACGTTAAGGTTACTAATAATCCCATTTTAAACAGATCACTGCCAGCTATCATAAATTTAATTTCCTTGTAAAGGCTTGCCAGGTGCAGTAACGTAACGAGAACAACACCGACTGCCATGGCAATGGCAACCCCATTTATTCCAAAGTTTGGATTCGATGCCAGTAAAAAGAGCACCGTCAATTTTATGGCTGCCCCAATCAAACTGTTCCACATGGCGGGTCTCGCCAGGTCCAGGGCCTGTAATGCAGCCTGTAATGGTGACTGAATATAAAGCAAAATGAAAAAAGGCGCCATCAGTACTAGAAAATTACTTGCATTGGCACTTCCATACATAAAGTTTAATATGGGTGCAGCAAATAAGGTGAGTACAATAGTTGCAATCGCACCGGATGCAAATGAAATTCTGATTGACTGATGAATCCGGTAATGGATAAGCTGCTTATTCTGATGTGCATCTGCTTCGGATATGGATGGTACAAGAGCAATGGATAACGAATTTGTAATAAAGGTAGGCAAAAATAGTAAAGGTAACACATAACCGGTCAGCTCTCCATACTGTTTTGTTGCCAGTGAACTGGAAATACCGGCAATTGCCAGACTTTGTGCAACAAGGATCGGTTCGAGAAAATGTGATATATTGCCGATCAATCGGCTTCCTGTACTGGGTAGTGAAATAGAAAATAGTTCTTTTAGCGTGCTTTTGCTGGACTGAATGTAGTGAAAGAATCGATGCCGGACTCGTACAACTTTTTGACGTTTAAATACACCTGCCAAGTACAACATGGATGCAAGCTCGCCTAGAATAACACTGAACATCGCACCTGCAGCAGCAAACGCGATCCCATAAGGAAGGAGCACCTTTATAAAAAAGGCGACACAGGCAATCCTTACAAGTTGCTCAATAACCAGCGCAAAACTTTGTGGCTTCATGTTTTGTCGTCCTTGAAAATAGCCTTTTAGAACAGAAGATATAGCGATGATCGGTACAATCGGGCTAATGGCAATTAAAGGGTATAATGTCCGTTCATCTGTCAGCAAAGTTGTAGCGATGAATGGTGCAGCTATGATCATGCCTATCGTAAAAAAAATACTTAATATGCCGGTTATGAGTAATGATACAACTAGAATACGCTTGATTTTAGCCCAGTCATTTTTAGCCTCTGCTTCGGATACCCTTTTGGAGATAGCCACAGGGAGTCCGAGCTGTGTCAGTGTAATTACCAAAAACAATGTTGGAAGTGCCATCATATACAAACCGACACCTTCTTCACCCATGACTCTGGCTATGACCAGCCGGTTAATAAAGCCGAGCAGTCTCGTTATCATGCCTGCCATGATCAGGATTAGCGTTCCCTGCAAAAATGTTTGTTTGGTCAATATGGCCGACCTACCTTCTCAAAAAATAAAATTTCAGATACAATGATATATATGCAAAGAAGTGGGCCAAGCATGACAAGCATGAAGAAATAAGTGGACAAGGTGAGGGGGGCATTTGCATGGACATAACAAAAAATGTATATGAATGGAAAGCAGAAATTGGACCAGCATTGAAAAGTAAAGCAACTGAGTTACGACTGATGGGATATAATGAGGCAACAAGTGAAGATGTATGGAACTGTTTGAAAGAAAAAGTGTGGAAAGGTAATCCTTCCAAACGTTTATATGAAGTCGTTCAGGATATATTTCATCTATCATCCAATATTTATATGAGTTATCTAACGGTCAATGCCCATCAGGATGAAGGCTTAGCCGCATCCATTGCTGCGTTGACTGAAAACGATTAGACAGAAGCAAATTAATGGATACATAATGTACGAGTCGTGAAATGTTAAGGGAGGCAAAACGACAGATGAAAACCAGAGGCAGAATTGTTGCCTTTTTTCTGATCGTACTTGTATTGGCAGGAACGATTGGTTCAACGGTGACAGGAATTGCAAAAGATATTAATTTAGGTCTGGACCTTCAGGGCGGCTTTGAAATTTTGTATGAAGTGGAGCCTGTAGAGGATGGCCAGGAAACAGACAGGGCATTACTTGAATCAACCGTCCGGATCCTTAATGAACGTGTGAACCGGCTGGGGATCAGTGAAGCAAATATTGATATTGAAGGCGAAAATAGAATCCGGGTCCAGCTTGCTGGGGTTGAAAACCAGGAAGAAGCTCGTGAGCTGCTATCGACGTCAGCACGTTTATCATTCCGGAATGTCGATGATGAGAAACTGATGGACGGAAGTGATGTGGTTCAAGGAGGCGCCAGCCAGGACTTTTCCCAGCAGACAAACGAACCAATTGTTACACTGCAGCTTAAGGATGCATCCAAGTTCCGTGATATTACAAGTGAATTATCTTCCAAATATGATCCGGCTACTCCTTTTCCACAGCGTGAGGATTTACTGGTTATATGGATGGACTATCAGGAAGGCGATTCATTTGATGAAGAAGTACAGAAAGAAGATTCAAAATATGTTTCAGCAGCGGGGGTTGATGAAACACTTAATACAACAAATGTGATGATCGAAGGAAACTTTACTGTTGAGTCTGCCCAGCGTCTGGCTGACATCATCAATGCCGGGTCGTTACCTGTCAATATGACGGAACTGTATTCCAACACGGTAGGTGCACAATTCGGTGAGCAAGCACTGGATAAAACAGTGTTTGCGGGAATTGTCGGCATAGGCATTGTATTCCTTTTTATCATGGCCGTTTACCGTTTTCCAGGAATCATTGCAGCCATCAATTTAAGTGTCTATATCTTTTTGGTTCTGTTAGTGTTTTACTTGATGAATGGCGTTTTGACACTGCAGGGGATTGCAGCATTGATTCTCGGTGTTGGTATGGCAGTTGATGCGAATGTCATTACTTTTGAACGGATTAAGGAAGAACTTAGGGAAGGCAAATCGGTACAGGCTGCGTTTAAAACGGGATCCAAAAACTCGCTTCGGGCTATTGTTGATGCCAATATTACGACGTTGCTTGCCGCATCTGTATTATTCATATTCGGTACCAGTTCTGTCAAAGGCTTTGCAACCATGCTGATTTTAAGTATTGTTGTCAGCTTCCTGACAGCAGTCTATGGTACAAGGTTATTGATGGGATTATGGGTCAAAAGCAAATTTTTGAAAAACCGTCCGGGCTGGTTCGGTATCAAGCAAAAGGATATTAAAGATATTGCTGATTCAACTGAACGGGAACCGAAAGTCTTTAACCAGGAACTTAATGTTACACAGCACCGGAAGAAATTTTTTATGGCATCCGCGTTAATGGTTGTTCTAGGAGGGATTGCCATTGGCCTGTTCCAGCTGAATCCAGGCATTGACTTCACCAGCGGGTCAAGAATCCAGCTAGCTGCTGAAGATAGTCTTAATGCGGAGGAAATTGAAAACGGTCTGGAAGAATTAGACTTGGAAGCCGAGTCAGTTGTTCTTACAGGTGATGATAACGAGGGAGCTATTCTCCGCTATGACCAGGTGATTGATGAAGACCGGATTTCTGAAATTCAAACGTATTTTGGAGAAAATTTTAATGCCGATACAAGTGTCAGTGTTGTCTCTCCAATTGTCGGGGAGGAGCTCGTCAAAAATGCGCTTTACGCTGTCGCCATTGCATCAATCGGTATGATCATCTACGTTACTCTCCGATTTGAGGTGTTTTTCGGGCTTACGGCAATCATTGCGCTCATTCATGATGCCTTCTTCATCCTGGCGATTTTCAGTCTGACCAGAATCGAATTTGATGTGACCATTGTAGCTGCGATACTGACGATCATCGGCTACTCCATCAACGACACAATTGTTACGTTCGACAGGATCCGTGAAAACCTGAGGAAGAAGAAGCGGATTAGATCGTTTAAAGAGCTTGCCAAAACTGTTAACAGAAGTCTGGTTCAAACCATGACCCGCAGTATTAATACGACCGTCACAACGATGATTGCCGTACTGGCATTCCTGTTCCTAGGTGCCCAATCCATAACAGGATTTGCGATCGCACTGGCTGTCGGGCTGCTTGCGGGTACGTATTCATCTTTGTTCCTGGCATCACAACTATGGCTCGTCTGGCGTGGGAAAAATATCAAGGAAAAACCTGTCGTCTTTGCCAAAAAGAAACGTAGAGAAGGTCCACAGGTTTAATGGAAAAGAATCCCTGAGCTTGTTAAGCTTCAGGGATTTTATGGTTAACTTCAGGATGAAAAGGGTAATTTACACAATAAAGCTGTTATGTAAAGGAGGAGATTATTTTGAGAGGACAAACTTATGTCATTCTGGCCATTTTATTTGTTTTTATTGTTGCAGTATTTGCAGTGATCAATGTAGCCCCGGTGGAGATTAATTATTTGTTTGGCAGCGGGGAAGCACCTCTGATTCTGGTGATCCTGCTTTCGGTATTAATGGGAGGCATCATCACAGCTGCAGCAGGACTTGTGAAGATGATGCAATTACAGCGTGAACGGAATGTACTCATGTCGGAGAATGATCAACTGAAAGAAACGTTGAGAAATCATGATTTATTAAATGAACCAAATCTTGTAGATGAAGCAGCTGAGCAGGCTGAAAAAAATGAAGATCAATAAACCTGATTGCTCCCCGTGACTATCTCTTGTATACTGGATTAGTCAGGGGTGAGTTTATGTTAGAGAGTAAAATGAAATGGAAGTTTGCCGGAAATCAAAACAATATACCACATTGGAATTCCAAAAGATTCTCACCGCTTATCAAAGAATTGTTATTACAGCGGGGTATTACATCAGATGAAGAAGCAGAAATGTTTTTATCTCCTGATTTAGCACATTTAGACAGTGTACAGTTAATGTCGGATATTGATAAAGCAACGGAACGTATACATAAAGGGGTTGCAGCAGGTGAAAAAATTCTCGTCTTTGGTGATTATGATGCAGATGGTGTCAGTTCAACAGCCATCATGATCAAAGCGTTGCGGGAGCTTGGTGCGGATTGTGATTACTATATACCAAACCGGTTTACAGAAGGTTACGGTCCTAATGAGGAAGCATTCAGAACGGTCTATGAAAATGGATATCAACTAATCATAACCGTTGATACGGGGATAGCAGCTGTTCATGAAGCAGCTGTTGCGGATGAGCTTGGAATCGATCTAATTATTACCGATCATCATGAGCCACAGGAACAGTTACCGGATGCCTATGCGATTATCCATCCAAAATGTTCTCCTGATTATAAGTTTAAGGAACTTGCAGGTGCAGGTGTCGCATTGAAGTTTGCCGAAAGCCTGCTCGGCTATTTTCCAAAACAATTTCTCGACTTGGCAGCCATTGGGACGATTGCTGACCTTGTTCCATTAGTCGATGAAAACCGGATCTTTGCCTATTATGGATTAAAATCTGTGTCTGCTACCAATAATCCAGGTTTGAATGCCTTAAAAAAAGTATGTGGTATTACAGGGAATGTCAGTGAAGAAGATATCGGTTTTTCAATTGGTCCCAGATTAAATGCAGTCGGCCGATTACAGGATGCTGATCTGGCGGTTCAGCTGCTACTGAGTAATGATAAGGATGAAGCTGAGCAAATTGCAGAGATGGTCCAATCGATCAATCAGGAACGGCAGAAGATTGTCAGTGATATTGTGAAAGAGGCAGAAGAAATGGCGGAGCCGGCTGATGATCAAGGTGTAATTGTTGTGGCCAAAGAAGGCTGGAATCAGGGGGTGCTCGGTATTGTGGCATCAAACCTGGTGCGGAAATATGACCGTCCGGCAATTGTACTGTCTATTTTGCCGGAAGAGGGAATCATGAAGGGATCGGCCCGAAGTATTCCCGCCTTTGATTTATTTGCAAATTGTATGGATATAAGGGATCTCTTTACGCACTTTGGTGGTCATACTCAGGCTGCGGGGATGACGTTGCCGATGGACAACCTGCAACCATTGCAAACACAACTTAATGATATGATTTTTCAGCAGCTGACAAAGGAAGATTTCACCCAGGAGATTGAGATTACCAAGACAATTGCTGTGCCCGAAATCAATGAAGAACTGGTCGAGGAAATCAGGCAGCTGGCACCATTTGGCATGGCCAATCCAAAGCCTGTATTTCATGTGAAGGATGTACCTGTTGATATAAGACAAATCGGAAAAGCACAAAAGCATTTAAAAATGCAATTCCGGGACCAAAACAAAACACTTGATGGAATCGGTTTTGGATTCGGGAATGTATATGATCATCTGTCACCAAATACACCAATATCCGTTGTTGGTGAGCTCAGCATTAATGAGTGGAATAGTTTTCGAAAAGTACAGATTGTTATGCAGGATATGAAAATTGATGAGAAACAGCTATTTGATCACCGAGGAAAGCGTGATTTTAATATGACGCCGTATATACGTCCATATTCCGACCATATAGCAGTTCATCAAACTTTACCGGATGAGAATGCTTTTCCTGATAACGTTTTATGTGTTACATATGATACAGACATAAGCAGCCTGAAGGAAGTTCATACGCTATTTTTGTTTGATTTGCCAACAGATCTTAAGGGACTAAAAATACTGCTGCAGCAACTTAATCCAATTAATATTCATGTATGTTTTCGGCTGGAAGACAGTACTTTTATGAAAGCTTTTCCTTCAAGAGAGGATTTCAAATGGCTGTATGCACATCTTGCCAAACGAAAACAGATCAATATGGATAAGGAATTATCCATGATCATGGATGCTAAGGCATGGACAAAAGACCGGATTAAGTTTATGGCAAACGTTTTTTTTGATCTTGGTTTTGTTAAAATAGATAATGGTATGATTCAATTAAACCTAAATCCTGTGAAAAAAGATTTAACAGAATCAGCTATCTATCAAGAACGGCTGAACAGGGCTGAAATTGAAAAAACACTGTACTATTCAACATATGATGAGCTAAGATCGTGGTTGTCGGAATGCATGAAGGATAGGCTAACGCCTAAGGAGGAACCAATTTATGGATTATAAAAAACATGTACAAATTGTTGAAGATTGGCCAAAAAAAGGTGTACAATTTAAAGATATAACACCATTAATGGATAATGGAAAAGTTTTTAAATCAGCTGTTGATGAAATTGTAGAGTTTGCCCGCAAAAAAGATATTGATATAGTTGTTGGTCCGGAAGCAAGAGGGTTCATTATTGGGTGTCCTGTTTCCTATGCACTTGAAGTAGGTTTTGCACCGGTAAGGAAAGAAGGAAAACTGCCACGTGAAGTGATCAAAGTTGATTATGGTCTTGAATACGGCAAGAACGTGCTGACAATTCATAAGGATGCCATCAAACCTGGTCAGCGTGTATTGATTACTGATGATTTGCTGGCAACGGGCGGAACAATCGATGCGACCATTCAATTAGTTGAAGAATTGGGTGGAATTGTCGTCGGGTGTGCTTTTCTGATTGAACTGTCTTATTTGAACGGACTGGAAAAACTCGAAGGCTATGACGTACTGACATTAATGCATTATTAGTTTTGAGATGTGATCGTATCAGGTCTGATTGAATCATTCATCAGACCTATTCTTATTCGCAGTAAGGGTGAAATGATGAAACGACTTGAACCTGAATGCGAACAGTTTTTCCTTTACATTTCTTCAATATTTTTTAATACTATACACAATAGAAGTGGCTGTCTCTTTCTTTTCTTTGAATTAGGTGAAATAAACTATACAAGCTGGTAAACCGGATACTGTCAATAAAACGCATTGCTAAGTGAATTCAGGTGATTTTATGGCTAAAGAAGAAACGTTAACAAGTGAAGAAGTGATTGATAAAGCCCGGCGGTATCTATCAGAAGAGGATGCGGATTATCTTCGTCGTGCATATGAATTTGCCGCGGATGCTCACAGAGATCAATTCAGGAAATCAGGTGAACCTTATATTGTTCATCCGATTCAGGTCGCCGGGATTCTGGTTGATCTTGAAATGGATCCGGTAACGATAGCAGGCGGTTTCTTACATGATGTTGTCGAGGATACGGATGTAACACTGGAGATATTGGAAGATTCATTTAACCATGAACTGGCAATGCTCGTCGATGGTGTTACCAAACTTGGCAAAATAAAATATAAATCGAAGGAAGCACTCCAGGCAGAGAATCACCGTAAAATGTTTGTTGCGATGGCCAGGGATATCCGGGTTATTTTGATTAAGCTTGCTGACCGGCTGCATAATATGCGCACTTTAAAACATTTACCGTCTGAAAAACAGCGCAGAATTTCCAATGAAACATTAGAAATATTTGCGCCATTAGCTCACCGGCTGGGAATATCGACGATTAAATGGGAACTGGAAGATACTGCATTACGCTACCTGAATCCCCAACAGTATTACAGAATTGTTCAGCTGATGAAACAAAAACGGGAAGAACGGGAATCTTATATCGTTGAAGTTATTGATGAATTGAAGCATCAATTGAACGATGTCAATATTGAGGCAGATATTTCGGGAAGACCGAAGCATTTATACAGTATTTATCGCAAAATGGCCAAGCAAAATAAGCAGTTTAATGAAATTTATGACCTGCTGGCAGTACGGATTCTCGTTCATAGTATAAAAGACTGTTACGCCGTTCTTGGGATCATTCATACATGCTGGAAACCGATGCCGGGCAGATTCAAAGATTATATCGCTATGCCCAAGCCAAATCTTTATCAGTCATTGCATACAACTGTCATTGGCCCAAAAGGTGATCCGCTGGAAGTTCAAATCCGTACAAAAGAAATGCATGAAATTGCGGAATATGGAATTGCAGCACATTGGGCTTATAAGGAAGGAAAGCACTTATCGAAGGAAAATAAATCGTTTGAGGACAAATTAACCTGGTTCCGTGAAATTCTTGACTGGCAAAGTGAGACACATGATGCGGAAGAGTTTATGGAAACATTGAAAGTGGATTTATTTTCCGATATGGTTTATGTTTTTACCCCCAAAGGTGATGTTGTTGAGCTTCCGTCCGGTTCAGTGCCACTCGATTTTGCCTACCGGATTCATACGGAAGTCGGCAATAAGACAATTGGCGCAAAAGTGAATGGAAAAATGGAACCGCTCGACTATCAGCTGAAAAATGGGGACATTGTGGAAGTCATGACCTCAAAACATTCCTATGGACCCTCACAAGACTGGCTGTCGATCACCCAGACGTCACAGGCGAAAAATAAAATTAAACAATTTTTTAAAAAGCAGCGTCGTGATGAAAATATCAGCAAAGGCAAAGAGGCTGTCGACAAAGAGATCCGGGCACTTGGAATCGAGCCTAAGGAAGTATTGACACAAGACAATTTAAACCGTGTATTTGAAAAATTTAACTTTTCCAATGAAGAAGACATGTATGCTGCAGTCGGATATCAGGGCATTACAGCTGCATTGATCGCAACACGTTTGACAGATAAGGTGCGTCAGGCCAGACAAAAAGAGCAAAACCTTGAAGATACCATTGAAGAGGTCAAAAATGATACAAATACAGTAACGAAAAAAGTGCAAAAAAGGGATTCGGGTGTGAAAGTTGAAGGTGTCGATAATTTATTAGTACGCCTGTCCAAATGCTGCAACCCGGTACCCGGTGATCCGATTGTCGGTTATATTACGAAAGGCAGAGGTGTATCGGTTCACCGTACGGATTGCCCCAATGTCCAGACAGAAGATGTTAGACAGCGTCTGCTTCATGTTGAATGGGAAAATAGCCCTACAGACAAAAAACAGTACCATGTTGATTTGGAAATATCTGGATATGATCGTCGAGGGCTTGTAAATGAAGTATTACAGGCGGTAAATGAAACAAAAACAAATATTACGTATGTGAACGGCCGCTCCGATCGAAATAGAATGGCTGTTATTCACATCACGATTCTGATTCATAATACTGGGCATTTAAAACGGATCGTCGACAGAATTAAGCAGATAAAAGATGTTTACACTGTAACACGTACTACACAATAAAGTGAAACTTCATTCAGCGGACGTTTTTCCCGCTGAATGTTAGTTGAACCGAATCGGACCAATACAGGCAGTTGTTCCAAGGAACAAAGGCTAAAAACGCAACATCCCTGTTGCAACGCCTTTGTGACATGCATCTTGCAAGCCCGAACAAAATCGAGCATGCAGGGTCAGTTATCCGTCGTTTTTTGGTGGGTTACTGATCATTCAACGGGGATAAGATATTTTGTTTTGGATAAAGGAGTCATGATACCATGAAAGTCGTCATTCAGCGTGCGGAACAAGCCAGTGTGACAGTGAATGACTCGACGATAGGGGCCATTGATTATGGCCTTGTTGTTCTGCTGGGTGTTACACATGATGATACAGCAGAAGATGCAGACTACCTGGTTAACAAACTGGTTCATTTGCGGATTTTCGATGATGAAGATGGTAAAATGAATCGGTCATTAAAAGATGTTTCCGGCAAAGTACTGTCCATATCACAGTTCACGCTGCATGCTGATACACGGAAAGGGCGCTGTCCGAATTATATGAATGCTGCCAAACCGGAATTGGCAAATGAACTTTACGACTATTTTAATCAGCAGATCAAGCAGCATGATATTCAAGTGGAAACTGGTGAATTCGGACAAATGATGCAAGTTCAGTTAACCAATTCAGGTCCGGTAACACTCATCCTCGACAGCCACGATAGATAAAGTGAAACTTCATTCAGCGGAACGGGTTTCTCCGCTGAATGTTAGTTGAACCGAATCGGGCCAATACAGGCAGTTGTTTCCGTGTGGTTTAAGTTTTGTACAACATGTTAGTGTGGGAACTTAGTGCCTGTTGTGGCGGGATAAAGTGAAACTTCATTCAGCGGAACGGGTTTCTCCGCTGAATGTTAGTTGAACCGAATCGGGCCAATACGACGCACAGGACGTGCTAGTGCCGATTATGCGACAGGACAAGGAAAGCTTCGGCAGCGTTACTTCGCACGAAGAAAAAGTGCTTTCCTTTTTCGAGGACGCCGCGTTATGATCGGTCAGGCAGTTGTTCCCTTGGATTTTATTTAGGTTCTTCTATTATCTGGATGTGAGGACCTGGTGTGGTTACATGCCCGATAACGGACGATGGATCATGATGATCATTTTTCTTTTGTATTCTTCAGGTTGAAATATTGGCTTAGACCGGTAACAATTCCTGCTACCAGATTTTTTTGATAGCTGTTTGTTTTGAGAAGCTGTTCTTTTTCAGGATTAGAAATAAATCCGAGTTCTACGAGAATGGATGGCTGAAAGTTTTGCCTAATAACGTAGTAATCTTCATCTTGCACACCACGGTCAGTTGCTCCTGTTTTGCTGACTAACTCCTTTTGAACCAGTTTTGCAAGTTCTTCATACTGTTCGTGATAATAATAAGTTCCGATTCCTGTTACATCAGATGCTTTAGGAAAGCTGTTGTAATGGATACTTATAAAAGCATCTGCAGTTGTCAGATTGGATAAGCTTGGTCTGCTGGCAAGCGGAACAAACCGATCTTCTTCCCTCGTCAAAATGACTTCAGCACCAAGAATGCTCAATTCTTTTTCAAGTTCCTGCATCGTGCGGTATGTAAAATCTTTTTCATATGTTCCGCTAGCCCCGATTGCCCCAACATCACGTCCTCCATGTCCTGCATCTATGACGATTGTTTTATTTTCAAGTCCTGTTGCAATAGATGTCATTTGATGGTTGACAAAATCTTTAAATACATAACCGGTTATCTGCTCACTTGCAATGTTATACCAGTCACCGCTTTCTGCTATGACATCGAATTCTTCTCCTTTTTCAGCATATCCGGCGATTTCATATTCAGTTGAGGGTCCATTTCGCAAATGGGTGTTGTCATGTTGAATCGTAATCGATTTGTTGACTGTATCATTATTTGCAGACCTGTTTGCTGGATTTTCATCGGAGTCTCGATGTATGGATACGAACTCATCTGTTATCCAGCCGCTCCCATGCTCCATCTTGATTTCCACCCAGCCGTTTTCCTGGCTGAGAATCGGAAATGTCTCCCCGGTATGTACCTGGCCAATCTGATCAAAGTCTGTTCCCGGACCTGTCCGGACATTCAGGTTATCAGTGGCAATGATTGCTTCATCAGCTTGTACCACTGATACAAATGCAAAATAAAAAACAATAGCAAACAATATGGTGGATTTATTCCGATGCACGCATGTTCCTCCTAAAACTTCTTTGTACTTTTATATTCTAATAAAAAATCATCGATTAGGCAAAGCTAATAACAACAAGGGAGGCGTTATGATGCGTGTATATGAAAAACAGTGGATCACACATACTGATAAGGAAATTTATGGCGCTGATTTTCACGGTTTTATGGAAATGGAAGACCGGTTTAATCATATGGAAATAGCAACGGAATTAGGCATTTCACTTGGAGAGGTGAAAAGGCTGAAGAAAAAAATAACCCGTACTTGACAACAAAAGTACGAAACATTAATATAGTAATCATTCAACACGATGTAAATAAAAGATGTAAATAAACAAAACCAGTGAAGGAAACAGTAATCAGATTGTTTATGCTAAGAGAGAAGATGTCATCGGCTGGAAACATTTTTGCATAAGCCCTGATGAACGACATTCCTTAGGTTCTGTATCGAACAGAGGCTGGAAATTTCAGGTGACTTGTCTTGAAATCCGCTACACCCTCATCTGATCCGGTATGATACAAGTAGGTATAGACGTCTTGCAGGCGTTAACTGTGAAGAGCGGATGTTGGAAAACATCAACTAGGGTGGCAACGCGGGCAGACTCCCGTCCCTTATTCAGTAAGGGATGGGAGTCTTTTGTATCCTCAGAAAGTATAGATTATGGCTGACCCTGTAAGAAATACTTCAGCAAACGCCATAAGAAGAGAGCGAGCCTAGAGTTTTTCTAATATGTAATAATAGGGGGTATTGATGATGAGTATGAAAGCTCCGAGAGGTACGGTCGATATTTTGCCGGAAGAGGCTGCAAAATGGCAGTTTGTCGAAAATAAAATTAAAGAAGTTTGCAGCAGATATCATTTTGACGAAATACGAACACCTTTATTTGAGCATACAGAAGTATTTCAGCGGGGAGTAGGCGATTCTACCGATATCGTCCAAAAGGAAATGTATACGTTTGAAGACCGTGGCGGCAGAAGTCTGACACTGCGGCCGGAAGGTACAGCATCGGTTGTACGGTCATTTATTGAACATAAAATGCATGGCAATCCAAGCCAGCCTGTCAAACTGTATTATTTTGCCCAAATGTTCCGATATGAACGTCCACAGAAGGGCAGGATGCGTCAATTAAATCAATTCGGCGTTGAGGCTATGGGCAGTGCTGACCCGGCTCTTGATGCAGAAGTGATTGATCTAGCCATGTCCTGTTACAGGGAACTCGGACTGAAGTCACTGAAACTGGTGATTAACTCACTGGGTGATCAAGATAGCCGGGAAAATCACCGGCAGGCACTCGTCGATCATTTTACACCGCACAAAGATGAACTATGCAGTGACTGCAGGACTCGGCTTACACAAAACCCTCTGCGTATTCTGGATTGCAAAACGGACAGGGAACATCCTGCGCTGAAGACAGCACCATCCATTCTTGATTATTTGAATGAGGAATCCATTGCATATTTTGAAAAAGTCAAAACCTACCTGACAATGATGGGGATCGATTATGAAGTTGATCCAAATCTTGTACGCGGACTTGATTATTATAATCATACTGCTTTTGAAATTATGAGTGAAGCAGAAGGGTTTGGTGCGATTACGACTCTTGCCGGCGGCGGCAGATATAACGGCCTGGTAGAAGAATTAGGCGGACCTGCCACAACCGGAATCGGATTTGGCATGGGGCTTGAACGTCTGCTGATGGCGCTGGAGGCTGAACATATTGAAATCCCGGCAGATCAGGACTTGGACTGCTTCCTTGTTGCGGTCGGTGCTGAAGCGGAAAGAACCTCTGTTCAACTCGTTCATGATTTGCGGAAAAACGGTATCCAGGTTGACAGGGATTACCAGGGCCGTAAGACGAAGGCACAATTTAAAGCAGCAGACCGCTATCGTGCAAAATATGTATTAGTATTAGGTGATAGTGAAATACAGCAGCAACTGGTGAATGTAAAAGAAATGAATACCGGTAACCAAGAACAAGTACCATTAACGCAATTAGTGGAATATTTGCAAGGCAAGCTGTCAGGAGGAAATGTCCATGCGTGAACGAATATTGTCTGGTACGTTAGGCCAAAAAGATGTTGAGCAATACGTACTATTAAAAGGTTGGGTGCAAAAACGCCGGGATTTAGGCGGATTAATTTTTATCGATTTACGTGATAAATCCGGTCTTGTTCAGGTTGTCTTTAATCCGGACCATTCCCGGGATGCTTTGGAGACAGCTGAAACGGTCCGGAGCGAATACGTTATAGAAGTTTACGGGAAAGTGGTGGAACGCGATGCAGAAACCGTTAACCCGGTTATGGAAACTGGACGTATTGAAGTACTGGCATCGGCATTAACGATTTTAAATAAGGCCAAAACACCACCATTTCTTATCCAGGAGGAATCGGATGTTGCAGAGGATCTGCGGTTAAAATACCGCTACATTGACTTGCGCAGAAATTCATTGCAGGAAACGTTCAAAATGCGCCATCAGACTACTCGAGCCATTCGAAACTTTTTAAATGATGATGGCTTTCTGGAAATGGAAACCCCAATTTTGACAAAAAGTACGCCGGAGGGTGCAAGAGACTATCTAGTGCCAAGCAGGGTACATCACGGCCAATTTTATGCACTTCCCCAATCGCCACAGCTGTTTAAACAGCTGATCATGATGAGCGGTTTTGAGAAGTATTACCAGATTGCACGCTGTTTCCGTGATGAAGATTTGCGGGCAGACCGCCAGCCGGAATTCACACAAATTGATATTGAGACCTCATTTATGACCAGTGACGAGATTATGGATATGACCGAAAATATGATGCAATATGTTCTCAAACAGGTTAAAAATGTAGATATCTCATTGCCATTGCCAAGAATGCCTTACCATGAAGCAATGGAGCGATTTGGTTCGGATAAACCGGATACGCGATTCGGCATGGAACTGATACATGTGTCGGACATTGTGGCTAATTCATCGTTCAAGGTGTTTCAAGGGGCGATTGAAGCAGGCGGGAGCGTTTGCTTGTTAAATGTAAAGGGACAAGCGGCAAACTATTCCCGTAAAGATATAGATCAATTAACCGAATTTGTAAAAGTATATGGAGCCAAGGGGCTGGCATGGCTGAAAGTTGAAGGAAGTGACGTGAATGGCCCAATTGCTAAGTTCCTTACAGATGCAGAAAAAGATAACTTGATTGAGCGGGCCGATGCTGCAGATGGCGACTTGTTATTGTTTGGTGCCGATAAATCATCAGTTGTTTATGACAGTATGGGGTCATTGCGGCTGAAACTCGGAAAGGAATTGAACCTGATCGATGAGAATAAGTTCAATTTTCTCTGGGTAACCGATTGGCCGTTGCTGGAATATGACGAAGATCTCCAGCGGTACTTTGCTGCCCATCACCCTTTTACAATGCCGGTTGAAGAAGACTTGGACAAGATGGATACAGAACCAGGAAGTGTCCGTGCCAATGCCTATGACCTTGTTTTGAACGGTTATGAACTTGGAGGAGGTTCATTACGTAATTATAAAAGAGACCAGCAGGATAAACTTTTTGAAGTATTAGGCTTTACGCAGGAAGAGGCGAACGAGCAATTCGGTTTCCTCCTTGAGGCACTGGAATATGGTGCACCGCCACATGGAGGAATTGCAATGGGATTAGACAGGATTGTCATGCTGCTTTCCGGGAGATCGAACCTAAGGGACACGATTTTATTTCCGAAGACAGCTTCAGCATCTGATTTATTAACAGATGCACCAGGCAATGTTCGTGATGAGCAACTGAACGAACTGTTTGTTCAAATCAGAAGTAAAGAATGAGTGATTTGAAAAATTGTTGTAGAAATGTAACATCTGTCATGCATATTTCATATTAGTGAATATTGATTATAAATTATGTATATGTTAATATAATTTTACAGTCACAAGGTTAAAAAAGCGTTCAATCCTGATGTGTACGTCTGATACATTCGTTTTGACCGAACACTTATATAAACGGGAGCCTGCATAGGTTTTCATATTGCGTGCATGCCCCTTGGTCGGGGAAGCATAATAAATATGGAACAGGGCACCCACCTGCCAGGAGCGGGATCAAAACTGGAAAGCAGACGGCACAATTGGGATTGATAGATACATAAGACAGATGCAGAAAGTCGGAAGCTATCATTCAGAAAAAAAGGAATCGGCCATTAGCCGATTCCTTTTAACTTTATCAATGGGAGAGGTTGTCCCATTTGAAGACGGGTGTTCCTATTGATTGGTTCCATCTGCAACTTGCTGGAGATTTCCGTTTTTATCCATCCGGAACGATGGTGCCTGTAAAGAATCCTGATCTTCAAATACTGTCATTTTCCGGGCTCTATCCATGATTTGCATGAATACTTGATAGTCTTCCTGTACGGTTTCAAGTTGTTTTGTCGTACGGGTCAATTTACTTTCCAGTTCACTTACCTGTTCCCTTAATTTTTCATTCTCTTGTTTCATTTGCTCCAGTGATTGTCTTGATTGATTGGAAGCCTGATAGTCTTTTTTTAATTGTTTTAAAAATTGAATAACAGAATCCATTGTTAAGGTTTGCTGTTCCGGCACATTTTCTGCTTCTGCCGACTCCGCCTGTTTCGTTTGTGCTACCGTGACAACAGGTTGTTTGGCGTTTTTCGCGGCAGCACGTTTTTTCTCTTTTCGTTGCCGTTTTGCAAGTTCTATTGCATCATTATATTTATTTCGAACCTCGGCATTCCACCGGAAACCGCAGGCAGCTGAAGTACGATTTAACTTATCGCCTACTTCCTCAAACGCGTGTAATTGTGTACTTCCTTCTCTGATATGGCGTAATACAGTTTCCGCCAGCAGCAGATCATCTTCGTGTGACCAAGCATCTTGTCTTACTTTAGTCATTTTGTTCAACTCCTTTTTCAATAACGGTAATCATCATTATTTCTGTCATAGATTTTAGTCTTTATTGTTTAGTTTGACCGCTTGAAAAAGGAATTATACCTCTAAAATCTAGTATTATTTTTTTCTGACTGGATTTTTTCGTGCACCTGTTTTAATTGCTGTTCAAATTTGCCGCTGTTTTTAGGCTTATAGTAGTCTTTATTTTTAATGGTATCGGGCAAATATTGCTGATCAACCCAGCCGTTTTCATAGTTGTGGGGATATTTGTAATTAACTCCCCGTCCCATTTTGTGTGCTCCCTGGTAATGGCTGTCTTTCAAGTGTGCCGGAACATCACCGCTTTTTCCATTGCGAATGTCATCAAGTGCCTGATCAAGTGCCTTATAAGCCGTGTTGGATTTAGGAGACAGGGAAAGTTCCACGACTGTTACTGCCAGTGGTATGCGCGCTTCGGGGAAACCGAGGCGTTCTGCAGCCTGAACGGCGGACACTGCACGTGGCCCCGCCTGTGGATTGGCAAGCCCGATATCCTCATAGGCACAAACGATCATGCGGCGGGCGATACTGTCTAGATCACCAGCTTCAATCAGTCGGCTGAGGTAGTGTAATGCCGCATTGACATCACTTCCCCGTATTGATTTTTGAAATCCGGATAAAACGTCATAATGGGCATCACCATCTTTATCATGAGAAAAACTTTTTTTCTGCATGCATTCCTCGGCGACATCAAGTGAAATAATAATTTTTCCCTCGTCATTTTGCGGTGTTGAAGATACAGCAAGTTCAAGTCCGTTTAAGGCTGACCGCATATCTCCGTTTGCAGCAAATGCTAAATGTTCCAATGCTTCTTCCATTAATTCAACAGGCTCAGAACCTAAGCCATTCACATTATCTGTTAATGTCCTCTTGATTGCTGTTTTAATGTGTTCCATCGTTAATGGATGCAGCTCAAATAAATGGCATCTGCTGCGGATGGCAGGGTTAATAGAATGGTAAGGGTTACTTGTTGTACAGCCAATCAGCGTCAGGAGATTACGCTCGATATGCGGAAGCAGGAAATCCTGTTTTGCTTTGTCAAGTCTGTGCACTTCATCAAGCACCAATACAACTTGTCCGCTCATTTTTGCTTCTTCGACTACAATCTCCATATCTTTTTTCTTGTCGGTAACAGCATTAAGCATTTTTACCGGGATATCCAGGCTTTTAGCAAGAGCATATGCCATCGATGTTTTTCCGGTTCCGGGCGGTCCGAAAAGAATCATTGGTGACAGTCGTTCAGCCTGAATCATACGGTTTATGATTTTCCCTTCGCTGACCAGGTGTTCCTGACCGATAATATCGTTTATGTGGCCAGGCCGCATGCGAAAAGCAAGTGGTTGTTGTTTCATTTTAATCGTCCTTTGTATAAAATAATAAGCTGTATATGTAAAAGCGTAATTCTGATTGTGTTAAAATGCAAGAAACAGGTCATTCGTGCTATAATATTTTGTATTGTTATAAAGTGAAACTTCCATCAGTGAGGTGCTCTTTCCCACTGATGGTTAGTTGAACAGAATCGGGGTGCTAGCGTCTGTTACTTCCACTTATACACATTTGTTTCACTTATTTTTTAGAAATGGGAGTGTTACGGACGGTTGCACCGGGATAAAGAATGGTGTACGTTTTAGATATCACGAGGTGTTATAAATGAAGATTTCTACAAAAGGACGATACGGTTTGACCATTATGCTTGAATTGGCTAGGAAGCATGGCAATGGACCAACATCGCTGAAGACGATTGCACGTGAAAAAGATCTCTCTGAACATTATCTGGAACAGCTGGCTTCCCCATTACGAAATGCGGGACTGATCAAAAGTGTGCGAGGAGCTTATGGCGGTTATGTACTGGCTAAAGATCCGCGTGACATAAAGGCAGGCGATATTATTCGCGTGCTTGAGGGGCCGATTTCCCCTGTCGAAGGAATAGAGGATGAGGAACCGGCAAAACAGGCACTGTGGATACGAATCAGAGACGCTGTTAAAGAAGTGCTGGATACGACAACGTTGGACGACTTGAAGCGGCACGAAAATGATCATCAGCAGGATGCATATATGTTTTATATTTAGGCTGTTTTCTAAGACATTATTACTTTTGAATAAAGTGAACAATTGTTTCAGTGCTCCGAGCAGCCCGAATACATGGATCCTCCTGTCGGAACAGTCCAATGTGAGACCCGGGAGTGAGGTGCGAGCGCTCACGAGTCACTCTGGGAAACTGAAGTGTATTCGGGCTGCGGACTATATAACAACAATCTATAAGAAAAAGCTTATATTTAATTAGATCATGAGCAGGAAAAGGGGTCATCAACATGGAACGTATTTATCTGGATCATGCAGCCACAACACCGATGGATCCAAGGGTAGTTGAGGCGATGAATCCGATCATGACAAATGTTTTCGGCAATCCGTCAAGTGTTCATGCATTTGGACGGAAAGCAAGACAATACCTCGATGGTGCTCGACGGACAATGGCCAAAAGCATTCAAGCAGATGAAAAGGAGATTGTCTTCACGAGCGGAGGAACAGAAGCGGACAATCTGGCGATGATTGGTACAGCCTTTGCCAACCGGGACAAAGGGAATCATATTATTACGACGGTCCAGGAACATCACGCTGCACTGCATACAGCAGAATATCTGGAACAGCAGGGATTTGATGTCACTTATTTGTCAGTGGATGAAACAGGCAGCGTAAATGTTGATGAGTTAAAGGAAGCATTGACAGAGGAAACCATTCTAGTTTCGGTGATGTATGTCAATAATGAGACAGGCGTAATCCAGCCGATTGAGTCAATTGGACACGTGTTAAAAGATCATCAGGCGTATTTTCATACAGACGCTGTACAGGCTTTCGGCTTAATGGACATTGATGTCAAGAAAGCCGGAATTGACCTGCTGACGGCCTCTTCCCATAAAATAAACGGACCAAAAGGGATTGCATTTTTATATGGTGCCAGTCATATAAAAATGAATGCACTGCAATTTGGAGGCGAACAGGAACGAAAACGCCGGCCGGGCACGGAAAATGTTGCCGGGGTTGTCGGATTCCAGGCTGCTGTCGAATTAGCGATGGAACTAAAAGCAGAAAAAAAGCAGATGTACGAGAATTTTAAAGAACAGTTTATGAAACGGTTGTCTCACAATGGGGTAACATATGATGTGAACGGAGTATTGGATCATACCGTTGCTTCGATTGTCAATATCAGTTTTCCGGGCACAAACGTTGAATCGCTCCTGACAAATTTCGATCTGGAAGGAATAGCTGCCTCAAGCGGAAGTGCATGTACAGCCGGATCAGTTGAACCGTCTCATGTGCTGGCAGCCATGTATGGGGAAAATGATGAACGGACAACCAATTCGATCCGGTTCAGTTTTGGTTCGTTCAATACAGAGGAAAATGTAATGGAAGCGGCCAATCGTGTGGCCAAAATCGTCAAACGTTTAACAGAATAAACAGAGGTGGTGAAAAACATGAAAGACAAACAAGATACACGAGTCGTTGTCGGCATGAGCGGCGGTGTTGATTCATCTGTAGCAGCATTGCTCCTGAAAGAACAGGGCTACGATGTCGTCGGTATTTTCATGAAAAATTGGGATGATACGGATGAAAACGGCGTTTGCACCGCCACAGAAGATTACGATGATGTTGTTCGCGTATGCAATCAGCTGGATATCCCTTATTTTGCCGTCAATTTTGAAAAACAATACTGGGATAAAGTTTTTACGTATTTTCTTGATGAATATCAAGCAGGCAGGACGCCGAATCCGGATGTTATGTGCAATAAAGAAATCAAGTTCAAAGCATTCCTGGAGCACGCTCTGTCACTTGGTGCAGATTATCTGGCTACAGGACACTATGCACAAGTGAGAGAAAACAATGGAAAATATGAAATGCTGCGCGCGGTGGATGACAACAAAGACCAGACGTACTTTTTAAATCAATTGACCGGTGACGTGCTGGAGAAAGTGATGTTTCCTTTAGGACATATGACGAAACAGGAAGTAAGAGAAATGGCAAAAGAGCACGATCTGGTTACTGCAGCCAAAAAGGACAGTACCGGTATTTGCTTCATCGGTGAACGGAATTTCAAGGAATTTATAAGCGAATATTTGCCTGCACAGCCTGGACTTATGAAAACATTGGATGGTGTTGAAAAAGGCCGGCATGAAGGGCTTATGTATTATACGATCGGCCAGCGCCAGGGACTGGGCATCGGCGGATCAGGTGAACCATGGTTTGTTGTTGGAAAAAATCTTGATGAAAATGTGTTATACGTGGGACAAGGTTTTCACAATGACAAACTGTATTCCGATGCCCTGATCGCCTCCGATGTTAACTGGATTAATCATACGCCTCCCCAATCGTTTTCATGTACAGCCAAATTCAGGTATCGTCAGCCGGACAGCGACGTTACTGTTACCAGAATGGAAGATGGCAACATACATGTTGCATTTCACGAAGCGCAGCGGGCAATCACACCTGGTCAAGCTGTCGTATTTTATGATGGTGATGTCTGCCTGGGCGGCGGAACGATCGATGAAGTCATAAAAGATGAAAACCATCTTGACTATGTCGGATGACCGGGAATTTTCGCATGCCACTTTTACGACTTGACGAGGTGAAACAATGGATAAAAATCAGCAGGCGATACAGTTGATGAAAGAGCAGAAATATGAAGAAGCAGCAAGTCTATTTAATGAAATGATCGAAGCAAACCCTCAGGACCCGATAGGCTATATTAACTTCGGGAATTTATTGCTGCATGTTAATGATGCGGAACGCGCGGAACGCTTTTATGAAAGAGCGATTGAACTGGATCATAATGCAGCAACGGCCTATTACGGGCTGGGGAACATGCACTATGAAAAACAGAATTATAAGAAAGCACAAGAAAACTTATTAAAAGCGATTGAGATCGGACTGGAAGAGGCTGATGCATACTATCTGCTCGGGATGTCTTTCTTTCATCAGGAGAAATATAGACTGGCATTGCCATACCTGATGCGTGCAGCTGAACTTAAACCTGATGATACAGATTATTTGTTTCAATACGGACTGTCACTGGCTCAAAGTGAACATATTAACGATGCGAAGCCGTTATTTCAGCAAGTTCTTGAGCAGGATGATAATCATAGTGATGCCCATTATAATTTGGGTGTCATTGCCTTATATGAAGAAGATCTTTCCACAGCCCTGGATCATTTCAACCAGGCCCTGGAGATTCAGCCGGAGCATATGCTGGCAGCTAATGCTAAAAAACAAATCATGGAAGTATGGAATAATACTGATATGTAAGATAGCGAGGTTATTCGCATGGCAACGGATAAACAGTCTCATCAGGAGCATGGGTATATCAGAGGAGAATTGCTCTATACCATTTTTCATAATGAGCAGGAAAATTTCTCCATTGCCAAAATAAAAATCCATGGCACGAATGAGGATTATCAAGAAAAAGAAATTGTGGTGAAGGGATATTTTTCTGATCTTCAGGAGGAAGCTTCTTATTATTTTTATGGTCAGTTTGAGCGGCACTCTAAATTTGGGCTGCAATACAAAGTAACTTCCTATCAGACATTTATTCCGGATACCAAGGATGGGTTGATTGCCTATCTTTCCAGTGATTTGTTTCGCGGAATCGGGAAAAAGACAGCTGAGAAGATTGTCGGATCCTTAGGCGAAAATGCCATTTCCAAAATTTTGAATGATTCGGATGCGCTAGCAAATGTTCCAGGTTTAAAGAAGGATAAGGCGGATCTTCTTGCTAAAACGTTAAAAGAAAACCAGGGATTCGAGCATATTGCTGTCTATTTGTCCAAATATGGGATTGGTTTGAAGATGGCGCAAAAAATATACAAGCAATATAAGGATGAAGCGATTAATGTGCTGCAGGAAGACCCCTATCAATATGTGTTTGATATTGAAGGATTTGGTTTTCAGACGGCCGATCAGATTGCACGTGGGAATGGTCTGTCATGGACACACCCTAGCCGGATAGGAGCAGGATGTGTTTATGTACTGCAGAAAAATATACAGGACGGTCATGTTTATTTGCCTATCGATGACTGTACAGGTCAGGTTATCGATTTACTTGTCAACCCGGAGCAGCCGCTCACACACCAAATGGTAACTGACCGTTTGGAGGAGCTTAATCAGGAGAAGGAAGTCATCATGCAAGACGGGAATGTATACTTGCCGTCTCTTTATTATGCTGAAGACGGATTCGCTTCCAACGTTAAACGCCTTATCACCAAACCTGTTGAACATGATACCCCTTTAGCAGAATTAATGAAAATTATTGGGGATATTGAAGAGCAGGAAGTACTCAGCTACGGCAAGGAGCAATTTGAGGCAATCCAGCAAGCGTTAAGCGCTAAACTGATGATCGTAACGGGTGGTCCTGGCACCGGAAAAACAACCGTCATTAAAGGAATTTTGAATGCATATGCAGACATTCATGGCATTTCAACTGATCCGGATGCATACGACGATGCAACAGATTATCCGTTTATTTTAACAGCGCCAACTGGTAGGGCCGCTAAACGACTAACGGAATCAACCGGTCTTCCGGCGGTAACCATTCATCGTCTATTGGGCTGGGATGGGCAAAACGGCTTTGAGAAAAATGAACATGAACCCCTGGCAGGCAAATACTTAATAGTTGATGAGTTTTCCATGGTTGATATTTGGCTTGCCAACAGCCTGTTCAAAGCGATTCCAGATGACATGCAAGTGCTGCTGGTAGGTGATGAGGATCAGCTTCCGTCGGTCGGACCTGGTCAGGTACTGGCTGATTTGCTAGGGAGCGGGCAGATACCGTATGTAAGTCTTCATGACGTATACCGGCAAAAAGAGGGATCGAAAATAATCGAACTGGCCCATTTAATCAAACAGGATATGTGTGATCAAAGTGCTTTGCAAAATGATCAGGATTTCAGTTTTATTGCATGCAGCACACAGCAGCTGATTGACGTTGTGACTGCTGTTTTTAGCCGGGCTGCAGCGAAAGGGATTGATCCAAAGGATATCCAGGTTTTAGCTCCAATATATCGCTCCCAGGCAGGAATTACAATGATGAATCAATATTTGCAGACACTTGTAAACCCGTCGTCACTATCAAAACGGGAAGTCAAAACAAAAGATGCCGTTTTTCGGGTCGGTGATAAAGTATTGCAGCTTGTCAACCAGCCGGAAGATGGGATTTATAATGGAGATATAGGTGAAGTGGCCGCTATTTTTGAGGAAGATGAGAATGTCGATCACATTGAGCAGCTGGTCGTTGATTTTGACGGCAAGGAGGTCGTTTACGAACGGAAAGATTATGTAAATATGATGCACGCTTATTGCATATCCATCCACAAATCACAAGGCAGTGAGTTTCCGATTGTTATTATGCCGGTAGTTTCCGCTTATCATCGAATGCTGAAGAAAAATTTGCTTTATACAGCGATAACCAGAAGCAAAAAGTCACTGATTATTTGCGGGGATCAGAACGCTTTTTTACGTGGTATCCAAACATTTGATTCAAACAGACGCTATAGCTCTCTTAAAAAACAGCTCCGCGAACGATTGCACGATCATCATGAAAAGAAACTGTCTGCTGCAGAAGAGGATGAAATCACACCGTACGATTTTATGTGAACAGTATGTATATTTTTTTGATTTCGGGCAAAGCTAACAAAATAAAAAGGAGCTTTTAAGATGTTGGTTTGCCCGAATTGTAATGGAAAGGATATAGGAAAAATCGGTGCCCAGCAATTTTACTGCTGGAACTGTTTTATCGAGCTGTCCGTATTTCATGATAAACTAGAGATTCACCAGGTTGAATCGGATGGGTCTTTAAGTTCACTGGATGATTTATTTACTGAAGATGAACGGAAAATTCAATGGTAATGCTTTATAAAGCAATTGACCTTACCTTATTTTCTGGAGGTGCAGGGCGTGTTCCAGGACAATAAACCATTGAATTTTCTTTTTTGGATTATAACGGGAATTTTTGTTTTTTTATTTATCTACTTACTTGTAAAACTTTTCCCTGTATATGGTGCTGTGATGTCATTTCTCTGGCACCTGCTGCTTCCATTTCTGATTGCCGCACTCATCGCATATTTATTATATCCGGTTATCGAAAAAATGCATCGAAACAATATACCAAAAAGTCTGGCTGTGTTGTTCATTTACTTGCTTTTTTTTGGCGGAATCGGTTATCTGGGCTACCGCGTCTATCCGATCGTCATTCATCAGCTGAGTGATTTGCAGGATCAATTGCCGCACCTGATTGAGATGTACCGTGACTTTATTTACAGTCTTTACGAATATACATCTTTTTTGCCGGAAACTGTCCATGATAAGATGGATGAGCTGATATCCGATGCAGAGACATACATGGAAGATTTACTGGCAGGCTTGGTCAGAGGCTTTACGAAAATTTTCGATATGATTGTTGTAATTACAGTTATACCGGTTTTGGTTTTCTATTTTTTGAAAGACTTTGATTCAATTAAACAATATATCAAAAAATGGATTCCGGAAAAATATCATCATCAAACTGGTGCGCTATGCCGAGCGATTGATGAAGGTCTGGGAAATTACATACGAGGGCAGTTTATTGTCTGCCTGTTTGTCGGTCTGGCAGCATTTGCCATGTTTCATTTTTTAGAAATTCCCTATGCTTTATTGCTCGCAATCATTATCGGACTGACAAATATTATCCCATATTTCGGTCCGATTATTGGAGCGGCTCCTGCTGTAGCGATTACTGCAACGGTTTCGGGAAAACTGGTTTTGATGGTATTATTGAGTATTTTTATCATTCAGGTGATTGAAGGGAATTTCTTGTCACCTTATATTGTCGGCAAGAGTATTAAAATCCATCCTGTTGCAATTATTTTTGCCTTGCTGCTGGGCGGTAAAATAACCGGTGTAGTTGGAATGATCCTAGCTGTTCCGGTTCTGGTTATTATAAAAGTTGTCATGTCACATATCATATCAATCAGAAATTATAATTGACATTTTCAGATTAGTTGTCTATACTATCACCAAATCAATCGTATCAAAGCGTTGAGGGTTCTGAGTACATGTGCCTCCATTCAAAAGCGTATGTGTTCAAAAAGCTGACGGATTAGAACCTCTCCTGATTTTGCCGTGTTCTGTGGTAAACGGCTTTAGCAGAAGTTCTCTATTGCTGGCAGGGAGATGTGCTGCTGATCATTTGGTGACTTTTTGAACAGCCTTTAATAGAGAGGGATTTCCGCAGGCTGGAAGGGATCCCGAATGTTGAGTCATGGAAAGCTAAACCTGAGTACGGCTAATCCCCGTCGGTTTAATACCGTTATCATGCTGAGTGATGAATGACGTTTTTCATTCATAATTAGGGTGGTACCGCGAAACAGTCTCGTCTCTAAAGCAAATATAGAGAGGGGATTTTTTTAATGAAAAAATGTTGGAGGTCAAATCATGAAACAGTTAACATCAGCACAAGTACGGCAAATGTTTTTGGACTTTTTTAAAGAAAAAGGACATCAGGTGGAACCGAGTGCTTCACTGGTGCCCCATGAAGATCCGACCTTGTTGTGGATCAACAGCGGTGTTGCGACGCTGAAGAAATACTTTGATGGACGGGTTATCCCGGAAAACCCGCGTCTTGTTAATGTACAGAAATCAATTCGGACAAACGATATTGAAAATGTAGGTTTTACGGCAAGACACCATACATTTTTTGAAATGCTAGGCAACTTCTCAATTGGTGACTATTTTAAAAAAGAAGCCATCGAGTATGCCTGGGAATTTTTAACACATGAACAGTGGATTGGATTTGATCCAGAACTGCTGTCTGTAACCGTTCACCCCGAGGATGATGAAGCATACGAGATATGGCTCAATAATATTCAAATTCCGAAAGAGCGGATCATACGGCTTGAAGAGAACTTCTGGGATATCGGCGAAGGACCAAGTGGACCAAATACAGAAATTTTTTATGATCGCGGTGAGAGTTATGGAAATGACCCAACTGATCCTGAGCTGTATCCAGGCGGTGAAAACGAACGGTATCTGGAAATATGGAATCTGGTCTTCTCGCAGTTCAATCATAATCCTGACGACACGTATACCCCGCTTCCAAAGAAAAATATTGATACGGGTATGGGTCTTGAACGAATGGTGTCAGTCATTCAGGATGTGCCGACAAACTTTGAAACAGATCTGTTTATGCCGCTCATCCGCAAAACACAATCAATATCCGGTAAAACATATGGGGAAAATACAGCAGATAACACAGCATTTAAAGTTATTGCCGACCATATCCGTACCGTGACGTTTGCTGTCAGTGACAAAGCGCTTCCATCGAATGAAGGAAGAGGCTATGTATTACGCAGATTACTGCGCAGAGCTGTCCGCTTTGCCAAACATATCGGCATAAACCAACCATTTATGTATAAACTTGTTCCGACGGTTGGCGAGATAATGAATGATTTCTATCCGGAAGTACTCAAACAGCATAAATATATCGAAAACGTGATTAAAGTGGAGGAAGAGCGATTCCACGAAACCCTGAACGATGGTCTGGAAATACTGAGTACTATTATCGAAAAGGAAAAACAATCAGGAAGTGATGTTTTTCCCGGTGAAGAAGTGTTCAGACTTTATGATACGTATGGATTTCCAAAAGAACTTACAGAGGAATATGTTGCTGAATACGGATTCGCCATTGACGAACAGGGCTTTGAACACGAGATGGAAAAGCAGCGTGAACGAGCGAGAAGTGCCCGGCAAAAAGTAGACTCAATGCAAGTTCAGGATGGCGTGCTAAGTGAGGTGGAAGCAGACAGCAGATTTGTCGGCTATGATCAGCTGGAAACAGATACAACCATTGAAGTGATTGTGAATGGGAAAGAATTTGCCGATACTGCCACAGCAGGTGATGATGTACTTGTGTTCCTGAAAGAAACACCATTTTATGCCGAAAGCGGCGGACAGATTGCTGACAATGGCTGGATCTATACTGATAATGCTTCTGCATATGTTGAGGATGTCCAACAGGCTCCAAAAGGACAAAACGTTCAGAGAATCCGAGTGAAAGAAGGAACCTTCCGTACCGGGGAAAATGTAAAAGCAGCTGTGGAAGGAGCTTTTCGAAACGCAATTGTGAAAAATCATACAGCGACACACTTGCTGCACCAAGCGTTGAAAGATGTGCTCGGCGACCACGTCAATCAGGCAGGTTCACTTGTAACGCCGGATCGATTACGGTTTGATTTTTCCCATTTCAATTCAGTGAATCAGGAAGAGTTGAACCAGATTGAGCAAAAAGTCAATGAAAAGATATGGGGTTCACTGCCTGTTGCAATCGATCATAAAAAACTGGAAGATGCTAAAAAAATGGGTGCAATGGCTTTATTTGGGGAAAAATATGGTGACATTGTCAGAGTTGTTCAGATCGGGGATTACAGCATTGAGCTGTGCGGCGGATGTCACGTCCGGAACACAGACGAAATCGGATTATTCAAAATCATCTCGGAAACCGGTATAGGCGCTGGTACGAGACGAATTGAAGCTGTATCAAGCAAACAGGCATACTGGTATGTCAACGAGAAACTGGATATATTGCAGACAACAGCCAATTTACTGAAAACGACTGATGTTCATGTGGCTGAACGTGTCGAGGGTTTATATGAGGAAATTAAATCATTGGAAAAAGCAAATGAATCGTTAAATGCCAAACTGTCCAATCAGGAAGCATCTTCTATCATCGAAAACAGTGAGACAGTTCATGGCATTACAGTACTGGCTCAACAGGTCAGTGCAAAAGACATGGATCAGCTCCGGAACATGGTGGATAATTTGAAGCAAAAACTCGATTCAGGTGTTATGCTGCTCGCAGCAGCGAATGACCAAAAAGTGCAATTAGCTGCGGGTGTAACAAAAGATTTGACAGATAAAGGTCTGCACGCAGGCAATTTGATTAAACAAGCTGCTGAAATATGCGGCGGCGGTGGTGGCGGCCGTCCGGATATGGCACAGGCAGGCGGTAAAAACCCGGAAAAAATAAATGAAGCACTTAACATGGTGCGTCAATATGTTACAAATTATTTAAAAGAATAAACAACCTGTATTCTATCTGTTAAAAAAGATATAATATGAACGACAAACATGTTAGAATAGAAAATAAAGTAAAAGTGCGTGTTCAAAAAGGAGTTTACCGGACTTTTTGAACATCCTCTAAAACATGTGGAATGAGGTGTCACGATGAGCTCTATTGATAAAACAATGAAATTTAATTTTTCGGAAGAACCTTTTGATCATGATATAAAAGAGATCTTGCTGACAGTCCACGGCGCTCTTAAAGAAAAGGGCTACAATCCGATTAATCAGATTGTCGGTTATTTACTGTCAGGTGACCCTGCGTATATCCCAAGATATAACGATGCACGGAATTTGATTCGTAAAGTTGAACGGGACGAGGTCATTGAAGAAGTTGTGAAGTTTTACCTCGAGGAACATCAGAAGGATAGTTAAATGAAAGTAATTGGATTGGATGTTGGTTCTAAAACAATCGGCATTGCTGTGAGTGATGCGCTGGGCTTGACTGCACAAGGTCTTACAACAATCAATTGGCATGAAGAGAATATTTATTCCGCTGATGAACATTTAAAACAAATTATAGAAGAACATGCTATTGGGAAAGCTGTTATTGGATTGCCGAAGCATATGAATGGAACAATCGGCGAACGTGGAGAAGCATCTAAGGTATATGCAGCACATGTTGAGGCAATTCATAAAATACCGGCAGTGCTTTGGGATGAACGTTTAACGACCGCAGCAGCTGAGCGCGTTTTACTTGAGGCAGATATGAGCAGAAAAAAGCGAAAAAAGGTTATTGATAAAATGGCAGCGGTCATGATTTTGCAAAGTTATCTGGATCAAAAAACATAAAAAGGAGTGTAGTCATGGCACTGGAAGAAAATGAGCGAATTATTATACCTGATGAAAGTGGAGAAGAACATCTTTTTGAAGTATTGTTCACGTTTGATGTTGATCAGACCGGTCATTCCTATTTAGCTGTTGTACCGGCTGAACAACAAGAAGACGAAGAAGTTGAGGTCTACGCATTCCGATATGAAGAACAGGAAAAGAATGACGATGACCTTTCCCTATTTCCGATCGATTCTGATGAAGAATGGGAAATGGTTGAAGAAATGCTTCATACACTGATTGATGAAGAAAACAACGAATGAAGATAGAATCGGTTGTAATGAGCTGGTATCTTGATGGGTATCAGCTTTTCTTTTATCTCGCATGTAACGGCCAGTTCCCTTTTTAAGCTGGGATCAACTGCAGGCAGGCTGAAGTTACGTCCTGCGCGTCGTAAATGTCAGATATGTTTATGAACAGTGGACAAGACTGGCGACTGACTGAAGATTCACTGTAAATAGTTTCATGATAGATTCTTATCATGTTTTTTAGTATAATATATCGGGTGAAGGGGGGAGTCGAATGTCCAAAAAGAAAACCTCAGGCAGTTATAAGAATAACCTGTTCAAGCGCAGTGAGGATGCGAAAATGGTCCGGAAAATTGCTGCAGTGATTATCATTTCACTGGTTCTAATTTTGACTATAGGCAGTATATCGGGTTATTTGTATATTAAATCCGCATTGCAGCCTGTCGACCCTGACAGTGATGAGGATATTAACATTGAAATTCCAATGGGTTCCTCTACATCCGATATTGCATCCATTCTTGAAGAAAATGGTATTATCAAAGATAGCACTGTCTTTCATTTCTATACAAAATTTAAAAATGAAACTGATTTTCAGGCGGGTGAATATACCTTTTCCCCTTCGATGAATATTGATGCATTAACAGATGCGCTCCAAAAAGGAAGAGTGATGGAAGATCCTTTATATACCATTACTATACCTGAAGGAAAAACCATTGATGAAATAGCAGAAATATATGCAAGTGAACTGCCATTCAGCAAAGAGGAATTTTTGAATAAGGTAAATGACCCGAATTATATTGAATCATTAATCAATACTTACCCAGCCATATTAACGAATGATTTGTTGAACCCGGAAATCAGAACACCATTGGAAGGATATTTGTTTGCGTCTACGTACCATTTTTATAACGAGGAACCAACTGTCGATACTGTGGTTAACCGAATGCTTGAAAAAACGGCTGATGTTGTCACACCTTATATGGATGAAATTGAATCAAAAGAATTATCAGTACATGAAGCATTGACGATGGCATCAATCGTTGAAAATGAAGCTAGCTCTGAAAAACAGCGGTATAGGATTGCTGGTGTGTTTTATAACCGGATTGAGGAAGGAATGGCGCTGCAAACTGATCCAACAGTACTATATGCACTTGAAGAACACAAAGACAGAATATTAACGGAGGATTTGGAAGTGGAATCTCCTTATAATACGTACCATGTTCATTCACTTCCTGTTGGTCCGATATCAAATTTTGCCCAAACATCATTGGAAGCAGCGGTTAATCCGGAAGAATCGGATTATTTATACTTTTTGCATGACGATGAAGGCAATATCCACTACTCGGAAACAAATGAAGAACATAATAAGTTAAAAGATCAGTATATAAATTAAGAAAAAGTGAAAGTGCGGCTATAAAGATATTTCCGCATTTTCCGTTTTTTAATAACGCTGAAATAAGGATGAACTACGAAGAAAAACAAAGGCTTCACTATAAGAATTTGTGGAAGCCCATTTTCTCATGCCTGTTATGGAAAAGAGTGATCGAATGAATGAGATATTAACAAACTACCTCATGCAGTCATTGCCTGCCGAGGATAATTGGGTTAATGAACTAGAGCGGACTGCTGCCGAAGATGATGTTCCCATTATGGACCCGTTAGGTATGAACTTTGTGAAGCAATTAATTCGATTGACAAAACCGGACCGAATTTTAGAAATTGGTACAGCTATCGGATATTCAGCGTTAAGGATGCTGCAGGCTAATCCGGAAGCAGAAATCATAACGGTTGAAAAAGATGAGCAGCGTTATCATCAGGCAATCCGGAATATCAGAAATGCAAATAAACAGGATCACATTCACGTCATATATGGGGATGCTTTAGAAGAACTTCAGATGATGACAGACAGCACATTTGATTTGGTACTCATTGATGCCGCTAAAGGAAAGTACCAGCGCTTTTTTGAACTATCCACTCCGCTTTTGACAGAAGGCGGATACGTATTATCCGATAATGTTTTGTTTAAAGGGTATGTGGCAGACACTAAGAAACAGCACCCAAGATATCAGACAATTGCAGGGAAAATTCGCACGTATAACGACTGGCTTATGAATCATCCGGATTTTACAACAACAATTGTCCCTATTGGGGATGGAATTGCGATCAGTACAAAACAATGATGGAAAGGAGCTATCGTTCATGCCTGAAAAACCAGTTGTTATTGGTGTTGCCGGCGGTAGTGGAAGTGGAAAAACCTCCGTAACACGCTCCATCTGCCAGCGCTTCCAGGACAAAACAATTCTTGTCATTGAACAGGATTACTATTATAAAGATCAAAGCCATTTACCGTTTGAAGAAAGATTGAATACGAATTATGATCATCCATTGGCTTTTGACAATGATTTATTAATCAGTCATATCCAAGATTTGATGAATCATCAGTCAGTTGAGAAACCTGTTTACGATTATAAAATGCATACCAGATCAAATGAGGTGATCACAGTTGAGCCTAAGGAAGTGATCATCCTGGAGGGTATATTGATCCTGGAAGATCAGCGACTGGTTGACTTAATGGATATCAAAGTATTTGTTGATACGGATGCGGATGTCCGTATTATTCGCAGACTATTAAGGGATATTAAGGAGCGGGGCAGAACATTGGACTCTGTCATTGACCAATATGAAAATAATGTCCGGCCAATGCATCTGCAGTTTGTAGAACCAACGAAAAGGTATGCGGATATTATCATCCCGGAAGGCGGCCAAAATCACGTAGCCATTGATATCATGGCGACAAAAATTGAAAAAATTTTATCGGCAAATCAACAAAAATTATCATACTAAAGTATTGAAAATATAAAATAAATCTGCCATAGTAGTTTTTAGTATTAATGACGTTATTTCGTCCAGGCAGTACTGAGGATAAAAGGAGTGTATGAGTTCATGGCTACAGAGAAAAGTTATTACATGACAGAAGAGGGGAAAGATAAACTGGAAGAGGAACTGCAATACTTAAAAACGGAAAAAAGACAGGAAGTAGTGGAGCGTATCAAGGTTGCACGCGGATTTGGCGATCTTTCCGAGAATTCCGAGTATGATGCAGCCAAAGATGAACAGGCATTTGTTGAAACACGTATATCCCAAGTGGAAAAAATGATTCGCAATGCTGTCATCATTGAAAATGATACCGAAAATCCCGATATTGTTTCATTAGGGAGTTCTGTGACGTTTAAAGAGCTTCCCGATGGAGATGAAGAGACCTATACAATTGTTGGCAGCGCTGAAGCTGATCCATTTGAAGGAAAGATTTCGAACGACTCTCCTATGGCGAAAAGCCTGATCGGCCAAGAGGTAGGTTCCGAAGTTTCTGTATCAACACCAGGCGGGGATATTCTGGTAAGAATTGAGAAAGTTGAATAACATACCGTAATTTACTCACAATGTATATTTTGGATGCAAATAATCACAGAGAAGCTATAGTTGAACTTATAGCTTCTTTTTGCATTTTAGGAAGATTAAAATCTTTCAGGAATTAATGCATAGGAAAAAACTTTGGCATTCGATGTAATCCAAAACGTCACTCAGTGGGATGGAGGACGAGGCGAATTTAGCGGGCCATACCGCGTTCAGGCATTTACAGCGTATATCTTCCTGCCGTTACATGGGTGATAGAAAATGGGAGCTTTGAGTATTTCTAAGGTTTATATAATCCAAAATCGGTAAATTGTCATATAACATCCTTTAAAAAATATGATACTATAATAGATGATCGTATATAGGAGGGATTAACCTGTGCCAACCTCACGTGTTAACAAGTTTGAAAAAAGAAGAAAAAACACGAAACTTCTATCGATATTGATTGTGGTGGCAAGCATTCTAATTATTGTGTTGTTGGGTATGCTTATTTTTGGCGGCGATGATGAAGCCGATAAAACAGATGATAATCAGACAGAACAAACTGCCGATGGGTCATCACAGGGTGATGAGGCAGATTCCGATTCAACACCGGAAGAACAGGACGATTCTGCGGAAAATAATACTGACACTGAAGCAAACGATTCTAATAATGGGACAGGCTCTGAAGATGAATCAGATTCAGAAGAGGAAAACAGCGAGGAAGTGACTACAGAACAGGTTGAACCGTCTGATGATAATGTGATCGAGGCTTATACCGGTGATTGGCAGCCTGTTGGGACAGAGCAGTCTGAACCGCACACGATTAATTACAATGACGGCTCACAAGACAGACAGGAGATGCGGAAAGCAGTTGCATCCGCCACCGGGCTTGATGAGGCTAACTTCACGATGTGGTGGATTGAACGCAATGGTGATCAAAAAGTCATCAATACCGTTTCAAATGCGGATGAATCTGAGATTTATCGCGTTTATAATACATGGGTTCCGAATGAAGGCTGGCAGCCGACAAAAGTGGAAAGACTGAAAGAGAATGATCAAAAAGAGCGATTTGAATAAATAAAGCAATCAATAATGGAGGTCGTCATATGACCATAGGCATTATCGGAGCAATGGATGAAGAAATAGCTCTATTACGGACAAATATGACAGATAAAGAGGAAACAGAAGTTGTAAATTGTTTATTTGTCCAGGGGAAATTATCAGGACGTGATGTTGTATTGCTTAAATCCGGAATTGGAAAAGTAAATGCAGCGATGGCAGCCACTATTTTACACGAGCGATTCAGTCCGGCACTAATCATTAACACCGGTTCTGCCGGTGGATTTGCCAGTGATTTGGACGTTGGAGATATTGTGATTTCAACACAAGTAGTTCATCATGATGTAGATGTTACAGCGTTTGGTTATGCATATGGACAAGTACCGGACATGCCTGCCATGTATGCAGCTGATACTGATTTAGTTGCCAACGCAGGACAAGCGATTGCACAATTGGGTGTTCATTACCATGAAGGGATGATTGCCACAAGTGATTCATTTATGGGAGATCCTGAAAAGGTTGATGAGGTTAGGAAAAAATTCCCAACCATGATGGCAGCGGAAATGGAAGCGGCAGCAATCGCACAAGTGTGTTATCAATATGAAACCCCTTTTGTAGTTATCCGGGCCTTATCCGATATCGCTGGAAAACAGTCATCCATTTCGTTTGACACATTCCTGGAAACAGCGGCAAAAAATGCAGCAAGTTTGATTTTGAAAATGGCCGAGACCCTTTAGTCTATCCTGTTATCCATGATTTACCTCCCGATGACGATCATCTCATGTGTTATGATTTGATTACAGGGAGGGGAGTCATATGAAAGCTCAAGAAAAGAAATTGGAATCAAAGTTGAAGGATTATCATCGTTTTGCCGTAACACTATTAATATTAGGCACCTATTTATATATGGGAGCTATTATTAACACATATTTTCACTATTCCCCGGATGGAAAGGGATTGTCTGTCCTATCATTTGCTGCAATAATCATGGCTGGCTGGTTCCATATCCGGACACACCATATTAAAATAAAACAGCAGGAGTAGCGTACGGGTGTTGTTCACCCGTACGCTACTCCTGCTTATATTCTTTTCGGTAGTACTCATGAAATACCTTCATAAGAGCCCGTTTTTCAATACGCGATACATAACTTCTCGAAATATCAAGCATTTTGGCAATTTCTCTTTGTGTCATTTCTTTGTAGTTATTTAATCCGTAACGGTATAAAATCACTTCTCTTTCCCTGCTGTCAAGAATGGATAAGTAATCATTCATCTTTTCGATTTCCATATTCAGCTGAATGTATTCAATAATATTCTGATTTTCAGCTTCCAGAATATCAATCAGGCTAATTTCATTTCCTTCTTTATCCTGACCAATTGGATCATGAAGGGAAACATCTTTTTTTACTTTTTTCAGTGCGCGCAAATGCATTAATATTTCGTTTTCAATGCATCGAGCTGCATAAGTGGCCAGTTTGGTTCCTTTATCGGATGAGTAACTTTCAATGCCTTTAATTAATCCGATTGTTCCGATTGAAATAAGATCTTCCATATCCTCTCCAGTATTTTCGAATTTTTTGACGATATGCGCGACAAGCCGTAAATTATGTTCGATCAGTTTATTTCGGGCTTCCTCGTCACCTTCCTGCATTTGCCTGATGTATTTAGCTTCATCTTCCGGGGGCAATGGTTGGGGGAACGCGTGGTTTTTAACATAGGAGACAAAAAAAAGCGCTTCTTTGATCAGCAGGGCAAGAAAGCTTAAAATGCCTGACAAATACATACACCTCCTTAAGATAGCGGCTGGGCTATTGCCTATATATCATCTGTATGAAGGAGATGCCGTTTTTGTGTCTGTCCGATTTATAAAAACCCTTGTACCCACTCTGTTTTCACCGCCAGCTTCCGAAAATGTGGCAGAGGGATAAATCAATCGGTTTTAACAACTGATAGAAAACCCAGCTTTCATCGAGTTCCCCCACTTTTTATCCTTCTGACGCCAAGAAAAAAGCGACCCGGTAAAGAGCCGCTTCACTTCTGGTGTTGTTTCTGTTTTTGGATGGCTTTTTCATATTCATCGGTTCTGTTTTTTGTAACGGGTTTGACACCAATCCGGTGGGCTGCTCGAGAAATCATATGTCCTGCAACAGGAGAAGTTATCAACGTAAACACGATCGCCAATAATAGCTTTCCGCTGACAATATGATGCTGGATATACATGAATAAAAAGGCTCCAATTAGTAAACCTGATATCCCAAGTGTAGCTGCTTTTGTTGTTGCATGAAGTCTCGTATAAACGTCGGGAAAACGTATAACCCCGATTGAGCTCGATAATAGGAAAAATGCTCCCGAGAGCAAAAAAATGGCAATGATGATGTTTAAAATAATCTCAATCCAAATTTCTATCAATAATAACACCCTTTTCCAGATATTTCGCTATACCCAGCGTTCCGATGAATAGAAGAATTCCAATCAATAAAATGACGTCGTTTAATTTTGTCGTCGGAATGATGATGGCCATTAATGCTGTCAGCCCCATCATATTCATACCAATAGAATCGAGTGCTACTGCACGATCAGCATTTGTGGGACCGGCCATGACCCGATAAAGTAATAGAAGCAGCGAAACGGAAATGGCAGCCACACTAATGATTGTTACAATTTCAACTATAGAATTGGTTATGGACAAAAGATTACTCATCGTGTCACCTCCATGATCGCTTTTTCAAACGTATTTTTGATGGAACCGATTGTTTCATCAATGTCATCGATGTTCATGGCATGAATATACAAATGTGTATTATCGTGCGATACTGCAACTGACAGCGTTCCAGGTGTCAGGGAAATCAGATTGGCAAGGAGCGTGATTTCCCAATTGCTCGTTAATTCTGTCGGTAAAGCAAAAATTCCCGGTTCGAATTCAGGATTTTTTTTGTATGCAAGTTTCACAATACTGAAGTTGGACGAAATCAATTCCTTTATGAACAGTACAATTAACCCGGCAATCTTAAAGATGCGTCTTAAATAAAATGTATCCGGGATAAAACGGTTCAAAAGAAGCAGTAAAAGTACGCCAAGTATGTATCCGGTAATAAGGCTGGATACGGTATAACTCTCACTCAGGAACATCCACATGACCGCAATGATCAAATTAATAACAATTTGAAATGTCATAAAGCACTACTCCTTCATTACAGCGTTTATATAATTTTCCGGGTCAAGCAAATACGCGGAAATCGATTCGATTGTCGGGTAAATAAATTCTGCCCCAATACCCATAAAAATGGAAAGAGCTAATAACACAACAATCGGAGCTGTCCGTCCTTTGATAGATTTAGGCTTGAATGATTCATCTTTTTCCCCCCAGAATCCTTTGATGAAAATCTTCACAACGGAATAAAGAATCAGCAGACTGGAGAGTAAAGCGATTATGACAATGGCTATTTCTTCACCGGCCAGTGCGCCCTTTAATAATAACAGTTTGCCAATAAAGCCGCTGAAAGGGGGAATACCGGCAAGAACAAACGCTGAAACAAACAGCATCCATCCCAGGAATGGATAATAGTGGATCAGACCACTGAATTTACGTAAATCAGATGTGCCGGCAGCGTAAGCAATCGTTCCCGCAAGCAGGAACAAACTTGTCTTAATCAGCATATCATGTACTAAATAGTAGATGGATCCGCTGAGGGCATCCTGGTTAAACACACCAAGCCCCATCAGGATAAAACCGATGGCAGGAATAATATTGTAAGCGATAATCAATTTTATATTATTGGTCGATAATGCGCCAAATATACCAAATAACATCGATAATCCGGCAATCCATATAAAAACTTCATGGGTAAGTTCGGTCTCATGTACAAAAATTAATGAAAATACACGGATAATCGCATAGATCCCAACTTTCGTAAGCAGAGCACCAAATAAAGCTGAAATGACCGGATTTGGCACGGCATAGGAATTTGGCATCCAATAATATAAAGGGAACAGCGCTGCTTTCGTTGCAAATACAAAAAAGAGAAGAATTCCGACGGTTGTCAGGATCCCTTGTTGGTCAACTTCCTGTACACGCTGTGCGATCTGTGCCATATTGACCGTTCCGAGTGCACCGTATATAAAGGCTATAGCCGTTACGAACAGCATGGACGAGAAGAGGTTGATGAATACATATTTAACCGATTCCCGGAGCTGCACTTTATCCCCGCCCAAAACTATTAATGCATAAGATGACATTAACAGCACTTCAAAGAAAACGAACATATTAAAGAGATCTCCCGTCAGAAAAGCACCTGAAACACCTGATATCAGGAAGAAAAAGAATGAATAAAAGTAAAACTGCTCTTTTCTGTCTGATAGGGAGTATGGCGCATAAAAGGCACATGCTGCCGCAACGATATTGGTTGTTAAAATCAGGAGAATGGACAACTCGTCAGCGATCAGGATGATCCCATATGGTGCAGTCCATCCACCGGTTTCAAGTATAACAGATCCATGGTGAAATACATTCCAAGCTATGTAGCTTACAACAGCAAGATTGCCGATCATAAAAATTTTCGAAAGTGTGCGCACCAGTGTTAATTTTTTTGGGAAAAAAGCGAGAATAATGCCCGCTATTAATGGAATGATGATTGGTAAAACTGCAAAATTACTCATTGTCGTTACCCCTTAATTGCTCCATATTGTCGGTATTGTTTTCGTTTGCTGCACGGTAAGCAAGAACTAAAAGTAAACTGGTAATGCCAAAACTAATGACAATCGATGTTAAAATCAGTGCTTGTGGCAATGGATCGGAATAGTCATTGACACCATCAGTCAGGATTGGCGGATTGCCTCTTTTTAATTCTCCCATTGTCAGGATGAACAAGTGTGCACCATGTGAGAGCAGCACAGAACCTATGACCAGCCTTAGCAGCTGTTTTTGGAGCAGATTATAAATGGCTGTAGCAAATAATACGCCTGCCAGGATCAAAATGATAAATTCCACTTATTTTCCCCCCTTGTCTGTCTTAAATTTAATGAGGGTGTAAATAGCAAGTGCGGCAATACCTAGAACAGCTATTTCAAATAGTGTATCAAGACCACGCATATCGACCAGGATAACGTTGACCACATTGTTCCCACCACCAAGTTTATATGATGTTTCCAGGAAGTAATCAGAAATCGTTCCAAACCAATCACTGCTATGTGCAGAAATTCCGATCAGTGTCACCATTGCACCAAAGCCAACCGAAATGATAGCATTTGTCATTTTGGTACGGAGCGGATCGTTTCGTTTTTTGAGATTGGGCAGGTGATAGAAACAGAGCAGAAACAGAGCTACCGAGACAGTTTCTACCACTAATTGCGTCAATGCTAAATCCGGCGCCCGATAAATGACAAACAGAAGTGCTACACCGTACCCGGCCACACCAACAATCAATATGGCTGCCAGGTTTTTCTTCGCAAATACCGTACCAATAGCTGCAGCAATGATGACCAGTACGACAGCCACCTCAATAATACTTACCGGCGCCAGGTTGCTGAAATCAATCGTAAAACCGTTTGTAGCCAGCATAAATCCGGCAGTAACGATCAGAATGGTACTTAAAATGAGCGCCATATAAAGTCTTAGTGAGCCGGTCATATAGAATGTAGTCATTTTTCTTGAATAGATATCCAGTTTTTCCATGAACGAATTATAAACTTTGTTGACACTCCATGTACCCGGAAGTACCTGGTAAACACCGTTCCACTTCGTTCGTGTGACAGCCAGGATAGCACCGAGACCCACAACAGCGAGGGACATTTGGAAGGCCGTTGAGTCCCATCCATGCCAGAAATGAATGTCTTTTACAATGTCGCCGCCGTACACAGCTTCTGCCGCATGGGCGATAAATGTTCCGTTGAAAGCGTTAGGGAACAAGCCGATCAGAATAACCCCGAGCACAAGGATTGCCGGTGATATCAGCATGCCAAACGGTGCTTCATGCGGTTTCTTGGCCAGTTTGTCAACCTGTGTTTTTCCGCCGAACGTTCCAAACAAAAAGTAAAGGGAATAAACAAACGTAAAGATGCTTCCGAACACGGCTAAATATGGGATAGCCTCGGCCAGGAAACTGGCAGTCGCATTCATTCCTTCCCTTAAGTCGAGTGTCGAATCGAAAAACAGTTCTTTACTATAAAACCCATTTAGGAACGGCAAAGGTATGCCAGCCATGGAAAACGTTCCAAACAGAGCAAGTGTTGCAGTAATTGGCATAAAGGTAAACAAGCCACCCAATTTACGTATGTCGCGTGTGCCCGTTTCATGATCAACAGTACCTGCTACCATAAACAGGCTGCCCTTGAATGTGGCATGATTCAAAATGTGGAAAACCGCTGCAAAAACAGCAGCTTTTGTACCAAAGCCAAGCATTGCCATGATCATACCTAATTGACTGACAGTAGAGAAGGCTAGAATTGCCTTAAGATCTGTCTGATGGACGGCCATATAGGATGCCCAGCAAAGTGTTATGATACCTGCAAGACTGACAATGATGAAAAACCACTCGAAATCGGCAAACACCGGTGAAAAACGTGCAACTAAATAGAGTCCAGCTTTAACCATTGTTGCTGAATGGAGATACGCGCTGACAGGCGTCGGTGCTTCCATGGCATCTGGCAGCCAGATATGAAAGGGGAATTGAGCCGATTTCGTAAAAGCTCCCAATAAGATGAAGCCAAGAGCAAGCGGCATATATGGATGATTCAGTATCATATCAGCATTTGCGATCATTACTTGTATACTTGTTGTACCGGAAATGACTGATAACAGAATAAAGCCGCCGAACATGCTTAAGCCGCCAAAAATGGTGATCATCATTGATTTTAATGCACCATATCTCGATTTTTCTTTAAAATGCCAATAACCAATCAGTAAAAATGATGAAATGGAGGTTAATTCCCAGAATGTATAAAGCACAAAAACATTATCCGATAAGACAATTCCGAGCATCGCCGACATGAACATCAGCAAATAGACATAAAAATGCCCAAGATTTTCACTGCGATCAAGGTAGTAGATCGAATATAAAACAACGAGAGCCCCTATTCCACTTATCAGCAGGGCAAAGAGCAGACTCAGACCATCAAGGTGGAAATCGAGATTTATCCCGAGTGACGGAATCCAATTATATGTATGCTGTATCGATTCAAATCCTGTACCAGTAAATTGGATAAAGTAAAGAAATATGGCAAAAGGAACAAAGAATACAAAAACACCTGTATGTATTTTCTGTTTGAACCTACTAATGAATGGAATAAAGCAAGCTAGCAGAAGTGGGATTAGCACTGTAAATATCATTTGATTGTAGTCCTCCTATATAGATTACGGGCAGATTCATACAGTTTGGGGAAAACCTTTTATACCAGGGCTATTCAGTAGTTTATGTATAACATATAATGTTATCAACGATAGCTTATCATAATACGGGTCATGAGAAAATAAAAAACCCCTAACCAATTTGATTGATCGGGGGCGTTGTTCACAAAACTTTCAATTATACGATTTTATTTTGTCTGATAAACGTCTTCTCTGAATTTCTTTTTCAATTAAATATATAAAGTCGGGGCTTAAGTTTAATTCATTTGCTTTGTAATAGGATTCCAGCAACAACTCATCAGATAAATATTCCATGACTATAGCCCTCCTAACTTTTTGAACAACTTACTGTAAATCATGTTGATGGTTAATAATTTATCACGAAATAGGTAACAGAACAAGATAATCGTTATCTACAAATGGTTGTAGATAACTTGTGCATAAATCGTTAAAAAGGGCGAAAAATGTTGATGTTTCACTGTGGATTTTGTGTATAAAGTTATCCACACATCGAAAAATGAAAGAAAATGTCGAACGTTTCTTTGCATAATTCATTGTCACTTAAAGGTTTTTTCGTATGATATTTCTTTTATTATGATGGAAAGTTATTATAGGATTAAGTTATAATTAGTAGTTGTTATGCAGTTTGTCATTTTTCATTGTGGATATTTACATAAGAGGGACATTTCCAATATAAGTGTAAGAGGTGTAACGGTTGTTGAGATACTTGTTGCCAAATGAACATGTAAAGAGTATTTTTGATATTCATCCTGAAGCGTTGAAGGAAAAACGTATTAAAGGTATTATTACTGATTTGGATAATACACTTGTAGCCTGGGATGTTGCAGACGCAACCCCGGAAGTTATTGAATGGTTCAGGTGGATGAAAGAACATGATATTAAAGTGACGATTATTTCAAATAATAAATGGGAGCGGGTGAAAATTTTTTCCGAACCGCTCGATACCCCATTTGTCTTCAGTGCCAGAAAACCTTTGAGACAAGCATTTAAACAGGCTGCCAAAGAAATGAATCTGAACAAAGATGAAATTGTCGTAATAGGTGACCAGGTTTTGACAGATGTACTTGGCGGAAACTTTGCAGGTTTCTATACCATACTGGTTGTACCAATCGTTCAGACCGATGGAAGAGTCACCAGATTTAATCGGAAAATTGAACGGCGAATTTTAAGTTATATGCGTAAAAAAGGCAAGATAACCTGGGAGGAATGAGAATGGAAGAAATAATTTGTCAGGGCTGTGGTGTTCATATCCAAACTTCTTTTCCGGACAGGGCAGGGTATACACCAAATGCAGCACTTGATAAAGAAACGATTTTATGCAAACGCTGCTTTCGTCTTAAACATTATAATGAAATACAGGACGTTTCCATGTCAGATGATGATTTTTTGAAAATGGTCAGTCAAATTCGTGACAAAGAAGGTCTTGTCGTTCATTTAGTTGATATTTTTGATGTCGATGGAACGTTGGTTAAGAGTCTTTCGCGAATTGTCGGTCATAAACCGGTCATTTTGGCAGCGAATAAAATGGATTTATTGCCGAAATCCACAAACCGCAATAAATTGATTAAATGGTTGAGGACAACAGTAAAAGAAGCAGGAATATCCGTAGAAGGCGTTTATCTGATTTCATCGGTAAAGGGCCATGGAATGTCTGATCTGACTCAAGCAATTGACGACCACCGAAACGAGAAAGATGTATATATTGTGGGAACGACAAACGTGGGTAAATCTACGTTCATTAATAAACTGATCCAAAAAACAACGGGTACAGAGAATGTGATCACAACGTCCTATTTTCCTGGAACAACGTTAGGTTTTATCGAAATTCCGCTCGATGATCAGAATGCTGCCTTAATTGATACGCCTGGTATTGTCAACAGGAAGCAGATAGCACATTATATTTCTGACAATGATCTGAAAATCGTTACACCGAAGAAGGAGATCAAGCCACGGGTTTACCAACTGAATAATCAGCAGACCCTTTATTTTGGCGGACTTGCCCGGATGGATTTTAACAAAGGGGAAAGGCAATCATTTGTTTGCTATTTTTCAAATGAATTGTCCATTCACCGAACAAAACTGAAAAATGCCGACCATCTGTTGAACGAACACAGGGGCGGGCTTTTGTCACCACCTGACGATGAGACCCTTCGGAGGATACCAGAACTGACGGAACATACATATCGACTGGAATATGAGAAAATGGATATTGTTTTCCCGGGCTTAGGATGGGTGACGGTCCCTGGGGGAAATGTGACCGTTACAGCACACAGTCCGAAAGGTGTCCATGTATCATTACGAAAGTCGTTTATATAGGAGGGGTTCGAGTGGCGTATAAATTAGGTCTTATCGGTTATCCTGTTAAACATTCCCTGTCACCCTGGATTCACCAGCAGTTTCTTACAAAGGCTGGACTAGCAGGGGAATATTCTATCGAGGAAATAGCCCCGAATGATTCATTTAAACAAGAAGTAGAGCGTATAAAAAGCAGTCAGTTCGATGGATTTAATGTGACAGTTCCATATAAAAAACAAATCATCCCATATCTGGATCATTTGGATAAACAGGCACAAGCGATTGGAGCCGTCAACACTGTTGTCAGACAGAATAAAAAATGGATCGGCTATAATACAGATGGTGCGGGCTATATTACTGGATTGAAGCATTATTACCCATCTATTTTTGCAAATAAACAATGCAGCATATTATTAATCGGTGCCGGTGGTGCTGCCCGCGGAATTTTTCATAGTTTGGCAGCAGCAGGTTTTACACGGATTGATATCGCCAACCGGACACGATCAAGTGCAGAAAACATCGCCGCATCAGGCGGGAGGAAAACAAAGACGTCCATCATAACATTAAAAGATGCAGCATATCATCTCAGCTATTATGATTTGATCATTCAAACGACAAATGTCGGGATGAGACCAAATGTGCGTGATACGGTGATTTCACTGGAACATATGAGTAAAGATGCCATTGTTAGTGATATTGTTTATCAGCCGATTGAAACCGAATTTTTGCATCAAGCAGGCAAAAAAGGGGCATCTGTACATTACGGTCATACGATGCTTTTGTATCAGGCACAGTATGCATTTGAACTTTGGACGTCAAAAAAAGTACCGCTTGACGACATGGAGCAACAACTACAAAATATATTGGAAGGAAGATAACCATGCTAACAGGAAAACAAAAACGCTATTTGCGTTCCGAAGCACACCATTTAAAACCTATTTTTCAAGTTGGCAAAACAGGTGTCAACGACAATATGATACGACAAATAGAAGAAGCTTTGGAGAAGCGAGAATTGCTGAAAGTCAGTGTTTTGCAGAACTGTCTTGAGGACAAGAATACCGTTGCCAGCAAACTTGCTGCCGGAACTGGAGCAGAAATTGTTCAGATCATCGGCCATAATATCGTGCTATATAAAGAGTCGGAAGAGAATAAGCATATCCAGCTTCCGTAAAGCAAGCAGTAAAAAGGAGTTTGTTATGAAACATGTTGGCATATTAGGCGGTACCTTTGATCCTCCGCATATTGGTCATTTAATCATCGCTGAACAAACCCGTGTGGCGTTAAAACTAGATGAAGTATGGTTTATGCCATCGCATAAACCGCCGCATAAACAAAAGGCTGTCGCTGATGCGTCAGATCGCGTTGCAATGACAGAAAGAGCAGTTGCCGGAAATCCCCATTTCAAAGTTGATACGATTGAAGTGAAACGTTTAGGAAAATCGTATACGTTTGATACAATGAAGCTGTTAAATAAAGACCATCCTGGCACTTCATTCTATTTTATCATTGGCGCTGACATGGTTGAGTATTTACCAAACTGGAAGGATATTGATGAACTGGTGGATATCGTGACATTTGTCGGGGTCAAACGGAAAGGATTTGAACTGATGAGCGAGTATTCGGTTGTGGAAGTGGATGTTCCGTTTGTAGACATATCCTCAACTGCAATAAAAAGAATGCTGGCACATAACCAGTCGATTAAATATATGGTGCCGGAGTCAGTGGAAGCATACGTAAAGGAGAAACATTTATATGAAGGCAGATGAAGCAATCGATATTGTAAAACCTCATCTTAAGCAGGAAAGATTTGACCATACACTCAGGGTGGCTGACACTGCTGTTGAACTCGCGGAAAAATATGATGTGCAGGCAGAAAAGGCAGAATTGGCAGCTATTTTGCATGATTACGCGAAGTATTTTCCGCTTGATAAAATGAGTCAGATCATTAAGGAAAGTGAACTTCCAAACGATTTACTTGATTACCATCATGAATTGTGGCACGGTCCTGCAGCGTCTGTCATCCTACAACAAGAATACGGAGTTACAGACTCGGAAATCCGGAGTGCCATTCATTATCACACAACAGGCAGGGCCAACATGAGTCAAATGGAGACCATTCTATTTGTTGCGGATTATATTGAGCCGGGAAGATCTTTCCCTGGTGTGCAAGAAGTAAGAGAAACGGCAAAAACGGATTTGGATCGAGCTGCCTGGATGGCTTTAAGGAATACGATTCAATTTCTTGTCGGTAAACAGGCAACTGTCTATCCGGATACGTTTTACGCATACAATGATTTAACATTACGTATAACTGGAGGGAATCAAATTCATGGACAATAACGAAATCCTTCAAGTAATTGCAAACGCATGTGACGATAAACGAGCTGAAGACATTGTTGCATTGGACATGCAGGATGTTTCACTGATGGCTGATTATTTTTTGGTTTGCCATGGCAGCAATGAACGTCAGGTACAAGCAATTGCTGGGGCCATTAAGGAGACAATGGAGGAAACGGACATTCATGTCAAACGTATGGAAGGTTTTGAACAGGCACGCTGGATTTTAGTTGATTTGGACGATATTGTCTGCCATATTTTTCATGAAGATGAACGGTATTATTATAATCTTGAACGGTTATGGGGCGATGCATCCAGGATTGAACTCCATATTGCCGGAAGCAGGTAGGTATGATGGCTTACGGACAAATGGCATATTATTATGATCAGCTAATGCAAGACGCTCCCTATGATAAATGGACATCTTTCACCGAACAAATGATTCAGGAGTTCGGGAAGTCGGTTGATTCAATAGTCGATCTGGGCTGCGGTACAGGACAGATTACGACAAGACTTGCCAGGTCTGGCTATCAGATGATCGGTGTTGATTATTCCAGTGATATGCTCAGCCTTGCTGAACAGCGTGCAAACACGGAGCAGATCTCGATTCAGTGGTTACAGCAGGATCTGCGTGCATTGGCTGGTATCAGAAATCAGGATCTGGCTATCAGTTTCTGTGATGTGCTGAATTATATAACAAAGGAAAAAGAACTTCGTCACGTATTTGAAAGTGTGTCCAGCATGCTAAAGCCTGGCGGTCTGTTTATGTTTGATGTTCATTCGTTTGATCATGTTGAGCATGATTTGGTGAACCAGACGTTTGCTGAAGTCAGTGACGATGTTTCCTACATATGGTACTGTCTGGAGGGGAATGAACAAGGGGAGATGTATCATGATTTAACATTTTTTATTGCGGAAGGTAATAAATATTCCCGTTTCGATGAAATGCACCATCAGCGGACTTTTCCCATTTCATTTTATGACCGTTTGTTACATGACAGCGGGTTTGAAGTCCGGCATATAACCAGTGATTTTTCATTGCAGCATCATGATATTAATGAACAGTCAGAAAGAATTTTTATAACTGCCGTCAAACGATCGGAATAATTTTTCCGATCGTTTTATGTTTGAGGGAGGATTTTGCAAAAGGATGTCGAATAGTTATGGCAGAGAGATTTTCAAATCCACTGGTAAAAATACTCCCGCATTTCTTCTTCAATCGCTGCCCCTGTATGTAACGTGCAGTAATCCCTGCCTAAAGATGCGATTCTGTTACACAACTTCTTGAAACCTCTGATTCCCTCAAAAGGATGTGACCCCAAATTGTTTGAACCGTTCAAAAAGTATGTTTTTCCAATTGTAATTGCTGTCCTGATAGGCGCTTTTTTATTCCTGAATCGAGTTGATGTGGATGAAGCCGTCCCTGAGTCAGCCGAGGTTCCGGAAGCTTCCCCCGTTTCATCGAATGAAGAACAGCCGTCTCCTGCACACGTGATGGTGGATGTAAAAGGGGAAATCGCAAATCCGGGTGTATATGAAATTGAAACTGATTCCCGTGTCAATGATGTGATTCAAATGGCTGGCGGATTCACAAACGATGCAGACGAGACAATGGTAAATCTTGCTCAAAAAGTACAGGATGAAATGATTATTATAATCCCGAAAACCGGTGAACAGGAGTCCATGTCTGCATCGGAAAGTAATGGTCATGTTAAAATACGGATTAACAGTGCAACACAGGAAGAAATTGAACAACTGAATGGAATTGGACCGTCTAAAGCAGCCGCAATCATTCAATACCGTGATGAAAATGGTTTTTTTGAAACGGAAGATGATTTACTGAATGTGTCGGGGGTTGGTGAAAAGACGCTTGAATCATTACAGGATGATATACAAGTTCCTTAATGGTATTGACGGATTAAAAAAACCGAATGTAAACTAAAATGAGATAGATTAAAGGTGGTTAAAGGATCATGCAAAGAATCTCATGGAACCAATATTTTATGGCACAAAGCCATTTACTGGCACTGCGCAGCACTTGTACGAGACTAATGGTGGGAGCGACAATTGTGCGGGATAAACGAATCATTGCCGGCGGTTATAACGGCAGTGTTTCCGGAGGCGTTCACTGTATCGATGAAGGCTGCTATGTGATTGACGGGCATTGTGTCCGTACCATTCATGCAGAGGCTAATGCACTGTTGCAATGTGCTAAATTTGGTGTTCCGACTGAAGGTGCCGAAATTTATGTCACGCATTTCCCGTGCCTGCAATGCTGTAAGCAAGTTATCCAAGCTGGCATTAAAACACTTTACTATGCGGAGGACTATAACAATCATCCATATGCTGTTGAGCTGTTTGCGGATGCCGGTATTGAAACGAAAAAAGTGGCTTTGACCGACCTAGCTGTTGATACCTTTTACCGGGAAAAAGAAGCATATATCCGTCAGCTGCTGGATGAACTCAAGACACAAACGAGCGACAAAGAAAAATACGAAGCCTTAAAAGCTGAGGCCGAATTATTGTTTAAGTTATAAGGTGTGCTAGATGAAAGGATATTGGCATATACCGGCATTAGGTGCTGTCATAGGTTTTTTAGCGCTCGTATTTGATTACAAATGGTTTATGGCTGTATTTTTCTTCTGGCTCATATTTTTGTATTATGATCAAAGGTTAGGGAAAATAACCGTGCTCATTTCCTTAACCTTCTCCATATTTGCCTACACTTATATCCCCGAATTAGAAAAACCTCCGGAAGATGAAACTTTCACAGCAAACGAATCAGCGTTTACAGGTCAAATTGCCAGCCCCATAACAGAATCGGAGTCGAGGATCGTTTTTGAATTCACAGATGAATCATCCGATAACAGGTTTCTTATTGTTTATTTCAAAAAAGATCAGGAAACGGAACATGATTTGAAATATGGTGCAGCATGCACAATTGATGGAAAGCCGGAGTTACCGGATTCAAGCAGAAATCCCGGGCAGTTTGATTATCAGAATTATTTGTTGTCACAAGGCATCTCTTATCAGATTGTGCTCGATTCACTGGATGATCTTGCGTGTACCGGTTCGTCATTCATGCATACCATTTATCAGCTTCGTGCTGATCTGGTGCAATTCGTTCAGGAAGAGATCAGCCCTGGAACAGCGGTCTGGTTAAATGCGCTTGTCCTTGGTGATGACACACAAATTGATGAAGAAACAATCGAATTATTTCAGCGGTGGAATCTGTCACATCTATTGGCCATTTCCGGATTGCATGTCGGTTTAGTTGTCGGATTGTTCTATTTTTTCTTCGTTAAACTGAATGTTCTGACTAAAGAAAAAGCACAATGGGCTGTAATTTTCTTTCTGCCATGTTACGCGCTGATCGCAGGCGGTGAACCATCTGTATTACGTGCAAGCACAATGGTTGTATTGTTTTTGCTTGCGGGTAAAATGAATTGGAAGTTCAGTGTTACGGACGTACTTAGTATCGTTTTTATGCTGCTGATCGTAGCTGATCCATATATGCTATACAACATTGGCTTTCAATTGTCATTCTGTGTAACACTGGGGCTGCTCCTGTCCAAAAACTGGCTGACTCAAACCAATGTTTCTTTTTTCTCCGTGCTGAACATTAGTTTTGTTTCCCAAATGATGATCTTACCACTCCAAGTAGAATATTTTTTCACGTTTCAGCCGCTCTCTATCCTTTTAAATCTGTTAGTAGTTCCATACTTTACCCTGTTCGTCATACCGTTCATGTTTTTCATATTACTGCTGGCTCCAATAGCTGGTTCACTGATTTCATATGCCGACCGTTTATTTGTCAATATACATGAACTGTTTATATCTTCCATCGAATTTATTAATCAGACGTTATACATACCCTGGGTGGTAGGCTCAATTCCGTTAGCTGCCGTCATCGCATATTATGCTCTGTTTTTAACATTTATGAAAAAGCTGGAGTATAAACAGCTGAAACAGGCTTTTAAGTTTGGTTGTTGCCTGACAGCATTGATCACGATTATTGTCATCAAGCCGTACATTTCACCGGTTGGCAATGTAACCATGCTTGATATTGGGCAGGGTGATGCAATGGTAATAGAACTGCCTTATCGAAAAGGTGTTCTGTTCATTGATGCAGGAGCGGAAATGACGTTTGATGATGATTATGAGCCCTCAGAAAATGTATATAAACAAAAGATCAAACCTTATTTATATTCCAGGGGGATTTCACATATTGACGCTGTGTTCATTTCACATGAAGATACCGATCATATGGGCAGTTTGCAGTATCTGGCTGAAGATATGTCCATTGAGAATGTTATTGTAAGTGAGTACTACACATTTTCCGCAAAAATTTCTGATGTATTGACAAATAATGGAATAAATATTGTTCGGACAGCTCAAGGAGAGACCATTACAGTCGGCAATCAGGTGTTTCACGTTTTGTCACCGGCCAGGGATAAGCAATCCGCCAATGAAAATTCGCTCGTCCTATATACAGCAATTGGAGGGAAAACATGGCTTTTTACCGGTGATATTGGCAGTGACACGGAAAGAGCGCTGACAAACACTTATCCGGAATTGGGAGCAGATGTATTGAAAGTTGCACATCATGGCAGCAATACGTCGACCGAACCAATGTTTTTAGAGCATCTGCAGCCTGTATATGGCCTTATTTCCGCAAGCGAAAACAATATGTATGGGCATCCGCACAAGGACGTGATTCAATCACTCAAAGAGGCAAATGTTCATATTCTCAGAACAGATGAAAGCGGGGCGATTCAGTATTATTTTAAGAGATCGGAAGGAACATTTTTCACATATCTCCCATAGGCTGTATTGACATACGAAAAGAGACTGAACCGAGACAGTCTCTTTTTAAACGTCAGAAAACCGGCTTTATAAGCATGAAGTGATCATCCGATTAGGACCCAACAACATTAATGGCAGCGCCAATGGCAAAAATCAGAACAAAGAAAATAAAGGAAAATGCAAATCCTTTAATGGAATCGACAACATCATTATTTTTTGACTGTACGTCCTTTTCAAATTCGTTCACTTTTACCCCTCCTATATAGTCCCAAGTATAAAATAAATACATAAAAAAATCCACTTTTGACTCAAAAAAATTAGAGTCAATTACCACCGTTATTAGAAAGAGTTAACATCTATACTTTTGGCTATAAAGGTTACGCTATAACTACAAACATCGTTTAAAATTTAGTTCCTAGGGCTGAGTTTTAAACGTTTATATAGATCATGGGGGAAATGAATCAACCCATTTCCCTCTGTTCCTAAAAACAATACTTTTCCCGCCATTCCTCTCCCCGTTGGCGGGAATTTATTACATATTAAATTGCTTGCCATTCCAATGATTACGTTTTACGATTGATTATATCGTACCCATTGGAGTGAATCGGATGACATATATGGACGTATTGCAACAAGTCAAACAAAAGCAGATTGCACCAGTATATTTATTATATGGAACGGAATCTTATTTTATACAAAATATAACAAAACATATCACTAAATCAGTATTGGCGGGTGAAACCGATGAAAATTTGTCTGTATACGATTTAGAGGAAACACCCATTCAGGAAGTGATCACCGATGCCGAGACATATCCTTTTTTTGGCGGTACCAAACTGATTATTGCCGATAACCCCTCATTTTTAAAGACAAAACCGGAAAAACTGCCGTTCGAGCATAATCTGGAAATGCTGACTGATTATCTGAAGCAGCCTGTCGATTATTCTGTCATCGTATTTACTGCATATTATGATAAACTTGATGAGCGTAAAAAAATAAGTAAAATGCTGAAACAGCACAGCGTTTCCGCAGAATGTAACCCAATTAAGGACTATGAGCTGAAAAATTGGATTGCCAATCTGGCCGGCAGCTTGAAGATAACGATTGACGATGATGTCTATGAAATGCTTGAAACGGAATTATCGACAAATCTGCATCAGGTAAGGAATGAACTGGCAAAGCTCGCCGCTTATGCCGGAGAAAATGGTGTTGTAACGAAAGAAATTGCAGAAAATCTGGTATCCCATACAGAAACGAATTCATCATTACGGCTTGTGGATGCTGTGATTGATCGCAACCTGCATAAAGCTATGTCCATTTATAAAGATTTGGAAAAAATGAAGGAAGATCCAATCGGGCTCACAGCATTGCTTGCGTTTCAGTTTCGCACAATTTTACGTGTGAAACTATTAAGTCAGAAAGGGTATAGCCAATTTCAGATGCAAAAACAAATTGGAGCACATCCTTATGTGATTAAAATGGCAAGTAAAAGGGAAAAAAAATTCACGATCGCCAGACTGCAAGGCATCATCGACCAATTAACACAAACCGATACAGCCATAAAGCAGGGCAGGATGGAAAAAGAACTCGCTTTTGAGCTTTTACTGCACGAATTGACACGATATTATGGTAAGTGAAACTTCATTCAGCGGGCCGTCTTCCCCGCTGAATGTTAGTTGAACAGAATCGAACATTTACTATCAGTAAGCCCCCGCTGCGCCTTTGAGTGGGGGCTTACTGATAGTTACATGCGGGATAAAAAAGGCTGGGACACAATGAAAACTTTCCATGTTAAAGACGAACGATTACAGGGCAGGATTGCAGCATTTTACTTTTTCAACAGTCACATCCTTAGTCATCGTTGATATCGACTGCGAACGCGTGATAATTTGTCGTGGTGTCAGCCTTCCTTCCATTCTGATGTTAGTTGCGTACGATCATTCGCTCCGGCAGCATACTGCGCTTTCCATGGGCATGGCCTCAGCCTGCCTCGGAAAGCAAAGACCTCTTTCCTGCGGGGTCTTCTGCTCGTGCTGTTCCCATAGGGGTCTCCGTATGCTGCCTCCGCTCATGTTGGGGTGCTGATTGTTGGAAGAAAAGAACTTATAGAACGATATTCATTAACCTTGCTGTCACCTGATGAGAACACGATTCTAAACTGCGGAAAATTGCGACACGCCTGGGGGAACAGCGCAAGTCGAAGATCCACTTTGCCAAGTTGTTTACTTGCCAAAGTTAGTTGAGGCTGTGCCCCGGAAAGGGCGTATTTTTCCGCAGCGACCCACATGCACTCACCAACAAAAGCATGGAAGCAAGCAAATCTAAGACTAAGTGACTTCTCCGTTTGTCGATCATTCGCAACAAATTTTCAAACATACCTCAAAAGATAAATCCGAACTATTCCAATCATAATGGAATTATCGTTCGGATTTACCTTTGGCTAATATACTTTTGTTCCTGCCTCTTTATTATGCACTCAATAGTTCGTTTACCTTCTTGGTTAAACGTGATTTTTGGCGGTTGCCGTTATTTTTATGGATGCCGCCATTCTGAACAGCCTTGTCAATTTTTTTGAAGGTTGTGGAGAGAGCAGCTTTAGCCCCTTTTGCATCTTTTTGCTCGATCAGTTTCTCCAGACGCTTGATATGGGTACGCATATCGGATTTATAGTTGATATTTTGGGCCCGTTTTTTTCTGTTGACGTCCACCCGTTTAATCGCTGATTTGATATTTGCCAATGATGTCACCTCCTGGAACGCAATATGAATAATTTGAAGCATTAAAAAAGATTTCTTCAAATGTAGCAAAAGTTATTTTACCAGACGTTTACATCCTTTTCAACAGCTTTCCCTCAGCCTTGTATGATTTGGATGAAAATAGTGAAACATAGAAGTATATGATAAAAATGTGTAAAAGAGAGGATTCGTAATGGCAGACAAAGAAAAACAATATGAAGTCAGGACAGACCTTGCAGTTGAAGCCAAGGATATGTATGTGGAAAAAGAGGAAGCGCCAAAACAAGACGTAAACGGCGTAACCATCAAGGAAAAGCAAGAGGATGATATAGCCATAACATATGTTGATATAAACGCTGAGGGTGAACAGCGAATCGGGAAAAAACAGGGATCCTATATTACGATTTATGCCGATGGGGTCAAAAAGCAGGATACGAAAAAACAAGAAGCTGCGGCTAAAGTTTTTGGAAAGGAACTGGAACAATTGCTGGAGAAAAATGAGGTGCCGGAAGATGGCACAGGATTGATTGTTGGCCTTGGCAATTGGAATGTTACACCGGATGCACTTGGCCCAATGTCCGTTGAGAAAGTACTTGTAACGAGTCATTTATTCCAGATGGAGCATGAATCTGTATCTGAGGGCTATCGCCCAGTGGCCGCGGTTACACCGGGGGTAATGGGTGTCACCGGCATGGAAACGAGCAATATTATTTTTGGGATTGTAGAGAAATTTAACCCGGACTTTGTTATTGCTGTTGATGCCCTAGCATCCAGATCAATTGAACGCGTCAATGAAACGATACAAATTTCAGATACGGGTATACACCCGGGTTCCGGTGTGGGCAATAAACGGAAAGAATTAAGCGAGGATACAATCGGCGTACCGGTGCTTGCCGTTGGATGTCCGACAGTTGTGGACGCTGTTACGATTACAAGCGATACGATTGATTTTATGCTGAAGCATTTTGGCAGGGAGTGGCGGGATAAAGATAAACCTTCAAAGTCATTAGCACCTGCAGGGTTATCGTTTGGCCATAAGGAATTGAAGGAAGAAGACTTGCCGGATGAAGAAAAACGCAAAACCTTTCTGGGAATTGTAGGCAATTTGTCGGAAGCGGAAAAGAAATCATTAATTCAGGAAGTCTTAACACCAATAGGTCATAATTTAATGGTAACGCCAAAAGAAGTGGATGGTTTCATGAAAGATATGGCGACAGTAATTGCAACAGGATTGAATACTGCATTGCACGATAAGGTGACGGTAGAAAATTTTGCATCATATACAAGATAGTACATCACGTTTATCCGGGAGTTAACGGACACTGACACTTCGATAAGTTCAACTAACCATCAGTGGATGATAAACACAGATTAAAAGTGGGACTACAGTCGCTAATGTCTGCATTTAACACGATCTGTGTGAAGTTTCCACTGATGGAAGTTTCACTTTATCCCGCCTTAACAGGCAGTAAGCTCCCCGTATCAAAGTTACAGAAGAAGTATAAAAAGCGTGGAGGCCAACTGCCTGTAAAGATCCGATAAGTTCAACTAACCATCAGTGGATGATAAACCCGGACTAAGAGTGGGACGACAGTCGCTAATGTCTGCATTTAACACGACCTGTGTGAAGTTTCCACTGATGGAAGTTTCACTTTATAAACTCTATTAAGTGGTTGTGAATTTAAAAGAATTGGTTCTAGCTTCTGATGCTATTTCATAGATTTTACTATCAGGAAATTCTTCAGAGGAGTGGAACCATGTATCTTCAAGGTAAATATAATGGAAAAAATAAAAAGCTGTTCAGTCATTTCTATAAAAAAAGTGGCATCTATATAATCTGTATAGCTGTTTTATTCATATCAACAGGTTTCTTAACGACGGTATCCCCGGCTTATCGATTTTCGTCCAATACCATTACAAATTGGACAAGTGATTTGGACAGTTCGTTCTTTCTATATTTAATGGGAATGGAAAACAAGGCATTCCAGAGAGCTTATCCCGACGATCGGGAATTGCCTGATATTTCAAGTATATTGTTTGAAATGGCGACTAACATCAGACCGAGTGACACAAGGAGTCTGTTGGGTCAGGAGCTTCCGGGGTTTTTAACGTTCCAGAATGATATCATCATAGCTGGCGAAGGAACCGATTATACCAATTTGCCCGTTGAATCATCCCCTCCGCTTGAAGATATTTTAGAGGAAAGAGAAGCAGTTGTTGATCAGGAGGACAAAGAGGAAGAACCGGATGAACAACAGGACGAAAATAAGCCAAGTACAGGCGGTCGTGATGTTGTTTTTATTTATAACACCCATAACCGGGAGTCTTTTTTACCTCATTTACCCGATGTTGATGACCCTGATAAGGCACAGCATGGAGAGGTGAATATTGGTAAAGTCAGTGACAGGTTTGCAAAAGCACTTGAATCAAATGGAATCGGCACAGAAGTTGATCAAACAGATATCATGAGTACTTTAAACAATCAAAACCTGGAATATAATCAGTCCTACACGGCTTCCAGAGAGGTTGTACAGGAGGCATTCGCTGACAATGAGGAGTTTCAGTATTCATTTGATTTGCATCGCGATGCCAGCCCCAAAAATGAAACAACTAAAGAGATTGATGGGAAAAAATATGCCAGAGTTATGTTTGTAGTTGGAGCGAAATATGAAGGGTATGATCAAAACCTGGAAATTGCCAATCAACTACACAATCTAATCGAGGAGGAATACCCGGGTCTTAGCAGAGGTGTCATTACGAAAAAAGGATCAGGAAGCAATGGGGTCTACAATCAGGATTTATCACCGAATGCAATGCTGATCGAATTTGGCGGAGTGGGAAATAACCTGGATGAATTATACCGGAGTGCGGACGCTGTTGCAGAAATATTCAGTGACTATTACTGGGATGCTGAGAAGGTAAATACCAATCAATAGGAGGGAAAAATATGCGCACCGTTATCATACTACTATCATTGGCACTATTTTTTTTAACGGGTTTAATCATAGGCATGGATCGCAGTAATCAGGAAAATGAGGCCTATTCGGATGTGGAAGAAGTGATTGAAGAGACTGGAGAAGCGAGTGAAAAACAGGTGCTGATCAAGGATCAGGAATCAACTGATAAGCAACTGGCGGTCCCTGAATCACCTGAGCATTTTACACATAAGGCAGCATCGTTTTTGGAATCAGGTGTGAAAGGTTTTTATGAGCTGATTGTTAGTGTTACGTATCAACTTATTCAAGTATTTTTCTAATGGTTGTTCATTCCTGTGCTGCAGCTTTCTTTCATTGCTTGAATGTATGCAGTGCAATTGCTATAATCAACCCTAGTCATCGAATGTTGTAAACATTTTATCCGTAAAGATGCGGTAAGAGACAAATGGGAGTGGACTGCACTTATGAATATAAAACAAGCAAACGTACGTAATTTTTCAATCATTGCGCATATCGATCATGGGAAATCTACCCTCGCAGACCGTATTCTCGAAAAAACAAAAGCATTGACCCAGCGGGAAATGAAAGAGCAATTTCTAGATGCAATGGATTTGGAGCGTGAACGGGGAATCACCATAAAATTAAATGCGGTACAGCTGAATTATAAAAGTGCAAACGAGGAAGATTATTTATTTCACCTAATAGATACACCCGGACATGTCGACTTTACATATGAAGTATCCAGAAGTCTTGCGGCATGTGAGGGTGCTGTTTTAGTTGTGGATGCTGCCCAGGGCATTGAAGCACAGACGCTTGCCAATGTCTATCTTGCACTGGACAATGATCTTGAAATCATTCCTGTGATTAACAAAATCGACTTGCCGAATGCTGACCCTGACCGTGTGGCACAGGAACTGGAGGATGTCATTGGTATTGATAAGGATGAGGTTATTTTAGCTTCTGCAAAAGATGATATCGGTGTCGATGAAATTCTGGAACGAGTTGTATCAGATATTCCTGCGCCATCCGGCGAACCCGAAAGTCCGCTGAAAGCACTTATCTTTGATTCATTGTATGATCCTTATCGTGGTGTGATTGCTTATATTTGCATGAAAGAAGGTTCTGTAAAGGTCGGGGATAAAATCAGATTAATGGCAAACGGAAAAGAATTTGACGTTAATGAGATTGGTGTTTTTAGACCGAATCCGGTTCCAAAAGACGAATTGACTGTCGGTGATGTGGGATTTCTGACTGCATCCATTAAAAATGTCGGTGATACGAGAGTCGGTGATACGATTACACTTTCAAAAAACCCGGCAGAATCACCACTACCCGGTTATAAACGGCTGAATCCGATGGTGTTTTGCGGCTTGTTCCCGGTAGATTCCAATCAATATAATGATTTGCGTGAAGCACTGGAACGGCTGGAGCTTAATGATTCATCGCTGCAATATGAAGCCGAGAGCTCACAAGCATTAGGTTTTGGCTTCCGCTGCGGATTTCTCGGGTTATTACATATGGAGATTATCCAGGAACGAATCGAACGGGAATTCAATATCAATTTAATCACGACGGCTCCATCGGTTATCTATGAAGTGGAGAAAACGGACGGTGACACGATTGAAGTGGACAATCCTTCGATCATGCCTGATTCCCAACTCGTCCAGGAAGTACGGGAGCCATTTGTTAAAGCGACCATTATGGTGCCGAATGATTATGTCGGAGCAGTGATGGAAATTGCCCAGAAGAAGCGCGGTCAGTTTGTTGATATGGAATATCTTGACGAAATACGTGTCAATGTTGTGTATCATATTCCATTATCCGAAATTGTCTATGATTTCTTTGATCAATTGAAATCACAAACAAAAGGATACGCCTCGTTTGATTATGATTTAATCGGCTATCGCCCTTCCAATCTTGTTAAAATGGATATCTTGTTAAACGGGGATACCATTGATGCATTGTCGTTTATTGTACACCGGGATTTCGCCTATGAAAGGGGAAAACATATTGTGGATAAGTTAAAAGACCTTATTCCTAGACAGCAATTTGAAGTACCTGTACAGGCAGCTATTGGAAACAAAATCATTGCAAGATCCACGATCAAGGCAATGAAGAAAAATGTACTTTCCAAATGTTATGGCGGCGATATTTCACGAAAACGAAAACTGTTGGAGAAACAAAAAGAAGGTAAAAAACGCATGAAGATGGTTGGGTCGGTTGAGGTTCCACAAGAGGCGTTTATGGCTGTACTGGAAATGAATGATGATTAATTAATTTTTTGAAGGACAGGGGAAATTTACGCTGGCGGTGTAAGTATCCCTTTTCTTCGTACAAGGGAGATCAAAATGAAAGCACAATCCGTTTATATCCATATACCATTTTGTCAGCAAATTTGTCATTACTGTGATTTCACAAAGTTTTTTTATAATGAAAAATTAGCAACAGAATACATTGAAGCACTATCGAATGAAATAAACACAAACATCCATGGTAACAGCAATAAAGTAAATACCATTTTCATTGGCGGCGGGACACCGACAGCTCTGAATCTTGAACAGTTACGTTCGTTAATGCAATTGATTGATGCTAAATTTGATATAGCGGCCTGCTCCGAATTTACCATTGAAGCAAATCCGGGTGACTTTGACGAAGAAAAAATAAAATTGCTCAAAAGTTTTGGTGTGAACCGTATTTCGTTAGGCGTACAAGTTTTTGATAACATAATGCTTGAAGAATTGGGGCGGCTGCATAAAGTAAAAGATGTGTACCGGACAATCGATCTGTTGCAACAACAAAGATTTTACAATATAAGTCTTGATCTCATTTATGCGCTGCCCAACCAGACAGTAGAGCATTTCAGGCAATCATTGAATGAGGCCGTGTCTTTTAATCTGCCGCATTATTCAACATACGCGCTGCAGATTGAACCGAAAACGGTTTTTTATCAGCGTCACAAAAAAGGCAAATTGCACCGTCCTCCACAAGAAGAAGAAGTCCAAATGTATGAAACATTAGTAGATACCATGCGAATGAATGGTTTGCAGCAATATGAAATTAGCAATTTTGCCAAGCCAGGATTTGAAAGCCAGCATAATCTGGTATATTGGAAAAATGAGCACTATTATGGTTTTGGTGCAGGAGCGCACGGGTATTTACCAGGAAGGCGGACAGGCAACATCCGGCCATTGCCGGCTTATGTCAAAAAGGCGGTGGAAGACGGCAATCCGATTTTGAATACGGAAGAAATCGGTATGCGCGAAATGATTGAGGAAGAAATGTTTCTTGGTTTACGGAAAATGGAAGGCATTCATACAGATCATTTCCTTGAAAAATTCGGATTCCGATACGAGGACTTGTATAAGGATTCCGTATCCTTTCTGATCAATAAAGGCTGGCTCAAGGAAGATGGTAAAAATCTGCATTTAACTGATCAGGGAGTGCTGTTTGGAAATGAAGTGTTCGAACAATTTTTATTGGAGGAAGATGATCTGGAGCTTGTTCGTTGACAAAAAAATCATGATTTGATAATTTATGATTAGCATTAGCACTCGAAGGAACAGAGTGCTAACAGAGGTGAACATCATGCTAACAAAAAGACAATTGCTGATCCTGCAAGTCATCATTGATGATTTCATCGAGTCGGCACAGCCGGTGGGCTCACGGTCAATTGCCAAAAAAGATAGCATTCAGTACAGTTCAGCTACCATAAGGAATGAAATGGCAGATCTGGAAGATATGGGTTTCCTGGAAAAAACACACTCATCTTCCGGCAGAATACCATCAGAGCGAGGATACCGATATTATGTCGATCATCTGGTTTCACCTCAGGATACAGAAAGTAATACCCGTATCATCCATAACATTATGCAGGACGGATTATTTGAATTTGAACAAATCGTCCAAAGTTCTGCCGAAATTTTGTCTGAAATCACGAACTATACATCCATTATTCTAGGACCGGAAGTGTTTGAGACGAAACTAAAGCAGCTGCAAATCGTTTCGTTAACGCCGCATACAGCCGTAGCAATACTAGTGACCAATACCGGTCATGTGGAACATCGCTCTTTTTCTGTTCCTGAAGCGATTCATGCATCGGATTTGGAAAAAATGGTTAATATTTTAAATGATCGATTGTATGGTGTGCCGATTTTTAAGCTGTATGAAAAACTCAATACTGAAATTGTTAATCTGATGGATAAATATATGACAGATTTTGAAACATCATATGATTATCTGAAAGCTGCCTTTTTCAGCGAAAATCCGGTGAAGTTATACTTCGGAGGAAAAACAAATCTGCTGATGCAGCCTGAATTCAATGACATTGACAAAGTCCGGTCGTTTTATTCGATGATTGAAGAAGAGGATGAAATTGCCACTTTATTAAAAGGTGCCACTGACGGCATTAAGGTGACAATTGGACATGAGAATAAAGTTGATGCGATAAAGGATTGCAGTCTCATAACGGCCACTTATGAGATGAATGAGGAGCAAATGGGGACGATTGCATTGATTGGGCCAACCAGAATGGAATACAAACGGGTGATTGCATTGCTGAATACCTTATCGTCCGAAATGTCAGATGTATTGTATAAATGGTATCAGCATAATGAGTAAGATGGCATTTTGGAAGCTGTCCCATCATTTCTTTGGCAGATAAGAACGTGTACAATCCTCTATCTGCATAAGTCAACTAGGGTTCTCGCTTTAAGGCTTGGTGATAAGCCAAGTTTTCTAATGTAAAATTGTTTAAATGCAATACTTTTCATGTTATATTCTATCGTGGCAATTTCATATAGGAGGTGGCAGGGATGACAAAAGAAAATCAGGAAAAGCCGAATCAAAATGACGCAAAACAAGAAGAGCAGGAAGAAGTCATCACGGAAGTAATCGATGCAGATGAACAGGATGATACAGCGCAAACAGATTCTATTGAAGAAAATCCTCTTCAGGCGGAACTGGATCAGCTCAAACAGGAAAAGGATGATATGTATCAGCGACTACTGCGCGTACAGGCAGAATTCGATAATTTTAAAAAACGTTCCCAAAAAGAAAAAGAAGCGGATCGAAAATATAAAGCTGAAGAGATTGTAAAAGAATTATTGCCTGCTATCGATAACTTTGAACGGGCACTCCAAGTAGAGGTTACCGATGAAACGAAGAGCTTTGTTGAAGGTGTGACCATGGTTTATAACCAAATCAAGGAAGCTTTGAAATCGCAAGGTGTTGAGGAAATAGAATCTGTTGGTAAACCATTTGATCCAAACATTCATCATGCTGTCATGCAAGTAGAAGATGAAGAAGCTGAAGCAGACACAGTTACAGAAGAATTGCAAAAAGGCTATTATTTGAAAGACCGTGTTATCCGACCAGCAATGGTTAAAGTGAATAAGTAAATGGAAGAGCAGTGAAGGAGGAATTTGATTATGGGTAAAATAATCGGAATTGACTTAGGTACAACAAATTCATGTGTCGCAGTAATGGAAGGTGGGGAATCAGTCGTCATCCCCAATCCTGAGGGGAATCGTACAACACCATCCGTTGTTGCTTTCAAAAACGGTGAACGTCAAGTTGGTGAGGTGGCAAAACGTCAGGCCATCACCAACCCGGATACGATCCAGTCGATCAAACGTCATATGGGCACAGACTACAAAGTTAAAATCAATGATAAAGAATATACACCACAGGAAGTATCTGCCATTATCCTCCAGCATATTAAATCATATGCTGAAGATTACTTAGGTGACACTGTCGATAAAGCGGTTATTACAGTTCCGGCATACTTTAACGATGCTGAACGTCAGGCGACTAAAGATGCAGGTAAAATTGCAGGGCTGGAAGTTGAGCGTATTATCAATGAACCAACAGCTGCATCTCTGGCTTATGGAATTGATAAGGAAGATCAGGATCAGACCATTCTAGTATACGACTTGGGCGGCGGTACGTTTGACGTTTCCATCCTTGATATTGGTGACGGTACGTTTGAAGTTGTTTCAACCGCCGGTGATAACCGTTTGGGTGGCGATGATTTTGACGAAGTGATTATGGACTACATGGTCCAGGAGTTTAAAAAAGAAAACGGAATTGACCTTTCACAGGACAAAATGGCAAAGCAGCGTTTAAAAGATGCGGCCGAAAAAGCTAAAAAAGATCTTTCAGGTGTAACTCAAACACAAATTTCATTGCCATTTATCACAGCTGGCGAAAGTGGTCCGTTGCATCTGGAAATGAACTTGACACGTGCTAAGTTTGATGAACTGTCATCAGATCTGGTTGAACGTACGATGCAGCCAACGCGTAAGGCATTGAAGGACGCCGATCTGTCAGCAAAAGACATTCACAAAGTGCTTTTGGTTGGCGGTTCAACACGTATTCCTGCTGTTCAGGATGCCATTAAGCGTGAAACAGGCAAAGAGCCATCGAAAGGTGTTAACCCTGATGAAGTTGTTGCCCTGGGTGCAGCTATACAAGGCGGTGTTCTGCAGGGTGATGTCAAAGATGTTGTGTTACTGGACGTTACACCATTATCATTGGGTATTGAAACGATGGGAAGCGTCACAACAAAACTGATTGAACGGAATACAACAATCCCGACAAGCCATTCACAAGTATTTTCAACGGCAGCAGATAATCAGACAGCTGTCGATATCCATGTGCTGCAAGGTGAACGTGAAATGGCAGCAGATAACAAAACACTTGGCCGTTTCCAATTGACGGACATTCCGCCTGCACCGCGTGGCGTACCGCAAATTGAAGTTACATTTGATATTGATGCCAATGGTATTGTTAACGTAAGTGCAAAAGACAAAGGCACAAATAAAGAGCAGTCCATTACCATTAAATCTTCATCAGGTCTGTCAGATGAAGAAGTTGAGCAAATGGTAAAAGAAGCTGAAGAAAATGCCGAAGAGGATCAAAAGCGCCGTGAAGAAGCAGATCTGCGCAATGAAGCCGATCAACTGGTCTTCACAACCGATAAAACGATTAAGGATCTCGGCGATAATGTAACAGAAGAAGAAAAGCAAAAAGCAGAGGAAGCCAAAGAAGAACTTCAAAAAGCAATTGAATCTGATGACCTTGATCAAATCAGGGAAAAGAAAGATGCATTGCAGGAACAAGTGCAACAGCTTTCCGTTAAAATGTATGAACAAATGGCACAGGAGCAGCAAGCCAATCAGGAACAGCAAGGTGAGCAAGGTTCCGATGATGACGTCGTTGATGCCGACTACAAAGAAGTAGATGATGAAGAAGAAGATAAAAAATAATTTAATATAGGCAAGTGAAGTTCGACCAAGTCCACCATGTCAATTGCCAACGTCGAACGGACCTGCATCCTTTAGGCCCAAAGTCAAAGTCAGGAATCTCTTGACTTTGACTTTTTTCACTCAGAAAAGGGCAAAGTCTTTCTTTGTTTGCTATCAGAAAGCAGATAATGATATGATAAAATGTATGCAATAGTGTCGGGAGAGTGATTCACAAGTGAGTAAGCGCGACTATTATGAAGTGCTCGGTGTTGATAAAGGCGCTTCTAAAGATGAAATAAAGAAAGCCTATCGTAAGCTTGCAAGAAAATATCATCCGGATGTCAGCGAGGAAGAGAATGCAGCTGATAAGTTTAAGGAAGCTAAAGAAGCATATGAAGTATTAAGTGATGAGCAAAAAAGAGCTCAATATGATCAATTTGGTCATGCGGGTCCACAAGGTCAAGCCGGATTTGGCGGTGCACAGGACTTTGGTGATTTCGGCGGCTTTGGTGACATCTTTGATATGTTCTTTGGCGGCGGCCGCAGACGTGATCCGAACGCACCACAACAGGGTGCAGATCTACAGTATACGATGACGCTCGACTTTGAAGAAGCAATTTTTGGGAAAGAAGCAGATATCAATATACCGAAGGAAGAAGAATGTGATACGTGTCATGGTTCAGGCGCTAAACCTGGTACAAAAACAGAAACTTGTTCTCATTGTCATGGTTCCGGTCAATTAAATACAGAGCAGAATACACCATTTGGCCGTGTTGTCAATCGTCGCGTATGCCACCATTGTCATGGAACAGGTACCATTATTCCGGAAAAATGTAATACTTGTGGCGGTTCAGGTAAAGTGAAAGAGAACAAAAGTATTCATATTTCGATTCCTAAAGGTATTGATGAAGGGCAGCAAATCAGGGTTGCAGGCAAAGGTGAACCTGGTGTCAACGGAGGTCCTCCAGGAGATTTATTTGTTGTCATTCAAGTACGTTCCCATGAGTTTTTTGAACGGGAAGGGGATCATATTTACTGTGAATTACCAATCACATTTGCCCAGGCCGCTCTTGGAGATGAAGTCGAAGTGCCAACAGTGCATGGGAAAGTTATGCTGACAATACCTGCGAGTACCCAAACTGGAAAAGTTTTCCGATTGAAAGGAAAGGGTGCCCCAAATGTTCGCGGTTATGGTTATGGGGATCAACATGTCCAAATAAGGGTTGTGACACCAAGCAAACTTTCCGATCGACAGAAGGAATTACTCCGGGAATTCAATGAAATTGGCGGTAATGAGGCAACTGATGAGCAAAGTTCATTATTTCAGCGTTTTAAAAACGCGTTCAAAAGTTAAAGAGACTTTCACAGGATATGGTGACTTCTGCGTTGCCCACATGACGTGGGCGATTTAAGCAGAAGTTCCTTAATCCCAATTCTTAGATCGCCACTATGTATTTTGATTTTCAATTTTCCAGGAAACGAGTGGGTAAATATGAACTGGTCTGAAATAAGTATTCATACAACAAATGAAGCTGTGGAGCCGATATCCAATATTTTGCATGAAACAGGAGCCAGTGGCGTTGTTATTGAAGATCCGATTGATTTGAAGAAAGATAGAGAATCCTTGTTTGGCGAGGTCTATGAACTCAACCCAGCTGATTATCCTGAGGAAGGTGTTTACATTAAGGCATATTTGCCGGTGAATAGCTCTCTGGATGAAACAGTTGATGGAATAAAGCAGGCGATCAATAATCTGCGGGTGTATCATATTGATTTGGGTAAGAACAAGGTAACCTTAAATGAAATAAATGAAGAAGAATGGGCTACTGCCTGGAAAAAATACTATAAACCAGTCAAAATCTCCGAAAAGATTACAATTATCCCAACCTGGGAAGAATATGAAAATGCATCCAGTGATGAAGTCATCATTGAGCTCGATCCTGGCATGGCTTTTGGTACCGGGACACATCCGACAACAATGCTGAGTATCCAGGCTATTGAACAATACATAAACCAAAACGCTGTTGTTATCGATGTTGGGTGCGGTTCTGGTGTGCTAAGCATTGCTGCGGGACGCTTAGGTGCAAAAGAGGTCTACGCCTTTGACTTGGATGATATTGCTGTTAAAAGTACGCAAATTAATACCAGGTTAAACAACATAGAAGATAAGGTCATAGCGAAACAGAACAATTTGCTGGATCATGTCGATATGCAAGCTGACATGATTGTTTCTAACATCTTAGCTGAAATCATTGTAAGGTTTGCTGCTGATGCCTGGGAAAATTTGAAACCAAATGGGATATTCATCACTTCCGGTATTATACAGGCGAAAAAGCAAATGGTAACAGATGAACTGCAGCAAGCAGGGTTCAAGATTATCGACATAAACGAAATGGAAGACTGGGTATCCATTGTCGCCAAAAAGACTGAAAAGAAAAGTGGTGCCTGATTTGCAACGGTATTTTGTACCTGCGGAAAACTGGGAAGACAACCGGGTAATGATTACAAATGACGATGCACACCATATTAGTCGTGTTATGAGGTCGAAACCCGGTGACGTCATTATTTGCAATCATCCGGATGGAAAAGCTGTTACTTGTCAAATCACGGACATTACAAAAAATCATGTTCAAGCTGTCATCAAGGAACGGCTTGGCGAATCAGCTGAATTACCCGTTAATGTTACGATTGCACAGGGACTGCCCAAAAGTGATAAATTTGAACTCGTATTGCAGAAAGGAACAGAACTAGGTGCCACAGCATTTGTTCCGGTGCAAGCAGACCGTTCAGTCGTTGCTTGGGATGATAAAAAAACGGAAAAGAAAATGAACCGCTTTTCAAGGATTGTAAAAGAAGCGAGTGAACAGTGTCACCGCAACAAAATCCCATTTATTCAACCGGTGAGAGCGATAAAAACACTGGTGGATGAAAGCAGCGAGTATGATCTGAAGTTATTTGCCTTTGAAGAAGAAGCCAAAACTGAAGAATACCAGTCGTTTGGCATGCTCGTCAGCGAAATAAATCCGGGTGATCGCGTGCTAATCGTCATCGGCCCAGAAGGCGGATTCTCGGAACAGGAAGCAGCTTTACTCAAACAGAATGAATTCGTCCCCATCCGGCTGGGACCACGTATTTTACGTACTGAAACGGCTGCCTTATATGCATTGGCAAGCATATCTTATCATTTTGAAGAATTGGGGTGCAGATCATGCCGACAGTAGCTTTTCATACCTTAGGCTGCAAAGTGAATCACTATGAAACTGAAGGAATATGGAATATGTTCAAAGACAATGGTTACGAGCGCGTTGAATTTGATCGCCAGTCTGATGTTTATGTAATCAACACATGTACGGTTACCAATACAGGAGACAAAAAAAGCAGACAAGTCATCAGAAGGGCTGTCCGTAAAAATCCTGATGCCGTCATTTGTGTAACAGGCTGCTACGCACAGACATCCCCGGGTGAAATCATGGAAATCCCAGGTGTTGATGTCATTGTCGGAACACAAAACAGGAAGAAAATGATTGATTACATCGAGGAGCACCAGCAGACACGCGAACCAATCAATGGTGTCTCAAATATTATGAAAAATCGTGTTTTTGAAGAGATGGACGTTCCGGAATTTACTGATCGCACGCGCGCTTCATTAAAAATCCAGGAAGGGTGCAATAATTTCTGCACTTTTTGCATTATTCCTTGGTCGAGAGGTTTACTCCGGTCAAGAGACCCAGAAAATGTCATTAACCAAGCCCAAAACCTGGTGGATGCGGGATTCAAAGAGATTGTGCTGACCGGAATTCATACTGCGGGTTATGGAGAGGACATGAATGATTACAATTTTGCCAAATTGCTGCAGGAACTTGAAACAAAAGTTGACGGACTGAAAAGAATTCGCATTTCATCTATTGAAGCAAGTCAAATTACTGATGAAGTCATCGATGTGCTGGATAAATCCGAAAAAATTGTACGCCATTTGCATATTCCACTTCAGGCAGGATCTGACAGTGTGCTGAACCGTATGCGGAGAAAGTACTCTACAGCATTTTATAAGCAAAAGATAGCAAAAATTCGACAGGCGCTACCTGGACTTGCCATCACCTCAGATGTTATTGTCGGGTTTCCAGGCGAAACGGAAGAAGAATTTATGGAGACATTTCACTTTGTTAAAGAGATCGGATATTCAGAGCTCCATGTATTTCCATTCTCAAGAAGAACTGGTACGCCAGCTGCTCGTATGCAGGATCAGGTTGATGATGATATCAAGCATGAGCGGGTTAACCGGATGATAGAATTGTCAAACCAACTTGCAAAAGAGTATGCTTCCCATTATGAAGAGGAAGTACTGGAAGTCATACCGGAAGATCATGTTAAGGAAGCCGGTGAGCATACCCTTGAAGGTTACACCGATAATTATTTGAAAGTCCGTTTCACCGGATCAAAAGAATTAATCGGAAAAATTGTTCGCGTCAAAATAACACGCTCAGGATATCCTTATAATGAAGGCACATTTGTTCGCGTTATGGACGATACTGCAAATGGAAAGATTGAAGTGCCTTCTTAAATCCCGAAAGCTGCCTGGAGTTTTATCTTTGCTGTGAAATTATGCCGGCATATGCTATGATGAGCGAAGAGGTACGAACAACTAAACATGGGAGGAAGGAATACAATGAGTGCAGATCTCGCCAAATATATTGACCATACACAGTTAAAACCTGACACAACGAAAGAAAAGATTGTGCGGATTGTAAATGAAGCACGTGAACATGGGTTTGCATCGGTTTGTGTCAATCCATATTGGGTACCCTATTGTTATGAAAACTTGAAAGATACTAAGGTAAGAGTGTGTACCGTTATCGGCTTCCCGTTGGGTGCGACGTCGACAGCGTCCAAAGTGTCCGAAACAAAACAGGCGATTCAAGACGGTGCAACAGAAGTAGATATGGTGATCAATGTCGGCGAATTAAAGTCAGCTAATGATGAGGCTGTACAGCGGGATATTGAGGCTGTTGTTGAGGAAGCAGAAGGAAGTGCATTGGTAAAAGTGATTATCGAAACATCCCTGCTTGACCATGATGAAAAGGTGCGTGCGTGTCAGCTGGCAAAAACAGCAGGCGCCGATTTTGTCAAAACATCGACAGGATTTTCCGGTGGTGGTGCAACCATAGAAGATATTGCACTAATGCGGAAAACAGTCGGAAGTGACATGGGTGTAAAAGCTTCAGGCGGAGTCCGTGATCTGGCGTCAACGAAAGCAATGATTGATGCAGGTGCAAACCGGATTGGCGCAAGTGCCGGTGTAGATATCATAGCCGGTGAAACAGGTACATCTGACTATTAATAGATGACCAAAATTGGTCATAATACAACATTTAAGTTGACCCGGTTATCTGGTTATATTATAATAAGCAAAGACATGTCATATGATTATATATACATGTCTTTGCTTTTATTTTTTGTTTTGTGCTTCGGAGGGAGGGAAATTAGCATGTCAAATACAACTCGCGTTCGTAAAAACGAGTCTCTTGAAGATGCTCTTCGTCGCTTTAAACGCAGCGTATCCAAAAATGGTACATTGCAGGAATATCGCAAGCGTGAACATTATGAAAAACCAAGCGTACGACGCAAGAAAAAGTCTGAAGCTGCAAGAAAACGCAAATAATAAAGAAGGTGCAAGCCCATGGCATTAATTGAACAGCTTAACCAGGATATGAAGCAGGCGATGAAACATAAGGAAAAAGACAGACTTGCTGTCATACGCATGGTAAAAGCTTCATTGCAAAATGAGTCAATTAAACTCGGTAATAAAAATCTTTCGGAAGACGAGGAATTAACCGTACTTTCAAGAGAGTTAAAGCAAAGGAAGGATTCCCTCCAGGAGTTTAAATCAGCAGGCCGCGATGACCTTGTTGATAAGCTTGAAACCGAAATCAATTTTATTCAGGGATATATGCCCCAACAGCTTACAGAAGTAGAACTGGAGCAGGTCATAAAGTCCGCCATTAAAGAAGTCAATGCATCTTCCAAACAGGACATGGGCAAGGTAATGAGTACAGTTATGCCTAAAGTAAAAGGGAAGGCTGATGGTGCACGCATTAATCAACTTGTTCAAAAACATTTAAGCTAATTTTTTAAAGGTCTTGTCACAGCTGGCAGGACCTTTTTCACTATAAAGGAACATATCAGTAAGCATCTTTTATGAGAGACGCTATCATCTTTCCCTTAGTCATGTTACGATTTACTTATGATACTTAAATTGAAACTTTTTACCAATATAAGACGTAGGAATAATTGCCGGGTATAACAGAAAGGGGGGCAGCAGTGTGTATGGTGACAGGCGCAGGCGGTTTAGCATTTTTGCAATTGTATTCGTTGTCATGTGTTCTATATTCAGTCTGATTTCTTCTGTATATGCTGAGGAAAATGGCAGTGGTCAACTCATCTACGTGATTCCGATTGAAAACGAAGTGGAAAAGGGACTGGAAGCTTTCTTGAACCGGGCTACAGAAGAAGCTGAAGAAGAAGGAGCTGACCATATTATCTTTGAAATTGATACCCCGGGAGGTGCTGTGGCAGCTGCTGAACAAATCGGCGAATTATTGCAAAATCTGGAAAGCGAAACGACGACTTACATCCTCAACCGGGCTCTGTCGGCAGGTTCTTATCTTGCATTAAATACGGATAACATTTACATGAAACCCCAGGCCACTATGGGGGCAAGCGGTGTCATTAATCAGGATGGTACCGCTGCTGATGAAAAGGCGCAATCAGCATGGTTATCGGCCATGAAAAGTGCAGCAGAATCAAAGGGGAGAGACCCGCAATACGCTGCTGCGATGGCAGATCCGAGTATTGATATGCCTGAATACGCCGCAGAGGAAGGCAAATATCTGACATTAGGTCCAAGTTCGGCCGAAGAAGTGGGATACTCCAATGGTACTGTAGAAGATCGTACGGTTCTCCTGGAGGAATTGGGATTAAACAATGCAACTGTTGTTGAGAAAGAATTGACTTTCTCTGAACATATCGCCCGATTTATCACCAATCCAGTAGTGGTGCCAATCCTTCTGTCAATTGCCAGTCTTGGTCTGATCGTTGAGTTGTTTTCTCCGGGCTTTGGAATTCCTGGTATAATGGGCGTGCTGGCTTTAATACTATTTTTTTACGGTCATGTGGTTGCAGGTCTGGCCGGGATGGAGGCAATCATATTATTAATACTTGGGGCTGGCTTAATCATTGCAGAGTTATTTTTACCGGGAGGCATAGCAGGTTTAATAGGCGTTGGTGCCATCATCGGATCCCTGGTTATGTCAGGTGAGGATTTGGGACATATGGCAATGAGTATCAGTATTGCTTTGATCGTTACGATTATTGCCGCTACGATCCTGTTTAAAACGATGGGAGGGGATAAAGGATTTTTCCGTCGTATGGTATTAACCGATCGGACATCAAATGAGCTGGGTTATGTCTCCTCTGAAAATCGTCTGGAGTTAATTGGTTTGGAAGGCAGAACTGTAACTCCTTTACGTCCATCAGGCAGTGCATTGTTTGGCGATGAACGTCTGGATGTTGTAACAGAGGGGGGGTTCATTGAAAAAGATCAATTGGTAAAAGTGGTTAAAGTGGAAGGCGTTCGCATCGTCGTGCGAGCATTATAATATGCAGAAATATTTGGGAGGAATTGATATGGATTTGGAACAACTGATGCCGATTATTATAATCGCGATCATTTTAATTGTTCTTGCAGTATTATTTACGTTTATTCCAGTGATGCTGTGGATCAGTGCGCTGGCAGCAGGTGTAAAAGTTGGTATTTTCACACTTGTCGGGATGCGTTTGCGCCGGGTTGTACCAGCAAGAGTCATTAACCCACTGATCAAAGCACATAAAGCAGGATTGGATGTATCGACCAATCAACTGGAAAGCCATTACCTTGCAGGAGGTAACGTTGACAGGGTAGTTAATGCACTGATTGCTGCTCACAGAGCGAATATCGAACTGTCATTCGAACGTACGGCCGCAATTGATTTGGCTGGCCGGGACGTATTGGATGCTGTGCAGATGAGTGTTAATCCTAAGGTGATTGAAACGCCTTTTATAGCTGGTATTGCGATGGATGGAATTGAAGTGAAAGCCAAGGCGCGGATTACAGTACGTGCCAACATTGACCGGCTTGTTGGCGGGGCCGGAGAAGATACGGTCATTGCCCGTGTCGGTGAAGGGGTCGTCAGCACTATCGGCAGCTCAGAAGCACATACAGCCGTTTTAGAGAATCCTGATTCCATCTCACATAATGTTTTAGGCAAAGGTCTGGACTCAGGGACAGCGTTTGAAATCCTTTCGATCGATATTGCTGATGTGGATATCGGGAAAAATATTGGCGCTATTCTGCAGACAGATCAGGCTGAAGCTGATAAAAATATCGCACAGGCTAAAGCGGAAGAGAGACGTGCAATGGCTGTGGCACAAGAGCAGGAAATGGTTGCCCGTGTTGAAGAAATGCGTGCAAAAGTTGTCGAAGCTGAAGCAGATGTACCACGTGCACTTGCGGAAGCATTGCGTTCCGGCAACATGGGTGTTATGGACTACATGAACTACAAGAATATTGATGCTGATACCGACATGCGTGATACAATCGGTAAACTGACGCAGGATAATGATGATAATGAGGATGACAATCATAATCAATAACGTGTCGGCTTATGCTTAACAGGCTGTCATGTCCACATCTAAAAATAGTTAAAAACGTGAATAGAAAGTGGAAACCAACTGCCTGTAATGATCCGATTCGTTCAACTACTATTCAGCGAGGTAAGAACGCCTCACTGAATGAAGGTTCACTTTATGACCAAGGAGGGTTACGATGGAAGTAATTTTAATCATTCTTGCCATCGTTGCAGCACTTTCGGGTTTTTTCAAAGATAATTCGGATACTGATACAAGAATACCGAAACGTGGCAATAGCCAGCCTGGGCCAGTATCACCTCCCTCTGGCGGTGGAAACAGGAATGGCGGCAAAAGTGTGGACGAACCGCAGTCCACGGTTTCTACGGCATCACTTGAAGAGCAACAGTACGAACAGCGCAGACAATTGGCTGAACGTATGAATACAATGGAACAGAAACAGACACCAGAGCGTGAGCATGATGTGATTATGAAGCATAATACCAGAGAACCGGGAACCGATTTATCGGTTGAACAGCAGAAAATGAAAAAGCGGATGAACAGCAATTTGACTCGGACTGGTTTGATCAATGGTGTCATCATGTCGGAGGTTTTAGGCCCTCCAAGAGCGGTTAAGCCATATAAAAGTATTGTCGACCAACGAAAAAAATAAAAGAAAAATATTCAGAATCAATATCAGCAATAATGCCTGATATTGGTTCTTTTTTTGTTCTTATCCCGTCGTCAAATTCATAAATATATGATGAGAGGGGGGCCGCATCCGTGAAAAAATGGCAACAGCGAATTGGTCCATGGCTATCAAAGTATTTTTCACTTCCTTCTGACGTTATGATGGAGTTACCAAGAGTGACGATGATTGGTCAGCTTCATGTCTATATTGAGAACCATCAAGGTTTAACTGTTTATTCCGATACAGAACTGAAACTGAAATCCAATAAAGGCTATATCCAAATTTCCGGTTCATCATTTGTATTGAAAATGATGCTGCCCGAAGAAATATTGCTGGAAGGGAATATTGAAGAGGTCAAATTCATACCTGAGTAAAAATTAATCTGAAGGAGGAGGCAATGAAACATATACAAGGTTCTTCGCTGACGGGATACGTTACTGTCTTCGTGAAAGGGATCCAGCCTGAGTTATTTTTTCAAAGATGCAGCGAACAGGATATTATTGTCTGGAATGTCGAAAAAAAATCAGAAAATGTTTGTTCGGGAAATGTTAAATTGCAGGACATATCCCGAGTAAAGCATATAAAACGCGGGACAGATTATAAGTTATCGTTTAAGAATAAGCGTGGCTTCCCTTTTATGATGAAAAAGTTTACCCGAAAAAAAGAGATTCTGGTTGGGCTTTTGTTAAGTATTTTGCTTATTTTTTTCCTGTCAAATATTATATGGGAAATCAAGATAACAGGGGTTCCAAAGGACATTGAGGAAAAAATCAGTGAACAGTTGACACAATATGGAGTACATCAGGGAACATGGTCTTTCACCCTGGATTCTCCAAGTGAAATCCAGCAAAATCTAATCAACGACATACCAGAATTATTGTGGGTTGGTGTGCAGCAAAAAGGGACAAGCTTTTTGTTGGAAGGTGTCGAGAAAACAATTGTGGAGGAAGATGAAGTTGAAGGTCCAAGAAACTTGGTAGCAACCAAAAAGGGCGTCATTGAAAATATGTACGTTTCCAAAGGTTTGCCGCAAGTTCAGGTAAATGATTATGTTGAACCCGGGGATGTACTCGTTTCAGGGAAAATACAATTTACTAACGATGAACAGACAGATGATGACGGCGAAGAGGAGGACGAGGCGTATGAGCTGATCGCAGCAGAGGGAGAAGTGATTGCAAGAACCTGGTATGAAACAGAGGTAACGGTACCATTAAAGACGAATTATGAACAATTGACTGGTGACAGTGAAACAAAATATCATTTGAAAATGCTTGGTGCCGAATTTCCTGTTTGGGGTTTTGGCAATCCGGAGTATAAAGACATTCACCGGGAACGGCATGAAAAAGATCTATATTTTTTTAAATGGAAATTGCCTATAACATTCATGGAAACGATCTTGAGTGAAAAAACATATCATGAAGCCGAAAGGAGTAAGGAAGAAGCCATTGATGTCGGTATAAAACAAGCCAAAAACGAGCTTCAATTAAGGCTGGGTCCCGAAGCCGAGATAATTTCTGAAAATATTTTGCAAGAAACGACTGAGAATGGTAAAGTTAAACTAATCTTATATATGGCTGTTGAAGAAAATATTGTCAAATATGAACCAATAGACCAAGGAGATTGATTATGCCGAATAACTTGAAAACAATCGAGTTACAGCTTACAAGCCCTAATGAAGCGTTGGCTTTATTTGGCACGAATGATAAATATTTAAAACAGATTGAAGAACTGCTGGATGTTTCAATCGTTACCAGGGGTGAACAGGTAAGTGTTTCTGGCAGTAATGAAAATATCGTATTGGCAGAGGAAATCCTACTTACATTATTGTCGATTGTCAGGAAAGGATTGGACCTTACCGAACGGGATGTTGTTTATGCTGTGGACTTAGCCAAAAAAGGTAAAATCAATCAGTTTGAAACACTTTTTGAAGATGAAATAACGAAAAATGCGAAAGGCAAGTCGATTCGTGTCCAAACATTAGGGCAAAAACACTATATTGACGCCATTAAATCAAATGACCTTGTCTTCGGTATCGGCCCGGCCGGTACCGGTAAAACATACCTTGCCGTTGTCATGGCGGTACACGCTCTAAAAAATGGGGAAGTTAAGCGGATTATTTTAACACGTCCTGCTGTTGAAGCGGGTGAAAGTTTAGGTTTTTTGCCAGGTGATTTGAAAGAAAAAGTTGATCCATATTTAAGACCATTGTATGATGCATTGCATGACGTGTTCGGAAGTGAGCACACGGTGCGTCTGATTGAGCGTGATACGATTGAAATCGCACCACTCGCCTACATGCGCGGCCGAACACTCGATGACGCTTTTGTCATATTGGACGAGGCCCAGAATACAACCCCTGAACAAATGAAAATGTTTTTGACGCGATTAGGGTTTGGATCAAAAATGGTCATTAATGGAGACATAACCCAAATTGATCTGCCTAATGGCGTAAAATCAGGTCTTCACGCAGCCCAACATATTTTGACACCGGTAAATGGGATATCATTTGTTCATTTAAATGAAACAGATGTAGTAAGGCATCCGTTAGTGCAAAAAATTATTAATGCCTATGAAAAAGCTGAATGAAAAAACAAGGAGTGTAAGACCCCAGAGATAGCGGGTCTTATTTCTATATAATTCATGGTTGTGGGGGGTGACAAAATGAAATGGCTGCACTCGCTGAACCTGCTCATTAAAAAGATTTGGTCCGGATGGATTGTGGTTTTATTAACCGTTTTTCTTTTAGGTATCACTTTTTTTCTTGTCACCATCCAGAATGTTTTTACAGAAACATACGATATTGAGCGGTTTACAAATGCCAATGAAACGATCCGCTCCCCTGTAACGATCGAACATGAACAGGAAACAGAGCGAAAAACCAGGGAGACTGTTCAATCGGTTGAAGACCGGTTTAATATCTCCAGTGAAATAACCGAAGAGCGAACAGCTTACATTGAAGAAGTATTTGATGCGATCACAATATTAAATGAGCCTGAAAAACAGAATGATAGCATGTCAGAATCAATTGCTGAAAACCCAAATGATTCATTGGCACCTCAGGAGAAATTAGAGCGGTTGAAGCAGCTGTTATCTCCAGAAATAACGGAATCCGTCAATCAGGATGTATTTATTGAGCTGCTTAACGCTGAATCTGAGGAACGAGAGGATGCCAAAGAATTACTTATCCGCTCGGTTAATGAAGTCATGGAGGAAGGTATTCGGGCTGAAAACATTCAACATGCTCAGTCAGAAGTGGAGCAAAACATTCAATTTTCAGAATTGGATAATGATATGAAGTCATCACTGCTTGGGTTAAGCAGTTTTGCTGTTATTGAAAATTCATTTTTTGATGCTGAAAAAACGGCGGAGGCACGTAAAGAAGCTGCCAGTGATGTAGATCCTGTTGTAATCCGAGCGGGCGAGGTTATTATCAGGGAAGGGCAGATGATTACGAATGAAATTTATGAGGAATTGGAACTTGTCGGTGTTTTGGACAATCAGCAAAATATGTTTCCCGTCATCGGCTTAGTGCTGTTCATATTTCTTATTATGATTGTAATGGCAAATGAGATAAATGTACTGGTGAAACATCATGGACTGGATAAAGGAAAACTGGCATCCATCTTGTTTATCAGTTTGATTGTCATCACATTTATGAAACTGACAAGTCTGTATACAACCTCTGTTAATCAGCTGTTTTTTGCTGTACCTGCAGCAGCAGGAGCATTATTGCTGAAATTATTGCTCCATGAGAGAATAGCGATTGTATTGTCGATTCTTTATGCTATCCTGGGCAGCATTATGTTTAACGGGCAAATTCCCGGATCGCTTAATGTGGAAGCAGGTATTTATTTCTTTTTCTCACAAATGGCAGGAATTATCTTCCTCGTTAATATAAAAGATCGCATGGCTATTTTAAAAGCAGGAATGGGTATGGCTGTCATTAATGTGGTTACTGTATTAGTATTTTTATTCCTTTCCATTGAAAAATATGCTTTGGCTGATCTGTTTCTCCAATCAGGATACGGGGTCATTGCCGCATTTCTATCAGCTGTGCTCACAGTTGGTTTGCTGCCATTTTTCGAAACTGGATTGGGGATACTGTCCGACTATAAATTGCTGTCACTTGCCAAACCGAACCAACCGTTGCTCCGCAAAATATTAACAGAAGCACCCGGCACATATCATCACTCGGTAATGGTGGCGAATCTCAGTGAAACGGCATGTGAATCAATTGGTGCAAACGGACTGCTGGCAAGGGTTGGGGCTTACTATCATGATATTGGAAAGACGATTATCCCGCATTATTTTATTGAAAATCAGATGGCGATTAAAAACCCACATGATGTAATGCAACCAAGACAAAGTGCAGAAATTATTATAAGTCATCCATACAATGGGGCTACTATTCTTAAGGAACATAAATTGCCAAAAGAGATTATTGATATCGCAATGCAGCATCATGGAACGATGTTGTTAAAATACTTTTATTATAAAGAGCAGGAAAAAAATAAACATGTGCGAGAGGGGGATTTCAGATATCCCGGTCCGAAACCGCAGACAAAGGAAGCCGCTGTTATTTGTATTTGCGATTCGGTCGAGGCAGCAGTTCGATCATTAAAGGAACCGACAGAGGGTAAAATTGATGAAATCGTTGGATCAATTGTCAATGACAGGCTGATGGATGGCCAATTGAGTGAGTGCCCGCTGACATTGAAAGAATTGGATCATATACACCAGACGATTTGTGAAACACTAAAAGGAATTTTTCATTCAAGAATTCAATATCCGATGAAGGAGGCTAAATAATGCATATTGATTTTCACGATCAGACAAATTCTGTTCCCGTTGATTATATTGATGTACTCCAGCGTCTACTTATTTTCACAGGAGAAAAAGAAAAGGTTGCCAGTGAAGCTGAAGTATCTGTCACGTTTGTAAACAATCAGGAAATCAAAGAAATCAATCGAAATTACCGTCAGCAGGATAAACCAACAGATGTTATTTCGTTTGCTATGCAGGAAAAAGTGGATGATGAAGCAGAGATTCTCGGCGAAGACCTTCCGCTTGTTCTCGGTGATATTGTTATTTCAGTTGATAAAGCTAAAGAACAGGCAAACGATTACGGACACTCACTAGAGCGGGAATTGGGCTTTTTAACGGTTCATGGTTTTCTGCATCTGCTCGGGTACGATCACAGGAACCAGGAGGACGAAGCAGAAATGTTTGGAAAACAAGATGAGATATTAGGTGAATTTGGCCTTGAACGATAAACAAGGAAAATCAGTATTTGGGTTTATCCACGCATGGAATGGTCTCAAAGCCATCACTCGAACAGAACGGAATTTCCGGATACACATCATGGCAGCAGTATTTGCAGTAGCAGCAGGTTTAGCCTTTCGTTTATCAGTAATAAAGTGGTCTGTTATCATTCTTGTTATCGGATTGGTATTGATCGCTGAAATATTGAATACAGCAATTGAAAAAATGCTGGATTATTTGAAGCCGGATTTACACCCGCAAGCTAAATTCATCAAAGATCTGGCAGCAGGTTCCGTTTTAGTATCTGCTGTTATTGCTGTTTTGGCAGGAATGCTTGTGTTCATTCCTGAACTTTACAAACTTTTTCGATAAAGCCTTGGCATTGTTGGCGTTTTTTTACCTGTTCTTGTCATGTTTTGTTGAAAAAACAGTTCTTTTCAAAGGTTTTGTCCATATGCATGAAACGTACTTGATTTTATAGTATGATAAAAAATATCACTAGAATTTACTTCGGAGGATACAACATGAAAGACCAATTCAAATCAGGATTTATTGCTATCATTGGCAGACCGAATGTGGGGAAGTCAACCTTTATGAATCAAATGATCGGTCAAAAAATTGCGATCATGAGCGATAAGGCACAGACAACCCGAAACAGAATCCAGGGTGTCCTGACAACAGATGATGCACAGCTGGTTTTCATTGATACACCGGGAATTCATAAGCCAAAGCACCGTTTAGGCGATTTCATGGTTAAGGTGGCTGAGGATACCTTAAATGAAGTTGATGCAGTACTGTTTATGATTAACGCAAAGCAAGGCTATGGCAGAGGAGACCAGTACATATTGGACCGGCTGCAGCAGGTCAAACGACCCGTTTTTTTGGTTATCAATAAAATCGATCTAGTTCACCCGGATGAGTTACTTCCTTTAATGGACCTTTACAAAGATAAATACCATTTTCAAGAAATTTTTCCGATATCAGCCTTGCAGGGTGATCATTTAACCCATTTACTCGGTGAAGTGAAAAAGCACATACCTGAAGGGCCGCAATATTATCCCGAGGATCATGTGACCGACCACCCTGAACGATTTATTATCAGTGAATTAATCCGCGAAAAGGTGCTGGAATTAACCAGGGAAGAAGTTCCCCATTCAATTGCAGCAGTGATTGAAAATATAGAAGAAAGGCAGTCAAATGCTGTCTTTATCCAGGCAACGATTGTGACCGAACGAAAAACGCAAAAAGGAATTGTGATCGGCAAACAGGGTGCAATGCTGAAGAATATCGGCCAAAATGCCCGCAGAGATATTGAAGCACTGCTCGGTTCAAAAGTTTACCTGGAACTGTGGGTGAAAGTCAGGAAAGATTGGCGCAACAAAGAATCCCAGCTGCATGAATTCGGTTTCCGGAGTGACGAGTATTGAACTTGGTAAATTTTAAAACTCATTGATTCAGCGCCTATGGAAAATCTAATAGCAGGAGGTCAAAAAGAAAGGTAAAAAGGAAAAATCAGCTAGGCGGAAGGAAAAACATATTTTACCGGACTTTTGGCACATCCTCTCATGAACACATTACAAACATGCAATGGAAAGGCGGGGTTTCTTGTGATCGACTTTACCTGGAAATTATTCAGTCAAACAGGAAACATTGAAACCTATTTATTATTAAAAGAGCTGGAAAAAAGTGAATCAACCGAACATAATGATAACCTGCAGGAAAAAAAGGAAAGTACTTCACTGAACACAAAATCCTAGTATAGTACTTATATCCTTAAGAAGGTGATACTGTTTGCTCGAGAAAATGCAAGGTATTGTCATGAAAACACAAGACTATGGCGAAACACACAAAATTGTTACGATATTTAGTGACCAAGCAGGAAAAATCTCTGGTATAGCCAGAGGTGCAAAGAAACCGAAAAGCAGAATGGCTGCTATTACGCAGCCATTCATATATGGTGATTTTTTTGTTTATCTTCATTCAGGGCTGAGTACGCTTCAGCAAGGAGATGTTATTTATTCATTCAGGAGCATTCGGGAGGATATCATCAAAACAGCCTATGCATCTTATGTTGTTGAGCTGACTGATAAATTAACCGATTCCCATTCACCTGATCATTTCCTGTTTAATCAGCTTTATCAGACATTAGATTGGATAGCCGAACATGCTGATGTCGCCGTCCCGATTATGATGTACGAACTGAAACTGTTTAAAACAGGCGGGTTCGCGCCAAGCGTTGATAAATGTGTACACTGCGGCGGAAACGATACACCTTTTGCTTTTTCCATAACAGAGGGCGGGTTGCTCTGTGCAAAATGCAAACACTATGATCTGCAATCCATCACACTTTCAGATAACCTGGCACGTTTATTTTATATTTTTTCCGAAATCGGATTGGAACGGGTTGGAACCATTTCGATAAAACCTGACAATCAAAAGTTGCTCCGTGATATCATAGATGCTTACTATGATCAGTATGGCGGATATTATCTCAAATCAAAACGATTTCTAAAACAATTGGATAAGCTGGAATAGACCTGTTTTATTTGACAATCAGGACATCTTATCATAATATGCTTATACATAATTTTAACAGATCTTACGATTGTGCTGATGGAGAAGAGTACTTATGGAACCTGTTATGAGCGAGTCTGGATTGGTGGGAGCCGGATAACAGGACATAAGGAATGGCGCTCCGGAACAATGATGATAAAGTGGCTCTTACAGAAAGAGCAAGTAGGGTGGAACCGCGGATAATCTCCGTCCCTATGTCGGTCAACCAGACATAGGGACGGAGATTTTTAATTTAACCGAAAAAGTATCAATAATGGTTGACCTTAAAAGAGATCTTCGGTATTCGCTATAAACGAGGCAAAGCATGAGTTTTTTCTAACAAATATGGAGGTTGTAATCATGACAATTCAGGAAATGATTTTATCATTACAAAAACATTGGTCAGATCAAAATTGCATTTTAATGCAAGCGTATGACGTCGAAAAAGGGGCTGGAACAATGTCACCGATGACGCTGCTCAGAAGTCTTGGTCCAGAACCATGGAATGTGGCATATGTTGAACCATCACGGCGCCCCGCAGATGGAAGATATGGACAAAATCCGAATCGTTTATATCAGCATCACCAATTTCAGGTTATTATGAAGCCGTCTCCCGATCATATTCAGGAATTATATCTGGAATCGCTGAGAGCACTTGGGATTAATCCGCTGGAACATGATATCCGGTTTGTAGAGGATAATTGGGAAAATCCCACTCTTGGTGCGGCCGGACTTGGATGGGAAGTATGGCTGGACGGTATGGAGATTACGCAGTTCACCTATTTTCAGCAAATTGGCGGACTTGAAGCTAACCCCGTCTCAGTGGAACTGACCTATGGAATTGAACGACTAGCATCTTATATTCAGGATAAAGAAAACGTGTTTGATCTCGAATGGACAAAAGGTGTCAGCATAAATGATATCTTTTTCCAGCCGGAATATGAACATTCCAAATATACGTTTGAGGAATCTGATACGGATATGCTTTTTCAACTGTTTGCCATGTATGAAAATGAAGCAAAGATGACGATGGAAAAAGGACTGATCTTTCCAGCATACGATTATGTTCTTAAATGTTCACATACGTTTAATTTGCTTGATGCCAAAGGTGTCATTTCTGTTACGGAACGGACAGGTTACATTTCCAGGATCCGCAATTTGGCAAGAAGTATTTCCAAGGCATATGTAGCGGAGCGGGAACGTCTAGGCTTTCCAATGCTGAAGAAGGAGGAAGAATAATGGCTGAAGATGTATTAGTAGAAATTGGACTTGAAGAACTGCCGGCACGTTTTGTCGATGATGCAGAAAAACAACTGTTGGATAACACGAAAAATTGGCTCGATGATTCACGCATTTCATTCAGTTCCATCATTTCTTTTTCAACACCGCGCAGACTGGCCGTATTAATCAAAGATGTCGCTGAAGAACAGACATCACTGGAGGAAGAAGTAAAAGGGCCGGCTTTAAAAATTGCCCGGGATGAGGAGAGCAATTGGACTAAAGCGGCTATCGGTTTTACGAAAGGCCAGGGAAAAACCGTTGATGATATCTATACAAAAGATGTTAAAGGGACGACATACATTTTTGTCAAGAAACAAATTATTGGTAAAGCAACGATTGATTTACTGCCGCAATTCAAAGATATTATTACGTCGATTCAATTTCCCAAAAATATGCGCTGGGCTGAGCAGACATTGAGATACGCACGTCCGGTAAGGTGGATTGTGGCATTATTCGGACAGGACGTCATTCCTTTTGAAGTGGCTGGTGTTAAAACGAATAACCATACGTATGGCCATCGGTTTTTGGGGGAAAAGGTGACATTATCATCTCCGGCCGATTACGAGCAAAAGCTGGAGAATCAATATGTTGTCGTCAATCCGCAAAAGCGGCGGCAAATGATTGTTGATGGCATGAAAGAGGCTGAAGCGGAGCATGATTTTCAGATTCCAGCAGACGATGAGCTGCTGCAGGAAGTATGTAATTTGGTGGAATTTCCTGCCGTTTTCACCGGGTCATTTGATCCTTCCTACTTAACATTGCCGCCTGATGTTTTGGTTACGTCCATGAAGGAGCATCAGCGTTATTTCCCTGTCAAGTCAAAGAGTGGTGAATTACTCCCATATTTTGTCGGTGTACGAAACGGTGACGAATATGCTCTTAATACGGTTATCAAAGGTAATGAAAAGGTACTGCGGGCACGGCTGTCAGATGCACAATTCTTTTTTGAAGAAGACCAAAAGCAATCAATTGACTATTATTTGGAAAAACTGGATCGGATTGTATTCCAAGAAAAACTTGGCACAATCGGTGATAAAGTTAAACGGATCACAGCTATCACAGATCGACTATCAAAATGGCTTTACCTGGATGAAGAAATTCGATCAAACGCGCTAAGGGCAGCAGAAATATGTAAATTTGATTTACCGACGAACATGGTGAATGAATTTACAAAACTCCAAGGCATCATTGGCGAAACATATGCGTTAAATGCCGGCGAGACACAAGCAGTTGCCAGAGCTGCAGCAGAACACTATTTACCCGTTCAGGCAGACGGGAAATTGCCGGAAAGCGTTGAAGGTGCAGTTGTTAGTGTTGCTGATAAACTTGACACGATTGTCGGATGCATTTCGGCCGGATTAATTCCGAGCGGTTCCCAGGATCCATACGGGCTGAGACGGCAGGCAATCGGTGTTTTAAAAATACTGAAGGCACAGGGTTGGAATATAGCTGTTGAATCGTTACTTGATTTGGCTGAACAGCAATATGATAAATTCGATCTTGACCAATCCGGAAAAGAAGAAGCTCGAACAAATACAGAGCAATTCTTCAGACATCGTATCACGTATCTTTTAAAAGAATGGTCGATTGAACCGGATGTTATTCAAGCTGTATTACACCATCAAATTGGTGTCATTCCATATATGGCGGCAAAGGCTGAAATTTTATCAGACAAACGGAATAATCCCGCATTTAAACCAGTACAGGAAGCACTCGTCCGTGTATTGAATCTAGCTGCTAAAACGGATCTGACAGATGTGGACCAGTCAATACTTAATACAGATTCTGAACAAAAGCTTTATGAAACCTTTTTGACAGTAAAGGATCTTTATCAAAAGACAAATCATAAACAGGATGCAGATAATGCATTACGTACGCTAGGAAAATTAGCGCAGCCTATCCACAATTTCTTTGATCATAATATGGTTATGGCCGATGATGAAGCGACTCGGCATAATCGATTAGCGTTGATCAATCAGATAGCAGCTTTAATATATGATTATGCTGATTTATCGTTAATCGAGTGGAAGCAGCAATTTTGATGCATATTTCCTTTTTCGCGGAGACTAGTGTATAATATTGGGATGTGGTATGTCACATTTGAGTGTGCAGGTGGTGAAAAAGTGGAATTATCAAACAGACAAGAACAGATTATCGGGATCGTGAAAGAAAACGGCCCGATAACCGGAGAAAATATAGCAGAACAATTGAATCTGACACGTGCAACGTTACGCCCGGATTTAGCCATACTGACAATGGCAGGTTTTCTCGAGGCTAGGCCGCGCGTTGGGTATTTTTATACAGGTAAGACTGGAACAGAGTTATTAACTGAGACAATCAAAAAATTTAAAGTTTACGAATACCAGTCTGTTCCTGTTGTGGTGAAAGAGGATTCATCCGTTTATGATGCTATTTCGACAATGTTTTTGGAAGATGTCGGAACCTTGTTTGTCATCAACGATCATTCATGTTTAACCGGTGTTTTATCAAGAAAAGACTTATTGCGGGCGAGTATCGGAAATCAGGATTTGGATGCCATCCCGGTACATATCATTATGACGAGGATGCCCAATATTACGGTCTGTTATCGGGATGATCTCATGATTGATGCTGCCAAAAAACTGATTGATAAGCAAATTGATGGCTTACCGGTTATAAAGGAAACAGAAAAAGGAACTGAAATTATCGGACGTATTACGAAAACGACCATCACAAAAGCATTCGTTGAACTGATTATGGATGAGCATTTATAGGGAGGAGCATTTGTCCATGGGAGATAAACCACTTGTCTACGTTCTCTCCGATTCGGTGGGGGAAACGGCAGAATTAGTTATTAAAGCGGGTTTAAGCCAATTCAATAATGGTGAATATCGAATACAGCGGGTTCCATATGTGGAAGACAAGAAAACGATTGATGACACGCTGCAGCTGGCAATGGAAAACCAGGGAATTATCGGTTTTACATTAGTAGATCCCGGGCTACGGGCTTATATAAATGAACAAGCAAGTAAAATGAACATGGAAGCCATTGATATCATGGGGCCGATGATGGAGGCGATGAAGCGCTCCTTTAACAGCAATCCTCGGTTGGAACCGGGACTCGTTCATCAGTTGGATGAAGATTATTTCAAACGTGTCGAAGCGATTGAATTTGCCGTCAAATATGATGATGGGAGAGACCCTCGCGGGATTGCCAGGGCTGATATAATTTTGGTTGGGGTTTCCCGTACATCCAAAACGCCATTATCACAATACCTCGCACATAAACGTTTGAAAGTTGCTAATGTCCCAATCGTACCGGAAGTTGATCCGCCTGAAGAGCTATTTGAAGTGGATCCCGCCAAATGTATTGGTTTGAGAATAAGTCCAAAGAAATTAAATGACATCCGAAAAGAGCGGCTTAAAGCATTGGGGCTCGGCGACCAGGCCACATACGCAAATATGGAACGAATTCATCAGGAGCTGGATTATTTTGATGAAGTTGTTGGAAAAATTGGCTGTGATGTTGTTGATGTATCACATAAAGCGGTTGAAGAAACAGCGAATACAATTATGCGAATGATCGGATAATCGCTACAATCCAAATTGAAAAACATTCTGCGGTATCAGTGGAATGTTTTTTCTGTTTTTTTCGTATCGGTTATAATTGGAGAGTTCATGAGCTCATTTGTTTATCGTTTTTCCAATATCCACTTTCTGATATAGATCCATAAAAAGAATAGACGAAAACAGTTTTTTTTATGGCATATTTTATATTTTTGTATTATAATTATATTTTGTGTGAAAATATATGAATAAATTTACTTTCGAACTATTCATGGCCATGCTATATTCAGAAAAATAAAACATTACGTTTCAGGAAGGAATAATGAAGCACAGTGTAGAATACAAGTTATGTAAAAGTATCTGCGGATTAAGCACGTTTATATGAGTGCTTCAGGAGGTACAATAATACAGTGAGTCAAAAGTCCTTCTAATGGTTGCTTCTAATGGTTGTTTAAAAAGTCCAAAAGCATACGGTTTTGGACATGCAATGTCACGTTTTGTGCCAGCGGAAGGAATTTTTTCGATTTGTAATAAAAAGATTGTCGAATCATGAAGGATTTTCTTTGGGAGTATCGAAATATAAAAGCATGGTGGTAAATATGCCTGATCAGGTATCTGAAGAGGTAATTGAAGAAGTACGTAAAGCAAATGACATAGTTGATGTTATTGGTGAATATATACAGTTGAAAAAACAGGGACGGAATTACTTTGGACTTTGTCCATTTCATGGCGAAAAAACACCTTCATTTTCCGTAACCCAGGAAAAGCAAATTTTCCATTGTTTTGGTTGCGGAAAAGGCGGAAATGTGATGACATTCATCATGGAAATGGAAGGTTATACGTTCTATGAAGCATTAAGGCTGTTGGCGGATAAAAGCGGTGTTGAATTGCCCGACATTTCACAGCAGCAAAAATCATCCATTTCTCAGGAAAGCCAGCGTATACTTTCCGCTTCCGAGTGGATCACCAAGCTTTACCATCATCTCTTACGTTATACAAAAGACGGAAAAGAAGGCTATCAATACTTTAAACAGCGCGGTATAACAGATGAAGTGATTGATGCATTCCAGCTGGGTTTCGCACCAAATATAAAGGATTTCACAGCAGAATTTCTGGCTAAAAAAGGTTTCCATCAGCAGACACTTATCAAGGCTGGCCTGTTGTCTCAGCAGGAAGATGATACTGCTGCAGACAGGTTCCGAGGCAGAGTTATATTCCCAATCCGAAATCATCTGGGAAAAACAATAGCCTTTGGCGGACGAACGATTTCAGACCAGGAACCTAAATACTTAAACAGCCCTGAAAGTGAGCTGTTTCAAAAAGGGAAAATTCTTTATAATTTTGATTTAGCTAAAAAACACATTCGTAAACAAAGTGAGGTTGTTTTATTTGAGGGCTATATGGATGTCATATCTGCTTTTCAGGCTGATGTAAAAAATGCGGTCGCAACCTTGGGGACATCCCTGACAGAATCACAGGCAAGGCTTCTGAGAAGGTATGCAGATACAGTCATCATTTGCTATGACGCTGATTCAGCAGGTATTGAAGCTGCCTATAAGGCTGCTGAATTGCTGCAAAAAGCGGGATGCCGCGTTAAAATAGCCAATTTAAGGGAAAACATGGATCCTGACGATTTTATAACGCAATTTGGTACTAAACAATTCCATGATGAGGTTCTCAAAGCAAGTCTCACATTCACAAGTTTTTATATGCGGTATCTGAAGAAAGACTTTAATCTTACGCTCGAAGGAGATCGCATACAATATATTGAAAAAGTGCTGAAATATCTCGCAAGGATTGATAGTTCCGTCGAACGGGAATATTATTTAAAAGAGATCAGTCATGCATATAATGTATCAATGGAATCATTACAGCAGGAAATCCAGGTCTATCGTCAAAAGATGGGGCCTGGTAAGGATAAGATAAAGAAGAACAGTTATACTAATAGGGCATCAAATAATGATGATACAAAAAAATTACTGCCGGCTTTTCATAATGCAGAACGGCAGCTGATTGCATATATGTTGCAAGATGCGTCCATTACTGATAAAGTGCAGGAGGAAATAGGGGCGTCCTTTAATATAGATGAGCATAAAATTATTGCTACACATCTATATGCCTACTATGAAGAAGAACATCAACCGGATGTCAGTACGTTCGTTGAAATGCTGACGGACAACAAACTGAAACAACTGGTAACAGAAATTGCTATGATACCTGTGCATGAAAATATAACGAATGATGAAATCAATGATTATATTCGGATAATACGTGCTGAAAACAGCAATAAACAAAACATTCAATCATTGAAAGAAGAACAGAGAATAGCTGAACAGCAAAACGACCCGATAAAAGCTGCCGGGATAGCAATGCAAATCATTGAGCTTCAGAAACAATGGAAGAGTATTAAATGACTGTAGTTGGAAGGAGGGGGACTCATGGCCGAAAATAAGCCTTCACAAACAAAAGAAAATAACAGTGAATTGACGCTTGAGCAGGCAAAAGACCAATTGCTTGAGATGGGTAAAAAGCGCGGCGTATTGGCTTATGAAGAAGTTGCTGACCGGCTGTCCGGTTTTGCGATCGAATCAGAACAGATGGATGAATTTTATGAGTACCTGACAGAGCAAGGTGTGGAAGTAATCGGGGATTCCGAGGAAGATCCCAAGATGCAGGAAATTGCAAAAGAGGAAGAATTTGATTTAAACGACCTCAGTGTTCCGCTTGGCATCAAAATAAATGACCCAGTTCGAATGTATTTAAAGGAAATTGGCAGGGTTGATCTATTATCGGCTGCCGAAGAAATTGATTTGGCAACCCGGATTGAGAATGGTGATGAAGAAGCAAAAAGACGGCTTTCTGAAGCAAACTTGCGGCTGGTGGTCAGTATTGCCAAGCGTTATGTCGGACGCGGCATGCTGTTCCTTGATCTGATTCAGGAAGGGAACATGGGTCTGATTAAGGCAGTCGAGAAATTTGACTACCGGAAAGGCTTTAAATTCAGCACGTATGCTACTTGGTGGATCCGCCAGGCGATTACACGGGCAATTGCAGATCAGGCTCGTACCATACGGATACCGGTTCATATGGTTGAAACAATAAACAAGCTTATCCGTGTCCAGCGCCAGCTGCTGCAGGATCTTGGCAGAGAGCCGACTCCTGAAGAGATTGGAAAAGAAATGGAACTTTCACCTGATAAAGTCCGTGAAATTTTAAAAATTGCTCAGGAACCAGTTTCACTTGAAACGCCTATCGGTGAAGAGGATGACTCACATCTGGGTGACTTTATTGAGGATCAGGAGGCCGTTTCACCATCGGACCATGCTTCATACGAATTGCTGAAAGAACAGCTTGAAGATGTGCTGGATACGCTGACGGATCGTGAGGAAAATGTGTTACGGTTGCGTTTCGGTCTTGATGACGGCAGAACCAGGACACTGGAAGAAGTAGGGAAAGTGTTTGGTGTAACGAGAGAAAGAATTCGTCAAATTGAGGCAAAAGCACTGCGGAAACTGAGACATCCAAGCCGCAGCAAACGCTTGAAAGATTTTTTGGAATAGGTATTTCAGTCATTGAGCACATTTTTTGTGTGCAATGGCTGCCATACATATTTTTGCAGAGAACCTGAAACCGGTTTGCTGCCGTTGTTATCCATTATTTTATAAAATGTCACATCTTTTTCCTTTAAACAAGATCGATTTTGGAGTAAAATATAAATGGTTATGTATCTGAAATCATGAAAGGGACTATACATAAGGAGGAACTACGATGCAGAAAAACCCGGTCATTCCTTATGCTTTAATTGCTGGTATAGGAATACTATTAGTTATTGTTGTATCATTTGTTGGCCTTGACCAACAAGAGGCTATTCAAGAAGAAGAGAATGGCGAAGAACAGGGTGAGCAGCAGGATAATCAATCCGAAGGCGGCGGTGAAGGCGAGACGGCTGCTGATGGAGAAGAAATTTTTCAAAGTAATTGTGCAAGCTGTCATGGCCAGGACTTATCAGGCGCAGCAGGACCAGCACTGGATACTGTCGGCAGCAAGTATTCCCAGGAAGAGATTGAGCAGATTATCGCAGAAGGATTTCCGGATGCGGGAATGCCTGGTGGACTTGTTCAGGGTGAAGAAGCTCAAGCTGTAGCACAGTGGCTTTCTGAGCAACAGTAATATACGACAGCGGATAATGTTAATGCTAAAGAGTAAGCTTACTGGATACGCAGCAGGCTTACTCTTTTATGTTATCATAACAATGTATCGTTACTTAAGGAGATTAACATGAACAACACAATCAAACTTTCCGGACGCCTGGAAAAAGTAGCATCATTTATAACTAAAGATGCTACGTTTGCTGATATTGGCTCAGATCATGCATATCTTCCCTGTTATGTGTGCCTGCACGATGAATATGCACGGGCAATAGCAGGTGAAGTGAATGAAGGTCCTTTTCAAAGCGCCAAGGATACGGTTGACAGTCACGGTCTGTCAGACAGGGTAGATGTACGTTTGGGAAATGGATTGCAGGTATTGCATGAGGACGAAGTTCAATTACTGGTCATGGCAGGTATGGGAGGCGCCTTGATTACAACGATTTTAGATGAGGGAAAAGACCGAATAAGCAGTGTTGAGCGAATTGTTGCCCAGCCGAATATTGATGAACGCACTGTCCGTCACTGGTTATACACCTGTGGTTTTACCATTACAAATGAAACAATGATTGAGGAGAACGGGCATATTTATGAAATCATAGTAGGCGACAAAGAATCGGGGACACAGACTTTGACTGAAAAAGAATTGTTGTTTGGGCCTCATTTATTGGAACAAAAACCGCTGCAATTTTACAAAAAATGGGAACACGAGTATGCAAAACGAAACCGGATTATAAAGCAAATGAAGAAAGCCAGTGTCCCCGATCCTGAAAAAATAGCCGTATTTGAGAAGGAATTAACCTGGATAGAGGAGGTTTTAGATCATGACAGCAGTTATTCGCAATATTGATGTCTTTAAAGCAATGGAAATATGGGCACCGAAACATTTGGCGTATGATTGGGATAATGTTGGGCTTCAGCTTGGATCTTTTCATAAACCCGTTGAAAAAGTGATGGTGTCGCTGGATGTTTTGGAGTCTACCGTTGAAGAGGCAATCGATAACAATGTCGATTTAATCATTGCCCATCACCCGTTATTGTTTAAATCCATCAAGCAACTAAATGTAGATACAGCAAAAGGACGTATCATCCAAAAGCTATTGCAGCATGATATTTCCGTATATGCCTCCCATACGAATTTAGATGCAGCAAACGGCGGTGTGAATGATATGCTTTGTGATCTGTTGGGTATTCAAAAAAGGGAAATAATGGATAATAATTATACAGAAAAATTGGTTAAGATAGCTGTATTTGTACCCCATAAACATGCAAATGATGTACGCGATGCCATGAGCAAACAAGGTGCAGGACACATCGGCGACTATAGTCACTGTACATTTCAATCACCAGGACAGGGAACATTTAAACCGCTGGATGGCACGAATCCTTATATGGGCACGCAAGGTGAAGTAGCGTTTGTTGATGAAGTAAAAATCGAAACGATCATACCAGCTGCAAAGCAGATGCCTGTACTTGATGCAATTATCGACGCGCACCCATACGAAGAAGTAGCCTATGATATTTATCCGGTTGAGAACAGTGGAGTAACATACGGGATTGGCCGGGTTGGCACGTTAGCTGAAAAGATTACACTGGAAGAACTGTGTGACCGAGTGAAAACTGCTTTTGCTGTCCAGAATGCCAGGGTAACCGGCGACTTGGCCAAAGAAGTGAAACAAGTTGCTGTCTTGGGCGGCAGTGGTGAAAAATACATCAGCAGAGCAAAGCAAATGGGTGCTGATGTCTATATAACCGGTGATATGACATTCCATGCAGCTCAGGATGCGCAAGCTATGGGATTGTCAGTTATTGACCCTGGTCATCATGTGGAAAAAGTCATGAAAGAATATACGAAAACGTATCTGGAAAGTCATTTTACAGGTAAGGAAATAAAAGTAATCGTATCGAAAGCGAATACGGACCCATTCCAATTTATTTAATGCATATTCGTGCAATTAAGTTTATAATATACAAGCACCATGTATTCGGTTTTGCACGATCTCTAAAAGGAGCACAGCAACATGGATAATCATTTTAATCAGTTTACGTTTAAGCCTGTCATGCAGGATGTCATTGACAAACTAAAATTCCATGAGCCGACACCTATTCAGAAGCAAGTGATACCAGCCATCCTGACAGGTACAAGCGTTATTGGTCAGTCACATACCGGTTCAGGGAAGACCCACGCATATCTTTTGCCGCTGTTCAATCAACTTGATGCAGATAAACGGGAAATTCAATTTGTGATGACAGCACCTACACGAGAGCTAGCGATGCAAATCCATGAAGAAGTGAAACAGATAATTGACCATGCGGGTATGAGCAAAACATGGATTGCTAAGTTGCTTGTCGGGGGAACAGACAGGCAAAAAATGATGGAGAAACTGAAGGAGCCACCACATATTATTATCGGCACACCCGGCAGGATTCTTGATTTAGTCAAGGAAGGGGCTATTTCGATTTACACGGCATCCGCTTTTGTCATCGATGAAGCTGACCTCATGCTTGACCTTGGTTTTATTCATGACGTCGACCAATTGCTTGTCCGGGCGAAAAAAGATATACAGATCCTTGCTTTTTCCGCAACCATCCCGCAGCAGCTGGAGCATTTTTACAGGAAATATTTAGAAAATCCACAGCGTATCAGAATGAATGATAAATTATCACCAGAGACGATGGAGCACCTGTTAGTTCCTCGCAGACACCGGGATGCATCCGATGTGATCATGGATATTTCCAAAACGATTCATCCCTATTTAGCCATCATTTTTACAAACGGAAAAGAGGCTGCCGATACATTGGCGCTGTCATTGCTGCAAAAAGGGCTAAATGTTGGAATTATGCATGGCGGGCTGTCACCCAGAGAACGTAAACGGACACTAAAGGAAATTCAAAACCTTCGTTACCAGTATATCGTTGCGACCGATCTCGCATCACGAGGAATCGATATTAAAGGAGTCAGTCATATTATTAACGCGCAACTGCCGAAAGAGGAAGACTTTTATGTGCACCGAGCCGGCAGAACAGCACGTGCGGGACTAGAAGGCACAGTCATCAGTTTATATGATGATCAGGATATACGGCTGATTGAAAAATTAAAACATAAAGGACTGGCATTTAGATTTCGGGATATCAAAAATGGGGAATGGAAAGAAATCAAATCCTGGAATGAACGCAACAGCCGTGGGAAAAAATCCAGCAGTACCGATGCCGAGGCATGGAAAAAAGTTAAAAAATCCAAAGAAGTAAAACCTGGCTATAAGAAAAAAATGAAAAAACAGCAGGAAAAAATCAAGAAGCAAATGGTGCAGAAATCAACTAAAAAGCGAAAATAATGTTGGGGTGAGGATATGTTAAAAATTGGATCACATGTATCAATGAGCGGAAAAAAGATGCTGCAAGGTTCCAGTGAGCTAGCAGCTTCATACGGTTCCAACGTGTTTATGATTTACACTGGGGCACCACAGAACACGCGAAGAAAAGCGATTAATGAATTAAATATTGAAGCAGGCCGAGAGCATATGGAGGAGAATGGCATCATTGATGTCGTTGTCCATGCTCCATATATTATCAATATCGGCAATACCGTTAAGCCTGAAACGTTTGATTTGGGCGTCAATTTTTTACGAAACGAGATTGAACGGACTGCTGCAATAGGGGCGGAACAAATTGTGCTGCATCCGGGGTCACACGTTGGCGCAGGGGCTGATAAAGGAATTGAAAAAATTATTGAAGGATTAAATGAAGTACTTGAAAAAGACAAAGATGTTCAGATAGCACTTGAAACGATGGCAGGCAAAGGATCGGAAATCGGACGCACGTTTGATGAACTGGCAAAGATTTTTGATGGGGTAACACATAATGAAAAATTGTCAGTCTGCCTTGACACCTGTCATATTCATGACGGTGGCTATAATGTTGTCGATGATTTTGACGGCGTACTGGACGAATTCGACAAAACCATCGGAATTAATCGTCTGAAAGTTGTTCATGTCAATGACAGCAAAAATGAACAAGGTGCACACAAGGATCGCCATGAGAACATCGGATTTGGGCATATTGGCTTTGACGCTCTGCATTATGTGATCACACATCCGCAATTGGATGGGCTGCCGAAAATCTTGGAAACACCTTTTGTTGGGGAAGATAAGAAAAACAAAAAACCGCCATACAAATTTGAAATTGACATGATTAAAAACGGTAAATTCGATATGGATTTAAAAGAAAAAATAATCAATCAATGATGAATCCATGTCATCAGAAAGTCAGAGCGGGAAAAGGTTACCGGGAGGAATGAATCGGTTGCCTTTTCCTGCTTTTATTTTCCTTTCCTTATTTAAATAAATGCTCTGCACCATAGGATTTTATCATCTTCTGGAATAATGACTGTGCTTGATTGGCCGTTTCTTGGTCAGTTATCCTCGCCAATTCCTTAAACATTTTTGCACGCTTACCTGGATCAAATGGGTCAATTGGATTTTGACGTAAATATGCCGTAATAAGCCTAGCTTGTTCCTTGCTAATGGAGAAATTATATTGACGCGCATAATAAAGCAGTTCATCAGGTGATAGCTGCTTTAGTTTTTTGTTGATCATTTGTTTAATAAATGTCGACATATATCCTGCTCCTTCATAAGTGTTCTATTTCATTTATATGCAAAAAACAAGAAAAATGAACTTGTTTCTCAACAAGTCATTTCCATTAACTACCAGTTGTATATTTATAAACCATCCATAAACTATAAGCGCACCTCATTTCAGAAGGAGAGGTCTCACTGATGGATGAAGATAATCGCCGTCTTGACAGCACAGAAAACGGTCCAAAGCTAGAAGAAGAGCCGGACACAGATGATATGGTTGCCACTAATTTTGATGGTGAGCAGCCACGTATGGAAGACATCCAAGGTCAACGGCGGGATGAAGAATTTGCCAATGAGATGACTGCGGATGACATTGATGAGCCAGCTGATTCTGATGAAAATGGCATACAGGCAAATGGTGCCTTTGGATGGATTGCGCTGGCATTATCCATTATCTCGTTTTTCATGATGCCAATTATTCTTGGCGGTGCAGGGATTATAATGGGATTTGTGTCAAGGAACCGAGGTGCGGAAACGCTTGGTAATACCGCAATCATTGCAGGTGCAATCTCTATCCTGCTTACACTGTTTGTCCTTCCATATGTGTAGTGAAAAGGGGCTGAATGTTCAGCCCCTTTTCCAATTAATATAGAGGAAAATAATAATATTCCCCGGTTTGGATATGGAGTGGTTCCACACCAGGGTTTAAAGCCTTAAAGTCATCCAAAATTTGCGAAATGTCCAAATCATTGTTATTCTGTTTATTCAATTCCTCCACAATGGATAGTACTGTATCACCTGTATTGGTTTGTACTTTTATGAAAGTTATATTTTCCTGTTCAACTATAGGTGGATTATTTTGAGAATCCAGGTTATTGTTTAATGGTGTCCCAACAGTTAAATCTTGGTGGACACTTATTAAAAAAAGGATGATAAACGTATATAGAAGCAGTTTTTTTATTGAATTCATACTTATTGCTCCTTATAATGAAACCAATCTTTATCCATGATCGTATAATAAAGGGAATGGGGGAATGATGATGGATGTTTTTTCATTGGACTGGATTGGCTTTATTTTGACTGGTTTTGGTACATTATTCCTGATCGGTGAACTGCTCGTTAATATGCGCGGTTTTTTTGGCTTGATTGGTATGGGCTTCATTATCGTTTATTTTGCAGTTTATCTGGAAACAGGCTCTTTTATCATTATGCTTATTATTTATTTAATCGGAATATTACTTATAATGCTCGATGGCAAAGTGGTCAATGAAGGTACATTGGCAATTATCGGACTTGCCTGTATGCTTATGGCAGTTGCATTGGCTGCTCCAAGCATATTTGCAAGTATGTATGCGGTCATTGGCGTTCTTATTGGGGGATTTTCTTCTCTTCTCTTTTTAAAAGTATTCAAACGCAGGGATATGTGGTCCAAATTAACGTTAAAGGATCAGTTAACATCAGAGAAGGGGTATAACGCCATGAATCAGGACTATGAAAAATTGCTCGGTCAATCGGGGATGACCTTGAGTGATTTACGTCCGGTTGGAACCATAAGGGTAAACCATAAAAATTACAGTGCGGTTTCAAATGCCGAGTGGATTTCTAAAGACAGTGAAATAAAAGTAGTGCATGTGGATGGAACCAAAATTTTAGTTGAAAAAACGAATCACGAATACAGTGAAACTCATGGATCGCAATGATTCATGGGTATTTTTTTGAAAGATGGCGGGATGCTTTCTCATCTCACCGACGTTTGGCGGATAAACCAGGTCTTACGGGAATGAATTTTCAGCTGTTAGGGGAACTAATAAAATGACTGCTAGATGGAATGTAAATTTTATGTTAAGTTTTCGATAACAACCTTTACAAAACACCAATTGTACTTTAATAATGGGGAAGGTATGTGACAAATTTCAGCATGATTTGAAGGGTGGAATATTTTTGGAGATCGATGTGCAAACACTGATATTTGAATTTATCGGTGGATTGGGTATTTTCCTATTAGGCATTAAATATATGGGAGAAGGTTTACAGAAATCCGCCGGCGACAGGCTCCGGAACATACTTGACAAAACGACCAGCAATCCATTCCTTGGTGTATTGGCCGGTATAGTGGTGACCATTTTAATTCAAAGCAGTTCCGGGACGACTGTATTGACTGTCGGGTTGGTTAATGCCGGTTTCATGACACTTAGACAAGCTATAGGCGTGATCATGGGTGCCAATGTCGGCACAACTGTAACTGCTTTTATTATTGGTATTGATTTAGGTGAGTATGCGCTACCGATCATAGCTGTTGGGTGTTTCCTGCTGTTTTTCTTCAAGAATCAGAAAGTTAATAACGTTGGACAGGCCGTTTTTGGATTTGGTGCATTGTTCTTCGGGCTGGAATTGATGAGCAGTGGTATGTCACCATTGCGTGAAGTACAGGCTTTTCAGGATCTTACGCTGAGCATGAGTGAACACTCTATTTTAGGTATTGTGATCGGTACATTATTTACATTTATCGTACAGAGTTCAACGGCTACAATCGGCATTTTGCAGGGTCTTTTTGCTGAAGGCGCCATAGGGCTGGAAGCTGCACTGCCGGTATTGTTCGGGGATAATATCGGTACAACAATTACAGCGGTTCTTGCATCAATTGGGGCAACCGTTGCAGCCAAACGTGCAGCATATGTTCATGTGATTTTTAACCTAGTTGGCGCGGTAATTATAATACTGTTGCTTGGCCTGTTCAGCCAATATGTCATGTACTTGCAGTCTGCATTGGATCTTAATCCGGAAATGACCATCGCATTTGCACATGGAAGTTTTAATCTGGCGAATCTGATGATTCAATTTCCATTTATTGGAGCTCTTGCATGGATTGTGACCAAAATCATTCCAGGCGATGATACGGTTGTTGAATACAAGCCTAAGCATTTAGACCCGATCTTTATTCAGCAATCATCCACACTCGCTTTGGATCAGGCTAAGGCAGAAATTATCCGTATGGGTGATTATGCATATAAAGGGCTGGAAGAGACAAATCTATATTTAACAACACAAAATCAGAAGCATTCAGAAATGTCCATGCAAATTGAGGGTGCTCTCAATAATCTGGACCGAAAAATTACAGATTATTTAGTGGATCTGTCCGGCGAATCAATGTCTGAAACAGAAGGTGCCAAACACACAGTCCTGATGGATTCTGTTCGGGATATTGAGCGGATAGGTGATCATTTTGAAAATATTATTGAATTAATTGATTATAAAATATCCAATAAGGTTCATATGACAGAACAGGCACAGGAAGACTTGAATAATATGTTTGACTTGACGATTATGACTGTAAAACAGTCAGTTAAGGCGCTTGAGGATATGGATCGTGAAGAAGCGTTGGCAGTTATACAAAAAGAGGATCAAATTGACAGAATGGAACGAAACTACCGCAAAAAACATATTATTCGCATGAATGAAGGACTCTGTTCCGGATCGGCGGGAATTGTTTTTGTGGATATTATTAGTAACCTGGAACGGATAGGGGACCACGCTGTTAATATTGCCGAAGCTGTTTTAGGTGAATAGAGGTGTTCTTCAACACACAGGAGAGAAAAGGGGCGCAAATGCGCTCCTTTTTTTGTGCAAGAACTTCCTCCATCCAATATCGACGTTTTTGGCTTTCTGATCAGCGTTGTTCCTTTTAATATTTAGTTTTAGCTTGTCACATTTTTGTATTGAAAACATTACATGAACATGCTATAGTATTTATTGTCGCTTATGTATTCTTTTTGATTTCATCTTACATAAAATTCATCCATAAACGTTATTGACAGATTTTGTCGAACGTGGTAAATTATATTTCGTCGCTGATTTACAGGGTCAGGCATTAAGTTTTGCAGGGTGTGCACTTTCATTGAAATAACTTATACGACATTTAAGATTATTCCACAGTAGCTGACCCGCAAACATCATCGAATAGACAGCTCTGCGAGGAGTGTAGCATCAGCGAGCAATCAAGCAACACGACGAGCACAACGCATTGTGTTATAATCCCTTGCATACGGCATTTAAGATTATTCCACAGTAGCTCAGTGGTAGAGCAATCGGCTGTTAACCGATCAGTCGCAGGTTCGAATCCTGCCTGTGGAGCCATTTGGCGGTGTAGCTCAGCTGGCGAGAGCGTACGGTTCATACCCGTGAGGTCGGGGGTTCGATCCCCTCCGCCGCCACCAACATTAAAAACTCAATGGCGGCCGTGGCGAAGCGGTTAACGCACCGGATTGTGGCTCCGGCATTCGTGGGTTCGATTCCCACCGGTCGCCCCATATTGAACATAAATACTGCTGGGACCCTTAGCTCAGCTGGTCAGAGCTATCGGCTCATAACCGATCGGTCGCAGGTTCGAATCCTGCAGGGTCCACCATTTAAATTCGGAGGTATACCCAAGTCTGGCTGAAGGGATCGGTCTTGAAAACCGACAGGCGGGTCAAACCGCGCGGGGGTTCGAATCCCTCTACCTCCTCCATACATAATCAAAAGAAGAAAGTAGAGGTCAGATATCAGACCAATATGCAACACGACGAGCACAGAACATCGTTGAGTAAACTTCGACACAGCAAAAAGTGCGGGATGAAAAAGACGAATAAAATATGATACGGCTCGGTAGCTCAGTCGGTAGAGCAAGCCGCGAGCATCTCCGAATAACCACCGAAGTGCAGGCTTGCGAGGAGTGCATCTTCACTGAAAATACTTGCAACACGACGAGCACAGAACATCGTTGAGTAAACTTCGACACAGGTAAAAAGTGCGGGATGAAAAAGACGAATAAAATATGATACGGCTCGGTAGCTCAGTCGGTAGAGCAAGCCGCGAGCATCTCCGAATAACCACCGAAGTGCAGGCTTGCGAGGAGTGCATCTTCACTGAAAATACTTGCAACACGACGAGCACAGAACATCGTTGAGTAAACTTCGACACAGGTAAAAAGTGCGAGATGAAAAAGACGAATAAAATATGATACGGCTCGGTAGCTCAGTCGGTAGAGCAACGGACTGAAAATCCGTGTGTCGGCGGTTCGATTCCGTCCCGAGCCACCATTTTAAACAAGCAAAACGCTTGTTTTTTTAGTGTTTGACTCGTATTTAGAATGGGTATATATAAAGTGGACTGGGGTTTTATGATTCATACCTTGAAGAAGCTGAAAAGTGCATTTAATTTGCAAGTGCAGGTTTGCTCTGATACGCTAAACATAAAGGGTGAATATTCAATCCTTTTAATAAAGAATATTTAAAGGAGGACATTAGAAATGGCAAAATTTGAATTACCAGAACTACCATACGCTTACGATGCTTTAGAGCCTACAATCGACAAAGAAACCATGAACATTCACCATACAAAGCATCACAATACTTATGTAACGAAACTGAACGCTGCGATTGAGGGAAAAGCAGACCTTCAGAACAAGTCACTTGAAGATTTAGTGAGCAATCTTGATGCTGTATCTGAAGATATCCGTACCGCAGTACGCAATAATGGCGGAGGACATGCAAATCACAGCCTGTTTTGGAAAGTCATGTCACCAAATGGCGGCGGTGAACCATCAGGAGAACTAGCTGACAAGATCAATGACAAGTTTGGAAGCTTCGATAAATTCAAAGAAGAATTCGAAAATGCTGCAAAAGGACGATTTGGCTCCGGCTGGGCTTGGCTGGTTGTCAATAATGGTGAGTTGGAAGTGACCAGCACACCAAATCAGGATACACCATTGATGGATGGCAAAACACCTATTTTAGGTCTTGACGTCTGGGAGCACGCTTACTACTTGAAATATCAAAATAAGCGTCCTGATTATGTTGCTGCATTCTGGAATGTTGTTAATTGGGATGAAGTTGCGAAAAATTACAACGAAGCAAAGTAGATACGAATGATACGAAGACACGGGACGACCTCCCGTGTTTTTTAATTGGGTGATCGAGTAACGTTCAGTCTAAAATATTCATTTCACAACCGTCTCTTCCCTAATTTTTAGGATCTGACCGCTGCAAACAATCAACTAAGCTTGCCTTTTTAATACTGCATATCTGGGCTTCAATTTGTTCAAACTAATGAACGAAAAGGAGCAATCACTATGCATAAAAGCTTAGAATATATAGCAGGAAAAATTGATATCAGCCGGGATCTCATTTTATTACTGGTCATTGGGGGACTGTATTCTCTCAGTATTTTTCTTTCCAATACCTTTGTTAACATCTATTTATGGAAGCAAGCTGGAGACTATATGACCATTGCCTTTTACAATCTGGGGATTTACTTATTCCAGCCGCTTACCTTTATACTGGCGGGAAAAATCGCCAAGAAAGTTGATCGGGTCATTGTATTGCGTTTAGGGGTAATATTCTTATCTCTATTTTTTTTGAGTGTATTACTTATTGCTGAAGAGGCTTCCAAGTACAACTTTATGCTTGGCAGTGTATTAGGTGTTGGTTATGGTTTTTACTGGCTTGCTTTCAATGTGCTTACATTTGAGATTACAGAACCCGAGTCAAGGGATTTTTTTAATGGGTTTCTTGGGGTCTTGCAGTCTTTTGCAGGCATGATCGGACCATTGCTAGCCGGCACCATCATTGCAGGCATGCAGGAAAATGTCGGCTACAGTGTTATTTTTACGATCTCGTTCATACTGTTCATCGTTGCTGTCGTGTGCAGCTTTTTCCTGAAGCGCAGAAAGGCAGAAGGACTTTTTCATTTTAAACGTGTTCTGATGGAAAGAAACCATAATAAAAATTGGAAAAAAATTTTAAACGCCCATGTTTCACAGGGACTTCGGGAAGGTATATTTTTATTTGTCATTTCCATTTGGGTGTTCATTACGACCCAAAGTGAATTTGCTTTAGGGATGTTTAACCTGTTCCTCTCAGGTTTATCATTTGTCTTTTACTTTATCGTAACAAAATGGGTTAAACCGTCATTAAGAAAAAAAGCAATCCTGACAGGTGCGTTGATTTTATATTTCTCTGTTTACATCATTCTGTTTAATATCAATTATACCCAGCTGATGATATATGCTGTTCTCATCGGTATTGCATATCCGATTATTAACGTTCCGTATGCTTCACTGACCTATGATGTGATTGGAAAGGCATGGAAGGCCAAGGAATTCCGTGTTGAATATATTGTTGTCAGGGAATTATTCGTTAATATCGGCAGGGTGTCGTCGATTGTCACTTTCCTGATAGCCATTACACTATTTCCTGCAGAAACAATTATTCCATATCTACTTGCCATATTTGGTCTTGGGCATTTGTTTATATATTTGTTTGTAAATAATATTTATTTGGGGAGTCCAGGAAAAAAAGATGCTATCACGAAAGAGCCGTTAACTGATGAAAAAAATCGGTAAACATCTTAGAATTCAGGTCAAAACATGGTATAATATAATGACATAATTGGTTAAGGTTTAGGGTGAGGAATGATGGTTTCAAAAAAGAAGAAAAAGAAAAAAGCACAACTTCCCTTTCGGTTAAATATATTATTTTTTATCGTCTTTTTATTGTTTTCGGCTTTAGTACTCCAATTAGGTGTTGTTCAGATTTTAAATGGCGAGGCATTTCAGGCAGAGATTGACCGGACTACAAATGATTATACAGAGGTTCCGGTCCCGCGCGGAAAAATGTATGACCGTAACGGTAACCTGATTGTCGGAAACGATGCTGAATATTCGATAACGTATACACCCGAAAAGGGAACACAGGCATCGGAAAGGCTGGACGTTGCAGAAAAACTGGCCGAATACATTTCCATGGGTTCAGAAAAATATTTGAATGCCATTACTGAACGGGACAAAAAAGAGTACTGGTATTTGAATAATACTGAAGAAGCGGAAAGCCTGCTGACCGTTGAAGAAACGGAAGAAATGGATAATGGTGAAGCGTATAATGAAACGTTGGAGCGCATTGATGAAGAAAAGGTAAATGATTATTCCAAACAGCAGCTTGAAGTGATCGCTATTAAAAAGGAAATGGATAAAGCGATGGCCCTGACACCGCAAGTTATTAAAAACGACGATGTAACACCTGAGGAATTTGCACGTGTCTCTGCCCGGCTTGATGAGCTTCCCGGTGTGAATGCCACTACCGACTGGAACCGGGAATATCCATATGATGAAACATTCCGTGACTTTGCCGGCTCTATTACATCAGAGTCACAGGGCATTCCGGCTGAAAAAGAAGATTATTACCTCACCAGAGGCTACAGCCGGAATGACCGCGTTGGGGATAGCGGTCTGGAGGAACAATACGAAAATGCTCTGAGAGGCCGCAAAGAAAAGATTCAATACACGACGAACAGTAATGGTACGGTTGTTGACTCGGATGTTGTGGTGGAAGGTGAACGCGGAAAAGATCTTGTACTGACAGTTGATATGGAACTGCAGCAAGAAATTGATAAGGTTCTCCGTGAAGAAATACAAACAGCAGTTCAAAATCAGCCAAGTGAAAACAAATATTTGGAAGACGCCATGGCTGTTGTCTTGAATCCGAAAACAGGTGAAATCCTGGCTGCTGCTGGCCAGCATTATGACCATGAGGAAAATGAATTTTCGAACACGGGAACATCTGCTATCTATAATGCCAATGCTCCCGGATCAGCTGTTAAAGGAGCTACTGTATTGGGAGGTTATCAGTCAGGCGTCATCGAGCAAGGCCAGCAATTCTATGATGAACCGATTCAAATCGCCGATACGCCGGAAAAAAGTTCCTGGAGGAATCTGGGTTGGGTTAACGATCTTGAAGCATTGGAACAATCGTCCAACGTATACATGTTTTATATCGCCATGCGTATGGGCGGTGAGTATAATTTTCAGCAAAATAAATCGATCAATATTGATTATGCTGCTTTCCAGGAAATGCGCAATTATTTTAGCCAGTTCGGATTGGGTGTCCCGACCGGGGTGGATTTCCCATATGAATCAACGGGATATGAAGGGTCAAATCCGGATGCGGGTAATCTGCTTGACCTCGCGATTGGACAATACGATATCTATACAACGATGCAAATGGCGCAGTATGTATCCACAATCGCTAATGATGGCTACCGTGTCCGGCCGCACTTCATGAAAGAAATCCGAAATCCGATTCCACATGATGAAGACCTAGGCCCTATATACAAAAGCAATGATACGGAAGTTATGAATCGGATCCAGATGAGTGACAGCCATATAGAACGTGTTCAGGAAGGGTTCCGCAGGGTTTTCCAGGCTCCCAATGGTACCGCCTCAAATTATTTTGCCGACAAGTCATATGAGGCGGCAGGTAAGACTGGTACCGCTGAATATGATATCTATGAAAATGGTGAACTACAGGCTTCAACTGAAAATCTGTCGCTTATCGGGTACGCACCATATGACGATCCGGAAGTCGCTTTTGCACTGATAGTACCACATGTAGGAAAAGGAAATGACCATCCAATCAACCACAAAATTGGTCAAGGTATATTAGATGCTTACTTTGAATTACAAAATGAAGATGAAGAAGAATAAAATTGCCTTCACAACAGCCTAAACCCTTAATTAAGCGTTTAGGCTGTTTTTTTATGGCTTAAGATGGCTAGTCCATAAACCACTTTTATGACACTTTTCATAACTATAATCGAATCCAGTTGCATAAAAGTGGCATTTTCCTTTAAAACATAATCTTATTTTTCTCGTCTGATATACGATTGTAAGGGTAGAAGCACTCAATGAATCTACCAACTTTACGTTATTTTTACAGTCTATTAATAGGGAATTAACAATGATTCGTTATGATTGAAATGTACCAAAGATGAAGGAATTCATTTTTACATCTAATAACAGGAGGTATTGATTCATGAAGAAAAAGTTATGGTTAATAGCATTCGCATTTTTGCTGATCGGGCTGCTGGTTGCCTGCGGTTCGGATTCTGAAGCGGATGATGATGCGGGTGATGAAAACAATGAAAATAACGAAAGCAATGAAGAAACAGATAGTGAGGCTTCAGGCACACTAACCATTTCAGGCTCAAGTGCCATGCAGCCATTAGTTGCAGCTGCGGCAGAACAATTTATGGCTGATAACCCAGAAGCAGATATACAGGTTAATGCTGGCGGATCTGGTACAGGGTTGAGTGAAGTGTCTGAGGACAGTGTTGATATCGGGAATTCAGATGTCTTTGCTGAAGAAAAAGATGGCATACCTGCAGATGAACTTACCGATCATAAAGTTGCGGTAGTCGGTATGGCGCCGGTTGTTCATCCGGACACTGGCATTACGGATATTTCAAAGGAAGACCTTATCAAAGTATTTACCGGAGAGATCACCAATTGGTCCGAACTCGGAGGCAATGATCAGGAAATCGTGCTTGTCAATCGTCCGGAATCTTCCGGTACTAGAGCAACCTTTGAGAAATTCGGTATTGATGGAAATACCCCTGCCGAAGGTGTAACAGAAGACTCTTCAAATACCGTGAAGCAAATTGTCAGTGAGACTGAAGGAGCTATAGGCTATCTGGCATTCTCCTACTTCACAGGTGACGATGTTACACCGTTGTCACTGGATGGAGTAGAAGCAAATGACGAGAATGTGCAAAGCGGTGACTATCCAATTTGGGCATATCAACATTCATACACAAAAGGTGAGCCTACAGGTCTGGCTAAAGAATTTCTGGAATATCTGATGAGTGATGAGATTCAGGAAGGACTTGTTCCAGAGCAAGGTTATATTGCTTCCACCAAAATGGAAGTTGAGCGGGATGCAGAAGGCAATCAGACTGAAAAATAACAAACTGACATGAATAATGAGGTATTAGGGTAAACGAACGTCATTCGTTTACTCTATTGCCTTGTACAGGAGTGTATAAATGGTATGAAAACTATATCTGCAGCTGAAAACACTGCAAAGCAAAGATTAATAAAAACTTCGGGAAAAAATGATCGTGGTGAATTAAGAGGAAAAATTATTATCTCAATCGCTGCATTTATTATTATTCTAGCAACTATTTCTATAACTGTGTTCTTAGCTGTAAAAGGATTGCAGGCTTTTGTTGCAGACGGTGTGAATCCCATAACGTTTCTAACTTCGACAAATTGGAATCCAACTGACGACGGTTCTTCCCAGCTTGGAGCATTTCCGTTTATTTTCGGATCATTGGCAGTTACTTTGCTTTCAGCTCTTATTGCAGCACCGATAGGTATAGGTGGTGCCATTTTCATGACTGAAATTGCCCCTTCCTGGGGACGCAAAGTTTTACAGCCAGTCATTGAATTGCTTGTCGGCATTCCAAGCGTTGTTTATGGGTTTATTGGACTAAGTGTATTAGTACCGTTTATTCGTGATCATTTTCCCGGGATAGGATATAGTCTTATTGCTGGAGTTATTGTCCTGTCCGTTATGATTCTTCCAACCATAACTTCCATTTCAACAGATGCAATGGCTTCTCTGCCTGACCATCTGAGGGATGGATCCTATGCGCTTGGTGCTACCAGATGGCAGACAATACGAAAAGTGCTGATGCCAGCTGTTATGCCTTCATTATGGACAGCAATTATTCTGGGAATGGCCAGGGCTTTTGGGGAAGCACTGGCTGTACAGATGGTAATTGGCAACGTAAGGGACTTGCCATCGTCCATATTTGATACGACAGCAACATTGACATCCATTATCACGCTTAATATGGGCCACACCACCTATGGAAGTCCCGAAAATAATGCTTTGTGGTCCATGGGATTAATATTGCTGCTGATATCATTCATTTTTATTATGATTGTCAGATTTCTGTCAGCCAGGAGGCGTGTATAATGAATTCGAAGCTAGCGGATAAAATGGCAACCGGTGTGTTTGTGTTAATTGCTTTGATTTTTATATCACTGCTGACAGCATTGTTTTCGTATATTTTAATGCGTGGATTACCGGTTATATCGTGGGATTTTTTAACAGAAGCATCAAGTGTCGTGCGTGAAGGTGGAGGCATTCGCGATCAATTATTCAACTCGTTTTATATTTTGTTCGTAACCCTTGTTATTACTGTACCACTGGGAGTTGCAGGCGGTATCTATCTTGCCGAGTATGCAAAACCCGGCAAAATTACCAATTTTATACGGACATGTATTGAAATGCTTGCATCGCTTCCATCAATTGTAGTAGGTATGTTTGGCTTGCTGCTATTCGTTAACTTAACGGGATGGGGATACTCTATTATTGGAGGTGCACTTGCACTGACAATGTTCAACATCCCTGTTATGGTTCGTGTGACTGAGGATGCCATTAGGAGTGTCCCGGCTGATCAAAAACAAGCCAGCCTTGCACTTGGTATGACCAAATGGCATACGATTAAAACGGTTATCTTGCCTTCTGCATTTCCGGGCATCCTGACAGGAACGATACTTGCTTCAGGCAGAATATTTGGTGAGGCTGCGGCATTGTTGTTCACAGTAGGATTAAGCACACCTGAACTGGATTATACCAATTGGAACCCATTTGCTGAAACATCACCATTAAATCTCTTTCGTCCAGCTGAAACATTGGCAGTGCACATCTGGGCCGTTAATACAAATGGTATAATGCCTGATGTTACTGAAATAGCAGCTGGCGCATCAGCTGTACTCGTATTATCTATTTTATTATTTAATTTATTGGCACGATTTGTCGGGAAGATCATTGAACAGAAATTAACTGCAAATAAAAAGTAGGTGAAAATATGATAACTGCTGAGAAACCACTTCAACGGAAACAGTCGGATCCACAACCAGCCAGTTCCATCATTGAAACACGTCATTTAATCATTTCATACGGGCCTACAGTTGCGGTGGATAATGTGTCATTGCTTTTTAGAAAAAATAGTATAACTGCATTGATTGGACCATCGGGCTGTGGAAAGTCAACCTTTTTAAGAAGTATTAATCGGATGAATGATATCATTCCAAGTGCTCGTTATGAAGGAGATATTATTTATGAAGACGTCAATCTGTTAGATAAAAACATCGATGTCACTGCTTTGCGTAAAGAAATTGGCATGGTATTTCAAAAACCCAATCCATTTGCCAAATCCATTTACAATAACATCGCCCATGCATTGAAATTCTATAACATTAAGAAGAAAAAAAAGCTGGATGAACTGGTAGAAGACAGCTTAAGGAAAGCGGCATTATGGGATGAGGTGAAAGATCGTTTGCATGACTCGGCTTATTCACTTTCCGGCGGTCAGCAGCAGCGGCTGTGCATTGCCAGAACACTTGCGATGAAACCGAATGTTATATTGCTTGACGAACCTTCTTCGGCATTGGATCCAATTGCTAATGCAAAAATCGAAGAACTGATCATCCAGCTTAAAAAGCACTATACTATAATTATTGTAACGCATAATATGCAGCAGGCGAGCCGAATATCGGATGAAACTGCTTTCTTTTTGAATGGCCACGTCATTGAACATGGCGAAACAAACCAGCTATTTATGAATCCAGTACAAAAAGAAACTGAAGCTTATATTTCAGGCAAATTTGGATAGGAGGGATTGAATTGACGACTGCTGCTTTAAAACAGGAAACCGTTTTTGACATTAACGAAATGAATCTGTGGTATGATCAGTTTCATGCCCTGAAAGATATCACATTCCCAATCCATAAAAAAGAAGTTACAGCCATTATAGGCCCTTCCGGCTGCGGAAAATCAACATTTATTAAATCACTGAACCTGATGGCATCGCGTATTCCGGGCGTAAAAATGACAGGTGACATTACATTCAATCATCAAAATATCATTATAAACAAACCGAATCTTGTTGATCTGCGCAAGAAAGTTGGTATGATTTTTCAAAAGGGCAATCCATTTCCGCAATCCATCTTTGAAAATGTTGCATATGGACCGAAAATTCACGGCATACGAAACAAAAAAAGACTCCAGGAAATGGTGGAAGATTCCTTGAAAAAAACGGCACTTTGGGATGAGGTGAAAGATCGGCTGAACGTCAACGCATTTGACCTATCAGGTGGCCAGCAGCAGCGTCTCTGCATTGCCCGGGCGATTGCAACGAATCCGGACGTCATTCTATTCGATGAGCCAACGTCAGCTCTGGATCCCGTTTCAGCTAATAAAATTGAGGAATTGATATTGAATTTAAAACAAAATTATACCATTGTCATTGTCACGCATAACATGCAGCAGGCCGCAAGAATTTCCGATAAAACAGCCTTCTTTTTGCATGGCCGAATGATTGAACATGGCGACACCAATCAATTATTTTCAAACCCTAAAAATAAAGAAACAGAAGAATATATTACCGGACGGTTTGGCTAATAAATGACAGGGAGATGTTCATATGGGAAACAGAGAGCAGTTTCAGTCAGAACTGAATCAGATTAAAGAAGAAATAATCAAACTTTCAACTGCGTCTGAAGAAGCGTTAATGCAATCGATTGATGCTTTATATAACTTGGATGTAGTGTTAGCGGAACAAGTGCTTGAACATGATAAAGAGATTGATAGACGTGAAAGGGTAATCAATGATAAAACCATTCTTCTAATAGCAAAACAGCAGCCAGTCGCTACCGATCTGCGTCGGCTGGTTATCGCTCTGCAAATAACGAATGATATTGAGCGTATGGCTGACAACGCCAAAAATATCGCCAAATCAACACTTCATCTTGGTGAGGATCATCATTTGTCGATCCATCAAGGGATAAAAGAAATGCGGGATATGGCAATTGATATGAATCATACGGCGATGCATGCATTTCAGTATGAAGACATTTCCATTGCCGGTAAACTATCTGAAATGGATGATAAGGTCGATAAACTGTATGAAGGAATTATCCACGATTTATTGTCCGAGACGGCAACAAATCCTGAAAAAATCCAGTACGTCATGCAAATGGCCTTCAGCGCACGCTATATAGAGCGATTTGCCGACCATATAACAAACATTGGTGAAAGTATTTTATATCTTGTAAAAGGTGAATCGTTTAAATTGAACTAATTTAATGCATGTTTCGCGTTCTGCCGTTATGCCTCCGAAGTTTTCCCTCATGCTTCGGGAACATTGATCATAGTGCCCCCATTGTGCTGAGGTAACGAGCGAAGAAGCCTTACGAGTTACCATAGGGGAGCGAAGTTTTCAGACAGCAGGCGAAGTATCACCAGTCAACGAAAAGAGCCAATTTTAAAAAGCTGTATTGTGTCTGGCAATACAGCTAGTTTGTAATGGTTTCGGCAATTTCGTTATAATCCATATCACTCGTCAGTTCGAATTCACCCAGCTGAACAAGTTGACTGTAGTCTTCATCCTCCAGATATTGTGTGAACGCATCAGCATCATCGATAATATCATTTTCAGCAAGTGTTTGGCTGATTTCCGATGGTGCAACGCCAGACTCGACTGTCAGCGTATAGGTCGTTGGACTGTCTTTATCCGCGTCTTCTTCGCTGTTTTCCTGCTCTTGACCACTGTCATTGCCATCATCTTGTTCATCAGATACGTCGTCGCCTTGGTCTTCGTTGTCACTGTTGTCAGCGTCTTCCGTATTGTTATCGTCAGACTGTACAGAAACGGAAATATATTCGGACTCTGTCAGTACATGATACCCATCTGATTTGAGGGCTTCAATCATATCCTCAGTTGCGATATCTTCTGTATTACTTTGTGAGTCACCAGCAAAATAAAACACACCAAGCAGGATGATGCCGGCGGTTAACAGACCAATTGCAAATGAACGAATCGTTTGTTTCATAATGTTCCCCTATCTTTCTGTATAATTGTCTATACTATGTATTGAGTCGTCGGAAAAATCATCTGTCAGCAGTTCCTCTTCCAGAATCTTGATTTTCTTCTTCATTTGATAGTTTTCCTGCATCGTTGAGATCGAGAGTTGTTCCAGTTCACTTTCCAGGTCATCAAATTTATCGTTCATAAAAAACGATAAAACCAATAGGACGACCGCAATGACGATAATGGCAATTATCGCATACATCATGTTTCTTCCCTCCATTCATCTATCATTATAGTTATAACATACATTACAAAAAAGAGAAATGATCAAAATTTTACAATCCAGTAACTTGAATGTTAAATAATCATCTGCTATTATAAGTAGGGTCTGAATTGATATAAAAGATGTCTTGAAAGCATGAATTAATGGTTTGGAGGGAAAATAAATGCGCGTCAATATTACTTTGGCCTGTACAGAAACAGGTGACCGTAACTATATTACGACAAAAAATAAGCGTACAAACCCGGAACGTTTGGAGCTTATGAAATATTGCCCACGATTGAAAAAACACACACTGCATCGTGAGACAAAATAACGTATATCAGAAAGCTCCTGTCATGATGGTGGCAGGAGCTTTCTTATAACGTCACAAAACATTGGCCTCGTTTTTTACAGTATTTCCAGAGTCGCTTACAATTTCGGTAAGGGGTGTATAGATGGAGAAATCAGAACTTCGAAACAATATGATTCAGCGATTAAAACATATACCTGCAGCTGAACGGGATGAAATAGAACAGGCGCTGACAGAGCGTTTTGTGACATCTGAAATCTGGAAACAATCCCACACAGTTGGTATAACAGTGTCACATGGATTTGAATGGAATACAAGGCGTATCATCGAAACCGCCTGGCGAGACCGAAAAACGGTTTGTGTCCCGAAGTGCCTGCCCAGAGATCGAAAGCTGGATTTTTATGCCCTGCAATCCTACGACCAGCTGGAAATCGTCTATCATCAATTATTGGAACCAAAACGCGAAGAAACTGAACAAATCCATAAACACAAAATTGATTTGCTTGTTGTACCTGGTCTTCTTTTTGATCGAAATGGCTATCGGATTGGTTTTGGCGGTGGATATTATGATCGGTTTTTGACTGATTTTCCGAATCATAAGCTGGCCTTGGCGGCGAATATGCAAATCGTTGACAAACTTCCGGCTGAATCATTTGATATTCCGGTAGATGACATCATTACTGAAAACGGCTTTCTGCGGTACGGGGGGATTTAAAGTGGGTCACACGCGTTATATGAGGCAAATGTTATTTGAAGCGGATAGCGTCATTTGTCAAACAGTTCTGCACTTATTGTTGGTACAGGTGCACTGGGTACGGTTATCAGCAACCAGTTGGCAAGGGCGGGAATCGGTAAAATCCGGCTGATCGACCGTGGGAGCTTAGCAACCTGCAGCGCCAGATGATTTTTGATGAGGAAGATGTCAGGCAGGCTAAGCCAAAAGCGATAGCGGCTAAAAACAAACTGGAACAAATCAATAGTCTGGTTAAAGTTGAAGCTATTACAGGGAATGCTTCTGTCGATAACATTAATGAGCTCATAACAGACATGGATATTGTGTTGGATGGAACCGACAATTTTTCAACACGATATCTCTTAAATGATGCCTGTTTTAAGTACCAGGTCCCGTTTTCGTATGGTGGTGTCGTCAGTTCACGGGGAATGATTGCCTTTTTTGTTCCTGGAAAAACACCCTGTCTGCGATGTATAACAAAAGAAGGGGCGGGGAATTCTCAGACATGTGATACGGTCGGTGTGATTTCACCGGTGATCGCTTCATTTCAGGTGACAGAAGCACAGAAATTTTTAACTTCCAATCAGCAGGCGTTGCGAAACTCATTAAAAACAATTGATGTCTAGTATAATCGCCACTATGATATGAAGCTGCCGAGCCCTGACCCGAATTGTCCCACATGCCGGAGAATCCAATTTCCTGCCTTGCAGCATAATGCACAAGATGAGGAAATTGAGTTATGCGGCCGGGATACAGTCCAGATCCACCGTAAATCCGGATTAGATCTGGAACAATGGGAAAACCAATTAGCGAACGTTGCCGATGTTAGAAGAACACCATTTTTGTTAAAAGTGATATTTCATGAGGGTATTCAATTTGTTATGTTTCGGGATGGGCGTGTACTCGTGCAAGGAACGGAAGATCGTATCCAGGTAAGAATCTGGTATGATCGTTATATTGGATCCTGATGTATAATCTCATCCAAATAGAGGATAAATATCATGAAAGTAATCTGAGAAAAGGGTGTCAGGGATGAGATTTTTAGTAGTACTTACTTTAATGATGACCATTGTAGTTATGATTTTTAGGTGGCGATTCAGAATTATGAATACACTCTTGGCCATCAGCTTTTTACGGAGGGCGGCAGTCATGATTTCAATGAATATGCCGGTCATCCGCGAGAAGATCATGCCGGTTTTATTTCAGCGGCAGCCAGTCAAATAACTCATTTCGAGGAGCTGTTAATAAAACAGCTTCTTTTATATGTATCAAAAGAAATAGATCATAAATTTTGGTATGATGAATTTGAGGGGGAAAAAGAATGTACCTGAACGAAAGCTATACGATGTATAAATTAGCCTCACACTTGGCTGATGCAGATGGTTTTGAACCATTGCATATTCATGACAATGCAGAATTATGGCTGGAAAAACGTGAAGGCAAGGCATCACAAGTTATTCGCTTATGTCATGGTGGCTTTGACTGGAAAAATCATTTAAAACGAGATATTGGCCAGGTTTTTCAAAAAGCAAAAGCCATGAGACAGCATTTTCGAAGCAAGCATATTGAAATACATAATGTTTATATTGATTCGCATACACCGGTAGACGATTGGGAAATCCTGAAAAGGCAAATGCAATTAAATGAAAAAAATCCAATTAAAATGAACGTTTATTATTTGTCAGATGACGATAAAGCGGAAGAATTGGCGAGATTGCGTGATGCTGTTGGGACGACATTCCGGGAACCTGCGGAAAACCTGTCCGAAGACGAAAAAGAAGCAGAGGTGAACGACTGCCGGAACAAATTAGAACGTCAGATCAAACAGAAGAAGAAGGAAGCACGGGATATTTTCTCATACGGCAAGCCTTTTTTAACGTATTTTATTCTGGCCGTGAATATTTTGATTTTCTTGATGCTGGAGATGAACGGAGGTAGCACCTCAACTGAAACATTAATTGAGTATGGAGCAAAATATAATCCGGCCATTATTGAAAATAGTGAATGGTGGCGGATTGTAACGTCCATGTTTCTGCATATTGGTGTGTTTCATTTACTGATGAACATGCTGGCTGTTTATTATTTGGGCTCCGCCGTGGAACGGATTTATGGTTCAGCCAGATTTCTGGTTATTTATTCTTTGGCGGGAATTGGCGGCGGATTAGCAAGTTTTGCCTTTACAACCAATGTCTCTGCGGGAGCTTCAGGTGCATTGTTCGGATTATTCGGTGCCCTATTGTTTTTCGGATGCATCCATAAAAGAATCTTTTTCCAGACGATGGGCATCAATTTGCTAATTATTATCGGGATTAATATCGTGTTTGGATTGAGCGTTCCCCAAGTTGATAATGGTGCTCATTTGGGCGGTTTAATTACGGGGTTTATGGCATCTGCTATGTTGTATTTACCGAAGAAAAAGAACAGGGTTATTCAACTTTCTGCACTTATGTTGTATTTGCTAATTGTGTTCGGGCTGATTGTCTATGGGGTTGATCATAACCGGAACAGTCCGTCGTATCAATTAATGAATGCAGAACAGCTCATAACAGAAGAAGCATTTGAAGAGGCTATTGATGCCGCAACAAAGGGGCTTGATACTTCAAGTGACTTAGAAAGTGAACTGGAAAGTCATTTGTTGTTTCAACGGTCATATGCCCATATTCAATTGAATAATGCGGAACAGGCAATAACAGATTTGGAGAAATCGATTGAATCGAATGATGCGTTTGCAGAGGCGCATTATAATTTAGCGATACTGTATGGCAATCATGATGCAGAAGATAGAGCAGCGGAACACATTGAAAAAGCATACGAACTGGATCCCGACAATCAGGATATTCAACAGTTATATGAACAAATAATCGGAAATGAGACTAATTGAAAGGTAAGAAGCAGAATAAGTACTGTAGGCGACCCCGTTCCGCTTTATTGCAGCACAGGTGCTATTGTTAATACCCCCGCTCAGGCTCATGTGTTTCATGTCTTGTTCAGGGGGCGGGAGTCTTAGACGTTGCACAGGTTGGGACAAAAGAACGTTTATAAAACAAAAACGCAAACAAAGCAAGGTATACCCTGCTGTGGAAATCTATTTGGTGCTCGTCGTGTTGAATGGGATTTCGGAGAAGCAGCACTCCTCGCAACTCGCAGTTTACTCGGTGGATGTTTCGCTCGTCGCTTTCCGAGGGCTGCTGGTGAGCCTCTGCGTGCATTCGCACTGCGAGGTCTAACCCAGGCCTTTCATCCCGCTGGATTCTACGTATATTTCCTCCGCTAAAACGGACTGTTGGTCGTCTTTTTTTGCTGTGAAAAATCGGGATATTGTTGTATCAATCTTTCTTTCTGACCGTTCCATTCATATAAAACGATTAGATGACGATGCTGCTTATCAAATAAAACAAGCGGTATATAGCTATTCACCGAGCTGTTTTCCGTATTTTTGACATTCATCACATAATGTCTATAAATTCCTTCCCATAATTGACCTATGATTTGATTTGTCTGTTTTTGTGTAAAAGACGGCAACGGTTCGGTGTTATATTTGTATAAGTTTGTAAGCGGAACGCTCTCATAAGATTCTTCATCAATATTAAAATGCCTCATCAGCTGCTTCCAATGGTACAATAATTGCTGCTCTGTCGTATGATCCAGCAGTTGGGACCATTCTTGTTCATAATCAGTTTCAGGGGTTTTGAATGATTCAAGCGTCGTATTGGGAGAATCAATTACATACAACTGATCAGATGTCATATGATGAATACTTTTAATTTTATCATCCGGATAGTGGACTTCCCCATGATGTATTGATATTGCCTGGAAAAAATTGCTGTCCTCTCCATCCATCTTTTCTTTCATTTGGATGGTGTCTGTGTTTTCCTTCCATTTACTGCGGATTCCGAGCAGACGGCCATTATTGAACAATAATGAAGCGTCCTGGCGCAAGTATAGTTCACGTTCGCTTACTGACTTGCTCACCCAGATCATTTCATACGAATCCCTTGTCTTTTCCGAGACCATTTCAAGCATAGTGCTTGCCTCAGCAAAGCTGATTTCCTGATCTTCTGGAAAATATGTAATCACTGGTGCAGAATCAGTTTGCCAAAGATATATCAACAGGCCTGTACTAACCAGTGGAATCATGATCAGTATGAACCATCGTTTCGTCATGACAATCATCCTTTAAGACATTATGGAATTTGGCGGATTCGAATCATGAATGTGCCTTATCACAAAAAATGTATGAAACGGTACAAGGCTTTATGTCTATTTGTGTATAGATGCGATGGTTTCGTACAAAATAAAACACAACGTTAAAAAATGACAGGTGAGATAATGGAAAGAGAAAAACAACCTTTATTTTCCTCCTATGCCAAAAATGTTTCCTATATGAAGGAACGGTTGGCAGTTGATAAAAGCTTTGATGTTATACATTTGGATTTGAAATATGCAGGCCGGAATATGGCATTATTTTTGATAGATGGATTTGCTAAAGATGAAATTTTGCATTATATTATGAGGATTTTGGCACAGCTGGAACCGGACCAGCTGAAACCCGATCCATTGGAAAAGATGCTCAAAACATATATTCCGTATATCGAAGTTGATCATGTGAAGGATTTAAACAAGGCATCAGACCTTGTACTTGGCGGACCGGCTGCATTAGTTGTTGAGGGCATTGATGAAGTGATTATGATTGATGCACGTACATATCCGGTCAGATCTCCCGATGAACCGGATCTCGAACGGGTTGTCCGGGGATCCAGAGACGGTTTTGTGGAAACAATTGTATTTAATACAGCCTTATTGAGAAGAAGAGTGCGGGACCGTTCGCTACGCATGGAGTATATGCAGATAGGCAGACGGTCGATGACAGATATCGCGCTTTGCTATTTGGATGATATTGCGGATCCGGAACGTGTGGAAGACACCAAAGCAGTACTGCAGAAGATTGACACAGATGGTTTGGCAATGGCAGAAAAAACAATTGAAGAATATATTAGCGGGCGCCATTGGAATCCATATCCAACGGTCCGTTATACGGAAAGGCCGGATACTGCTGCAGCTCATGTGTATGAGGGTCATGTTTTGATTTTAATTGATGGTTCACCGAGTGTGATGATTACACCAGCAACATTTTGGCATCATTTGCAGCATGCAGAGGAATATCGGCAAAAGCCGCTTGTCGGTGCCTATTTACGGATGGTGCGCTATTTGGCAGTATTTGCATCCATTTTTATATTGCCGCTTTATTATTTGCTTGCGATCAATCCGGAATACTTGCCAGCAAATCTCTCATTTATCGGCCTGAATGAAGAGGGAACGGTGCCATTAATTTTGCAATTTCTTCTGGCTGAATTGGGGATTGATATACTCAGGCTTGCTGCTGTTCATATCCCATCTGCCCTGGCCACAGCTCTTGGTCTGGTCGCAGCCATATTAATCGGACAGGTAGCAGTCGAAGTTGGACTATTCTCCTATGAAGTGGTTCTTTACCTATCCATTGCTGCCATTGGGACATATGCGACGCCGAGTTATGAACTCAGTCTGGCCAATCGGCTTGTCAGGATGTTTCTCCTGATCGCAACTGGAATGTTTGGTGCTATTGGGTATATAGCTGGCATCACATTGTGGCTGCTTTATATGATACGGATGTCGTCGTTCCGGATTGCATATTTCTGGCCATTGCTACCATTTTCTTACAGAGCCTTCCGGGACGTTTTTATCCGGTCACCGATCCCGTTAAAAAATCGCAGACCTGTATTTTTAAATCCGCAAGATCCGGATCGCTGAATTCAGTGATCCGGATTTTTTGCTGAAAACCAAAATTTTGTGGCTATTTAAGACGAGATTCTTATTCATTATTCTATCCCGATTTGGTATAATATAAATTGGTGATCCGAATGAAATCGTTATATGATGTGCAACAATTACTGAAAAGGTTTGGTACGATTATATATATTGGTGACAGATTAGCAGACCTTGAATTGATGGAAAATGAAGTGAAAGAATTATATCAGTTCCAATGTATTGAAACAAAGGAATATCAAAAGGCAGTGTTGCTCCTGAGGAACGAAGCGGCACGCCTGAGAAATGAAAAAGGAGCGAAATCGTGATGGGGAAGTCAATAATTGGCGTTGACATTGGTGGTACTACCGTTAAAATTGGCATAATTGATAACGATGGAAATATTATGGATAAATGGGAGATACCTACCGATAAAGCTAATTATGGAGCTTCCGTCATTTCGGATATTTGGGCATCGATAAGTGAGAAACTCGATCAACGAAACATGAACAGTGAAACAATAAAAGGGATCGGAATCGGTGCGCCTGGTTTTATTGACAGTGCTTCAGGCTATGTCTATGAAGCTGTTAATATCGGGTGGAAGCATCTGCCGTTAGCCAACGAATTGCAGGCTGCTTCCGGGCTGCCTGTATTTGCGGCCAATGATGCAAATGCTGCAGTATTAGGCGAAAACTGGAAAGGGGCCGGTGAAAATGCCAAAAACCTTGTAGCGCTGACACTTGGCACAGGAGTTGGCGGCGGTATTATCGTAAATGGTAATATACTGAGTGGTGAAAATGGCACGGGTGGAGAAATAGGACATACAACAATTGATCCGAATGGTTATTGGTGTAATTGCGGACGGAGAGGCTGCCTTGAAACCATCGCCTCAGCAACTGGGATGGTTCGCCAGGCTATGGATAAGATGGAACAAGAGCCGGAAAGTTCACTTGCATCACGGTATAAAATAAATGGAGCCATTACTGCAAAAGATATTTTCGAGCTGTCAAAAAAGGGTGACGTATCGTGCAAAGAGATTATTGCATATACTGCTGATGTTCTTGGATTCACGATTGCCAATGCTGCCATTATCATCAACCCTTCAAAAATACTGATTGGTGGCGGGGTATCCCAAGCAGGTGGGAACTTCATTCAGCTGATCGATCATGCCTTTCGCCAGTATGCACTGTCAAGGGTCAGCGATGTTTGCGAGCTGAATACAGCCCGGTTAGGCAACGATGCCGGTATTATCGGTGCCGCCTTTTTAGTCAGACAGAATTTAGAGAATTTGACATTCTAGTCTTTACTTTTCTGGCATATTCTATTAAAATAACATTTCGTTTAACTTTTTATATAAATTCTATGAAACGTTTATTGAGGAAAAGCGTCTCATAATAGTGTAGGGTATACGATATTTTAAAAATTTCGTTCCGGGAAATAAAGAAAAAGCTATTAGTCGTTAACAATTCCCCGAAATGGTTAGGCTGGGAGGAAATAAATATGGACTTTAAGCGGTTCAGAATCCCGTTATATATCATTGCTACGATTTTGTTCGGGATCAAAACGTATATCATGTATCGCTTTATGTTTAATTTAGAACTTGAAAACAAGATGCAGGAGTTTATCCTGTCCATCAACCCATTTGTATCTGCGTTTTTAATATTTGCTTTAAGTGTATGGTTTAAAAAGCAGTCACGCCAAATGAAGTTTTTGCGATATACTGCATTGATCGGTACACTGATATTATATTTTAACCTTGTTTTTTACCGTTCATTCAACGACTTTATCACAGTGCCACAATTATTTCAGGCAAGCAATATGGGGGACTTGGGCTCAAGCATCCTGACACTGGTTGAAGTTTATGATGTGCTGTTTTTCCTGGATGCAGCGGTTATCTGGTATTTAAGCAGAAAGAAGCCGGAAATAATGACAGTAAGTTATCAAAAAAGCGGGAAAGTATTTGCCCTGGCAATGTCATTCCTGCTGCTTGCGGGTAACTTTTTCCTTGCTGAAATGGAGCGTCCGCAATTATTTACGCGTGCGTTTGACCGGGAATACCTTGTTAAAAACATCGGGTTGTTTAACTATCATGTTTATGATGCTGCTGTCCATTCAAAGGCAAAAACGCAGCGTGTGTTTGCTGATGGCAATGAACTGCCGGAGATAACAGAATATGTTGATGAAGAAGTCAAAAGTGATGAAAAATCACCATTGTATGGAATAGCAGAGGATAAAAATGTTATCTTTATTTCATTGGAATCGATTCAAAGCTTTGTCATTAATAATGAAGTCAATGGTCAAGAGATAACACCATTTCTGAATAGTCTGATCGGTGATGAAAGCACGTACTACTTTGAGAATTTTTATCATCAGACACAGCAAGGAAAGACATCCGATTCAGAATTCCTGGTTGAGAATTCTCTCTATCCATTATCCCGGGGAGCTGTGTTTTTTACACATGGCGGGAATGAGTATAACGGTATGCCGGAAATTTTAGGAGAAGAGGACTATTATTCAGCTGTCTTTCATGCCAATAATAAAAGTTTCTGGAATCGTGATCAAATGTATGACAGTTTAAATCTTGACCATTTTTATGGTGAAGAAGCCTATGAAGTGAATCAGGACAACTCTGTTGGATGGGGATTGAAGGATAAACCATTTTTTGAGCAATCTATTAAATATTTGCAATCAATGGAACAGCCTTTTTATTCCAAGTTCATTACGCTGACTAATCATTTTCCATTTGAACTGAGTGAAGAAGACAGTTCAATTGACAAATATGACTCCAGCTCGAATACGCTGAATAATTTCTTCCCGACTGTTCGCTATATGGATGAGGCGGTCGAACAATTCTTTACCCAATTAAAAGAATCCGGGCTTTATGAGGACTCTGTCATTATTTTGATGGGGGACCATTACGGTATCAGTGAAAATCATCATAAAGCAATGAGTGAGTATTTGGACAAAGAAGAGATTACGCCTTATGATCATGTACAGTTACAGCGTGTACCAATGTTCATTCATATTCCGGGTCATGAAAATGGTAAAGTGATGTCTGAGGTAACAGGTCAGATTGATGTGAAGCCGACATTACTGAATTTGCTTGGCGTACCGGCTGAAAATGATATTCAATTCGGCAATGACATGTTTATTGAAGATCGTAAAGGATATATCGGATTAAGAAATGGAGACTTTATCAGTGATGAATATATCTCAACCAGAGGTGTCTGTTATGACCGAGAATCCGGCGAACCGATAGAAACAGAAGAAAATACGGAAGAAAATACGGAAGAAAATACCTCTGCTGAAAATCAAGTCGCTAATCCATGTGATCCAATTCAGCAAAAAGTGGAGAAAGAAATGGAACTTTCCGACAATATTATCTATGGTGATTTGTTCCGGTTTGTAGATTTTTCCGAAAGTGAAGATGAACAAAATACTGATTAAGCCAAAAACTGATCCGGTCATCACCGGGTCAGTTTTTGAATCCATGTAAAAAACTAACTGCATTCAGTTAGTTTTTTACATGTTGCCTATTTCGGTTATAATTGTTGCGATTGAAAAGAATCCGAAGACCAATACGGTTATTGCTGAAAAACCAAGTGCAAATAAATTTTTAATCTTGAGCTGCCGAATGACAGATACAATTGCCAGTAACGTAGCAAACAAAAAGATAATTGCCAAAACCATTTGTAACACATCCTCCTTATAAATATGGCACATGAAACTTATCTGTATTATTATGTAAACAGCTGTTTTCTATACTTATTTTATAGTATAAAATGATTTTTGTCGAGGTATATCCATATGAATTCAGCAACTATTTATGAATGGAGGACTCATGATGAAGGTAAAAACTCTACCAGCAGGACCATTAGGAACGAATTGTTATATTGTACATCATGGTGAACATGCTTTAATTGTTGATCCTGGCGGGGATGCTGAAAAAGTAATTCATTATTTAACCGAAGAGGAACTAGATGCGAAAGCTATTTTGTTAACACATGCGCATTTTGATCATATAGGGGCTGTTGATGAACTAAGATCTTATGACAACCTGGACGTTTACCTGCACGAAAATGAAGCAGCATGGCTGGAAGATCCAAAGTTGAATGGATCCTTATTATTTCTTGGGAATGAAATCGAAGTGAAACGTGCGGAGTATCAGTTAAGTGCCGGTAAAATGCAAATAAGTTCTTTTTCATTTGAAATCATCCATACGCCCGGACATTCACCGGGAAGTGTGAGTTTTATATTCCACGAACATGAATTTGTGATTAGTGGAGACGTACTGTTCAACCAGGGGATTGGCCGGACCGATTTGCCTGGCGGCGACATCAAACAGCTTGAGCAGAGTATATGTGATTCCCTTTATAAACTGCCCGATACCTATACTGTATATCCAGGCCATGGATCAAAAACAACAATCAGGAATGAAAAGCAGAGCAATCCCTTTTTTCCGCGAAAATGAAATGTCAGCCATAGATTATGGCTGACATTTAGGGGGGATGTGCTCTGCTCTTTTGTTGGTTAGGGATAAAAGTTAAGCTAATACCACCAGTATATATGCATGCTTAACAACATGTCAACAGTAAAAATCAAAAAAAGAAAAAAACCCTGCAAATTTTATGTAGGCAGAGTTTTTTCATCATATGAATGACTTGCTACTAATGTCCGAATCCTGGTACTAAAATAAATTCTGAATACCAGGTGAATCCAACAAAAAATATGGTACAATAAGCCCCGAATAAATACATATACATACGTTCAGATAATTTCAGATAGCTTACTGCCAGGAAAAATGCCGTTTGGACCAGAAACAGCAATGCTACGTTAATCATGTCTCCCACGTAAAACATTACGGTGAATATACCTGTCCAAAAGGCAAGGACTCGAAACATTCGATCCATGTTTTCCCCTCCTTTAGTAACCTTATAGAAGTTATTATAAACGACCTGACGAATAATGTAAATGAATCATGCTAAACAATTGAACGTTTTGTCCATGCAAGTGGATTTCTGCATCAATTGAACTTAAAGTTGGTTACTTTTAATCCTTGTTCTGCTTCATTCACCTCACGATCGTTTATTGTCATGAAATCAAAAACGACCGTGAAATGGATGGATTGGAGTATTTGTTAAAAATTGTACACAACTGATCCGCAGATATAGAATATCACGGTATGGTGATTTTTATTCAGGCTTAAGTTTTATCCGGTTGATGATACTATGGGTTATTCCAGTATCTGTCTGAATCGTGAAAAACAAATGATACTGCAGTTCGCTTAGTTCAGCATATTCAATAAGAACATTCCCATATGGAAATACATATGACATCGTGCTATTTGATTCGTTTTGATTGAATATATCTTCCTTAAACTGCATCCGTGCCATTTGGAATAATGTTTCAATCTTCAATTGCTCTGACTGGTTGTGTGTGATGCGAATTTCATCCTGATATAAATGAACATTTGCTGTAACGATAATGATCGCTAATGCGATGACGAACAGAACGTAGGGGAGAACAAATCCTCGCTGGTTAATTGTAGTCAACAATGATTTTTTCAAATTGATCACCATTTAAAGTTATTATAGATGCGTGCAGGCCGTATGAAGATGCTGTGAAATGAACATCCCGGACATTGCGTAAGTATATTTCGAATCCCGTACCATCAAGCCGTCTTATAATTTGATCATCATACTGCTCCAGTGTAACGGTTGATTCATCTGGCTGTAATAGTGTTATATTAGAAGATTCAACATTGATCTCGACAGCCCTGATGACTTCATCACGCAAAAAGAAGAAGAATTGCTGGACTGATAACTGGTCATAGCTGGAGGTAAAATCGACTGTTTTGATCAGATAGGTGGTAAAAGGAATGGTCATAAATATGATGCTGATCGCTAAAAACATTGAAATGAATGTAAATCCTTTTTCATTTGTCCGGATTTCCGTATAAACAGAATTGGTCTGTTTTATTTTTAGCATTGTTCCAGATTACACATCCTTTCAGTAAATTGTCCTCAGATGTAAACCGGAATTCAGCCTCAGATCCATTTACCATTTTGAACCAACGCTGGGGGAGGTTATTTTCTTCCTCCCATATAAAAGGCTGCAGTTCACTGTGCAATTCGTTGGTCATGATTCTTTTTTGCTTCAGACTTTCCCGCTCGTTCAGCAAAAGATTTGTGGCCGGGATCAAGGTTGTAATGATCATCATGAGAAGACTTGCTGCCACAAGAGATTCAATCAGTGAAAAGCCTTTACTGTTTCGCAAAGTAGCACCGTCCTTTCCCCAGTGGACAAACAACACTATACTTGTTGGCTGATGTCTGGATGGCAAATGTACCCGGTTCCCGGATTGTTCCATCTTTATTGAATGAAATGGTTGGCAATATACGGGGATCAATTTCCCACCCTTCAGGTACTTCCCGTTCCTGGATGATGGAATGATTTTTTTTAATAACATAATGTTTCTGATCAGGAAATGTCATCCGGTAATTCGTTCGGGAATTGTAGGACATCGTTTGCATATACAATAGATCCATCTCAAGCGTGTAAAGAAAACTTTCCTCCGTCTTTTTATCAAGCACCGAAAAATGAATCGGTGCGCTGATAAGAATTAGGAGAGACAAAACGCTCAGAACGAAAAGCACCTCTATAAGGGTGAATCCGTTACGGTATATCATTTTTCTATGAAACCTTGCCACTATCATCGACGTTTAATTCTTTACCGTCCGGACATGCTTTCTGATCTTCGGTTATATAGCCCGCTGATTCTAATTGAGTCAAACTGCTTGGGTATCTATTTTCCTCTATATAGTAGGCATCCACTTGCGCCTGTACAACACTGATTAAGGCACTGCATCCCTTATCGTGAACTTCCTCACTTTTATCACTGAGGTTCGGAACAATTAGGATGATCAGCACTGAAATAATCATCAGAACGATCAGCATTTCGATTAATGTGAAGGCTCGCTCATTTTTGAACATTGATTCCATCTCCTTTTTCAAATCGTATTGATTAGTTGGAACATCGGCCACATAAGCGCCATGTAGATAAAGATAATCAGACCAGCCAATATCAAAAAGAAAATCGGCTGGATATACGTAATAGCTTTCATGATTTTACGGTGCATTTCTTCAGTCTGAAATTCTGCGTAAATGGACAAGTCTTTTTCCAATGCTTCTGTATCTGCATTTTTTTGAAACATGGCGGAAATTTGTTTGTCGATAAGTGGTAAATTGGCCAATAAATTTGTTACATAAATTCCTCTGGATAATTCTGCCGTCAAAAGGGAGGCGTAGTAAGCAAGAATCGGCTGTTTTTTCTGGCTGGACATATTCACTAAAATTTCCTTAATGGATAATCCTGTCGTTAGTAAGGAACTGAGGTGGGATGCAAACAGAAACGAGATTTCCATTCTTTTGTATTGGCGGTAAAGCGGGATCATATTATAAAACTTGATTTGTTTGTCAATACTTACTTTTTTTCGATTGAATTGCCATATTAGAAATCCGACACTAAGAATAAGACAGAGAATCACGACAAATTGTTCTGCGAAGTCAATGAGTGTGATTGTCAGCATAACGGTTGAAGCTGTTTCTGCACTGTTTTGAAACAAGTCGATGAACGAAGGAAGTACCGACTGTTTAACAAAATATAAAAGCAGCGCAAATACAACTAGCAGTATTAAAGGATATCGTGCTGATTCTCGGAATTTTTTCATATAAAGCATACGCAGCTCGAACATGGTGATACATTTTTCAATACTGGACAGCAGATCTCCATTACTGCGTACAAAATACAAATATGCTGTAATGGCTTGATTGAAATGAACGCGTTCCAGTGCCTCATCAAAGTGGCTGCCGGATTTAAGGGAAGTCATAACGGAGGAGGCAATTGATTTAAGCTGGTTATCCCATTGAATCATTTCCAATGCCTCAATAATGGGGTATCCGTTGTTTAATAACCGATGCAGACGATGTAAAAATCGTAATTGCAGCTCTTTTTTAGGGGAGTTATTTACCCGCTGCCAAAAATGCCTCTTCTGCGATAAATCCATAGGCAAAAGCCTTCTTTCGTAAATGATCGAATGTGTGAAAATGTTTCATGGATTGCATATTCCCTCCATTAATAATATGTTCCAAAAGATGGCCATCCAACAGCTCCATGATCGCAGCACGTCTTGTAACATGCTGATTGTGTTCGACCGGAACCAGTTGGAGAGCCGCGACTGCTATTAATGATTGTTTCAGATCTGAAGTATTCATCCCCATTTCAAGTAAACGATGAATGGTGCCTGCTGCATTTTTAGCATGTAACGTACTTAACACAAGGTGTCCTGTCAGTGAAGCATCAAATGCAAATTCTGCCGTGAACCGATCCCTGATTTCTCCAATCATAAGGATATCCGGATCATGCCGGAGAGCAGCTTTTAGTCCGATCTGATACGTCATCCCCGCTTTTTCATTCACTTGTACCTGTAAAATGTCGCTGATCTCTTTTTCAATCGGATCCTCCAATGTGATTGTCTGGTATGACTTTTCCTCCAGAATGGCCTGCAGCAATGCATATAAAGTAGTGGTTTTCCCACTGCCAGTTGGACCTGTCAGCAGGATAATGCCGTTTTTATTGGTAATCCATTTCTTCAGTTTTTTCAATTGATTGGGAAAAAGAAAAAGTTGATCAAGTGTCAGGTTGTTTTCCTGCGGGAGTATACGTATTGCCAGACTTTCTGTTTGGCTGACCGGAAGTGTGGATAATCGCAATGCATAACGGTGGTTGAGCTGTTTATGGATAATGGTGCCATTTTGGGGTTTACGGACTTCACCTATATCCATTCCTGATGTAAACTTATAGTACGTGAGCAATAATTGGTATTGGTTTATTGGGATGGTCTTGTGAAGTGTCCGCTTTCCAAATACACGGAAGTAGATGCTGACCTGATCGGAGAAAGGGTAGAAGTGAATATCCGAAGCATTGGCGTTAATAGCGGATTGCAGCAGTGTTTCAGATAATCTTGAAGCTGTGTCCAATCCATATGTCACCTCCTTTATTAGATTATATTCGACATATTTCATAAAACTCCTCCCGATTTTCGAAAAAAATTTAAAAATATTTAAAGGTAGGTTAAAGACTTGAAAACACTTTATTTAATTGGATTTATGGGTAGTGGGAAAAGTACAGTCGGGGAACTGTTGCATTATGATTTAGGTATTTCTTATTTGGATACTGATCAAATGGTTGTTGAAAAATATGGGGAAATAGCAGCTATATTTCAACAGGAAGGTGAAGACAAATTTCGTGATTATGAAACAGAAATGCTGACCAAAACATCACCTGAGAATTATATAGTATCAACAGGCGGAGGAATTGTGGAACGAGAGGAAAATATGGCCTTCATGAAAAATAATGGGCGGATCATATACTTGGATACATCCTTTGCACAAATTGCTGACCGGCTTGGGAATGACCCGTCCAGACCATTGTGGCGTAAAAATCAAAAAGACAAACAGAAGCTGTATCAGCGCCGGGCAAAGTGGTATCGTCAATTGGCAGATTTTACTGTTATGACAGATCAAAAATCACCAGAAGACATTGCAGGCGAAATCCTTAAGATATTAGAACACTAAGACGTTCTGTGTGTCGAAACACCCCATTTAAGTAAAGTTTTCACATTAACCTGAACGTGTATGATTTTTACTTACATCGGACATACTATCGTAACAAAATTATACAGGATAGGTGTTGCTCATGTCGTTAAATGATTATATCAAATACCTCACGCAGCAGATCACATCCTATATCGATACACCGATTGAGGAAAAAAGGGAAAAAAGATTAAAAAACAAAGAAGTTCCGCCAGTATATTCCAACAGGTGGCTGGGGGTATTGCCATTTGCATTTAAGGTGGCAAAAAAGAAAACCGATTGACAGGCTCACAAAAAGTGAAGCCTGTATTTTTATGCCTCATTTTTCAGATAGAAAATGCCGCCATTAACAACTTCGAACGCAATGTATGGTGAATAGCGTTTTTTTATATCATCAATTTCTTTTTTCATTTCATCATTTTCTGCATCTGTTTTATAAAAATGGCGAAGCAAATCGATTTCCTCTTCCATTGTTTTTAGTGACGCTTCTGCCCAGTCATGATCCTGATCTTCCACATAGGTTTTAAGCACTTTTTCGATTCGTTTAAAACCGCTTTGCAGTTTTATCATGGGTGAAATGGTGTAACAGTAGTCCGAAATCGTGTTTTGCATGGGTTTAGTCTGCAAATCATCCATCATTTTTAATTTCATGACACCGTTCACAAGTTGAAGTCCGATCGAAACCATTTCATCCTTTTTTTGTTTTCCCTGGTAGCTTATCTTTATATTGGTGACAAGCCAGGGAAATAAAGATGTTTTTTGCTTTGAATCCACACGTTCAAACAGTTTTGTATATTTTTCATGCTCACGCAGATGATTGACAATCTGATGCAGTCGCGGACTTCCATAATGGATCCACTCGTGTTTGCCGTCCCGTTTCTCTGGGTCTGTAATCAACGTCAGCTGTTTGGGTTCTCCGGGATGTCCCATCTTTTTGATATAATGCCAATAAAAGGGGCGGTTCATTAAGGCACGGTCCATTTCTTCCGTCAGCTGGACTGTAAGCACACCTTCCTGGTTATGCAGTAACTCACAATGGTGTGCTGTGAAATAGGATTGTAAAAAGGTGTGTAATTTTCTAATTGCCATACTGCTCCTCCTGTGCCGTTTCTTCATGTGTCAATTGGATAACAGAAGACAAGTTATCCAATTTTATCTTAGCTTCACCTGTTGAAGCTGATTCAGAAAAGATGGTTTGGATTTCAGATTCTAAATCGTTAATATCCAATTCGGCGAGAATACTGTCCAAATGCCCAATAATTTGTTCGAATAAATTGATCTTCTCATACAAAAGTTTCATGATATGCTCTTCAACTGTCCCGCGAACGGCAAGATTATAAATGTGTACATCGTTTTCCTGGCCATACCTGTGAATTCTGCCGATCCTTTGTTCAAGTCGCATCGGATTCCACGGAAGGTCATAATTAATCAGATGATTGCAGAACTGCAGATTAATCCCTTCTCCACCGGCTTCAGTTGCGATCAGGACTTGTGCGTGGTTTTCAAACAGGTGTTTCATCCAATCTTTTTTCCCTTTTTTAAACCCACCCCTGTATGGTACTGATGTAATGCCGCTTTCTTTTAAATACCATTGCAGGTAAAATTGTGTTGCCCGGTATTCCGTAAAGACAATTACTTTTTCACCGTCTGCCTGCTTGATTAAATCCACTGCTTTGGCGGCTTTGACATGCTGGGGAAGCTGCTCAATTTCTTCTGTTAAAGGTTTAATTATACTTTCCCTTTGTTCATCGGTCATCATTTTTTGCAGTGACAGATAGCATGCCTCACGGGATGAACATAGTTCCCGCAGGAGTGTAATTTTCGAAAAAGCAGGGAAGACGTCTGTGACATTTTCCAAATGGGAATAAACGTCTTTTTCTTCTTTGCTGAAATCGATCCAGACGGTTTCAATATTGCGCTTGGTTGCATCAAATTTCGTGTTTTGCCGTGTATTGCGAATCATCACCTTTTGAATCAGCTGTTTTAAATAGCCATCCTGGTTCAGCTTTTTACGGTCTTTGCCATATTGTTTCAGGAAACTATCATAATCACCCAGATGTCCAGGTTTCAAAATGGAAACGAGGTTAAAGATTTCGACCAGCCGATTCTGCACCGGTGTTGCTGTCAGAAGTAGACAATATTTTTTCTTTAAAGATTTGATGAACGCAAAATTTTTCGTTTTATGGTTTTTTAACTTATGTGCCTCATCTACCAGCAGGAAATCATAGTCCTGTTCAAGGATCTGTTCACGGTGGGGTGATCGTTTTGCAGTATCGATAGAGGTTATAATAACATCGTACTGATCCCACGGATAACTTTTCCGGAACGTGACTGCCGGAATATAAAACTTTTCATTCAGTTCTTTGGCCCATTGATTGACTAACGAAGCCGGAACAATAATTAATGCTTTTTTAACTAATCCCCGAAGCATATATTCCTTTAAAATCAGCCCGGCTTCAATTGTCTTGCCAAGTCCTACTTCATCGGCTAAAATAGCGCGGCCGTTCATTTCCTCCATAACTTGCCTTGCACAGGATAATTGGTGATCCAGAAAGTCCATTTGCGGTAAATATTCGAGCGCCTTCAACCCTTCGAATGATGGTGCCATCGTTGTCAGGACAGCTTGGTAATTCATTTGGAAAAGATCCCATGAAGAAAAGGGACCTTCTGTTTTCAGTCTGTTCTCAAATTGATTGATGAACACGGAATCTTGTTGAATATCTATATGATTCATTCTATACTCCTTTTTCACAAAGTTATGATTATCCCTACTTTACATACGGCATATGTGGTATAATGCAAGTAATATAGATAGTATTCTCAGATTCATACATAGTATAACCAAAAACATCAATATGATCATGCGAATGAATACAAGGGGAGAGATTACTGCATGGCAGAGCAGTAACGCCGAAGGAGCAAACATTTGTGAATCTCTCAGGCAAAAAGACTCTTGTAGGACGCAGCTCTGGAGAGTGTTTACACAAGTAAACCACCCACGAAGCAAGCATTTTTGTCATATGAATCCGATTGCAAAAATGTGCAACTTTCTGGTTGAAGGACAGAGATTTCCCTGGCAGCAGGGAAGTCTCTATTTTTATGGCAGGAGACACACATCTGCCTCGTCTTTCGGAGGTTAGTTGATGGAAGTCAGATTAGAAGAAATCGGAGGACCAGCCGATTTCGAATTTGAAACTTCCCAATTTTGTTTCTTTAAAGGAGTGGATGGAATGAGTGAATTAAAACGCACACCCTTGTTCCCTGAGTATGAAACATCAGGTGGCAAGACAATTGATTTTGGCGGCTGGGATTTACCTGTACAATTTGAAGGAATTATGCATGAACATGAAACGACCAGGATAAAAGCGGGATTATTTGATGTGTCCCATATGGGAGAGATTATGGTAAAAGGTCCAGGAAGCAAACATTTTTTACAGAAAATTGTTACAAATGATGTTTCCAAATTAACCCCGAATCGTGCCCAATATACGTTTATGTGCTATGAGGACGGTGGGACTGTAGATGATTTCATCGTCTATATGCTAAAAGAGGATCAATATTTGCTTGTTGTAAACGCAGCAAATACTGAAAAGGATTTTGCGTGGCTGACACAGCACAATGATCAGGACGTTTCCATTGAAAATGTTTCTGCAGACTATGTCCAGCTGGCACTGCAGGGGCCGAAAGCAGAAATGATTCTGCAGCGGCTGACCGATACGAATTTGCGTGATATTAAGTTTTTCCGTTTTGAAAGTCCTGTTTATTTTTTCACAATCGAATACGGGGCAATTGTATCACGGACCGGCTACACTGGAGAAGATGGATTTGAAATCTATATTGATGCGGCAAAAGGAAGAGACCTTTGGAACCTAATCCTTGAAACAGGAAAGGGAGACGGCCTGGAACCGATTGGCCTTGGTGCGAGAGATACATTACGCTTTGAGGCAAACTTGCCATTATATGGTCAGGAGCTTTCCCAGGACATCTCTCCGGTTGAAGCAGGCATGAAGTTTGCCGTAAAAGTCAATAAAGAAGCCGATTTTACAGGAAAAGAGGCCTTGAAACAGCAAGTGGAAAATGGACCCGATCGGAAGCTTGTTGGGATTGAGATGATCGACAAGGGAATACCGCGTACGGGCTATCAGGTCTTTGCCGGTAACGATATAGCAGGTTTTGTGACAACTGGGACCCAGTCACCGACATTAGGGAAAAATATGGGACTGGCGCTTGTGAGCAGTCAATTTTCCGCGTTGGGAACTGAATTGTATGTACAGGTACGAAAACGAAAACTGAAGGCGGTCGTAGTTGAAACACCGTTCTATAAACGGGATCAACAATAAGGGGGAGGATTTTACATGGAATTTCGTTATTTGCCAATGACTGACACAGATAAACAGGAGATGCTGGCTGCTATTGGTGTCGAGTCCACCGAAGAACTATTTTCCGATATTTCAGATGAGGTGCGGTTTAAACAGGAATTACAGTTGAAAAAGCCGGCAAATGAATCGGCTTTAATGAAAGAGCTGACAGACATGGCAGGGAAAAATGCCAATTTGAAAGCATACAGTTCATTTCTCGGTGCAGGTGTTTATGATCATCATATCCCGTCTGTTGTTGATCATGTTATATCACGTTCGGAATTTTATACAGCCTATACACCTTACCAGCCGGAAATTTCCCAGGGGGAACTGCAAGCGATCTTTGAGTTTCAGACGATGATCTGTGAACTGACCGGAATGGAAGTTGCAAACTCCTCAATGTATGATGGTGGAACAGCTCTGGCAGAAGGGGTTACATTGAGTGCAGGTCAGACCAGACGGAAGAAAATCATTGTATCTAAAACAGTTCATCCGGAATCAAGAGCCGTTATTCACAGCTATGCCAGAGGGCAAAACCTTGAAATTGTTGAAATTGAGTATGATAAAGGATTAACTAATCTGGAGCAGTTAAACAATGAACTTGATGAAAATACAGCGAGCGTTGTTATGCAGTATCCCAACTTTTTCGGTCAGGTTGAACCGTTGAATGACGTAAATGAAATGATTCGGAAGCAGAAAAAGACGATGTTTATTGTTTCCAGCAATCCACTCGCATTGGGTTATTTGACCCCACCTGGTGATTTCGGTGCCGATATTGTTGTCGGTGATACACAGGTATTTGGTATTCCCTCCCAATTCGGCGGGCCGCATTGTGGCTATTTTGCAACAACAGATAAATTGAAACGAAAGGTACCAGGACGATTGGTCGGCCAAACAACAGATGAAGATGGTGAACGTGGGTTTGTACTGACACTGCAGGCAAGGGAGCAGCATATCAGACGTGACAAAGCAACCTCCAACATCTGTTCTAATCAGGCATTAAATGCTCTGGCCAGTTCTGTTGCCATGAGTTCGATCGGTAAGCGTGGTCTCCGGAAAATGGCTGTATTGAACATGCAGAAGGCGCGTTATGCCAAACAGCAGTTGGAGGCAGCCGGAATACTGGTCGTTTTTACAGGACCATTTTTTAATGAGCTGGTTGTCAGACTTCCGGAAAGTGTCGCAAATATCAATGAAAAACTTTTAGATAGCGGTATTATTGGCGGATATGATCTTGGAATGACTTATCCAGAGTTGAAAGATCATATGTTACTGGCAGTCACTGAAAACCGGACAAAAGAAGAAATTGATACGTTTGTTAAAGAATTGGGGGATATCCATGGCTAAAACAGATTTTCCGTTGATTTTTGAACGTGGTAAAGAAGGAAGAACAAGCTATAGTTTGCCGGAATTGGATGTTCCGGAAACTGATTTGGAAAGCGGTTTTGAAGACCCTTATATTCGCAGGGAAGCGCCTGAACTGCCGGAAGTGAGCGAACTGGATATTATGCGCCATTATACGGCATTATCAAAGCGCAACTATGGCGTGGATTCAGGATTTTATCCGCTTGGATCATGCACGATGAAGTATAACCCAAAAATAAATGAAGATGTTGCACGTCTTGATGGCTTTAGCCACCTTCACCCTTATCAGGATCCGAAAACTGTGCAAGGTGCCATGGGCGTAATGTATGATCTGCAAACGTCTCTTGCTGAAATTACCGGAATGCATGAAGTTTCGTTGCAGCCGGCAGCTGGTGCACAGGGTGAGTGGACTGGTCTGATGATGATTCGTGCGCTTCATGAGGCAAACGGCGACTATAACCGGACAAAGGTGATTGTCCCGGATTCTGCTCATGGCACCAATCCGGCTTCTGTAACAGTGGCCGGATTTGAGTCGGTAACAGTTAAATCAAACGAAAAAGGTTTAGTCGATCTGGAGGATTTAAAACGTGTTGTTGATGAAGAGACAGCAGCGTTGATGCTGACAAATCCGAACACACTGGGCCTGTTTGAAACTGAAATTGTGGAGATGGCAGAGATTGTCCATAGCGCAGGCGGGAGGCTTTACTACGACGGTGCAAACTTGAATGCGATTATGGGCTATGCCAGACCTGGTGATATGGGATTTGACGTTGTTCATTTGAACTTGCACAAAACATTTACTGGTCCCCATGGCGGCGGTGGTCCGGGATCAGGGCCAGTCGGTGTTACAAGTGAACTTGCACCATACTTGCCAAAACCATTGCTTGTCAAAAAAAATCATCAATATTTATTTGATTATGACCGGCCTGAATCAGTCGGCCGTATAAAACCGTACTATGGCAACTTCGGTATTAATTTGCGGGCTTATACGTACATCCGTACAATGGGGGCTGAAGGACTTAAGAAAGTAAGCGAATATGCCGTATTGAATGCGAATTACTTAATGCGCAAATTGGAAAAAGAATACGAATTGCCTTACCAGCAACATTGCAAGCATGAATTTGTTTTATCTGGCAAAAAACAGAAACAGCTGGGTGTGCGCACATTGGATATAGCCAAACGGTTGCTGGACTATGGTTGCCATCCGCCGACAATTTATTTTCCGCTCAATGTGGAAGAAGCGATGATGACTGAACCGACTGAAACCGAGTCGAAAGAAACATTGGATGGTTTCATCGATGCCATGATGCAGATTTCAGAGGAAGCAAAAACTGACCCCGAACTGGTACAGGAAGCGCCACATACGACACCAGTCAAACGGATGGATGAAACAACTGCTGCACGGAAACCAATTTTGCGTTATCAATCATAAGAATGGACGGGGATTTTGTTCCCCGTCCATTTATAGTAGTGAATGAATATTAAATTACTTTGTTTTTACCTTTCCGGTCCATTTTTTAAAGCCGCCTTTAAGCTGATTGATATCATTATAGCCTTTTTTATGGAGCAGCTGGGCAGCTCTGGCCGATCTGGATCCACCCTTGCAGTACAGGTATACTGGTTTATCTTTCCTAAGTTCCACAAGCCGTTGTTTCATCTGTGTCAGTGGGATATTTCTTGCACCAAGGATATGGCCTTTTTCAAATTCATTCGGTTCACGCACATCAATCAGCTGTGCTTTTCGGTACCCTTCCCGGAACTGGTCTTCTGTTAATACTTTCAGGAAGTTTTTTTGTCTGAAATACCGGAACATACCTACTGCCAAGAGAATGACAAGCGCTATTATTAAAATTTCCATCATGAATCCCCCGTTAATCTAATTCTTTCCTTTGTCTATTATATGGCGGTTTGTAATATTTTTCAAAGTATTTTTCTTTACAGGCTGATCTTGTTTGCTTGTTTGTGATAAGGTTTTGCCGGGATTCGCCAATTATTACGGATTTGCAATCTTTTCATGAAGCGTATAACTTCTGAAAAAAGTTAAAAAAGCTGTATTTTTTGCACTTAACTTGATTTTGCTTTTTCTTTCTTGGTATATTAGTCTTTTCCTGTGATTGACAAACCGTGACTTTTTTGCATCAAACGCCATATATTGTATTGTTTCAAAAATTTATATACTATATATTGTTTTATTGATTCGAAATGTGGTATGTTAATACTAGCATATTCATAAAAGGGAGTGAATCCAAAATGTCGACTGCTGTTGAAAATCAGCTGCATATCGATGTACAAATGTTAAATGAAGATATAGAACAATTCCCGCAAGTACATCCGATTACAAACGATATGAAGCTGACGCACAAAGGTGTGTCACGGCTGGTTATGCTCGATCGGTATGCGTTTAAAGATACCGGAAAGATCACTTTAAAAGCAGGGGATTTTGTTGTATTAACCGTAAAGGCTGATCCCAAGTTTCCTGCCCGGGGTCTTGGATTTATAAAATCTATTGATTGGCTTAACAAGGAAGCTATGATTCAGGTAGATTCTGAGTTTGTCTCTGTACTAGATGATGAAGAGGAAGCTTCCACAGGTGTTATCAGACGGTCACTTGATGTGATTGATAAGCCGTTGGAAATTTATTATGAACAGATTGCCAAACGTAATGCAGCAGGCCTGGCAAACGTTGAGACAACGCAAGTAAAACAGGATGAATGGTATGAAAAGTTCAAACAGGAACTTGGCAGTATGAACTTTATTCCTGCAGGCCGTGTTCTCTATGGGGCAGGAGCTGAAACTGATGTAACATATTTTAACTGCTATGTGATGCCTTATATTAAAGATTCACGTGAAGGCATATCGGATCACCGCAAGCAGGTGATGGAGATTATGTCACGGGGGGGCGGTGTCGGTACAAACGGTTCGACACTAAGACCGCGAAACACGCTGGCAAGAGGCGTGAACGGAAAGTCATCCGGCTCTGTCTCCTGGCTTGATGACATTGCCAAGCTGACACATCTTGTGGAACAGGGCGGATCAAGACGTGGTAAAACGAAGTGCCTCGTCTATAAAAAAACCTCGTGAATTGCTGGGAACCCTTTTATGACTTGTTGGCCACAACGTAACTGGAAACGGTAAGCGTGAAGGCGTAAAAACAACAAGTGGAGAAAGACAACCAGCAGCCAAGCTTCGTATGGAAGAAGGTTCAACGACCATCGAAAGCACGTAAAAACGAAAGCGAGTAGAGTAGAAATCAAGTGATTTCGAAGCGCGAGGGCACACTAGTAATGTGCAAGATATGGTCTGAACTCCAGGGTGACCTGGAGAGTTGATGTAACGAATCAACACAACAAATTGGCTCAAATGATCATGTTAGTCGATACCCATCCGGACATTATCGAATTTATCATCTCAAAAATGCAGAACCCGCGAATTTTGCGGTACTTGATCGAAAATACAAAAGATGAACAGATTAAGCAGCTGGCACAGGAAAAGCTGAAATTTACGCCATTGACTAAAACTGAATCCGACCTTTACCAGGGAATCGTCAATTACCGGTCAATGCCGGGATTAGGCGGTTTTAGCAATGCTGCCATACGTGAAGCGGAACAAAAATTGGCAACAGGTGGAACGTATGATGTGCACAATCCGGAGTTTTTAACCGGTGCCAACATTTCTGTCTGCATCACAAAAGATTTCATGAATGCTGTGGAAAATGATGACGTTTATGAACTGCGCTTTCCGGATGTTGAGAATTATACGGAAACAGAAATGAAGGCGTACAATGAACAGTGGCATGAGGTCGGTGATGTACGAAAATGGGAGGAAATGGGCTATGGAGTTCGGGTCTATCGCCGGATCAAAGCAAAAGAATTATGGAACCTGATCAACATTTGTGCGACATATTCAGCTGAACCGGGCATTTTCTTTATTGACAATGCCAATGAAATGACAAACGCGCAGTCCTATGGCGATCAGGTCGTTGCAACCAACCCGTGTGGTAAAGTCGCTTCGTTTGCCTCACGTAAAAAAATCGGATGAATTGCTGGGAAGCTACGGGGTTTAACCTAAGCCGATCAGCAGCCAAGCTAGCCAGGGATGGCTGGAAGGTTCAGAGACTAGTCATACACCACTAGAACAGTGATGAAATGGCCACGAGCGTCCGATGCTTCGGCAGCGATAAGTCGAAGTAAAGAGATAGTCCGACACTCCATTGAAAAGTGGAGAAGTCCAGGATAAAGAGCCTGGAATATAACAGATGGAACAACCGCTCGCACCTTATTCTGTCTGCAACCTTGCAGCGGTGAATTTAGCCGAGATGGCTGACAAAACGACGAAAACAGTTGACTATGAAAAATTGAAGCAAACCGTCAAAACAGGTGTACGCATGCAGGATAATGTCATAGATGCAACACCATATTTCCTGGCAGAAAATAAAAAACAGGCACTCGGTGAACGGCGTGTCGGCCTGGGTGTGATGGGACTGCACGATTTATTGATTTATTGCGAGACAAAATATGGATCAGCGGAAGGCAATGAGCTGATTGATAACATTTTTGAAACGATTGCAACAACGGCCTACCGTGAATCAATTGAACTGGCAAAAGAAAAAGGGAGCTTCCCGTTTTTGGTCGGAGATACTGATGAAGAAACGAAAAATTTGCGTGAGTCGTTTGTTAACACCGGTTATATGCAAAAAATGCCGGCAGACATCAAAGAGAATATTCTTAAGTATGGCATTCGCAACTCACATTTGCTAACCGTTGCACCGACTGGATCTACGGGAACGATGGCCGGAGTCAGTACAGGACTGGAGCCTTATTTCTCCTTTTCCTATTTCAGAAGCGGCCGGTTAGGCAAATTTATCGAAGTTCATGCAGATATTGTTCAGGAGTACCTGGATGACCACCCTGATCAAGATCCGGAACATCTTCCGGAGTGGTTCGTATCAGCGATGGATTTGACACCAGAAGAGCATGCAGATACCCAATGTGTTATCCAGGGATGGGTGGACAGCTCCATCTCCAAAACAGTGAATGCTCCAAAAGGCTATACCGTTGACCAGGTGGAGAGTGTCTACCGCAGATTATACAACGGCGGTGCAAAAGGAGGAACCGTTTATGTTGACGGAAGCCGAGACACACAAGTATTGACACTGAAAGCTGAAGAAAATGCTTTTAGTGAACAAACGGAGCTTTTTGAAGACGAGAAGCCAAAAGTAGTCCTGATGGATACGATTCAGGAATTGGACAAGACGAATGTCACGATCGGATCGGAGATAGGCGACACCTGTCCAGTATGCCGGAAAGGAAGTGTCGAGGACATCGGGGGCTGCAATACATGTACAAGCTGCGGCGCTCAGCTTAAATGCGGATTATAAAGTGAATCAGACCTTTACAGGCAATTAGATTTACATTTTCATTGGAATCTTGATGCATGTCTTACTGCCTGTTAAGGCGGAATAAACTCATTCTAAAAGAGGAACGGATTAGCGACCGGTTCCTCTTTTAGTTTGAGTTAATGTAAGAACTTGTCTCTACAGCAGATATCCTGTATGCTTTTAGGGAGAAACATTGTTGCATTCGATAAAAAATTATTCCTATGAAGTGAGTGATTCGATGCCTACGCCAAGCATGGAGGATTATATTGAACAGATCCACAATTTGATGGAATCAAAGGGATATGCCCGTGTTTCCGATATTGCTGAAGCATTATTGGTACACCCGTCATCTGTCACAAAAATGGTTCAAAAACTGGACAAGGATGGATACCTTAATTACGAAAAATATAGAGGATTTATTTTGACACCGAAAGGAAAAAAGCTTGGTAAACGGCTTGTTTACCGACATGAATTACTGGAAGAATTTTTGGAGATTATCGGTGTTGACATTGACAAAGTATACGAAGACGTGGAGGGAATAGAACATCATCTCAGCTGGAATTCCATCGACAGAATAGGTGATCTGGTGCAATATTTCAAAGCCGATGATAAACGTGTCAATGATTTACGAAACACTATACAGATAAATGAGGAATAATCAGACAAATCCATTCATTTTGTGTTCTAATTACCCTGATGTGTTCTTACATATATATAAAGACACATAGGGGAGAGAATAGATGAAAATTGATGGTGTATTTTCAGGCGGTGGTGTTAAAGCATATGCTTTTCTTGGAGCACTCCAGCGTATTTCCGCGTGCAATCATTCATTTGAAAGGGTAGCCGGATCATCTGCCGGCGCTCTTATCGCAGCTTTTCTGGCGGCAGACTATCAAATTGACGAAATGGATCAAATGGTGCAGGAACTGGATGCTGAAAAGCTTTTGGACCCCCCTAAATGGACAACAATTATCCCCTTCTCCAAATGGTTAAATCTTTATTTTCAGCTTGGGTTGTATAAAGGAAACAGACTGGAAAACTGGATCTACAATCTGTTGGCAGCGAAAAATATATACACTTTTCATGATCTGCAGCCTGGTTATTTAAAAGTGGTTGTCAGTGATATATCGCTCGGTAAACTTGTCGTCATACCGGATGATCTGAAAAGAATTTATGGCATTAATCCGGATTATTTTTCAATTGCCAAAGCAGTGAGAATGAGTGCTGGATTTCCATATTTTTTTATGCCCAAAAAAATGCCTGGGAAAACGCGTAAAAAAAGCTTGATCGTGGATGGAGGGTTATTAAGCAATTTTCCACTGTGGATTTTTAAGGATAAGAGCAACCGGAACAAACGCCCGGTATTAGGGGTGAAATTAAGCGGATATGCGGAACATGATCAACCACGTGATGTCCGGAATGCACTTGATATGTTTCATGCATTATTTTCCACGATGCTAAACGCACATGATGCCCGTTATGTATCTAAATCAGACAAGAATAATATTATTTTCATCCCGGTGGATCATATTGCTGCAACAGATTTTAAGCTTACATCTGACCAAAAAGAACGATTGGTTTATATTGGAAACCAAAGAGCTGATGCCTTTCTTAAGCATTGGCCTTAGAAAAACTTGGCTTTCACTAAGTCTTTGTAGTGAAACCCTTAGTTTTTTTTATAAGATCAACCATAATTTATATCCTCTGACGTTAAAAATGAAAACCGGTCCAGTTTTAAAAGTTGGCCCGGTTTTTTCTTTTTGATTTATTCCCATCAATAACCCGTAAATGGGACGGGCGCTTATTCGGTTTCTTTTTCAAAGGAAACGACTGCGGATGTTTGGAAGAAGTAACTGATTTGTTTTGCCGCTGACTATATTTGGCTTTTGATTGTTTAACTGCCTGCTTATATTTTTTGGTATCATTTACTGTATTTCTTTTTCTGAAAACGAGAAAATAGATTACCGCAAAGACAGCAATCCCAAATCCAAGCATCGTCAGTATATTTGTCAGAAAGGAAGCTGTATTGCTGAACAATTGTGTGATTACACCAATTACGGCCAAACCTATAATTGCATAGACCAGCAATGCCCCTTTATTGTTAACCACTGGAATCTCCTCCTTTCCTGTTTCAGTATGGCTTATTATATTTATACCACTATTTCCCGCATTTTTATCATCATTGCTAAAATTTTTAGAGGATAAAATGAGGGTACTCCCCCTTAATTAATACTATTTTAATTGTTTCCGTTCCTGTGTAAAATATGCATGATTTAGATAACAATTTATATCTCTATTTTACTAGAAAACAGTTGAGTTAACCACTGTCAGAGGGCTATTTCGCAAATGTCATGATTGGTTTTTCGTTGATTGGTAACAATACAAATGGAGGTGGTTTTAGTGGAAAATCAGGATAAACGATTGGAACAGCATAAACAAGAGGAACCAGTGAGCCTTCTGTCCAGGTCATTGTTGACAGGATTTATTGGCGGTTTACTCGGGGGGTTTTTTGGAGTCGTTTTGTACTATTTTAATTTTTCGGAGGTTGCCCCGAAGAGTTATCTGTTGCGTTCCTGGCTTACGGCAGGCTGGATCGACACTTGGCTTGGTACGGTTTTGTCGATATTAATGATTGGCATTCTTTCATTGCTGACAGCGTTTATTTACTTTGTACTGTTGAAAAAAGTAAATTCACTCTGGATGGGTGCTGCATACGGGCTTGTGCTGTGGTTTATCGTTTTTTATGTCATTCAGCCAATCTTTCCGAACATACCCCATTTGACGGATTTTAGTGGAGATACGATTGTTTCCACAATCTGTTTGTATATATTATATGGTACTTTTATTGGTTATTCGATTTCATACGATTACAATGAAACAATGCATCAATTAAGAGGAAGAGAGAAACCAAAAAGCTAATTTCGAAGTTTAGCATTATTCAATCGTTTTAGTTTATGGTAAACTGGAACAGTCCATAACTATTATGATTGATAAAGGATGAATGGTAACTATGAACCGTCTTTTACTGATGAATGGACCAAATATTAATTTACTTGGGAAACGAGAAAAAGACATTTACGGCAATTTTACATTACAGATGATTGAGGAGGAACTGACAGAATTAGTGCGGGCATACGAAGGTGACCTGGATTGTTTTCAGTCGAACCATGAAGGGGAACTGATCGACTGTCTGCATCGTGCGAATGAATCTTCATATGATGGGGTTATTTTTAATCCTGCCGCATACACACATACGAGTATCGCATTACGTGATGCGATTGCCGCAATCCAGATTCCTGTCATTGAGGTGCACATTTCAAACATTCATAGCCGTGAATCTTTTCGACAGCAGTCGATGCTTGCATCGGTTTGTTATGGACAGATCGCAGGCTTGGGCAAGAAGGGCTATAGGCTCGCAGCACTAGCCTTCCTGGAAAATAAATAGAAAGGTATGATTTTGATGGGGAAATTAAACAGTCTTCGAAAACAATTACACGAAAATAACCTGGACGCTATTTTAATTGCCAGTCCAATCAACAGAAGATATATAACAGGTTTCACCGGTACTGCCGGTGCGGCCGTGATAAGTCAGCACGATGCGCGCTTCATTACCGATTTCCGTTACATAGAACAAGCAAATGAACAGGCTGCCGGATTTACAGTTGTCGAACATAAACAATTAATCCATAAGGAAATCAATGAACAATTAAAGCAAATGGGTGTAAAACGTATCGGTTTTGAAAAAGAGCACGTAACTTTCTCGACATATGAGCTTTATCAAGAGACGTTCGAAGCTGAACTGGCCCCTGTAAGCGGACTGGTGGAGAAACTCCGTCTTGTCAAATCAGAAGATGAACTGACGGTATTAAAACAGGCAGCCCAAATTGCTGATGAGGCATTTGAACATATTCAGGGTTATATTAAGCCAGGTGTTAAGGAAATGGACATCTCTAATGAACTTGAATTTTTTATGCGAAGACAAGGAGCAACTTCCTCCAGTTTTGACATTATTGTTGCATCAGGTTATCGGGCTGCCCTTCCACACGGTGTGGCTTCCGATAAGGCAATTCAGTCAGGAGAACTTGTAACGATGGACTATGGTGCATTGTTAAATGGCTACTGCTCTGATACGACCAGAACAGTTGCTGTCGGAGAAATCAGTGATGAACTTAAGCAGATCTACAACACTGTTCTGGAAGCACAGCTGCGGGGTGTTGACGGTATAAAACCGGGTATGACCGGAAAAGAAGCTGATGCCTTAACAAGAGACTATATAAAAGAAAAAGGATTTGGCGATTACTTTGGCCATTCCACAGGACATGGTCTTGGTATGGAAGTGCATGAGGGACCGGGTCTGTCATATCGGTCTGACAAAAAGCTGGAACCTGGAATGGTTGTCACAGTAGAACCTGGTATTTATATTCCGAATGTTGGCGGCTGCCGTATTGAAGATGATATCGTTATAATAGAATCAGCCAATGAACGGCTGACACAGGCAACGAAAGCATTTATCCAGCTATAAGCCAAAGGAGGATTTTGATATGATTTCAGTAAATGATTTTAAGACTGGTTTAACGATTGAAATTGATAATGATGCTTGGCAAGTGATGGAGTTCCAGCACGTCAAACCAGGAAAAGGTGCTGCTTTTGTCCGATCCAAACTTAGGAATGTACGGAATGGCAATATCCAGGAGAAAACGTTCCGTGCCGGTGAAAAGGTTAATAAAGCCCATATTGAAAACAGAAAGATGCAATATTTATACGCATCCGGCAGCAGTCATGCATTTATGGATACGAACACATATGAGCAGGTGGAACTGCAAACAGGCCAGATTAAAAATGAGTTAAACTTCATGAAGGAAAATATGGAAGTGTCCATTATCACATATGAAGGTGAAGTACTCGGTGTAGATCTTCCGAAAAATGTGGAATTAACTGTAGCGGAAACTGAGCCGGGCTTGAAAGGGGATACAGCGAGCGGAGGAACAAAACCTGCAACACTGGAAACTGGTTATGTTGTTCAGGTGCCACTCTTTATCAATGAAGGTGATGTGCTGGTGATCAGTACTACGGAAGGTAAATATGTATCCAGAGCTTAGTTAAATAATCCATTGTCCAAGCGAAGCGATCCTGTATGCGGGGTCGCTTTTTTAATGCGCTTTTTATTGCATATCGGGGTCATAATTTGTTTTTCCCGACATACATTTACTAACAAGCATTGTAAAGGTGAGGACTTGTGATGGAAGAAATATTAGGTTTATTCCCAGAGTCGATAAGACAGGCAGTCAAAAAAAGGATTGATAACCGCTGGGACAGGATACAGGAGATCCGGCTCAGGCTGCAGCAGCCAATTGAACTGGTTTTTGACGACCATGCAGAATGGCTTTACAGTGTAAGGCCGGACAGGAACGACAGTATATTTGTACTGAATCAGCTGAGTGAATTTTCCCTCTATCGGATGGAGGACGAATTGCGTGAAGGATACGTTACCATCGAAGGCGGACACCGTGTCGGGATATCAGGCAAAGTGAATACATTGCATGGACAAGTTAAGGCAATCCAGTATATCGCTTTTTTTAACATTCGGATTGCCAAACAAAAAATCGGTGCGGCACTGCCACTTATTCCGTATCTTCATCACCATCAATATCTCAATACACTGATGATTGGTCCGCCGCAAACGGGCAAGACGACTTTAATTCGCGATTTGGCCCGCCTGATTGGTACAGGCTGGGAAAAAGCAGACGCACAAAAAGTCGGAGTTGTCGATGAACGGTCCGAAATTGGCGGTTCAAAAAAAGGTATCCCGCAACATGATTTAGGGATCAGGACGGATGTGATGGATGCCTGCCCAAAAGATGAGGGGATGATGATGATGATCAGATCAATGTCCCCGGAAATACTGGTTGTCGATGAAATTGGCAGTGAGTCTGATGTGGGAGCTTTAATGGAAGCCATGAATGCTGGGGTGATTGTCATATGCACTATTCACGGCAATTCGCTGGAGGCATTGCAAAAGCGCCCGTCTTTACGGCCGTTATTTGCCCAACAAGTTTTTCATCGTTTTGTCTTATTGGACAAGCAGCATAAACCTGGTGACATTCAGCGTATTTATAACCAAAGTGGGGAAAATCTTTTGCAGAAACCGAGGTGCGTAACGAATGCAGTGGATTGGCGCGCTTCTTTTCATCGGGACCACAACACTGGTAGGATTTGATATCAGTAAAAAATTGAATGAAAGACCACAACATATCAGACAAATGAAAAATGCTTTACAAATTCTGGAGGCAGAAATTCTTTATAGTCAATTACCGCTGCCGGAAGTATTTGCGATCATAGCAAAACAAATTCCGCAGCCGATAAGCTCATATTTTAACGATTTAGAGGTTTCGCTGCGTCAGTATCATGTTGATCTATACAGTGTCTGGAATAAGCATACGGATGAGCTAATTGATATGTCAGCACTTGGTTCCAATGAAGGTGAAATTTTGAAACAGTTTGGCAGGACACTCGGACAGCATGATTTTGACCAGCAGCAAAAACATATTCATTTGACGATTAAACACCTGGACCGCGAGCTGGATGAAGCCAGAGACCAGCAGTATAAATACAGTAAAATGGCAAAAAGTTTGGGTCTCTTGTGCGGTATCTTCGTCGTATTGTTGCTTATTTAGCAGGGAAAGGAGTACTTCAATGGCTCTTGATGCATCCATATTATTTCAAATTGCAGGGATCGGCATTATTGTTGCATTAATTCACACGATATTGAAGCAGATGGGGAAGGAAGAAATTGCACAATTTGCGACACTGGTGGGCTTTATTATTGTATTGGTCATCGTCATTAACGGCCTTTCCGATCTATTTCAGCAGATTAAATCCGTATTCCTTTTCCAGGGGTAGTCATCAATGGATATCATTCAAATTGTTGTGATTGGAATCATTGCTAGTATTCTTTACATCATATTGAAAGAACTCAATGCTTCCTTTGCATTTTTTATAGTGCTTATAACGACTATCCTGATTTTTTTGGTTATCATTCAACAAATTGGTGTTATTTTTCAATTGATTGAGTCATTGGGAAATAAAGCAAATGTTGATGGCATGTATATGGAAACCATTCTAAAAATCATTGGGATAGCCTACATTGCTGAGCTTGGTGCAAACCTTACCAAGGATGCTGGACTCCAGTCAGTAGCAGCCAAAATTGAACTTGCAGGAAAAATATCCATACTTTTGCTGGCTATTCCCATCATTACGGCGGTTATCGAAGCCATTTTAAGTTTCGTCGATTCTGTTTGACACAGTCCAGGAAAGGAGTAATGCGCCGAGTGAAACAAAAAAAACGGATAGCCGGAATTGCTTTCATTCTGCTGTTACTCCTTATGGGTCAAATGACTGTTTCGGCTGCAGAAGAAGAGGAAGAACTGAATCCGGAAGATATCGAGGAACAAATACTGAATGATGTTGAGCTTGATGGTGTTCAATCATACTGGAGCAGGCTTGTAAATGATTACGGCGGCTATGTACCGGAACTTGAAAAAACGAGTATTTATGAATTTATTAAAGATAATGAATCTTTTTCCATTAAAAATACATTATCGGGTCTCGTTGAATATTTACTGCATGAACTGATTCTGAATGGAAAATTATTAGGCACTTTGCTCATGCTGACCTTATTCTCGATTATTTTGCAAACGATGCATACGGCTTTTGAAAAAAGTGCCATCAGCAAGATAGCCTATTATGTTGTCTATATTGTACTCATATATCTGGCTCTGAATAGCTTTTATTTGGCGGTTTCCTATGCAAATGATGCCATCGACACAATGAGCAGTTTCATGATTGCTTTATTGCCGCTTATTCTGGGGATTATGGCCACCCTTGGCAATGTTATCACGGTTTCATTCTTTCACCCGATTATTATATTTCTTATTAACTTGAGTGGCGTGCTTGTCTCTAAATTTATTTTGCCATTATTATTTCTGTCTGCACTATTATTAATTGTCAGCAGCTTAAATGACAATTATAAGGTTACGAATCTGGCAAATTTATTCAAACAAGCCGGGATGGGAACGCTGGGTGTTTTTTTAACCATATTTTTAGGTGTCATGTCAGTACAAGGTGCATCAAGTGCAGTACAGGATGGTGTGGCGATGAAAACAACCAAATTTATTACCGGCAATTTTATCCCGGTAGTCGGAAGGACGTTCACGGATGCGACCGACACGATTTTAAGCGCATCGTTATTGTTAAAAAATGCTGTTGGAATTGTCGGTGTATTGATTATTATATTGATCGCCATATTTCCGGCTATTAAAGTTTTTGCCATTGCGCTGATATACAAGCTGGCTGCAGCGATATTACAGCCGGTCGGTGATGGGCCGGTAATCACAACATTAGATACGATCAGTAAATATATCGTATTAATTCTTGCCTGTCTTTTGGTTGTAACACTCATGTTTTTCCTGTCAATTGTCATTTTAGTCGTTGCAAGTAATATAACCATTCTCCTGCGTTAGGGGTGGAAAAATGGATATACTGATTGACTGGGTCACACAAATCATTATCTTTTTGCTGCTGGCATCTATCGTTGATTTACTAGTTCCTGCAACTTCCATGAAAAAATATGTCAAATTGGCAGTTGGCCTGATCTTAATTCTCATTTTTTTAAAACCGGTATTTTATTTATTTGATATGGACGTCAGACAGGCACTGGAGGGCTCGATGGCTCAAGTTGAAAATGAGCAGAATGAAATTGGTCAGACAGAAAATTTAATGAAAACACAAAAAAATGAAATACAAGCCTCCCAACATGCATATATTTTAGAACAAATGGCTGTCCAACTGAAAGATGTGGCAAACAGTTCTTTACAACAGGAATATCAGCAGGAAATAACGCATATTGATTTCCAATTTTCTAACGAGGCTGATCTTACATATGACAATATGGATGAAAAATTGAATGAAGTCACTGTAACTTTACAGGAATCAGAACCAGGGGAGGGGGGAGTGGATATTGTTGAAGATGTAGTTATTAATACAGATGAGCCTTCAGAAAATGAAACAGAATTCGATGTGGAAGGAATTAAACAGCTGCTGCATACCTTGTGGGATGTGGAAAAAGAAAAGATCACCATTATTGAGGAGGGAGGGTCATCTTGAAAAATCAATTAAAAAAAATACTGCGGAACTCAGATTCAACTGATAAGCCGCCGAAAAAAGCAGGCTATATTATTGTCATCGGATTAATTGGGTTGCTGTTGATTATCATCGGCAATGTATTTTCATCAACGGAAGAAACGGATGATGATTCATCCATTAATTATGAGCAGGACAATACGGAAGAACAAACAGCAGATGAAACATTCTCAGATAAGGCATCCGAAACGTCCGATGTAAATGAAATCGAAACTAGTTATGAAGACGACCTTCAAGCAATGCTCAACCAGATACAAGGTGTGTCAGAGGCAGAAGTGATGGTGAATCTTGAATCAACCAAAGTGAAAGTGTATGAAAAAAATCTGATAACGGGCCAACAAATAACAGAAGAATCGGACACAAACGGCGGTACAAGAGATATTGAAGATAGTCAAAAAGAGACACAAGTAGTCTTAGTGAACCAAGGGGACAAAGAAGTTCCACTGCTTATCCGGACAGAAAAACCGGATGTAAGGGGGGTCTTTGTTGTCGCTAAAGGAGTTGATCATGCAACAGTCGAACAATGGGTGGTAGAATCAATTTCCCGTGTGCTTAATGTTCCAACACATAGAGTTTCTGTAATGCCAAAAAATTAGGAGGGTATCATAATGTTAAAAAAACAGACGGTCTGGCTTTTGACAATGTTAAGTTTGATGATTGTACTGAGTGTTTATTACATGACATCGCCCGGAAATAGTGGTGATCTCGCTTATTTCGATCAAGGAGAAAATGCCTCCGAGGAAACAACTTCATCTGATGCGTCAGATGAAGAGGGAACTGAAGAAGATACGGATGCAGACGTAGGTGATATTTCCAATTTAGGAGAAGATGAACTGTTTACCAACATACGGATGGAAATTCAGGATGAGCGGAGTGAGACGAAGGATCGGTTGGACGATGTTGTTGCTTCAAGTACCGCAAGTGTTGAAGAAAAGAATGAAGCAAGAGAAGAGATGAATCAGCTGGATGAGGTCTCGAGAAAAGAATCTCTTTTGGAAGACTCCATTCTCTCAGCAGCTGATTACAGCGATGTTCTTGTCCGACATGAGGATGGTAAAGTTCATGTTCACGTTAAGGAAACGGAACAGTTAAGCGATTCAGAAGTCGTTAATATCATGCAAATGGTCCAAGATGAATTTGGAGAGATTACAGTGGATGTAATCTATCAGCCAGTGGAGGGCTGAACAGTTATCATCAAAACCGGGTGCACATCACACCCGGTTTTTATTTATATATTCGCATAAATGGCAGAAGATTGATATAATGTTTATGCTGAAACGGTTTACATAAAAAAACGGTTTCCAAAACGGCGATGATTTCAGGTTGATGTTTTCATTAAAATTATCGTAAAATGTTAAATGGAGTTATTAGTACCTGTTATTAATCTGTGAGAAATGAAAGGGTGCAGGACATGTTAAAAGTACAGGAAATACGTGAATTAATAAAACTCATCGATCAGTCATCAATTGATGAATTTACTTATGAAGCAGACGGAACAAGTGTTACGATGAAAAAATCAAGTGACAATCCGGTTACTGCCGAAAATGCTAAGCCGGCCGAGACAATCGAGAGATCGACTGAAACGGTCAAGTCTGCAGAACCGGAAATCCATGCTGAACAAAAAGAAGACAGTATTCTAACAGAAAAAACTGCTGCAGACACACAAGCCGATTTTGATCATGAGATCGTTTCCCCGATGGTGGGGACATTTTATGCTAAACCAAACCCGGAAAGTGATACGTATGTTCAGCAAGGATCAAAGGTTGAGAAAGACACCGTTGTCTGTATTGTAGAAGCAATGAAATTATTTAACGAAATCGAAGCTGAAACAAACGGAGAAATAACGGAAATCTTGGCAGATGATGGTGAACTGGTGGAATACGGTCAGCCATTATTCAGAGTGAAGACAAAGTAAGGGGATGTCACGGGTGATTAAAAAAGTACTCATTGCGAACAGAGGGGAAATAGCGGTTCGCATCATACGGGCTTGTAAAGAAATGAATATTGCAACTGTTGCTGTTTATTCCGAAGCGGATAAGGATGCTCTGCACGTGCAACTGGCTGATGAAGCATACTGCATCGGTCCATCGCTCAGTAAAGATAGCTACTTAAATTTTACGAACATCATGAGTGTCGCGACACTGACCGAGGTTGATGCGATTCATCCCGGGTACGGATTTCTTGCAGAGAATGCTGATTTCGCCGAGATTTGTAAAGCATGTAACATCACATTTATCGGCCCTTCCGCCGAAGCCATTCAAAAGATGGGGATCAAAGATGTAGCTCGGGAAACAATGAAAGCAGCTGATGTACCAATCGTACCGGGATCGGAAGGAATTGTTGAAAATGAAGAGGAAGCTACCAAAATAGCCGATGAGATAGGCTATCCGGTCATCATCAAAGCAACTGCAGGTGGCGGAGGTAAAGGAATCCGTGTTGCCAAAACAAAAGAAGACCTGATTAAAGGCGTACGCGTGACACAGGAAGAAGCAGAAAAGTCGTTTGGTAACCCGGGTGTTTATCTGGAGAAATTTATTGAGGATTTTCGTCATGTGGAAATCCAGGTGCTGGCTGATCAGCATGGGAATACCCTGCATCTTGGCGAGCGGGACTGTTCGATTCAACGAAGACTCCAAAAATTAATCGAAGAAACGCCATCACCTGCTTTGACACCCGAGATCCGCATGGAAATGGGAGAAGCTGCTGTGAAGGCTGCTGAAGCTGTTGACTATGTCGGTGCAGGAACAATTGAATTTATTTTTGACAGAAAAACACAGTCATTTTATTTTATGGAAATGAATACAAGGATTCAGGTAGAGCATCCTGTAACCGAAATGGTAACCGGAGTTGACTTAATCAAAGAGCAGATCAAAATAGCCAACCATGAAAAAATATCTTTCCAGCAAGACGATATCGAGTTTGATGGATGGGCTATGGAATGCCGGATTAATGCGGAAAGTCCGTTTAAAAATTTCATGCCATCCCCGGGTAAAATAGATTTGTACCTGCCTCCAGGCGGTTTAGGAGTAAGGATCGATTCAGGAGCTTATCCCGGCTATAGCATTCCGCCATTTTATGATTCCATGGTGGCAAAATTAATTACGTACGGAAAATCAAGGAAAGAAGCCATTGACAGAATGAAACGATCACTGGATGAGTTCGTTGTTGAAGGTGTTGATACGACCATTCCGTTTCATCGTCAAATCATGGAGCACGCTGTTTTCGTGAATGGTGATTTTAACACGAAATTCCTTGAGGAAAATCTGATAACAGAAAAGGATGATGATAGATGAGTGAACAGCCTTTGCTGAATGTAAGTGATGATACAAATCTGGGAAGCGTAGAGATTGCCCCGGAAGTTATTGAAGTCATAACAGGCATTGCGGCATCTGAAGTGGATGGCGTATCATCCATGCGCGGAAACTTTGCTACAGGTGTTGTAGAACGATTTGGTAAAAAATCACATGGTAAGGGAGTTAAAGTTGAACTTACTGAAAACGGTATCCTGATCGACTTGTTTGTTGTGCTGAATTTCGGTGTTTCGATACCTAAGGTGGCGCAGCAGCTACAGGAAAATATCCGTCAAACATTAAAAAATATGACAGCATTGGAAATTGATGAAATCAATATCCACGTCGTCGGTGTTCATATGGAAGGTACAGAAGAAAACGAGTAAGGTCAAAAGAGAACGTCTTTTGACCTTCTTTTGTAACGCCAGGAAAGTATATACATGGTACCTTATAAAAAACTTCGGCATTCGTATGAGACGAGGCGAATGCGGAGTTTTTCTTCATTATATGGTTCATTTTCATTGTGGCTTTAGGGTTGCAATCGTGTTATGATTTGAATGAGATATCAATCAAAGGAGCTATGCATGATGAATCGTCACGCAGCACGAGAAAAAGCATTTCAAATACTGTTTCAGTTGGACATGAACGACAAACATCCTGAACAGGCCATGAAGGATCATCCAGAATCTTTAGAGGTCGATTCTTATTTAAAAAGTCTTGTTGAAGGTGTAGCCGAACATAAAAATATGATTGATCAAACAATCGCAGAACATATGGAGAAATGGACCATTGACCGGATTGCTTCTGTGGAAAAAACAATCCTGCGCATGGCTGTTTACGAGATTAGGTATATGGAAGATATACCGGAAAATGTGGCTATCAATGAAGCCGTAGAACTTGCTCATTTATATGGGGATGAAAAATCCGGAAAGTTTGTAAATGGAGTTCTGGCCAAATTTTTAGCATAGAGAGGGGATGAAGCTATGACAGCTGACGTAATTGACGGAAAAGCACTTGCTCATAAACTCAGGGGAGAAATGACAAGGGAAGTATCGCAATTGAAGGACCAGGCAATCTTTCCACATTTAACAGTCATTATAGTTGGAGATGACCCTGCATCAAAATCATATGTAAACGGAAAAAAGAAAGCATCAGCTGAAACAGGTATCTCTTCCGATATTATAGAAATGCCATCATCAACTTCAGAGGACAAACTGCTGGAAAAAATTTACGAGTTGAACAGCGACAAAACAGTTCATGGCATACTCGTGCAGCTTCCACTTCCGGTACATATTCATGAACAGAGGATTATTGAAGCCATTAATCCTGACAAAGATGTTGATGGATTCCACCCGATTAATATTGGTAAAATGATGACAGGCAATGACACGTTTTTGCCTTGTACACCGTATGGGATTATAACGATGCTCCATTCATACGGCATCCAATTGGAAGGAAAACACGCTGTTGTCATCGGACGGAGTAATATTGTCGGAAAGCCGGTGGGACAACTGCTGCTGAATGAACATGCAACCGTTACGTACTGCCACTCAAAAACCAGCTATCTGACTAGCTTTACTGCCGACGCCGACATTCTTATTGTTGCTGTCGGAAAACCGAATGTTATTCGATCTGAACATATTAAGCAAGGTGCAGTAATTATCGACGTTGGCATCAATCGTCTGAACGATGGGACACTAACAGGGGACGTGGACTTTGAATCAGCAGCTGAGAAGGCATCTTACATAACACCTGTTCCAAAAGGGGTAGGACCCATGACAATTACGATGCTGCTCTCAAATACGATTAAAGCTGCTAAAGGACTGTCATACCTTGGAGGATAAATATTTAACGGTAACAGCTCTTACCAGATATATAAAACGTAAATTTACAACAGACCCGCATTTAAAGAATATATGGCTGAAAGGGGAAATATCAAACTTTAAACACCATAGCCGCGGTCATATGTATTTAACGATCAAAGATGATCATACCCGTATTCAGGCGGTTATGTTTGCAAGCAATAACCGCGGACTAAGATTCCGGCCGGAAAATGGGATGAATGTGCTGATACGTGGAGAAATCGGTGTATTTGAACAATTCGGACAATACCAGCTGTATATTCAACAAATGGAGCCGGATGGAGTTGGATCACTTTATTTGGCTTTCGAACAATTAAAAGAAAAATTACATAAACAAGGTTATTTTGATAAACAGGCAAAAAGAGAACTGCCTGCGTTTCCTGAACATATTGGCATTATTACATCACCTACAGGAGCAGCTGTACGTGATATCATTACAACAATTAAACGCAGATATCCAATCGTACAAACAACCATTATACCTGCCCTTGTACAGGGTGAAAACGCACCACAGTCCATTGCTGAAGCCATTGATCGGGCGAGTCAGCAAATCAATTGTGATGTTTTGATTGTTGGCAGGGGCGGGGGTTCGATTGAGGAGTTGTGGAGTTTCAATGAGGAGATCGTGGCCGATGCGATTTTTCATGCTGCGATCCCTGTCATTTCGGCAGTCGGACACGAAACAGATATTACGATCAGTGATTATGTAGCTGATGTAAGAGCACCGACGCCAACAGGTGCTGCTGAGATTGCAGTTCCATCTCAGCTGGAACTGTTGGATAAAATAAACAGCATCCAGCGTTCATTAACACGCATTGTCAGTGAACAGATATCAGCATCAAGGCAAACGTTAAATCGAATGAAGCAGTCATACGCATTTCGTTACCCTGAACAATTGGTCGTGCAAAAAGAACAGGAATTGGATAAAAATGTAGAGCGTCTGGAAAAGGCTTTTAGCCGTGAATGGCGGCGAAAACATGATTTATTGACACATTTAAATGCTCGGCTGCTCGCTCTTCATCCCAGCAGGCAAATCGACCGTACCAATAAGGAACTGAAACAATTTACAAAACAAATCAATCATTTGATGACGAAACAGTTAGAGCAAAAAGAAGCCAGGCTGCAAAATGTCATTGAAAAATTGTCACTGTTGAACCCGCTTGAAACGATGAAGCGCGGTTATGCCATTACGTATACGTCATCAGGCCAACTGGTTAAATCTGTTCGGCATGTAGCTGAATCAGACCAAATAGCAGTCAGGTTATCTGATGGAAAATTGCAATGCCGGGTATTGGATATAAAGGAGGAAAATAATGGAGCAGGAGAATAACCTTTCGTTTGAAGAGGCTATGCTCGAATTGGAGAAGATTGTGGAAAAACTGGAAAAAGGAGATGTGCCTTTAGAAAAAGCAATCTCATATTATCAGGAAGGTATGCATCTTTCTAAGGTGTGTAACGATAAATTAACCAATGTTCAGGAAAAGATGACTAAAATCATGAACGAGCAGGGACAATTTGAAACGTTTGAAATACAGGAGGAAGAATGATCGTGCAGCAGGAACTTAACGACTTTATCAATACAAATAAAGAGCTGATTCAACATGAACTCCGCCATCATTTGCACCAGCTGGATGTACCTGAACGACTGAAGGCTTCGATGATTTATTCGATACAAGCGGGGGGGAAACGGCTGAGACCTGTTCTTTTCATGGCAAGTTATAATGCATACAATCATGATTTAAATAAAGCACTCTCACCAGCCGTCGCACTAGAAATGATCCATACGTACTCCCTGATTCATGATGACTTGCCGGCGATGGATGACGATGACCTCCGGCGCGGACAGCCCACAAATCATAAAAAGTATGATGAAGCTACGGCTATTTTGGCTGGTGATGCTTTATTGACATTCAGTTTTGAACTCATTATAAATGATCCCCATTTAACAGATCAGCAAAAGATACACCTCGTTCAGCTCCTTTCAGAGGCAAGCGGTCCTAAAGGGATGGTGGCCGGACAGATACTTGATATAGAAGCCGAGAAAAAAGCTGTTTCACTTGAGGAGCTGGAAACAATCCATACGCTTAAAACAGGGGAGTTATTCCGTTATGCCATTCGATCAGGAGCTTATCTTGGTGAGGCAACACACGAGCAAATTGTTCATTTAGATGAATTTGCCCATTACCTCGGACTCATTTTTCAGGTGCAGGATGATATCCTGGATGTAACCGGTGAACCAGGGAAAACCGGAAAACCTGTCGGCAGTGATGAAGCAAATGAAAAAAATACATACGTTAAATTATTAGGGCTTGAAGGAGCAATTGAAAAGAAGAAGTATTATGTCAAAAAGGCAAATAAAGCATTGTATGATGCGAATGCCGAATCATCCTATCTGATGTCGCTGGCCGATTATTTCAGTAGCCGTGATCATTAATCGGCTGTCAACTTCTGGAACCTGCTCAACGCTAGGCTCGCTGTATTCTGTGCATAACCTTACTGATAAAAATTTCACTTGATTAGTATTTTGTTATACAATATGTTATAATATACTCATAAGTGGAATGGTGCAGTATTCTAGTCAGCCCTCCGTTCCTGAAGGCGGGCCTAAAAATCCGCCATAGGGCACATCGATGAAGTTCCTTGTGCCGGCTTGAGGCGCCCAGCCTTGGGTCGGTGCTGGGAGTTAAGGTTTTCGGGCGATCCGCAAAGGCATGTGGGCGTTGACCCGATTACCGTGGAGGCCCATCTCTGTAGTGTGATCTAAGCTAGATTCCATTATGGAATGGGGTATGAACCTGTGGAATAGGGTTAGGGTGACCTTATTTACAGCGTAGCCTGCCTTGAGTGGTGGTGAGGGGATTAGGGTTTTAATCGACGATTCCAGGTGGCCACTGGATGGTCTATGGTCCCTATGAAATCATCACTGCAAAAGAGGCTAGGGAGCGGTCAAAGGCTGTTGAGGAAAACTCCTAGACTGTTCTATGACATTTAAAAGGCATTATAGTGCGGACTAAGTGGCAATCCAGTCCGGCATTCGGCAACGATGTCGAGGCGGATTTAAAGGGGAACCACCTTTATGGCAACATAGGGCATCCGCTTGGGAAAACCTACTGGACCTAAGCCGCAGTTTTTACCTTTTAAATGACCATTCCTGTCTGTACATAAATGATTAAACAGGGGTAAAAATGAAGCCGCAAACTAAAAAATCTTTAAAATTCAGTGTTAGTATTGCCGTTATCACGTTTGTGCTAGCGGCTATTTTTTCAGTTGTTTCCGAATCGATTCTCAGTAATGTGATCTGGATATTCGGATTATTAATCGTGTTTATCATCGTGTTTGTAGGGGTTATCTTTGATATGATGGGAATAGCTGCCACTTCGGCTGTTGAAAAGCCATTTCACGCTATGGCAGCGGAAAAGGTTACCGGTGCAAAAGAAGCAGTGAATATTATACGGAATGCTGATAAATTTGCCAGTTTTTGTAATGATGTAATTGGGGATATATCCGGTGTGGTCAGTGGTACAGCGTCGGCAACAGTCGTATTGCAAATTGCCGACTTGTTTAATCAGGGTGATGGTTCTTCACTTCAGATAGTTCTATCTGTTGTACTGGCGAGCCTTGTTGCGGCATTGACTGTTGGCGGCAAAGCAGTAGGCAAATATGTCGCGATTAACGCATCAACCGAGCTTATTTTTTTTGCCGGGAAAGTGATCGCCTTTATTGAAAAAAATTTAAAAATTCGCCTCCTTCCTAATGAAAGTAAGGAAGCCAAAAAATAATTTGCGTTTTTTAACGCAGCAATCAAATTTAAGGACAAAGGGTATCAGTTATGACAAAAAAGCGTTTGGATATTTTGCTGGTGGAACGAAACCTGGCCGACACCAGGGAGAAAGCAAAACGGATTATTATGGCTGGACTGGTTTTCACAGAGCAGCAACGTCTGGACAAGCCTGGCACGAAAGTTGAAGCGTCCATTCCTTTAACTGTTAAAGGGAAATTATTGCCTTATGTCGGACGTGGCGGGTTAAAACTCGAAAAAGCATTAAAGCATTTTTCCATCACGTTAAAAGACAGGATTATGATGGATATCGGTTCATCTACCGGGGGTTTTACGGATTGTGCACTACAGCATGGTGCGAAGCTTTGTTATGCCATTGATGTTGGCTACAACCAGCTGGATTGGAAACTTCGAAATGATGACCGGGTCATTGTAATGGAGCGAACGAATTTCCGCTATGTTACACCGGATATGATCGGGCATGGCCTACCTGATTTTGTGACGATTGATGTATCATTTATCTCCCTGAGGTTGATTTTGCCTGTGTTGAGTCAGCTGCTCCAATCGGACAGCGATGTGATCGCCTTAATCAAGCCGCAGTTTGAAGCCGGACGTGATCAGGTTGGAAATAAAGGAATCGTCCGTGACAAAAGCATACATATTGGTGTCTTGGAGAAAATTGTAATGATTGCCGAAGAGGAAGGGTATCAGCTGTTTGATTTGACTTATTCGCCAATAACCGGTGGTGACGGCAACATCGAATTTTTAGCTCATTTAGGCTGGAAAAAAGATAAAGCAGGAATTGGAATGACAAATGTAGAAATAAATAACTTAGTGGAAAACGCACACCATACGTTTCACACAAAAGACATTAAATGACGGGTCAGTATTGGAGGCCTCCCATGAGTAAAATTCAGCGCCATATTAAAATACGCGAACTCATAACGAATAACGAAGTAGAAACGCAGGACGAGCTTGTCGATGAGTTGAAATCGCTCGGCTATAATGTGACTCAGGCTACCGTTTCCCGTGATATTAAAGATTTGCATCTCGTTAAAGTACCCACATCCAACGGCCGTTATAAATATAGTTTGCCTGCGGATCAGCGTTTTAATCCGTTAGATAAATTAAAGCGCTTAATCAGGGATGCATTTGTGAAAATTGAGCATACGAGCCATTTCATTGTTTTAAAAACGTTGCCTGGCAACGCACATGCTATCGGTGTACTGATTGATAATCTGGATTGGAATGAAATTATGGGCACCATTTGCGGTGATGATACTTGCCTGATTATTTGCAGAACGGAGGATGACTCAGCTGCCATTCAGCAGCGTTTTTTAAGTATGCTTTGATGATGGGGTGACATATGTGCTGACAGAATTATCAATTCAGGATTTTGCGATTATAGATAAAATATCCATCACATTTAATGAGGGTCTGACAGTGATGACCGGTGAAACGGGAGCGGGAAAATCGATTATCATCGATGCCGTTCAATTACTGGCTGGCGGCCGCGGATCTGTTGAATATGTACGTCATGGAACAAAGAAAGCGGAAATTGAGGGTCTCTTTATCCTGGATTCGGACACTCATCACATATATGAGACCGCAAAACATTATGGAATAGACATCCAGGATGGAATGGTTGTTTTACACCGGACGATGACGTCGGGTGGAAAAAGCATTTGCAGGGTTAATGGCAAATTGGTTACGCTTGCCATCTTAAAAGAGTTTGGCAAGCATTTAATTGATATACACAGCCAGCATGAGACCCAGTCATTATTGGATGCCGATAATCACATTCAATTGCTGGACTTATATGATGAAAAGCAAATAACAAAAGCAAAAAATGAATACATGCGGTTATTTGAAAAACTTTCAAGGCTGCAAAAACGGCACAAAGAATTAAGTGAAAATGAACAGGAAATATCTCAGCGGTTCGACTTGCTGAAATTCCAGAAGAATGAAATCGAACAAGCTAACCTTGTTCCGGATGAAGATGAACATCTGGAAGAGGAACGCAGTCAGCTTGCTAATTTTGAACGCATTTATAGTGGATTGCAGGACGCCTACAATGCGCTTTACGGTGAACAAAAGGGATTGGATTGGCTAAATATGGCCAACCACGCACTTCAAAACAACAGTGATTACGATACGTTCATTGCGGAAAAAGCTGAAGAAATGTCCAATCATTATTTTTTGATTGAAGAATTAATGTATGCGCTGCGAAATTATACGGAAACGCTGCAATACGATCCGCAGCGACTCAATGAAATTGAATCCAGATTGAATGAAATCAGCCGATTGAAGAAAAAGTATGGTGCAACAGTCAATGATATTTTGGAGTATCTTGGAAAAATTGAAGAAGAATTAGAAGAAATCACGAATAAGGATTCGCACTTGTCCAAGCTGGAACAACAAATCGACGAAATGTATCATGATGCTTTTTTGGAGGCAAAGCAACTGCATGACTTACGCAAAAAAGCTGCACAATCTTTGAGTGAAGATATTCATAAAGAATTAAAAGACCTATATCTTGAAAAAGCCTCCTTTTCGGTTTCATTTGATTCGAAAGAAAAAGCAGGGGAACATATAAAACTGCACCGGAATGGATTGGATTCTATACATTTTCAAATATCAACCAATCCGGGCGAACCGTTAAAACAATTGCATAAAATTGCCTCAGGTGGTGAGCTGTCACGCATTATGCTTGCTTTAAAACGAATATTCGCCAAACACCAAGGGATAACCAGTGTCATATTTGATGAAGTGGATACCGGTGTTAGTGGCAGAATTGCTCAGGCGATAGCGGAAAAAATTCAGCAAATTTCCAGCCAGTCACAAGTATTATGTATTACGCATCTGCCGCAAGTTGCTGCTATGTCAGATACACACAAGCGAATCCAAAAACATGAAAAAAACAACCGTACCTCAACAATTGTTGAGGAGCTGTCCAAAGATGAAAAAATCAACGAATTGGGACGTATGATAACAGGCAGCACATTAACCGACACCGCAAAAAATCATGCAACGGAACTGCTTGAATCAGCCTCAAAATCCAAAAAACATATTGGATAAATGACGAAAAAAAGCCAGAATTTATACTATCTGGCTTTTTGGGTACTTCATAAAGCATAAGTTACGTTTGATCTTCAACATAAAATCATATCGTTCTTCACGATAGACCATATTTTACACCTCAGGTTATATAACAGGAAATGTTACACATCTTTTCTTGAATTTCACCAGTTTAAAACAAGTTCCGTTCGGTCAAATTAGAAATACAGAGAAAAAAATTAATTGGTATGGGGTTAGGATGAGGAGAGTGAATTGGGTGAAATATCAGCGAAAAATTCGGCTATTAACAGGTATCCTGCTTCTGATAACCATTTTGGCAGTACCTTTTATGACACCGGTAAACCATTATCTTTCCATTCCTAATCAGGTTGTGGCTTTTGATAATGTTTCATCACCTATAAATATGCCGGCACTTGGCGAACATGTGACGGTCGATTCCTCAGGAGACAGTCTTCAGGCGATTGATTCCACAGAATTCCATGCGAAAGAACCCGGGAATAGTGAGCTGATTTACCAGGCCGCGGGGATGCCAATCAAAAAAGTTGATGTTTCAGTACTGGAGGATATCGAAGTCATTCCAGGCGGGCAGTCAATCGGTGTGCAGCTTCATACACTCGGCGTACTCGTTGTAGGTCACCATCAAATTAAGGGTGAAAGTGGAACAGTATCCCCGGGTGAGGATGCAAACATTCAGGTTGGTGATGTCATTTTAGAAATAAACGGAGAAGAAGTTAAAGAAATGGAAGATGTAAAGCCATTTGTAGAAGAAGCTGGAAAAGAGGATAAAAAGCTGAATGTAACGTTAAAACGGGACAGTGAAACCATTGAAACAACATTGGATCCAGTAAAAGACGAAAAAGAGGATGAATATCGGATTGGATTATATATTCGGGATTCGGCGGCAGGGATTGGTACCATGACGTTTTATGACCCCGAAACGAAAAACTACGGTGCACTCGGTCACGTTATTTCTGATATGGATACACAAAAACCGATTGAAATCCATAACGGATCAATTGTCCGTTCAAACGTAACGTCGATTGAAAAAGGCAATCACGGTACACCGGGAGAAAAACAAGCGAAGTTTTCCATGCAGGACGAAAAGATTGGCAGCATTACCAAAAACAGTCCTTTTGGTATTTTTGGCCAATTAAATAAACCAATATCTAATGGCAAATATGACGAACCGATGCCAATAGCCTTGTCACATGAAGTAAAAGAGGGACCGGCAAAAATTTTAACAGTCCTTGAAGGCGAGGAAGTCAAAGAATTTGATGTGAAGGTCGTAAGCAGTGTACCACAGAAGTTTCCTGCCAAAAAAGGGATGGTTATACAAATTAACGACGATGAACTACTGAATGAAACAGGCGGAATCGTACAGGGAATGAGCGGCAGCCCAATTATTCAGGACGGAAAAGTCATTGGCGCTGTTACACATGTTTTTGTAAATGATCCGACGAGCGGTTATGGTGTCCATATTGAGTGGATGCTTCAGGAAGCTGGTATAGAGGTGAAAGAGGAAGCTGAACAGGAAGAAGCAAGTTGATCAATGGACAGTTGATCCCGATTCAGGGCTGAAGTAAATACAATCAATGGATGAGAATCCAAATGACTTGTTATAGGTAAAACACCTGTAGCAAGTCATTTTTTATACAGCATTTATTGCACACCGTCCGTAAATTCCCAACCACAAGAACATAAATCAAAAAACAGATCTGCGTTTCACTTTATGTTATAATTGATTAAATTATAAAGATTTTTCGACAAATACAGGCAGTTTGTGTCATATTTTATCGAATCGAATCGATATTCGAAGTAAATTGAAGTAAAAAAAAGCATATAGAAAAAATTTTAATGTTTTTTAAATAAAAAAAGGATATTTGGAACTTGTGTCGAATATATTACGTGGAGAAAGCTCGAATCAAAGGAGGAAATTAATGTGGAAAAAATTTCAGTTTGTTTGGTGGACGACAATCGGGAACTTGTTGAATTAATGGAAGAATATTTTGAAGGCCAGCAGGATATTGAGGTTATGGGGATTGCCTATAATGGGCGTGAATGTCTGGAAATGCTGGAAGAAACGGATCCTGATGTACTTGTTTTAGACATTATTATGCCGCATATTGACGGCCTGGGTGTATTAAATACAATTCGCGAGTCAGAACGGGAGCATGATCCAAATGTCATCATGCTTACTGCTTTCGGTCAGGAAGAGGTCATGAAAAAAGCGGTTGATTTAGGGGCCTCATATTTTATTTTGAAACCATTTGAACTGGATAATTTAGCTGAACAGATCCGTCAGGTTCAAGGAACAAAATCCATTAAACAGACAGCACCGAAAAAAGTAAATGGCAAAGAACGCAGGAAAAAGGATCTGGAAGCGAATATAACGAATATTATTCATGAAATTGGCGTACCTGCACATATTAAGGGATACATGTATTTAAGAGAAGCCATTACGATGGTTTATAATGACATAGAACTTCTTGGATCAATAACCAAAGTACTCTATCCGGATATTGCCAAAAAATACAATACAACCGCATCCCGAGTAGAGCGGGCCATCAGGCACGCAATCGAAGTTGCATGGAGCCGCGGTAATGTTGAATCCATTTCGGCGTTATTCGGGTATACGGTCAATATTTCCAAAGCCAAACCGACTAACAGTGAATTCATCGCAATGGTTGCTGATCGTCTGCGGTTGGAGCATAAGGCAAGCTAAAAAGGAAAAGCTGTATGCAATCAATTGATCGCATACAGCTTTTTTATTGAAAAAACTTGTTATAAAGCGATTTTACAGCTAAGTCCAGTTTATCTTTCCGTATACCGAACATGACCGATACTTCGGATGATCCCTGGTTGATCATTTCAATGCTGATATTGGCTTCAGCAAATGCTGCCGTCGATTTTTCGGCAATGCCGACGGCACTCATCATACCTTCACCGACAACCATAATCATAGCGAAACCGTAATCAATTGAAATGGTTTCCGGATTCAATTCATTTTTAATACGATTAATAACATTGAGTTCTTTCTCGGCAGTCAGCTGATTATCACGGATGATAACGGACATATTATCAATTCCTGAAGGGGCATGTTCAAAGGAAATGGATTCTTCTTCCAGGATTTGCAATAATTTGCGTCCGAAACCCATTTCCCGGTTCATTAAGTATTTACTTACATATAAATTTGAGAACCCTGTATCAGCAGCAATGCCGACTACACACCTTGACTCTGGGTCTTTGTCTGAAACAATCATCGTACCCGGGCTGCCCGGATTATTCGTATTTTTAATGCATACAGGTATTTCTGCTTGAAATGCTGGCATGAGTGCTTCATCGTGAAATACACCGAATCCGGAATAAGACAATTCACGCATTTCTTTATATGTCAGCTTGGTTACTTTTTCAGGGTTATTGACAACCCTTGGATCAACGACATAGACGGAGTCAACATCCGTAAAATTCTCATATAAATCTGCCTCTACTCCTGCAGCAACGATGGATCCGGTAATATCTGATCCACCCCTAGGAAAGGTCATTAGCCGGTCATCATTTGTGAAGCCAAAGAAGCCGGGGATAACCATGATTCCATCTCGTTTGCGCATATCATATAATTTTGTATAGCTTTCCGGCAGCACCTGAGCATTCCCAGGGTCATTGCTGACAATAATCCCTGCTTCTTTCGGATTAACATAATGTGCATTTAATCCTTGGGTTTTCAAATACTCACTGACGATTTTAGCACAACTGTCTTCACCAATTGATTTCAATCGATCCGTTTTCATTTGATCAGAAGTATCGCTGTTCAGGACATTTTGTATGGATTGTTCAATATCAGCCAGGATCGTTTGAGGAATTTGAAGCTCATTTACGATCTCGGAAAAACGGTCCATAATATTGGCTAATTCATGATTGAAAGGTTCATTTTGAATGCCAAGCATACCCAATCCAATTAAAAGATCCGTCATTTTGGAATCGTCCGGGAACCGTTTTCCGGGAGCTGAAACAACTATAAATTTACGTTCTGCATCATCGGCAATAATTGATCCGACTTTCTCAATCTGTTCGCCGTTTGCTACAGAACTTCCCCCAAATTTTGCTACTTTCATGCTACACCTCTCCATAGATCAATATTAATATGATGATTTGTATTAGTTATCTTCGCGTTGTTTTTTCTTTTTTTTATCCCGATAAACAATAAAACCGCCGATAAATGCAACCCCACCCAAAAAAAACAGAAAACCTGCAAAAAATTGGATGCCTATGTGGAAAAAAATCGGGTGAAAATCGTTGAATAGCGTGTCGCGCATTAATTTTATGCCGTAAGCGGAAATAAGTCCGGGAATAAGCAACATCAGTACCGCAATGATACGAATCATGATTCTATACTTCCCCTCTATGAGGCCGTTCAAAAAGTCCGGTTAAAACCCTCCTTTTTAAACACGCATGATATGTAAAACAGACTTCTCTAAGTATAGCAAAATTCACGGAAAATATGAACACACTGCCGAAATTTAGTGCCGAGTATCGTGATATATTTGCTTAAAAATGCATAATCACGTATGCTTGAATCATGCAATTTATTGCAAAATGGGGGGGTCCTATGAAACGTGTACTGATTGTCGGAGCAGGAAAAGGCGGAAGTGCATTGCTGGAAATTTTATATAACACGAAGAAAATGAATATTGTCGGCATTACGGATATTAATCCGGATGCGAAAGGCTTGAAAATTGCAGCAGAATATGGAATTCCCGCAGGCACGAACTTTGATAAATGGATCAATAAAGATATCGATATCATTGTAGAGGCCACTGGTGATGAACATGTACTCGACCAACTGGTTGAAAAACGAAACAGAAAAACAGTTATTATCCCGGGCAGTGTTGCCTACATTATCACCGAGTTGATGGCAGAAAAGGAATCATTGCTGGAGCGGCTGAAATTGCAGACCAATAATCAGGAATTAATTCTCAATAATATCCATGATGGAATGATTGTTGTGAACAATCAGGAGGTTGTCCAATTCGTCAACAAAAGTGCGGAACGGATTGTAGGGATACCAAAAGAACGATTTATTGGTCAGGATATAAAGGGAATTATTGCTGATACGAGACTCCCTCATATTTTGCGCAGCCGTAGGAAAGAAGTCAATCAAAGACTTCTTCTGGAAAATGGGAAAAAGGTTATCTCAACCAGAATTCCGATTATAAATGCTGAAGAACAGATGCTTGGTGCATTTGCGGTTTTTAAAGATATAACCGAGGTCATGAATCTCGCGGAAGAAAATACGGATCTCAAAGAAATCAAAACACTGCTTGAAGCGATTATCCAGTCCTCAGATGAGGCTATATCTGTCGTTGATGAGCATGGAACCGGGATCATGATCAATCCCGCTTATACACGCATCACGGGGCTCAGAGAGGCTGATATCCTCGGTAAACCTGCCAATGTAGATATATCAGAGGGCGAAAGTATGCATATGAAGGTGCTGCAGACACGACGGGCGGTGCGGAGAGTCCGTATGAAAGTGGGACCTGCCAAAAAAGAGGTGCTCGTTAATGTTGCGCCCGTTATCGTTGACGGAAAAATAAAAGGCAGTGTAGGAGTTCTGCATGATGTTTCCGAGATTCAGACCCTGACAAGTGAACTGAAACGTGCCAGGCAGATCATCCGCAATCTAGAAGCGAAATATACATTTGATGATATCATTGGCTCCTCTGCAGAGATGCAAATAGCTCTTGAACAAGCTAAAGTGGGAGCTAAAACACCAGCAACCGTTCTTCTGCGCGGAGAATCCGGTACAGGAAAAGAACTGTTTGCACATGCTATACATAATGAAAGTGACCGCAAACATTATAAATTTATCCGGGTGAACTGTGCAGCAATTGCAGAAAACATTTTGGAAAGTGAACTGTTTGGTTATGAGGAAGGAGCCTTCACAGGGGCAAAACAAGGAGGCAAAAAGGGGTTATTTGAAGAGGCAAATATGGGCAGTATATTTCTGGATGAAATTGGTGAACTATCCCTTCACATGCAGGCAAAACTCCTTCGTGTGCTGCAGGAGGGTGAAATTATCCGGGTTGGCGGAACCACGCCTGCAGCCATAGATGTCCGAGTCATTACGGCAACGAATGTTAATCTCGAGAAAGCGATTATGCACAAAACATTCCGGGAAGATTTATACTATCGTTTAAACCGGCTGCCGATTTATATTCCATCGCTTAAAGAACGTATAGAAGATTTACCGGAACTTATTGATTATCTTATACAAAAGATTAATCAGGATTATGGAAGAAATATGAAAGCAATTAATGAAGAGGCAATTGCTTATTTAAAACAATACCATTGGCCTGGAAACGTCCGTGAGCTAGAAAATATTATTGGAAGGGCTATGATCTATATGGATATGAACGAAGAAGTGATTCGAAAAGAACATATTCCAAACTTAACTACATTAATGGAGTCTTCCCAGCCGTTGGGAGAGGGCACCAGAGCAAATGACACATTGCAACACGCTATGGAACAGTATGAGAAACAATATATCACGAAAGTTTTACAAGAACATGATTACAATAAAACCCGAACCGCCAGAGCTTTAAAAATATCGATACGAAATCTCTATTACAAACTTGAAAAACATCGCATTGAAAAAGATGGCATGCAATATTTTTCATAAATGCATTTTTTTGCATAGTCCGGCAGACGCATATAAAGCGCTTTCAATGATAAAGTGATTGGCACGATTTTTGCAAGTATAACGTGGGGGTGGAAGTGATCTGATGCAACATTTAAGTGAGCTGATGGAACAGGCAAAATCTGAAGAAAAACAGATTGTTGCTGTGGCCAATGCTGCGGATAAAGAGGTGTTGTCAGCAGTCAAAAAAGCTATTGAAGAAAAGTTGTGCTCGTTTTTATTATTCGCAGCTGAGGATGGTGTGCGGAAACATGCTGCAGAAATTGATCTTGACTTGTCAACAGAAGCGGCAGCAATTGTTCATACGGAGCACAATCCTCAAACAGCAGCCGTTAAAGCTGTTCACGATCACAAAGCAGATATTTTGATGAAGGGAAATATATCAACAAAAAAATTACTGAAGGCAGTGCTTGATAAAGAAACCGGATTAAGAACCGGAAACAACTTATCACATGTTGCATTATTTGAAATTCCCAATCAGGACCGGCTACTCTTTTTAACGGATGCTGCGATGAACATTGCACCTGACTTGGACGGAAAAACGAATATGATTAAAAATGCAGTGCAAGTTGCACATGGCATTGGTTTACAAAAACCAAATGTGGCTGTGCTTGCTGCTGTAGAAGTTATTAATGATGAGATGCTGGCAACCATTGATGCAGCAGCACTTACTCAGATGCAAAAGCGCCAGCAAATCAGAGGTTGTACAGTTGATGGGCCCTTGGCTCTGGATAACGCCATATCTGCAGATGCTGCCCGTCAGAAAGGAATTGACTCCGAGGTGGCGGGAAATGCGGATATACTTATGGTGCCGACAATTGAGACAGGCAATATGCTATATAAATCTTTCATGTACTTTGCGGGTGCAAAAGTGGCAAGTGTCATTAGCGGCGCGAGCGCACCGATCGTTCTGACTTCGCGAGCCGATTCCAGTGAAAGTAAATTGTATTCCTTATCACTGGCTTTGGCATCGGCAAAAACTTTTTGAACTTACTGGAAGCTGCACACATACTGCAGCGAACTTTATTGATTGATTAAGGGGGACATCATAGTGGAAATTTTTAAGTATATGGAGAGTTATGATTATGAACAGCTGGTATTTTGCCAGGATGAAAATTCCGGATTGAAGGCAATTATTGCTATACATGATACAACACTTGGACCGGCACTTGGCGGAACAAGAATGTGGACATATAATTCCGAAGCGGATGCAATTGAGGATGTACTGCGGCTGGCGAAAGGTATGACGTACAAAAATGCGGCTGCAGGCCTGAATCTTGGCGGAGGTAAAACAGTCATTATCGGGGACCCGAAAAAAGATAAAAGTCCCGAAATGTTCCGCGCCTTTGGACGGTATATTCAAAGCCTGAACGGACGGTATATCACGGCAGAGGATGTAGGGACAACCGTTCAGGATATGGATTTAATCCATATGGAAACAGACTTTGTTACAGGGGTGTCACCTGAATCAGGATCATCAGGAAATCCATCACCTGTTACAGCTTATGGTGTTTATAAAGGGATGAAGGCGGCGGCGATGGAAGCGTATGGTGATGCCTCACTGGAAGGAAAAACCGTTGCAGTTCAAGGGATTGGAAATGTGGCCTTTGCATTGTGTGAGTATTTACATGAAGAAGGTGCCCATTTAATCGTCACCGATATTCATGAGGAGGCTGTGAAACATGCAGTGGATACTTTCGGCGCCAAAGCTGTAGATCCAGATGATATTTACAGTGCCGATTGTGATATTTATGCACCATGTGCGCTTGGAGCAACCATAAATGATGAAACCATTCCGCAATTAAAAGCAAAAGTAATAGCCGGTTCCGCGAATAACCAGCTTAAAACAACAGACCACGGGGATATGATTCATGAAATGGGGATTGTTTATGCACCTGATTACGTTATCAATTCCGGTGGTGTGATTAATGTAGCCGATGAATTGAATGGCTATAATCAAACAAGAGCCATGAAAAAAGTGGAAACAATATATGATAATTTAATGCAAGTATTTGAAATCTCAAAACGGGATCAAATACCAACTTACGCCGCTGCTGACCGTTTGGCAGAGGAGCGGATCCAATCGTTACGGGCATCACGCAGTCCATTTTTATTGAATGGTCACCACATACTAAGCAGGCGATAACACGTATGGGAGTTGGAGGTAAATTGCTTTGTCACAGAAGCCATTAAGGGTTTTAGTCATTAACCCGGGTTCAACATCAACGAAAATCGGTGTTTTTGACAATGAGCACTGTATTTTTGAAAAAACGATACGTCACAGCATGGAAGAACTGTCTCAATATCAGCACATTATTGATCAATATGCGTTTCGCAAACGTGCGTTACTGGAACAGCTGGATTATGAAGGTATCAATATTTCCAAATTGAATGCTGTTTGTGCCCGCGGGGGCCTTCTGCGCCCGATTGAAGGCGGGACGTATCAAGTCAATGAATCAATGCTGCAGGATTTGAAGTTGGGCTACAACGGAGAACACGCTTCGAATTTAGGTGGGATTATCGCGTATGAGATAGCTAATGGGTTAAACATTCCGTCTTTTATTGTGGATCCGGTCGTAGTGGATGAGCTCAGTGAAATCGCCAGGGTGTCCGGGGTTCCGGAAATCCCGAGGAAAAGTATTTTTCATGCATTAAATCAAAAAGCTGCAGCCAGGAAAGCGGCGAAGGAAATCAGAAAAGATTATATCAATCTGAATTTAATTGTCACACACATGGGCGGTGGTATTACAATTGGGGCACATAAAAATGGGAAAGTGATCGATGTCAACAACGGTCTGCATGGAGATGGACCATTTTCCCCGGAACGGGCTGGTACCACTCCTGTTGGTGATTTGGTTTCCATGTGTTTCTCAGGACAATATTACCGGGATGAATTGATGAAAAAGCTTGTTGGGCAGGGTGGTCTGATGGCTTATCTCAATACAAATGACGCCGTTGAGGTAGAACAACGGATTAACAGTGGTGATCACTATGCAGCCCATATTTATGATGCCATGGCCTATCAAATTGCCAAAGAAATCGGATCAATGAGTGCCGTGCTTGAAGGGGATGTGGATACGATCGTTCTTACCGGTGGATTGGCTTATGGAAAAAGGTTTACAGATCTGATCACGGATCGGGTCGGATGGATTGCTGACACGATTATTTACCCTGGTGAGGATGAATTACAGGCACTGAACGAAGGTGCATTGCGTGTGCTGCGGGGAGAAGAATCAGCAAGAGAATACCTTGCTAACTAAAATAGAGAGGAGCGTGCAATAATGGCGAAAGAATATGATTTAGTCGTTCTCGGAGGAGGGACAGGCGGATATGTGGCAGCAATCCGTGCGTCACAGCTTGATATGCAGGTTGCCGTCGTTGAAAAAGGTGAGCTTGGCGGAACGTGCTTGCATCGGGGCTGTATACCATCCAAATCTCTGCTCCGGAGTGCCGAAGTTTTTAAACAGACAAAAGAAGCCAGTGAATATGGGATAGACACGACCGGTATAACGTTAAATTTTCCAAAAGTGCAAGAGCGGAAAAACCGTATTGTCCAAACACTCCACCAAGGTGTACAGGGGCTGATGAAAAAAGGTAAAATTGATGTATATGAAGGTTTTGGCCGCATACTGGGACCTAGTATTTTCTCCCCAATGCCTGGAACAGTGTCTATTGAATATGAAAATGGTGATGAGAACACGATGCTTGTTCCCAAAAATGTATTGATCGCCACTGGCTCCAAACCAAAGACACTGCCAGACCTTGAAATTGATGGGGAATTTGTGATGAGTTCTGATGAAGCTTTAAATATGGAAGGATTGCCATCGTCCATGATCATTGTGGGCGGAGGTGTCGTCGGTATCGAATGGGCATCGATGCTTGCTGATTTCGGTGTTGACGTGACCGTTGTCGAATATCTTGATCAAATTTTACCAACGGAAGATGAGGCTGTCGCCAAGGAAGTTGAATCGTTATTGGAGAAAAAGGGCATTCATTTTGTCAAAGGAGCAAGCGTACTCCCCGGGACACTGCAAAGAGAAAATGGTGTGACGATAGAGGCTGAAATAGACGGCTCAAATGAAACGTTTGCAGCTGACAAAATGCTCGTTTCTGTCGGGCGTGAAGCAAATACATCCAATATCGGGCTGCATAATACAGATATAGTCGTTGACAGTGGTTTTATTCACACAAATGAATTTTACCGGACGAAGGAATCACACATCTATGCGATCGGGGATGTCATTGGCGGCATGCAGCTTGCCCATGTTGCTTCACATGAAGGGATTGTGGCTGTAGAACATATGGCGGATCAAAACCCGCTTCCACTTGAATATGACAAAATTCCATCGTGTATATATGCCAATCCGGAAGTTGCCAGTGTCGGATTGACCGAAAAACAGGCAACCGAACAAGGATTTGATGTCAAAACCGGGAAATTTCCATTCAAAGCTGTTGGTAAAGCGCTGGTTCATGGAGAATCGGATGGGTTTGTCAAAGTCATAGCCGATCGAAACACCGAAGATTTGCTTGGTGTGCATATGATTGGACCGCATGTCACCGATATGATATCTGAAGCTGGTCTTGCTAAGGTGCTGGACGCAACACCATGGGAAGTTTCACAAAGTATTCATCCGCATCCGTCACTTTCTGAAGTGATGGGTGAAGCAGCAATGGCTGTAGAAGGAAAACAGATTCACGGATAATTAATGGGGAGGGAGTATGATGGCAACAAATCGCCATAATTCATTAGGTTTAACGGACGAACAAGCAGTGGATATATACAGACACATGCTTTTGGCGCGCAAAATTGACGAGCGGATGTGGCTGTTGAATCGCGCCGGAAAAATTCCGTTTGTTATTTCGTGTCAGGGACAGGAAGCCTCACAAGTAGGCGCTTCATTCGCCCTGGATCGAAGCAAAGATTATGTCGCACCGTATTATCGGGATATGGGTGTCGTTCTTTCATTCGGCATGACGGCAAAAGAATTGATGCTTTCGGCGTTTGCTAAAGCGGAAGACCCTAATTCAGGAGGGCGGCAAATGCCAAGTCATTTCGGTCAGAAGAAAAACCGAATTTTAAGCCAGTCCTCACCGGTAACAACCCAGCTTCCGCATGCAGTTGGGGTAGCCCTGGCTGCCAAAATGGAAAAGAAAGATTTTGCATCGTTCGTTTCGCTCGGTGAAGGTTCATCAAATCAAGGTGATTTTCATGAGGGGCTGAATTTCGCCGGTGTCCATCATTTACCTGTCATCACAATGGTCGAAAACAATAAATATGCGATTTCGGTTCCGCTGGATAAACAAATTGCCAGCGACAATGTCTCCGATCGTGCACAAAGTTATGGCATGCCGGGGGTAACCGTTGATGGCAACGATCCGCTGGCAGTATACCAAGAAGTTAAAAAGGCGAGGGAACGTGCCATGAATGGTGAAGGTCCAACTTTGATAGAGGCAGTATCGTACAGGTTTACGGCACATTCAAGTGATGATGACGATCGTCAATACCGTGAGAGTTCTGAAGTAGAGGAAGCTAAGAAAAAAGATGCGATTATTTCGTTTGCAGCTTATTTAAAGGAAGCGGGAATTATGACGGACGATGCGGAACAGGAAATCAGCAATGAAATAGACAATATGGTTAACGAGGCGACCGATTACGCGGAAAGTGCTCCTTATCCTGAACCGGAATCTGCGCTTCAATACGTATATGAAGAGTAGGGGGGAAATCGAATGCCAGTAATGTCGTATATTCAGGCAGTGACAGCTGCTTTACAGGAAGAGATGCAGCGTGATGAAAAAGTATTCGTTTTAGGGGAAGATGTTGGCAAAAAAGGTGGCGTATTCGGTGCCACCAAGGGGTTACATGATGAATTTGGCGAATATCGTGTGCTTGATACCCCTCTTGCGGAATCTGCTATTGCAGGGGTCGGCATTGGAGCAGCCATGTATGGTATGCGGCCAGTCGCTGAAATGCAGTTTGCTGATTTTATCATGCCTGCTGTCAACCAGATCATTTCAGAGGCAGCCAAAATGCGTTATCGCTCCAATAACGACTGGAACGTACCGATGACTATCCGAGCTCCATACGGTGGCGGCGTACACGGGGCGTTATATCATTCACAATCTGTTGAATCAGTGTTTGCCAACCAGCCTGGACTGAAGATTGTTATACCATCGACACCATATGACGTAAAAGGTCTTTTGAAAGCTTCCATTCGTGATAATGATCCAGTGCTGTTTTTTGAGCATAAACGGGCCTATCGCTTGCTGAAAAGTGATGTTCCGGAAGATGATTATGTGCTTCCAATCGGAAAGGCAGATGTGAAACGAGAAGGTTCTGATGTCACTGTTATCACGTATGGCTTGTCTGTTCATTTTGCGCTTCAGGCAGCTGAAAAATTGGAGGAAGAAGGAATAGACACGCATATTCTTGATTTGCGGACTGTATACCCGCTGGATCAGGAAGCGATCATTGAAGCAGCTCAGAAGACCGGAAAAATTCTGCTGATTACCGAAGATAATAAAGAGGGCAGTATAATTGGAGAAGTGGCAGCTATTATTGCTGAAAATTGCCTGTTTGAACTGGATTCCCCGATCCAGCGTCTTGCTGGTCCTGAGATACCAGCAATGCCATTTTCACCAACGATGGAAAAATACTTTATGATTAATCCTGATAAAGTCGAAAATGCTATTCGTGACCTGGCGGAATTTTAAGATTAAATGAACAACAATTAAAGGAGGGGGAAAGATGGCAACTGAAAAAATCAACATGCCGCAGCTTGGAGAAAGTGTCACAGAAGGCACGATCAGCTCCTGGCTTGTCGGTGCAGGGGACAAAATCAAAAAATATGATCCGATTGCGGAAGTCATGACCGACAAAGTCAATGCCGAGGTTCCGTCTTCGTTTACAGGGGTTATCAAGGAACTTGTAGCGCAGGAAGGAGATACCATCCAGGTTGGCGATCTCATGTGCTATATCAATATAGAGAACAGTTCATCAGATAGTGAAGGTGAATCCGCGCCATCCGAACAAATTGAAGAAAAACAGACTACAGCCAGGAAAGAAGCTGCAGGAGAACAGTCCATGAAAAGACGTTACTCACCCGCTGTATTAAAGCTTGCACAGGAACATGACATTGATTTGGAGCAGGTTAACGGCACAGGACAGGGAGGACGGATCACAAGAAAAGATATCGAAACATTAATCGTCTCCGGAGACAAATCGGTTAGAACCACCCCGCAAAGTAATATAGAAGCTCCCGGGATTCAACCTTCAACGTCACCGCAGCCTGAGCAGCAAGCATCAGCAAAATCGGGTGGTACTGAAATTCCGGTTACCGGTGTACGGAAGGCAATTGCACAAAACATGGTGCGGTCGACACAGGAGATACCACATGCGTGGATGGCCGTTGAAGCAGATGTTACGGATTTGGTCAGTTACCGTAATCAGATTAAGAACGAATTTAAACAACAAGAAGGATACAGTCTTACATTCTTTGCATTTTTTGTGAAATCTGTTGCACAGGCACTGAAAGAATTCCCGCAATTGAACAGCACATGGGCTGAGGATAAAATTATTCAGCATCAGGACATTAATCTATCCATTGCCGTAGCAAAACACCAGGAGCTTTTTGTACCGGTTATTAAAAACGCAGATGAAAAAAGTATTAAAGGTATCGCAAGAGAAATTAACGATCTGGCAATGCGGGCACGCAGCGGAAAGTTAACTTCAGATGATATGCAGGGGGGAACATTTACGGTTAATAATACCGGATCTTTTGGTTCTGTTCAGTCAATGGGTGTCATCAATCATCCACAGGCTGCCATTTTACAGGTCGAATCAATTGTAAAACGGCCGGTCATTATTAACGATATGTTTGCTGCCCGTGACATGGTAAACTTATGTTTATCCCTTGACCACAGAGTATTGGATGGATTGATTGCCGGACAGTTTTTGGCAAGGGTAAAGGAAATGGTGGAACATACCAATGCAAATACAACCAATATCTATTAAAACTCGGACTTAGCCCCTCCTTAATAGGAGTCATGTTGGGCAGAGGAGAATCAGCTGATTTTTAAAAGGGGTTCATAAGATATCCTGTTTTGGAACAGAAGTTATCTGAATTGAATTCTCCAAATAAAATTGATAACCTAGTGATAGGCAATGCCAATTTATAATTTAAAAGGGGATGGATGTTCATATGGATTTTAATCTGTTCATGAACGATGTCGTAAATGCTGCTCGGGAAGACGTACGGGAAGCTGGATATGAAGAGTTAACGACACCTGAGTCTGTTAATGAAGCATTGAACCGTGAAGGCTCCACATTAGTTATGATTAACTCGACATGCGGCTGTGCCGGTGGTGTTGCACGTCCCGCTGCAGCTAATGCGATTCATTATGATAAACGGCCTGATCATCTCGTCACAGTATTTGCCGGACAAGACCGTGAAGCTACTGAGAAGGCGAGAGAGTACTTTGAAGGCTACCCACCTTCATCACCTTCTTTTGCATTTATGCAGGACGGGAAAATCGTTACAATGCTTGAACGCTCTGACATAGAAGGCTACAGTGCAATGGATGTAGTCGACAAGCTGCAAAACGTGTTTGATGAACATTGTAAAGAAATGTAAACATCATGAGGTTATCAGATGAGGCTGTCTCAAACAAAACGGGTCAGCCTCATTTTGTTCTAACGTCAGAAAATATAGATGATGGTTTCATACAAGAAAAACTTCAGTATTCGCTATATTGGTGAAGCTTTGAGTTTTTCTAAAATGCATGAGTCGTATAACTTTCTAAGGAGAATTTGATGTGAAAATTGGTTCCCGTACCATTAAGACAGCTATAGGAACACCGATTTCCATTTCAATTGCACAGGTTTTGGGTTTGACGAATTTCGTTTCTGCAGGTATATTAACAATTCTTTGCATCCAGCCTTCACGAAAACGATCTGTACTGAGTGCATGGCATCGTTTTTTGGCTTGTGCCGTTGCAGCTATATTCTCAGTCATATTTTTCGAATTGATCGGGTATCACCCTATTGTTATCGGTTCGATGCTTATTTGTTTCATACCCGTAACGGTGTGGCTGAAGGTTACACCAGGAATTGCTACCAGTTCAGTTATTATTTTAAATTTATATAGCGCCCATAATATTTCATATTCTTTTATAATAGATCAGTTTTTAATCATTATCATTGGAATCGGAACGGCATTACTCGTCAATTTATATATGCCAAGTCTGGACAATCAATTAAAACAAAAACAAGATGAACTGGAAAACCATTTTCAGATCATATTGAATGAAATCGCTTTATACATACGCAATAAAAATGAAAATTGGGACGGAAAAGAATTAAGTATTTGTGAGGATATATTACAAGATGCCATGAATTTGGTATCATTGGATAAGGAAAACCATTTATTGCGAAATAAGCACCCGTATTACGATTATTTCATGATGCGAAATAAACAGCTGGAATTGCTGCAAAAAATGCTTCCATTAGTAAGCAGACTGCCGAACAGGGATTCAATCTCGCTAAAAATTGCCGATTTTTTTGAGAAACTTGGTGACGCCGTGCATCCGGGCAATACGGCAACTCTTTATTTGGATGAATTAGAGCAGCTGCAGAAATCATTTGATCAGGAAGAACTGCCAAAAACGAAGGAAGAGTTTGAAACAAGGGCCAATTTATTCCATCTACTGCATGAAATAGAAGATTATCTGTTGTTGAAGAAAAAGTTTAAAAAAAGTGATGTTACTGGCAAAAAGCGGTTAAAAAAAAGACCGGAATAGCGTGAATTCCAGTCTTTTCAAACTTATTCCAGATACTGAAATGGTTTTTTTCACTGGCTTCTCCCCATCTAAGGTTGTGCACCAGCTCTGGTATTGCAGGAGTCTTTATATGAACATTGACAGGCCCATCGTTAGTGTTGAAAGAATCATTGCCAGAATCATAATATATATGATGACTTTTATTCTGCGTTCGCGTTTGGATTTTCTTCTTGAAGCCAATTTTATTCCTCCTTCAGTCCTTTTCCTGACTTGTATTTTACCTTTTCTTGCGGAATTGGACAAGTGCGATTAAACGAATCTTTGTCATTAATTGAAAACAGGGGGTTTTGAGTTTATGAGTGATCATGCATTTCCATCTAACAAGGAAAGTTGGGAGTCAGCTGTTGATAGAACATTAAAGCGGTTCCCGGAACGTAAAGCGTCTTTCACAACGTCGTCTGATTTGGAAATTGACCGGTTGTATCACCCTGAAGAGAATGAAGCATATGAAGAAAAACTGGGTTATCCGGGTGAATACCCATACACCCGCGGAATTCAGCCGACCATGTACCGGAGCAGATTATGGACAATGCGGCAGTACGCAGGGTTTGGTTCAGCTTCGGAAACGAATAAACGGTTTCGCTATTTGCTTGAGGAGGGACAGACGGGTTTATCCGTTGCATTCGATCTTCCGACACAAATCGGCTATGACTCCGATGATATCATGGCAGAAGGTGAAGTCGGCAAAGTTGGGGTTGCCATCGACTCACTGCACGATATGGAACAACTGCTTGATGAGATCCCGCTTGATAAAGTCAGTACGTCGATGACGATCAACGCTCCGGCATCTGTTTTACTCTGTATGTATCTTGCTGTCGGGGAAAAGCAGGGCGTACCATTAGAGGAACTTACGGGTACCATCCAAAACGATATTCTAAAAGAATATATCGCCAGAGGCACATATATTTATCCACCAAAACCTTCGATGCGCCTAATTACAAATATATTTGAGTATTGTCAGCAGTATGTACCGAAATTCAATACGATCAGCATTTCAGGATATCATATTCGTGAAGCAGGTTCAACAGCTGTACAGGAAGTGGCGTTTACCCTTGCCAACGGAATGGCATACGTGGATGCTGCACTGGAGGCAGGACTTGATATTGATACGTTTGCGCCAAGACTGGCATTTTTCTTTAACGCACATAATCACTTTTTTGAAGAAGTAGCCAAATTCCGGGCAGCAAGACGTATCTGGGCACGGATCATGAAGGAACATTATCAGGCGAAAAGTGAGAAAAGCTGGAAATTACGGTTTCATACACAAACTGGGGGATCGACTCTGACTGCTCAGCAGCCTGATAATAACGTTGTCAGAGTTACGATGCAAGCGCTTGCTGCTGTTCTGGGGGGTACCCAAAGTCTGCATACGAATTCCCGGGATGAAGCGTTGTCACTGCCGACTGAGGAATCGGCCCGCATTGCTCTCAGGACACAGCAAATTATTGCGAATGAGAGTGGTGTGGCAGACACAGCAGATCCGTTAGGCGGTTCGTTTTATGTTGAGTCATTAACAGACCGGATTGAGGAAGAAGTGAATAAATATCTGGATCAAATCCATGAGATCGGCGGAGCTGTCAAAGCTGTAGAAGAAGGATTTATGCAACGTGAAATCCAGCGAACAGCTTATGAAACCCAAAAGAAAATTGAAAATGAGGAAGAGATCATCGTTGGTTTAAATCAGTATAAACTAGATGAGGAGGTTAATCCGGATTTATTGAAAGTGGATGAAGCACTTGAAGCGTCACAAATTAAATCGCTGGAAACGACCCGCAAAGAAAGAGATCAGGATGCAGTTGATCGTGCATTAAAAGCATTGCGCGAACAAACAAAGGATTCGAGTGTTAACCTAATACCTTATATTTTACAAGCTGTAAAGGTTTATGCCACTGTCGGTGAAATCTGTCATGTACTTCGTGACGAATTCGGTGAGTATACAGGAATGTAAAACACAAACGTTCAAAAGGTACTAAACATGTGATGTGTCATTTTACCGGACTCTTGATCGTCATCTATAAAGGGGGAAGCGACATGGGGAAAATACGTGTACTAATCGCAAAGCCTGGACTTGATGGGCATGACCGAGGTGCTTTAGTGATTGCCCAGGCTCTGCGTGATCATGGAATGGAAGTCATTTATACGGGACTCAGGCAATCACCGGTGCAAATAGCACAGGCAGCAATTCAGGAGGATGTGGATGTAATCGGGTTATCATCGCTCTCAGGTGCACATAAAACATTATTTCCAAAAGTAATTAAGTCCTTGAAAGAACGGAATGCGTCTGATATCCCGGTAGTCGGCGGCGGCGTTATTCCTGCTGAGGATATACCATATTTGTTGGAAGAAGGTGTGCAAAAAATATTTACAAGCGGTTCGTCAACGGAAGCTCTTGCGGCATACATCAAGCAATTGGTACATCCGAAAGAAGAAAAACTGAAACCACCGGAAAAAATAGCCCATATCGGTATAGCCGTCCGCGGGATTGACCAAGTACTCTCTTTTTATACGGATACCCTTGGACTGGAATTGGAGAGTGTGGAAACAGTTGAGTCAGAAGGAGTGAAAACAGCTTTTCTGAAAATAGGCGAATCCAGGATTGAGTTATTGGAACCGCTTGACAGCGATTCACCAATTCAGCACTTTTTGAATAAAAAGGGTGAAGGAATCCATCATATTGCTCTTGAGGAAGACAAGCTTGATAAACGGCTTCAGCGCATAATATCAGAAGGAATTCCATTAATCAATGAAGAACCCAAACAAGGAGCACATGACAGCCAGATTGCCTTTATCCATCCAAAGGCTGCGAATGGCGTCCTGTTTGAATTGTGTCAGCATCCGGAGGGAAGTGAACAATAATGGATATGTTTGATAAAATCAATGAGTTATACGATAAACGCAGACAGGTTGAGCTTGGCGGCGGTGATGACCGGATTGACAAACAGCATGCCAAAGGAAAACTGACGGCACGTGAACGGATTGATTACTTGCTTGATGATGGTTCGTTTGTTGAATTGAACCCGTTCATTGAGCACCGGGAAACTGATTTTGGCATGAACAATACGCATGCTAACGGCGAAGGAGTTGTGACCGGTTATGGTAAAGTGAATGGACGGGCTGTCTATCTATTTGCCCAGGATTTTACTGTTTACGGCGGTGCCCTTGGTGAAATGCACGGCAAAAAAATTGCTGCTGCAATGGATCTGGCAGCCAAAACAGGAACACCATTTGTCGGCCTGAATGATTCAGGCGGTGCCCGGATACAGGAAGGTGTATCTTCACTGGATGGATATGGCCAGGTATTTTACCGGAATTCAATTTATTCGGGCGTTATTCCGCAAATTTCAGTCATTATGGGCCCGAGTGCAGGTGGGGCGGTTTATTCACCGGCCATTACCGATTTCGTCATCATGGTCGAAAAAACATCCCAAATGTTCATCACCGGGCCAAAAGTGATTGAAACCGTAACCGGTGAGCAAATTTCGTCCGAGGAATTAGGCGGTGCAGATGTACATAATACCAAAAGCGGCAATGCGCATATTAAAGCAGCTAGTGAAGAAGAGGCTCTTGATGCTATCAAAGATCTTGTTGCATACCTGCCAGCCAATAATCAGGAAAAACCGCCATTGAAGCCGTTTGAACTGAATGATGAAAAACGCCCTGATTTAACGGATATTGTCCCGCTTAATGCGACACGGCCGTATGACGTCAAACATGTGATTAAGCAAGTGGTTGATCAGGGGAGTTTTTACGAAATACACAAAGACTTTGCCAAAAATATTGTTGTTGGTCTTGCACGCATCAATGGCCAGACAGTTGGATTTGTCTGTAATCAGCCGAAATATCTTGCCGGCGGTCTTGATATCGATTCAAGTGATAAAGCATCCCGATTTATCCGGTTTTGCGATTCGTTTAACATCCCGCTGGTCACATTTGAAGATGTCACAGGCTTTTTTCCTGGAGTCAAACAAGAGCATGGCGGGATCATCCGGCACGGAGCCAAAATACTTTATGCGTATTCGGAGGCAACGGTTCCCAAAATTACGGTCATAACAAGAAAGGCCTATGGGGGGGCATATGTTGCCCTGAACAGTAAATCAATCGGTGCTGATCTGGTGTATGCCTGGCCAAATGCTGAAATAGCTGTTATGGGGCCTGATGGGGCTGCCAATATTATTTTTGCCAAAGAAATTGCTGAAAGTGAGAACCCGGAAGCAACCCGCCAGGAAAAAATCAGCACATACCGGGAAAAATTTGCAAATCCCTATGTGGCAGCAGGACTTGGGATGATTGATGACGTTATTGACCCACGGGAAACGAGAATCAAGCTTGTACACGGGCTGGAAATGCTCTATCACAAAGATGAAAACAGACCAAAGAAAAAGCACGGCAATATACCATTATAAATGATACCGGAGGATATACACTATGATTTCAATTAATCAAGACAGACTCATTGACGAATTTTTTGAACTGGTTCAAATTGATTCGGAAACTGGTCATGAAACGAAAATTGCAGAAGTGTTAACGAAAAAATTTAAGGATTTAGGTCTGGATGTCATAGAAGACACAAGTAAGGAAGAAACAGGTCATGGCGCCGGCAATTTAATTTGTACGTTGCAAGGGAATAAATCATGGGTGGACCCAATTTATTTTACATCCCACATGGATACGGTCGTGCCTGGGAAGGGGATAAAGCCATCAATCAAAGACGGTTATATCGTTTCCGATGGCACAACGATTTTAGGTGCTGATGATAAAGCGGGGCTGGCAGCCATTTTGGAAACCATTCGCACACTACAGGAAAATGGTGTACAGCATGGGGATATTCAATTTGTCATTACCGTCGGGGAGGAATCCGGTCTGGTTGGTGCCAGATCACTGGATGGCTCACTGTTGAACGCTAAGTATGGTTTTGCGATTGACAGTAATGGAACGGTCGGCGATATCATCACAGCCGCCCCGACACAAGCTAAACTGTTTATGGTTATGAAAGGTAAAACAGCACATGCCGGCGTTGCGCCTGAAAAAGGCGTTTCAGCTATTAGCCTGGCAGCAAAAGCGATTGCCAAAATGCCACTTGGGCGGATTGATGACGAGACGACAGCGAATATCGGCCGGTTTGAAGGCGGAAAACAGACAAATATCGTTACGGATCGGGTCGACATATTGGCTGAAGCTCGCTCGCTTGTTCGTGAAAAATTGGACGAACAGGTTGCCGCAATGAAAGAGGCCTTTGAACGTGTTGCAGAAGAATATGGCGGCAGTGCAGAGGTCGATGTCCGGATCATGTATCCTGGTTTTAAATTGGATACGGATGATAAAGTCGTGGCGGTTGCTCGAAATGCAGCCAACTCGATTGGACGTGACAGCAGCCTGAAAAAAAGCGGCGGTGGCAGTGACGCGAATGTCATTTCTGGTCTGGGCATCCCAACTGTTAATCTGGCTGTCGGTTATGAAGAAATCCATACAACTAATGAACGGATTCCGGTTGACGAACTGGTGAAAATCGCCGAGCTTGTGACGGCGATTGTGCAGAAAGTTGCTGACAGATAAGTAAAACCGGATCAGACTACATGCGTGCCTGGAATATGGACTGACCGGGCACGTTTATTTTGCCTTACAACATATTTTTGTTTATATCTCTGTATCAAAAGGCTGTATTAGATTTATTAACTTTGGTTTTATCTATTAAAGTGGCATTATTATTCATTCCTTTACTTTTATTAAGTTCATAAGATTGCCTATCTATGGAAATTAAAGCTTACATGAAGAGTGAAGAGGTTAAAACGAAGCGCAATTCTGTAATAACAGGGATTGCGCCTCTCTCCTTGAGAATAGGATTAGATTGTGGAGCGAGTATAAATTACCCAAGGATAAATTTTACCGTTTGTCAAAGGGACAATAATACAGCAATCAAGAAGAAATACAATGTTCTTATGTGTAATAACATGAGGCTGAGGAGGTTTTGAAATGAGCAAGGTTATTCTAAATATCTCGATGTCTCTCGATGGATTTATAGCAGGAACTAATGATAGTCAAAAGCAACCTTTAGGGGATCAAGGCGACATTCTGCATGCCTGGATGTTTTCTGGAGAAGAAACTAGCCAGACCAATTCTTTTTTTAAACTTTCAAGCATCGACAAGGATGTTTTCGATTCAGCATCTAAAAAAACCGGTGCTATGATTGTTGGGAGAAGGACTTACGATATCGTGAATGGATGGGGAGGAAGTCACCCATTAGAAAATGTTCCGGTATTTGTACTCACTCAAAGTATCCCAGATACTCCCCCTGAAGGTACTACACCGTTTACTTTTATTACAGACGGAGTGGAACAGGCGGTTAAACAGGCGAAGGAAGTAGCGGGATCTAAGGATGTAAGTGTAGGAACTGCAAGCGTCGCGCAACAGTGTATTGAATTGGGTCAGTTAGATGGCCTGGACCTACACATTGCCCCAGTATTGCTAAACAAAGGTGTACGTTTGTTTGATCAAATTGGAGGGAAGAGTGTAGCGTTGAAATCAACTGAGGTAATCGAAGGAACAGGTGTTATACATGTTAAATACGATGTTTTGAGATGATCTTACCGGCTAAAGCTTGATTCTATCTTTAACCGTTAAAGATATACGGTATCAATTATTCTCTCATTACTAATGTGATTTTTACTTTGTTTAAGAATCGGACTTGATTGTTGAATAACGGCAAACAACTCTATTATCTTAAATTCCAGTGTGATAATTTGGATGAAAATGTAAAATAAAGAACTTTTTTAAAAAAGCCGCATTTCTCAAAGGAAGAATGCGGCATCACGACGTCAGACTTATTTTCACTTAACAATTTAACCGATATGATATAATTAATCCAAATACGTTTAAAAGGATGTCTCACGATGTCGCAATGGTACCCTAAAAAAGGCAGGGTCATCTTTCATGTGGATATGAATTCATTTTATGCTTCCGTTGAAATGGCCTATGATCCAAAACTGAAAGGCAAACCGCTCGCGATTGCAGGCAATCCGGAAGAACGCAAAGGGATTGTTGTCACAAGCAGTTATGAAGCCAGAGCTAAAGGCGTCAAGACAACGATGCAGCTATGGGAAGCGAGAAAGCTGTGTCCGGAGTTAATCGTTCTGCGTCCCAATTTTGACCGCTACCGGACTGCATCGAAAGAAATGTTCCAAATGCTTGCGGATATAACACCCTATGTCCAGCCTGTTTCCATTGATGAAGGGTATATGGATGTAACCGGCACCGAAAAACACGGCAGTCCGATTGAAATTGCGCAAAATCTGCAGCAAAAAATCAGCGATGAACTGGATCTTCCTTGCAGTATCGGTATTGCTCCCAATAAGTTTTTGGCGAAAATGGCTTCAGACATGAAAAAGCCGATGGGCATTACGATTCTACGCAAACGGGATATCAGTGAGAAGCTCTGGCCGCTGAAGATTGAGGAAATGTATGGTGTCGGAAATAAAACAGCGGAAAAACTGCGCAGCATCGATGTTAACACAATTGGTGATCTCGCAAATGGTGATGCCTATCAGCTGAAACAGATATTTGGCATTAACGGGGAACGACTGCAGAATAGAGCGAATGGGGTAGATATGCGACCAGTTGATCCTGATGCGGTACATGAGTTTAAGAGCATCGGCAGTTCTCAAACACTGGCTGAAGATACAACTGATGAAGCAGAAATCCGCAAACTGATACATCAGCTTGCCGAAAATGTGGAACGGCGCATGAAACGGAAACAGGCAGTTGGGCAAAGTGTGCAAATCATGATCAGGTATCATGACCGCAAAACGATTACTCGAAGCAGGAAACTGTCTCATTTTATTGAACAAAAAGCGGACATCCTGTACTTTGCCAATGAATTGTTCCGAAAACACTGGAATCTGGAGCCCATCCGGTTACTGGGGATTACGGTCCAGGATGTTGATAAAAAACGAAACATGGCTAAACAATTGGACTTGTTCACCTATGAGAAAGAAGCCGGGAAAGAAAAATTGTACGAGGCGATTGATGAACTGTCACAGAAGTACGGAAAAAACCCTTTTAAACAACTACGGAATGACGATAGGGAAGAACAGCCGCGGACAAGCTTCCAAAAAGACTTTCTGGATGATTTTAAAAAATAAGCGCCTCTGCAGTCGAAACGCAGGAGCGCTTACATTATTACATCAAACGTTTGACGACAGCTTTGGCAAGTTTGCTACCGGGATACCTGAATGGAATATCGAATTTGGTTGTTTGTTTTAAAATGCTTTTCCGGTGCGAAAATGTTTCAAAGCTATACTTGCCGTGATAGGCGCCCGTGCCACTGTTGCCAATACCACCGAATGGTAGATGCGGATTAGCCAGGTGATAAAGTGTATCATTGATGGAGCCGCCGCCAAAGGATACATTTGTCATGACTTGCTGCTGCTTTCTCTCATTTTCGCCAAAATAATAAAGTGCGAGCGGCTGTTCCATCTGTTTCATTTCTGAAATGACAGCATAAAGCGAGCTAAGCGTCATAACAGGTAAAAGCGGCCCGGAAATTTCCTCCTGCATGACAGCATCATCCCAGGTTACTTCATCCAATATGGTCGGTTCAATGGATAGATTTTCATCATTCCGATTGCCGCCATGAACAACTTCACCATCTGCCAGAAACCTGTTTAGTCTGTCAAAATGTCCCTTGCCGACAATCTTGACGTAGTCCTCATTCCTAAGCGTTTTTTTGCCATAAAAGGATTTAATATGTTTTTTCATGGCTTTGATCAATTTCGGTTTCACTTTTTAATGCACATAAACATAATCCGGCGCAACACACGTTTGACCTGCGTTGGTGAATTTTCCCCAGACAATTCGCTTGGCAGCGAGGTCAAGTTTGGCATCCTGATCAACAATGGCCGGGCTTTTGCCGCCTAACTCTAGGGTGACCGGGGTCAGGTGCTTGCTTGCTTTTTCCATGATAATTTTGCCGACATTTGTGCTGCCAGTGAAAAAGATGTAGTCCCACCGCTGTTCCAATAATTGCTGACTTACTTCCTTGGTACCTTCGACAACTGTAAAATGAGATGCGTCAAATGTTGTCCTTATCATGTCTGCTAGTATAGCAGATGTAGACTGTGTGAATTCTGACGGCTTCAGCACAACCGTATTTCCGGCTGCAATGGCGCCGATCACCGGTGCGATCGCCAAATGCAGCGGGTAATTCCACGGTGCTATAACGAGCGTAATCCCATAAGGTTCTTTTTGGATAAAACTTTTGCTTCCTTTGTGCGTCACCGGAGTTTCCGTCTTTTCCGGTTTCATCCAGCTTTTCAGGTGCTTCAGGGCAAAATCAATTTCGGTATGCAAAAATCCTAATTCAGTTGTGAACGCCTCATACTCTGATTTATTCAAATCATTTTTCAACGCACGATAGATTTCTTTTTCGTATTTGTTCAGCATGTTTTTCAATGATACTAACTGCCGCTTTCGAAACGCATAGTACGGCGTTTCACCGGTGTGGAAAAACGCACGCTGCCGATTGACAAGTGTTTCCATTTCAGCCTTCCCCATATATCAAACGCCTCCCTATTCGGATTCAATCGTCACCTGATAAAAGTCGTTTGCCAGTTCTGTATTCGGAAAAATGTCCCGGGCTTCATCAAGCAGCTGCTGATCGTCTCCTTGCTGATAGCGTGATGAAATATGCGTTAAGATGAGTTTTCCGACACTGGCTTCGTTGGCGAGTGCTGCTGCCTGTTTCGTTGTTGAATGAAAATAGGCATTTGCAAGGTTTGCCTTTTCCTGGCCGAATGTGGCTTCATGCACCAGGACATCGGAACCTGCAACAAATGACCGATCGTTATCCGAAGCACGTGTATCGCCCATGATCGTTATGATCCGTCCTTGTTTATCAGGTCCGATAAACTGCTCACGGTGAATGATACGGCCGTCATCTGTCCGGACAACATGATTTTCCTTGATTTGCTGGTAAATCGGACCTGGCTCAATTCCGGCATCATTCAATTTATTAACGAGCAGTTTTCCGGGTTTATCCTTTTCGGTGATACGAAAACCAAAGCTCGGAATCCCGTGATCCAGTCGTTTGCAGGAAACACTGAACTGATCATCTTCAAATAACGCACCTTCCGTAAATTCGACAATGGAAAGGGGATAGGCAAGGGTTGTTCCGCTGACGGCCAGGCTTGTTTCAATATAGTCTTGAATGCCTTCAGGTCCGTAGATGGTTAAAAGCCCCTCACCTCCTTGAAACGATCTGCTGCTCAGCAACCCCGGCAGTCCGAAAATATGATCCCCATGCATATGGGTAATAAAAATTTTCGTGATTTTACGCGGTTTGATGCTCGTGCGTAAAATTTGGTGCTGGGTCGCTTCACCGCAGTCAAACAACCAGATACTGTTTTGTTCCTGGAGCAGTTTCAAAGCGATCGCGGATACATTCCGTTCTTTGGAGGGGACACCGGAACCGGTCCCGAGAAAGACAAGTTCCATTATCTCCAGCCCCGTTCATACTGTTTTGGTGCAGGGAGGGAGGCATTTAATTCATCGGCCGCGGCTTTGGCCCAATACGGATTCCGCAGCAGGGCACGTCCGATAAACACAAGATCGGCGCGGTTATTTTGCAGGATTTCCTCAGCCTGTAGTCCTGTTGTAATCAGGCCGACTGCACCGGTGGCAATCGATGCTTCCTGTTTGATCCTTTCACAGCGTTTCACCTGATAGCCCGGATATGGCTTAATGGAAGCAGGAACAACCCCGCCTGAGCTGCAATCAATCAGTTCAATGCCTTGTTGTTTCATCTGTGTGGCAAAATAAATGATGTCGTCTAGTGTATTGCCGCCCTCAGCATATTCATCGGTAGATATGCGGACGAAAAGCGGCCCGTTCCATACAGTCTGGACTGCTTCGATCACCTGTGACAGAAAACGGTAACGATTCTCCGTACTGCCGCCATATTCATCATCGCGCTTATTTGTCAGCGGTGACAGAAATTGATTGATTAAATAGCCATGGGCACCGTGAATTTCAATGATGTCGAAATCGGCTTCCTTGGCACGTCTTGCACCTTCTTTGAATGCCTTAATCGCATTATTGATGTCTGCTGCTGTCATGCCGGTCGGTGTTTTCAACGATTCATTGAACGCAAGTGGTGAAGGTGCATAGATATCTGAATTAAGCTCTGCTTTTCGGCCAGCGTGAGCGAGTTGAATGCCGGTTTTTGCACCATAACTGTGAAGCTGTTCGTTTAATTGTTTTAAACCTTCAATATGGTTGTCATCCCAGATACCTAAATCTTCATGGGAAATACGCCCCTCTGGCATGACAGCGGTTGCTTCAGTCATGACAAGACCAGCCTGACCGACCGCACGGGAAATATAATGGGTCATGTGGAATGGCGTGATTTTTCCGTCCTGTGCCATACAGGAATACATACACATCGGCGACATAACGATTCGATTTTTAAGCTGAACATTGTCAAATTTGATTGGTGTCAATAATTTCGTCATTCTGATTCCTCCTGATTTATGTTATAGATTGATCGTTCAATTGATTTCGGCATCGGACTGCCATTTCCGGGACATCGGTGAAAATTCCATTACATCCCATCGAAAATGAGCGCAGCATATGTTGGGGCTTATTGACAGTAAACACACGGATTGCTATATTTTCCTGATGACATTGGTCAACAAGCAATTGATTGAGCAGCCGGTATTTAATGTGTATTGCATTGGCACCCAAATCCTTGGCAGCTGTTACAATATTTTTGTATCGCTTCGATGTTAATAAGGCTACCCCAATAGTTCGGTTTAAATATTTAAGCCTTCTTACACTGGTTGGATTAAATGTTGATAGTGTAGTACGATGTAATAGATGATAATCTAATATCCGGTCATAAACGATATGTTCCAATTGGTTATAATCTATATTATTATTTTTCAGTTCAATATTTAAATATAATGGCTTATCCTGAATCCACTCAAGAAATTCCTCCAATGAAATAATTCGGGATCGGGCAAATTCTGGAGAGAACCAGGAACCTGCATTAAGCTCTTGCAATTGGCCGAGCGTGTAATCTTTTATGTAGCCGGCACCATTCGTTGTCCGATTGATCCGTTCATCATGCATTAACACCGGAATGTGATCTTTTGTCAAATGGACATCCGTTTCGATTCCATCCGCTCCTTGCTCATAAGCGAGATGAAAGGCGGCCATCGTATTTTCCGGTGCATCTTTGCTGGCACCCCGATGCGCAAATATGTTCGCATGCAATAAACTCACCTCTCGTTTGATTGTGTTTTATTTTTTGGGAGAAGTCAATGAAAATGAAAAGTTCTACTTACATGTTAACAAAGGTGCGTTAATCATGATCACATTTTTAAATTATTTTGATTAGATGACCAAATGGTACTGTCTTATCACGCTGGAGCACAGATCGGGTCTGATAACTTGAAAAAGAAAGTTGTTATAGCCGGTTGAACAGGTTTTATCAGAAAGTATTTTAAGGATCGATTCAATGATCTCGGTTATAAGGAACACAAAAATTTAGCTGGATCCATATTGAAGATTTATTTCAAATTGTGCTTTGCTTAAAAGACAGAGATGATCTTGGTGGTGTATTTAATTGTTCGGCGCCCAACCCCGTGAGTAACCAGGTGCTAATGAAATTATTGCGGACTGAAAAGAATATACCGTTTGGTTTACCTTCACCGGAATGGTTGCTGGAAATAGGAGCGATGATCATCAGGACGGAAACGAAATTGGTGCTGAAAAGCCGCTGGATTATTCCGGATAGACTGGAAAAAGAGAGTTACACGTTTACCTTTAACACCTTCAACAGACTTTGCAAGATATAATACAATAAATAGTTGTTTAAATAGAATGATAATAGATTCATAATGTTAAAAGGAGGATCCTATGAAAACCTGGCAGACGAAAGAGCAATTAATTGATTTATTATCCTCGCTTGTCAACCACCAGAGTATCACCGGGAGCAATGCCGAAATTGCGCTGGCAGAGTATTTGCAGCATTTACTGGCACAAAAACCTTACTTTCAGGAAAACCCGGATCATTTGCAATTGCATCCGCTTGAAGATGGACGCAGGCTTCTGACTGCATTGGTGAAAGGAAATGATTCGTCGGAAACAGTTGTCCTGCTGAGCCATTTTGATGTGGTTGGCGTGGAAGATTACGGTTCACTAAAAAATCTCGCTTTCTATCCCGAAGCATTAACAAAGGAAATGAATGACATAAAAGAACGGCTGCCGGAAGCAGTAAAAGCTGATTTATCATCAGGCGAATGGCTGTTTGGGCGCGGTACGATGGATATGAAGGCTGGTCTTTCGCTGCATTTGTCCATGCTCGAAAAAGCAATGGATGGTGAGTTCAACGGGAACATCCTGCTGTTATCCGTGCCTGATGAAGAAGTGAATTCGCAAGGGATGATGACAGCACTGCCCGTTTTGGAGCAATTGAAAAAAGAGAAGAACTTGACTTACAATGCCTGTTTGAACGGAGAGCCGATGTTCAGCAAGTATCCGGGCGACAGCCATTATTATGTATATACCGGTTCAATTGGAAAAGTTTTGCCCGGTTTTTATTGCTATGGCAAGGAATCACATGTCGGGGAGCCATTTGCCGGTATTAATCCGAACTTAATGACGAGTTTCTTGTCACAGCAGCTTGAGTTGAATGAAGCGTTCATTGAAAAAGTAGATGATGAAGTGACACCACCGCCAGTCAGTTTGATGCAGCGTGATTTAAAGGAAGAATATTCTGTGCAGACACCAAATGCAGCCATTGCGATGTACAATGTGTTGTATTTGAAGCAGACCTTTCGCGAAATAAATGAAAAACTGCTGGCAGGCGCTCATACAGCAGCACGGAATATCGAAAACTATGTACAGCAAAAATCTGACCATTTTGCCAGTGTCGCTGAGGATTTTACGATGCCCGAATTCCGTGTCAATGTCATGATGTATGAGGATTTGTATGCCGAAGCGGTCAAACGCTATGGGGAAGAAGAAGTATCACGACGGCAAAACCTGCTCGTCAGCCAGCGTGATCAGGGGGACCGTGATTTTTCGACCATATTGGTTCAGGAATTGGCTGCCATGTGCAAGGAATTGGCGCCGATGATTGTCCTTTTTTACAGTCCGCCGTTTTATCCGGCCGTTTCATCGTTTGACGATCCGTACATTAAAGGGGTCATGGATCATGCAAAAGCATTTACACAGTCCAAGTATGATCTGGATTTAACAATAGCCGAATTTTTCACAGGACTTTCTGACTTAAGCTTTGTCGGTCCTGTTTCGTCCAAAAGTAAATTGCAGCAGCTAACGACCAATATGCCGTTGCAGAATAATGGGTTCTCGTTCCCGGAAGATGTAATGGAGCAGTTAACCATGCCGGTGTTAAACATCGGACCTTTAGGAAAAGATCCGCATCAATGGACAGAACGACTGGAGTTAACTTATAGCTTTGATTATTTGCCGTCGATACTGACTGAAGCGATTCATCATCTTTTGAGCAAGAATAGCTGACTTTTTTATGCGAAGGGTATATAATAGCAGTCATAAACTGAATCGTTATTCATTTTTGGAGGCTATTAAAATCATGAAAGTACTGGACAAAACAATCAGTCAGTTAACCGTACCAACACCATTTCCGGTCGGTGATACACACGTCTATCTGCTCAAAGGGGATACACTGTCACTGATTGATGCCGGTGTCAAAACAAAAGAAGCATGGGAGGCACTGAAAACCCAGTTGACTGAATTGGGTTATACGCCTCATGATATTGAACAGATTATTTTAACCCATCATCACCCGGATCATATTGGCTTAATTGAAGCGTTTCCCCGTGCTGAAACAATCGCAGCCCATCAAAATGTTGATTTATGGCTAACCCGTGATGAAGCTTTTTTTGCTCAATATGAACAGTTTTTTCAGCAATTTTTTGCTGTTTGCGGCGTACCGGAAGGATTAATGCCAAGCCCCGGTGAACTGCGTGGGACACTGCAATTTGCTGGGAAAGGACGATTGACAGACACATTGGATGAAGGGGATACGCTGCCTGGTCATGACGATTGGCATGTTATCGAAACAAAAGGTCATGCACAGAGCCATTTGTCGTTTCTTCGCACAAGTGATGGGGTATTTATCGGGGGAGACCACTTGCTGCATCATATTTCACCCAATCCATTACTGGAATCACCGGGAGAAAACGACAAGGATCGTCCGAAACCGATGCTGCAATACCGGGCTAACTTGATCAAATGTCAGTCGTTGGGTATTGATATGGTGTATCCCGGACATGGCGACATTTTTTCGGACGTGAATGATGTCATTCCCGTACGCCTGCAAAAACAGGAACAGCGAGCGAATAAAGTGTATCAGCTGTTGCTGGAAAATGCTCAAACACCATATGAACTTTGTGAGCAGATCTTTCCGAAACAATACGAAAAGCAATTAAGTTTAACGATGTCTGAAACGATCGGGCAGCTCGATTATCTTGAAGATGAAGGACTTGTTACAAAGATGCTGGAAGACGATATTTACGTGTATGGTACTGCAAAATAACCATTGAATTTGAAATTGGCGCCATTTGCCGGGTTCTTTCCTGCTCCGGCATCCGACTTTCAGCCTCTGAACGCCGTTATGCCTGGTGCCCGCCGATTTTGCTGCTCCGTCCGATGGTGATCCCCGCCTCGGTATAGCTGGATGCCCGGAGTATAGCAGTCGATCCGTATTTATCACGGATGGCATCCATGACATAGCCAATGTCTTTTTTCTTCGGCCTGTCATCAAAAAGGTCCAATTGCGTTTCACCGTCTTCGTACAGGTTATCAAGGGTTACATAGACATGCCGGATGTTGCTGGTGCCATCATAAAATTCGTGGAACAGCTGCATACAGACATCGTACACATCCATGGTGATGTTGGTCGGAAGCGAAACAGATCGTGACCGACTGAAACCGCCACTTGTCTCTTTGGCATATGAAATGCCAAGGTGGATGGTTTTGCCGGCCTGATTGGCATTTCTCGCCCGCCGGCAGGCCTCTTCACATAAATCAAGAATGCAAATGGCGACCTCATCCCCGGAGTAATCACGCAATAACGAGATGCCATGACCGAAGCCTTTTTGCTCGGTTTTGGTGAAGTTGCCGAAAACAGGACTTAAATCAATTCCCCAAGCATGCCAGTAAAGCTGTTCGCCTATGATGCCGAACCGTTTGGTCAGCTGTTTCAGAGGAAAATTGGCCAGCTGTCGGAGCTTTACAATGCCCATCCGGTTTAAATTGCGCTGCATCCGTCGGCCGATTCCCCAAACGTCCTGTACCGGGAACGGCCACAATTTTTCCTGAACGTCTTCATATGTGCATTCCGCAATACCTTGTTTTTTAGCGTGCAAATCCATGATCACTTTGGCAAGGAACTTATTATCGCCTATTCCAATGGAGCATGTAATCCCGAAGCTTTCCAAAATATCCCGTTTGATGGCTTTCGCAACCTGCCACCGGTCACCGAACAATTTTTCCAGCCCGTTTACTGTCACCCAGACTTCATCAACCGAATACTGGTGAATCGCTTCTTTTGGGACATATTGGTTAATCAATTTGGTAATTTCCATCGATACCTGTAGATAATCAGCCATGTGTGCCGGTGCAATGATGATATCCGGATCTTTGGGAAGTTCGAAAAACCGACTGACATTGCTGATGCCATGCTTTTTCTTCAGTACCGGGGAGGCAGCCAGGACGATGCTTCCCGGCCTGTTGACATCTCCAACGACGGCCAGCTGGACGGTCATCGGATCAAGTCCGCGTTTGACTGCTTCAACACTGGCATAAAAGGAACGCATATCAATACAAAGAACATCATTCCGCGGATAATTGGAATAATCCAATGTTTACTCACCCCATTAAAGGAACGTTTGTTCTGTTATTATATGCTTCCTGGTGAGATATTATCAATGGAAATTCATGTCATTGTTTGGAAGGGATCATCTTTCACTGCTATAATCGTATCCGGACGCCAAAAAAGAGGTTGAGACACATTAAAACGTTCCACGCTAAAGACGAGTGTTTACAGGGCAGGAAGTGCAGCATTTTACTTTTTAACAGTCACATTCCTTATTGATCGTTGATACCAATTGCGAACGCGTGACAATTTGTCTTGGTGCAGCCTTCCTCCAACCTGATTTTAGTTGCGTGCGATCATTCACTTCGGCAGCATACTGCGCTTTCCATAGGCGTCTCCGTATGCTGCCTCCGCTCATGTTGGGGTGCTGATTGTTGGAAGAAAAGAACTTATAGAACGATATTCATTGAACTTGGTGTCACCTGATGAGAACACGATTCTAAGCTGTGGAAAAATGCGACACGCCTGAGGGAACAGCGCGAACCGAAGATCAACTTTGCCAAGTGTGTTTCTTGCCAAAGTTAGCTGAGGCCGTGCCCCCGGAAAGGGCGTATTTTTCCTCGGCGACCATCATGCACTCACCAACAAAAGCATGGAAGCAAGCAAAACTAAGACCAAGTTACTTCTCCGTTTATCGATCATGCGCAACAAATTTTCAAACATACCTCAAAAGATACATCCGAACTGTTCCAATCATAGTGGAATCATCGTTCGGATGTATCTTTGGCTTATATCCTTTTGTCTCAGCCTTGTATATTAAGTACATGAGGTTCGCTGCCTCCTATGCTTTTTTAGTATAGTAATTTATACTAAAAGCAACGCTGTGGATTAGTACCCCTAGCCTACAGTACTTTTTTAGTAACTGGTTTTTAGAGAATCTAACCACAGCTCTTTGTTTATCTGTTAATTAGTTAGATAACGCGAGACGTTTGATTTCACACAAGGATACAGGGCAAGGAGTGCGTGGCTTGAAAGCACAGCGTAATAATTAATTTGAAAGGAGTAACCAATGATCTATGTGGGTGTTGATGTAGCCAAGTATAAGCATCAGGTCGCAATTGTTGCCTGGGAGAATTGCGCAGGCTCATGGAAAAACACTTTCAAGATTTCTGGGAGTAAACAACAGTCGACTTCAACCCCAAATGCTTAAACAACTAGCGAAAGAAAGTATTGGCTACTATTCTGAAATCACAGCGTTCGAATTAGTGCAAACCATCGAACAAATCTATTTGTATGATAGGCAAATAAAAAAGCCGATAAGAGGATTCAAGGAATGATGGATACACTCGATTCACCAATCGTAACCATTCCCGGAATTTCTTATCGACTCGGCAATATAATCATAGCAGAAATAGGCAATATTCACAATTTCAATAAACCAAGTCAGTTATTGGTCTTTGCAGGCATGGAACCCTCCATTCATCAGTCTGGTAAATATGAAGGATCTGGAAAAATGGTAAAACGCGGATCACCGCATCTTCGTTGGGCGATGTATCATGCATCGCGGTTAATTGCCATTTATTCACCAACGTTCAAGACATATTATGAGAAAAAACTAGCTGAGGGTAAGCACTATAACGTGGTACTCAGCCATGTATCGAAGAAGTTGATAAGAGTGATATTCCAATTGCTGCGAACGGGTGAACCTTATAAAGAAATTATTCATTAATACAATAAACCCAAATGTTTCCACTATGAAGTATAGCTTGATGATTAAGTTAAATATTAATAAATCATCAAGCTTATTTGTCATGCCAAAAATCTTGACTGAAAAAAATCAAATTCATTATTGACTTTATCTAGTTAGTCTCTCTTTTAAATTAACTTTCGATTGTAGCTGCAACAGGGGACTACCGGTGTTTGGTGTATTGAATGGCTTTTGTGATTTCCTGTATTTTTCTGTATGTTTCATCTGTTAACACCATGTGTGCAGAAGAGGTATTTTCCTCAACTTGCCCGACCGAGCTTGCACCAAATACAGCACTTGCAATGGCGGGATGCTTCAAAACATAGTTTAATGCAAGAGTATTCAGCGAGCGATTGCCACTTATTTGTTCAATTTGATGATGAATGGTTTTCAATTCATCATACGAATAATCCATAAAGCCATCTTTGCCTTTTTTCTCAATTTGCTCATGAGCTTGATTGCTGAAAATTCCTTTTGCTAATGGACCCCTGGCCAGGACACTGATATTGTTTTCATGGAGAAGATCCAATATGTTTTCTTCCGGACGGCGGTCAAGCATATTATACTGCATCATCACCGCATCAATGTTTGAACGCTGCACATATTCACGGATGACGTTTGGGCGGATGGATGAGATGCCATATGCACGGATGAGTCCTTCCTGTTTCAGGTTTTCCAATGCTTCAATTGATTCATCGATCGGATCGTCAATTGTGCCGCCGTGCAGCATGTAAAAGTCGATATAATCAGTACCTAGCCGGTGAAGGCTATCTTTAACCCCCTGTTCAATATGCTCTCTGGATGGATCCCAGAACCAGTCCTGCTTTTCTTTATTAAAGTGATTGCCGACCTTTGTCGTTAAAATAACCTGACTCCGTTTGCCTTTAATCGCTTCACCAACGATTTTTTCATTTTGTCCAAAATCGTACAGGTCTGCCGTATCTAGATGATTGACGCCGGCATTAAGTGCACGGTCAATAATCTCGTTTGCTTTTTGGCTGTCAGTTCCTAGCGACATACAGCCGAGCGTCAGTTCAGAAACATATAAATCCGATTGTCCCAGCTGGTTCTTTTTCATCGTATCACTCCAATATAGTATTTGTAACTTCATTGTAAAAGCGTAATAGTACCAAATACAATTATTTAACGTATGTGCTAAAATAGAAAACAGTATTTTTACAGGACTGTTTTTTAAAAGGTTGTTGCTTTTCCCATAGGCGTACCTCATGAATCGCAGTTGACACACACGCAGACTCCTGCGGGAAAGCGAGCCTAAGAACCCCCGCACGAGGGAACGAGCGAGGCGGCTCGTGGGGAAGCCCGTGGAAAGCGAAGACAACAAAACGATACGAAACTTTTACAAAAGGGATGTAATCCATGAAAAAATTTGAAGAAAAAACGATCCGAACCGAAACCATATATGACGGCAAAGTCGTGAAACTGCAGGTGGATGATGTCACATTGCCGGACGGGAAAACGTCTAAACGGGAACTGATCAAACATGCAGGTGCAGTAGGCATCATTCCGATTACAAAAGATCATAAAATTGTTTTTGTCGAGCAATACAGGAAACCGCTGGAAAAATCACTAGTGGAAATTCCGGCTGGGAAACTGGAAGAAGGGGAAGATCCGTTAGTGACGGCACTGCGTGAATTAGAGGAAGAGACCGGCTATACGGCAAGCTCACCGAAGTTCATTACGTCATTTTATACATCACCAGGTTTTGCTGATGAAATCATGTATCTGTATATGGCCAAAGATCTGGAACCAATTGAGCATCCTGCTGCCGGTGATGATGACGAGTTTATCGAATTGATTGAATTGACACTTGATGAGGCAAAGCAATACGTGAAAGACAAAAAGATCCACGATGCGAAAACCAACTACGCTATATTGTATTTACAGACACTTGAAAGGATGTAACCGATGCTGCATTCGTTTTTTGCTGATATGCATATTCACATTGGCCGGGATATGTACAACCATCCGGTCAAAATTACCGGAGCCAAAACATTAACTCTGACAAACGTTCTAAAGGAAGCAAGCCGCAATAAAGGAATCCATATGGTCGGGGTAATCGACAGTCATGCGCCCGCTGTGCAGCAGGAGATAAAGGGCCTTATGAAAGCAGGTCATGCTCATGAGCTGGATAACGGGGGCATCCGTTTTGAAAATGTCACCCTGATACTCGGGTCGGAAATCGAAGTTTATGATAAAAATTGCCAGGGTCCCATTCATGTCCTGTGCTTCTTCCCAACCATGGATAACATAGCAAGTTTCTCGGACTGGCTGATAACGAAAATGAAAAATATTACATTAAGTTCCCAGCGTTACTACGGTACGGCAAAAGAGCTGCAGTATAAAGTTAAAGAGCTTTCAGGCATATTTATTCCGGCTCATGTGTTCACCCCCTTTAAAAGCATGTATGGAAAAGGCGTACATCAATCATTAAGCGAAGTATTTGATCCGGATTTAATCGACGGGATAGAACTGGGGCTCAGCTCGGATACAGCCATGGCTGATCAGATCAGCGAATTGCATGATTTTACATTTTTGTCCAACTCCGACGCCCACTCATTGCCTAAAATCGCCAGGGAATACCAGGAGATCATGCTGGAAGAGCCTTCGTTCAAAGAATTTAACTGGGCATTGCACAATGTAAATGACCGGCAGGTAAAACGAAACTTTGGGATGAATCCATATCTCGGCAAATATTATACGACCGTCTGCAGTCAGTGCCTTGAGCCGTTATCTGTTGATGCGGCCAAATGCTATAAATGTGGATCAACGAAAATTGTCAAAGGTGTGTATGATCGGATTCAAGAGTTAAAAAGTGATGATCGAGACAAAAGGGATCGCCCGCATTATTTATATCAGGTTCCATTAGAGTATTTGCCGGCACTCGGTCCAAAGACATTCGCTAAGCTGCTGGAGCACTTTCAGACGGAAATGAATGTGATTCATCATGCGACGTTTGCTGAGCTGAAAAAGATTATACCTGAAAAACTAGCAACATCCATCATCAAAATGAGAGAAGGTAAATTGTCCATTAAAGCCGGAGGTGGCGGAAAATACGGAAGTATCACGACGTCTTTATAAACCATTAAAAAATAATTTGGTATGTTTGCATGGAATTCTTCATAGCTTTTACTAGAGGCTGTTCAACAGGAAAACAGATGCTGGAACAGATATTACGAGTAATGGAGGATTCCGATGTATAATAAACGCACACTATTAATCGACCATGTAAAAGAACACGCTACCATTTATATTTTTATGATGATCCTGTTTTTGACTGGTGTAATATTTGGTGCCATCATCGTTAACAGTATGGATTTTGTTCAGAAGCAGGACCTATTCTTTTACCTTGAACGCTTTTTCGGTGATATAGCTGATGAAGAACAACTTAACAGCAATGAAATACTGAAAAGCAGTTTTTTTTATCATGTGAAGTATCTTTTTATGCTGTTTGTTTTAGGATTATCTGTTATCGGGCTCCCTGTTGTATGGATTTTACTATTTTTAAAAGGTCTGGTTGTTGGCTTTTCTGTCGGTTTTATCGTTAATCAGCTCGGACTGGATGGACTTTTTTTGGCTTCACTTTCAATAGCGCCTCAGAATTTATTGGTTATTCCGATTTATATCATTGCAGGCAGTCTGTCCATGCTTTTCTCCCTGACATTATTAAGAAAGCTTTTTTCACGCAGAATTTCCCAGCCTATCCTTCAGCCTTTTGGAAAATATGCGGCGGTGTTCGCTTCATTAATGGTACTTTCCCTGGCTGCAGCTGCATTGGAGGCTTATATGGCAAATGAAGCAATGGAAATGTTAATTAAATCCCTTTATAATAACTAACTGATATTATATAATAATAATTATAAATAACAAATTATAATTATTATACTTTGACACGTTTCACCTGTGCGCATATAATGAAGTTGGGGATAATAGGGAGGAGAGTTGCCATGGAACACCGAATTGAACAGATAAAAAAGCAGCTTCATGCACAAAGTTATAAACTTACGCCGCAACGAGAAGCCACAGTCAGAGTGTTGCTCGAACGCGAAGAAGATCACCTGAGTGCGGAGGATGTATATCTGCTGGTAAAAGAAAAAGCACCTGAAATTGGGTTGGCAACTGTTTATCGAACACTGGAATTGTTATCGGAATTGAAAATTGTTGATAAAATTAATTTTGGTGATGGTGTTTCCCGCTATGATCTTCGCAAAGAGGGTGCAGAGCATTTTCATCATCATCTCGTCTGTACCGAATGTGGTTCCGTTGAGGAAATCATTGAGGATCTTCTGGGAGATGTTGAAAAAATAGTCGAAAAAAATTGGGGCTTTCAAGTAAAAGACCATCGATTGACTTTCCACGGGATTTGCAAGCAATGTCAGGAAGCAGCCGTTCAATCGACAACGACAAGTTAATGGAAACAATCAACCACACACCTTTTTCTTCACGAGAAAAAGGTTTTTTGTTTCAACATAAGCCATGTCCTGTTCGTCCGATAAGTTCTTTAGACAATCAGCAGGAAACAAGATATCCCTGAATTGAAGTTTCACAGATAGTTCTCATTTACATTTTACTTAAAATAGGTTATTTTGGTGAAAGCAGGACAATTCATGCCAGTTTCCCGGTATCATGTATATTGTCGCCCTTTTTTGGCATATCTTTACTAATAATGAGTGTTCAAAGATAGAATGTTTTTGAACTTCCTCCAGCGGATATGTAAAAGAGGTGACAAAACATATGAAACAACTGATATGGGATACTTTGAAAGTATTTATTATTTTCATAGCTTGTACATGCTTATTTTATATTGGCTTAAGGTACATGCATACCGAATACGAACAATTTCACCGGTACGACCCGCCGGAAGGACCATCTGTCAAAGTTTTTGAGACGGATGATGATAGTTTCATTGACCGGCTGAACTTATTCTTTCGTTTAGGGGAGTAATAACTATGCTCAAGCCTGCTTTTGATGATTTTTTCCATTATTTATTGGTGGAACGGGGTGTATCTGATAATACATTAAAATCTTATCAGCGGGATTTGAAAAACTATATGCAATATATTGAAAAAGTGAGCCTGAAATCTGGATGGAATGAAATCGGACGGCCCGACATTATGGGCTTTTTGCACAAACTGAAGGAAGATGGCAAATCCCCTGCCACCCTTGCACGAACGATTTCATCAATCCGGTCATTTCATCATTTTCTCATCCGGGAACAGCTGGTGGATCATGATGCAAGTATACATATCGAAACACCGAAAAAAGAACGGAAATTACCTGCTGCATTATCATCACAGGATGTGGATGCTTTATTAAAAATCGACGGGAACACGCCATTAATCATTCGTAATAAGGCGATGCTTGAATTAATGTATGCCACGGGATTGCGCGTTACGGAATTAGTGTCCTTAAAAGTGAGCGATCTTCATTTAACAATGGGGTTTGTGCGTTGTGTGGGAAAAGGGTCAAAAGAAAGGATTGTCCCACTTGGTGATGTGGCCAAAAAGACTGTGGATAATTATTTGCAGAATGCCAGAGAGGGCCTTGTTAAACGGCGGCGCCAGGATCAAAATGCACTGTTTGTGAACCAGCACGGCAGACCGTTATCCCGGCAAGGCTTTTGGAAAATATTAAAAGGGATTGCACGGGATGCCGGCATTCAGAAACAAATTACGCCACATACGTTAAGGCATTCATTTGCAACACATTTATTGGAAAATGGTGCGGATTTGCGATCTGTTCAGGAAATGCTCGGTCATGCCGACATATCGACAACACAAATATATACACATATTACAAAAACCAGATTAAAAGATATCTACCAGTCGTATCATCCACGGGCTTAATTAAAAGGCTTTTTCGCAAAGAATGTTGTTATGCAACCGCAGCCTGAATACACGTGCTCGTCGCTTTCCGCGGGTGACCCGTGAGTTCGGGCCAATATGATGCTGGTCATGAGAGGCGCCAGCACACGACGTGTTGTTCTTAGCTTAATATACGCCTGCGGGGTCGCACCTTCGCCACTGTCTCGCTGAAGTCTGCGTGTGTTCAGAATGCGCAGAGCTTATAATGTATTTTTCCATCTTTTTTTCAAAAGCAACATATTTTTAGAAGAGAGCCATTTTAACATTATGACCACTTTTCTGAGTTCAGGGGCTTTCAGCAGGACTGAAGAGCATGCAACCATTAAGGTTTCGTGTCATTGTAGTTGTCAGACATCCTACAACGGTAATGATATAACATATTATGAGAGAAACAGGGAAAAACAATTACGGGAGGTATCATCATGCAGGAATTTAAACGTATATTTCTGATTGTTATGGATTCAGTCGGGATTGGAGAGGCACCGGATGCGAAAGCGTTTAACGATGAAGGTGCTGATACATTAGGGCATATTGCAGAACGTATGGATGGTCTGAATATGCCGAATATGGCCGAACTGGGCTTAAGTAATATCAGAGAAATAAAAGGGATTGAAAAAGCAGCATCACCAATGGCACATTACACAAAAATGCAAGAGGCTTCCAACGGCAAAGATACGATGACCGGCCATTGGGAAATTATGGGCTTAAATATTCAGCAGCCATTCCGGACATTTCCGGACGGTTTTCCGGATGAATTGGTCAACGATTTAGAAGCCAAAACAGGCAGAAAAGTCATCGGCAATAAACCGGCATCAGGCACTGCAATCATCGAAGAATTAGGCAAAGAACATATGGATACCGGTGCACTGATTGTTTATACATCTGCAGATTCGGTTTTGCAGATTGCAGCGCATGAAGAAGTGGTTCCATTAGAGGAATTATACAATATTTGCGAGATTGCCCGTGAACTGACATTGGATGAAAGATATATGGTCGGCCGGGTGATAGCGCGCCCATTCATTGGTGAACCTGATGCTTTTCAGCGTACAGCCAATCGTCATGACTATGCACTGAAACCATTTGGACGGACAGTAATGAATGAACTGGAAGATACCGATTATGATGTCATGGCACTGGGTAAAATTTCTGATATTTACGATGGTGAAGGGGTTACTGAAGCGATTCGTACCGCTGATAATGAAGATGGTATGACGAAATTGATTGATTCGATGGCAAAAGACTTTACGGGATTAAACTTTTTGAATTTGGTTGATTTCGATGCCAAGTACGGACACAGACGCGACCCGAAAGGATATGGCAAAGCGCTGGAGGCATTCGATGCGCGACTGCCGGAAGTCATGAACCGTTTGAATAAAGATGATTTACTGATTATTACGGCGGATCACGGGAATGACCCTGTCCATCACGGAACCGATCACACACGGGAATACGTTCCGCTGCTTATCTATCATACAAGTATGGACGAGGGCAAAGAGCTTCCATTAAGAGAAACATTTGCTGATATTGGTGCTACTGTCGCTGAAAACTTTCAAATTGAAATGCCGGAAAACGGCAAAAGCTTTTTAAATGATATCAAGTAGAAGGAGGCATCGTGATGGAGCAGTCTATGATCAAAGAAGCAACTGCATATATTAATGACAACTTAACGGAAGCACCCGAAATCGGACTGATTTTGGGATCCGGTCTTGGTGTTTTGGCAGAGAAAATCGAAAATCCGGTTACTTTTCCTTATAAAGATATACCCCATTTTCCGGAATCAACAGTGTCCGGGCATAAGGGACAGCTTGTTACAGGTGAACTGGAGGGGAAGCAGGTGATTGCGATGCAAGGACGTTTTCACTACTATGAAGGCTATTCCATGCAGCAAGTTACCTTTCCCGTCCGTGTCATGAAGGAATTGGGCATTCATTCAATCATGATTACCAACGCCGCTGGCGGCATCAACAAATTGTTTAAGCCCGGTGATTTAATGCTGATTACAGACCATATCAATAACATGGGGGATAATCCGCTGCTCGGACCTAATGACGAAACACTGGGTGAACGCTTCCCGGACATGTCACAGGTATATGATGAAGCCTATTTGCGTCATGCGAATGATTGTGCAGCAAGGTTAGGACTGAATGTTCAGGAAGGTGTTTATGTAGGGAATACAGGTCCGGCATATGAGACTCCGGCGGAAATCAACATGCTGCGGACATTCGGCGGTGACGCTGTCGGCATGTCGACTGTCCCTGAAGTGATTGCTGCAGAGCATGCAGGACTGCGTGTGTTAGGTATTTCCTGTATTTCCAATATGGCTGCTGGCATTCTTGATCAGCCGCTGACACATCATGAAGTAATCGAGACAACCGAACAAGTACGTGAAGATTTTCTCCGGTTTGTCAAAGAAATCATCCGTACACTACCAAATAATAGATAAAGGTGATTATATATGCGAATGTATGACATCATTGAAAAAAAACGTGACGGCGAAAATCTCTCAAAAGAAGAAATCCGTTTTTTTATCGATGGTTACACAAATGGAGATATTCCGGACTATCAGGTCAGTGCTTTTTTAATGTCCGTTTTTTTCCGGGATATGAGTGAAGCGGAACGAGCAGAATTGACAACTGCAATGGTTGAGTCCGGTGACCAGGTTGATCTTTCTGCCATTTCCGGGATAAAGGTTGATAAACATTCGACAGGCGGGGTCGGTGATACGACTACATTGATCCTTGCCCCACTGGTCGCTTCACTTGATGTTCCGGTAGCAAAAATGAGCGGGCGCGGATTGGGGCACACCGGCGGTACAATTGACAAACTGGAATCAGTACCGGGATTCCATGTGGAGATATCCAGTGAGGAATTTGTTGACCTTGTCAATCAAAACAAAGTTGCTGTCGTTGGCCAGACAGGCAATCTGACACCAGCTGATAAGAAGTTGTACAGCCTTCGGGATGTAACGGCAACGGTCAATTCAATCCCGCTGATTGCCAGTTCGATTATGAGTAAAAAAATAGCCTCCGGTGCGGATGCGATTGTTCTGGATGTTAAGACCGGTGCAGGAGCTTTTATGAAAGAGCTTGGTGATGCAAAAGAATTAGCTGAAGCGATGGTATCAATCGGCAACCGTGTCGGCAGAAATACAATGGCCGTCATCTCTGACATGAGTCAGCCGCTGGGAAATGCCATTGGCAATGCCCTGGAGGTCAGAGAGGCAATTGAAACATTGCAGGGGAATGGACCGCAAGATTTAACGGATCTATGTCTTGAACTTGGCAGTCAAATGGTCTTACTGGCAAACAAAGTGGATACATTGGATGAAGCAAGAGATCGGCTTGCCGAGAACCTGAACAATGGCAAGGCATTGGAACAATTTAAAGCATTTATTGCGTCACAGGGTGGTGATTCAACGGTTGCTGATCATCCGGATTTATTGCCGCAAGCATCTTATACGTTTGATTTGCCCGCTGAAAAATCCGGAACTGTTTCAGAAATCATTGCCGATAATATTGGAACAGCCGCCATGATGCTTGGTGCGGGAAGGGCTACAAAGGAATCTGAAATTGATCTGTCTGTCGGTATCGTACTCCGTAAAAAAATCGGAGACCCCGTCCAAAAGGGCGAGTCACTGCTGACTATTCATGCAAATACGTCTGCGGTGGATAACGTAAAAGACAAATTATATGCAAGCATTTCGATAGCAGACGAAGCTGTTGAAGCACTTCCACTCATATATGACAACATTACAGTGTAATCCATTTACGATTCGGACGCATGCTGATTTCAGTATGCGTTTTTTGTATAAGAACACATTCAAATGGCAATCCTAAAACTATATTGAATGTTGGAGGTTGAACAATGAAAAAGTTTGTTTTATTGACTAGCATTATATTTTCAATTCTACTTGCGCCATTTAGTGTGTTCGGTGAGGAGAATGCTGAGGAGGATGCGGATCAGGAACTGAATTTGGCTCCTGATACTCAATCGGCTATCCTGATTGAGCGTGATACCGGAAAAATGCTGTTTGATAAAAACGCACAAGAGAAACTGCCGCCTGCGAGTATGACAAAAGTTATGACTCTATTACTGATTATGGAGGCACTTGACGAGGGGAAAATTGAAAAGGATGAAACAATTCGTATCAGTGAGCGTGCTGCATCCATGGGAGGTTCCCAGATATTTCTCGAAGCTGGTGAAGAAATGAGTGTCGTTGATCTTCTTAAGGGTGTTGCCATTGCTTCCGGAAATGATGCAAGTGTTGCGTTGGCGGAGCGAATTGCTGGAAGTGAAAAAGCGTTTGTGGAACAAATGAATAAAAAAGCAGAATCCTTAGGACTGGAAAACACAAAATTTCAGAATTCCACCGGATTACCGGCTGAAAATCATTACAGTACCGCCCATGATATGGCGATTATGGCGAAAGAATTATTAAAATATGAATCGGTAACCGAATATACATCCATTTACGAAGATTACTTGCGAAAAGATGAAGAAAACGAATTTTGGCTTGTGAATACGAATAAGCTGGTTAAATTTTATCCGGGAGTTGACGGTTTAAAGACCGGCTATACAAATGAGGCCAAATATTGTTTAACGGCTACGGCAGAAAAAAATGATATGCGTGTGATTGCGGTTGTGATGGGTGCGGATACGACAAAAGAACGCAATGCGAACATTACCGGAATGCTTGATTATGCCTTCAATCATTTTGAAACGAAAAATTTATACGAAAAGGGTGAGACCATTACCACATTGGAATTATTGAAAGCAGAGGAAGAGTCCGTAAATGTGGTAACATCTGAATCAGTCAGTACGATTTACCGGAAAGGCGAAGAGGATAAGGATGTAACCGCGTCGGCCAACCTGACATCTGATCTGGAGCTGCCCATCAATAAAGGAGATCAGGTTGGTGAATTAATTATCAAAAATAATGATGAAATATTGTCGAAAACACCAATTATTGTTGATCATGATATCCAGAAAGCATCATATTTAACATTATTAAGACGGTCGGTGCAAAATATGGTGAAATAGAAGGAATTCAGACGAGTTTCTTCTTCTTTTGTCGGGAAGCAGGAATTGATCATTTGTATAGCGAATGAATACGTCAGAACGAAAGAAAATGTGGGGAGGAAAAAGGCATGAGTCTGTCTACTGCGTTTGAAGTCAAACAAGATGTCCTTGTCGTTAGAATGTCCGGCGAATTGGACCACCATGAAGCAGAAATTTTGCGGAACGAGTGGAAAGAAATGATGTATACAAACGCCATAAAACATGTCGTTTTGAATCTTGAATCTGTATCTTTCATGGACAGTTCAGGACTGGGAGTTGTTTTAGGAAGATACAAGGAAGTACTGCAACTGGGAGGGGAGATGGTTGTATGTTCCGTATCAGCACCAGTCCACAGATTATTTGAAATGTCCGGTATGTTTAAAATTGTAAGGTTAGAGGAGAACGAAGAACATGCGTTATTTACGTTGGGGGTGGCGTCATGAATAATGAAATGTATGTTGAGTTTGCCAGTGTAAGCGAAAATGAATCGTTTGCCAGGGTGACTGTTGCTTCGTTTGTGGCACAGCTGGATCCAACGATGGACGAACTGACTGAAATTAAAACAGTCGTATCGGAAGCGGTCACGAACGCGATCATTCATGGTTATAATAATGAACCCGGTCATCACGTTTCCATATCCTGCATACTGCATGAAGATGAGGTAGAATTAACCATTAAGGACAGCGGTATTGGTATCGGTGATGTGGATGAAGCAAGACAGCCGCTTTATACATCAAAGCCAGAATTGGAAAGATCCGGAATGGGATTTACGATCATCGAAAACTTCATGGATGCGCTGGAGATCATATCAACGCCCGAAAATGGTACAACCGTTCATATGACAAAACAACTATCAAAAAAAACGGTTTCTAAATAGGGATGCCTATGGACGTAAATGTTAGACATGATAACCGTAAGGAATCGTTAACTGACGAACAGGTAAAGGCATATATCCATAAAAGCCAGCAAGGTGAAAAACAGGCACGTGATATACTTGTTGAAGGTAATGTCAGACTTGTATGGTCGGTTGTACAACGGTTTATCAATCGCGGATATGATCCGGATGATTTGTTTCAGATCGGCAGTATCGGGCTGATAAAAGCTATTGATAAATTTGATTTATCTTATGATGTCAAATTTTCCACATATGCTGTACCAATGATCATCGGTGAAATACAGCGGTTCATCCGGGATGATGGCAGTGTTAAAGTCAGCCGGTCTTTAAAGGAGACGGGAAACAAAATACGCAAGAAACGGGATGAATTAACCAAACAGCTTGGCCGGACGCCAACTGTTCTGGAAATCGCCGAAGCATTAAATATTACATCTGAAGAAGTCGTCCATGCAGAGGAGGCTGCAAAATCACCGCATTCCATCCATGAAACGGTTTTCGAGAATGATGGAGATCCGATCACGTTACTGGACCAGATCGCTGATGACGATACAAAGTGGTTTGATAAACTGACACTGCAGGAAGCAATAAGAAGATTGAATGAACGGGAACGGCTAATCCTGTATTTACGGTATTATAAAGACCGGACACAATCAGAGGTGGCTGATAGGCTTGGGATTTCACAAGTACAGGTGTCGAGACTCGAGAAAAAAATATTAAAAGATATGAAAGTGAATATGAACCAATGACAAAAGGCTGTCCCAAAATCAAATGGGACAGCCTTTTGTAATTCGTTCTATTGACTTTCACGGCATTACAACTTGCCAAAATGATTAGAAATCTGGTGCGTACTATTTCCTGTGATAATTTCTCCGCTTTCAACAAATACTATCAGATACAACATTGTAAAGAGGATGATCCTCACATGTCGGAAATCGTATACCTGCGTATGAAAAAGCATGTCGAACTGACATATCTAAAACAATTGACTCTAAAAGATATAGCAAACGTTTCAACAACCTCACCGTTAAAGACTGAACTTGAACAAACACCGGTCTATCGCGTTACCAAAAAAGACCAGAACGTGGTAATCGTGGACAGTTTTTTAGTTATCGATCATTTAAACAACGATTACCGTGACCTGGAATTTCAGCTTGTCGGGCCAACGCATACTGTTATACGGATCCAGCAACATAAAAAATCGCCAAACATTTTGATTGTAGCAATTGTATGGCTGCTGCTTTTTATTGGTACGGCCATGACCATTATGAATTTTCATTACGATGTCAGCATGCAGGAAGTGCAGCAAAAACTGCATTATTTGCTGACGGGCGAACAAAACCAGTATCCGTTGTGGATTCAAATACCGTATTCGTTTGGTCTCGGAATCGGGATGCTGCTATTCTTCAATCACTGGTTCCGGAAACGATTTAATGAAGAACCAAGCCCACTTGAAGTTGAAATCTTCAATTACCAGCAAAATCTGGATCAATACTTAAGCTATTACGAGAACAAGCTGAATGATACCAGCCATTTTGATTAGTCTAGTGGAGATAACGATCGGATTCGCTGCTGGTATTGCTGTCGGGGGCGGTTTTGTTGCGTTTTTAACGGTGCTGGGAGTTATCCCGAGATTAATCCAACTGAGTAAGACCAATCGGTTTATACCCATTTATATCGCAAGTATCATTCTCGGTTCTTTATTCGGGATATACTTGTCCTTTGCAGGTATATCGTGGAATCAGTCTTTCATTTTACTCATACTATGGGGAACATTTCACGGGATCTTTAATGGGATGCTGGCAGCTGCTTTGACGGAAGTGCTCAATGTATTTCCCATCCTTTCAAAACGTATCCGATTGGAAAACAAGCTGCTATGGTTATTAATGGCCATTGTATTTGGCAAAATAGCCGGATCCCTTTTTCAATGGACCATATTTGTAAAATAATTTATATCGATACGAAATATAGAAAAAGTGGAGAGTTGAAGTATATGAGTCAAAATCAGAATAAAAGTCCGATTTACGCAAAAATAGAAAAAAATGAGCAATACATGAAGGATCATATTGGACTGGGAACATCATTCGATCTCGGATATCGTGAATTAATTGTTTTGAAAACAAAAATTCAGTTATATTACGTTACTGGTCTCTGTGATGGTTCAGTTGTACAGCAAATCATGCGTCAGCTTATTCAAATCAATGATGACGAAAATAACACGAAAAAGGTACCGGAAATCATTGAAAACCGCATCATTTATCAGCAGGTTGAACGAACGGAGTCTCTGGATGAGGCCGTTGATCAATTGTTATCCGGTTTAGTTGTTATTTTTGTTGATGGCATCAAATATGCATTTATCGTTGATGTTCGCCAATATCCGGGACGAACACCGCAAGAACCTGACACAGAGCATGTTGTCAGGGGTTCCAGGGATGGCTATACGGAAAATATTATTGAAAACACAGCATTAACAAGAAGAAGAATCCGCGATGCCAGGCTTCGTCACGAAATGTTAAAGGTTGGGGAAAGATCGAAAACGGATATTTGTTTATGCTATATCGATGATGTGACGAACCGAGATCTTATTAAGACAGTAAAAGACAAGTTAAACGAAATTGAAATTGATGGCATTACGATGACAGATAAAACATTGGAGGAGTTTTTTTCCGGACCAAAATGGAAACCATATCCATTAGTCCGCTATACAGAGCGTCCTGATGTTGCTGCTACACATCTGATGGAGGGGCATATCGTTTTAATTGTAGATACTTCACCAAGTGTGATCATCCTGCCGACGACCTTTTTCCATCATGTACAGCATGCCGAGGAATATCGTGAGACACCGCTGGTCGGCAGTTTTATGCGCTGGTCAAGATTCATAGCCATTATGGCATCGATTTTTCTATTGCCTTTATGGCTTTTATTCGTGCTGGATCCTTCGTTACTGCCAGCGGACCTTTCATTTATCGGCCCTAAAGAAGAAGGGACAATACCGGTCGCTGTACAAATCATTATGGCTGATTTGGGAATTGAGTTTTTACGTATGGCTGCCATCCATACACCGACCCCTCTGGCAACCTCAATGGGATTAATTGCTGCGGTGTTAATTGGGCAGATTGCGATTGATGTCGGTCTGTTCGGACCTGAAATCATTTTGTATGTGTCGGTTAGTGCAATTGGTGTATATGTAACACCAAGTTATGAATTAGGGGTGGCCAATAAGATTGCCAGGTTTGTACTAATTGTCGCGACAGCTCTATTTGAATCGATTGGTTTTGTGATAGCATTTACACTTTATATTCTCTACCTGGCTCATTTAAAATCATTGCAGACACCATATCTGTGGCCATTCATACCATTCAATGCAGCAGGGATAATCGAGATCCTCTTCCGTATTCCAATGCCACTTTCAAAAAAGAGGCCAAGTGTCGTTCATCCCAAAAACGATTACAGACAGCCGAATTGATAAACCAAAGATAAAAGAAGCGTTACTTATCCTCTGTCCGTATCTTTTTGTCTATTGCCTCTGCATTTGCGCCTTACCCACTTTCGTTTTTAGCTTTTATGTGATAAAGTGTTTTTACGTTTAAGGAATGTCAGTCGTATTATTAGCTAAAAAACTTCGGTACTCATAGCGCCATAATGCAAGGCTTGAGTTTATCAGGAATGATTTGCAGCAATTGTTACAGCGGAATGGGGGAATTTCATATGATAGCGGATCATCATCCATTTGATATAAATGATTCAGGCCATTTAACAATCGGCGGAATTGATTCGGTGGATCTGGCCCAAAAGTATGGTACACCATTATACGTGTACGATGTTTCGTTAATACGGGAAAATTGCCGTGCTTTTGTCAACACATTTCAGGAGCTTGGTGTCCGGGCACAGGTCGCATATGCCAGTAAAGCTTTCTCTTCTGTCGCCATGCTTCAGGTTATTAAACAGGAAGGGCTAAGCCTTGATGTGGTTTCACAGGGGGAGTTGTATACTGCCCTTACTGCCAATTTTCCATCAGACAAAATTCATTTACATGGCAACAATAAAAACATTGACGAGCTGGAAATGGCGATAGAACATGATATCGGGTGTATTGTGGTCGATAATTTTTATGAGATTGAACTGATTAGTAAACTTCTTCGAGAAAAAGGCAAAACAATGGATGTTTTAATGCGTGTGACACCTGGGATTGAACCGAATACGCATCAATATATTGTGACGGGCAACGAAGATTCCAAGTTTGGCTTTAATTTGAGCAATGGACAGGCTGATAGGGCATTTTTGCAATTACAGGAACATGACCATATTCATTTTAAAGGCCTTCACAGTCACATTGGATCACAGTTCTTTGAAACTGAGGGATTTTTGCTGGCGGCTAAAACGCTATTCCAGAAAATGGCTGAGTGGCAGCATCAATACCATTTCACCCCGGAAGTTTTGAATCTTGGAGGAGGGTTCGGCATTCGTTATACAGCGGAAGATCAGCCGATCTCCTATTCTGATCATATACGGGATATAACGGCTGCTGTCCGGGAACAGGCAACGTCTTTCAACATTCCTTTGCCGGAAATTTGGATTGAACCGGGCCGGGCAATTGCGGGAAATGCCGGTGTGACATTGTATACGGTTGGATCGACGAAAGAAATTCCCGGCGTACGCCATTATATTTCGGTTGACGGTGGTATGACAGATAACATACGTCCCGCGCTTTATCAGGCTAAGTATGAAGGCGTATTGGCAAACAAGGCATCACATCCGGCAACAGATACAGTTTCTGTAGCCGGAAAATGCTGTGAATCAGGAGATATGCTTATATGGGATTTGCCGATACCTGCTGTTGACCATAATGACATTTTAGCGGTATTTTCAACAGGTGCGTATGGTTATTCGATGGCCAATCATTATAATCGTTTTCCCAAAGCAGCAGCCGTATTCGTTGAAAATGGCCGGGATCAACTGGTCATCAAACGTGAAACATATCACGATGTGGTGAAAAACGATATGTCATACGAGTGATGATGTTGTTTTCTGTTAACGGGTCAGCTAAAATAGTGTAAGCATAAAAAAAGGGGATATAAACAATGAAGCAAAAAGGCTATATATTATTGGAAAACGGAAATAAAATAGAGTTTGAACTTTATCCGGATGAAGCACCAAATACGGTAGCAAATTTTGAAAAATTGGCTAACAGTGATTTTTATGATGGGCTGACGTTTCACAGAGTGATTGATGGATTTGTCAGCCAGGGAGGTTGTCCTAACGGGAATGGGACCGGATCGGCCGGATATACGATTGAATGTGAAACAGAGGGAAACCCGCATAAACATGTGGAAGGCTCACTTTCTATGGCACATGCGGGAAAAGATACAGGGAGCTGCCAATTTTTTATCGTTCATGAACCACAGCCGCATTTAGACGGTGTCCATACCGTCTTTGGCCAGGTAACGTCAGGTGTGGAATTTGCAAAGGCGATGAAAAATGGTGATGTCATGAAACAGGTTAAAGTTATGACAGCATCATAGAATGTTATGGATATTTATTTTTTTGTATACCTCATTTTCTTTGTTGCCCCAGTTGGTACCGTGATACATGAGCTAGGGCATGTTCTTGGGGCAAAATTACTTGGCGCTGATAAAATTACCCTGTCTGTTGGTACAGGCAGTGTCATGTATCATACAACGCGGAAACAAATCGATATTTCGGTACATGTGCTATTCTTTTTAGGAGGAGTAGCTTCCAGTGAACGAAGTGTCCCATATCGGCCCTTTGACAAGGTCCAAATTGCCGCCTGCGGTCCGTTAAGCAGTTTTACCGCTGCAGGTCTGTGTTATGGGTTATATATCGTATATCCAAGCATTTATTTGCTGCTGCCGTTATTATTCAATTTGTGGCTAGCACTTGTTAATACCATTCCATTCCGTCTTAAAGGGAAGCAATCGGATGGGTATACGATTTGCACATTAATCGGTATGCTTAATAGAAAACATGGTAATGATGATAAAGGATGAATGTAAATTTGAACCAGCGTAAAAAGAATTGGCTGTTATTAATGATTCTCTTGACGGTCGGAATCAGTTGGGGTTTTATCTATTGGTTTGTATTTGTTTTCTGATGAAGTCCAGCATGATTGTTTTATGGTGAAATGTTAATGAAGAAATCAGCAGTTTCACTGATTTCTTCATATTGGCTCTGACGCCCCGTCTCCCGAAGACAGCGTGTCAGCCGGGATTTTCTTATATGTGCGTATATTGTGTTGACAAATAATGTCTGATACGGCATAACTATATATACAAACTTTTTTATATGATGTAACTTAGGGTACAGTGTGGAATCATATAGTTTGCTCTTTTTGATTGGTCAGCTATTATCATAATGAGGGATATGTATGTTTATTCGTTATAAAAAAAATTATGAAAAGATTGCAATGGGGTTACTATCTTTTATGCCCGAGGAAAAAGATGTAAAAAAATTGCAGCAGACAATTAAAGAATATGAATCGAATCCGGATTGGCATCTTTTCCTGTGGAAGGAAGAAGATGTACTGGGTGCCATTGGAGTGCGCATTGAAAATGACATAAATGCAGTTATCCAGCATATATCAGTTAATCCGTCACATCGGAATTCGGGTATTGGCAAAAAGATGGTGAAGGAAGTACAGCACATATACGGAGATAAATATGCTGTTTGTGCTGACGACTTAACGCAGCAATTTCTGAATAAATGTGCGGAAGAAGAAGAACAGCAGCAGGATGAAGAAAATAACTAAACAAAAGCCATCTCTCTTGTAAGAGGTGGCTTTTGTTTTGCATAACCCCTTTAAAGTGGGCTGATAATCATTCTGTCATGATTAGAACCATGCAGCTCCAACAATGATCAGAAGAATGAACAATACGACAATCAGCGCAAAACCTCCGCCATATTGATGACCCATAATGATATTCCTCCTTTTTCGCTTAACGAATAAATGTTTTTTTGGTAACATTTATCTTACGTTAATAACTTATGATGAGACTGACTAGATTGTATGGGCGTTTATGTCAATAAATATTAAGCTGGGATAAAATTTTTCATTTTTGGATAGGAAAAGGAGGGCTGCTGTGAATCAGCCATATAAAGTGAAACTGGATGCTTTTGAAGGTCCTCTCGATTTATTGTTGCATCTAATTAACCAGTATGAGATTGATATATATGATATTCCAGTTGCACAGATAACAGAACAATATATGCATTATATCCACACCATGCAGCGTCTTGAGCTGAATATCGCCAGTGAGTATTTGGTGATGGCATCCACATTGCTTGCTTTAAAAAGTCAGATGCTCTTGCCGAAACAGGAAGTTGAGGAAGCCGATGAAGAATATATGGAAGATCCGCGTGAAGAACTGATGCAACGTCTGATCGAATACCGGAAGTATAAAGATGCAGCCAAAAAACTTCAAAATAAAGAACTTGAAGCCAATCAGATTTTTACCAGACCGGCAGTTTTGTTTGATCATGCTGAAACGAAACAACCTGCTGTCCAAGGAGATATATCGATTTACGAGATGATTCACGCATTAGGAAAGATGTTTGAACGCAAAAAATGGCATGAACCATTGGAGACAAAGGTTAAAGGTGGAGAAATTCCCATTGAACAGCGAATGACCGACGTGCTGGATTTAGTAAAGTATTCCAGCAGCGGCATAGCGTTTGACCAGTTGTTTGAATATCCATCCCGTTCTCATATTGTCATTACATTTATGGCCGTTCTGGAGCTGATGAAAAATAATGATGTAACATGTAGGCAGGAAAGACATTTTGATCATCTGTATGTTTTTTATGTGGGGGATGAAACGTGGAAATCAATGAATTAAAAGCCATAACCGAGGGATTATTGTTTGCAAGTGGTGATGAAGGGGTAACTGTGAAGCAATTAGCACAGGTTCTGGATGTACCGGATCATACCGTCGAACATATACTGGAAGAATTAAAGTATGATTATGACAACACGAATCGTGGGATGTTATTGATGCAATCGCATAAAGTATTTCACCTGACAACGAAACCTGAACATAGTCCTTATTTAAAAAAACTGCTTGAATCACCGCAAACGACAAGAATGTCACAAGCTGCACTGGAAACATTGGCGATTATCGCTTATCAGCAGCCGATTACCAGAACTGAAATTGAGGAGATACGCGGGGTGAAAAGTGACCGCCCTGTCCAGACATTGGTTGCCAGGTCTCTCATCGAAGAAGTCGGCAGAAAAGAAGGAGCCGGCCGCCCAATGTTATTTTCAACAACAAAAGACTTCCTTACTTATTTCGGATTAACGTCACTGGACGAATTGCCACCGCTTCCCGAAGAGGTTCACACAGATGAATTAGAAGAAGAAGCGGATTTGTTTTTTGAAACATTTTCGGAGCAAATCGATGAAAGCAAGTAAATTACCTGATTTTACCAATCCTTGCATATTTGTAAGGATTTTTTTAATTTAGACAAGTTTAAAAATCGGCACTCAACATATGACGAGGGTGAACCACGGGATAAACTTAATCAAATAACGGGAGGTTTTTCTTAAGTATAAATGGGGAAGAAGTCAGTTTTGCCGTGTAATATCTGCCTGAAGCCGAAACGGCGCAGCAACGAAAGTTTTCCAGTCATATCCCTTGGAGACAAGGCATAAACTGTATAGACAAATTAATCGTCTGCAGGAGGAAAATGTATGCGTTATGCAATCATAGCACTTGTTTGTCTTCTTATAGTCAGTTTTTTTAATCCGGTTGTTGGACAAGCAAATCCAGGTGTGTCCGCAAACAATGCTATATTGATTGAACAGTCCTCAGGGAGGATCTTATTTGAGAAGCAAGCACATCAACAACAGCCAATTGCCAGTATTACGAAAATCATGACCGCGATCATTGCCATCGAATCCGGAAATTTGAATGAGAATGTAACGGTCAGCAATCGTGCCGTTAATGCAATCGGGTCTTCCATCTATTTGGAAGAAGGGGAGAAAATGAAGTTGAAAGATCTTATTTACGGATTAATGCTTCGTTCCGGCAATGATGCAGCTATTGCTATAAGCGAGCATGTCGGAGGGAGTATGGAAGGTTTCGTACATTTGATGAATCAAAAAGCACAGTGGCTCGGTATGACGAACACTTCTTTTGAAAATCCGCATGGACTCGATTCGGATCGTCATTATTCCACTGCATATGATATGGCGCTCTTAATGCGTTATGCGATGGACAATGACATATTCAGGCAGGTGACTAAAACGAGAAGCTATAAATCGGATAAACGGGCATATGCATGGCGAAACAAAAATAAATTACTGACCGGTATGTACGAATATTCGAATGGCGGAAAAACAGGATTTACTAGAATTGCCGGGAGGACACTGGTGAGTTCAGCATTGAAAGGCGACATGGAGCTAATCGCTGTCACGTTAAACGGACCTGACGACTGGAGCGATCATATTGGGATGTTTGAATGGGGGTTTGACCAGTATGATATGACAACCATTGATCAAAAAGGAGAAAGTATTTATGAAATAGCGGAAACAGGCGATCAGGTTACAGGTTATTTGCATCATGATATTACATTGCCGCTTAATGAAAATGAACGAAACCAGATCGAAAGCAAATCATTTATATTGCATGATAATCCACAGTCGGCAGAAGTTATCGGAAAGACCATTTATTTTGTGGATGCCGTACCGGTTACAGAGACGGCTATATATTCTGAACGGCACGAGGCGGAATTTCTGGAGGATATCGTGACAGTGTACCAGCGCATTACCGGGTTTGATCTGAATGGTTAATATTATTTGGGCCTTGATGGCTGGTATCGGAATTATTTATGCCATGTTTAATGGGACGATGGATGAGGTTAATGAAGCTTTATTTGAAAGTGCGGAAGAGGCAGTTACCTTATCGATCGGTTTGATCAGTATACTGGTTTTTTGGCTTGGGATCATGAAAGTCGCTGAAGAAGCAGGCATATTAACATTCCTTGCTAATCTATTTAGACCCATTATCACAAGGATATTTCCGGATATCCCAAAAGAACACCCCGCAATGGGCTATATACTGTCCAATATTACCGCCAATATATTTGGTCTGGGAAATGCTGCAACGCCAATGGGGATTAAAGCAATGGAACATATGAAGGCGTTAAGCGGAACAGATACGGCCTCAAGATCCATGATAACCTTTTTGGCCATCAATACGTCCAGTTTAACGATCATACCAACCACAGTTATATCAATACGGATGCAATATGATTCAGTTTCTCCGACTGAGATTGTTGGTACAACGATTATCGCAACACTTATCTCCTCCATCAGTGCGTTAACCATCGACCGCTTGTTTTATTACAGAAGCCTCAGGAGGAAGGGAATATGAGTATTATTACAACGATCAGCACCTGGCTGATTCCATGCTTTATTCTAATTGTTCTGTTTGTGGCAACATGGAAACGTGTGCCAACATATGAAACGTTCGTGGAAGGAGGGAAAGATGGTGTCAAGATGGCATTTTCTTTACTTCCTTTTTTAGTAGGCATGATTGTAGCCATATCGATATTACGAAGCTCTGGCGCATTAGATGCATTTATCCAGCTTATTTCACCGTTTCTTATTTTCATCGGTATACCGCCGGAGATCATTCCATTAGCGATGGTGAGACCTATTTCCGGAACTGCAGCATTAGGAATGACGACTGAATTGATTGGTACTCACGGGCCTGATTCATTTATCGGCAGATTAGCATCAACTATGCAGGGAAGTACAGATACGACATTATACATCATAACCATTTATTTTGGTGCAGTCGGTATCCGAAAAATGCGATACGCCCTAAAAGTTGGACTGTTAGCTGATCTTGTTGGTATAATTGCCTCGGTCATTATCGTAACGTTAATATTTGGATAAACTGTTAGAGTAGCGTTAACATATAGTTAACGCTATTATTATGTTGAGAAATAAAGGCTGTTTTCTAAAAGATTGTTGCTGTTGAAGTAAGGTGGAAAAATATATGATACGTAGTGAGCAGTCCGAATACACGGAGACTCTGCGGAAACAGAGACTAAAGTGAGACCCTGCATCTCACCTTAGGAACAAAGGCTAAGAACGCCATGTCCTGTAAGTTGCGAGGAGCGTACCGTATGTTTCGTTGAAATAGCTTGCAACGCGACGAGCACTTGTGTATTCGGACTGCGGTCTACATAACAACAATCTATACTAAAAGAGCCAAAAGAAAATGGTGATATGATGACAAACACATTGGAACGACTGCAAAAGGTAATTGCCCAAAGTGGTGTAACCTCCCGCAGAAAAGCGGAAAAGCTGATTGCAGATGGCAAAGTGAAAGTTAATAAGAAAACAGTGACTGAATTAGGAACAAAAGTAACCCATCAAGATAATATTGAAGTAGATGGTGTACTGCTGGAAAAGGAGGAACCTGTTTATTATATGCTATATAAACCAAGGGGTGTTATTTCCAGTATTACCGATGATAAAGGAAGAAAAGTTGTAACAGATTATCTGGGGGAAGTTCCGGAGCGTATTTATCCGATTGGCAGACTGGACTATGATACATCCGGTATTTTGTTACTAACAAACGATGGGGATTTTGCCAATATGCTGATGCACCCCAGATACGGTGTTGATAAAGTATATGTTGCGAAAACAGATGGGATTCCGGACAAGCAGGAGCTAAATAAGCTGCGAAAAGGCGTTCGTTCAGATAACGATTTGCTAAAAGTAGTCCGTTACAAGGTGCTTGAAGTAGACAGACAAAAAAACACGATGATTCTTGAATTGACCCTTCATGAAGGAAAAAACAGGCATATAAGACGAATGATGGATGCATTAGGCTATCCTGTGTCCAAGTTAAAACGGGAAAAGTATGGATTTTTGAATTTACAACGTATGCAGCCGGGTGATTTCCGTCCGCTTACGCCACATGAAGTAAAAAAAATGCGTCTTTTGGCGAATGATTAAATTGTTGAATAATAGACAAATTTACCATAGTGATGACGTGATATAATGGCGTAGGGAGTGAGCTGACATGAATGTGAAACAAGCGAAATCCAATAAAAAACCCAAAAAAAGAAATCGGCTGATTTTCAGAACGATTGTATTAGCCGTATTGCTGGTTGCTGTTATATATGCTTTAGTATCCAATTTAACGAATGATCAAACAAGTATTGAGACAGGTGCTCAGGCCCCGGATTTCAGACTCGAGCAAATAAACGAACATAATGAACGTGAAACGGTTCAATTGAGTGACCTCGAAGGGAAAGGTGTCATGCTTAACTTTTGGGGTACATGGTGTGACCCATGCGAAGACGAAATGCCCTATATGGAATCATTATATCCCGAATATAAAGAAAAAGGGGTAGAAATTGTTGCGGTCAACCTTGATACGACAAAGTTTGTTGTGGACAAATTTATTAATGAATATGATTTGACTTTCCCTGTTCCATATGATTCAAATAAAGAAGTTATGAGCGCTTATCAGGTTGGCCCGCTTCCAACCACATTCTTCATTAATCCGGAAAGGGAAATTGTTGAAGTTGTTGAAGGAGGGCTTACACTTGATAAAATAGAAGGGTATCTGAGGCAAATACAGCCTGAGCAGTAAATGAACGCATCAATTGTGAGGGATACGGATGAAGAAGATAAAATGTGAGTGTGGTCATGTTAATCCAGAGGGTACAGTACTCTGTGAAGCATGCGGCAAACCTGTAGAAGAGAATCAGCATATTGACGGGAATGATAAACAAAAACTCCTCAATATGCGGTATGATGGAAGTGCACGCAGATCACAGACATACAATAAATCGATTGTTGATAAAATATGGAATTTCTTTTCTTCTGTAAAAGTGGGAGTTTGGCTGATCGTCCTTGCATTAATCGCATCAGGGATCGGGACCATTTTCCCGCAGGAACAGTACATACCAGCGAACGCTGTATCACGTGATCCGTCGATTTATTATGAAGATCAGTATGGCATTTTAGGGCTGATCTATTACCAATTGGGATTTCACAATTTATATAGTTCCTGGTGGTACATGCTGTTAATTGCATTAATCGGAATTTCGCTTGTAATTTGCAGTATTGACCGCTTTGTTCCATTGTATAAAGCATTGAAGAAGCAGAAACCTAAGCGGCACACACAATTTCTGAAGCGACAGCGTTTATTTAGCGAAACGGACCATGTGACAGATGATGAAAAATCAACATTAATATCAAGTCTCAAGGGAAAACGGTACAAAGTATATGAAGAGAATGGTCATATATTAGCAGAAAAGGGACGTTTCTCCCGCTGGGGGCCATATGTTAATCATATAGGTCTGATCATCATTCTGGTTGCGGCATTATTACGCATGACCCCGTTCATGTACCTTGATGAGTATGTTTGGGTCAGAGAAGGTGAACAAACCGTTATCCCTGGTACAGACGGTGAATATTTCATTGAAAATAAGGAATTTATTCTTGATACGTATGACGAAAATGATGAGCGATTCCGGGAAGCAATTGAACAAGAAGGAATGGTTGATAAAAACTACCAGACAAATGCTGTCATCTATAAGGAAACCGGTGAAGATATAGCAGGTGCTGAACCGGAACTGGAAAAAGTAGTTGAAGATGAAATACGTATGAATCATCCGCTGAATTTTGATAAATATACGCTATATCAGGCAGGTTATCAGCAAAATGAGTTTCAAAATATGACGTTTAAGGTTCACGAAACAGACGATCCTGAGGAGGAATCATTGGGATCCTTCACAGTCGATTTGACAGACCCGAAAGATGAATATCGTTTGGATAATGGTTTCCGGGTTGCTGTCAGTCAATATTACCCGGATTATGAGCTAAACGAAGGTGAACCGAGATCAAAAACAAACTATCCAAGAAATCCGGCTTTCGTTTTTACAGTTCATCCTCCTGATAATGAAGAACCTGAAATGAGTTTTGTCGGTATTGGAAGAAATGTTGATGCAACTGGGGAAAACGATTATAAACTCGGTGTCCAGGACTTTGAAACACGTTTTGCGAGCGGGTTGACGGTAAGAGTGGATCACACGTTGCCATTCTTCATCATTGGGGCAGCCATTTTCATGATTGGTGTGATTCAAGGCATGTATTGGCAACACCGCCGAATTTGGCTTCATCCTGAGGGCGAAGGTATGATGATGGCCGGACATACAAATAAAAACTGGTTTGGTCTGAAGAAAGATATTGAACACATTATTGAGAATACCAATGTGAAAATGGTTGACGATCAGCAGGAAATTGAATAGCTGAACCGGTACAGCTGAAGGAGGATATAAATGGATTCATTACTTGATGTAAGCAGTACAATGCTATACACGGCATTTGTCCTTTACTTAATTGCCACATTTTTCTTTGGTGCTACGATTAAACAAAAAAACAATCGCTCCAAACAGGGCATCAGTGGAAAAATCGCAATTACCTTAACCATAATCGGTTTTCTGGCGCAAATTGTTTACTTTATTACAAGATGGATGGCAAGCGGACATGCACCTGTCAGTAACCTGTTTGAGTTTGTGACATTTTTCGGGATGTCACTGGTATTTGCGTTTATTATCATTTATTTTATTTATAAGTTAAACATATTAGGGTTGTTTGCTCTTCCAATCGCAATGATCTTAATTGCCTACGCGAGTATGTTCCCGACCGAGATTGCGCCATTGGTTCCGTCACTGCAGAGTCACTGGTTATACATCCACGTCACAACCGTCGCGTTAGGTCAAGCCATTTTAGCGATCAGTTTTGTGGCAGCGCTCATTTATCTGATCAGACAAATTGATCAGACGGTACGGAGCAAACGGACAACATGGCTGGAAATTATTTTAATTGCCCTGTTCCTTTTTATCGGTTTCAGCTTTATCTCTACTGCATTCAACTTATCAGGATATAGTGCGGAATTTGAGTATTCATTCAACGGCGAAACAGTTACAACAGATTACCATTTGCCGCCGATTGCCGGTCCAAATGAAGGCGAACTGCTGACAGGGGATCGAATGGAACCACTGTTTGATGCCCCAGGCTGGATGCACGGGGTTGATGCAGCACGGAAATTTAATACCCTGATCTGGTCAGTACTGACTGGACTGATGTTATATGGGTTAACCCGTTTAATTCTGCGCAAACGGGTCGGGGCAGCTATCAAGCCCTTCCTGAAAAAGGCCAAGCCTGATATGCTTGATGAAATATCTTATCGTGCGGTTGCCATCGGATTCCCAGTGTTCACACTGGGCGGATTGATATTTGCATCTATCTGGGCACAAATTGCCTGGGATCGTTTCTGGGGATGGGACCCTAAAGAAGTATGGGCCTTGGTTACGTGGTTCTTCTATGCCGCTTTCCTGCATTTACGCCTGTCAAGAGGCTGGCATGGTGAGCGGTCAGCCTGGCTTGCTGTTGGCGGCTTTGCGATTATCATGTTCAACTTGATTGCAGTCAACCTGCTTTTAGCGGGGCTTCACTCCTATGCGTAATCATGTATAGCTTCAAATGTCCGGTTAGCGGCGTACGAAACTTAAAAAGAGGGGGAGTCTAAATGGATGAAAACCCAAAAATTTTGGTGGTGGATGACGAGGATCGAATTCGCCGGCTGGTCAAAATGTATTTGGAAAAAGAAAATTTTATTGTAGAAGAAGCGCAAGACGGTAAAGAAGCATTGGACCTTGCATTAAATACCGACTATGATGTTATTTTGCTGGATATTATGATGCCGGAGTTAGATGGCATTGAAGTTACAAAAGAATTGCGAAAAGAAAAATCAACACCGATTATCATGCTTACAGCAAAAGGTGAAGAGTCCAACCGTGTCCAGGGGTTTGAAGTCGGGACAGATGACTATATCGTCAAACCCTTCAGTCCAAGAGAAGTCGTGCTGCGTGTCAAGGCCGTATTAAGAAGGGTGACTTCGAGCAGATACAATGAAACAGAAAAACCAACCAAAAATTTAATCGTTTTTCCTCATCTGACCATTGACTATGATGCACACCGGGTAACAGCAGATGGTATCGAAGTGAGCCTTACACCGAAAGAATATGAGTTGTTGTGTTTTCTTGCTGAAGCACCTGATAAAGTGTTCAGCCGGGAGGTACTCCTTAAGGAAGTATGGGAATATGAATTTTTTGGGGACTTGCGTACGGTTGACACACACGTAAAACGATTGCGAGAAAAGTTAAATCATGTATCCAATCAGGCCGCAGATATGATTGTTACTGTCTGGGGTGTCGGATATAAATTTGAGGCAGATGATGCATAATGTTCTGGCGCAGTGTTGTAGGCAAACTAGCAATAACCATATTATTGCTAGTTTCTTTTGTATTATTTATATTGACTATTTTACTATTGGAATTCTTTGAAACTTTCCATGTTAATGAAGCTGAAAATGAGATGATGCAGACAGCAACAAAAGTATCGCAAATAATTGAGCAATATGATGATCAGAAATTGGCACTGCAAAATGCCGAACTGGTAAAGGATCCGGTAAGCCGAATTGCCATTATTTATGGTGATGGAACGTTTCAGATATCAGACAGTACAGATGAAGACTTAAATGAACTCAGTACGGAGTGGCTTCAAAATGACGAAGAGCTAATGGATGTTTTTACAAACGGCCATAATGTTAAAAAAGAGACAACATTGCCAAACAGTACCGTCGAGGCAATGATTGTCGGCACACCAGTCAATCAGGATGGGGCTGTTTTCATATATCAATCATTGGATATTGTGAATCAGACAAAAGCTGAGACAACTAAAATCATTCTCCTGGCAGCGGGCATTGCCATTATTTTAACAACCATTTTTGCGTTTTTCCTATCTACAAGAATTACATCACCACTGATAAAGATGAGAGAAGCTGCGCTTGATCTGACAAGAGGAGAGTTTAATACAAAAGTACCGATCCTGACCCATGATGAGATTGGTGAACTGGCGATTGCTTTTAATCGGATGGGCAGACAGCTGAAATTCCATATCAACGCCTTGAGACAGGAAAAAGAACAGATTTCCAGTATTGTCAGCTCAATGGCTGATGGTGTTATAACCTTGAATCGTAACGGAGATATGCTTGTTACCAATCCACCGGCAGAACAATTTATCAAGCATCTTTATTATGAAAAGGATATGGAGCAGAACGAAGATAATCTAAGTGCTCCTGCTCCTTTAAACGAAATTTTACGTAGTGTGATTAACGATGAAAAAGAAGTAATCAGGGAGATGAATACACAAGGGCGTACATGGGTGATGATCATGACACCGTTATACGATCAGACTTATGTACGCGGGGCAGTCGCCGTTATCCGTGATATGACCGAGGAAAGAAAGCTCGACAAAATGCGAAAAGATTTCATTGCCAATGTTTCCCACGAATTGCGGACTCCGATATCGATGCTGCAGGGTTATAGTGAAGCAATTGTCGACGATGTTGCTGAATCAAAAGAAGAAAAGAATGAACTGGCACAGATTATCCATGAAGAATCCTTTCGAATGGGCAGACTTGTCAATGAATTATTGGATCTGGCTCGAATGGAAGCTGGCCATACCCGGTTAAACAAGGAACATGTTGATGCTGATTCATTTGTGGAACGTATTATAAAAAAGTTTAAAGGATTAGCGGAAGAAAATCATGTTCAATTAATGTCGGAGAAGCAATTGACTGTATCTAATATATTGATTGATACTGACCGGATGGAGCAGGTTTTCACAAATCTGATTGATAACGCAATCAGGCATACAAAAGAAAATGGATATGTAAAGGTCGTAGTCAAAAGTACAGAAACGAATTTCCACATATCCATTGAGGACAATGGAAGCGGCATACCAGAAGAAGATATACCATTTGTATTCGAGCGTTTTTATAAGGCCGACAAATCACGAACAAGAGGCGATAAGAAAAAAGGAACAGGACTAGGTCTTGCGATTGCCAAAAATATCGTCGAGGCTCATGATGGGACGATTAACGTTAAAAGCAAAGTTGATGAAGGAACAACCTTTGACATCAAAATCCCGTTATAAAGTGAAACTTCATTCAGCGAGGTGTACTATCCTCGCTGAATGTTAGTTGAACAGAATCGGACCTATACGGGCAGTTGTTCCTCACTCATCTTTCCTGAGATCACCTCAAGTCTTGAAGTGGGAATCTTGCTTCTGTTAATGCAGGGTGCAACTATTTTAAATAAATGCTGTAAAAGACAGCAAGTTTATGATATGATGTTTTTTGAAATTAAATAAAAATAATAGATGTTGGTGTATTTACTTAAAAAGGGAATCCAGTGAGAAACTGGAACTGTCCTCGCAACTGTAAGTGATATACGAAATAAGCATGATCCACTGTATGAATCCTCATATGGGAAGGGCTTAGAGTAGGTAGGAATCACAAGTCAGTAGACCTGCCAATATCTTATGTTTCAATGCTTCGGGGATTTGAGCGATTGGGACAACCGAAAACGTAATATGGATTTCGTATGTATGTTTCGATTGTCTTTTAAGCTAACCTTTGAAGGAGGTTGGCTTTTTTATTACGCTAGCCTGCATTCGAGTATTGCTTTTGGCTTCCGTCGTCATTTCTCCCAAAAAAACCAACAATGGAGGAATCGGAAATGAACAAATGGATTTTGCGAATGGCACCACTATTCGTTGTTATTGGTTTGATAACAGGTTGTGGTACCGATGAAGCGGATCAGAATGAATCTAACAACGATCAAGTACAGACTGAAACAAATGAAAATACAGATGGCGAACTGAATGAAGATGAAATTCGTATGACGATAAGCAAAGATGATGGGGAAGAGTATATCGCCGAGAAAGAAATTGAGATTGAAGAAGGTGCTATTTTGATGGACGTCCTGCAGGAAAACTTTGATGTGGAGACCGGAGAAGATGGACAATTTATCACTTCCATCGAACGTGTTCCGGCTGAGGAAAATGACCAAAAGGCGTGGATCTTCGAGGTAAATGGGGAAATGGCGAATGTGGGTGCTGCCGAATACGAACTATCCCCCGGTGATGAAGTAACATTTGATTTTCAGGCATGGGAATAATGGATGAATACGTATAAACTCACTTTGCTGGCATTACTCGCTGCACTTGCGGTTGTCGGAAGAAGTGTGTTTGCTTTTCTTCCGAATGTCCAGCCAGTTACGTCATTGATCATCATTTGCGGGTTGCTGCTCGGTCCAATTGCAGCCGTCATCCTGGCGGTATTGACAACTTTTTTGTCAAACATGCTATTGGGGATGGGGATTTGGACTGTGTGGCAGGTTGTTTCCTGGGGGATAATTGGAATAATAAGCGGTTGGCTTGGCAAGTTCCCTGGAAAAACCCCGATATATGGCATTGTTATATTTGCAGTATTTAGCGGCTATCTATATGGATTCATGATTTCATTGACAACCTATTCGATTGCCGGCAAATTTTGGCCATACTACTTGGCAAGTCTGCCGTTTGATACGTATCATGCAATTGGAAATGCTGTGTTTATTATTTTGCTGTATCCGATCATCAGCCATTTCTTTAAAAGATATGCCCATAATCGTTTTCGTTTGCAAAATACCAACTAAAGCAGGTTGGTATTTTTAAGTAATTCTAATATGATAGTAGTCAATAACTGTAACATTTTACGGGCTGAAAACGACTATTGAAATGAACGGGGGATTTTTGATGGAATCCGTTTTCGAGAAATTTTACGAGAATTATCATCATGATTTATACCAATTCATCTTTTATATGGTAAAAGATAAAGAAACGTGTGAAGACCTCGTTCAGGAAGTTTACATCAAAGTTGTGAAGTCCTATGATTCGTTCAAAGGGGAAAGCAGTGAGAAAACATGGCTTTTTTCAATTGCACGGCATATTGCCATTGACTATTTTCGAAAGCAGAAGCGAAAACGCAAGCGAATTGCAGCGTTTTTTGACTGGGGAGAACAAGGAGAATTTATTCGGGACCAGAATCCGCTACCCGATGAATTAGCCATACAAAATGAAATGATCAAGGACGTCTATCATTATTTGGATAAATGTACACCTGAACAGAAAAGTGTCCTCATTTTGCGTTACATTCAGTCGTTTTCTATCCAGGAAACAGCTGAAATATTGAATTTCAATGTCAGTAAAGTGAAAACAACACAGCATCGCGGGATAAAAAAATTACAAAAGTATATCCATTCAGAACAACAGGAAGGAGGAGATACCTAATGAAGAAGTTTGGCGACAATGAAGAGAACATTGAAGAATCATTGAAAAACATGCCAACCGTAAAAGATCACCTTGATAAAGATCAATTGTTTCAGCGTATCTCCTCGGAGGTAAATAAACGGAAATTAGTAAGCAGGAAGAAGCGCTTTGCGTTCGTTCCCATTTTCTCAGCTGTGGCAGCAATAGGGCTCCTTTTACTGCTCGTGCCGTTGTTGATAAATGAGACAATGGTCCAGGATGACAGCAAAAGCTCTTCAGATCACGCAATGGACACAAATGTAGCTGATGAAAGTGCGGAATACAGGGAAGAATCCGGATCTGCTGCTGAAAATGACAAACATCAGGAAGAGTTAGCTCTGATGGATCAGAAATCGGCATCAAATGTGATTCCGGAATCTAAAAATCATGAAACGATCGTTCACGGAGCCGTTACCGATTCGCAGGGGCAATATATCATTCCATTGTCACTGGTTGCTTCGGATACAGCTGACAAAAGTCAGTATTATAATGAATTTGGCGACTATTTAGACGAAGAGAACTGGGGATTAAGTCATTATATGTTCTCCGAGGCTGACTTCCAGTTGAATGAAACCAGTCAGCAAGTTCACATTGATCTGCCGGAAGATTTTTCTCCTGTTGGAAGAGGCTCTGCGGGACCAAGTCTTTTTGAAGATTTATTAGCAGCTATGTTTGTTCCAATTCAGGTTGATTCTGTCAGCTTTAATGAATCCATCAGCTTGGGCCAGATAGGGAAGGTTGAAGAACTGCATCTGCAGCCGGGCAAAAATATTTATAAAAGCTATCAGGCAGTTGATGCAGACAAAGAATTTCTGGTACAAGTGCCAATAGATGAGCAGGCGGATTTTGAAACAGCCCTATCCGAAATGAAAATAGATGAAGAAATGTATCATGTTACCGGAACAGTACCAGAATCGGCCGATTTTTCAGTACACGAAAATGGGTCAGAACTCCATATCGAGTTTGCGGATCCTAACATGTTATCGGCAGAACAAGCGTTGATAACCATGATTGATGCCATTCTGATGACAGCAAAGAGTTTCGGCTACAATGAAGTAGCGTTTTCCAATGCTCCTCAGAGTAAAACCGGACCATACGATTTGTCATCTCCGGTTCAGGTTCCAGAAGGGGCAAATCCAATTATTCCTGAATAAATGAGTGCAGTGTTCCCGACCAATATAATAACGGGAACGCTTTTTTGTTTTTGACTTTTCTCACAACAAACATTATGATAGATTTGGAAGAAAAATCGGAAGTGGGATTGGTTCAAATGAATCAAAGCGACATAAAGGAAGAAATATCCGCTAAGATGAAGCTGATTCGAATTGAAAATAACTATACACAGGAACAGATGGCAACGGTTTTGGGTATATCCAAGAAGTCACTCGTACAAATCGAGAAACGCAGAATAAACGCAAATTGGACAATTACAATTGCCACGTGTGCTTTGTTTCGCAACAGTGAAATTATCAGGCATGCTTTAGGCGGGGACGCGCTGAAAACCTTGGAATCCGCCGTACATCATACATGAACTCTCGCACATTTCCGTTGATAACGATCCAATAGATTCCCCTTTTTTCCTGTTAATCGTCTTCATATTTTAATGGATCTCCGAAAAATGGTTTTTCAGCAACCTTAATTGAATCTGTTGGGCACCCTTCATATGCATCCAGAATATCATCTTCGTAAGCCTCGGGTACTTTAGTTGTCCCTTCATTGTCATCCAGCACAGCATAAGCTAGCGCCTCATCGTTATAGTCATATATATCAGGCGCTGTGGCACCGCATGCCCCGCAGGCAATACATGTTTCCTGATCTACGATAGTATATTTAGGCATGTAACTCCTCCCATTCACGTAAAATGTTCAATAATTTCAGCTTAACATTTATTCTAAATCCGTAAGTTATACATTTCAACTTCTCCATAACGTGTTATGATTGGAATGACATGTAAAAGCTTGTAAGTTATCATGATTCGTAAAGGAGTGCTTACATTGCTGTTCAATTATATCGTTATTTCTTGTTGCTCCAGGTTCGAGGAAGAACGAAGCATTTCCGCAATCTATCATTTGCTTAAAGGAAAACGTTCGATTCAAACCGTCCAGGATTCTCATACCTATCAATTAAACCATTTTTATGGTATCTATCCATCTTTACATAAACAGGATTTTGATGAACAAATCCATGAACTGATTCAGCGTAACTTGATAGTGCTAAATAATGACAATGCAGCATCACCAACCGAAATGGGTGACAACTGGATTCGGAAGCAGGAAGGGAATGTGTCGGCTCAACATTTTAATGGTATGGCGTATTACAAAAAAGCAGCAGTATTTTGGGAAAGGCTGCTACTGCTAATTCAAACCATGACAAACAGTAAGAAAAATCATTTCCATTTCATCCCGGTAATTGATAAACCGCCCATAACAGATTGGGTGAAGGGACAATACCATCAATGGAGAAATCATCAGACGGTTTTTCTGAATCAGCTTTATAAAGAACTCTATGAAATACTGCAGCATTTTTCTGAAATGGAAGCGCGTATTTTTGTCGATAGTCTGACAGGTTATAAACATTTTGGAATGAGCAGTTTTCAGCTTGCCGATCACTATGGACTGAAACAGATTGATATTCCATTAGTCAAAACGGCAATCACGCACCATATGCTGTCGCTGATCAACCAGCATCCAAAAACGTACCCTCTTTTTGCACGTTTTCTGACGGCATTGCCACAAGAGGCAAGGATAACTAATTCAGCAAGTAAGACCAAAGAATTTTTGGACATGCAGTATACTGCAGAAGAAATTGCCGTAAAACGTCATTTGAAATTGAATACCATTTACGATCATTTGATTGAAATTGCACTGTATGATGAATCTTTTCCGCTTGAACATTACGTGAACCCGGATGATCATGCGGAAATACTGGCGGCCATAAACAATACATCTTCCTATAAATTAAAGGATATCAAACAGGAAATTAGTGAAACGATCAGTTATTTTCAAATACGGCTCGTTTTAGCTGCGGGAAAAATATCATAACAAGGTGATGGCATTGACGAATCAAAAATTGAAAGAACAGTTAAGAAAACAATTTTGCATTTCATCATTTCGTCCTGGGCAGGAAGAAATTATAAAAGATATCATGCACGGAAATGATGTGTTGGGAATTCTTCCGACTGGTTCAGGAAAATCACTCTGCTATCAGTTACCTGCAAGCCTATTTGAGGGCGTTACCATTGTTGTCTCACCGTTAATTTCTTTGATGGAAGATCAGGTAAAGCAGCTGAAAGCAACGGGGTTTAAGGATGTTGTGGCATTAAACAGTTTTATGACACTTCCTGAGAAAAAGAGCGTCTATCGGCAATTAAATCAGTTCAAACTGATTTATCTATCTCCCGAACTATTGCAGCAACATGAACTTATCAAGCAGCTGAAACATGTTAAAATTGATTTATTTGTCATAGATGAGGCACATTGTATTTCGCAGTGGGGACATGAGTTCAGACCTGATTACTTACGGCTTGGCAAGGTGTTGGGAGAATTGAACAATCCGACTGTACTGGCGCTGAGTGCGACAGCTACGAAGGAAGTGCAGCAGGACATCATTAGCTCACTCAACAGATATGAAATGATCGGTCATATTTATCCAATGGATCGGGAAAATATCACATTTACAGTACAAAAAGTAAATGACGATCGGGAAAAACAAGATGTCATGGTGAAAATATTCAAGCGATATCGTGTACCGACGCTGATTTATTTTTCCAGCAGACGAAAAACGGAAGAAATGGCTGCATTTTTGTCTGAAAGCCTTCCTTCTCAACGCGTGGCTTTTTATCATGGGGCGATGGATCAATTAGACAGAATTACCATACAACAGCAGTTCATGAATGATCAGCTTGATATTATTTGCTGTACAAGTGCGTTTGGAATGGGAATCAATAAACAGAATATAAGACTGATTTTACACTATCATTTCCCTATGCAGATTGAATCTTTTCTCCAGGAAGTCGGCAGAGCAGGCCGTGATGGAAAATCAAGTATCAGTTTGTTACTATATTCTCCGGGGGATGAGGCAATCCCCAACTCAATTATTGAAAATGAATTACCGCCTAAAGAAAACCTGAACAACTTATTCAGCAAGCTGTACCGTTCATATTTTCATTACCAGCAGTTGCCTTCAACTGAACAATTGTTGGAAACACTACAGCTGAATGAAATTCAATGGCGATTTTTGAACTATCAAATGGAGAAACATGGTATGATTAAGGGTAATCAGCTGATTTATCACAAAGAAGATTGGCAACAAACTATTGAAAAAATCGGCTGCTTAGTTGAGACAAGAACAGTGTCAAAAGAAAGAAAGCTTTATGAGATGATCAGTTCGATTCATGAAGAGAATTGTTTGCGTGAAACGCTTTACAATAGTTTTCAGGACGATTACAAAACACCTTTGTATATGTGTTGCAGTAACTGCGGGTTTTCATTTGAAAATTGGGAGCCGGAACAAACACGCACAGATGACCAGAAAGATTTCTCATGGGACACCAAGTTAAAAAAGATATTGTTCATTGGAGATCATGATGACGAAACAGCGTGAAATTGTGAAGCAATTGACCGATAAGGAGCTAAAACAGCAACTGATCTTTTCACAGCTGTTGCTTCTGGGTCTGACTATACTGCTAAGTTTCCTGCTGTTTGACAAGATGACCGACTGGCTTGGCTACTTCACTTTTCAAATAAGTGACTTTATTTATTACGGGATACTGCCGGGTATTTTCATCGTTTGTATCGATTTGCTGCTTATGTATATTTTCCCAAATAAATACTATGACGATGGCGGTATTAATGATAGAATTTTTAAAAACCGTTCCATTAGAGGTGTTTTTGGCATTGCATTACTGGTTGCTGTAACAGAAGAATTGCTGTTTCGGGGCGTCATTCAGATAGTATTCGGATATACAGTTGCAAGTCTCTTATTTGCTCTTGTTCATGTTCGCTATTTGAACAAACCGGTTTTACTCGTTTCGGTTTTATTTATCAGCTTTTTGATTGGCTATATGTTTGTTCTTACAGAAAATTTATTGGTGGCGATTATCGCCCATTTTACAGTGGATTTTGTGTTAGGGGTTATCATTCGTTTTAAGAAATGAGGTGCACGGATATGGAGAATAAAGTCAGGGAATCGAATGATCAGGCATCAGAATTGAGAAAACTCCTTGATGAGGTCGAAGGTGATAGTGAACAGGAAGTTCGGGCAGGGGGTACAACACCAGCGTTAGACACGGAACCTGAAGTTGATATATTAAATTTACCTCCTCGAAAAGAAGTGCACAACAGATACAACAAGCGTACAAAATTAAAAATCAGCAGCGCATCAAAAAGACTGTTATTAGTGATGATCATCCTCCTCCTATTGTTTGGCACGACTTTTTATCTATGGGGAGAAGAGCTTCTGGACACGATCACAAGTATGTAAGCATTAAAAAAGGCTGATATCTCCATTTCAAGGTGTTTAGCTTACAGAGTATTACGCGTGGAACCATGAGTCATGCAATTTCAATATCCCCGCTGATCAATGGGGGATTTTTTGAAAAACCTTATAGACACGATAAAAATACAAATAATAATTATAAATGTTCAACAATTACTTCAGCAGCATATAGTATAGTAAAGGATATAGGTGCCGTTGAAACTTTACTTCAATTCTTTGCCAGGAATAATTTATGTAAAAAGAGGGGGATGCTTAATGCGTATTGAGCGGGTATCCAATAACCAATTCACAATTTTTCTGACCTTTGATGACTTAATAGATCGCGGCTTTACGAAAGAGGATTTATGGTATGATGCAGCAAATGTGCGAAACTTGTTTAGTGATATGATGTATGAAGCAAGCACTGAGTTGGGATTTGAGCTCGAAGGTGTGCTGCTCGTTCAGGTACATTTAATGCAGGCACAGGGGATGCATGTCATTGTGACCCAAAAGGGGAACAACTCCAACTGGGATGAAGATTTTGTTGAGATGAAAGTGACGTTGGATGAAAGTAGGGAATTAATCTTCTCCTTTGATGATTTTGAAGATATCATTCAGGTTGCCTCTAATTTAACAGCATTAAGTATAAACGGCGGACAAATATATTATATGGATAAACGCTATTATATGTTGTTTCACGAAGAAGAGCTTCCTCAAAAGGATAAAGAAAACATAATTGCGATTATGTCAGAATTTTCCTTTCCAAGTATTATCACATCATACAGATTGAAAGAATATGGAAAAGTGATCATGGATTCGTCGGCTGTCAGTCAAATCATGAATACGTTTTACAGTTAAAGCGTGCAGCTAAAATTAACCATAACGGAATCGCTTTTTAATTTCGTTTTTATGGAGAAAATCGCTTTATTTTATTGCATATTTATTGGGAAGGTGTATACTAATCTCTGAGTAAAGCTATTATTAAAATATTTTTCGATGATCTAGGAGGTAAATTCATGGTAGCCGATAACGCAGCAGACTCTACCAAAGAAAAAAGTGAAAGTACGGATGTGTTAACATCAACACGGACTGTTGTAAAAACTGCATTGGAGAAATTGGGTTACCCTGATGAAGTATTCGAGCTGTTAAAAGATCCTATGCGTATGATGACAGTAAGAATTCCTGTCCGGATGGATGATGGATCCATTAAAATCTTCACCGGATACCGTGCACAGCATAACGATGCCGTCGGACCTACAAAAGGCGGTGTCAGATTTCATCCAAACGTAACAGAAAAAGAAGTAAAAGCTTTGTCAATTTGGATGAGTTTAAAGGCAGGAATTGTTGATTTGCCATATGGCGGCGGTAAAGGCGGCATCATCTGTGATCCGCGTGAAATGTCATTCCGTGAACTGGAAGGACTCAGCAGAGGGTATGTGCGGGCAATCAGCCAGATTGTAGGCCCAAATAAAGATATTCCGGCACCTGACGTATTCACGAATTCACAAATTATGGCTTGGATGATGGATGAATACAGCCGCATTGATGAATTTAACAATCCGGGTTTCATTACAGGAAAGCCAATCGTTCTCGGAGGTTCACACGGTAGAGAGTCTGCAACTGCTAAAGGTGTAACAATATGCATTAACGAAGCTGCGAAGAAAAAAGGTATTGATGTTAAAGGCGCAAGAGTGGTTGTCCAGGGCTTTGGGAATGCCGGAAGTTTCCTGGCAAAGTTCCTGCATGATGCAGGTGCCAAAATAGTAGGCATTTCAGATGCATACGGAGCACTGCATGAACCTGATGGACTCGACATCGATTATTTACTTGACCGGAGAGACAGCTTCGGAACTGTGACAAAATTATTTAATAACACGATAGCGAATCAGGATTTACTTGAACTGGATTGCGATATTCTTGTTCCTGCAGCAGTTGAAAATCAAATTACCAAACAGAATGCCCATGACATTAAAGCGAGTATCGTTGTTGAAGCTGCAAACGGCCCAACAACATTAGAGGCGACCAAAATATTGTCAGAACGCGGAATTTTACTTGTACCCGATGTACTCGCATCATCAGGCGGTGTAACCGTATCTTATTTTGAATGGGTTCAAAATAATCAGGGTTTCTATTGGACGGCTGAAGAGATTGATGAAAAACTTCATGAAATTATAATAAAGTCGTTCAACAATATTTATAATACTGCTGAAACAAGACGTATTGACATGCGTCTGGCTGCATATATGGCCGGTGTCCGCAAAATGGCCGAGGCAGCAAGATTCCGTGGCTGGGTGTAAAGCAAAGGACAGAATAAAAGGCCGAAATCGGGTAAAACCGGCATGACAATAATCAAATCTAAATAAGTGACGAAAAAACTCTTATCATGTATAGTTGGGTAGGAGTTTTTTAGCGAATTACGTTATAAGGAAGTGCGTTACCGATGCAAAAGGAAGATACAATCATTGTCGGAGGCGGGCCATGCGGCATGGCCTGTGCCATCGAGCTTCAGGAGTATGGCATAAACCCTTTAATTATTGAAAAAGAGAATATCGTTAATACGATCTACAATTTTCCGACTCACCAGACATTTTTCAGTTCCAGTGAGAAACTTGAAGTTGGCGGTGTTCCGTTTATAACAGAAAAGCAAAAGCCGGTCCGCAATCAGGCATTGGCTTATTACCGGGAAGTATCCAATCGAAAAAACTTACGGCTCAGCACATTTGAGAAGGTTGTTAAAATCAAACCTTCCGATAAAAATATGATTTGGGTTAAAACCGAAAATGAAAAAGGAATAAACCAAACATATTTAGCAGCAAACGTTATCATTGCCACCGGCTATTACGATCAACCAAATAAAATGAATATTCCTGGTGAAGAACTGCCAAAGGTCATGCACTATTTTAAAGAAGCCCATCCATATTACAATAAAAATACAGTTGTGATCGGTGGAAAAAACTCTGCTGTAGATACAACACTTGAACTTCATAAAGCCGGGGCGAATATTACGGTATTATATCGTGGCGATCAGTATTCCAGAAGCATCAAACCTTGGATATTACCGGAATTTGATTCACTTGTACGCAAAGAAATCGTCCAAATGGAATTTAATGCACATGTACAACAGATTACGACTGATAAAGTAATTTATACTGCTGGAAATGAGACAAAAGAAATAGAAAATGATTTTGTGTTTGCCATGACCGGATATAAACCGGATCATCAGTTTTTGACGGAGGCGGGTGTTGAGATAGATGAAACCACCGGTCGCCCGTATTTCGAGGAAACGATGGAAACGAATGTGTCTGGTATTTATGTAGCTGGCGTTGTTGCAGCAGGTTATAATAACAATGAAATTTTTATTGAAAACGGCCGCTACCACAGCGGAATTATTGCCAAAGCCATTACATCAAAGGGATAACAGCGGGGGACCAGGCTGTTATCCCTTTATTTTTCTGACAATGCCCATTCGTTTTGAATACCTAATTAATCATCTTTCTCGAACATTCCTTTTAATTTGTCCGCGTCTGTTGTCGTTTCCAGTGTAATTAACAGCTTAAGCCGGGCTTTGGGACCTGTTAACCCGTTGGCGAAAATAACACCCATTTCTTTAAGGTGTTTACCGCCGCCGTCATAACCATATGTCGGCTGCACAATGCCCTGGTAACATCTTGATACCAATATGACCGGTATAAGATCATGTATGAACTGATTTAATGATGTCAGCGTATTTTTGGGTAAATTACCCTGTCCCAGCCCTTCGATGACAAGCCCATCCGGTTTTGCTTGGTATAAGGCATGCAGCATTTCCCCATTCATACCGGCATATGCTTTTAACAAAAATACATTTTTATTGATATTATTGGTCGGATAGGTCATTCTTGATAAAATCGTATGATGAAAAATGATCGATTCTTTGGTGACAATACCAATCGGCCCGTACTGTGGACTTTGAAATGTTGCCACATTACTGGTTGATGTTTTCGTTACATTTCTTGCAGTATGGATTTCATCATTCATGACAACCAATACGCCTTTATTCCGGGCTTCGTCACTGATTGCCGTTCTCAGCGAGCTGATCAGGTTATAAAGTGCATCTGAGCCAATTTCATTCGTTGATCGCATGGCACCCGTAATAATAACAGGCTTGTTCGTTTCTAAAACCAGATCCAGAAAATATGCCGTCTCTTCAAGTGTATCTGTTCCATGTGTAATGACAAATCCGTCATAGTCAGCAGCCAGCTCGCCAATTTTATTCGCCAGCTGCAGCATGTGCTGTGGCGTGATTTGGGGTGATGGCACCGAGAAGGGGATGATCTCATCAACATGAGCAGGAAAATCTAACTGATGAGACAAATCTGTCAAAGGATGCTGATTTGTTGTTGTGACTTCCCCAGTGTTTTTATTTTCCAGCATTGATATTGTCCCGCCTGTATGAATAATGAGGATATCTTTCAAAGCAATCACCTTTCTTCTATATTTATTTTCATTTGCTTGGCTGCATGATATGATAAATACAACATTACTGGGAAGAGGTTCTGCCATGCTCGCGCTTTTTTCAGCAGGAATTGCGCCTGCTTTTGCATTGATGGCTTTTTTTTATTTAAAAGATCGGTTTACCGAACCATTGTCATTAATGGTCAAAACGTTTCTGTTTGGTGCTCTGCTTGTGTTTCCAATCATGTTTATTCAATATGGGTTTACGGCTGAAAATTTGAGTACCAGCAGCTTTGTTCAATCCTTTTTGCTGTCAGGCTTACTTGAAGAATTCTTTAAATGGTTCATTTTTATGTACGTGATTTTCCATCACACCGATTTTGATGCCCATTATGACGGGATTGTCTACGCTGTTTCCATCAGTCTGGGATTTGCGTCGGTGGAAAATATTTTATATTTAATGACCAATGGCATTGAATATGCTTTTACACGAGCGTTATTCCCGGTATCTTCACATGCACTATTTGGTGTAATGATGGGATATCATTTCGGGAAAGCCAAAATGAATCAAACACATCAAAAATGGAATATTTTGTTGGCCCTATCAGTGCCATTTCTATTGCATGGTACCTATAATTATATACTTAAAACGGTAACGAGTGATTGGTTAGTATTACTCATTCCTTTTATGACCGGTCTCTGGTTCGTTGCTTTACATCGCATGAAAACCGCTAATCAAAATGTTATTTACAGTAGACATGAGCAACAGAAAAAGCAGGCATAACATCCTTTGTATCAAACAGATGCAAAGGATGTTCTATTATAACGTCAAATTAAAATTTATAGGCTGCCTTATAGGAGAGATAAAGACTTTCTCCTAGACAAGTTTTCCGTATAAATATTACAGATGAATAAAAAGGCTATTTCGTAAAAAAATAGGTGCAACATGATAATGCATGAGCAGGAGGAAACGACATGACCAATAAAAAAATGTACCTATTTATCATTATAGGTTTTTTGGCGATAGGACTGCAAACGACACATTCTGCGAAACCAGTAAATGCTTTTACGGAACAAGTCATTCAGCATGGGGCAGTTGGAGAGGATGTTATTGAACTTCAGGCGAGATTGCAATATCTCGGATTTTACAATGGCGATATAGATGGTGTCTTCGGCTGGAGTACGTATTGGGCATTACGTAATTTCCAATATGAATTCGGAATTGAAATTGATGGTCTTGCCGGGTCAGAAACGAAAGAAAAATTAGCTGCAGCGAGCGAATTTAACAGGGAGTTTGTCAAAAATCAAATAAGACAGGGAAATGATTTTACACATTATGGCGGCGTTGATAATGAAAAACAGTCCGAATCAAGCCCCGATAACAACAACGACGCGAATAATAACAATGCTAACAACAACAATAATAATACCGCTAACGACAATGCTGACGATAATGCCGGTGCCGAAGCTACAGCTGTTAATGTACCCCAGGGATATTCGCAAAATGATATTCAGTTAATGGCGAATGCTGTAAACGGCGAGGCAAGAGGAGAACCGTATGTGGGACAAGTTGCAGTGGCAGCTGTCATTTTAAACCGGGTTGAAAGCTCAACATTTCCCAATTCCGTTTCCGGGGTGATTTTTGAGCCAAGAGCCTTTACGGCAGTAGCTGACGGACAAATTTGGCTTACACCAGATGAGACATCCAGAGAAGCAGTACTCGATGCAATCAATGGATGGGATCCATCCGGAAATGCTCAATATTATTTTAACCCGAATACGGCAACATCAGATTGGATCTGGTCCAGGCCACAAATTAAAAAAATCGGAAAACATATATTTGCTAAATAGAAAGGAGTGATGAAGGATGCTACGATGGATTTTAATTGGCGTACTTACGTTAGGAATTGCCGGTGTTGGCTTTTGGGGTTACCAAGAGCATCAGGAGAAGAATGCTGTGTTAATACAAGCTGAGAACAATTATCAACGCGCGTTTCATGAACTTTCTTACCATATGGACTTGCTGCATGATAAAATTGGGACAGCATTGGCTATGAACTCAAAAGAACGACTTTCTCCGCAGATGGTTGAAATATGGCGACTTACATCAGAGGCTATTTCCGATGTTGGACAACTCCCACTGTCATTAATGCCGTTTAACAAAACAGAAGAGTTCCTTGCAAATATAGGTGATTTTACCTATCAGACGTCCGTAAGGGATTTGCAGGAGGAGCCGCTGAATGACAAAGAGGTAAATACACTGCAAAATTTGTATGAACAGTCCGGTGAGTTGAAAGATGAGTTAAGACAAGTACAGCATACTGTATTGGATGAAAATTTACGGTGGATGGATGTACAATTAGCTTTGGCTACGCAGGATGAACAATCGGATAATACCATTGTTGATGGTTTTGAAACCGTTGAAAAGAAAGTAAAGGGGTATGCTGAAAGTAACACAGACTCTGCACTCACAGGAACATCTTCAGAAGAACATGAGTACCAGAACCTGACTGGTGAAACGATAAATCAGGAAGAGGCAGTAAAAAGAGGTCAGGAGTTATTCAATGTAGAGAACGCGAATAACCTAAATGTTACCGAAAGTGGGAAGGGAGCGGATGTACCGATTTACAGCATCTCCTATCAAAATGGTAATAAAAATGGTTATCTTGATATTACGAAACAGGGAGGACATCCGCTCACACTGCTGGTTAACCGTGATGTCCAGGAACAAGGTATCAGTCTGAACGAAGGGCTCGAAAAGGCCAAAGACTACCTGGAACAATATAACTTTGAAGATATGGACGTTTTTACAAGCAATCAGTTTGACAATGTCGGTGTTTACTCGTTTCTTTATAATCAGGATGATGTACGGATCTATTCCGATGCAATTGAGCTGAAAGTAGCATTGGATGATGGTGAACTGCTTGGACTGACTGCGAGAAATTACTTTATGAACCATAAAGAGCGGGACATTCCAGAACCAGAGCTCTCCATTGAAGAAGCAAAAGAAGAAGTAAATCCCGAGGTACAAATCAACGAAGAACATATGGCGGTTATAGACAATGATATCGGTGAAGAAGTATTCGTGTATGAATTTCTTGGTGTGCTTGATAATGAGACGTACCGGATATTTATCAATGCAATGGATGGAACTGAAGAAAAAGTGGAAAAACTTGATGGCACTGAAATTAATTACGCATCCATTTCTTAGGGAAAGATTTAAGTCTTTCCCTTTTTTGACTTTTTTGTAATAATAGGTATAAAGGCTTAATTAGGGAGGGGGGTTTTTATGAAAATAGGCACCGCACTTACAATGGAAATAAACAACTCTGAAACAGGAGAAATCAGCAAATATCGAAGCAGCGTAATTGAAAAAACTGCACATCATTTATTGATTGATCTTCCAATTGATGATAAAACGAATAAAACAGTATTTTTACCGGAAGGAACGCATATGAAAATCACTTATATTGGAACAGATCAGACTGTTTATATGTTTCATACGGAAATAGCTGCAAGGGTTAAGGAAAACATACCGGCACTGGCCATTACCTTCCCGGAAAAAGAAGCGATCAGCACGATACAACGGCGCCAGTTTGTCCGGATCGATACGGCTGTCGATGTTGCAGTCCATCGTGCAAAAGATTCATTTACGACAGTGACAGCGGATATAAGCGGTGGTGGTATATCCGTTATTTTACCTGAATCTCATCCAATTGATATAAGCGAAAGACTGGATATATGGATCGTGCTGCAGATGCATTCAGGAGATTTTCAATATATACATGCAATAGCAGAAGTGATCCGTGTTGATGATGATAACGGTGTCAGCAAAGCATCCTTGAAGTTTGTATCAATCAATGAAAGTGAACAGCAATTGATCATTCGTTACTGTTTTGAGAAACAGCTGGAATCAAGAAAAAAGGAATTATCATAGGGATTGGATTTTGAAATCAGTAGAACTTTTTTAAGCATGTATGTTATTATTTTAAATAAGGGATTACATAGATAAAACTTGGCACAGGCCAAGTTTTTACTGTTCAAATGAGTGGAATGTATGAGAGGAATGAATGACAGCAATGAAACAAGAGCAAATAGCGATAGCAATCGATGGTCCCGCAGCAGCCGGGAAAAGTACTGTTTCCAAAATGGTCGCAAAGGAACTTTCATTTATTTATATTGATACTGGAGCAATGTATCGGGCGTTCACATACAAAGCACTCCGCGATCAAATTTCTTTGGAGGATGAACAGAAACTTTCCGAACTGTTGGCTGATACAAACATAGAACTTGAGCAGGGAAAGAATCAGCAGCATGTTCTGGTTGATGGTGAGGATGTTACACATGATATTCGCTCTGAAGAAGTGACGAATCATGTATCCTATACAGCTAAACACCCGAATGTACGCCGGGAAATGGTCAAACGCCAACGTGGCCTTGCGCAAAAACGCTGTGTTGTCATGGATGGAAGGGATATTGGAACACATGTTATCCCTAATGCAGAAGTCAAGATATTTTTAAAGGCATCTGTAGAGGAACGTGCAAGACGCAGGTATGAAGAAAATCTTCAAAAAGGATTTTCCACTGATTTCGAGAAATTGAAACAGGAAATTGAACAAAGAGACCGGATTGACTCAAAACGTGAGATTGCTCCATTAATCAAAGCGGATGATGCAATTGAACTGGATACAACTGATTTATCAATTGATGAGGTTGCAGCATCCATCCTGAACGAGGTCAAAAAGGTACTGGCTGATAAAGGGGAAAAATAATGAATCTTTACAAAATAGCTAAAACGGTAGTGTCATTCATAGTTTATCCGCTGTACCGTATCAGGGTAATCGGGAAGAAAAATGTTCCGAAAACCGGCCCGGTCATCATTTGTTCAAATCACATTTCCAATCTCGATCCTCCTGTAGTTGGGATTACATCACCTAGAGATATTTATTTTATGGCAAAAGGGGAATTGTTTGAAAAGCCTTTTTTGGGCAAACTACTGACAGGTATTCATGCATTTCCGGTTAAAAGAGGAATGGGAGACCGGAATGCATTGCGTAAAGGATTAAAAATTCTTGAAAATGGAAATACGTTAGGTCTGTTTCCGGAAGGGTCTAGAAGTAAAACAGGCGAGCTTGGAGAACCGCTGGCCGGCGCTGGTTTTTTTGCATTGCGATCCAATGCGGCAATTGTGCCATGCGCCATTATCGGCCCATACAAACCGGGCAAAAAACTGACCGTGATTTATGGTGAGCCAATGAATATGGAAGCTTATCGCGCTGCGAAAAAATCAGCTAAAGAAACAGCAGAAGCGATTATGACGGAAATTAAAATTTTGATGGATCATTATCATTCTCAACATGCATCGCTTGACAAATAATTATAAATATTAGAAGTTATAAAAAAGGCAATTTTCATTTTCTGTTGTTATGTATTTTAAGGAGGGCTAATGGTATGAGTGAATCCAGTAACGAAACAACGCAATTAAATATAGGTGACATTGTAACAGGGACAGTTATAAAAGTGGAAGACAAACAAGTTCTTGTTGATATTGGCTACAAAACAGAAGGCATTGTGCCGATTGGTGAACTATCAAGCCTGCACATTGAAAAAGCAAGTGATGTAGTGCAGGAGGGTGATTCATTAACCTTGTATATCAAAAAAATGGATGAAGATGATGAAGTCATTCTGTCCAAAAAAGCAGTAGATGCTGAACAGGCATGGGAAACGTTAGAAGAAAAATATCAAAATGGTTATGTATTTGAGACAGAAATTAAAGAAATTGTAAAGGGCGGACTCGTTGCTGATGTGGGTGTACGAGGATTTATTCCGGCATCTCTGGTGGAAACGTACTATGTTGAGGACTTCTCCGATTATATTAATCATTCATTGACGGTTAAAATTGTCGATTTGGACAAGGAACAGAATCGTATCATATTATCTCATAAAGATGTTGTTCAAGATGAAATGGATGCGAAAAAACATGATGTGCTGCAGTCATTGGTAGAAGGCCAAGTGCTTGAGGGTACTGTACAACGTTTGACCAATTTTGGTGTTTTTGTTGATCTTGGCGGTATTGATGGACTTGTTCATATTTCACAACTTGCACATGAGCATGTTGAAAAAGCTTCGGATGTTGTGGCAGAAGGAGACAAGATCGACGTAGAAGTATTATCCGTTGACAGAGATAATGAACGAATCTCCCTTTCCCGTAAGAAAACACTTCCAGGTCCATGGGCGAATATTGAGGACCGTGTATCAAGAGGCGATGTGCTGGAAGGTACAGTTAAACGCCTGGTAAACTTCGGTGCTTTCGTTGAAGTTCTTCCCGGTGTTGAAGGTTTGGTTCATATTTCACAAATTGCCAACCGGCATATTGGAACGCCACAGGAAGTGCTTGAGATTGGTCAGGAAATTCAGGTGAAAGTTCTGGACGTCAATGAACAGGAAGAACGAATATCCCTCAGCATAAAGGAATTGGAACAGGAAAAAGAAGCATCAGAAGTGAAACAATATGAAAAAGATGATGATCAGTCAGGATTCCAGCTGGGCGATTTTGTCGGTGATGAATTAGACAAATACAAATAACATCATTGCTAAGGCTCTTTCCACATGGGAAAGGGCCTTTTTGATTGCACAGGAAACGATAGATAGATTGAATAATGGTGGATAACTTAACTACTGAATCAGCCAAGTCCACCTCCAGAGTAAAAGTTGCAGTGTGACTCCCAAACCTTCGTCTGATAAGTCAACATCAACTCACTTCCGCTTTTGTTTGTTTAAAACATAACTGAATCAGTCATAATGATAGTGGCAGGTGAGGTAAAATGAGCAATGGATTGCTTTTCTATTGGTTTTCATGGATTTTATGGACTATTGTCACTTTTATAATGCCCAAAAACAGGCTCAGAACAATACTGGCATGCTGGCTGCTGTTATTGATTATAAGTTCAAATTCATACATATCGTTTGATCATTTTCAGCTATCCGCAAGTTATTTGGTCCTTTTGATAGGGGCTTTTATATTGCATACGAGACTTTCCCGAACGCTTTTTCATGTATTCGGTTCATTCACGATCATGATAGGGTATACCGCTATTCTAATTTGGATGAACCATACACCATTGAACCTCTTTCTTCCTCCGTTGGTAACTATTTCATGTATCCTTTTCATGTTAATTATCTTGACAACAACAGGGCTATGGAACAGACTGGCTTGCAGTCTGCTGGGGATGTCCGGGGGAGAGTTACTGTACAGTATTATCATATCCGGTTATTTAATCCCTGATATGATTGGAGATAAACGCTTTTTCGATTGTATTCTTGTCATCACGGTTGCGATTTTATGCTATGATTTGTTACTCATATTAAAACTGAAAATAACACGAAAACTTCATAAATCCATCCCAAAATCAAAACCATTATTCAGGAAGCAGGCACAATAATAATTGTGGTTATACCATTCTTTTGCTAGAATTAGTAAAAGCTGAAGTAAGCATTGTTGCAAATGTAATTCAAAGAGACGCAGAAAGGATGTTCCTTTCATGAGGAAATCTGTTGTAGCAATTGTAGGGAGACCTAATGTAGGTAAGTCGACCATTTTTAATCGACTCGTCGGAGAGCGAATTTCAATTGTAGAGGACACACCCGGTGTTACACGGGATCGTGTCTATGCGAAAGCTGAATGGCTGACAACAACATTTAATGTCATTGATACAGGTGGTATCGATATGAGTGATGAACCACTTCTTGTTCAAATGCGCCAGCAAGCGGAGATCGCAATCGAGGAATCGGATGTCATCATATTTTTGTTGAATGGACGCGAAGGGATTACTGCTGCTGACGAAGAGGTAGCCAAAATGTTGTATAAGTCGAATAAACCGGTTGTTGTTGCAGTGAATAAAATGGATAACCCGGAAATGCGCGAAGAAATTTATGAATATTATGCATTAGGGTTTGGTGAACCGTATCCAATTTCCGGGGCTCATGGTCTCGGACTTGGTGATTTATTGGATAATGTTGTCGGATATTTTCCGGAAATGCACAATGAAGAACCGGATGAAGATACCATTTATTTCAGTTTAATCGGAAGACCCAATGTGGGAAAATCATCGCTTGTTAACGCTATGCTTAACGAAGAACGTGTCATTGTCAGTGAACAGGAAGGGACAACTAGGGATGCGATTGATACACATCTTCATAAAGATGATCAGGATTTCGTGATTATTGATACGGCCGGAATGCGCAAGCGCGGGAAAGTTTATGAAGCGACTGAAAAGTATAGTGTATTACGTGCATTAAAAGCCATCGAACGATCTGATGTTGCTTTAGTTTTAATTGATGCCCAAACAGGTATAAGGGAACAGGATAAAAAAATTGCCGGTTACGCACATGAAGCGGGACGAGGTATCATTATCGTCATTAACAAATGGGATACAGTTGAGGCAAATGAAAAAACGATGAAAGAATTTGAGGAGAAAGTCCGAGCTCACTTTCAATATTTGGATTATGCACCGGTTGTTTTCCTGTCGGCCACCACAAAAAAACGATTGCATACGTTAATTCCTGCGATAAAGACCGCAAGTGAAAATCATGCAAAACGTGTACCGACAAATGTGTTGAATGATGTAATTATGGATGCGCTGGCAATGAATCCAACCCCAACAGTTAAAGGTAAACGGCTAAAAATATTGTATGCCACTCAGGTAGCTGTCAAACCACCCAGCTTTGTCATATTTGTGAATGAACCTGATCTAATGCATTTTTCGTATAGACGATTTCTCGAAAATCGGATCAGAGATGCATTCGGATTTGCAGGTACACCACTTAAGCTATTTGCACGAAAACGGCAATAAGGATAAATAAGCTTCTCAAGGGAGGAATAGGATTGACTAAAGTAGCAGTATTGGGTGCCGGAAGCTGGGGAACAGCGTTAAGTATTGTGCTGGCAGATAACGGTCATGATGTCAGATTATGGACACACCGCAAAGAACAAGCAGAAGCGATTAATACGACGTACAAAAATGAACAATATCTGGATGCCTACATACCCGAACAGATTCAAGCATTTTACGAATTGAATGAAGCGATTGATGATGTTTCAGCCATTGTTATGGTTGTACCTACCAAAGCAATCAGGGAAGTCTGTATGGAGTTAAATAACACACTGAAACAGAAGGCTGTTATGATTCATGCAACGAAAGGAATTGAGCCGGAATCACTGAAACGGGTCTCCCAGGTAATTGGTGAGGAAATGGATCATTATGATTATGAAGATATTGTCGTGCTCTCGGGACCAAGTCACGCGGAAGAAGTCGGTAAGCGGCAGCCAACAACGGTGACTGTTTCTTCCTTAAACAGCCATAACGCGGCATTATCCCAGGATTTATTCATTAATGAATCATTCCGTGTCTATACGAGTACTGATATAGTAGGCATTGAATTGGGTGGTGCATTAAAGAATATTATTGCACTCGGAGCAGGCATATCCGATGGGCTAGGATATGGTGACAACGCAAAGGCTGCTTTGATTACGAGAGGATTAGCTGAAATAACCAGGTTGGGCGTATCACTTGGAGCTAGCCCTTTAACCTTTTTGGGATTGCCGGGTGTTGGTGATCTGATTGTCACATGCACAAGCCCTCACAGCCGAAACTGGCGTGCAGGTAACATGCTGGGCGGAGGCCAGAAGCTTGATGAGGTGCTGGAACAAATGGGTATGGTCGTTGAAGGTGTCCGGACAACAAAAGCAGCCTATCAATTTGCAAAGGAACAGCAGATTGAGATGCCGATCACGCAAGGATTATATCAGGTTCTATTTGAAGACAAAGAGCCCAAAGATGTTGTTGAACAATTAATGAACCGGACCAAGCGGGAGGAAATGGATGATATCTCGAGCTTACTAAGTGTCAATTATCCGCAATAACACTTATTCGCCGCCTTTGCATATAATATGTTGAAATGACTATGCAAGGAGGCGAGCATGTGAGTAATTTTCAGGATAAACTTTTTGATAAAGTTCAGCAGAATTCTGATATCAGCCCGAATGAAATTTATAAGGTGGCAGACTCTGTAAAACAAGCCGATTTTTCAGATGAAAAGACAGTCAGATCTCTGGTGCGGCGTTTAGCAAATTTAGCAAATAAACCTATTTCCAAAGAAAAAGAAGATAAAATTGTAGAATCAATTATAAAAAATAACATGCCAATGGATATGCAGACGTTAAATAAAATGTTTAAAAAATAGCTGTATCTGGGCAAGTGAGGATACATTGACCCGTATGCTCGCATAATATAAATCGCACAAGCATTCATGGATGGAGTTGCGGTGGGTATTATTTAGTCATACCGGGATGAAGCCAGCCCCCTTCATTCCGGATTTTTTACAGTTCGCCAAGTTTTTCTGGCATGCCCATACATCATGGCATATCTAAATTATGATCGAATCCGAATCTTTCACCAGAAGTTTTTCTGGCATGCCCATACATCATGGCATATGTTATAATACGGTGTGCATGTTTTGAATAGGAGTGGATGAAATGTCAGAAAGTATGCTGAATATGTGGATTTCATTCGTCGGTATGGGCTTATTGCTTGTAGCGATGGGACTCATCCTGCTCAGCAGATATAAATTAAAAGGATTCTTATCAGCAATTGTATCTCTGCTGGCCTATTTATCATTACTCGTTGGCACGGTTATTATTTTTTACATCGTTTTCAACGGTCCAACAGCATAGGAGGCTCAGGGTGATGAAACATACATATATTAGGCTTCTTTGTTTATTATCGATGATATTTCTTTTAAGCGGGTGTCTCTATCCCGAAAGTGAATTATCAAAAAACCAGAAGTCAAATGAATCCCAGTTGGAAGCAGTACAATCAGCAGTCGATCAATATCAGGAGAAAAATCAGGGACTGCTGCCAATTCAGACCAAACCCAGTGATACGCCCATTTTTCAAAAGCATCTAGTTGACTTCCAGCCGTTAAAGGAGCAGAACATTATGACCGAAATCCCTGGAAATGCTTATCAGAACGGCGGAATATATCAATATACAATCATTATCCCTGATGAAAATCCGCAAGTGAAACTGATTGATTTACGTATTTCGGATACAATCAGGGAAGTGGCTGTAAAACTGGATATATATCGGAACGAACACCTTTATCCACCATTTGGCAAAGAGGTTGCTGAGGGTATTTTCCAGGTAGATCATGAAGAACTGGGTCTTGAATCCCGGCCATATGTAGTCAGTCCTTACTCGCAGGAAAATTTGCCAATTGTGATGGACACGGAAGGTAACTTGTATGTTGATTATCGGATTGATTTAACGAACGCACTTGAAGAATATGAACATAATTTTGAAGAAGGAGACGACATCCGATACCTATTGGCTGAAAAGACACCATTCGTACCCGTATATTCCTTTCCATATACAATTCGTGACGGTGAACCTGCTTTCAACTTGACGGATAAGCAAAATAAATAAGCATAATCAATCCCTTGTGACATATATTGTGTTGCAGGGGATTTTATGGTTAACAAATAAAAATCTTTTTTTGCCTCTTTTTAAGCCTAATTAAGTCATAATCCGATAGGACAACATCATAGACTTGTAATGTCAATCATTCGCAAGTAGTTTTTGATTTTTGGAAAAGGAGATCGGGAGGGGATCGTTTGGAGAGAGTTGATATTTTCAAAGATATTTCAAAGCGGACGAATGGAGATATTTACCTTGGGATTGTAGGTGCTGTCCGGACCGGAAAATCAACTTTTATTAAACATTTTATGGAACTGGGCGTTTTACCGAATATTTCGGATGAAAGTGAACGTGGCAGGGCCCATGATGAATTACCGCAAAGTGCTGCCGGAAAAACCATTATGACAACCGAACCAAAGTTTATTCCGAATCAGGCAGTATCAGTGCACGTTGATGAAGGTCTCGATGTAAATGTCCGTCTGGTGGATTGTGTAGGTTACGCTGTTGATGGGGCCAAAGGATTTGAGGACGAAAATGGACCCAGGATGATTAACACACCTTGGTATGAAGATCCGATACCATTCCATGATGCAGCAGAAATCGGAACAAGAAAAGTCATTCAGGAACATTCAACGATCGGTGTTGTAGTCACAACTGATGGAACATTCGGGGAAATAGCACGCACTGACTATCAGGAACCAGAGGAAAAAATTGTGGAAGAAATGAAAGAAGTCGGCAAACCGTTTATTATGGTTGTCAATTCGGCACGGCCGACCAGTCAGGAAACGGAACTGCTGCGCCAGGATCTTATCGATAAATATGACATACCTGTACTGGCCATGAATGTAGAGACGATGACTGAACATGATGTCTATAATGTCATGCGGGAGGCATTATATGAATTCCCTGTGCTGGAAGTGAATGTGAATCTGCCAAGCTGGGTCATGGTTCTTAACGAAGAACATTGGCTGCAGCGAAATTACCAGGATGCCATCCAGTCAACTGTCAAAAATATCAGAAGGTTACGTGATGTCGATCACATTATAGGCAATTTTGCTGACTATGACTACATCGACAGAGCAAATCTTGCCGGTATGGAAATGGGTGACGGTATAGCAGAAATTGACCTGCATGCTCCGGATCATTTATATGATGAAGTGCTGAAGGAAATAGTCGGTGAAGAGATACGTGGAAAAGACCATTTGCTTGAACTCATGCAGGATTTTGCCCATGCCAAACGGGAATACGATCAAGTAGCAGGTGCATTGCAAATGGTAAAGCAGACTGGTTATGGCATTGCTGCACCAACATTGGAGGATATGAAACTGGATGAACCGGAGATTATTCGTCAGGGTTCCAGATTTGGTGTCCGCCTAAAGGCAATAGCACCATCCATCCATATGGTAAAGGTTGAAGTTGAATCTGAATTCGCCCCAATTATCGGCACCGAAAAACAAAGTGAGGAACTCGTAAGATACCTGATGCAGGATTTTGAGGAAGATCCATTATCCATCTGGGAATCGGACATTTTTGGCAGATCATTAAGCTCGATTGTCAGAGAAGGCATTCAGGCGAAAATTTCACTCATGCCGGAAAATGCGAGGTATAAATTAAAAGATACACTGGAACGGATTATCAACGAAGGTTCCGGCGGATTAATAGCCATTATTTTATAGCAGCTATACATAGTTGCTATTTTTTTGTTCGAATTCTTCATTTTTTTCTTTAAAAAAGCAGGAGATTTTCCTTTTATGTCGTATATCATTATAAAAGACTCTATATCAGGCAGGATAGCAGGTGCAGCTGATGGTCATTTTTCCAAAATTATAGGAAATGATAGCAAAAAAATAAAATTAATACCGATAAATTAGGCACTTATTGTTGAATTTTGTTCCAATCTCGGTTAATATAAGCCTTGTCATCAATGATTTTGGTGACATTAAGTATAAAAAAAGACAAATTGGAAACAAATGATGATATATTTACAGTTTGTTCCAATGTCTATGAACAATTTTGGGAGGAGGTGAATGTCATGAATAAAACAGACTTGGTTAATGCCGTTGCAGAAAAAAGCGAACTTTCCAAGAAAGATGCTACGAAAGCTGTAGATGCAGTTTTTGAATCTGTCATGGATTCACTTAAAAAAGGTGAAAAAGTACAGTTAATCGGATTCGGGAACTTTGAGGTACGTGAGCGTTCCGAGCGTAAAGGACGTAATCCACAAACCGGAGAAGAAATTAAAATTCCTGCAAGTAAAGTTCCTGCATTTAAACCAGGAAAAGCCCTTAAAGAAAGCGTTAAATAACTGTTTCTTACATAGGGCCGAAAAAAAGGGCACGTTATTGCGTGCTCTTTTTTTCACTTTATGCAAACTTGTTATGACACTTAACGCGGGAGCTTAGAATTTAAGCATTATGGGAGTGGATGCTATGGAAGACTTTTTTGTCATAAAAGCTCTGGAGGACGGCGTAAACGTTATCGGTTTGACGAGGGGATCGGTTACCCGGTTTCATCATTCGGAAAAATTGGATGAAAATGAAGTGATGATTGCTCAATTTACAGAACATACCTCTGCTGTAAAAGTGAGAGGGAAGGCATTGATCCAGACAAGTCACGGTGAAGTCAGTAACGAATAACATATCATTCTCATGCTTATTTTCATACGCCTTATTAATTTTAGTTATGGAACATACGCATAATATGCTATAATGACAGTATGATTTGTGGAATGGATGAAAGGGTACAGGTGGTTGTTTTGCAGACATCCAGTATGGAGATAAGTCATCTAAAAGCTTTAATAAACCAAAAAATGTATTATGCCTATATCGAACAATACGTACAAACACCTCAGTTAGACGATGATAAACTATATATATTAACTTCTATCTTAAATAATACTGCTTTACCGGAATCCAAAAAGGAACATTACATTGTTACAGCAATGCTTGTTCAAATGGCACTGGACACACATGATTTAGTACCGAATTCAAATGATTTTGTGCATACCGATCATGATGAAAAGTCAAAACAGTTATCTGTACTTGCCGGAGACTACTATAGCGGATTATATTATCTGATTCTGTCAGAAATAGAAGAAGTAAAAATGACCCAGGTTCTGGCAACTGCCATTACAGATATTAATGAGTATAAAATGCAATTATATTATAAAGATTTCGATTCATTTGATACATTTATCCAAGTTTTTAAAAAGTTGGAATCACTTTTAATAACCAGGATTGCTGCATTTGTTGGTGAAAAAACGATCAGTGGTATTACACCGGAATGGCTAATGACGAGAAGGTTAGAAGCAGCTAAAAACCGTATCACACAATCCGGATTTGATAAGGTCTTTGGTTCCTGGTCTGAACAAATTCCTGTAAGTGACCATCATGATGCCCTATATGCGATGAACACATTCATCCGTAAAGAAACTTTATTGATTGAAAAGCGACTGCCACATTTTCCGGCACATCTTTCAGCCATCAAATCCTATATAAAAGGTACTATAGAAACAGCCCCGTCCAATAAAAGTTCATTAGCGGAAGAAGGGTGAGCAATGCAGCAACAAACCAAAGAAGAACGGGTACATCATGTATTCGAAAACATATATGACCAATATGACTCTATGAATTCCATTATTTCTTTCAAGCGTCATAAAGCATGGCGGAAAGATGTCATGAAGCGTATGAATGTTGAAAAAGGTGCAAAGGCGCTTGATGTATGCTGCGGAACCGGAGACTGGGCTATTTCCCTTGCTGAATCTGCAGGCAGTACCGGAGAGGTAGTCGGCCTTGATTTCAGTCATAATATGTTATCGGTTGCCGAGGATAAAAATAAATCTTTACAGTACAGGCAACTTTCGTTTATTCAGGGGAACGCAATGGAACTTCCGTATGCAAACGATGCGTTTGACTATGTTACAATCGGTTTCGGTTTGCGTAATGTTCCCGACTATATGACGGTGCTAAAAGAGATGTATCGTGTCGTAAAACCAGGCGGTAAAGCAGTATGCCTCGAGACGTCACAACCAACGATGATTGGGTTTCGCCAGGGATACTACCTGTATTTCCGTTATATCATGCCTTTATTAGGAAAAATTTTTGCAAAAAGCTACAAAGAATATGCCTGGTTGCATGAATCGGCTAAAAATTTTCCGGATAAACAAATGCTGAAGCAAATGTTTCATTCAGCGGGTTTTTCACATGTGAATATAAAGCAGTACACTGGCGGAGTTGCCGCCATGCATATGGGTACAAAAGAATGAAAGTGATAATTTAGTGAAACTTCATTCAATGAGGAGTTCCGACGGACAAAAGGTGACATGCATGAAATTGACGAAAACATACGGACATTTAAAAAAAGAACTTGAATTAATTGAACATGCTTTAACAGATGCCATCCAGGCCGATCATGGTGTTCTGCATGAGTCTTCCACAAAATTGCTTCAGGCAGGGGGAAAACGGATCCGCCCTGTTTTTGTGTTGTTATGCGGGCATTTCGGAAATTTTGATATTGACCGAATTAAAACAGTTGCTGTATCGCTCGAGTTAATACATATGGCCTCACTGGTGCATGATGACGTGATAGACGATGCATCATTGCGCCGCGGGAAGCCCACTATCAAGCAGTTATACGGTAATCGTGTTGCCATGTATACCGGTGATTTTATTTTAGCCCGGGCACTGGAACATATGACAACTCTCTCACAACCTGCAGCACACCGAGTACTTTCCAAAACCATGGTTCAGCTGTCGGCAGGTGAAATTGAACAAATCAGAGATAAATATAATTGGGAACAGAGTCTGCGCGACTATTTGCGGAGAATCAAACGAAAAACTGCTTTATTAATTGCGACGAGCTGTAAATTGGGGGCAATTGCATCGGATGCTCCTGTGGATTATTCGGAAAAACTATTTCGTTATGGCTATTACATCGGAATGTCTTATCAAATCATTGACGATATCCTTGATTTCACGGCATCTGAAGCTGAGCTGGGCAAGCCGGCAGGAAATGACCTTCTTCAAGGGAATGTGACATTGCCTGTGTTATTTGCTATGAAAGATAAAATATTTTATGAACAATTAAAAGAAACATTTTCCGAGCCAAAACAAGTAACCGCAAATGACATCAGTCCATTACTTGTGAGATTGAAAGAAACAGACGCCATTCAGCAATCGTATCGGGTCAGTGATCATTATCTTCAAAAAGCCCTAAAGCAATTGGAAGGCATGCCAAATCATAAAGCCAGACATACACTGCAAAGTATTGCCAGGTATATTGGCAAAAGACGGTCATAGCGTGATTGTTATTCCAACCAAAGTTTGTTAAAATTTTAACGGTTGTTGCTACAAATACATACAAAAAGAGGTGCTGGAGATGGAACAAACTTTTTTAATGGTCAAACCAGACGGGGTTCAACGAAATTTAACAGGAGAAATTGTTAATCGGTTTGAACGCAAAGGATTCAAATTGGTCGGTGCTAAATTGATGCAAATATCTGATGAATTGGCCAAAACACATTATGGAGAACATAAGGACAAGCCGTTTTTTGGTGAATTGGTCGATTTTATCACATCCGGACCAGTTTTTGCGATGATATGGGAAGGTGAAAATGTTATTACAGCAGCACGGGATATGATGGGGAAAACGAATCCGCTGGAAGCAGCTCCCGGAACCATTCGTGGTGATTTTGGCATGACAGTGGGCAAAAACATCATTCACGGGTCAGACTCACCAGAAAGCGCAGAAAAAGAAATCAATCTGTTTTTCAATGATCATGAAGTATTCGCTTATACAAAGCAGGATAGTGAATGGATCTACTAGTAACAAAAACCTCCGTTTTGTTGAGCGGAGGTTTTTACAGATATACCCAGTTTATAAGATTGATTAAAGTGAGGCACTCATAGATGACAGAAGACTATATGGAATTCGTCTCAAATGTTAAAAACAAGTTAGGTATCGATTTGACTTTATATAAAGAAGCACAAATGAAGCGCCGGCTCACTTCACTGCGCGATAAAAACGGCTACCAGAGCTTTCATCATTATTTAGCTGCAATCTATCAGGACGAATCACTCCTGGAAGAATTTCTGGATCGAATCACGATAAATGTTTCCGAATTTTACAGAAATCCAAAAAGATGGGAAGTGTTGAAATCATTTATTCTCCCTCAAATGGTGAAAAGGAAACAAAAATTGAACATATGGAGTGCTGCCTGTTCAACCGGGGAAGAGCCGTACAGTATCGCAATCATGCTGAAGGAAAATTTTCCAGGCACTGATTTTTACGTACTGGCAACAGATATTGACAGTCGCGTGCTTGAAAAAGCGAAACGTGCGGTATATCCGGAACAATCATTAAAAGAACTGCCGGCAGGTTTAAAACAAAAATACTTTAAACAAGAACACAATGGTTATTCTGTTCATGACGCAATTAAACAGCACGTTCAGTTTAAAAAACATGATTTATTGGTTGATGAATATCCTGCAAATATTGATTTAATCATATGCAGGAATGTACTGATCTACTTGACTGATAAAGCAAAAGCAGTCATCTACAAAAAATTTACCCGATCTTTGAAACAGAAAGGTGTATTATTTGTCGGGAGTACAGAGCAGATTTTCAGTCCTGAGCAATATGGCTTCACTTTAATGGATACATTTTTTTATCAGCATTATAAAGATTAGTTATACGTTTGTTCAGATAACAAACGTATTTTTATTAGCCCAAGTTTTTAGGAATTTTAACAAAAAATATATAATTTGTGATATAGTAATAAAAAATTCACACGAAGGAGGATCTCCCATGCGTTATTTGACAGCAGGAGAATCACACGGCAAGCAATTAACAACGATTATTGAAGGTGTCCCTGCTAACATGCCATTGCTTCAGGATGATATTAATCAATCATTGCAGCGCAGGCAAAAAGGGCATGGCCGCGGCAAACGGATGCAAATTGAAAAAGATACGGCGGAAATCACAAGCGGTGTGCGGCACGGTTATACATTGGGGTCGCCTATTTCACTTGTCATACATAATGATGATTTTAAGCATTGGATTGACATTATGGGAGAAGACCCCATCGAACAGGACAAAAAATTAAGACGAACTGTATCACGTCCAAGACCAGGTCATGCCGATCTGAATGGCGCGTTAAAATATGGCCACCGTGACATGCGTAATGTGCTAGAACGTTCATCTGCAAGAGAGACAGCCGCTCGGGTGGCTGCTGGTGCTGTTGCCAAAACAATGCTGAAACAGCTTGGGATTGAAGTGTCCGGGTATGTCAGAGAAATAGCCGGTATTGTCGCTGAAGAGAATCCATCTCTTACAATAAATGAACGGCAGCATATATCCGAGGCATCACCTGTTCGTACGTTGGATAAAACTGTGGAACAGGACATGATGGATGCGATTGATCAGGCCAAAAAAGACGGTGATTCGATTGGCGGTATTGCTGAGGTTTATGTGGAAGGAATGCCTGCCGGTACAGGTTCTTATGTACAGTATGATCGTAAACTGGACAGCAGAATAGCAGGCAGTGTTGTCAGTATCAATGCTTTTAAAGGGGTCGAATTCGGACTTGGTTTTGAAGCGGCACGAAAAAACGGCAGTGAAGTCCACGATGAAATTGCCTGGGATGAAAAGAATGGTTATCACCGGAAGACAAACCGACTCGGCGGCTTTGAAGGAGGCATGTCAACCGGCATGCCAATCGTTGTCAAAGGCGTCATGAAGCCTATCCCAACCCTTTATAAACCGCTCAAAAGTGTTGATATTGAAACGAAAGAACCGTTCAATGCAAGCATTGAACGCTCAGATTCCTGTGCGGTTCCTGCAGCATCAGTCGTAATGGAGCATGTTGTGGCATTTGAACTAGCCAAGGCCATTACCGACCAATTTCCGAGTGATCAATTTCCAAAACTTAAGCAAGCAATCGATGACTATCGTGAAGAAATCAGGTGTTTCTAGTGAACGAGTCAAGAGTAAAGGCTAAGACACACACATATCCTGTTTATATCGGTGAAAATCTCCGTTACCAAACTGACCAATATTTGCCTAAATCTTTTTCATCCATTTTTATCATCACTGACGAGACAGTAGCTGCCCATTATTTACAGGATGTTCAAAAAAGTTTGGCAAATGAAACGATTTTTTCCTGTACAATTCCGGCAGGGGAACAATCCAAAAATATTGATACATTTTACCATCTGCATACAAAAGCAATCGAATATGGACTTGACAGACAATCGCTTATTATTGCACTCGGCGGAGGTGTTGTCGGTGATGTAGCAGGTTTTGTTGCAGCTACATTCATGCGTGGGATTGATTTTATTCAAATGCCGACGACGATTCTTGCACATGACAGCAGCGTAGGCGGAAAGGTAGCCATAAACCATGCACAGGGAAAAAACCTGATCGGCAATTTTTATGCCCCGGCTTCTGTCATCTATGATGTACAGACACTTCATACACTGAATGACCATGAACTAAGATCCGGTTATGCCGAATTATTAAAAGAATCTTTACTTGCAGATAAGGAATTGTATCATTCATTAATCATAACAGATCTTTCATTTCTGACCAGTGACAAACTAATTGAGCAGTTAACAAGAGGAATTGATATCAAAGCGGAAATTGTGGAGATCGATGAACACGAATCAGGCGTACGAAAATATCTTAATCTTGGACATACATTGGGGCATGCCTTGGAAACCATCCTCGGATACGGTTCCTGGACACACGGAGAACTGGTTGCTATCGGATTATTATTTGCCATCAGAGTAAGTGAAAAAACTTATGCGATTCAGCTTCCGTATGAACAGTTATATACTTGGCTCAAAGACAACGATTATCCGCTGCAATTGCCATATATCGACCCGGCTGAAATATTGGCAAAAATGAAAAAAGATAAGAAAACATTAAACACCACGATTCAGATGGTGCTTTTACAGGATATTGCCCGACCGGCTTTAATGGAGATAAGCGACAAGAAATTACTGAATTATTTATACGATTTTCAGATAGAAATGAAACAAAGAAGCGAATAGATGGGACGGGATACGGCATGAAGAGCAAAAATATATTAAAGGAAATGACACCTTATCAGCCCGGTCAACGAATCGAACAAGTTAAAAAGGAATATGGATTGAATCGGATTGTCAAACTGGCATCAAACGAAAATCCATTTGGCTATTCCGGAAAAGTGGCTGATCATTTTTCCAGACAGCCATCAGCTCTGAACATCTATCCTGATGGCTATACAACTGACTTAAGGCATGCTCTGGCAGCAAAGCTGGATGTCTCGGAAAACCAGCTGATTTTCGGAAGCGGGACGGATGAGATTGTGCAAATCATTGGGCGTGCCTTTTTATACCCGGGGATTAATACCGTCATGGCAGCCCCGACATTTCCGCAGTATAAGCACAATGCACTCGTCGAAGGTGCTGAAGTTAAAGAAGTGCCCACGGTTAACGGGTATCACGATCTTACCGGAATGCTGGAGGCAATTGACGACAAAACAAACGTTGTCTGGCTCTGTTCTCCGAATAATCCAACTGGATGTCTGATTCCCCGTGATCAACTCTATGCGTTTATGGAAAAATGCCCGGAAGATATCCTGGTTGTTTTGGATGAAGCTTATTTTGAGTATATTAACGGTGAACTGCACCCGGATGTATTGAAACATTTGAATCAGTACAATAATTTAGTGGTTCTGCGGACGTTCTCCAAGGCGTATGGATTGGCAGGCTTAAGAGTTGGCTATGGTATAGCAAATCATGAATTAATAACTGCAATGGATGTTGTCAGGGGGCCATTTAATACGTCATCAATTGCTCAGCATGCAGCATTGCTCGCACTGGAGGATGATGAATTTATTGAAGATACAGTTTCCAGGAATAGCATGATTAAAAAGTCATTCGAACAATTTTTGGATTCGATCGGATGGCACTATTTCGATTCCCATACAAACTTTTTGCTCGTTTCCACGCCAATCAGCGGTGAACAAGTATTCCAGCATTTGCTTGAGAAAGGATTCATTGTTCGCCCGGGTGAAGGACTTGGCGTTCCTGAATCAATTCGGGTGACCATTGGCAATGAGACGGATATGCAGCAGCTGCAGGAAGTATTGTATCAATTACACCACAACATAAATGAGGGATCATGAGCGTGAAAAAAACAATTTTAATGATCGGACTTGGACTGATCGGCGGTTCTTTGGCAAAAAGTCTCCGTGAACCAGAAGAAAATCATATTATTGGCTATGATATCGATCAAAAGACACTTGAATTTGCACTGATGAACAGCATGATCGATGAATCCTGCGCAAATGTAACAGAAGCCGCCCAAAAAGCCGATGTCATTATTTTGGGAACACCAATCACTGAAACAATTGAATTTCTTCATCAATTGGAACAAATTGCATTCGACCATGATGTGATTGTTTCGGATGTGTCATCTGTCAAAAAACCGGTAATTGATACTGCAAACACATTAAAGAATGAGCACATTCAATTCGTTGGCGGCCATCCCATGGCAGGCTCTCATAAAAGGGGGATTAAAGCAGCCAAAGGACATCTGTTTGAGAATGCGATTTATGTGTTATCTCCATCCTCTAATTGTACGAATGCAGCGCTGAACAACCTTGAAAAACTATTAAAGGGAACAAAAAGCCGCATGATTAAATTAAAGGCTGAAGAACATGATGAGATGACCGGGGTTATATCACATTTTCCCCATCTGATCGCTTCAGCTCTTGTCCAGCAGGCGAAAAAATGGGAGGGTACACATGCATTCATTCCACAACTTGCTGCAGGGGGTTTTCGTGATGTAACACGAATAGCATCAAGCAATCCAGAATTATGGCAGGATATTTTTTATCACAATAAGCAGAAAATGGTGCAAATGATCGATGATTGGATTGATGAAATGGCATCATTAAAACAAATGCTAGAGCATGACAGCAAGAGTGAATTGACAGCCTATTTGAAGGAGGCAAAAGATTACCGTGACGGGTTGGGTGTCAAAGACAAAGGAGCCATTCCGGCTTTTTATGATCTATATGTCGATATTCGCGATCAGACCGGCGCCATTGCTTCGGTGGCCAATCTGCTGGCAGAAGAAGGAATCAGCATTACCAACATAAGAATACTGGAGATACGTGAAGGCATTACAGGTGTTTTGCGGTTAAGTGTTTCCACAAAAAACGAACAATTCAAAAGCTATCAAGTTTTACAGCGTAACGGTTATGAATTAATGCTGGAAGAATAGAAAGGAAGTGAATCCAGTTGAATGAAGTCACATTGACACCTGCATCAGGTCCGTTAACTGGAAATCTGCAAGTGCCCGGTGATAAATCAATATCACATCGTGCTGTCATATTGGGTTCTCTTGCACGAGGAACTACAAACATCACCAATTTTTTAACCGGTGAAGACTGCATGCGGACAATAGGTGCATTCAGACAGTTCGGTGTTTCAATTGAACAGAATGACACTTCGGTAAAAATAAACAGCAATGGACCGGATGACTTTAAAGAACCTGCAGAACCGCTATATTACGGCAATTCAGGAACGACTGCCAGACTAATGGTTGGCGTACTGGCCGGATTACCGTTTTTCACTTCCGTATACGGTGATCCTTCCTTGGCATCACGCCCAATGGACCGCGTGGTCACCCCGCTGAAAAAAATGGGAGCAAGGTTTGACGGACGTTCTGACGGAACCTATCTGCCACTGGCGGTGAGAGGAGGAAATCTTAAAGGTATCCACTATATATTGCCTGTCAAAAGTGCACAAGTCAAATCAGCGATCCTGTTTGGCGGCTTATTTGCTGAAGGACCTACGGAAGTGATCGAAAAATCTCCTTCAAGAAATCATTCCGAAAATATGCTGCGAGCATTCGGAGCAGATATAGCTGAAACAAACCACCGTATCCGCATTACTAGTCAAAAGCCTCTCACGGCTGCTGATGTACACGTTCCTGGTGATATTTCATCGGCGGCATTTTTTATGACAGCTGCGGCAATTGTTCCCGGGAGCAAACTGACCTTGTCAAATGTCGGGCTGAACCATACTCGTACCGGAATCATGGATGTACTTGCGGAAATGGGGGCATCGGTAGACGTTTCAAACAAACAGACGATTGGCGGAGAAACGTTTGGAGATGTTACCGTTACATACCAGAAGCTTAAAGGAGCTGTCATTGAAGGTGACATCATTCCAAGGTTGATTGATGAACTGCCGATTATTGCTCTGGCAGCCACACAAGCTGAAGGTGAGACCGTTATCCGTGATGCAGCAGAACTGCGACTGAAGGAAACAGATCGCATTAAAGCAACAGCAGATGGCTTAACCCGTCTTGGGGCACAGATCAAACCAACAGAAGACGGCATGATTATAAAAGGTGACGCTGCGTTGACAGGAGGAAAAACAGCGGCGTATAATGATCACCGCATAGCCATGATGCTTTCCATAGCATCATTGATTACAAAACAAGACGTTATCATTGACGATATTTCCTCAATTGCCATTTCGTATCCTGAGTTTTTTCGGGATTTGCAGACTATATCCAGTAAACGGTAAAGAATCTGTTTCAGGCAGATTCTTTTCTGTTTGAATATAGAAAATGTTTTCTGTATGATGAAATGGATTGGGATAGTTCGAGATTAAGAAAGGATGTTCTTCATGGACACCACGATAATGGAAGCTGTTCACCTAATGGAATCAAAGCAATCCGACAAGGCAATATCACTGCTTGAAGATTATTTGCCAAAAGCAGATGATGAGGAAAAATTCACCATTGCAGAATTATTCATTCAATGGGGTTTCTTAGCTGAGGCAGCTGATATTTTACAGGAATTGATACATCGGTTTCCAAATGAAAGTGAAATAAAAATTATGCTCGCAGATGTGTATATTGAACAGGACAATGATGAAGAAGCCATTAATTTATTGAATGAAATCGGAGAAGAAGACCCCGATTATGTACAAGCACTCATGCAGCTGGCAGATCTTTATCAGGTACAAGGGTTATTTGAAGTAGCGGAACAAAAATTATTGGCCGCCAAACATTATGAGCCAAATGAACCCATTATCAATTTTGCACTGGGAGAACTGCTGTTTTCGAATGGGGACTACCGTGAGGCCATCACATACTATGAAAAAATACTCGCTGTTGCAAAAGAAATAGCGAATGTATCAATTAACGACCGGCTGGCTGAGGCATATGCAGCATCCGGGGAATATGAAACAGCACTCGAAACATATCAGGACATTGACAGTGAAGATCCGGACACCCTGTTCAAATATGGTTTTACAGCCATGCATGCAGGCCGCCGAGATATAGCCATCCAAGCCTGGAAGCATGTAATTGAGCAAGATATGTATTATCATACAGCGTATTATCAATTGGCAAAAGCCTATGAGGATGAAGACATGATGAACGAGGCTTACGATACGGCCAAACAGGGTATTCAAGTGGATGAATTCAATAAAGAACTTTACTTTTTTGCAGGATCAATGGCTCACCAGCTAGGCAAAGAGGATGAAAGTGAAAAGTGGGTGAGGGAAGCAGTCACACTTGACCCCGATTATAAAGAAGCTGTATTATTTTTGATTGAATTATTTAAACAGCAGGATAAACAGGATCATATTATCGATCTGATTGCCGATATTCAAAATATGGGAGCCAGTGATCCCCTTTATGAATGGGAGCTAGCCCGCGCGTATAACGAAATAGAATCGCTTAATAATGCATTAAAACATTACCAGGAAGCATATAATAGCTTAAACCAGGACAGTGATTTCCTGAAAGAATACGGCTATTTTCTGACAGAAGAGGGGAGGGTCGATTCAGCTATTCAAATATTTGAAGCATATTTGAGGATACAGCCGCTGGATGCGGATATCGAGGAATATGTAGAGCGGTTAAAGCATTCAAGAGAAATATAGCACATACGAACTATTTTTGGGGAGGTTCGTTGTAAAAATGCAAACGCCTGTTTCTGCCAAAGATAAAAAAAGTTTTATTCAATGGTTCTTAAATCACTATCAATTAAAAAAGCGGGAAAGCGTATGGATTCTCAATTATATTGTTAACCACCAAAGATTGCTGGATAATGTGCATTTTGTCCGGGAAGCTAAATTTTGCCCCAGAGGTTTAATCATGACCAGTCACTGTTCAGATGAAGTACCGTTCCGCTTCTATAAAAAACAGCTTGTAACAACAGATGCTGAAAAGGCTTTTCATGAAATCCGCATGAACCAGCACGACCCATTATATATTCAATTAAATTTTCAAAAATCATACCGAAATATTTTTTATGCGGCAGTACTCGTAGAAAATCCATTCCTTCCCAATGATTATTTCATAACCAAGAAAGATCAGGATTGGGCAAAATGGTTATTAGAGAAGACCATTTACGATTATCAGCGAACATCAATCCGTAAAAAAATAGACCAGGCTCTGGATGAACGGGATCAGGAATCCTTCATTGAATTAACCGGAAGACTGCATAAATTGAATAGCATAAATTCAAATCAACCTTTCTGATAAACGTAACAGGTTGATTTTTTTTGTGCTGTTGGGATAACATGGAAGCTGATATGAAATTTTTCTTTTCGTGAAGAATAGACAAAAAGGCAGGTAGTATACTATGAAATGGGTAAAACAGGATTTGCAGCAGTATATTCAGGCAAAAGAATATGTGGACACCATTATTGTACCTTTAATACCTTTTCAGTTATCGAATGATGCGAGCCTTGAGAAAAATGCCTTTCAACGAGAGGTGTTATCTTTATTCACCCGTGATCTTGAAAAGGAATTAAGCGGCCGTATATTACTGTCGCCGGATTATCACTATTTAGCATCAGTTGATAAAGAAACAGAAATAAATCGAATGAATGCATGGATCGATGATATACAATCACAGCCATTCCAGCATATATTTTTCGTGTCATCCGACTCCGGCTGGAAAAAGGTTGAACAAGGATTAAAGGGAACCCTGATCTGGCTTCCGGCAGCAACGGCAGATTCAATGCAGCCGACAGAAATCCAGCCCATTATCCGCAATCAGGTACAACAAGTGAGTGAGCTTATACGGACCTATTGGAAAGGTTAAATAAAATATACATGTACTTTTTTCAATGACAATTGTTTTTTTGATACAACTTGATAGCACTTGGAAGGTGCAAATGGATTTATATTGACCCGCTCAACAGATTGCGCTATCATGGTATTGTCCTAGTAATCTGATTTTATAAGCTTGTCCGTGAAAAAATGTATAGAGGGGGGAAAATCATGAGTGAAGACAAACAACCAGTATCCCGTCGACAATTTTTGAATTATACACTTACCGGTGTAGGAGGATTTATGGCAGCCGGCTTAATGGTTTCACCGTTAAGAATGGCGATTGATCCTGTGCTGCAGCAAGATTCAGCTGAAGGTGATTTCACCAATGTGCAGCTTGCTGAAGAAGATATTACAAATGAACCACAGCGTGTAGACTGGGAAGTTGATCAAGAGGATGGCTGGTATGAATCCACCGTTAGTCAAACCGCATGGGTTTATAAAGATGACAATGGTGAGATCGTTGCACTTTCCCCGATTTGCAAGCACCTGGGCTGTGTTGTTTCATGGGAAGGCAGCGAAGAACATCCGGAACGTTTTTACTGCCCGTGCCATGACGGGTTGTATTATAAAGACGGCGAGAATGTTCCGGGAACACCGCCTACAGCAGGACTGGATATTTATGAGCACAAAATTGAAAACGGAATGTTGTTCCTTGGTAAAGCACAACCGAGAGAGGAGGCGTAACAAGTAATGCTGCAAAAAATTTATGACTGGATTGACGAGCGTGTAGATATTACACCTTTATGGCGCGATATTGCAGATCACGAAGTTCCTGAACATGTTAATCCGGCCCATCATTTTTCCGCATTTGTTTATTGTTTTGGCGGATTGACATTTTTCGTGGTAGTCATTCAAATACTGTCAGGTATGTTTTTGACGATGTATTATGTTCCGGATATTGAAAATGCATGGCGTTCTGTTTATTATTTGCAGACTGAAGTTGCGCATGGTCAGATAGTGCGCGGTATGCACCACTGGGGAGCCAGTGTCGTGATTGTAATGCTATTGCTACATACTTTACGTGTATTTTTTCAGGGCGCATATAAAAAACCGCGTGAGCTCAACTGGATGGTTGGTGTACTATTATTTTTCACCATTCTCGGTCTGGGTTTCACAGGTTATTTGCTGCCTTGGGACAATAAAGCATACTTTGCAACAGAAGTTGGTTTGAACATTGCAGAGGATGTTCCAATCATTGGAGAGGATATCAAAACATTACTGGCTGGTGATGAAGAAATTGTCGGTGCCCAGACATTGGCCAGATTCTTTGCAATCCATGTTTTCTTCCTGCCTGCTGCATTGTTTGCTTTACTGGGCGTACACTTTATATTAATTCGTAAACAAGGAATATCCGGACCATTATAATAAAGAGGAGGTTAAGCTGTGCATAAGGGTAAGGGAATGAAGTTTGTCGGGGATTCGCGAATCTCCGCAGAACGCAAACCGAACATACCAAAGGATTACTCAGAATATCCCGGCAGGACAGAAGCATTTTGGCCCAATTTCTTATTAAAAGAGTGGCTCGCAGGATCTGTGTTTTTAGTAGGCTTTCTTTGCCTGACACTTGCCCATCCATCTCCGCTTGAAGGAATGGCTGATCCGACCGATGCCGGTTATATACCTTTGCCGGACTGGTACTTCTTATTCTTATATGAGCTGCTAAAATATGATTTTGCCAGTGGACCATATATTTTATTTGGTATCCTGATCATCCCTGGTTTGGCATTCGGCGGATTGCTGCTGGCACCTTTTCTTGACAAGGGACCAGGAAGACGTCCTCATCAGCGTCCGGTTGCAGTCGGAATGATGCTGATTGCTTTAGTTTCTGTTGTTTGGCTGACATATGAATCTGCATCACATGTAGACTGGGAACAGCGTGCAGAAGCTAATAAACCAGTTCCGCCATCAGAACAAGCGGATATTGATACGGAATCTGAAGGATATGCCATATTTGAAAATAATTGTATGAGCTGTCATGGCGAAGACCTTCAAGGAGGAGCCGCCGGACCGCCGTTAATCGGTATCGACCGTTCTGCGGAAGAAATTAAAGACATTGCCCAGAATGGTATTGGTTCAATGCCGCCGGATCAGTTTACAGGCTCTGACGATGAATTGGATCAGCTCGCTGAATTTATTGTTTCGGTGAATGAACAAGAATAATTCAAATGATCATGTCGTTCAAAACACCTTTGCCAAACAAAATTGGTAAAGGTGTTTTTAATACGATTGTATGAGAAGGGACTTTTGCAATGATCAGATACATACTCCTGGATAAACGGTTCTTAGTTTTATTGTTTCTCATTAACCTATTAGGCACGATTTACGGTTTTTACTGGTACCGGCATCAACTATCCAGTACACCTGATATATTCCTGCTGTTTGTTCCTGACAGCCCGACAGCTAGTTTATTTTTTACGGTTTTTTTATTGTTTTTCCTACTCAAAAAGAGCGTTCCTTACATTGAAGCACTTGCCATCATCACGTTATTTAAGTACGGTACTTGGGCAGTTGTCATGAATCTGCTGACATTATTGATTGAAGGATCTTTGGACTGGACCGGTTACATGCTTATGTTTTCCCATGGTGCAATGGCAATCCAAGGATTATTGTATGCACCATTTTATGCGATTAAACTACGGCATATTGTATTCGCTGCCATCTGGACGCTGCACAACGATGTGATTGATTACGTATTTGAACAAATGCCCGTATATTCATCTTTAACAGTACATATGAATGAAATTGGCTATTTTACGTTTTGGCTGAGCATCGTATCGATATGGATAGGATATATACTGACCATAAAGCAAAAAAAATCAGTCACTTAACTTGTTATATATTAAGTATTCCGCACATACATTTAGTGATGAAGATGTTATGTGAGGTGATCACCATGAAATGCACAAAACATATGCTGATTGCCGTCATCGGGGTATACATATCCTTTCAATTGTCAGCACCTATCATCGCCTCAGCTCAGCAGTATTTGCCAATTGCAGCAACATCCAGCGCCAACGTGAATATGACCCCCTTTTATTGGATGGTCGGAATTGTTGGTGGTTCGATAGCCATTACATTAACATATGTCAGCTGGAGAAAATACAGAGGAGAAAAAAAGAAACAGACGGAGGACGATTCAAATAATTGACTATAAAAGCGTTTTTGACTAAAATTGACGATAAGAAATGTATATAAAAAGTGATGGAGGAATGAACATGCTAGGTGGTCTTGGCGGTTATTTAATCTATATTGCGCTTTTGTTGATTATTCCCTTATGGGCACAATCCAAGGTGAAAAAAACGTATCATAAATTTTCCAAGAAAGCAACATCATCAGGAATGACAGGTGCTGAAGTGGCACGAAAAATTCTTAATGATAATGGCATCTATGATGTACAGGTTCAGGAAACTAAAGGAACGCTGTCCGATCATTATAACCCAAGAAAAAAGACAGTAAATCTTTCAAGGGATAATTTCCACGGGCAATCTATGGCATCATCTGCTATCGCTGCACATGAGGTGGGGCACGCGATTCAGGATGCGCAGGATTACGCGTTCTTACGGTTTAGACATGCATTGGTGCCAATCGCCAATACCGGTTCCAACTTCTCGTTCTTCCTCATATTTGCCGGGATTATTTTTGGTATGAGCCAAATGCTTTTGCTTGGAATCATTTTCATGTCGGCAGCTGTGTTGTTCCAGTTAGTGACATTGCCGGTTGAATTTGACGCTTCAAACAGAGCAATGGCTCAACTGGTTTCAACAGGCGTTATCCGGAATAACGAAGAACGGGAAACGAAGAAGGTATTGAACGCAGCCGCCCTCACATATGTTGCTGCTGCATTGGTGGCTGTTGCTGAATTGGTCCGGTTTATCCTGATTTATGCAGCAAGCAGTGATTAAAATAGGAATGTAACGTGAGATTATAAACGCAGGGGATGACAATACAAATGTCATCCCTTTTATATTTGGGCTCTACTGACTGTTACAATCAAATAGAGCCAGGGAAAAGTGGCATATTTTTAAAATTCATGATGCCACTTTTGCTTCCGGCATTCGATTGTAGTTATACAAATAGGTGTATGTACAATGAGCTCAATTGTATTTCGGTCAGTCTATCGGGTTTTTATTTTCATCCAGGGTAAACCCTTCTCCAGCGACGTCATGAACTGAACTCATGGCCACAAATGCATGAGGGTCAATCTTATGAATCATATTTTTTAACCGGACAATTTCATTTCTTCCAACAATACAATAAAGCACATCCCGTTTTTCGCCGGTGAAGCTGCCCCGGCCATCTAACACCGTAACACCCCGATCCATCTCTGTAATGATTGTTTTTGCAATACGATCGCTTTGACCGGATATGATGGTTGCCCCACGTGCTGCATAAGCACCTTCCTGGATGAAGTCAATGACTCGTGCGCCTATATATACAGCCAGCAGGGTATACATCCCTTGTACCATGTCCAAATATGCCGCAATGGATGTTGCAATCACAATGAAATCAAACAGGAACATAGTTTTTCCCATGCTCCATCCGGCGTATTTATTGACAAGCCTTGCAATAATGTCCACACCGCCTGTTGTACCGCCGTAGCGGAAAATCATGCCTAGCCCAACACCAATAAACACACCAGCAAACAAAGCTGCAAGCGTCATATCAGACTGAAGGTCAATAGGGAATGGCTTGATTTGAAAAATAGCCAGAAACAAAGAGACAGCCATCGTTCCAATAATTGTATAGATGAAGGTATTACGGCCAAGGAACTTCCATCCGATAAAAAACACCGGAACATTGAGGACGATATTGGAAACGGCCGGGTCCCACTGCCATAAAAAATATAAAAGCAATGTTATACCAGTAAAACCACCTTCGCCAAGGTTATTCTGCATATTAAAATGAACAATGCCAAATGAAAAAATAGCAGAACCAACTAATATAAAAAAGATATTTTTCAGTTTTAATCCGAAAATCATCAATAAACCTCCGTTCCACCCAATTAGATACCTTTTATTATAGACAATTTGCCTGCAAAGGACAATAAAATGAAACTTCATTCAGTGACCACTGAATGTTAGTTGAACAGAATCGGACATTTACGGGGAGTTAAACCCCGTTTGTCGGGGGATTACTGCCCGTTATATGCGGGATAAAGTGAAACTTCATTCAGTGACCACTGAATGTTAGTTGAACAGAATCGGACATTTACGGGGAGTTAAACCCCGTTTGTCGGGGGATTACTGCCCGTTATATGCGGGATAAAGCCAAAAAGTCCAATAATTTGTCAAAATGATCCCTTTTAGCTAACATAAAAAGAGATTAGATATATAGTAAAGAGGCGATTCATATGACTGCAGATCAACCAAATTATAGTACGAACGACATTCAGAAAAGAGTTGACAACTATATTTCCCAGTTTAAGGAAGGCTATTTTTCACCATTAAGCTTAATGGCCAGGCTCAGTGAAGAAACGGGTGAGTTAGCCCGTGAAGTCAACCATTACTATGGTGAAAAGCCAAAAAAAGCTTCTGAAAAATCGAATACTGTAGAAGAGGAACTCGGTGATATCCTCTTTGTTTTGACCTGTTTTGCCAACTCGCTTAATATTGATCTATCAGAAGCATTCCATACGTCTATCAGCAAGATAGAAACTCGTGACAAAGATCGCTGGACACATAGGGATTAGAAATGACGAACCAATAAACGTAACAGGAGGATAAACCATGCAAATCAAAATCATTATAGCAGGTCCGCGTGGTAAAATGGGATCTGAGGCGGTTCAGATGGTAAATCATGAAGATTCATTCGACCTTGTTGCATGTATTGACAGGCAAAATGGCGGCAGAACATTAAAAGATGTTGAACAGCTTCCGGATTTAGATGTTCCGGTATTTGACGATCCTGAGCAATGCTTTCAGGAGACAGATGCAGATGTAATAATTGATTTAACCATACCTGATGCCGGATTTGATCACTCAAAGCTGGCTCTTTTGTATGATATACGTCCTGTTGTTGGTACATCAGGCTTCTCACAAGAACAAATTGATGCACTGGAAGATTTGTCGATCACACACGGTACCGGATGTATCATAGCACCTAATTTTGCTGTCGGCGCTGTACTGATGATGCAATTCGCCAAAACGGCAGCAAAATATTTGCCCGATGTTGAAATCATTGAAAAACATCATGATCAAAAACTGGACGCGCCTTCTGGTACAGCCGTAAAGACAGCAAACATGATACAGGAATCCAGGGAAAGCAAACAGCAAGGAAATCCAAACGAAAAGGAACTCCTGGATGGTGCACGGGGGGCTGAAGCAGATGGCATCCACATTCACAGTGTGCGGCTTCCTGGACTTGTCGCGCATCAGGAAATACTTTTCGGCGGTCCCGGTCAAACATTAACGATCAGCCATGATTCCTATAACCGTGCATCTTTTATGGAGGGAATTAAACTTTCCGTTCACAAGGTGATGGGGCTAAACAAACTGGTCTATGGATTGGAAAACATACTTGAATAGGCGGGGATACGATGAATATCGCGTTGATTGCGCATGATAAAAAGAAGCAAGATATCATTCATTTTACAATGGCCTACAAACATGTACTGAAAGAACATCATTTATTTGCAACAGGGACAACCGGGAAAAATATCGCGGATGGGACCGGACTGCCGATTCACCGGTTTCAGTCGGGTCCCATTGGCGGTGATCAGCAAATCGGCGCTAAGATCGCCAATAATGAAATGGATGCCGTTATTTTTTTCAGGGACCCTTTAACGGCACAACCTCACGAACCCGATGTCAGTGCACTAATGCGGTTATGCGATGTTCACGTGATTCCCTTGGCAACTAATCCTGCGGCAGCTGAGATTATGGTTCAAGCACTGGCAAGAGGTGACTTTGAATGGCGCAACAATGCAAAGCATGGACAAGAAGGTAAACAAATATGAAAAAAATTGGTATTACATGCTACCCGACGGTTGGCGGTTCAGGCATCATCGCGACAGAACTTGGCATGATGATGGCAGAGAAGGGATATGAAATTCATTTTATAACCTCCAGTCTGCCATTTCGTTTAAATCGGGTTCACTCCAATATTTACTATCACGAGGTGGAACTCAATCATTATCCGGTTTTTCAGTATCCACCATTTGATCTAGCACTGGCCAATAAGATGGCGGAAGTAATCGATCAGGAAAAACTCGACATCCTTCATGTTCATTATGCCATGCCGCACGCAATTTGTGCTATACTGGCTAAAGATATTGCCAAACATGATGTGAAAATTGTTACAACCTTACATGGCACCGATATTACTGTTCTCGGGATCGACCATTCCCTGAAGAAAATGATCAGACACGGTATCGAACAATCAGATGCCGTTACAGCGGTTTCCTATAGTCTTGTGGAACAAACAAAGGAAATGGTTGGTGTTGATAAAGCTATTCATGTTATATATAATTTTGTGAATGAAGCAGAATATACAAAAAAATATGCTCATTCCATCCGGGAACAATATGGTATCACACCAGATGAAAAAGTCATCATTCATATATCAAACTTTCGCAAAGTAAAGTGCGTGCAGGATGTTATTTCAACGTTTCAGCAAATTCGTGAGGAAATCAGTGCAAAGCTTCTGTTAGTCGGTGATGGCCCTGAATATTCGGAAATGTATCAGCTTGTATCAAAGCTAGGACTTGCGGATAGTGTATTATTTTTAGGAAAACAAAAGAATGTCACTGATCTGTTATCCATCTCAGATTTGAAATTATTAATGTCTGAAAAGGAAAGCTTCGGACTAGTACTTCTTGAGGCAATGTCTTGTGAAGTTCCGTGTATCGGGACAAATATAGGCGGTATTCCTGAAGTGATCAAACATCATGAATCCGGGTTTATTGTCGACTTGGGTGATACTGAGCAGGCTGCAGCGTATGCAGTTGAATTACTGCAAAATGAACAATTGTTACAGCAGTTTTCTGAAAATGCATTAACGCACGTGAGAAACCTGTTTTATTCACAGGATATCGTCAAGCAGTATATTGATTTATATGATGAACTTATTAATGAACACTGAAAATGGTGATGCTGGTGGTATTAACCGGACAGTTCAGACAAGCAATTGAGGTATTAGAACAAATTGAAACATACGGCTATGATGCGTATTTTGTAGGAGGATGTGTCCGAGATTTATTACTTGGACGAAAAATTGGTGATATTGATATTGCCACATCTGCATCACCAGACATCATCAGGCAGATTTTTGAAAAAGTCATTCCAGTAGGTGTGGAACACGGAACCGTCATTGTGCGACATCGTCATCAATCATATGAAGTGACAACATTTCGGGTGGACGGTGATTATTCAGACCAGCGCCATCCAGATTCGGTCCAATTTATTCAAACGATTAATCAGGATTTGGAACGGCGTGATTTTACAATAAATGCCCTGGCAATGGATAAAAACGGGGTAATGATCGATTTGTTTGATGGCCAAAACGATATAAGAAAAGGGGTTATTCGGACGGTAGGGAATGGACATGAGCGATTTAAAGAAGACCCTTTACGTATCATGCGTGCGCTCAGGTTTTCCAGTCAATTAGGTTTTTCCCTTGACGAAAATGTTCTGAATGCAGCGAAATCTGTATTAAGTGAAATAGAGACGATTGCCATGGAGCGGATTGTTCAGGAAACTGCCAAATTTTTTGCTGGCGCATATATAGAAACGGGCTTGTATTATTTTAAATTGATTCATGCAGCAGAGCACCTGCCCATTTTGCGGGAAAATCCCCATATGATTGAACAGCTGCCTCGGGGAATAAAACCATTACATTCGTTTGGCGCAGTTATCGCCATGTTCCATTTTATTGAACCGGCTATTAGCATTGATGAATGGACAAGGCAATGGAAATGTTCCAATAAAATGAAGTATGAAGCTGCAGCCTTGAGTGAGGCGTTATTTCACTATAAACAGCATGAACTGGACCGTTGGCTTGTTTACCGATTACGTCCTTATGGTTATAGTAATTTCGTTACATTAGTGAACATATTGTTTGAAAGTTCTTTATCAGATGATATGGTCAAAAAGATTGAAGGCTCTCTTCCAATTCATTCCAAAAAAGATTTGGCGATAAACGGTGCTGAACTGCATAGTCTTTTCCCGGATACAAATGCAGGACCGTGGATAGGGAAAACATTGAATCATATTGAAAAACAGGTCGTTTTAGGGGAGTTGAGCAATAATAAATATGTGTTAAAGGAATGGATAAAATGGAATCCACACGTTACCGATTAATTGAACTTTTGGAATCAAGTAATCACGAATATGTGTCAGGACAGTTTCTGTCAGACAAGCTGCATATTTCCCGCAGTGCAATATGGAAGCATATGAAGGAATTGGAAAAAGATGGGTATATCATCGAAGGTATCAGCCGGAAAGGATACCGGATTGTCCAGTCCCCCGATAAAGTAAGCGGCAATACTGTACACTGGGGACTGAAAACAAACTGGCTGGGGAAAAATATCATACATAAGACAACTGCAGCATCGACACAGCAGATTGCCCATCAGGCTGCCCGCGAAAATGCCGAACACGGCACTGTCATCATTGCTGACGAACAAACAGAAGGGAAAGGGAGAATGGAACGAAGGTGGCATTCATCCAAGCATAAGGGGATTTGGATGAGTATTATTTTGCGACCTTCAATACCACCGGCCTTTGCACCACAACTGACGCTTTTGACAGCTACTGTCCTGGCTGACGTAATTGCTGAGCAGACAACAGCAGATCCAAAAATCAAATGGCCGAATGATCTCTTAATTAATGATAAAAAAGCAGCCGGTATTTTGACCGAAATGCAAGCTGAACAGGATCAGATACAATACATTGTTGCAGGGATCGGTATGAATGTGAACCAAACCGATGATGACTTTCCCGACACGATAAACGACAAAGCAACCTCCATTAAACTAGAAACCGGCCATGATCAGCAGATTGTGCAACTCATTCAGCAAATACTGCTATATTTTGAACGGTCCTACGATATGTTCGTTCAAAACGGTTTTCCCAATATAAAAAATAAATGGGAATCATATGGTTACAGGATGGGAGAATCCATCAAGATCCGGATAAACCACAATGAACTTAAAGCAACATGCACGGGAGTCGCCGAAGATGGGGCATTGCTTGTACAGACGGATCGCGAAGGAACACAGAAAATATACTCCGGAGAAATCGAGTGGTTTCATTGAAAATTGAGGCTTGCCAGGTCTTTATAATGTTTTATGGCAACACGAAGAAATGAGAGCAAGGTGGCAATATGAATGAAAAGTATGTTGTGATTGATTTGGAAACGACTGGGCATTCACCGGTAAACCCGGATAAGATCATTGAAGTTGGCATTATAATAATCGAGAATAATGAAATTTCCGGGGAATTTTCCACTTATCTTAATCCAGATAGACCAATTCCTCCTTTTATAACAAATTTAACAGGCATATCGGATCAGGATGTCTATGAAGCGCCCGTCTTCCAGGATAAAGCAGCCGAAATATCAGCCTTATTTGATAACAGTTATTTGGTTGCCCATAATGTGCCGTTTGACTTGGGGTTTTTAAATGGAGAACTTGCTGCAACCGGTTTTTCTGAACTTCACAATCCTGTACTGGATACGGTTGAGCTTGCCCGTATTCTTTTCCCGCAAGCTCCCGGCTTTAAATTGGAGCAATTGGCGGATTATTTGAACATTGTGCATGATGAACCACATCGTGCATTAACGGATGCACATATGACTGCCAAATTATTTTTAAAGCTAATGAAAAAACTCAGGTCATTACCTTATGAAACCATTACCCACTTGTTAAATTTGGAGACGGGCCTGAAATCGGATCTATATGCGTTACTGTATGAGCAGCAGCAGTCACTTGCATTTGCAAATGACAAACATGAAAACATGGACAATTACAGGGGCTTGGCCGTAAAAAAAACAGCTGAAGACAATCCTGAAAAACAGCACACCGAGATATCCTTTGGCCACTTCCTTGATGCCATCTATGAAGCGGATGGAACGATGGAAAAGCATATGTTCCAATATGAAAAACGTCCAGGACAGCGTGAAATGTCTGAAACAGTATTTGATGCATTTCAGTCGAAAAATCATGCGCTGATTGAGGCAGAAACGGGGACAGGGAAGTCATTAGCTTATCTGCTCCCAGCCGTTTATGAGGCGATAACAGCGAATAAAAAAGTTGTGATCAGCACGTATACAACGCAGCTTCAATCACAGCTGCTTGACGAGGAGATTCCATTTATCCGCAAGCTCGTGTCTTTTCCTTTTAAGGTTGCCTTGCTAAAGGGGAAACAGCATTATATCAGTCTTGAAAAATTTGAGCGGGCATTAGCTTCTGAACAGACGGACAATTATGATATAACACTTACGAAAGCGATGATTCTCGTCTGGCTGACAGAAACCGAAACAGGGGATATAGATGAGATCCAGCTTCCCTCGAGCGGATATTTGTTTTACAGGCAAATTTCAACAGATACAGAAAGGACAATTGACCCTTCGTCACCCTGGTTTTCACGATCCTTTTACCAGAAGGCCCGCCGAAAAGCACAACAGGCAGATATTCTGATTACCAATCATGCTTTGTTATGCACAGATATGTTTAATGATTTTCAATTGCTCCCATCCTATGATAAAGCCATCATCGATGAGGCGCATCATTTGGAAGAGACGGCGTCCAAACATTATGGTTTAACACTGCATTATGTTTATGTACAGAATTTACTGAACCTGATCGGTGAAGCAAATGATGGTGAATGGCTTGGGGAATTGCTGAATGTTCTGCAGGGAAATCATGATACAGGTGCCTTTTCGGGAATAGAATGGAATGATGTTTTCAGCAAAACCAAAAATGAAGTGGATGATCTATTCAGAACACTGTTCCAATATGTTGTGGAACAGAAACAAAAAAGCAAATCTCTAAGTGATATTGGCAGAATCCAATACCGATTTGACGAAAACATGGAAGATCCTGCTCAATGGACTGTCATTCAAGAAATGGTCACCAGGCTAACATTTTATTTACGTGATCTGATTCATTTGCTGTCATCATTCAAACAACAGTTCGTAAAAGCTAATCATACCGATCATTACGATTTGGAAGATTTGACGACACATATGGAAGCACTCCAATCCATTATAGATCGCCTGGAGAAGCTATTTTTAATGGATGATGATTCGGTAAAGTGGATCGAACTGGAAGCATATGGGGCTAAAAATGCCGTATATCTGTACAGCGAACCAACAGATATATCAACAATGCTGGCCAATGATTTTTTTAGTCAAAAGGAAAGTATTATTTTAACGAGTGCTACATTATCGATCAGAAATTCTTTTTCATTTAGTCAAACAAGACTCGGTCTGCCTTCAGAAAACCTGATTACGGCCAAAATAAATTCACCGTTTCCTTATCAGGAACAAGTTCAATTAATGATTCCGGACGATTTTCCGGATGTCAGGTATGGCAACTCGGATGATTTCATTCACGCCACATGTGAAGCCATCATTTCACTGGCACAAATTACGGACGGGCGAATGCTTGTACTTTTTACGTCTTATGATATGTTGCGAAAGGCTTATTACTTGTTAAGAGAAACAATTGATATCAATAAGTATATGCTGATCGCCCAGGGTATCTCAAGCGGAAGCAGATCCAGATTAAAAAAGAATTTTCAAATGTTCGATCAGTCCATATTGCTGGGAACGAGCTCTTTTTGGGAAGGTGTCGATATTCCGGGACAGGACTTGTCATGTTTAGTCATTGTAAAGCTTCCGTTCCAGCCGCCGGATCACCCGGTTTATGAGGCAAAATCAAATCAGTTTAAACATGAAGGAAAGAATGCTTTCTTTGAAATGGCTTTGCCAAATGCCGTTATCCGCTTTAAACAGGGATTTGGCAGACTGATTCGTTCGAGCAGCGATCGGGGGATTGTTTTTGTCTGTGATGCACGTATCATGAAAGCAAAATATGGTAAATTTTTCACTGACTCAATTCCCCCTGTACCGATCACACATGATTCGACTCAACGAATTTTAGAAAAAGCAGAGGAATGGTTTTAATAATCCGGCGTCTGTTTTGTTATTGAGAAAAACGGGATTGAGAAAAATCGGCGAATAGTCTGAATACCGGATTGAAATCAAAAAAACTGATGCAACAGCAGTTGCATCAGTTTCCAAGTGGTATGGGGCAGGAAAAAAATTTTGTTGAAATAAATAAAATGAAACAAATTTACCGTCATGCTTGTTATACTATATAATATGATCTTGCTTATTTATTTTCAACGTTACTTATAGTGTTCGCATCGCCACAGGCACTATGAGTAACAAAATATGATAAAACATACAGCATTTATTACTGGAGGACAAATAATGGATATGAACATCAGGGTTTTGCCTGATTTGGGATGATGTCAATGAGGAATAATCAGATTTCACGGAGCGCTATGCCTGGCTGGTTGAAGTGGATATTAGGAATAATCGGTCTGCTGCTGCTTGTTTTCCTGGTTTTTGGAATTTACTTGTATTACACTGTTCAGGAAAACCGAACTGGATCATTTGAACAAATAGAGAAGCAGGTGCTGGCGGAAACCGAATTAACTGCAATCAACAAAATCGAACGGTTTCACGGTGAAAAGGCGTATTATACGGTTTATGGACAAACGGATAATGCTGAAGCCAAAATTGTTTTTTATCCGTTCGACCAAAACCAATCCAACATCATAAGTCTGAATCAATCAGAAATGATAGCTAAAAAAAAGATCAGAGCCAATTGGAACAGTCAATGCCAATCCTGTACATTGATTGACATAACACCAGCCATTATGTCAGAGGATGAGGAACGACCAGCATGGGAGCTTACTTATGAAGATAATACAGGCCGATATGTATTGGAATATTTATCTGTTTCGGATGGTTCAAGAATTGAAGTACTTCGTTTTAATCGGTTATACAATGAGGAGCGTGATTAAATGGAACTGGCAAATCGTGTAAAGACATTAACACCTTCTGCAACATTGGCCATTACAGCAAAAGCCAAAGAGCTAAAGAGTCAAGGTCATGATGTAATCGGGCTGGGTGTCGGCGAGCCCGATTTCAATACACCTGAATACATACTGGAAGCAGCGGAAAAAGCTATGCGAAATGGATTCACCAAATATACACCGGCCGGTGGCATACCCGAATTGAAACAGGCAATTGTCAATAAATTCAAACGTGATAATGGATTGGAATATACAACTGATGAAGTCATAGTTACAACTGGTGCCAAGCACGCTTTATATACGCTTTTTCAAGTTTTATTGAACAAAGATGATGAGGTCATTGTGCCTAGACCTTATTGGGTAAGTTATCCTGAACAAGTCAAGCTTGCTGAAGGAAAACCGATATTCCTTGAAGCAAAGGAACAAAACGGTTTTAAGCTAACCCCGGAACAGCTCAAAGCAGCCATTACACCCAGAACAAAAGCAGTCATCATTAATTCACCAAGCAACCCTACTGGCATGATGTACACCCGTCAGGAGCTGCAGGAATTAGGGAACATTTGCCTGGAACACAATGTTTTAATTGTATCGGATGAGATTTATGAAAAATTAATTTATACCGATGACAAACATATATCAATCGCGGAAATTTCGGAACCATTCAAAAAGCATACGATTATAATTAACGGTGTTTCCAAATCACATGCCATGACTGGCTGGAGAATTGGTTATGCAGCCGGACCATCCGACATTATCAAACCCATGACCAGTCTGGCTTCGCATTCAACTTCCAATCCAACATCGATTGCACAATATGCAGCATTGGCCGCATACAGCACAAACGAGGAGCCAACCAAAGAAATGAGGCATATATTCAGTGAACGACTCGACATATTATACGATTTATTAATTGATATACAAGGGATTTCATGCGTTAAACCTAAAGGGGCATTTTACTTGTTCCCAAATGTACAAGAAGCCGTCATACAAAATGGTTTTGACTCTGTTGACGAATGGGCGAAAGCACTGCTCGAGGAAGAAAAGGTTGCTTTAGTTCCAGGAACCGGATTTGGTGCTCCGGAAAACGTCCGATTATCATATGCTATATCAGTTGACGCATTAAAAGAAGCAGCAAAACGAATAAAACGATTTGTTATGAATCATCAATCATAGTCTTGGAGGGAGTATTTTGAAAACAACGATATCAAAAGTACCGAAATATGCTGGAAAAGAAGTAACGATTGGCGCTTGGCTTGCCAATAAAAGATCAAGCGGTAAAATTGCCTTTTTACAATTGAGGGATGGCACTGGCTTTATTCAGGGGGTCGTCGCAAAAAATGATGTTACAGATGAAGTTTTTCAGCTAGCTAAAAATATGACACAGGAATCATCCATGTACATAACCGGTACAATTGCCGAAGATTCACGGTCGCCATTTGGTTATGAAATGCATGTAAGTGATATTAAGCTGATCCAGGATGCCGTGGATTATCCGATAACGCCAAAAGAACATGGAACTGAATTTTTAATGGATCACCGTCATTTGTGGCTCCGTTCCAGCCGTCAGCATGCGGTAATGAAAATCCGTAATGAAATTATCAGAGCAACGTATCAGTTCTTTAATGATCATGATTATGTAAAAATTGATCCGCCAATATTAACCGGATCTTCAGCGGAAGGTACGACGGAACTTTTCCATACAAAATATTTTGATGAAGATGCCTACCTGTCACAAAGCGGTCAGCTGTATATGGAAGCTGCAGCCATGGCGTTTGGTAAAGTATTTTCGTTCGGCCCGACTTTCCGTGCAGAAAAGTCCAAAACGAGAAGACATTTGATTGAATTTTGGATGATCGAACCGGAAATGGCATTTGTCGATCATGAAGATAGTCTGGAAATTCAGGAACAATACGTCAGTTTTGTCGTACAATCCGTTCTGGAAAATTGTAAACTTGAACTGCAGACACTGGGCAGGGATACATCAAAGCTTGAAGCTGTTCAGGCACCATTTCCAAGAATCAGCTATGATGATGCAATGGAATTGGTGATGGAAAAAGGTTTTGACGATATCGAATGGGGAGAGGATTTCGGTGCACCGCATGAAACAGCAATTGCTGAAAGCTTTGAAAAACCGGTCTTTATCACTAATTATCCGGCTGATATAAAAGCATTTTATATGAAACCCGATCCTGAAAGGCCAGAAGTTGTGTTGTGTGCAGATCTGATTGCCCCGGAAGGATATGGAGAAATTATCGGCGGATCTCAGCGGATTGATGATCTGAAATTGATGGAACAGCGATATGAAGAACATGGACTGACCGGACCTGCTTATAAATGGTATTTGGAATTACGGCAATATGGAAGTGTGCCACACTCAGGCTTTGGATTGGGTCTGGAGCGAACAGTCGCCTGGATCGCAGGTGTGGAACATGTCCGTGAAACCATTCCATTCCCAAGGTTGCTGAACCGTCTATATCCTTAATAGCTGAATGTTTTTAATCACAATCCCTTGCATGGTCAGCAGGGGATTTTTATCCCGCATTTAACGGGCAGTAAGACCCTCAACTCCGACATTCACGTTTACAAAGCCGTTTGGATAGGGGCAACTGCGTAATTGCCCGATTCTGTTCGGGACTGCACGATGCAGGTCACAAAGGCATTGCAACACGACGTAGCGGTTTTAGCCTTTGTTCCGCTCCAATAGTGAGAATAACAGCAAGCTTCACTGTTGGATGTTTCATTTATATCTGCGGCTGCATAAACGTGCTATACTTAGAAATGAGGTGTACCATATATGACAAAATTCATTTCATTTCAGGATATATTATTAAATCAGGTGCAAATTCCTGTTCAATTACTTGATCAATATGTAAAGTTAGGCCTTAACGAACAGGAAGTTATGGTTATTGTACAGCTGCTCCGTTTTTTGCAGGAAAATAATGATTTTCCGACGCCAAATGAGCTGGCAAGCCACTTAACAATCAGTGAAAAAGAATGTGCCAATATTTTACGCAAACTTATTCAGAAAAACTTTTTATCCATTGAGCAATTGGAAAATGAACATCATCAAATCACTGAAGCATATAGACTTAATCCATTGTGGGAAACACTTTTTGCGGAAAAAGAAGAGGAAGATACGCAAAATGAGGGCACGATATTCATTCTGTTTGAACAGGAATTTGGCAGGCCGCTTTCGCCATTTGAGATTGAAATGATCAATACATGGCTGGATGAAGATGGGCTTGCAACTTCCCTTATAAAAGCGGCTTTAAGAGAGTCTGTACTGATGAGTAAACTGAATTTTAAATACATTGATCGAATTCTTAGGGATTGGAAAAAGAAAGGGATCCATTCCGTTGAGCAGGCTCGTGACGCAAGTAAGGCTTTCCATGAGCATCAGGCTGCTAAACATGATCCTGCTGCCCAAAAACGAGATACGTCGATTTATTATAACTGGCTGGAGGAGGAATAAGGGGATGCTAAACAAATCACAGGTTCAGCACTGTCTGGATGTCATGAAGGAGATGTATCCGGAAGCACAATGTGAACTGAATCATGATAATCCTTTTGAACTTGTCATTGCAGTATTATTATCCGCTCAATGTACGGATAACTTGGTCAATAAAGTAACGGCTTCATTATTTAAAAAATATAAAACGCCAGAGGATTATTTGGCAGTACCGCTGGAAGAGTTGCAGCAGGATATCAAATCAATCGGTCTGTACCGTAATAAAGCGAAAAACATTCGCAAGCTCTGTCAAATGCTGATCGATGACTATAATGGGGAAGTGCCAAAAACAAAAGCTGAACTCATGAAGCTTGCTGGAGTAGGGCGGAAAACTGCTAATGTGGTTGCATCAGTCGCATTCAAGGAACCAGCAATTGCGGTTGATACACATGTGGAGCGTGTGGCTAAGCGTTTGGCAATCTGCCGCTGGAAGGATTCCGTTTTGGAAGTGGAACAGACCTTAATGAAAAAAGTGCCGAAAGATGAGTGGGCTGATACACATCATCGGATGATTTTCTTCGGCCGATATCATTGTAAAGCGCGTAATCCGCAATGTCCGGAATGCCCGCTGCTGGATTTGTGCCGGGAAGGACAAAAACGAATAAGAAAAGCGGAAATGGCTGAGAAATAATATGAAAAAAGAGGCAGTATCATCCTTTCTGTGATACTGCCTCTTTATTTTATTTGTTTTAAATTTTACGTTCCTCCAGGCTCACCACCATCTTCAGATCTATCCGAATCATCATCGCCAGGCATTGTAACTTCTGTTCTTGCCTGTTCCCCTCTGACATCCTGATTAGCACCTCTTTGGCCAACAGGCGTCACAGTTATCGTATAGGTTTGCCCTGGTTGAACACCCTCACCTTCAATTACGATTCCCTCTGAACCGACCATTTGCGTTTGGATTTGGCTGCCACCTTGTGAAACAGCTACTTCAAATTGTGCCGGCGGACCATTGTACTGCCAGGAAATCTCTATATTTGAACCGGAAGGACTGGCATTTAAGCCGCTAACCTGTGGAATATTGCCTCTTTCGTTTTCATCCTCATTCTCATCCTCATTCTCATCCTCATTTTCTTCTTCCTCTTCCGCATCATCTTCAGGCACCTGAACGGTTGTTGTCGCAGGTTCGCTGGTGTTTGCTTCTGAATCATTATCAGCAGCAACAACTTGAATTTCGTATGTTGTTCCTGGCTCAACATTGGAAATTTCCATCGACGTATCCCCAGTGGAAGATAGACCTTGCATCTGATCACCGTCGACACTGGCGCTTACTTCGAAGGACACATCTTCTTCTGAATCATAATCCCATTCAACTTGAATCGCTCTTGAATCTTCATCAAATGATGCATCCAGCCCTTCTACCGGATCCAGCTGATCAAATTGCTCTGAAGTTTCATTTGGTTCCGTTCCCTTAACGAACAATTCTGTAACTATTTCGGATTCCGGTGTATAATCACTTGGTAATTTAGCAGGTCTTGATCCTTTTTCTACCGGCACTTCCACGACAGAGTCAGGTTTTGTAAAGTTCTCTGTTTCAATGTCCTGTGATAGTTCTGACATCGTGTTTTTATATAAGGCATGCGGAATCTTCGTATCCGGCAATGTTATATTATTATCATTATAACCGGTCCAAATCGAAATCGTATAATTTGTCGAGTAACCGCTGAACCAGGAATCCGGAGAACCTTCTACTTCATCGTGTGTGGTCGTACCTGTTTTGCCGGCATCCGGCAGTCCGGGAACATTCGCCTGTGCCCCCGTTCCTTCTGAAATAGCGGTCTTAAGCATATCTGTTATCATGTATGCCGTAGACTCGGACATGGCTGCCTCTGGTTCCGGTTTTAAATCAACGGTTCTGCCATTGTCCGGGAATTTAACTTCTTTAACCGCATAAGGGTCATTATAAATACCACCATTGGCAAAAGCTCGATAGGCACCGGCAAGATCAAGCGGATTTGTTCCAACTTTCCCGCCGCCGATCGCATCAGTAAAAATCATGTCTGTATTACCGATATCAATGCCTAGACTTTCTGCAAATTGTTTGGCCCTATCGGAGCCGATTTCTTCATACGTTTTGACAGCTGGCACGTTCAGTGACTGCTGCAGTGCATAACGCATTGAGACCCATCCATAATATTGACCGGCCCACGTATTAATCTGTTGATCACTTCCAGCGATGTCGTATGGTCCGTCATCATTCAGCTGATGATACGTTGACCATTGGTTATCTTCAATGGCAGGCCCATAGTCCATAATCGGTTTAAATGTAGATCCGGGCTGCCGGCTTATATCTGTTGCATAATTCAGCCCGTCATTTTCCACGCCTCCGCGGGCACCTCCAATGGCACGGATCGCTCCGGTTTCCGTATCAAGCACTGTCATACCTGCCTCCATATCGTGTTCATTACCATCCTCGTCCGTGACAGGTTCCGGATAATTAATCGGGTTATCCTCTTCGTCTGACAGCAGAAATTCCACATGTTCCTGCGCATCCTTATCAATCGTTGTATGGATCTCCAGACCGTCTGTATAGATATCGGCCCCATCAACCTTTTCCTCAACTTCTTTACGCACTTGCTGCAAAAATGCCTGATATGGTGTTGGATCAGGTGTATTATCGGTCAGCAGGGAAGGGATATCCACCTGTCTGGCTTCTTCAGCTTCATCTTCTGAGATTTTTCCATTTTCTACCATAAGATTCAGCACGGTGTTCATCCGATCTTTCATTAAATCCGGATTTTCAAACGGATTATATGCGGATGGACGCTGCGGCAAGCCGGCAAGAATGGCAGCTTCAGGCAGCGTCAGTTCATCGAGATCAGTCTTTCCAAAATAAAGCTCTGACGCTTTTCCGACGCCATATGCTCTGTTTCCGTAATAAATTTTATTTAAATACATTTCCAGTATTTCTTCTTTGGAATACTCTCTTTCCAGTTTTAAGGCAAGCCACATTTCCTGAACTTTGATACTAATTTCCTTTTCCGGCGACAGGAAGGACTGTTCAACCAGTTGCTGGGTAATGGTGCTGGCACCCTCTGAACCGAATCCATTCGTTACATTCGCAACCACAGCACCACCAACCCGCCATATGTCAACGCCGGGATGGTCAAAGAATCGCGAATCCTCAGTTGACAGTACAGCATCTACCAGCACTTGCGGCAGTTCTTCATATTCTACTTTGGTTCGTTGTTCACCAGCTCCCAGATCGGCAAACAACTCACCATCCTTATCATATATTTTTGATGAATACGGTGTATCCAATTTTGATGCATCAATTTCCGGTGCTGTGGCAATATAATAGGTGAACAGTGCTCCAACACCGATTCCAATAGCCAGTATGGCGATACCGGTTATCATTAGTATTTTTTTCCATAGCGGTTTTTTTGCAGCTTTTTTTTGCTTCCTTCTTGCTGTACGAGATTGGCCGTTTGTTGCCATAACTCATTCTCCTCCAATCTAAAAATAAAGCTGGTCAATCATAGCCAAATAGTCAACCCTTGCCTGAAGATGAAAGGGAATTTTGTATCCCTTGTTTTGTATTGTCTCATACGGTATCGATTTTTTCCCGTCGTTAAATTGTCCATCCCAGAATGGGAAAAATGTTTCAGCAGGTATATAATATGTTTCATTATAAACGGAAAATCGAATAATTAAAAAACAAATACCTCCATGATTTAATATGGATTTCATGTGATTAATCTGATGTGCATGTATATTGGCAAGCGGAAATCTGGTTTTATTTTTGGTTTCCTTTGCCTCGAAATCGATATGCCGGCTTCGATACACACCATTATAGTCCGTTGTGGAAGGCTGCTTAAAATATCCTTCTGTTATGACGGCAGCACTTCTTTTGGGATAATGGACGTTAACAACCTGTACCGGCGTCGGTTTTTTATGAATAACAGCTTTATTCGTATCCCGGTAAAACTTGTTTGTCGCATTTATATCCTCCTCCAGCGTCATCCCCCGGTTACTGAACCCCATTGAGCGATTTGTTGCGGAAGGCTGGTGGAACCCATTGTTTTTCTTTCCGTTTGGATAATGCATGTAGTATTCTCCCCCTAATGGTATTACCGTATCATACCAAAAATCGCGGAAATTGACTATATTATTTAAGAAATGAGGTCGTAATATGGTTGCTGCCCGGGGAAAAGCTGACCATCTTCATTATATAATATTTGAAACAAATGAGCACAATTTAGATAACATTTCCCGGACAAAAGCTTATCAAAACTTTTATATGGCTTTTCCCGAGATAAAGTGGGCATTCGTCGCAAGTATGGTTTCCCGTAATGCGGGCTGGAATATGACCGATTTATGGCTTTCACCACTCCGGAAAATGCTCTCCAACAGCCAGCGGAAGCGACTGTTTATGACATATGAACGTGCTAACTGGCTCATTTTCTCAGATGCCTATCCGCAATTACTGGTCTATCAGCTTTCTTTAAATCTCAATAAACCACTTTTCCATTTATTTCCTGAACTCAACGTATCCCGGTACATGCAGCAGGAATGGGAACTTTTCTGGGAACATCATGATAAAAAACGCCTATTGCTTGCGTTAATTATCAATGAACAAAACGTCATCCAACGTCCTGTCATTAACCAGGATTATTTTAAGTATCGTGTTTTTTGGCGTCCACCATACCTTCTGCAGGACATTTTATTATTAAATGCCATCATTATACCAACCAAATCAAATCGGCTATATGGTGCTTTTGTACATGATTTTACAAACATTGACAAACGCATTGCGTTAGGAAAGAAGATTGCATCCATCATGTTTCATCCCCGAGTATATGATCCATTACTTAAATTTGCACGATCTGTTGAGCATACAGGATCACGATGGGATTACGAAAAGTTCCTCAATATACAAACGGAAAAGGCGCCTCTCTTGCGTATGGTTTATCCGGTCATCACCCATCAAGATATTATTCGAAAAGATTGGTATAGAAAAGGGGGTATCAAGCATCATTGGACCAAGTATAATCCCGAAAATCCTGATCCGCACATTAAACAATCATTTTATAACAGACGAAAATTAATGTATGTTTATTACCACATAAAAGACCTATTTATGTAAAAAAGGATTTGTGACAGACAAATCCTTTTTTATTGATGTTTAGGTAGATGGACGATTTGGACCGTCTAATTTCTTGCTTCGGCTTCGATTTTCTTTTTTCTGGTGGTGTTTTGCAGTCTTTTGCTCGGATGGTTTTCTTTTGACCATAATGATACCTCCTTACACTGGTTAGTTTGGCTAAACTGCAGTGAATTTACACTAGTTTTGCCATTATTCTTCTAGTTTTGTCGAAAGGGAAGGGAAGTCAGATTTTATACCGAAATAGTGATTAATAAATATAGTGAGGGTGTATAGCATGATAAAAGTGACAACATTAGGTCAAAAAGTGGATGGAAATCAGAAGCGGGAATTTACAAATGCATTATCGGACATGGCTGATCAGCTGCGTTTAATGGAACAAAAAATCACCATGATAACTGACAATCGCATACAGGATCATTATGAAACCCAGCAGCAGAAACTTCATCACATAACATATACAGTAAACAAACTGCATCGAAAGCAACAAATAAAGATCAAAAAACTTGTACCCAGTCGGTTTACTTATAATCATTCGAAAAAAAGGCTGTCATAACAGATGCTTTTTAACCGGCTGAATGATAAAATAAGTCTATCAGGAAAAATAGAAGAGAGCAGGATATGGTATGAACTTAGAACAGCAAACCAGACAGCTTAAGCAGGATCTGGAACAATTAAGGCTTATATACGAAGACAATAATCCTCCTGAAAGTAAAAAAGATAAGCAATTTTTTCAAATGGTCAAGGAACGCACAGAGCCGGTTTATGCAATGCTGGCCGAATGGGAAGAGAAAACACTCCAGTCTGTCAAAGAACGGAAAGTGAACCTTCATCCCCAGCAGGTAACATCAACACGGGAAAATATGGAGTTACTTTTACTGAATAGTTATTATGTTGATGTCAAACGAAAACGATATATGGAGTTAAACCACTCCGTTCATTATATATTTGACCAGCTCCTGTCTGAATTGCAACAATAACTAAAGTGCTTTACAAAAGTAGCGCTTTCAAGTATAATTTCCTTCCATTTACTTAAGACGAGGGGGAAAAGAGTGAACAACATAGAATTAGTCGATAAAGCAACGGACATCAAACATAAAGCATATGTACCGTATTCTGAATTCCCTGTTGGTGCAGCATTGTTAAGCCATTCAGGAAAAATCTATACAGGCTGCAATATAGAAAACGCAGCCTATCCAGTCAGTTGCTGTGCAGAGCGGGTAGCCATCTTTAAAGCCATTGCTGATGGAGAATATGCTTTCACCGAAATGGCAGTTGCAGCTGATACGGAGCGGCCTGTTCCTCCATGCGGATCCTGCCGGCAGGTGATGAGTGAGTTTTTTGACAGTGACATGAAGATTCACCTGACAAACGTAGATCATCATACCAAAACGGTAACAATGGAAGAATTATTGCCATTTTCCTTCCAGCCGGATGACTTGGGTGATAGAAGCTGATAAACATCAGCTTCTTTTTTATGCACGTATTCATAAGACAATGAATTGTAATCATGTTATACTATAAAATAAGAGATAATAAAATGCATATATACATATGAACAGAAATAAAGATATAATTGGACATGCTTTTTGAATCGTTTTGAAATGGTTAAAAATGAAAAATCTGAGGTGACTGAAACATGAATGCAAATCGGATTCAGCTGACAGGAAAAGATATACTGGAAAAAGAATTTAAAACTGCAATGCGTGGCTATAATCAGGAAGAAGTCGATGAATTTCTTGACACGGTGATTCAGGATTATGAGGCGTTCCAGCAGGATATTGAGAAGCTGCGGCAGGAAAATGAACGGCTCAGAAAACAATCCGATCAAACTAGGAGCCGGTCATCGGCACCAAACCATCAGGTCAATTATGATATATTAAAACGGGTATCTAATCTTGAGAAAGCAGTATTCGGCAAGAAATACGATGATTCTGAGTGATGTTTGAATTTACCAGTGAATATCATGGCTGAATATGCTATAATTGTTGATAGAAAATGATTGGATGCTTGCGTAATCGCTGTATATGCCACATATACAGAGGAAAGTCCATGCTCACACAGGCTGTGACGCCTGTAGTGTTCGTGCTTGACGAAATCATAAGTCAAGGTAGTCTTAATGGCTAACGGCAGTGGAAAATTCCTAACTCGAAAGACATGGATGAGTACACTTGAAAGTGCCACAGTGACGCAGTCGGATTGGAAACAGTCCGAATGGAACGCGGTAAACCCCACGAGTGAGCAACCCAAATATTGGTAGGGGCACCCTTGATTAGGGAAAATGAACTGAAAAAGGGACAAGTACCGGAAAATACTTGTAGATAGATGATTACGACCGATGTACAAGGCTGACCACCGTGCAAGTACAGCGGAACAGAACATGGCTTATCAAGTATTCAATGGTCTTTAAAATTGTTATCGGAAACCTTTCTGATTCTGTCAGAAAGGTTTTTTATTTGCTCAGCTGGTGTGGTAAACTGGTACTGATTATAAATCGGAGAACGAAAGGAAATACATATGACTGATGATATTACGTTAATCGCAACAGCTGCAATGGGACTTGAATCAGTTGTGGCGACAGAAGTTAAACAGCTTGGTTATGATGTAACAGTTGAAAACGGAAAAGTCATGTTCAATGCACCAGTATCAGCAATTCCGCGCTGCAACTTATGGCTGCGAAGTGCTGATCGTGTCAAACTGCAGGTGGGGCAATTTAAAGCCGTTACATTTGATGCGTTATTTGAAGCAACAAAAGCATTGCCATGGGAACATTTTATTACGGAACAGGGTAAATTTCCTGTTTCGGGAAAATCCGTAAAATCAACCCTGCACAGTGTCCCGGATTGCCAGGCAATCGTGAAAAAAGCAATTGCCGAACGATTAAAGTTAAAATACGGGGTAGCGGGTAACCTGCCGGAAACAGGTGCCTTGTATAAAGTTGAAGTGGCGATTCATAAAGACGATGCGGTTTTAACCATTGATTCATCTGGTACTGGACTGCACAAACGAGGCTATCGTACCGGACAGGGTGAGGCGCCATTAAAGGAAACGATGGCAGCAGCATTAATCTTGTTGACCAACTGGAAACCTGACTATCCGTTCATTGATCCTTTTTGCGGATCCGGAACAATCCCAATTGAAGCAGCATTAATTGGTCAGAATATTGCACCCGGATTTAATCGGGAATTCGCTTCTGAAGGTTGGGAATGGGTAAAAAGCCGTTACTGGAAAGAAGCGTTTGAAGAAGTCGAGGACAAGGCCAATTATGATCAGAAACTCGATATAACCGGATCAGATATTGACCATAAAATGGTTGATATTTCTGAGGAGAATGCGATAGAAGCAGGACTTGGCGATCTTATTTCCTGGAAGCAAATGCAGGCGAAGGATCTGTTTATCAGGAAAACGAACGGGTATTTAATAGGAAATCCGCCATATGGACAGCGTATCGGTGATAGGGAAGCTGTTGCGGGAATATATCAGGAACTGGGAAAAATCATGAAAGACCACCCGTCATGGAGTGTCTATATACTGACCGCGTTTGAACCATTTGAACAGGCTTACGGCCGAAAAGCTGCCAAGAAACGAAAGCTGTTCAACGGGTTCATTCAAACCAATTATTATCAATATTATGGTAGAAAACAATAGGATTTGTTAAGTCGTAAACCAGAGGATCAATTCCCTGGTTTTTTTATTCATGATATTGCCCTTTTATTTTAGTTATGATTCAAAAACCTGAATATTTTTTATGAAACCATCCAAACTAAAGTCCGAAGCATGTCTAGGTTTAGAAAGGGGAGGATGTGAGATTGATCAGCTCAGTAGGCTTAGGCATTCCTCCATATGAAATATCCCAGACAAAGGTCAAAACCTTAGTCAGGGAAATCTTCGGCAGCCGTGAATCAACAATAATTGAACGGCTTTTACCTGTTTTCGATCATGCCCAAATCGATAAAAGGCAACTTGCAGTAGAAGCAGACTGGTTCCAAAAACATCACACATTCCAAGAAAAAAATGATCTTTATCACAGACTTGCAATCAAATACGCATTAAAGGCCATCGATTCCTGTTTAACCAATCTACAATTTTTAAACAAAGCGATTCCATACGAAGCAGTCGATATGTTTATTTTTGTTTCCAGTACTGGCATATCAACACCTTCATTGGATACATACATCATGAATGAACGTCCCTTTACAGAAGATACAGCCCGAATGCCATTGTGGGGACTGGGTTGTGCAGGAGGTGCTATCGGTCTCTCGCGTGCTTACGATTGGATTAAAGCACATCCTGATAAAAATGTGTTAATCGTCTGTTGTGAATTGTGCAGTCTCACGTTCCAAAAGGATGATCTTCAGAAGAGCAATCTGGTTGGTACGGCGCTGTTTGGGGATGGCGTTGGTGCAGCATTTCTCATGGGCGATCAATCTGCATATTTGTCATATAGCAAGCATACGAAACCGCGTATTGTAAACACCAGCTCTGCCACGAAGAAAAGAAGTAATCATATCATGGGATGGAATATGACCAATAACGGAATGGAGGTAGTCTTTTCCAGAAATATCCCAGCGCTTGTGCACACCTTTTGGCAACGGCACATTGATACATTTTTGGATAAGATAAATGTCAACAGTCAGACCGTCCATTCCTATATCGCCCATCCTGGGGGCAAAAAAGTCTTGGAAGCAATGGAAGACGTTTTACAGGTTTCGCAGCCAAAGTTTAAACATTCGCATAACGTGCTGCGAAATCACGGTAATATTTCTTCAGCAACAGTTTTATACGTATTGCATGAATGGATGCAGGAAGATATCACCGAAAATGCACTAAGTGTCTTATCAGCTTTGGGACCGGGATTCAGCTCAGAACTAATATTATTGGAGTGGAATGAAACATGACTACTTGGATGTGGATTTTTATCATGGCCGTCATCTTACAGCGCGTTGTTGAACTGTTCATTGCTAAACGTAATGAAAAATGGATGAAGCATATCGGAGGCATTGAAAAGGGAGAGAAACATTACAAGTGGTTTATACTGCTGCACTGCAGTTTTTTTATATCCATCATGGTCGAAACCGCATTCAAAGATCGTCTGTTCAACGACATGAATTATGTACTGCTGGTGATTTTTTTGACAACACAGGCAGGAAGAATCTGGTGTATTCATACGTTAGGGAGATTTTGGAACACAAAGGTAATTGTGTTGCCGAGAGTAGCACTTATTAAGAAGGGTCCATACAAATATATCAAACATCCTAATTATATAATTGTAGCGATTGAGCTGTTCGTCATTCCCCTTCTTGTAGGGGCACAGCTGACAGCATTTATATTTCCGATTTTTCATCTGCTGTTATTAAGGATCAGAATTCCGCGTGAGGAAAAAGCTTTAACCAGAGTAACTTAGAAAAGAAAACATGAGGATAGCTGCAAGCCGCAGCTATCTTATTTTTTATGCATGTGTTTTGCCGCGTACATAAACGGTGTGTCCATAAGTGCAACCATAAACTTGATGATATACGTTGTGAGGAAAATCTCCAGCCAGACAGAAAAAGGGTATTCACCGAAAAAAGCGACCGAACAAAAGATAGCAGAATCCAGGAGTTGACTGATGGCTGTACTGCCATTATTGCGGAGCCATAGGAATTTATCTGAAGGGAATATTTTCCTGAATTGATTGTAAACCCATACGTCAAAATATTGACTGACGATATACGCTGCTAAACTGCCTAAAGCAACTTGTGGGATTACTTCAAACAATGTTGTGAGTGCTTCATGTGCAAAATCATCCGGACCAGGCTGAAACTGAAGGGCAATCTGCATCATGATAATCATGGCGATTAACGTTGAAAAACCGAGCCATACAGCCTTTTTAGCGTCACCCTTTCCATATTTTTCGTTCATAATATCTGTGGCAAGGTATGCTGTACCATAAATAATATTTCCCAGCGTTGCAGTGAGTCCAAACAACTCAACGGTTTTCAGGACTTGTATATTGGCAACTACAGTGGCCATTCCGATCCACACATACAGACCCATTTTCCCAAAAATCCGATAAAAAATTAATAATAACGTAAAGTTAACAAGTGCAAATAAAACCCAAATAAGTTCATTTGGCATTTTGGATACCTCCTTAGTTTTGATAACGCGGGAGTTTGCGAACCGCGGTGATGTTATAACAGAAACCATTATACGGTGACACATCCTGAAAGACAAGAAAAACCAAACCAAAAAAAGCGGTAATCCATGTCAGATTACCGCTCGTATATATGGTTCGATTTAATTTATTGTTTAACAACGTTTGCAGCTTGCGGGCCGCGCTCGCCTTCTACGATGTCAAAAGTAACATTCTGACCTTCTTCCAGCGTTTTGAATCCTTCTTCCTGGATGGCAGAATAATGGACAAATACATCGTTTCCTTCTTCAACCTGAATGAAGCCATAGCCCTTTTCCGCATTAAACCATTTTACTACGCCATTTTCCATTGTAAATAAGCCTCCTAAAAACTTTCACGTAAAACGTGTTAATACAAAGCAGACAAACAGAATTTAAAAAGCAGCATCTCATAGAAGTGCTGGATCACTATTGCATCCACTTCCATAGAAGCCGCTTGTCATTAATGATTCCATACATCTTCTTTGCTTGTGTTCTAATATAGCTCATTTTAGTCCTTCAGTCAAGAAAATGCCTTTATGAATTTCGATTTTTTTTCGCATATAACAATAAGTTTCAGAATTATATGAAACCACTTCACGAAATATTAAATAAGTGTGTTAAAAACACAATTGTTACGTTACACTGGAAGTAAATTGATTGGGAGGGAGCTTTTAAATGAAAACGGACATCAAAATAGCACAGAATACTGAACTGAAGCCAATTGCAGATATTGCAGAGAGATTGAATCTGGAATCGGAAGACTGGGAGCCATATGGACATACGAAAGCAAAGCTCTCTGATGCGTTACTGAACAAACTTCATGATAAACCCGACGGCAAAGTTATTTTAGTGACATCGATCAATCCAACACCCGCCGGCGAGGGTAAATCAACTGTAACGGTCGGGTTGGGACAGGCACTTCACAGAATAGATAAGAAAGCAATAATCGCTTTGCGTGAACCATCATTAGGACCGGTTATGGGCATGAAGGGAGGCGCAGCAGGCGGTGGATTCTCACAAGTTTTGCCAATGGAGGATATCAATCTTCATTTTACAGGAGACCTGCATGCGATCACAACTGCTAATAATGCACTTTCTGCCATGATTGACAATCATATCTATAGAGGAAATACATTGAACATTGACCTGCGCCGTATTGAGTGGAAACGGGTGATGGATATAAACGATCGTGCACTGAGACAAATTGTTGTTGGATTGGGCGGTCCTTTACGCGGTGTACCAAGAGAAGACGGCTTTAATATCACCGTTGCTTCGGAAATAATGGCCATTTTATGTCTGGCAACAAGTCTTGAGGATTTAAAAGCAAGAATCGCTGACATTGTGATTGGCTATACATACAATGAAAAACCTGTTACAGTAAAGGATTTAAAAGTAGAAGGCGCACTTACACTCCTGTTGAAAGATGCGATGAAGCCAAACTTGGTTCAGACTACCGAAAACACGCCAGCCATTATTCATGGCGGGCCATTTGCCAATATTGCACACGGATGCAACAGTCTAATGGCAACCAAAACAGCTGCTAAACTGAGCGATTATGTCGTAACGGAAGCGGGATTTGGAGCTGATCTTGGTGCTGAGAAGTTTTTGGATATCAAATCACGTGCCGGGAAAGTGGACACAGATGCAGTCGTGATCGTCGCCACTGTCCGCGCCTTAAAGATGCACGGGGGTGCTGGACGTGATGACCTCAAATCAGAAAATATGGAAGCGCTGAAATCAGGGATGGGAAACTTGGAGAAACACATTGAAACAATTGAAATGTTCGGATTGCCATTTGTCGTTGCCATAAATCAATTTCCTACTGATACGAAGGCTGAAACTGACTTTATTAAGACATGGTGCGAGTCGAAAAATATTGATGTCGCCTTAACGGATGTTTGGGCAAATGGTGGCAAAGGCGGAACTGAACTTGCCGAGAAAGTTGTTGAAAAGGCAGATGCCTCTGAAGGGCATTTGAATTATGTATACGATTTGAATGATTCACTAGAGTCAAAAATCAGGAAAATTGCACAAGCAGTCTATGGTGCTGACGATATTGAGCTCTCACAAACAGCAAAAAAACAGCTTGCATTTTATGAACAGCAAGGATGGGGGAAACTGCCGGTTTGTATGGCGAAAACACAATATTCGCTATCGGATGATCCGGCTTTACTGGGAAGACCTAAACATTTCACGGTGACAATCAGGGAATTGCGACCATCGATTGGAGCCGGTTTTATTGTTGTGCTGACCGGAAACATGATGACCATGCCGGGATTGCCCGAAAAACCAGCTGCACTCAATATGGATGTTGATCAGGACGGAAAGGTAATAGGATTGTTTTAATGAATCAAGCTGATCAATTAAATGCCATTCAGGATTATGTATATACCATATTTAACGACGATGTAACCGGTCATGATTTTTTCCATATGGAACGTGTCGCTCGTATGGCAAACAATTTAGCAATCCGCGAACAGGCAGATCCATTCATCTGTGAAGCGGCTGCATGGCTCCATGATATAGGTGACCGAAAATTATTCTCCGTCAGGAACCAGGCCATTCATAAAATGGATACTTTCTTGCAATCCATTTGTACAAATAAAGAAATCAGTGCCATCAAAACAGCTGTACAAGATGTCTCATTCAATGGAGGGCGGATTCCAGATACATTAGAAGGAAAAATTGTTCAGGATGCTGACAGGCTGGATGCAATCGGGGCAATCGGCATTGCACGGACTTTTGCATATGGTGCTGCCAATGGACAGTTGCTCTGGCATGATCAGGAGGGGAACCAACGTAACACGTCCATTCAACATTTTTATGATAAATTATTACTTCTTAAAGATTTGATGAACACGGCTGCCGCTAAAAAAGTGGCTGATAAACGGCACCGATTCATGGAAGCGTATTTAGAGCAATTCTTCGCGGAATGGCAATAACGTGGCAAACAACATCAGGCAGATGGTGTCACACCATCTGCCCGATCCAATTACTCACGTACAGTTTCCTCTTTTTCAATCCTGTCATGAGACAACAGCCAGTTATGCTGGAAAATCTCCGTTACTGCCAACAAGGCTCCAGTCAAAATGGCTCCAAAAAAAGTTACGGCTGTATCAGCAAATAACATAGCGCCAAAATAGACAATCAGTGTACTGGCTATAAAATCCATGCCGACACTAAGCCAATTCGTTTCTTCCCGTAACATCGCTCTTTCCATAAAATAACCTACAAAAGCTAACACAACACCAAGTATGATCGGCTGGTACCAATATCCAAAGTCGACATTGGGGAAAATCCATGAAGCAATGTATACGGCAATTGGACATACGATTAATTTTACGATTAATCCACTCATTAATATCCCGCCTTTATCGTGTTATATGGATAGGTTTTGTGACAAAGACGGATTTTATTCAAAAAAGATGAAATATTTATCCCGGTGCAACCATCTCCCTAAGACAAAGAATGTGGTGACAATCACTCATGTCCTGCACTGGCACGTCCTGGGCGGAGCCTTCCAGTGATTGTTTATTGAACTCTTCCGGCGCCCAAATACCGTTTCTCCCAATAGGAATTATTCATTTTGCTGATTTCAACACCGCGGGATTCTCCTGCATGTATAAATTGCCCATCACCAATATAAATCCCCATATGAGAAGGTCCCGGTTTATATGTTTCAAAAAAGACCAGATCCCCTACTGATGGGCTCTCAACCTGTGTTGTAAAATTCCATGTATCACTTACCGTGCGTGGCAGGGAGATACCCTCCACCTGAAAAATGTACTGAATAAATCCGCTGCAATCAAACCCGCTTGGTGATTCACCACCCCATACGTATGGCGTGCCGATCTGGTTTCGAGCGGCTTCAATTGCCTGCGGATAATTTGTGCTTTTTACCTCAACTTGTTTTGCTTCATGTGATGATTCCTCTTTTGTTGTTTGTTTTTCATCCTGTTTCCCTTCCTGTTCATCTTGCTGTTGATTTTGCTGTTCAGACTGATCATCCTCATATAATGCTTTCAGTGCATCATGATCAATTAGTTCCGTGTCATGTTCCTCTTCGGCTGCTTCAAGAGCCTGCTGGGTAAGCGGTCCATAAATACCGTCTATTTCCCCTTTATAGTAACCAAAATATTCGAGTGCACGCTGGACGATTTTAACATCTGAGCTTTCCATGCCCGGATGGATTGAACCGGACAAGTCTTCCAACTGTTCTTTGTATTGTCTCTTTTCTTCGTCAATAACCGTATTTAACGTTTTCATATTTACCTGACCAGTGATTTTCAATTCATGATTTGCCTGGAATTTTTTTAATGCATGTTCTGTCAGGACACCATAATCGCCATCAATTTTATCATCAAAATACGATAATTTATTCAGCTTTTGCTGTAGGATTCTAACGGTTTCCCCGTGTTGTCCGTATTGTAATTGCTGCTCTGCTTCCAATAGCTGCTCATTTTGAAGTACAGGATATGCATCGACATAGACCGCAAACGGCTGACTTAACACGTAGCTATACAAAACCGATTGTTTCACTACATGTTCGATAGTACCATTTAGCATGCAAATATCCCCTTTCATGTATGACTGCTTTTTAAGATTTATGTCTTTTCTAGCCTGATTATGCGCTAGCCAGTTTACGATTGTGTTACAATAGATTAAATTGTAGTGATACAAAAAAGGATTTATATTAAGATTGCACTATGAGGTGAGAAATATGATGACAGGTGAACAAGGTTACTTGAATTTATGTCAATACATACTCAAAAATGGCACAAAAAAGACGGACCGGACCAATACGGGCACCTATTCCGTATTCGGTCAGCAAATGCGATTTAATTTACGTGACGGTTTTCCGCTATTAACGACTAAAAAAGTTCCATTCAGGTTAATTGCCAGTGAATTGCTCTGGTTTATGAAAGGTGATACAAATATCCGGTATTTACTGCAGCACAACAATAATATTTGGAACGAATGGGCTTTCAAACAATGGGTCGAAAGCGATGAATATGATGGGCCAGATATGAGCGACTTCGGAAATCGCAGTCAGCGGGATCCCGAATTTGCTGAAATTTACCGTAAACAAATGAATATCTTCAAGAGAAATATTTTGAATGACAACGCATTCTCGGCAAAGTTCGGCTATCTAGGCAACATATACGGAAAACAATGGCGGGCATGGAAGACCTCGCAAAATGAAACCATCGATCAGTTAAAAGAAGTCATTCACTCAATCCGCCACAACCCGGATTCACGCCGGCATATTGTGTCAGCATGGAACCCGGAAGACGTGCCAAATATGGCCTTGCCGCCTTGCCATACGTTATTCCAATTTTATGTTGCGGACGGAAAACTATCATGTCAGCTATACCAGCGCAGTGCCGACATCTTTTTAGGTGTTCCATTTAATATAGCAAGTTATGCACTGCTCACATACTTAATAGCTCATGAATGTGATCTGGAAATAGGGGAATTTGTTCATACTTTAGGTGATGCTCATATTTATACGAATCATGCCGAGCAGGTGAAAACTCAACTGGGCCGTCATACAAGGCCATTGCCGACACTAAAGATTCATGAGGAAAAGGATTCTATTTTCGACTTCGAATTGTCCGATTTTGAATTACTTGATTATGACCCGCATCCTTCAATTAAGGCACCAATCGCAGTCTAAACGGATAAAGGGAGGCGATGCCAGATGATATCATTGCTTGTGGCCATGGATCGCAACCGTGTCATTGGTTACCGAAATGATTTGCCATGGCACTTACCAAATGATTTAAAGTTTTTTAAACAAAAAACGACTGAAAATACGATTATTATGGGACGGAAAACGTATGAAGCAATCGGGAGACCGTTGCCAAACCGCAATAATGTTGTGATTTCAAAACAGCACAATCCGTTTCCCGGCGGAGTAGACGTGATCCATGACATCAGTACCGTTTTAACATGGAACAAACAGCATCCGGCTGATGAATTTTTTGTCATCGGCGGTGGCGATATTTTCAAGCAATTCCTGCCATATGCAGATCGCATGTATGTCACCTTGGTTGATGACGTTTTTCGAGGGGATACATACTTCCCCGATTTTTCGGAAAGTCAATGGCAGTTAACAGCTAAGGAAAAAGGGGAAAAGGACAGTAAAAATCCTTATGACTATTATTTCCTGCAATACGATCGATAGGGTGTATGCGCATGCATATCTGTAGTGTCATTCTTTCGGGCGGCAAATCATCCCGGATGGGAACAACCAAATCATTACTGGAAATGGACGGAAAACCTGTTATTACACATATAGCTGATGAATTAAAAAAATGCAGCCACCATGCAGCAGTCATTGCGAACGATCCAGAAACTTACCGTTTTCTTGGACTGGCAGTATATCCGGACAGATATCAAAACAAGGGACCGCTGGCCGGAATAGAAACAGCGCTTTCGCACATTGATGCAGATGTTTATCTCTTTGTTGCGTGCGATATGCCATTTATTCATCGGGATGTTTATCAGTATCTGCTTCAGTCACTATATGACGCCGATGCAGTCATCCCGGTGTATCATGAAAGAATGCATCCTCTGTCAGGCATATATACGAAAAATGTACTGCCGCACATCAGGAAACTGCTGGATAGAAATCAGCGAAAAATCCGGACGCTGTTTGAGCACATTCATGTCAATTATGTAACAGAATTTCCAGGAATTCCGGATACAATTGTCGACAAGCATTTTTTTAATATGAATGATCCGGAGCAGTACGAAGAAGCCAAACGGTTGACATAGTTGTAGCCTAAAGCCATTTTTTAGTTGTCTAACAGGGAGGAACATGTTAAACTTATGACAGTTTATTAATTGTTCTCAGAATTTGATGATTGTCATTTTAGTTACAGATAATGTGTATGCAGTGTTGCATTAAACATCATACTAAGTACATAAAAAGAAGGTGCTTCTATGGCTAATATTGGTTTTCCGGGGCTTATCCTGATTTTAGTGATTGCATTGATTATTTTCGGACCCAAAAAACTGCCGGAAATTGGAAAAGCTGTTGGAAATACGTTGCGTGAATTCAAGAAATCGGCACAGGATTTAACCGGTGATGTATCGAATGAGGTTAAAGAAACGAAAGATATCGTAAAAGATGATCAAAATAAATAATCATGCGGAGTGATAATAGATGGGATTAGGCAATATTGGCATTCCTGGTCTAATTTTGATTCTGATCATTGCATTAATCGTTTTCGGTCCATCCAAATTACCCGAAATCGGTAAGGCTGTCGGCAGTTCACTGAAGGAATTCAAGAATGCGACAAAAGAAATCGGTTCGGATGATGCCAGCAATGATCCATCATCAAAGAAATAAGCTATTCACAAGGTGTAGGGGAATAACCTTACATCTTCTTTTGTGCTGGGAATAGGAGCGTGGACAAATGTCTGAGGAGCAATTTCAAAATGAAAAAGAGATGAATGTGGTAGGGCATTTATCTGAATTGAGAAACCGGCTTATTGTGACAGCAGTAGTTTTTGTTATATTTTTTGCAGCAGGATTTATGTATATTGAAGAAATTTATGGTTTCATTGAAGCTGATTTGCCATTCAAGTTGAGTGTCACTGGTCTGACTGATCTTATATCCGTTTATTTGACGCTGGCAGGTGTGATCGCTATAACAGGTACGTTACCAATATTATGTCTGCAAATCTGGCTATTCATAAAACCTGGTTTAACCAGGCCAGAACAGAAAGTGACATTAATGTATGTACCGGTTATCTTCATTCTGTTCGTTACAGGTATTGTTTTTGGCTATTTGATTTTTGTCGAACTGGTTATACCGTTTTTGCTTTCATTAAATGATGGCATGTTCAACGAAATATTTACATACGACCGATATTTTAAATTATTATTCCGAATTGTTATACCGTTTGCTTTATTTTTTGAAATACCAATTATTGCGATGTTTCTTACCCGGCTTGGGATTATCACACCGCACTTCATGCGGAAAATGCGCAAGTATGCCTATCTGATACTTGTCATTGTCGGTGCACTGATTACACCGCCTGATTTTGTTTTACAAATTGTTGTGGCGATACCGTTAGTTCTTTTATACGAAATCAGTATCTTTCTTTCCCAAATCATCTATCGCAAAAAGCTGAAAAAGCACGAGGAGTTCATGGAAAATAACCATGCCTGAGTAGTGAGGTGTTCTGTGACATGCGCTCATTTTATCATTATTCATTGACTTATAGAGGGAAAAAAGAGCCAGATGATAAAAGCCGTCTCGCTGACTGGATATTTTATGATCATGATTTCCCGAAACATTCTGCGGACTATCATGAAATTAGCAGCTACCTGGAATGGAACAGTCCGTTCGCCAATGCTTTAGCTGCCTTTGACCAGCTATGGGAAGCCTATAAACTAAATAATATGGATTAGGCTCCGGAATGACCGGAGCCTTTTATATAAATGTGAGTGATAATATATCGTGAAACGCGATTCGTTTATTGGATTGATCGGATATCTTCAGTAGAATGCTGTTTGTTTGACTGTCAAGCTTTTTTATCATTCCCGTTCGCTCAGTGATACCACCGTTTTCATAAATACGCAGGCAAACAGGAGATTGCAGTTCAAACGCCTCCAGCAGTTGATCATCCAACAATGCTGTCTGCTGCTCATCAACAGTTGGTTTGAGTGTTTTTCCATCATGTTGCCACATTTCTTTTAACAACTCCACATGTTCCGGCAGCATTAATGATGACCATTTGATACTCCCACGATCTCTTGGCATTTTCTTCACCTCAAATACCATTATATAAAAACATATGTTCGTATTCCATTAAAAATGCAGTCACACCATATAATATTCCCAGTGAAGACCGGTGACATAACAATGCGAAAAAAATTAAACAAACGTTTGATCAATTTTTAACTGGAGATATTCAGCATTTGCATTCAAACACAAATAAAATTACTGTATTCCTGATTTTTCGGCAAAATTCCATGTTAATATTGTAGCATTATGTTGACTCGTGCGGTTGCCCGGGAAATATTCACTTATGAGAGGGGAACCACCATTTTATGAAATCGGCATATTTACAACCTTTGACCAACATAATAAAAGATGGGATATACGGTTTCCGATCATGTGCTGTAGAGACCTATTGGATTTTAGATTGCAGCAAAAGTGACCGTGATTTACAGCCTGTTTTTTATCATTCAGGTGATGCATCTGCTGTTAATACTAAATCATACCATTTTTAAATGAATTCACGGATAAGTGCCTACACTAATGCATATTGACCACGTACAATAACCTAAGTGACTTTATCCCGCATGTAAATTTAGCGGAAGGAGAGGATCATAATGGTATGGCCTATTCAGCAACAGCGTCCTATGAATGGCATAATGCCGCATCAGGAATTTTTTCCGGGAAGGCCGCCCCAACAACCGGCATCTAAGGGATTACAGCAATTTTTATCACCTCAAGCTTCACAAAGTCTGTTATCACCGGAACGGCTCAGTGGTTTTTCACAAAAACTTACGAATGTGCAGCAAGTATTAAATGTGGTTCAGCATGCGGCCCCGATTGTACAGCAATACGGGCCAATGGTAAAAAACCTGCCAATGCTGTTTAAACTAATGAAAGCGTTGAATGAAGATGACGCTGATGAAAATGCGGAAAGTGAAAACAAGCTTGAGAGTGAGGAAGAAGCAGCAGATGCATATCAAGAAGTCCCATCTGCCGAAACAGAGATTGATTCGGAAAAACCGGGTGAATCAACTCCCAAATTATTTATTTAAAAAATCCTGCAAAATTAATAAGTCCAATTCAAGCAGACGATTTGATTTTTTCTGTTAAAAACGAAAAAATAAGGATAGGATAATCGTGAATGGAGGTATACTATGACGACTGAATTGGCTACATTTGCAGGTGGATGCTTCTGGTGTATGGTGGAGCCGTTTGATGAACGTCCGGGGATCGAAAGTGTCGTTTCAGGTTATACAGGCGGACACGTCGAAAACCCGACATACGAACAGGTTTGTTCGGATACAACCGGCCATGTGGAAGCAGTCCAAATCACATTTAATCCTGACATCATGCCTTATGAAGAACTTGTCAATACGTTTTGGCAGCAAATTGACCCGACCGATGCCGGCGGTCAATTTAATGATAGAGGGGAATCTTACCAGACAGCTATTTTCTATCAAAATGAACAACAGCGTCAAATTGCAGAACAATCCAAACAACAGCTGGAGGAGAGCGGTAAGTTTTCTAAGCCGATTGTTACACCCATTCTCCCTGCGAAAACTTTTTACAGAGCAGAGGAGGAACATCAGGACTACTATAAAAAGCAGTCTTTTCATTATCGGCTGTACAAAAAGGGGTCAGGAAGAGAAGACTTTATTCATCAAAACTGGAAGCAGAATCCCGATAAGTCCGAGTTAAAAGCAAAACTCACCCCAATCCAGTACAGTGTCACACAAGAAAACGGCACGGAACGTCCTTTTGATAATGAATACTGGAACAATGAAGAAGAAGGAATATATGTTGATCTCATTTCGGGTGATGTACTGTTCTCCTCACAGGATAAATTTGATGCGGGCTGCGGCTGGCCAAGCTTTACAAAACCGGTCGATCCATACCAAGTTGAGGAGAAAACCGACACAAGCCATGGCATGATCCGGACCGAAGTGAGAAGCAAACAAGCCGATTCACACTTGGGGCATGTATTCAATGACGGACCAAAAGATAAAGGCGGATTGCGCTACTGCATGAACTCAGCCGCCATGAAATTTATTCCAAAAGAAGAGATGAAAGAACAGGGCTACGAAAATTACTTACACCTTTTTGAATAAATTAACAATAATATTATTATGTAAACTAAACAGGGGGGGGAGATAAACGTGATTCACTTAAATTGGGAAGAGACCGAAACCATTAAAAAAATTGAATGTGTGCATGCTGACGCCGATAAATTTATTGTCCACGGCAAATTAACCCCAGGTAAACAGTATGAAGTCAAAAATGAAACAGATGAGTTCTATTTCATTATCGACAACAGCAATCGGATTGGCGGATTTTATAAAGATTATTTTAAAGAAGTGAAATAACAGGCGAACAGCCTGTTATTTCTGCAAATATAAGTTTGCCAGCATAATCCCCAGCGTTTCCTGATATATTTCCTCAAACTGGCCGAATGGCAGCGGGTTTATACCGGTTCCCAGTTCAACCGTGTAGCCGGGGCGTCTGAATTCCTGTATAAACCAATCTTTATAGCCGGCATAGTTGTCTAGATGCTGTACAGACCTGTAGTTGCTTACACAACTGTATATATTTACAATATCTCGTGCAACTGATGGTTCCATGCCATTGAAGCCCCAATAAATCTCTTCTCCCTGTGTATGGAGCGCATGGACACGACGGAAGTTTCGCTTTTTTGTCAAGTCAGCCATTGCGATTGCTTCCGGTTCCGATAACGGGTATGGCCCGGGATAATCTCTCGGTTCCGGGGAATCAGGTTTTCGTGCTGCTTCAACTTCCCAAAATGCTGGATATTGCTTATTCAAATCAACCCCTGCAATGTTTGCTTTCCAGTTCGAAAAATCCGGGTTCTGATCATTAAGCGCCAATACGTTATCCTGGTAAGGACCCGCTGCAGATGCACCATCAAGTACCAGATTAACCCCATCCGGATTAACCATCGGTACAATTGATAAAGTTGTCTCCAAAAAACAGGAATGTGCATTCACATCTCTTATGGGCTTTTTATTTGTCAATGAACGCGCGTATTCATTGATAAAACGCATCATCACAGAAGTTGTTATCCACTCATTGGCATGAAACGATCCATTCACATGAACTTGTTTGTCGCCAGTGCCTACTCTCAATTCAATGATATCTTTTCCCATGACTGAACTGCCGATCGCCTGCTGGACAATAAATGGGAAAACCGTTCGTAACCGGTCAATATCACGTACCATTTGATCAAATGTATAATGATCCAAATCCGATATGATGAGATTGTTGACACGTTCCGGGATGACAATTTGCTGGCCGATTTGCATATTGTCGGGTTCAATGGAAGGATTTGCCAATTGCAGCATATCGAACGGGACATTTTGCTCGATTGCAATATGCCATAGTGTATCGCTTCCAGTTATCTGGTAAGGACGTCCCATATAACCCGGTATTTGCACAGTTTGACCAATCGTTAGCTGATTAAGGTTTATTTCCGTATTGGATTGTTCAATCAGAACCAGTGGAACATCAAATAATTCACTATAAAACCGGATTGAATCATTCGGGCGGGTGGTAACTTCCATACATCATCACTCCTCGAGCATAACAGGATAATTAATACTATGTATCTTCGCTGTCTATGTGTTACCTGGCTTGAAACAGGCCGCTATATTCTGTACTATATATGTATAAGAAATGATTTGGTCTTTTCTTTATTTCTTTGAAGGAGGAGTTCGCTTGGCTTTTGTTATTACATCACCTTGCATAAATGAAAAATCAGGAGAATGTGTAGAAGTTTGTCCTGTCGACTGTATAGAAGAAGGAAAAGACATGTTCTATATTGATCCGGATATCTGTATCGACTGTGGTGCGTGTGAAGCTGTCTGCCCGGTCGAAGCCATTTATATGGAAGATGAAGTACCTGAACAGGAAGAAAAGTATATCGAAATGAACCGCAAGTTTTTTGAAGAAAGTTAGACAGACAGCCGCTATCTTATGGTAGCGGCTGTTTATTATCGAATCGAAAAATCGCTGTAGCCTTTTTCTTCCCGTTGAGTATCCACCTGCATATCCCGTACATGAATAAATGGACTGAATCCTTTTTCCAGTTCACTCAAAAATGTATGCACCTGACTGTCGTCACCTTCCAATTCCAATTCAACTGTACCATCTGATTTATTTTGGACCCACCCATTTAAATTATATTGGTTAGCATGCTGCTGTGCCGTATATCGGAAACCGACTCCCTGAACACGTCCACTTACGATGACATGTGCCAGCATCTTTATCCGCTCCTTTACGAATCGTACCTAATCATACATGGCCGTATAATGCTTAGATGAAACTACCCGATTTCCATCTCTTATATCAAAAGATATTGCTTTCCGTCAAGTTGATTATTTCGATAATAATGTTACTAAATTTTCGTGATAATTGTCACATAAATGTAATTTTGCTCATAAATGAATTGTTACCCGTTATACAGCATGATATTCTGAATCCAACAGCAGGAAAACTGAATAGGGGAAACTTTAAACGACATCAGCGAGGTGAATCGAAAATGTCTGGTCCTGCCCTAAAGTATTAAAAAAAGAGCTGAAGGCAGTCTATGATTGCTTTCAGTCCTTTATTATTCTGTTAATATTTTGGAAAATCGAACAGGTTGATTTACAATAGACATATGAAACGTTTTGTTGATCGTTTCCGTATAATAGGCAACGTTGACATTTAATCGTGTTTTTTGATGATTAATAGGAGCTGACATATATGCGACGCTTTTTCCAATTTCTATTACAGTCATTGATTGGTACCTCTGCAGCTGTGCTGACAGGTTTGATCAGTTTTTTTGCCTTTGGTACAGCTGTTTTGATGTCCGCCTTGTATGCTGTCATCGCTGGTGGAGCCTGTTACTTTTTAATCAAAGAGCTCATGTTTTTTCGCTATTTACAGCAAAAAGAACTAAGCCGAAAAGAATATAAATATATCAACGAGAATCTTCTTGAAGCGAAAGCCAAAATCAAACGTCTGCAACGGACATTATATAGTGTCCGCAATTGGCAGCAGGCAAAAAAATACATTAAAATTCTTGTGACCGTCCGGAAAATATATGCCAATACAAAAAAGGAACCACGCCGTTTTTATCAGGCAGAAGTGTTTTACTACAAACATCTGGATTCTCTTGTGGCATTAATGGAAAAATATGCTTATCTGAAATCACAGCCATCCCGCTCAAAGGAAATCAATCAAGCTCTCGATGAGACACGCCAAACGATCACGGCATTGGGTGAAGCCATCAATAAAGATTTGTATGTGATGCTGCATGACGATGTAGATACACTGCAATTTGAACTGGATGTAGCCAACCAATCATTCAAAAAAGCAGTTAAAGAAGAAAGTGAGGCATTGAAATGAACGAACATGATAAAATACTACAATCACTTGACAGCGATGACCTATTGTCAAACCCGTTCGGGGCTCAGGATAATCAGGATAATGTCACCAGCCAAACGGACAAACCGGACAAGCTGATCGATCAATTACCTGAAGAGAGCCGAAAAAAGGCTTTACAGCTGGCAAAACAGATCGATGCAAACAATTACCAATCGATCACCCAATATGGAACAGAAGCGCAATCGAAGCTGCTCGATTTTTCCCATTCCATGCTGGAACATGTGCAAAAAAATGATACTGGGGAAATAGACAGTGTTCTTGAGAACCTGATGAAAAAATTGGAGCAGGTGGACCCGGATGAGCTGAAACCAGAAAAACGCGGAGTAATGTCACGCTTATTCGGAAAAATTTCCAACTCTGTAAACGAAATTTTGTCGAGATATCAGAAAACGGGTGCCCAAATTGACCGGATCAGTGTGAAACTCGACAATTATAAAAGTGTTCTGACTAAGGATAACGAGCTGCTGCAGCAAGTATTTGACAAAAATAAGGAATATTTTGATGCGCTCAACATCTATATCGCAGCTGGGGAGGTCAAACGTGAAGAATTGGAAACAGAACTGATTCCTGAGCTGAAGCGTAAGGCTGAGACATCCGACAATCAGATGGATGTACAAGAGGTAAACGACGTGATGCAATTTGCCGAACGCCTGGATAAACGTGTACATGATCTGAAGCTGAGCCGTCAGATTACAACCCAAAGCGCACCGCAAATTCGTCTCATTCAAAATACAAACCAGGCACTCGTCGAAAAAATCCAGTCATCCATTTTGACGGCGATTCCACTTTGGAAAAATCAAATTGCCATTGCCCTGACACTGGTACGGCAACGACATGCCATGGAAGCTCAGAAGCAGGTGTCAGAAACAACCAATGACCTGATCCTGAAAAATTCCGAAATGCTGCAGACGAATTCAATCGAAACGGCAAAAGAAAACGAACGCGGCCTGGTCGATATCGAAACATTGAAACAAACACAGGAAAATCTGCTGAATACGATAGAAGAAACGATGCAGATTCAGACTGAGGGCAGAGAAAAACGTCATCAGGCAGAGAAAGAATTAATAGGTATGGAAGATGAACTAAAAACTAAACTCCTTGAATTAAAATAGCATTCAAATCGGGCGATAAACCCGATTTTTTTATTTTTAAGATCCGATGATGACCATGAATAAAACCTGATCAGTGAGTGAAAATAAAAATAACGAATAATGATACCTGGAAGGATTGATGATATGGCCAATTCTGTAAATATCCCACAGTTTCCGCAAGCTTTCTGGAGAGATTCTGTTTCACTCCCTGATTTTCCAAAACTAAATGAATCTATTAGAACGGAAGTCGCAATTGTCGGCGGGGGAATCACCGGCATCACAGCAGCTTATTTGCTGACGAGACAAGGCATGAAAGTTACATTAATCGATGCAAGTGACCTGTTGAACGGGGTTACAGGTCATACAACAGCCAAAATCACCGCCCAGCACGGTATTATTTACGATGAATTGATCCAGCATTTTGGAAAAGACAAAGCATCCCTGTATTATCAGGCTTGTATGGATGCCAAACAGCTGATTGAGGACACGATCCAAACACATCAGATAGACTGTGATCACCGACAAGAGGATGCTTACATTTTTACAAATTCAGACTCATATGTATCACAGTTGGAAACAGAAAAGAAAGCATACGAACAACTTGACATTCCAAGTGAATTAACAAGCAGCGTGCCACTCGACATTCCGGTTAAATCCGGATTAAGAATGGACAACCAGGCACAATTTCATCCGCTTAAATATTTAAAGGTACTTGTCGATGAGGCTGTCAAAAACGGTCTGGATATATACGAACAGACAACAGCAGTTGACATTGAATATAACAAACATCCAACTATTGTCACTAGAGAAGAACACCGGATTAACTGCAATTATGTCATTCAGGCATCCCATTATCCGTTTTATGACGGCGAGGGGTTTTATCCGACTCGAATGTACCCTGAACGCTCCTATATTGTCGCGGTTAAAACATCCGAAACTTATCCTGGAGGAATGTATATCAACGCTGAATCACCAACACGATCAGTCAGATCGACCAATATGAATGGTGAGGACTTATGGCTGATTTCCGGCGAAAATCATAAAACAGGGCAAGGCAAATCAACGATGAAACATTACGAGGCACTCCAGCAGTATGCCGAAAAACAATTTGGCATATCTGAATTTGTTTACAGGTGGTCAGCACAGGATTTAACGACCATGGACAAGGTACCGTATATCGGACCGGTTACGAAAAATGAGGATAACGTTTTTGTTGCAACAGGCTATCGCAAATGGGGTATGACAAATGGAACGATCGCTGCCAAAATAATCAGTGACCGAATCCTGGATGAGGATAATCCCTATGCTGAACTATACGTTCCATCACGATTTCAAGCTGATCCAGATGTTCGAAAGTTCACAAGTATGAATGCAGATGTTGCGAAGCATATGATACGAGGGAAACTTGAATATACCAATGATAACGTGAAGGACCTTTCCGCAGATGATGCAACGGTAACCAGGGTGAACGGGAAACGAACAGGTGTTTATAAGGACCAGGATCATCAGTTGTATGCTGTCGATACAACATGCAAACATCTTGGCTGTGAAGTGAATTGGAATTCAGGTGACCGGACATGGGACTGCCCATGCCATGGATCACGATATTCCTATACAGGCGAGGTGATCGAAGGCCCGGCAAAAGAACCGCTGAATAAAGTTGAATTGGAATAGTAATAAAAAAGCAGCTGATTTGGCTGCTTATCATTTTTTGGTGGAATTTTTCGAAAAATGCACTTTGTACGCTACTATTTAGTCAAATATTAAAAGTTACTAAATGACAATATAAAAAGTTGAGAGGAGGAGGTAAATGAGACTGGGATAACCTTTTAAATAACAAACTCAAGCAATACCTTGAATCTTAAACTTGGAATAATAGGCAGTCACGCATATTGGCTGCTTTTTGTTTTAACTAAAATGAAAATTAGAGATGAATTCCATAAAATTACGTTCTATTTCATGTTCATATTTATAAATAATGTACATGCTTGCAGTTGGTAATGTCATAAAGGATACTGGTATTTCCAATAATCTTCCCTCCATAATTTCACGATTGATGATTGATTTGGGCAGAAAACTGACCCCGATTCCTTCCAGAACAAATCGCTTTGCAATATGTGACTGTGAAACCTTCATTAACTTATATGGGGATAGATATTTTTTGAGTTGTGCTTTAATATCATCCCAGTAGGCTGGATGATTATCGGTCAACATAATATTATGTTCCAAAAGCTCTTTCGCATCAATGATCGGACCAGATTCAGCATCGTAACCGTCATGATTGCTTACAAGGACAACAGATTCCTCATGAAATTTAAACGTATTGACGGCGGAATTTCCCCGCAAACATGATAACCCAATATCAACATTTCCACTCTCCACATCATCTGAGATTTGTCTGGACTCCAAAACCTGTATGGATATCTCAACATTTGGGTGCTGTTTCGTATATGCCCGTAACACACTCGGTAAAATCGTATCGGCAAGAAGGGGAGAGATAGCAATGCGAATGGTTTTATCATAACCCTGTCTGTAGCGATTTATTTGACTAAGACTTTTTTCATACTGCCCGAGTATTCTTTTAGCTTCCTGGTGAAATAATCGGCCAGTCTCTGTCAGTATAATCTTTCTGCCGTTTTTCACAAACAATTTATCACCGATTTCATTTTCCAGCTGTCTGATTTGAAAGGTTACGGCGGGCTGCGTGATGAACAATTTTTCGGCTGCCATTCTAAAATTCTCATATTCCGCAGCAGCAACAAAGATCTCCAGTGTTCGTGTATCCACCATATCACCTCATCAATAAAATATATTTATTATAATAACAAAAAATATGAAATTTTAATAATTAATATATTGATTTAAACTGGAATTAGTAAAAGGGAAGGAGCGAGCGTCATGTTAAAACCAGGTTTAAAAGGAATCACTGCAGTGGAAACAGCATTAAGCTTGATTGATGGTCAGAAAGGTGATTTAAAGTATCGCGGACTGCCGATTGAGCAGTTGGTCAAACATTATTCATTTGAAGAAACAGCCTATTTTTTGCTGTATGGACATTTTCCGTCAGAAAAAGAACAAAAAATATTTGAGACGGATTTTAAAAAACACCGTTATATACCGGAACATACGAAACAAATCATTGCCATGCTGCCACAAAGCATGTCAATGATGGATGTGCTCCGTACAGCTCTATCATCATTAAAGATTACAGAAACTGCCGATATTGATCTGGCACGAAAAATGATGGCACTTATGCCGGCAATTATTTCATACCGGTACAGGAAAATGAACGGCAACTATGAAGTGAAGCCAGATGATCAGCTTGGTCACGCTGAAAATTTTCTATATATGTTAAATGGAGAAACTAATCAAACACATGCCAAATTGCTTGAAACTTACATGATCCTGACAATGGAACATGGCTTGAATGCCTCAACATTTGCAGCTAGAGTTACCATTTCAACACAAAGCGATATCGTTTCTGCCATCACAAGTGCTATTGGAACCATGAAAGGACCATTGCACGGAGGTGCGCCGTCTGGCGTGATTGAATTATTGGATGAAATTAAATCGGAGCATAACATAAGTGAAATCATTCACAAAAAACTTGAGAATAAAGAACGAATTATGGGATTCGGGCATCGTGTCTATAAAACGGTTGATCCGCGCGCAGAGGCACTAAAAGAAAAAATACGGGAATTGGAAGATTGGCCGGACTGGATAGACTTGGCATTAAAAACTGAACAAGAAACAATAAACATTCTAAAAGCACACAAACCTGACCAAAATCTTTATACCAATGTCGAATACTATGCAGCAGCCATCATGAAGTCATTAGAAATGGATCCAGAATTATTTACACCAATATTCAGTTCAAGCCGGGTTGTCGGATGGTGTGCGCATGCGATCGAGCAGGTAAATAACAATACGATTTTCCGGCCAAAAGCAGTGTATATTGGAAATTAGCAAATTATCATGAGATATTCACGTTATAAAAAAATCGTGTTTTATAGCGTGAATTTTCGTTTTGTCTCACTATCATGAGAATACTTACTAGTGAGACACTTGATCATCATTTTGTATATAACTTCCTATAATGTATATTATGTCTACTAGAAGATAAAAAGATTATAACAAATATACTCCAAAAATTTGTAAGTTTATATCATCAATTACTATTGAGCTTCCTTTTTTGAACTGCATTTTTATGTACTTTTCAGCCTCTGTCTTTTAGCAATCCTACAAGGTAATGTTTCTAATTGAAATTCATCAAACTTTCTTTTTAAAAATAACCCTTTATCTTTGTATAGCCAGTTTGAAAATAATTTGATTGTTTTTCTTCCACTAACATAAACCCTATAATATGTGCCATGTTCCGTAAAATTAGTTTCAAAACCTAATTTTTCAAGTTCATTTTTCAGTGAAATCTTGAAAGCTTCAGAGCCACCTATTCCACGAACCCGTCCCCTATTCATCCGGAAATTCAGGTAATTTGATCGAACTTGATTTATTCGTCATGACGCCATGGATTTTTATTAGATCACCTTGCTGAAACGTTAGCCTTTGCTGCAATTTCTGTTGTACTCATACCATCCTTATACAGACTTATGATCTTATTCGCAGCAAGTGTTCGTTTTCTCCTTTTTTTTTGTCAAGTCATAATATCCCTCCATATAAATTTAACAGATCATTTGTTCGTATGATATTATATAATACTCAAAAGATAATTTATACATATTTTTCTAAAAAATAAAAATAACGAACAGCTCATGTACTGTCCGTTATCATGCAAGATCTTTTTCCTGTAAACATTTTCTCATACTATAATCAGCTTTAAACTTGGATGTGTTACCATTCACTTAAAACGTACTGTAGACTTCCTCACATTCTCCACCGGTTGGTTCATAAAAACAATGAAGCTTATATCGTCCCACAAGAGGCTGATCATACCAAGTCGCCGGACAATCTCCTCCAGGCCTGAAGTACCATAAACTATATTTAGCAGGCCAGCGCTTTTCTCCATTTATCACTCTGCGGGCCAGCCTTTTTTCACTTTCTCTGGCTCTTTGATAAAACATGCCATGTTGTACTGCCTCGTATGCGGTCGGCTGATGAATGACTTCGGGCAAGTTATCTAATCCCGCAAAATCAGAACATTCGACTCTTACCCGATTTACTGTAACAGCACCAACATGCAGCATGCCCAGTTGTCCTTCTCCGACAGCTTCAGCTCTAAGCAACCTTGCTAAAAGGTTGATATGCTTATTTGTAGCTCTTATAACAGCCATGTTGTCACCTCCATCATTTTAAATACCTTGCACTATCTCTATGGGCTTAAATATTGCCTGTTTATATCCGAATAAAAGTCAGCATTCCAAAACAGACAATCATCTGGTACTAATGTCCAGGTTAAGTTACATCAATATTAAACTTTATTAATATCAAACGAGATAACCCTATTATTATTCGGGTTATAAACAACACTTGCCCGTACAGTAATCGTTTCTTGAGTTGACTGCAGGGTATATTCGTAAGTTTCTCTTGTTTGTGATGCAGATTCCTCTGTTTTACCTGCAAAGCTGTATTCGGTCACATTGTAACCGGGATATGCTGTTTGTGTTATCTCCAATAAATACCTGCCCCACTGCTGCTGCTCCATTTGTGAGACTGGTAGGATTTGAATATCGATGACACCTTGCTGTGGATTAGCCCCTAACGTTTCAAATACTCTGCGGTGTAAATTAAGACGATTATCCGGAAAACCGGATACCTGATCAACGACCTCCACCAGAATGGATCTTCCGGTGACTGGATAGATAATTTGAAGTGTCTGACCGCATTGATATGGAGAATTTTCGCCAACCGCCGCAGTCATGTACAGATTATCTGACCAGGGAATACCACATTTGGTCAGCTGTCCGCCTTCTGTCCAAGTAGCCTGACCGCTGATTGGCTGCTGCCGGGAATCATGATACATAACATGTTGTTCATAAATTTGCTGAGGATCATATGGATGGTACACGTATGGATTGTTTTTAAAATATGGATTGATTGGATACATCTTTCTCCCCCTGTCTGAATGCAAATTCTTCAATACCATATGCCTCCGCAAATACATCTGTGACAGATGCCTTTAATACGCAGTTCTTAGACAGGTTTGCCCGTAAATAGACTAAGACGGAAAGGGGGTATTACATGAAGCAGCTTGATTGGCAAATGGTACTTTTTGTGGGAGGTTATCTTATACAAGATTGCTGGCTTTATTGGGGATTGCCGCGGATTTATTATTGGGAATCCGTAAACATGAAAAAATAAAAGAGCAGCTTGCGGGCTGTTTAAGCTGCTCTTCACCAGTTTACGCATCAAACAAATTCATGCTTAAATAACGTTCACCTGTATCAGGTGCCATACATAAAACTTTTTTGCCTTTCCCAAGCCGTTTGGCCACTTTCACGGCTGCATACACTGCGGCAGCACCTGATAATCCAATAAAGATCCCTTCTTTTCGGGGGAGTGTTTTGAACATGTCAACCGCATTTTCATCTTCAATCTGCAAAATTTCATCATAAACTGAGGTGTTTAATATATCGGGAACGAACCCAGGGCTTGTGCCAACCAGTTTATGAGAGCCCGGCTTTCCTCCTGACAATACAGGGGATCCTTTTGGCTCGGCTACAGCAATATGCAAATCTGGCAGCTTTTTCTTCAGTACCTCCCCTGTACCAGTAATGGTCCCGCCGGTTCCGGCAGTTGCCACAAATGCATCCAGTTCCCCGTCCATCTGCTCAAAAATTTCCCGGGCAGTCGTTGTCCGGTGAATATTGGGATTAGCGTGATTTTCGAATTGCTGCGGAATAAAACTGTTTGGTATTTCCTTGTTTAATTCTTCCGCTTTTCTGATTGCTCCGGGCATCTTATCTTCGCTCGGCGTTAACACAACTTCAGCTCCGAACGCTCTTAAAATGTTCCGGCGCTCCTGTGTACTGTTGTCCGGCATCACCAGAATCGCCCGATAACCTTTCGCTGCTGCATTCATCGCCAGCCCTATCCCGGTATTGCCGCTCGTCGGTTCAATAATCGTAGCACCAGGTTTGATCAGCCCTTCCTCTTCCGCCATTTTAATCATGTTATACGCCGCACGATCCTTGACACTTTTACTCGGATTAAACGATTCCAGTTTTAAAAAAATGTCAGCTGCATTTTCCGGTACCATATCATGTAATTGAACAACCGGTGTTTCCCCGATTAACTCGGTCATATTTTGAGCCACTTTCATGATAAAACAACCTTCCTAAATTAAACTCTTTCCTTTATTATAAAACTTTTGCATATCTTTTTCAGGTACAAGCGACCCACCAGTTGCCCAGGCGATATGAATGGCATTGCCTGGATCGATATTATGTTCCCGGATATATGGAAATATCCGTTCAGGGCCGATGAGTCCCGCAGCTGCTGACGGTTCCAGATAGATCTTTTCACTGTCAGCAAGGATGGCCAGTAAACGATACAATTCATCATCTTCCATTGTATAAATCCCGCTTACCAATTGATCACTGATTGCTGTCGCAAAACGAGAAGGCCGACCAACAGCCAATCCATCTGCTTCTGTCCGGTTATCGATTCCGAAATCCTGTACACTGACATGATCCATTTCGCCGGTGGCAAGCCCAATCAATACAGAAGGTGAATGAGTCGGCTCAGCAAAAAAACAGTGAACATCATCACCGAAAACCTGCTTAAGACCAAATGTGATGCCACCCGGTGATCCGCCTACGCCACAAGGTAAGTAAACAAATAATGGATGATCAGCATTCACTGAAATATTTTCCTGCTGCAGCTGTTTTTCCAGCCTTAGAGCAGCAACACTATAACCTAAAAATAAATGCTTAGAATCTTCATCATCAACAAAATAGCCATTGGGATCTGCCATTGTCTTTTCCCTGCCTGCAGAAATGGCTTTACTGAAATCCCCCTCCAATTCCAGGACCTCAGCACCTTTTGCACGCAATAAATCTTTTTTCCACTGTTTAGCATCAGTTGACATGTATACAGATACATTGAAACCAAGTTTAGCACTGATAATGCCGATACTCAGCCCTAGATTCCCGGTAGATCCAACACCTATTGAATACTGACTGAAAAACGTTTTGAATTGTTCACTTGAAAATACGTCATAATAATCATCCTCGTGCAGCATCCCGGCATCAAGTGCCAGTTGTTCGGCATACTGCAAGACTTCGTAAACACCCCCTCTTGCTTTGATGGATCCAGCAATAGGCAATTCATTGTCACACTTCAGATGAAAATCGCCAGTCATACCAGGGAAACAGCGACTTTTCATATGACTGATCCTTATTAGAGGTGATTCAATCACGCCATTTGTATCAGCCGTTTCAGGGAATTCGTTTTTAAAATATGGGGCAAAACGCTGCCATCGTAATTCGGCTTCTTCTATATGTTCACGCATAAATGGCAATGATGCTGTTTCATTCATTTTTTTGAGATTCGGGTTCATCCAAAATACAGGATTTAAAGCAAGAATGTCTTTGAGTATTGGTTTTCTTGTTTGCCAGTCGTTAATTTCCTGCAGTGTATAAACGATCGTGATCACCTTCTTTTTATTCAGTTTATGATTACCATTCCCGAGTTAAAGCTTATCATGACAACAATCGTTATAAAAACACAGTCTTTAGGGGTTGAGATTGACTACATAAAAGTTTGGCGATGGAATACTCATATAGCTATTATACTGGAAGCGAGTATCATATTGAAAAATGGAACTCATATCAAGATGGCTTCCATTTATTAATGGAGCAACTTCATTAAATGATCAAACTCCAAATCGGCCAACTTGTCCTCCGCCATCTGTTTATCATAATGAAATAAAGCGTCATCCAGCATGCACTCGACTGAAATATCACATCTGATTTCAGCGAGTTTTCTTGATAAATGCAGCATATCCATGTTTTCCCTAATTTTCTTCCGGACACCATTTGGAAGCTTGTCCATATTATCAAGAATTTGATCAATCGTTTCATATTCCTGAATCAGCTTTAAGGCTGTTTTTTGACCAATTCCTTTAACACCTGGATAATTATCCGAGGTATCCCCCATTAATCCTTTTAAGTCCACGATTTGCCTTGGGTGGATACCCTTCTGCCCGACAAACGTATCTTGTTTAAAAATATCATAATTCCCGATTCCTTTGCGCATAATGGCTACACGGATGCCATCATCAACAAGCTGTAAAATATCCTGGTCACCGGTTAAAATCAGAACATCATGATGTTTGGCATATTGCCTTGCCAGCGTACCAATACAATCATCCGCTTCATAATTTTCCAAACCTATGTTAGGAATATCAAAAGCTTCCACAACTTCCTTGACAAGATCGAATTGTGGAATCAATTCTTCCGGCGGGTTAGAACGATTTGCCTTATAGCCATCGTATAGATCAGTCCGGAACGTCTTGCTCCCCATGTCCCAGCAGCAAACAACATGTGTTGGCTCAAATTTGTCTGCTGCATCCAGAAAGTATCGCATAAATTGATAGACACCATTGGTCGGGATCCCATTACTCGTCTTCATGAAATTTCCCCGAAATGCTGTGGCAAAGAATCCACGAAAAAGCAGCGCCATGCCATCCACCAGCATAATCGTATGCTGTTTTGCCGTCATGATAGGTTCATCTCCTCATATTTAATTAGTATCGAAACGAGTATGTCATGTTTTTCATTTAACGTCTGCACATCAATCGCCTGATCACTTATCATATCCAGCTGATTTTCAATGTAGTTTTCTATATTTTGATTGATAAATCGTTTGATTGTATCTAACATACCATTCCACTGATTATGATAAGATTCCCCCATCTTTTTCTTGTTTTCAGCAATGTAATGTTCGGCAAAGGGGTAAAGGTGATTTAATAGTCTTTCTTTCATAATTTCCTTTTCGTTTTTAGCAAAAAATGCTCTTGTCCCGTTAAATTGTTTCAGTTCTTTCTCAAACATCCGAACATCAAGATTTAAAAATGCCTGTTCATAGTCGGGTGTCGTCAGCTCTGATGCTTCAAAGTCAGGGAGCAAAAATGCATCATCAATATGAGTGCTTTTATTTGTATAATCAAGATAAACCTCTTCTTTCAAATCATCAATAAACGATTCGATTCGGAGGGATACCGCCCGCAATTCCTGCAGTAGCTCATAGCCGGCATAATCCAGCAAATTCCTTAAACAGTCCGCCAATTGCTGCTGAGCTTGCTTGCCTGAACCTGTTATGGTCGTCGGATTAAACGTTTCTTTAAATAAATCATGAAAACGAATCGACAGGCGTTCAAGTACGTAATATAATTGTTTTTCCAATTTTTGGATGATTTTCTGTTGATAGATATCAGTATCCATTTCAGCGGTCAACTGTTTCAGGAAAGTCTGCTTTTCCAATAATTCCGTACGAACACGCTCTTTTTCGGCCGCATTGAGTTTGATCGAATCCTGATAATGATGTAAAGCCTGCCTCGTTCGCTGAATGTCCCGGACAGCTGACTGAATGGTCATCGATGCCAACTCATCATGGATAAAATAATCAAAAGCACCTTCAAAATCCTTCATTTGATCGTTCAATACCTTATTGTTCCGTTTGTCATCAAGCGATTGTTTACTGGATACTGGAAAAAGCCTTGGAAAACGGATGCCTAAAGCCGTTAACTCCTCTTGTATATACTGCTGCACCATATGACGTTCTGCATCATTTTCCGCAAGATCGGAAGCATTCATGATAAAAAACATTTTGTCCAGCTGAAAGGCGTCTTTTACTCTTCCTAGCTGTATCAAAAAGTCTTTATCAGCCCGTGAAAAAGCATGATTGTAGTAGGTGACATAAAAAATCGCATCCGCATGTTTCATGTAATCAAAAGCGACATTGGTATGCCTGGCGTTTATCGAGTCAGCACCAGGTGTGTCGACTAGTGTAATTCCTTTCCTTGTTACAGAACAATCATAATAGAGATCAACGGACTCCAGATAACAAGCTTTCGTTTCATCTGTCACATAATCAGTAAATTCGTTGAGATCAATTGTTATTTCCTGACCAATTTTAGCCCTGTTATGATGATACCCTTGTAAAATAGCAGTCAAGTATGCTTGGTGCGTTTCAGGCAATTGATCATGCTGAAGAATGCTATGTTCCATGATCCAGTCCAGTAATAGACCAAGATCCTCGGTTTCCGGAGAGAATGGACTAATCAGTGATTTCACGTCATCGACCAGCGATGCTTCATCTTTCAATTTAGCAACAACCGTACCATGTTCATACGCCTCTGTGACCGGATTAATGCGGTTTATGGCAGCTGTTGTCGGGTTCGGTGCCGCTGGTAAAACCTTTTCCCCCATTAAAGCATTGGCAAATGATGATTTCCCTGCACTGAACGCCCCAAATAAAGCAATGGTGTATGTCCGGTTATCCAACCGGTCATATTTTCGTGTCAAATCATTTGTCAGTGATTGAAATCCGGGCAAGTCTGAAATGGTTTCGATTGTCTTCGCCAGATCAGCTAAAATGTGATCAACCGGCAATGATGATTTTTCCGTTACCTGATCACTCCTTTTTACACTGGCAGGTTCATTGTTTTTCTGAACAGGTAAAGGTTCAACTGACTGTCTGACTGGCTCATGTTTTGCTGTCAATGCTTCATCAATTAAATCCCATCCATATGATTCAGGTTCAGGATCTGTTAACATATTGTCTATCTGTTGAATTTTTCCGTGCAAGTCATTCATTAGCTGTTCATGTATTTTTTGCTGATGATAAACTTGTTCTAACTGATCCCGTTCAGACGTATACGCAGACAATTCGTTTGCTGTATTTTCCGCTATTTTTTTATAAATCGCATCCCACAAGTACAATGCTTCCTGCTTAAACTTTTGTTTCACATCAGCACTGACATCATTCGTATAATGCAGAACATAATCCCCGTTCACTTTTGCACCCGGTTTGATTAATGCTGTCAGCGAACTGGCATCGTACGTAATTGACATATTTTGTATTTTCCGTGTTAATTCCTGGTCATGCACCTTATATACGTGCAGCAAATGGAGCAATTTGTCGCGAAGCTTCCATTGTATCGCTGCTTCAATGTTTGGCTGCAAGTCTTGTACAAATTTTGTTCTTCGTTTATGGCGTTCTTCCGCTGTTCTTTTCTTGGACGCCAATAACCCGACTTTAAAATCACGCTGCTGTGATTCTAAAAACCACTGTGCCGTATCGCGCAAATCTGCCGGCATTAAGTAAGCATTTTTCAAGGTGGCATTTAAAGCTTTGTGAAAATCTTCTTCCGCTCTATCCGGGATGCTGTTTAAATGAGCGATATCAGCATGCAGCTCATCTAACCGAGTCATAACGTCTAGTATATCCTTATCATTTTGCAGTCCTGCATCCGCTGCTTCCTCCTCGTAAAGCTGCTGCAAATATTCCTTATGCTCCTTGACAACCTGGTTAACAGACCGTCCAATATTCAATAAAGCATACTTTGCCGTGTTCATCATGGAAAATAGCTTCATTTTAATGTCGTCTATTTGATTATGTGGTGCATAACAGTTTATTAAAGAAGAATAATAGATAATCTCCGGAAAAATTCCCCATTGATCAAACGTTTGATGTATTTTTTGTGTGAAGTCTTGAAAAGCCAGTTCTTGTTCATCATGTTTATCGACCTGATTAATGATCACATAAAAAGGAAGCTTGTAATCTTGTACTTTTTTCAGGAAATGTAGGTTAACCTCTGATTGGACATGATTATAGTCCATGACATAAACAAGCGTATCCACTAGATGCAATGATGATTCCGTAATCAGCCGATCTGCATCATCTGCGGCATCAATTCCAGGTGTATCAATAATGGTGCAGCCATCCGGCAAATCAGCTTCCGTTGTATGAATCTCGATTTCCTGAATGCTCGCTTTATTTGTCGCGTACGCTTTGATCATATCGATATTATATGGTTCTTCATATTCCAGCAGGGCTCCATTATCTAAGTAAATACGTGCAGCACCTTTTCCGGATTTTATTTTAACCACATTCGCACTGGTTGGTATCGGGCTTTTTGGCAGGATCGACTTTCCCAGCAGATGATTGATCATGGATGACTTGCCGGCAGAAAAATGACCGGCAAAGCTGATCATAAGTTCCTGATCTTTCCATTTTTCATAGATTTGCAAAAGCTTCTCAGCACGTGTATTGTCACCGTTTTCGAGCATTGTCCCATAAAGGGCGGTAATATGCTTGTCATTAATTTGAGATGATTTCGTTTCAGTTATGATCACGATTTCCTTGTCCCTTCCATATAAAACACTTCACAACGTATCATATCTATTATATCAAAGCTGCACTGGATGCGTCGAACAAGTTTGAAAATCAATGATCATTCATCAGTCTTTGAGATGAGGTTAGTCGAAATGAAGCGGATAATATCCCCGCGGCTAATGACACCGACTACTTTAGTTTCGTGATCAACGACCGGGATTTTTTTGAAATGGTAATTGGAAAATATGGATAAAGCCTCTTCCATGTGATCATCGGGATTAACGGTGTAAACATTTTTTTTCATAATTTTTTCTGAATGATGATCAATGCTTGATTCAATTTTTTGTTTGAAATCTTCCTGTTTATTTACGAATACCATTGAAAAAGCATCATAAATGGTTCGGCCATTGGGCTGCAGATAACGGATAACGTCACCGTCACTGATCATGCCACGCAAACGGTTATTTTCATCGACGACAGGCACACCGCCAATTTTATATTTCACCAGTGTCCTGAGCAGTTCTTTGATTTTGATATTCTTTTGAACCGAAATCACGTCCGTAATCATAAAGTCATTTATTTTCATCGTTGTCACCTCGTTAATTATAAGTGTACTCAAATATTACCTGGATGTTACATTTTATAAAATCGATTCATACCAAAGTATATCATAAACATTAACAATCATTTCCATCTTTATACGATCATATTCAGTGATGGAGTTAGTAAAATTTATCATTAGTTTACATAATAAAGTTATGGTCAATTAATGAACCCTTGGTACTTATTTTGCCTACCAAGGGTTCTGATACTAAACAGGATATACACCGTGCTTTCGCTCTGTGAAGGTTGTATTTTTCACTTCATAAATCTTGTAACGCTTGACTAAATCCTCTCTTAATAGATCGGGATCAACAATTGCATCAACAACCATTTCCGAAGCCAAATGGTAGATATCAATGTTATCTTTATATTCTTCCTGTTTTTGCTTTATAAATGCCGGTCGTTCTTCTTCCGGCAATTCGGCTATTTTATTGGCATAGACAGCATTGACGGCAGCTTCAGGCCCCATCACGGCAATTTGCGCTGTTGGCAATGCCAGACAGGCGTCCGGTTCAAACGCAGGACCCGCCATGGCATACAGACCGGCACCATAAGCTTTGCGCACAACAACAGATATTTTCGGAACGGTCGCTTCACTCATTGCAGCCAGCATTTTCGCACCGTGGCGGATAATGCCTGCTTGTTCAACCTTTGTCCCAATCATAAATCCAGGAATATCCATCAGGAATAGTAACGGAATATTGAATGCATCACATAATTGAATGAATTTGGCTGCTTTATCCGCCGAATCAGGAAACAGCACCCCGCCTTTCATCCGTGGCTGGTTGGCAATTATTCCGACAGACTTTCCGTTTATTCTGCCCAGTCCGGTAATCAGTTCCGGGGCGAATTTCTTTTTAATCTCACAAAAACTATCTTCATCAATAATCCGTTCAATAAGATCATACATATTGAATGGGGTATTCTGATTTTCCGGAATAAGGTCTGTTATCGATTTTTCAAAGCCTTTAACATTTTTCGGTTCAACTAAAGCAGGCTTGTTCCTGAAATTTGCCGGAAAATAAGCTAGATAGCTCCGTGTATAGGTAATGGCTTCTTCCTCGGATGTTGCCAATACATCACCAACACCTGATACTGAACAATGCATGTTGGCACCGCCCATTTCCTCCAGGGTTACTTTTTCACCGATTACTTTTTCAGCCATTCGTGGTGATCCCAGATACATGGAGGCATTCCCCTCAACCATGACGACAATATCACAGAATGCCGGTATGTAAGCACCACCTGCTGCTGAAGGGCCAAAAAGCAAACAAACTTGTGGCACACGACCTGACAGCTTAATCTGATTATGAAAAATACGACCTGCTCCGCGCCGTCCCGGAAACATTTCAACCTGATCCGTAATGCGGGCGCCTGCTGAATCCACCAGGTACAACATCGGAATTTCCAATTTTGCTGCAGTTTCCTGAATACGAATGATCTTTTCAACTGTTCTTTTTCCCCAAGAACCGGCTTTCACAGTGGAATCGTTGGCCATTACACATACATCCTGGTCATTGATCTGTCCGACCCCTGTAACAACACCATCAGACGGCAAATCCTCGTCCATGCTATTGGCAAAAAAAGCATCTTCTATATCCATATCGTCATCGAATAACAGTTCAAGCCGTTTGCGGACAAACATTTTCCCTTTTTCTTCATTTTTTTGGTGGTATTTTTCCTGTCCGCCTTTTTTTATGTTATCTATCCGCTCTTTGAGATCTTCAGTGTAGGTCATCTTTCGTCCTCCCTGCTTCGGTTACTTTCCCTGGTAGACAGGTTTTCGCTTTTCTGTAAATGCCTGCAGTCCTTCAAGTCTGTCTTCTGTTGAGACTGTTTCTTTGTAGCGTAAATACTCGATGGATAAACCAGTCGTCATATCAGTCTGGGAACCTTGATTAATCGCCGCCTTTGCCTGACGAAGTGCTACAGGGCCATTACGGACAATGGCCTGCGCTGTCTCAATCGCTTCCTGTAACAAGTTTTCCGATGACGTCATGTGTTCAATCATACCTAACGTTAATGCCTCGTCTGATGTTACAGGTTTTGCAGTGAAAATAAGACGTTTAGCTTGCCCTGATCCAATTAACCGGGTCAGCCGCTGGGTTCCGCCAGCCCCGGGGATAATAGCCAGTGACGTTTCAGTTAGTCCCAGTTTTGCACTCTCAGCAGCAATCCTTATATCACAAGCAAGCGAAAGCTCCAATCCCCCGCCAAAAGCAGCGCCATTGACTGCTGCTATGACAGGCATTTTCATATTTTCAATGTTTGTAACAGTGTTTCCGATGTAACTGACAGCTTCAATTACTTGTTCTTCCGTCATGCCTTTTCGTTCCTTAAGATCCGCTCCGGCACAGAAAGCTTTTTTGCTGGAGCCTGTAATGATTGTACACCGGATGTTGCTGTCAGCATTTATCTTCCGGATGTATTCATTCAACTCATCAAGCAGTCCTTTTGACAATGCGTTCATCGCTTCCGGCCGATTCAACGTTAAAATGGCAATATGATCGTCCATTGTTTGATAGTCTATAAGTGCCGTCACGATCATTCTCCTTTCCAGTGTGTTTAACCCATCCAACCACATTCCAATGCGAACTGAAATGGATAAGGTTAACTATTCAATGATGGCAATAATGTCTCCTTCATTAACAAAGTCACCTTCTGCAATCTTCAGTTCCTTAATGGCACCATCCGCTTCAGCAGCAATCGGTATTTCCATCTTCATCGATTCCAGGATGACAACGTCCTGATCGGATGACACTTTTTCACCTTCACTGACTGTGATTTTCCATACACTTCCTGCCATTGATGCTTTTACTTCTGTCATTATAATGACCTCCTATTTAGTTTTAGTTATTGGCAAATAATAGTTTTCAATAAATGCTGTTGTAGTGTTGCCGCTTTCAAATGCTTCGTGGCCAGCAATTTTTTGCAGCATCGGGATATTCGTCTTAATCCCCTCTACCTTATAGGTTAATAAAGCTTCTTTTAACATTGAAATAGCTTCTCTCCGGTTAGACCCTTTTACAATCAGCTTGCCAATCATCGGATCATAGAAGGGTGTGACATCATCATTTTGTGCTACAGCAACTTCATTACGGATATATTCGCCCTCTGGAAGTTGAAAAGCTGAGATATGCCCAGGCGAAGGGAAAAAGGTTTCCGGATCTTCTGCATAAATTCGTGCTTCAATCGCATGACCGTTCATGTTGACTTCTGATTGGCTGCTCGAAAGCTCCTTTCCTTCTGCTATGAATATTTGCTGTTCGACAATATCCACTCCGGTTATCTCTTCTGTTACCGGGTGTTCAACCTGTATTCGTGTATTCATCTCAAGAAAATAAAAGTTTTCCTGATCATCCACCAGAAATTCAATGGTTCCTGCACCGGTATATCCAAGTGCCTTTGCCGCAGTTACAGCAGCTTCTCCCATTTGCTTTCGCGTCTGTCCGGACAGGAATGGTGACGGCGCCTCCTCAATGACTTTTTGATTGCGTCGCTGGATGGAACACTCCCGCTCGAATAAATGAATGACATTGCCATAGTTGTCTGCTAACAGTTGTATTTCAATATGCCGCGCGAAATCCAATTTTTTCTCCATAAACATGGCACCATCACCGAAAAAAGTTTTAGCACGTTTGGCGTTGCTTTCAAATGCTTTGATCAGTTCTTCGTCGGATTGGACAGCCTGCATACCGATGCCACCGCCGCCTGCAGAAGCCTTAAGCATGATTGGATAACCAATTTCGCGGGCAAACTCTATCGCTTCATCAGACGATTTCACTGCTCCATCTGTTCCAGGTACGACAGGAACGTCTGCCTCCTGCATTGCTTTTCTGGCAGCGATTTTACTGCCCATTTTTTCCATGACCTTTGCGGAAGGTCCAATAAACCGGATCCCGGCTTCCTCACATTTTTCAGCAAAAGCCCCGTTCTCACTTAAAAAACCGTAACCGGGGTGAATGGCATCAACATTGGACTCCTCGGCAATCGAAATGATTTTTTCGATATTCAGGTAACTGTCCTGAACACGAGGCGGTCCCAATAAAAAGCTTTCGTCTGCCATTGATACGAACGGTGCTTTCTGGTCTGCCTCTGAATACACTGCTACCGTTTTAATGCTCAGTTTCTGGCATGTTCGGATAACCCTTGCCGCAATTTCTCCCCGATTGGCGATCAATATTTTTGTGATCATCGAATCCCCCTATTGACTTACTTGCTCAATGGCATATTCTCTTAATTTAAATTTCTGGATTTTGCCGCTTGCCGTCATTGGATATTCATCCGTAAATTGAATGTATTTTGGAATTTTGTGCAAGGAAATGTTACCTTCACAAAATGATTTAATATCTTCTTCCGATATATCTGTCTGATCTTTTGGAATAATCCAGGCCATGACCTCTTCCCCATATTTTTCATCCGGAATTCCTACCACTTGAACATCGAGAACATCCGGATGCTGATAGAGAAACTCCTCGATTTCACGTGGATAAATATTTTCACCGCCACGAATGATCATATCTTTCATACGGCCGGTAATTTTGATGTATCCGTTCTCATACATCACGGCAAGATCTCCGGTGTGCAGCCATCCATCACTGTCGATGGCTTCATCTGTAGCTTCCTGATTGTTATAGTAGCCTTTCATAACATGATATCCTTTGGTGCACAGTTCACCCGGTTCTCCTGCTGATTGTTCATCATTTGTGCCCGGTACAATAATTTTGACTTCTACGTTTGGATGGATTTTGCCGACAGTCGTTGCCCTCAGTTCAACCGGGTCATCTGTTCTCGTCTGTGTAATAACAGGCGATGATTCCGTCTGTCCATAAGCAATCGTGATTTCGCTTGCCCCCATTTTGTTCATGACATCATTCATGACTTCGATTGGACACGTTGATCCTGCCATAATCCCTGTCCGCAAATGGGAAAAATCATAATTTGAAAAATTGGGATGATTTAATTCTGCGATAAACATGGTCGGTACACCATGTAAGGCGGTACATTTTTCATCTGATACAGCTTTCATCACCTTTTCAGCCTCAAATTGTTCTAACAGGACCATTGTCGTACCTTTTGAAACGGCTGCAAGAATTCCCAGCACACACCCAAAACAATGAAAAAATGGAACTGGGATGCAAAGACGGTCTTCATGAATGAGTTTCATACAGTCTGCAATCTGATTGCCATTATTGACAATGTTATGGTGTGTCAGCATAACACCTTTCGGGAATCCGGTTGTTCCGGACGTATACTGCATGTTAATGACGTCCTTATGGTGTAGTGTCTGTTTCCTTGCTTCCAATTCGTGATCCGAAACAGTTCTGCCTTTTTCTATCATTTCGTTCCAGGTATAGGTGTTTGAATAATCATCATCACTCAATACGATGATGTTTTTCAGAAAAGGAAGCTTCTCCGACTTTAAATGGCCTTTTTCAGCCTGCTCAAATTCCGGACAGACCTGTTTTAAAATATCAAGATATGATGTTCCTTTATATGATTCTGCTAAAATCAATGTTGTCGATTCTGATTGTTTTAACAGATATTCAAGTTCGTTTGCCTGATAATTGGTGTTGACGGTAACGAGCACTGCCCCCATTTTGCCCGTTGCAAATTGTGACGTGATCCACTCAGGCTTATTATCTGCCCAAATGGCAACATTTTCCCCTTTTTCAATTCCCAAAGACATAAATCCTTTTGCTGCCTGGTTGACCATCTCGTCGAATTCATGATACGTTTTGCGCAAATTCAATTCCGGATAGACAACCGCTTCATGATGCGGATACAAATTCATTTGCTTTTCCAGCAGCTCACCTACTGTTAAATTTAGCAGTGTCATGAATTTTCTCCCCTTATTTAATTTTGACTGTTGTTCAAAAAGCCTCTAGTAACATAGTACGCTGAATCCATCGGTCTTTATGAACAGTCCGTTATTCAGCAGCCTAATTGTCTTGCGATCACCAGTCGCTGTACCTCAGATGTGCCTTCCCCTATTTCAAGCAGTTTTGCATCACGCAAATATCGCTCCACTTCATATTCGCGCATATAACCGTAACCGCCGTGAATCTGGATGGACTGGTTCGCCGCGCGGGATGCTGATTCTGTTGCATACAATTTGGCATATGCTGCTTCTTTTGAAAAAGGCTTATCATGATCCTTCAGCCATGCAGCTTTATAAACCATATTTCGCGCAAGCTCCACTTCCATCGCCATATCAGCAAGCTTGAATTGAATCGCCTGGAAATCGGCGATCGGCTTTCCGAATTGTTTGCGTTCTTTTGCATAATGGAGTGCCTTATCAAGTGATGCCTGGGCAATTCCCAAGCCTAAGGCAGCAATCGATATTCGCCCGCCGTCCAATGTGTACAGAAATTGTTTAAACCCTTTTTGTGGATCACCCAGTAAGTTTTCTTTCGGAACGCGTACATCATCCAGAACAATTTCTGCTGTATCAGATCCGCGGACACCCATCTTGTCGTAATTATTCGTTATGGTAAGCCCCTCCGAGTCAGCAGGAACAATAATTGCTGAAATGATGTTCTTCCCATTATCATTTTTTCCTGTAACAGCGGTTACAATAATTGTTTTAGCATAGCCAGCATTGGTGATGAAACATTTTTCGCCATTTATGATATAATCGCCACCATCTTCTACTGCTGTTGTCTTCGTCCCCCCCGCATCCGATCCAGCATTCGGTTCTGTTAGCCCGAACGAGCCCAATTCTTTCCCTTCTGCCATCGGTGTCAAAAACTTTTTCTTCTGTTGTTCTGTTCCAAAATAATAGATCGGACTTGCGCCGAGGGAAACGGTTGCTGCAAAGCTTAGACCGGTACTGCCGCAAACTCTGCCGACCTCCTCCACAGCAATGGCATAGGATAATGTGTCACCGCCCGATCCGCCGTATTCTTCAGGAAAAGGAATTCCCAATAACCCAAGATCCCCCATTTGTTCAAAAATATCAAGCGGAAACGCTGCCTCTTTATCGATTTCGATGGCTCTTGGCTGAATGGTTTTTTGAGCAAAATCACGTACCATTTCCTGTATCATTGCCTGTTCTTTTGTCAGTTCAAAATTCATCTCAAACCCCCTTGTAATAGTAGAAACCAATAAGACCGACTGGTTGGTCTGTATGCAAGAATAAAAAAATACTACACATTAAAATCCCTCTTAACACTGCTGAGCAGCAGTTCCTGATATGTATTCTCCAGGAATGAATCCGGTTTCAATACAGCGTGTAATATTAAATCAACATAAATAGAACCGATCTCATCAATTGATTTCGTTCCGGATGATTGATACCATTTATACGTCCAGTTTACCATTCCCAAAATTGCCATTGCTGTTATATCAACCGGTACATCATCACGGAATTCACCAGCTTCTTTACCTTCACTTAAAGCATTCATCATAATTTGTTTAAACTGGTCCCGTTTTTTCTTAATACGTATTTCATATTCAGGTTTCAAATAAATATTTTCCTGATAAAAAACTGAAATGTGTGGTTTGTAAAGGCCGAATGTTTTAACAAAGTCCTTTATGATAGCCTGCAGTTTTTTTATCGGATCATCATATGTTTCGTTTGCAATGGTTGCCTTTTCTAATGCGTACGTAATAAATTCATCATGAATGACAAAAAGCAATTCATCCTTGGAAGTAAAATGATGATAAAAACCTCCCTTGGACGTCCCTGTTTTATCAACAATCTGATTCACGGTGACACCATGAAAACCGTATCTCTCAAACAAAACTAAGGCTTCTTCTATAATTTTTTTTCGTAAATCCGTTCTGAACCCCCCTTTCAAATATATAGTTATACTATATCATATTTTTCTGAAAACACAATGGGAATTTTGATTTGCAGAAGACTGAGAAGAGGCAGCAGACCTGAAACTGTCTGCTGCCATCCATCATTCCTCAAAAGGCTTATCATAGACCGGCTCTTTCCATACTTCTGTAACCTCTCCCTGATTATCACTGTCAATGACAAATGAGCCGTTGCTATAGCGGTCACTCGTTGACAATTCAAGCGGGAATATACTGTGTTTTTCCCCTTTGCTTGTCCGGAAATAGATTGTATCATGCTCATGAATGGTATAGAGCCCTTTAATTCGATGTGCTTTCGTTTTTAATTCACGAAGCATGATTAATCCTCTGTTGGCACGGCTTGATTTCTCAAATTCGTTCAGTTTCATCCGTTTAGCGGCACCACGCTGTGTCACCACCACTATAGATGGTTCAGCCAGCTCGTCGAATACTTGTCCACTAACAACGTGTTCATCCGCTTTTAGCTTTATGGCTTTTACACCTGCCGCTCTCTGCCCGACAATCGATATTTCCGATTCGTGATACCATAAGCCAAATCCTTTATTCGAGGCTATAAATACATCACAATGTCCGTTTGTCTGGAATACATTCATAACCTCATCATCACCTTTGAGGTTCAGGGCAATCAATGCTTTCGAATAACGCTGGGCCTTATACAAGGACAGTTCACTTCGTTTGACCATACCATTTCTCGTAAAGAAGACAAGGTACTCCCCGTCTTCAAACGTGCGCACCGGGATGCTTTGGATGATAAGTTCATCTTTGCCGATCGAGACAAGATTTGAAATATGATGTCCGATATCTTTCCACCTGATGTCCGGCAATTCATGAACAGGAAGGTAAATATATTGCCCTTTATTCGTAAACAAAAGGATGTGATCAGTTGTGTTCAGTTCAAATAAACCAACTAAATGATCGTCTTCTTTCATCCCTGGATCTTCACCGTTGGATGCACTATATGATCGAGTACTCGTGCGTTTGACATACCCGTCTTTTGTTGCCGATACGACAACATCTTCACTTGCCACGGTTACTTCGATGTTAAACGTTAACTCCTCAATATCATTTTCTATTACAGTTCTCCGTTTATCAGCAAAGGATTTCTTTATTTGTCTTAATTCTTTTTTAATATGCTGCAAGAGTTTATTTTCACTCGACAGCAATGTTTCATATTCGTTAATTCGCTTTTTTAATTCCTCAGCTTCTTGCTCCAGTGAAGTAACATCAGTATTTGTCAGCCTGTATAATTGCAGCATGACAATGGCTTCAGACTGTGCTTCTGAAAATTCATATTTGGCAATGATACGTTGTTTGGCATCCTGTTTATCCTTGGATGCACGGATTGTCCCGATTAGTTCATCCAAAATCGAAACCGCTTTTATCAAACCTTCCACAATATGAGCACGGTCTTTCGCTTTATTTAAATCATAAACCGTCTGCCTTGTTACGACTTCTTTCTGATGCGTTATATATGAATCCAGAATCTGAGGTAATGACAAAAGTTTAGGCGTTTTATCCTGGATCGCCACCATGTTGAAATTATACGTCACTTGCAGGTCTGTATTTTTATATAAATAATTTAAAATACCCTCACTGTTGGCCTCTTTTTTCAGTTCAATCACTACCCGCAGCCCGGTACGATCTGTTTCATCCCTGACTTCTGCAATTCCTTCCACTTTGCGGTCGATACGCAGTTCATCAATTTTTTTAACCATATGTGCTTTATTGACATCATACGGAATTTCATCGATTACAATTTGCTGCCGGCCACCACGGATATCCTCAACAGCTGCCTTGCCACGGACAACAATCTTTCCTTTCCCGGTTTCATAGGCTTTCCGGATACCATCAATACCCTGAATGATTCCGCCCGTTGGAAAGTCGGGACCGCTCATAACTTCCATTAATTTATCCACGGTCGTTGACGGTTTATCAATTTTCATGATGACAGCATCAATCACTTCCGCCAGGTTATGTGGTGGTATATCGGTTGCATATCCAGCCGAAATCCCTGTCGATCCATTCACAAGCAAATTCGGATATTTCGCAGGTAATACAACTGGTTCGGTGATTGTATCATCAAAATTCGGTATGAAATCGACTGTTTCTTTCCCAATATCGCGAAGCATTTCAGAAGCAATACTTGATAGCCTTGCTTCAGTATAACGCATTGCTGCAGGTGGATCCCCGTCAATGCTGCCGTTATTTCCATGCATTTCCACCAAGCTACTGCGAACTTTCCAATCCTGGCTTAACCGGACCATCGCATCGTACACTGAACTGTCCCCGTGCGGATGGTAATTCCCGATAACCGTACCAACTGTTTTAGCTGATTTGCGGAAATTTTTGTCGTGTGTATTTTTTTCTTCATTCATGGCATATAAAATCCTGCGCTGAACAGGCTTCAAGCCGTCGCGTGCATCCGGCAGCGCCCGTTCCTGAATAATATATTTACTGTATCTTCCAAAACGATCACCCAGAACTTCTTCAAGTGGAAGATCCAAATAATTTTCAGCATCTGCCAAGCCAATCCCCCCTCTATAACTGCTGCGTCGCTTTTCCGAATATGTTTTTTGTTACGAATGAATTTTATCATTTTCCAGTATGTTTGCATCATCCGCCATCCCGAATTTAACGTTTCCTTCAATCCATTTTCTTCGCGGTTCCACTTTGTCACCCATTAAGGTAGTCACCCGTCTTTCAGCGCGGGCAAGATCCTCAATTGTAACCCGGATCAGCGTTCTTGTTTCCGGATCCATGGTTGTTTCCCACAGCTGGTCGGCATTCATTTCACCAAGACCTTTATAACGCTGAATAATATAACCATTTTTGAATTCTTCAATGGCTTTTTTCATTTCATCATCATTCCATGCATAAACGGTTTTTTCTTTTTGGCCTTTCCCTTTTGATATTTTATAAAGAGGCGGCAGGGCAATATAAACCATTCCAGCTTCAACGAGCGGGCGCATATACCGGTAAAAAAAGGTCAAAAGCAACACCTGAATATGGGCACCGTCTGTGTCTGCATCAGTCATAATGACAATCTTATCATACTGCGCATCTTTTAAGTCAAAATCGCCCCCGACACCCGCACCGATTGTATGAATAATCGTGGAAATCTCTTCATTCTTTAATATGTCCTGAATCTTGGCTTTTTCGGTATTGATGACTTTGCCGCGCAAAGGCAAAATTGCCTGGAATTTACGGTCGCGTCCCTGCTTGGCAGATCCACCGGCAGAATCCCCCTCCACCAAATACAGTTCATTTTGTTTCGGGTTTTTTGATTGTGCAGGCGTCAGTTTGCCGCTCAATAATGTATCTTTCCGCTTCTTCTTTTTCCCTGATCTTGATTCTTCCCTTGCTTTTCGTGCGGCCTCACGAGCTTCTTTAGCCTTAATTGCTTTACGAATCAACATTCCGGCAGCATCCGGATTCTCCTCCAAAAAATAGGAAAGTTTTTCAGATACAACGGCATCGACAACGGATCGTGCTTCCGTTGTTCCCAGCTTACCTTTTGTTTGTCCCTCAAATTGCAGCATTTCTTCGGGAATACGAACCGATACGATTGCTGTAAAGCCCTCTCGTATATCTGATCCTTCCAGATTTTTATCCTTTTCTTTTAAGTATGTATTTTTCCTGGCATAATCATTGAAAACTCTGGTTATCGCAGTCCGTGCACCGGATTCATGCGTTCCTCCATCCTTTGTCCGCACGTGATTCACAAAAGACAGGATGCTTTCGGCGAATCCATCGTTAAATTGAAAAGCAAAGTCAACTTCAATTCCCTCCTGCTCTCCTTCAAAAGACACAACAGGATGCAATGCATCTTTCTCTTCATTCAGATACGTAACAAACGATTTCAGTCCGTCCGGGAATTGATATTCTTCTTTTAATTGGTCCCGTTCATCCGTTAATTCAATTTTTAATCCTTTTAACAAAAATGCTGCTTCTCTTAACCGTTCGGATAATGTCTCAAAATTATAAACGATCGTCGTAAATATATCAGGATCCGGTTTAAAATGAATAACCGTTCCTTTTTTATTGGTTTTGCCAATTTTATCCAGGGAACTGACAGGTTTTCCGCCATTTTCAAATCGCTGATGATATTTGTGGCCATTACGGAAAATGGTTACTTCCAGCCATTCGGACAGACCATTAACAACAGATGCGCCTACCCCATGCAGACCACCGCTTGTTTTATAGCCGCCTTGCCCAAACTTCCCACCCGCATGCAGTACCGTAAAAATGACTTCAGTTGTTGGCCTGCCACTTTTATGCTGACCTGTTGGTATACCTCTGCCAGTATCTTCAACCGAAATACTATTATCCTGATGTATGGTTACTTTAATAACAGATCCATACCCTGCCAATGCCTCATCAACAGCATTGTCAACGATCTCAAACACCAAATGATGCAGCCCGCGCTGATCAGTACTGCCGATATACATTCCGGGTCTTTTTCTTACCGCATCAAGACCTTCCAGTACTTGAATGGAATCATCTGTATATTGTAAAGACTCTTTAGCCATGCAGCCCGACTCCTCTCTTTCCTTCTTAGGATACATGTTTATCCACGATTATTTCAATAATGGAACAAACGTTTGCAAATGTAAAATAACTTCAGTTTTTTGCCCGGATTGAACCTATATAACCATAATGCACGCTTATTAGTATACTATAATTTCATGTAAGTACAAAAAAAGAATGACCTGAGAGGCCATTCAATCCCTAGTTTGTTTTCTGCAGGAGTACAGCGTGCGCAACTTTGATACACATATCCATTATGACAGTAAAATCCTGCTCCTTCAAATAATCATATGCTTCTTGACTCACAAGCCCCTGTTGTGCCCAAAAGACACGGCAATCAGTTTGTGCTGCTTCTTCAGCAACTCCAGGTAAAAATTCGGATCGCCGGAACACATTGATGATATCAATATGCTCCTCTACTTCTGTCAGGGAATCATAAGATTTTTCACCCAATACCTCATCAATTGTCGGATTTACCGGAATAATTCTGTATCCCTTATCCTGCATCATTTTTGAAATTTGGTACGACGTTCTTTCGGGATTAGCCGATAAACCTACAACAGCTATTGTATCAGCTGACTCTAACATTTCCTTAATCGTTTCATTTGACGGATTTTCCCATGTCATCCTACACCCTCCTTTAGTTTTCGATAAGGCCGTGCTCTGTCAGGTATTCCCGGGCAACATCAACCGGATCGCTGTCTTCAAAATCAACCGCATAATTCATCTGACGCATCTCTTCATCAGTTATACTGCCACCAAGCTGATTTAATATGTCAGCCAGTTCCGGATGTTCTTCTAATGTATCCTCACGCAGTAGCGGAGCTCCCTGATATGGCGGAAATAAATTTTCAGGGTCATCCAATGTTACCAAGTCCATTTCAACCATGTAACTATCTGTTGCATAAGCATCTATAACATCCACTTCATCATTTGCCAATGCTTCCTGGCGAATTCCCGGTTCCATTGTCTGGACATTGTCAATATCCAAATGATACACATCCTGCATACCAGCATAGCCGTCATACCGATCTTTAAATTCCAGTGTGAAACCAGCAGTAACCTCATCCTCTGCCCGCTTTAAATCGCCGATTGTTTGCAGATCATATGCTTGTGCCAAATTTTCTTTTGTCACGACAGCATATGTGTTGTTGAATGTCATCGGTTCTAACATCATCATACCATATTGTTCCTTCATTCCTCGTCTCGCCTGCTCGTATACGTCACTTTTTTCATTGCTGTTTGTTTCCTGCTCCAAATGTGTGACCATAGCTGTTCCGGTGAATTCAGGATAAATATCGATACTGCCATTTTTCAGGGCACTGAAAACAAAAGCGGTTTTACCCAATCCCGGTTCAAGTTCAACCGTCAGATCTGTTTCTTCTTCAATCAAAAGTTTATACATATTGATTAAAATAGCTGGTTCAGATCCAAGCTTCCCGCCGATCGTCAGGTCAGCCTGTTTTGCCGATGAAAAGAAGAATGGTGAAGCGACTATTAAAACAGCTATGATGAGCATTGCTGCAAAAGATTTGAATCCTGCCCGTCTGGAAACTCGTTCAAATCCGCGTAAAATAAAATCCAGCAAAATAGCCAATAATGCTGCAGGAACGGCGCCAAGTAAAATTAAATTCAGATCAGCTCCACGGTCAATCCCCAGCAGAATGAGTTCTCCTAAACCACCGGCACCAATTAATGCAGCAATGGTCGTTGTGCCTACAATCAGCACCATGGACGTACGGATACCTGCCATAATAACAGGCATGGCAATCGGGAGTTCTACTTTGGTCAATCGTTTAAACGAATTCATGCCCATCCCGGTAGCTGCTTCCTTTAAAGCCGGTTCCACTTCTTGAATGCCTGTATATGTATTTCGCAAAATCGGCAATAAGCCGTACACAGTCAATGCTATAATCGCGGGTGTTGTCCCTATGCCAAAGAATGGTATCAGAAATGCCAAAACAGCCAGACTCGGAATGGTTTGCATGATAGCAGTTAAACCAATGATGGGTTCGGCAACCCGCTGATACCTGGTAAGCACAAGACCTAGCGGAACTGCAATGATGATCGCAATAATGAGTGATAGCAATGAAATCTGCAAATGTTCCCAGATCGTTTCCAGCAGCATCCCCTGTCTGTTTTGAAAAACGGAAATAAATTCATCCATTACTGATTCACCCCGTCTTTCATCCCTGTTTCACGCTTCAAGTATGATACGATGTCTCTATAGGTCAATGTACAGACAAGCTTGTCATTTTTTAATACCGGAAACACATGCTGATTGCTGCCTTGCAATATTTCGGTTGCCTTATATAGCGGCATATCGTTTTCAAGTGTTATCAAATTGTTTATCTTTTGTCCATTAAGGACAGTTCCGGCAAATCTATTTTCCCGATCTTTAACGAAGAATGTTCCCTGTTTCGGAAAGTTATTGTCTTGATAGTCTGATTCCGTTATGATATTGGATTCTGATTGGTCTGCTATGACATCGATCGCTGTCTGCCACGGTGATTTGCGCTCGCCGATAAATTCCTTCACAAACTGTGATTGCGGGTTCAGTATAAGCTGCTGAGGTGTATCAACTTGAATAATCCTGCCCTTTTTCATCAGACAAACTTTATCGCCGAGTGCCAATGCCTCGTCCATATCATGTGTCACAAAGACAATCGTTTTCCTGATTTCCCGCTGTAGCTGTCTGATATCCCGCTGCAGTTGATCACGGCTGATCGGGTCAAGGGAACTGAATGGCTCATCCATTAAAATAATGTCAGGATTAGCTGCCAGAGCACGGATCACACCAATCCGCTGCTGTTCTCCTCCCGAAAGTTCAATAGGCATCCGCTGTCTGTATACGGATGGGTCGAGTCCTACCATATCAAGCAGTTCTTTAGTTCTTTCCCGAATTCCTTTCCGCTTCCATTTTTTCATTTCCGGGACGACCGCTATATTTTCTTCAATGGTCATATGTGGAAATAGTGCGATTTCCTGAAGAACATAGCCTATATTCCAGCGCAGTTCGTGAATATTATAATCATTGATGTCGATATCATTTATGTAAATGATTCCTGACGTAGGTTCGGTTAAACGGTTGACCATTTTCATCGTAGTTGTTTTTCCACAGCCGCTTGGCCCGATTAGTGTAACCAATTCACCATCATTAATTTTTAATGAGAAGTCTTTAACCGCCTCGGTCCCATCAGGATAAACTTTCGTTACATCCCTAAATTCAATCATACGCTTCTCCCTTTCCGACAGAATTCTCCACTTTAGTTAATACATCTTACAGCCATTTTACAATCTTTATTTACGAATAACCATTAATTAAGGTTCTTTGAAGTACCACTTCATGCTAAAATGGAATAAAGACCGAAAAATCATACTGGAAAGTGGGAAGCATGATGGAATTTGTAGTATTTGCTATTATAGCTTATTTATTAGGATCCATTCCGTCCGGCGTTATCGTCGGAAAACTGGGGTATCATATTGATATTCGCGAACATGGAAGCGGCAATCTTGGGGCCACCAATACATTCCGGATTTTGGGTGTAAAAGCCGGCATTATTGTCACTTTGGCAGATATCTTAAAAGGGACGATCGCCACAGTGCTTCCTTTGTTTTTTGATGTGGAGGTATTTCGATTGGCAATAGGATTATTTGCGGTTTTGGGTCATACGTATCCATTATTCGCAAAATTCAATGGCGGTAAAGCCGTAGCCACATCAGGCGGGATCATTTTAGGTATTAATCCTGTATTATTTGTTGTCATGGTCGCCTCATTTATCATGACATTATATTTTTCCAAATATGTTTCCCTGTCATCGATGATTACTGGTATCATTGCAGTGATAGTGTCGCTTATTTTTCGTGATTGGGGACTGGTTATTGTAACAGCAGTTTTATCCATTTTTGTATTCTACCGTCACCGGGAAAATATCAAACGGATTAAAAATAAAACCGAGCCGAAAATTAAATGGATGTAGCATCATAAAGTGAAACTTCATTCAGTGGGCGCTTTTTCCCCCACTGAATGTTAGTTGAACAGCATCGGACATTTATGGGGAGTTTGCCCCCGTTTGCGG
>NZ_FOJW01000001.1:378733-510136 GCF_900112045.1 Lentibacillus halodurans
TGGGGAGTTTGCCCCCGTTTGCGGGGGGATTACTCCCCGTTATATGCGGGATAAAGTGAAACTCCATTCAGTGGGGCGCTTTTTCCCCCACTGAAATAACGGGGATTTTACTGCCAATTATATCCGATCAAGCCGATAAATTGAATCTTTATTTTACCTTTTAGTATACTAATGGTATGTGTTCAAAATGGATGATGGAAAGGATCAAGAAGTTAGGATAGCGGATTTCCAAAGGATGTGGTAACTTCTGCTATGCCCACAGGACGTGAGCGATTTTAACAGAAGATTCTCAAACGAGGTATCATTTCCATCGGACTTTTGAACAACCTCTATTGACGTAACAGTTACAAATTGGAAGGGGTCACAGATCGTTATGGATAAAGTTAGGACAATCTCAAAGAAACAGTTACCGGACAAAGCCCAACGTCATAAACTATTTGGTTCTGTCGAGCCCGGTCCCAGAACAAAACCACGTGAAAAAAGCAAAATGGCTGATTTACAAAATACAAGAGAAGACTTCTTGTTTGATCTCGATGCAGTAGGAATTGCCAATGTAAAGCATCCGATCACCGTCGCAAGCAATCTGGAACCAAAAACACAAACGACCGTCGGAACATTTGAATTTTCATCCAGTATCGATAAATCCAGTAAAGGCACAAATATGAGCCGTTTTACAGAACAGCTTCAGGCATTTCATCAAAAAGGTTTTGTCATTAACTTAAAAACACTAAAAAGGTTCGCAAAAGATCTGGCAGAACGCTTAGACCAAAAAGATGCCGAAATCAAGGTGAGTTATCCGTGGTTTTATGAGCGCCGGGGACCTCAATCAGATCTGTCAGGCATGAATCATGCAGACATCACCATTCGTGTAAACTATGACACATCAGCAGGATGTTCCATCGAAGCCTCTATGTCATCATTGATTACGACTCTTTGCCCATGCTCTAAAGAAATCAGTGAATACAGTGCCCATAACCAACGGGGGGAAGTTACTATGACTGTATCATTGACAGAGGGTTTTGATGAGGAGACAATGGACTGGAAGGAATTATTGCTTGAAGCGGCGGAAAGCAATGCCAGCGCCAGATTGCATCCCGTATTGAAACGGCCAGATGAAAAAATGGTCACCGAACAAGCATATGAAAATCCTCGCTTTGTTGAAGATCTGGCACGACTTGTTGCAGCTGATTTATATGAAATGCCGTTTGTCACCAGATTTCAGGTTCAGTGCCGTAACGAAGAATCCATTCACATGCATGATGCCATAGCATCGATAACATATGATAAGTTGGAAGATGATGAGTCTCAGGAAGGATAAATGGCTATGAAATATCTGTTGATCGGGTTAATAAAATTTTACCGGAGAACGATCAGCCCATTTAAACCGCCGACTTGCAGATTTTTTCCGACATGTTCGGAATATGGATTAGAGGCTATTCGAAGGTTCGGCTTCTTTAAAGGCGGATTTTTGACTTTAAGGCGAATCAGTAAATGCCATCCTTTTCACTCAGGTGGTGTCGATTTAGTACCGGAAAAACGGCAAAATAACCGTATCCATCCAAGGAGTGATTAATTTGAATTTGCGCATAACGAATAAGGCTGCAAAATGGTATAAAGAAGAATTTGAGGCGGATGATCAGTCCTGTCTCCGGTTTTTTGTCAGGTATGGATTTGGAGGACAGATACCTGGTTTCACATTAGCAGTCGCTCAGGATACTCCGGTTGATATATATGCTTCAAACAGTGTGGAAGGCATTACGTTTTTCATTGAAAGTAAAGATGCATGGTATTTCGATGGGAAAGATTTAACGATCCAATTAAATGAACGGAAACAGGAACCAGTGTTTATTTACAGTTAAGAGGCGTTGATCAACGCCCCTTTTTTTCACTATTTCCTGCGAACGTTATTTATAATTTGAATTTATTAATTTGGTCCCACTGCTTCTCCATCCTTAATATTCTTGCTTGCTTTTCGCCGAACAGGTCAAAGTGTGGATGATGTTGATCCATATGAATCCATATCGGTTTTAAGTTATACTTCGCCCCCCAGGCGGTTAACTTTTTCAGGTTGCTGCATCCAACCTTCGTTACCGTATCACATCCTGGAAACCGTTCATCGATCCAATAATGGGTTAAAAAACTTATGTGCCCATTTTCAACTTCTGTCTTCCATCTCTTTAACTCGTGCCGGTCTATTCCAAAAGCCATTAGGATTCTCCATTCACTTGCCGTAAATATGTCTGATGCCATTCAGGATATACTTTACGTAATGATAATGGGCGAAACGAGTCTTTGTGAACAATCACATGTGTCGTTGTTCCGCTCACCGCTACCTCGGCGCCTTCCTTGAGGATGTGATAACCGTAAACCGTCCGTATACCATCATACTGTTCAATCCACGTTTCAACTGCTGCTTTCTCACCATAGTGAACAGGTTTTTTAAAGTTTATTTGGGCATCAGTCACTGGAGAGACAATATTATTCTTTTCCATGTCGGTATATGTAAAACCAAGACTTTCAATATATTTTGTCCGGCCGATTTCAAACCAGACCAGATAATTGGCGTGGTAAACAACCCCCATTTGGTCTGTTTCCTGGTATCTTACTTCAATTGGTGTTTTTGTCCTATGCAATCCTGCTTCCCCCTATATTAGTTTGTATATAACGTATTTTATCATATATCTTTATAAAATATGAAAATTTGCACTGGACACACGCAAAACCTCAAACCATTGGGCAATGGTTTGAGGTTAGTGCTATTGTTTTGCTTCATCTTTAATTTCCTGCCGCATGCCTTCGATCGCTTCTTCACGGCGTTTATTTTTTTCCTTGATCTTTTCTTTTTCTTCGCCTGAACTATGCTTCATCGTGTCATGTGCTTTTTCGATATTTTGAATGGTATCCTGTACCATACCCTGCAGTTTCTCAACATTGTCGCTGCGGTCATCCGGTTTAGGCTCGTAAGGATATTTGTCAGTCACTTTCAATTCTCCTTTGTAATTTTTTTCACCTTTGAAAGGTGTGTCTTCTTAAATTTTTTGCTGAAATACGGATAATATACAAATGAAAAAAGCCCGTCCTAATTGGTCGATATTAACCAACGGACAAGGCTGTTCTTATTCTGCACGCTTTTTATCTAAAGATTGGTGCATTTTAGTTTCCAAATTCTGTTCAATTCTTTCTAAAAGTGACTCATCTTGCAAAATTTGTTTCCGGTTTTCCTGTACAAGTTCATCAAACGAGAGCCTTTTCTTTAAAGAAATCGTAATCAACTCCTTTTTACGGTTGTTCCGAAAGATTTTTGAATAAACAACCAATTTTAGGAATAGTATTACCATTTCTTTGAAAATTTATCCAGGCGCCTGCACGATGCAGGTCACAAAGGCGTTGCAACATGACAAGGAAAGCTTCCTCTGGACTACGCACGAAGAAAAAGTGCTTTTCTTTTTCGAGCACGTTGGGTTTTAGTCTTTGTTCCTCCATAAGCGGGGGAAAAGCACCACACTGAATGAAGTTTCACTTTATCAAGTTTTAGGTTAATTTGTTCAGCATGTCCACCATATAATCGTAATTCATTGGTCCGAATTTTGGCGGTTCCTGGATTTTACCGTCCGTTCCGATAAAATAAGTGGTGGGGATGTTATAAATGGAGTATTGATCCTGTATTTCGGAATTTTTATCCAACGGAACAGTGTACGTATAGTCGTGTTTATCAATATATTCCCGCACGGCTTCAATGCTTGTATCATTTCCGGTCAAGTTAACAGCGACGACTTCCACCTGGTCTCCATATTCATTATAAAATTGCTGCATTTCAGGCATCTCTTCTTTGCATGGCCCGCACCAGGATGCCCAAAAATTCAAAATGACTTTTTGCCCGCGTAAATCGGATAATCGAAATGTATCACCTGAAAGTGTTTCCACTTCAAAATCCGGGGCATGCTTTCCTTCTTCAATTCCTGTTTCTCCTGGAGGGACAATTCCTGCACCTTCCGGGGTATCTTCATCAGGATCCTTTGCATTTTCCTCTGTATCCATAAAACTGATAACTGCCACACTAACCATAAATACAAGCAGAGTTATTCCAAGCACTCGTTTAACCATGACAGATCCCCTTATTCTGTGATTATGATAATTTAATCGTAGTGATATTATATGTGTATGTAAAGCTTAACAAATTATTGTTAAAAAATATTCAAATAAACGCGTCCTTTGGTATTACATCTCAGCAGTTTCGACTTATTTCAGGGAATTAATGCCGTTACATGCGGATGGCATAAAAAAGCCAATGCACCGAAAAAACGATGCATTGGCCTATTTTATAACCTATTGCGGAATACGATTTGCGGAATTCAGTTTATTGCGCAATACCATTTGCAGAATCCCACCATGACGATAGTAATCAACTTCAACATCACTATCAAACCGTGCGATAACGTTAAACTCTATTTTATTGCCTTCTTCATCAACAGCTGTGACTTTAACACGGTCATGCGGTTTAACATTTTCATCAATTTCAACATGGTATGTTTCTTCACCTGTTAAACCTAGCTTATCGGCACTCTCACCTTGTTCAAACTGTAATGGCAGTACACCCATCATAACAAGGTTGGAACGGTGAATCCGTTCGAAGCTTTCCGCAATGACTGTCTTGATGCCGAGCAAGTTTGTCCCTTTCGCTGCCCAGTCACGTGATGAGCCCATTCCGTAATCTTTACCACCAATAACGAGCAATCCGGTATCATTTTCCTGATATTTCATGGCTGCATCGTAAAACGGCATGAGTTCACCAGTTGGCCAATATGTGGTATAACCGCCCTCTTTGCCCTGTGCCAGCAAGTTACGGATTCGGATATTGGCAAATGTACCACGCATCATTACTTCATGGTTACCCCGGCGAGATCCATATGAGTTAAAGTTTCGCGGTGATACACCTTTTTCCTGCAGATACTGGCCAGCTGGCATATCTTTGGCAATTGCGCCTGCAGGAGAAATATGGTCGGTTGTTACCGAGTCGCCAAATTTGCCGATGACACGCAGATTGTTCAATGGATCAACTGTTCCTGCATCTTTTGACAATCCTTCAAAAAATGGCGGATTTTGAATATAAGTCGATTCACTGTCCCATTCGAATAAAGGTTCGTCAGTTGTTTTGATTTCATTCCATTTTTCATTGGAATTGAATACACTTTCATACTCTTTACGGAAAATCTCCGGTTTTACTACGCTTTGGACAGAGTTTTTAATTTCGTCCATTGATGGCCATATGTCTTCCAGATAAATTGGCTCGCCATCTGCATCGGTCCCAAGCATTTCTTTTGTCAAATCGATATCCACAGTTCCCGCTAAGGCATATGCCACAACCAATGGAGGTGATGCCAAATAATTCGCTTTAACCAGCGGGTGAATACGGCCTTCAAAGTTACGGTTACCTGACAATACTGAAGAAACGGTTAAATCACTTTCCTCAATCGCCTTTTCAATTTCAGGTCTTAATGGCCCGGAATTTCCGATACATGTCGTACAACCGTAGCCGACAAGGTTGAAGCCAAGCTGGTTCAGGTAGTCCTGGAGACCGGAATCGTCCAGATAACGTGTAACGACTTTCGATCCCGGTGCAAGCGAAGTTTTAACATATTCTGGTACTTTCAACCCTTTTTCCACAGCTTTTTTCGCAAGCAGTCCAGCACCAAGCATTACATATGGATTGGACGTATTGGTACAGGATGTAATCGCAGCAATCGCAAGTGCACCTGTTTTCATGACAGAGGTTTCACCATTTGGATGTTCGACCGTCGCTTCCTTGTCAAACTCGGATTCATCCATTCCGAAACCCTGATTGCCGGATGGCGCTGTGATGGCCTTATTGAATTCATGTTTCATATCGGACAAGGCTATTAAATCCTGTGGACGTTTTGGTCCTGACAAGTTTGGCTCAAGTTCCGATAAATTGATCTCCACAAGCTCGGTATATTCAGGGTCTTCCTGATCGGCTGAATACCAGAGATCATTTTCTTTACAATACTTTTCCACTAGTGCAATCTGTTCTTCATTGCGACCGGTCAGACGAAGATAATTTAACGCTTCTTCATCAACAGGGAAGAAACCGCACGTTGCACCATATTCAGGCGCCATGTTGGAAATAGTGGCACGGTCGGCAAGCGGCATATCTTTCAGTCCAGGTCCAAAATACTCCACAAACTTTCCGACAACATTTTTCTCACGCAGAACCTGTGTCACTTTTAGTGCCAGATCTGTTGCGGTCGTTCCTTGCGGGAAGCTGCCGGTAAATTTAACACCAATCACTTCCGGTGCAGGGAAATAGGATGGCTGGCCAAGCATGCCTGCTTCAGCTTCAATGCCGCCAACACCCCAGCCAAGAACGCCTAATCCATTAATCATCGTTGTATGTGAGTCTGTACCAACCAACGTATCCGGAAATGCGTCATATGTGCCGTCTTCATTTTCGATGCCATGAACAACATTCGCGATATATTCCAGGTTTACCTGGTGTACAATTCCTGTTGCAGGCGGTACGGCACGATAATTTTCAAATGCTTTCTGTGCCCAATGCAAAAATTCATAACGCTCCATATTCCGTTCAAATTCAAGCTCCATGTTTGCTTTTAGCGCATTTGCTGTGCCATACTGATCCACCTGTACTGAGTGGTCAATAACCAAGTCAACCGGTACTTCCGGATTAATTTTATCCGGTTCTCCGCCCATATCGACCATCGCTTTTCTTAATGACGCAAGATCAACGACAGCTGGTACTCCAGTGAAATCCTGAAGAATGACCCGGGATGGCTTGAAAGGTACATCAACATGGTTTGCATCATTTTTTCCCCATTTGGACAGACCCTCCACATGTTCATCCTTTATGACGTGACCATCCTGCTGGCGTATGAGTGATTCCAGCAGAACACGAACAGAAAAAGGCAGCCGGGAAATTTTCCCTAAGTTGGCATTTTCAATTGCTTTTAATTGGTAAAAGTTATACGTTTTGCCATTCAAATCAAACTTTTTTTTCGCATCAATTCCCATAAAAGCTGTACTCCTCCCTTATCACCTTTTTGTCAAACAGCACATCAGTTTTGACAAAAATTGTCTACGAATATATCTTATATGAAATAATTCTATAAAACAATCGTTTCCTGGTGAATGCTATATATGGATAAATTATTAAAAGTGATAAGAAATTTTTATCAAATGATTCCATATATAATTGAACCTATCATTACGGTTTAGGCAAAATAACTCTGAATGTACTTCCGGTATCTTCATTTTGCAGAATCTCAAGTCGCCCGCCATGGCGCTCCAGAATTTGCCTGGTAATCATCAGACCAGGACCTGTACCATTTTGTTTCGTTGTAAAAAAGGGCTCCCCGAGCTTATGTATCACTTCTTCGGGTATTCCCGGTCCTTCATCAATGATATCGATTAAAATTTCGTTATGATGTATATAATCGTTCACTTTTATGTACCCGGGTTTCTCCATTGCCTCAATAGCATTTTTCAATATATTAATAAAGACCTGCTTAATTTGGGAGCGGTCACATTTCACATTCTGATTTGATTCCTGCTTCCACAAAATCTCGATATTTTTTAATCCGGCTTGTGGATTTAACAGTGTAACAACATCATCAATCAATTCTGGTAAATTTTCCAATTCCTTATGATCTGTCATCGGTTTTGAAACAAATAATAACTCCGAGGTAATGGTTTCCATTTTCTCAATCTCATCAACCATTATTTTATAGTATTCATCTTCCCTGTTCACACCCGCCTGCAGCAGCTGCAAAAAGCCCTTTATCGATGTAAGGGGATTCCGGATTTCATGTGCAATTCCCGCCGCAAGCTGACCTGCAACCGACATTTTTTCGGATCGGATCATCATTTCTTCAGCCTCTTTTTTATCTGTGATATCTTTTGTGGCTGAGATATAATAATGATTGCCGTTTGCATCCTGAATGGCAGTTATTTGATTCTCTGTCCATATACTTTTACCATATACATCCTGAATGTTAATGTTCAAAACTTGTTTTCTATTTTGGGTGATATCCAAGTTCTTTTGGATATATGAGATATCTTCCGGGGAAATCCATTCAAACCATTTTGTGCCGATAAATGCTGCTGCAGGATATCCAAGCAGCTGTTCTGCCGTGTTCGAAATATAAATGATGGCTCCATTTTGGTCCCATAACGTAATGAATCCATTCATATTCCGATCTATCCATCGAAGAATCGGGGAAGGTAACGAAGCCAAATTATCAAACTCATAATCATTTGACGTTGCTGCATTATGCTGTTCATTTTCATTCATTTCCGCTGATTCCTTTCTAGATTTGTCGATCATCCTTAACCCTCCTTACCTGATTAATTTTCCCGTCAGTCATTCATATGACAAATTAAAAGGAAATATGCTACTATTATGTATGTCACAATCTCGTATAATTGTGGTAAATTATAGTACAGTTCCTAGTCAATGTAAAAAGAACGTGCACAGACTTATATTGATGATATATGTGTACTGGTATGGTACTATAATAGCCTATAAAAATAAAAAGTTAAAGGAAAATATTGTTATAATTTATACTATATTAGCAAAATAGGTGATAATATGTCTGTTTTTGATGACATTCTGATTATTTTGTGGGGATTTTTGCTGATTACCCTTATGGGGATTGGCGGATTTTTCATGTTCCGCAAGTTCCTGAAAAAATTACCGAAAGAAGACGGCAACTCCAAAATGGATTGGGAAGAATATTATATGGAAAAAACAAAGCATATGTGGCAAGAGGAAGAAAAAGAAATCCTTGAAGACCTTGTCTCTCCTGTTCCTGAACTGTTTCGGGATGTTGCCAAACAAAAAATAGCAAGTAAAATCGGCGAAGTTGCACTGCAAAAAAAACAAAAGACCATTACGGAAGAAGTGCTTATTGAAGGTTATATATTGGCCACACCAAAACGGGATCATAAATTTTTGCGCAAAAAACTGAATCAGCGAAAAATTGATATGACACCATATGAACATTTATTTGACCAATCATAACAATGCGCTCATACATATGTACAAGCGCATTGTTATGGTTCAGGGTATTCAAGTTTCTTTTCCAGCTTTTTAAATTTATAAAGCATTGCCAGCCGCCATGATACAATCATGCCAAATGCCAACAGAAAAAACATTCCACTCATTTCTCCAAAAGAAATCGTTGCCCCTATAGACAGCTTAATCATAATCCTAACCAATAATAATCCAAATAAAATAAAAATAAATGATTTTGATGGAATTAAATATATATATCTGTCTTTTATTTCAAACTTGGATGTTTTAATCAGAAATACAGAAAAAATGATGCCAACCAAAACAGCTTCGAATACTTGAAGTAAATTAACCCGAAATACAGGAAACAAAAACATAAGGGCACCTGTACTCATAAATAATGGGGGCAAGATAATTTTTTTTACAGATGCCGGTTTTTTAGATGCCTTTAACCTAATGAATATCATCGTTACAGCCATAAGAGCTGCAACGGTGGTACTTGTCGCTAGCCAAAACATTATTCACCAACTCTTTCCCAACAATCTAAAGCGGCGACAACTCATGTTTTGTCTTTTTGAATATTGTACTAAGTGTCACCAGCATAAAATTTGTATCATCAACTGCAAGTATTCTCGCCATAGCGAATCCCCCTAAAACCATTATCGATCCTCTGCAATCGACAAAATAATGGTAATGGTAACCCCGAGAACTGTAAGGTAGACGCCAAGGTCAAATAACATCGCAGTAGCAAGCTCCAGCTCACCCAAAATCGGGAAATAAAAATAATCAAATGTATGCGATAAAAAAGGCTGTTGAAACAGGAAAGCTCCTACTCCAGTTCCTGCCGCAAGCAGCAATCCAATTGGAATCATCGTACGATAATTGATCGGCAAAACCTTCTCCAGCACTGCTGCACCGTAAGCCATATACATGAGCACAATTGCTGCTGATGTCATTAACCCGCCAATAAATCCCCCGCCAGGTGAATTATGGCCCGCAAACAGTAAATAAATCGAAAAACCCAATAAGATGAAAGCGATTAACGATGTTGTCGTGCGCAAAATAAGATCATTCGGTTTATACATTTCAGTTGATGCCCCTTTTCCATGTTTGTGCCATATTTAAATTGAGTCTATTATAAAACGATTAAAAAATCCAGTTGTTACAAAATTTTAAAATCCAGTGAATCCAAATAATCCTGCTAAAAATGCTGTCAGGTCAGTCATCCAATCAAAATATAAGGCAACTCCCATGAATATCATAATATAACCGCCTATTTTGACAATCCTGGCACTATTGCGTCTGATCCAGGACAGTTTTCCAATAAAAAATGATAAGGTGAGAAACGGAATGGAAAATCCTAATATATAACTTAGCATCATGATCATACCAAGATCCGGATTCGTTGCTGCCAATGAAATGACAATCACCAAAATTGGCCCCATGCAAGGTGTCCATCCTAATGAAAATGCCAAGCCAATGATAAAGGAACCAAAAAATCCAGCTGGGCGATTTTTAAAAGTGATCTTTCTGTCCTTCATGAGAAATTCAAAATTAAATATCCCCGTAATGACAAGTCCGAAAAAAACAATTAGAATAGCACCAATCTGTCTGATGATCTCCCGGTTGGTATTGAGAAATTCGGAAACAAAGGATGAACCGAATCCCAGCATAATAAATACCATGGAAAAACCAAGCAGGAAGAAAACCGTATGTAATAAGCTTTTCCTTGTCAGCATTTTATTTTCATTTTTTAATTCATTGACACTCATTCCGGTAATATACGAAAGAAATGCTGGATACAGTGGCAATACACAGGGAGAGATAAACGACAGGAATCCCGCTCCTAGCGCAATAAAGACATTAACTTCTTCTGACATTTTAATCCTCCTACTAAAATCCCTGTGTACATTTTACCAAAATAAACAAGGAAAACCGAAACTGTTTTTGACAATAATCCAACAGTCAAAAGTCCTTATAATCCGATTTCAGACAACGAGAGTACCGATTGATATATGATATATATCAGCGTTCGTAAAAAACCCCCTGTTATTCTTCCATACCAGGGGTGCTTTAACAAAATTCAGGTTTCAATAAATAAGTTCCGATTACTTTCCTTGCTGCTGATTGTTCATCTGACGCATCATCTGGTTAATCTTCTTTTGTGACGGTTTCTGCCCCATTTGCATCATCAGCGTGCGCAGCATTTGTTCATTAATTGGCGGGTTTTTCTTTAAATAGTTCATCATATATTTTCTGGCAATAAAAAATCCGAGCGCAACCCCCGCAATTAATGCCAAAATTGCAATTAATACAACCCAAATTACGTCCATTAAAGCTTTCCTCCTTCATGTTGTCTCTCATACAGTATAGTAAACTAAAGATAAGAATACAATACTTGTCCAGTCTCGTCCTTATTCTTTCCCAGGCTGACCGGAGAAATCCAGCCAAAATCATATCGGTGATCTCCTACAACGAAAAAATACGGCTGAAATGACCGTAAGGCAGGGAAAAGCAAATCTTCAGCATCGTGTATGATGTCACCCCGAAAGTTTATACGTTTTTCCTCTATATGTAAAGAAATATACCGCATGTCTTCGTAAATTTTCAAAGAATTAGCTTCCAATTCAGTGGTGACATGTGATGGATGGTACTTCATGATGTGCGATATGAGCAGATTCTCGGGGATATCCATGGTAATATATTTAAATTGCATGGAAAGATCCTCCCTGTTTTGATGACTGTCGTAACTTTTTATAAACCGGTATAATACGTCACTTCTATAATAGAAAAAGTGTGCAAATTCTTCCTTTATCCAGTAAATAGAGTAATGATTCAACAAAATCCCTCCTCTTTTACTTACTATTATACCGATTCTAATATAAAAGTTTGTCACTCTGCGCAGTAAAGAAGTACTAATTTTGTCGAAGTGAAGAAAAGGTGACTTTCCTTTACCGGAAAGTCACCTATGTGACAAATATACTTATTTTAATAACGCTTCGACATGTTTGACGACATTTTCAACGTGAAAACCATATTCTTCAACTACTTTGTCCCCTTTGGCGGATGCACCGAATCGGTCTATTCCCAGGATATCACCTTCGTCACCTGTATATCTTTCCCAGCCGAAAGGAGAGGCCATTTCAATCGCTAATCTTTTCTTGACATCCGGAGGAAGCACCTGGTTTTTATATGTCCTGTCCTGTTCGTTAAAACGGTCCCATGACGGCATGCTGACAACGTTAACATCAATACCTTTATCAAGCAGTGCCTCTTGTGCTTTTACAGCCAGCTGAACTTCTGAACCGGATGCCAGTAAAAGCGCGTCCGGTGTTTCTTTGTCCGTTTTGCTGATCACATAAGCACCTTTTTTAACGCCTTCATATGCATTTTCTTGTGTTCCTTCCAGTATAGGGAGCCCCTGTCTTGTCAATACCAGTGCTGTCGGTTTATTCTGGGATTCCAGCGCAAGTCTCCATGCAGCCTGTACTTCATTACCGTCTGCAGGCCTGATGAGTGAAAGCCCCGGTATGGCTCTAAGAGAAGGCAACTGCTCGATTGGTTCATGTGTCGGACCATCTTCTCCAACTGCAATCGAATCATGGGTGAATACATATGTTACAGGGTTGTTCATGATAGCCGAAAGCCGCAATGCCGGGCGCAGATAATCACTGAACACAAAGAATGTGCCAACATAAGGTTTTATTCCGCCATGCAATGCCATACCATTTGCTGCGGCGGCCATGGCAAATTCACGGACCCCGAACCAGATATTTTTACCTGCATAATGATCACGGGAGAAGTCTTCCTCATTTTTAATCGTCGTTTTGTTCGAACCTGCCAAATCAGCGCTGCCGCCGAAAAGATATGGCACAGCTTTTGACACTTCATTCAGTACTTCACCGGATGAAGCACGCGTTGCTTTGGCATCATTTTGCGGATCATAAACAGGCAGATCCTTGTCCCAGTTCACCGGTAGCTCACCTTTAATGGCATGTTCTAATTCAGTACCAAGTTCGGGATATTTTTCTTTATATTTTTCGAAAAGACTGTTCCAGTTATCCTCAGCTTTTGCACCATCGTTGGCGATTTTTTCCCTGAAATCAACATAAACTTCATCAGGTACATGGAAATCATCATGTGTCCAGGTATACTGTTCTTTTGTCAGTTTTACCTCTTCTTCACCGAGCGGGGCACCATGTGAAGCTGCTGATGCCGATTTATTCGGTGATCCATAGCCGATGACGGTTTTTACCTCGATTAATGTGGGCTGATCAGTATTTTCCTTCGCTTTTTTAACAGCATTCCGGATTTCATTCAAATCATTGCCGTCCTCAACTCGAATAACTTGCCATCCATAAGCTTTAAAACGCTCCTCGGTATTATCCGAAAATGCACGGTTCAATTCCCCGTCAAGTGAAATATCGTTGGAATCGTACAGCGCGATAAGTTTACCTAGTTTTAAATGACCTGCGAGTGATGCTGCTTCGTGTGAGACCCCTTCCATAAGATCACCGTCGCTCACAAGTGCATACGTATAATGATCGATAATCGAAATATCTGCTTGATTATATGCTGCTGCAAGATGAGCCTCAGCCATTGCCATTCCAACTGACATGGCAATTCCTTGTCCAAGCGGTCCTGTAGTTGCTTCGACGCCATCAGTGTGATGCACTTCCGGATGACCTGGTGTTCTGGAATCCCATTGCCGGAAAGACTTCAAATCATCAATGGTGACATCATAGCCTGACAAATGCAAAAGACCATATAAAAGCATGGATCCATGACCGGCCGACAAAACAAAGCGATCCCGGTTAAACCATTTGGAGTTATTCGGATTATGCGTCATAAAATCTGTCCACAACGTGTATGCCATTGGTGCTGCACCCATTGGCAGTCCGGGATGACCGGAATTTGCATTTTCCACCGCATCGATGGCTAATGTCCTGATTGTGTTAATGGATAATTGTTCGATTGTTTCTGACAAAACGATACCCCTTTCCATTGTTAGCATTCTTATACTATCTAATTCTATAATGAAACCGCTATTGGAACAAGCCATAGCATATCTGTCTAATGTTTTTTATTTCTATTCTGTAAATCGCGCACTTTTTGGGGTGTGACGTCATTTCCCGCGGGATCCTTTACAGTCATTGACTTAAATTGATTTTTAAAAGATTTGCGTACATTTTGCAAATATTCTTCTCTGAGTTTCTTTTGTTCGGTTTTCTCTTCCTCTGTCAATCCTTCATTTTTTGATTTTTTGGCCAGCTGATTTATCCGATCAAGTTTATCTTTTGATATCATTCATAAAACCTCCTGAAAACCATTAAAAGACACGAACACATGAATGTTCCTGTCTTTTCATATTACACGCCCATAAGCTCATATTCAAGTTTCGAGGTATTCCTGATATCTGCGGTGTACAGTAGCTTTGGAAACCGGATAACCTAATCCATTAAGCGTATTGGCAATTTCTCGGAATGTCATATCATTTTGCTTTAAACGAACGACTTCTTCGATAGGGAATGCTTTCCGTTCTTTTCCGGGTGCTTTGTGGCGGTTTGTAAGATTTTTGCTCGGATCATATCCATTTTCCACTGCTTTCCTCATACCACGCTTAATTTTCGTATTATGGATTTGACGCTGATATTCCTCTACAATACTGACTATCTGGAGAACCATGGAGTCTGGCTCAGACAGCTCCAGTTCTCCGTTCTGCAGCCCCGTATAGATACTGACATTCAATTTCCGCAATTGATGAAACAATGCAATCTTTGTATTACCACGGCCCAGTCTCGTTTCATCCTGAATAAGTAAACAATCTGCCTTGTGATCTGAAAAGTAATCCAGCATTTGAAAAATACCGTCTCTGTCTATTTCATACCCGCTTTCCTGTTCTTCTATGCAATCAATGACCGTAAAATCATAGCTTCGTGCAAGCTCCATGAGTTCTTCTTTCTGCCGCTGCAATGACGTTTCCTGTGTTTTTTTGTCTGTGCTGACTCTGCAATAGATGATTGCTCTCAAGTTAGATTCTCCTTACATTATGCACTTGTAATCATAGAAAAATATAAAAATATCAATGCTGCTGCAAAAGTTGCCAAATAGAATAGATCTGTTTTCGTCATTTTTTCAAACATCATGAATCAGTCCTTTCTAACATTTAACAGGAACTTTTGTTCGCCTCTATGTATTATTATATACGAACAAATGATCCTGTCAACAGTTTTTCGAACGAATGTTTGTTTATTTTGATCTTCCGTGATATACTAGCTTTAATAAATACTATGTGCGAGGTGTTTAATAGATGACAAAACTCTCAAAACGACAGGATGCCATTCTTGACTATATTAAGGAACAGGTAAATGAAAAAGGATATCCGCCATCAGTCCGGGAAATTGCAGTAGCCGTCGGACTTGCATCCAGTTCAACCGTACATGGTCATCTGGCAAGACTGGAAAGTAAAGGATTCATCAGACGAGATCCTACAAAGCCAAGGGCGATAGAGGTGCTGGAGCAAACAGAAGAAAACCATATACCACGGGAAGAGCCACGATATGCACCGGTAATAGGAAAAGTAACAGCTGGTCTCCCCATTACCGCAGTGGAAAACATTGAAGAATTTGTTCCATTGCCGGGCTCTGTTACAGGAACTGATGAAAATCTGTTTGTACTTGTCATTGAAGGTGAAAGTATGATTGAAGCAGGTATATTGGATGGCGATATGGTCATCGTTAAACAGCAAAACACGGCACAAAATGGTGATATCGTTGTAGGCATGACCGATGAGGATGAAGCCACTGTTAAACGATTTTTTAAAGAAAAAGATCATATCCGGCTGCAGCCGGAAAATGCAACCATGGAACCGCTCATTTATCAGAACGTAACCATTTTAGGCAAAGTTATCGGCCTATACCGCAACATTGACTAAAGGCTATGGCGGAAGTATGAAGATCTTTTCACTGACACTTTAGATAACTTGGAACGAACAAGGCTCTGATTACATAACGTTAAAAAACTAGACTTTTACCCGGACGTATGATTGAAAACACCAGTCCTTTAGCCCAGCCATAATTGATAGTTCGCGTCATTAAAAAACAGGGCATTCGATACCATTTGACGTATCGGCGGCCCTTTATTTTACTGTTGTATCAAAATCTTATTTACAATCTTGGGTGGGCGTATCGTGGGCATTACTGCAGAAGGAAGGAAGCTGCAATAACCGAAATGATAAATCAATTTCTCAATTTCGTCGGAGCGTCACAAAGATGATATGAGAGCCTATACATATCTTTCTTTAGTGATTGATAATTGATAGCGTAAGGTTCTTTTATATTTTCTCTGCTAGATTGTTCTTTAATTAGAAGAAATTTAAAACAGACAGAAACTTGCTTATTCAGTTCCCAAGACTCTCATGCAGTATTATTTATTAGTATCAAGTGCCGATACGAAATGTGTCCAAGAACGCTCGGGGCATGGCAGTTACCAAATTACTGCCGATGTATATTCTCACGTATCCAAGAAAATGGAACAAAAAAATACCGCCCAATTTGAAGTATGGACGATATTTTAAAATGATATTTTTTTATTCATTTTTTGGGGTATTGGGGTGATGATCAATTGATAATCATTTATCCCTATTCACCCCCAAGAATAAAATCCCTTTATATCAGTATTAATAGCTTGTCAAATACTGTTCCCGCTCCCATGGGTGAACAGTTGTCCGGAACATATCCCATTCAATTTCTTTTGCCTCAACAAAGTGCTCATAAAGATGTTCGCCTAATGCATCAACAATTCTATTATCTTTCTGCATCTCTCCCAAAGCATCCATTAAAGTGGCTGGCAAATCTTTCACACCATTCTTCTCACGTTCTTCTTTATCCATCACATAAATATTCCGGTCAACAGCTTCAGGTGGTGTCAATTGATTTTCAACGCCATCCAGGCCGCTTGCAAGCAGTACAGCCATCGCCATATAAGGATTGGCAGACGGATCGACACTTCTGACTTCAATTCGAGTGCTCAATCCGCGGGAATACGGGATACGGACCAGTGGACTTCTGTTCGCACCGGACCATGCGACATAACACGGAGCCTCATATCCAGGGACAAGTCTTTTATACGAATTAACTGTCGGATTGGTAACAGCAGTGAAATTTGTTGCATGTTTAATAATCCCGGCAGTGAACTGATACGCCACATCACTTAGCTGCATATCCCCTTGTGTATCAAAAAATGCGTTTTCCCCGTTTCTAAACAAGGACATGTTGGTATGCATACCAGATCCGTTAACACCAAAAAGCGGTTTTGGCATAAATGTCGCATGCAAGTTATGTTTTCTAGCAATGGTCTTGACAACCAGTTTGAACGTCTGGATATCATCTGCATGTTTGACAGCATCTGAATACTTGAAATCAATCTCGTGCTGTCCGGGTGCTACTTCATGATGTGATGCTTCAATTTCGAATCCCATCTCTTCCAATTCCAGAACAATATCACGCCGGCAGTTTTCGCCCAAATCTGTTGGTGCCAAGTCAAAATAACCGCCATGGTCATTTAACTCCAGTGAAGGTTCACCTTTTTCGTCGAGTTTAAACAAAAAGAATTCAGGTTCAGTACCGATATTAAATGCATCAAAACCCAACTCTTCCATTTTCTTCAGGTTGCGTTTCAGATTATATCTCGGACACCCTGCAAAAGGCGTTCCATCCGGGTTATAAATATCACAAATAAACCGGGCAACTTTTCCTTTTTCCGATGTCCATGGAAATACGACAAAAGTATCCAAATCAGGATGCAAATACATGTCTGACTCTTCAATGCGAACAAAACCTTCAATTGAAGACCCGTCAAACATCATTTTATTATCCAATGCTTTGTCCAATTGACTGAGGGGAATTTCAACGTTTTTAATAGTTCCAAGCATGTCGGTAAACTGCAAGCGAATAAATCGGACATTTTCCTCCTCAATTTGTTTCATAATTTGTTCTTTCGTTAACCCTTTGCCCATTCCATTACCTCCTATTTATATTTTGCATGAGCAGCAGCTTTTAATGGAAAAAACGAGATAAATCACCTTGCCGCAAATTTGATTTACCCATTTTGCCTGCCTGATATAATTCATTTTTTAATATTTTGCGCAATTCTTTATCAGACAGTCCGTTACGCTGTTCATCATTTTTCTGTTTTGCCTTCTGATCTTCCAGAATGATATGTTTAATGCCCGCTAAGTTAATCCCCCTATCCAGTAAATTTTTAATTTCCAACAAACGATCAACATCATTAAATGAAAATAAACGTTGATTGCCGGTTGATCTGGCAGGATGTATCAAGCCTTGTTCCTCGTAATATCTAATTTGTCTGGCTGTGAGTTCTGTCAATTTTTTGACAATGCTGATTGAAAATAAAGGCATCGAACGCCGATCCTGATCGTTCATCGAAAAATCCCCCTTGCTATGTTATTCAATATAATAGCAAATGTTAATTTAGATGTCAAATTTATGTTAACTTTTCTAACGTAATAGGTATTCTATAGGTCAACCATTATTTATACTTTCCTGATATGATAAAGAGACCTTATAAAAAAAAGAGCCTGTTATAGCTCTTTCATGTGATGTATTCTTTTTCCAGCAAATGATTGAGTGCTGATTCCAGGGCAATTTTAACATGTGCATACGTTAAACCGCCTTGCACAAATGCCGTATAGGGTTCCCTGATTGGACCATCTGCTGTCAGTTCAAGACTGGCGCCCTGTATAAATGTACCAGCTGCCATAATCACCTCATCCTGATAACCCGGCATGCCACTTGGATATGGGATTACAAATGCATTAACCGGTGAATTATGCTGGATTGCCTGGCAAAAAGCAATCATACTATCTGCATTATGAAATGTAACTGTTTGTATCAGATCTGTCCGTTTGGCTGCGTAACCGGGACTTGTCCGAAATCCGGCTAAATCCAAAAATCGGGCTGTCAAAATAGCGCCTTTCAAAGCTTCGCCGACAACATGCGGTGCCAGGAACAGTCCTTGAAACATTTCCTGCAGCGTATGAAAGGTTGCACCGGTTTCTTTTCCAAGCCCCGGGGCAGTCAGACGATTGGCACATTGTTCTACCAACTTCTCTTTTCCGGCAATATAACCGCCTGCACGCACAATTCCACCACCCGGATTTTTAATCAGCGATCCCGCCATAACGTCCGCGCCTGCATGCAGTGGTTCACGTTCCTCAACGAACTCACCGTAACAATTATCAACGAAAACAATCAAGTCCTCATCGATCGTTTTGATGAATCGGACCATTTCCCCAATGTCATTGATCGTAAACGACGGCCGATCGTCATAACCCTTTGAGCGCTGAACAGCTATCACTTTCGTCTTTGCTGAAATGTTTCGCTTGATTCCGGCATAATCAATTGACCCGTCATCCAATAAATCAACTTGGTTATATGTAATATGAAAATCTTGTAATGAGCCTTTATGTTGTCCATGGATGCCGATGACCGACTCCAGGGTGTCGTATGGCTTACCGGTGATATATAACAGCTCTTCACCTGGTCGTAAAAGACCAAAAAGGGCAGTTGAAATGGCATGTGTCCCAGAAACCATTTGCGGCCTGACAAGTGCATCCTCCCCACCAAAAATGTCGGCATATACAGCTTCCAATGTTTCCCGTCCTAAGTCGTCGTAACCGTAACCCGTGGTCGAATGGAAATGACTGTCACTTACACGGTTCTGTTTAAACGCATCAAGCACCCGCTTTTGATTTATTTCAACCATTTCAAAGACGTTTGCGTGCTGTGCAGTGCAATCTTTTTCTGCTTGTATCATTAAATTTTTCAGCATCAGTATCTTAATACTCCTTCATCAAACTTTTCATCGGATGATTTTGCCGGATATACCCATCAATGATATATGCATTCTCATCCTCTTGAAAAAAACGTTTCGTTACAATCGTTTCCTGTTCCAAGCGATGCAGTAATTTACCCTGGTCAGGTCTTAAATGTACTGTATACGAATCCCACTCATTCTTAAGTGTTTCCTCCAGTTTTGCTAATAGGTGGCGGATGTCAGTTGTATCAAGTGCACTGATTACAATATAAGGATGCTGCATCGGAATAAAATCTGTGTTTAGCTGATCGCTTTTATTATAAACCATAAGCATTGGGATCGTGTCGGCCCCCAATTCATGCAGCAGATTGTTAACCGTTTGCTGTTGCTGTACTAAATCGGGGCTTGATGCATCAACTACATGCAGGATAAAATCTGCCTCGTTTACTTCCTCCAATGTAGACCTGAAGGCTGCCACCAATGATGTCGGCAAATCCTGAATGAACCCGACTGTATCTGTTATTAGTGTTTGAAAACCCGATGGCAGTTGAATTTGGCGTGTGAGTGGATCAAGTGTGGCAAACAATTGATTTTCCACCATGGCATTACTCTGTGTCAGCCGATTGAATAATGTAGATTTACCGGCATTTGTATAGCCAACGATCGCAATCTGAAAGACATCATTTGTTTTTCTTCGTTTTCGGTATTGCTCCCGCTGGCGAACAACCAGTTTTAATTGCCGTTTAATATCATCTATTCGGCTCCTGATATGACGCTGATCTGTTTCGAGTTTTGTTTCACCTGGACCGCGTGTTCCAATGCCGGCACCCAGGCGTGACATTTCTTCCCCTTTGCCGCGCAATCGAGGAAGTGTATATTCGAGCTGAGCAAGTTCCACCTGTAATTTGCCTTCTTTTGTACGCGCGCGCCGAGCAAAAATATCCAATATCAGCTGACTGCGGTCGATTACTTGGACACCGACCCGGTCGTTCAAATTTCCCAGCTGCCCGGCTGATAGTTCATTATTCGAGATGACTAAATCAATATTCAGCTGCTCAGCCGCTTCCCTGATCTCATCTGTTTTACCTTCACCGATATAATAAGCAGGATGGATCTTCTGCCGATTTTGTGTGATGACTTTTTCGACAGATCCTCCTGCCGTTTTGCATAATGAAATCAGTTCATCGAGTGATGATTGGAAACGTTCATCAGATTGTTCTGGTTTTTTAACAGCTGCGATTAGAATCCGTTCTGACATGAAATACCTCTTTCTGCATTACCGTTTGTGTTTCCAATCATTATCATAGCAAAGAAACGCTGACACCACAATTTGGAATGACTATTCATCAAGTGATAAATCATCACCGGTCAAATAAATGAGATCATCCACTGAAAATGTTTCTTTGTTCAACAACCGTACGGCATGAAGCCTGATGGATTGTTCAATGACATTACGGATATAACGGGCATTGGCGAAATTGTATTGAGTTTGTTGTTTCTGTTTATATAAATGTGTACGTAATTTCCATTCTGCCTCTTTTGTCAATTCATATTCCCGACTCTGCAGCATTTGTTTGGCAATCTTCGTGAGCTGATCAATATCATAATCCTGAAAGTCCAATATAAACGGAAACCTGGATTTCAATCCGGGATTAAGTGTTAAAAACCGCTCCATCTCATATGGATACCCTGCTAATATTAAGACAAAATCATTATGATGGTCTTCCATATGTTTCACCAATGTATCAATAGCCTCTTTCCCAAAGTCTTTTTCTCCACCGCGTGCCAGAGAGTAAGCTTCATCGATAAATAAAATGCCGCCCATTGCTTTTTGGATGATAGCCCGAGTCTTTTGAGCGGTTTGACCAATATACTCACCAACCAAATCAGCACGTTCTGCTTCAATAAAATGACCTTTCGACAGCAAATTCATTTCAAAATACATTCTGGCAAGTTTTCTGGCTACCGTTGTTTTCCCTGTACCAGGATTCCCTTTAAATAGCATATGGAGTACTTGCTTTGAACCGGTTAATCCCATTTCATTCCGTTTTTCATTAATGATGATTGTTGCATATATTTCTTTTATGGTTCGTTTTAATTGCCGCATGCCAATGAATGAGGAAAATTCAGCATCAATATGCGAAAAGGGACTTCCTCCAGTAAAATGCTGCTTTTCTCTTTCTGGAGATGCTTGTTGTTTATCTTGCAATATAATATTGATTTGCCCATTTTTATTTCGAAGTTTTTGCGTATCCACATGATCACTCCTTCGTCACGATAGTATACGTGTGAAAGAGCGGGTTGTGACAAACGCCCATATATGAAAACTCGAGAACTCGTCCTTGTTTTGCCAGGGGCTGGAGGTTAAAGTCAGATTGACGGAAATCAAACAATTTGGTATAAAAGATTAAAAACGGACGCATGAGAGCGCCCGTATTCATTATTCTTTCTCTAATTGTATATTTTTTACCGGGGCAAATGTTGAAATGGCGTGTTTGAAAATTAGTTGCTGTTTTCCGTCTGTTTCCAGTAATACTGTGAAATTGTCAAATGCCTTCACGACCCCTCGCAGTTGAAAACCATTGGTCAGAAACACTGTAAGGGAGACATGATCCTTTCTTAGTTTATTTAAGTACTGATCCTGAATGTTCACCGACTGAGCCATTGTATTTCCTCCTCTTTTCTATCTGTACCTAATAAGTTCTATTTTCCTTGTAATATTCCTGCTAATTCCTTCAAAATATTTCTGAATTGTTCATTAACAGATACTGGTGTAATAGTATACCATTTCACATTCATTTTATTTTTAAACCAGGTGTATTGACGTTTTGCATAGCGTCTGGAATTTCGTTTCAGTAAATGGACGGTTTCATCAAAAGTCTGCTGTCCTTTTAGATAGGGAATGAATTCTTTGTAGCCGATACCGCGCATCGCTTGATGATTTTCATAGCCTTGTTCATACAGTGTTTTAACCTCCTGCAGCAACCCTTGCTCCAGCATTCTGTCAACCCGGTTATTGATGCGTTTATACAGCAGATCCCGATCCATATCCAACCCTATAAATATAGGATTGTATGGTGAATGATCCGATTGTTCTTTATGATACTCAGACATTGTCATACCAGTTGTTTCATAGATTTCCAGCGCGCGAATGAGACGCCTGTGGTTGTTCGGATGAATTTTTGCCGCATGACCCGGGTCTATTGCCTTTAGACGATCATACAATCTCTCTGCTCCCCGATGATGGATTTCATTTTCCAATTGTCTGGTTAATTGTTCATCTCTTCTCTGATTGGAGAAATGGTAATTATATAAAGCAGCCTGAATATAAAGACCGCTTCCGCCAGCAATAACGGGCAGTTTTCCGTGTGAATCTATTTCTTCAACATATTGCTGGACCAACTTTTGGTAATCAGCGACTGAAAAAGGTTCATCAGGGTTTTTAATATCAACCATATGATGAGGAATTCCCTGTTTTTCCGTTTCCATAATTTTCGCAGTTCCAATATCCAATCCTTTATAGACTTGCATGGAATCTCCGCTGATGACTTCCCCGTCAAAACGGCTGGCAATTTCGATGCTGAGCTTAGTTTTCCCTACAGCCGTCGGTCCAACAATGGCTATCACTGTTTTTTTCATCAGTATTCCCCTATTTATCTTTATTCATACGCTCGATATGCATGCAGCATCCAGACATATTTTTCTAATTTGCCTTGAAGGGAAACGAGCAAATCCACTGTCGGTTCATCCTGGTGATCTGAGGCGTATGGGATCCCATCTTCCTTTATTTCCTTTATAATCTGTTGATAATCTTCAATCAGCTTAGCCGTTATTTCATCTTCTTTATCATCAGCTGTTGCTTCTTCAAGCGTCGCCTCTTTGATGTATTTGATCATGGTTGCCAGTGGTTTTCCATCAATCATTAACACTCTTTCGGCAATTTCATCAAGGTCTTTGGCAAAAGTGATATACATTTCTTCAAATACTTCGTGCAGCTGAAAGAAATGTTTCCCCTGAATAAACCAATGATAACGGTGTAATTTTACATACATGACAAAATAATTGGACAATAACTGGTTCAAAAAATTGATAAGCTTTTGATTATCCATGAACGACACCTCGCTTCTTCTTCTATAGTTTTTACGAGGTGTGTTCTATTTATACACTTACATGACGCGTTTAATTATATCTAATTTTGCCAGTTTTTCACCATTTGTCTATGTCGAAATTATATCTCAAATTATACTATAACTCAAACGCCATTTACAAACAGTTGTTCCCAATCGTTCAAAGTGTGGTCACTTTATTTTAGAATATGATTAGAATAACGATCCAAATAAAGGACAATCCATCACACCTTCTGAGACGTCATCAGGACCGATCGGTAATTATCAGCATCATCACTCACAAAACTTGAGATAGGTTATCAACTATTCGTAACTTTTCTTTGATTTTCTGTTAGTCATACAGAATGTGACTATAATATTCAATCTCGATGATGAGATCGTTGCTTAATGCCAACTGCAACTGAGTATTTATTTCAAACTGCTTTTGTTCGTCCAGGATCGGTTTCTCTTTATATTTCTGTTCCCTCTTGAGCCCGATTCAATTATTTTACTTAACATGAATAACTCATTTATTTGTTAAGATACTATTATTGTAAATGTTTAAAGGATGGTGAGCCGTGATGGGAGTACTTTCCAGTTCCCCAACGCATATGGACCAATGTATCGATGAATGTTTAAAATGTGCTCGTGCTTGTGAAGAGTGTACTACAGCATGTTTGCAGGAACCAGATGTTCAAGCTCGTACTATATGTATCCAACATTTAAATGATTGTTCAGACATGTGTTTTCAAGCTGCTGCATACATGGCTAGGAATAGTCTGAGTGCAGCAGAATTTTGCAAACTCTGTGCTACTCATTGTGAAGCGTGTGCAACAGAATGCGAAAAATTCGAGGATGCCCACTGTCAGGAATGTGCAGTTATTTGTCGTTCTTGTGCGAATGCATGCAGACAGATGACTTCTTAAGACTCATGATGAAGTTCTGGCCAGTAGTCAGAACTTTTACATTATAAAATAAAGTCATACATGAGTAACATAGGATCAAAGTTAAATAATAGAACTCCGCTTAACTTCTTCCCATGATTCCTACAATGTAGGCTGGTTCAGGAAAGCGCTTCGTTTGTGAAACATCAGAATAAAGAATACTGTCTAATACTTGTTAAACTAAAGCCCCCGAAAGTTCAGCAACATTTTTAAAAAAATGCGCCTCCCCCTTAATATACCAGGTTAACGGCGCATTAGTTATTACATGACGCATTTAATTATAACTGATTATGTCAATTTTTTAGCATTTGTTTATTCTCAAATTATATCCTATATAATAATGTAACTCAATCATTATTTGCGAACATTTGTTTTGAATTGGCTAAATTGTGGTCATTTCTGTGATCAGCCATAATTAAGTGGTCACTTTATATGTAAACTTTTAAATATATTTCGTACATATGCTTACTTTTGAAATTGACCGGGACTTTTTCTGCATCATTTACAATTTTATTTCGAGTTGGAACGGTCTTTAGCAATTGGGAGTATACATCACTCGGAATATCATCAAAGCAGGGATACGCTTTTAACATGGAGATAAGTTCGTAATATTCAAATACGTCGAAATGCTTTCTATATGGCTTGTATTTCATCGTTAATGGGACTGAAGTAAACCAACCGACACCATAGGTAGTTATCATTGTTAATTCAATATATTGTCTTAACCCGGTTTCAATCTCATTAAGAGCTCCATAGGTCTCTTTCATAAATTCAGTTGTATTCATAAGCTTGTTCTCCTTTTAACTTAGGAACAGCATTGTTTAACGTAATTATAAATTCGACACTTTGTGCCGAATTCCTGCTTTATAAAAATGATTAAATTGAATTAACCCGCCCATTTTATGATGATTGTTGTTTTTGGGTTTAATTTTTAACGGGCTTCAAGTTTTCAGACAACTATTTCAGTATATCAGCATTTTCCAAACAAAAATAGAATAAGAGTCCTAAATAAACTCTGAAAATTTTTATTGTTAAGCTTTATCATTATTCAAAGATGATAACATATCAAAGCCCCGGCCCATTCAAAGCCGGGGTTGATCTCCATTAGAATTCCAAATCCGGTTCTAGCTCTGTTTCAAAAGTTCTTGGCCAGGGCAGTTCAACTTGAAGCCTTTCAAGATTACCAATCGTGGTGTGAAAGTCTTTTTTTCCACGACTGCCGAGATATACTTCTTTCCCTTTAAAGTACTGTTTATACCACATTTCTGTTTGATTCTTGAGACTATCACGGACAAATTGATTCACTGTGTCATAGTCATCGTCGAGCTGCCAAGGGTTCGCTCCGATTTCAGTAATAAATTCATCAGCTTCAGGCTTCACAACATTTTTGTACCCTTGATCCATGGCGTATCGATGCAGCAAAAATTCATAGTGTGCCTCAGCCGTTTCTTTATAATACGGGACCCCGAATCCGGATTTTTGTGAAAGGAATGCTTCTCTGGCTGCAGCATGGCCAACCGTAATCCCTAAAGCATTTCCAGCTGTGTTCCACCCGCTATAAGCTCGGATTTTTGTAAGGTCGACTTGATTAGCAAGCCCCTTCACAAAAGGTTCATCAGCACGATTAACAGACAATACATCACCGATGGCCACCTGATTATCCTCAGCAACCCATTCATTGACTCGATCAATCATCCCGTTAATATCGGCTTCCCGACGACTTGTCTCTTCAGAAGGCGTATTCAACAGCAAATGAATATCCGCTCCATCTTCATCTTCAGTCATGACACCCCCAGCCGATTCAATATGTTTTGCGACGTTTTCATCAAATGGCGTATCTTCTAATGGTGCCACCCAATCTGCTCCATCAATACCTCCGTACTCCACATAAAAGCTGGACGACTTCCGATAGAATTGGGAAGCAAACCTCGATACCAACACTACATCAACCTCATCTGCCCCAGGGAATATTGCGACCTTATTTTCTAAGCCATCTGACTTAACCTTATCTGACAAAATCTCACGCTCCGCGCGGTGCAGTCCATATGGGTTGGCATCATCTTGAGCAAGAACTAGATAGTCGATATACCCTTTTTCAGCCCAATCAATCAGTTGTTTGTTAACTTCATGATTACGTTCCCGGGCTTCCAAATAATCGTTAAGTACGCTTTCCGGAATAATATGTTCTAACTCTTCCAGTCTTTCACGGTCTTCTTCCATACCAAGGTTATGGACTTTGTCATATAGGATCGCCCATTCCCTTATTAAGTCATAGTATTCTCTTGATTCTTCACTTATAGCTGTTACCGCAAGCCGCTGAATCGTATCATATACATATACTGGTTTATCTGGGTGCTTTTCTTTAAGTTCTTTTATATTTTGTATGTTTTCCATTGCCTCTTCTAATGATTTTACACCAGTCCTAGATGCAATCAGTCCGCCATATGCCAGCATACTGGTTGAAATCACAAAACCATCAGCTTGATCACTGTTTTCTACTACCCATTGACCGACTTCTTCACTATTGCCTGGTGTATTATAATAGCCGATCATCTCTTCTGGCGGGTTTATGACGTTAACCCCTGCAGACTTACCCACTTTTTCAGGAAAGTAAAGGTTTGCCGGCCGATCATCCAAAGGAATCATCATAAGATTGGCCAAGCCAGGTTTACTACCGTTTGCTGAAACGCTATTGACACTAAAAAAAACAAAAACTGCCAGAATTAATACTAGACCCATTCTAAAAAATTTCATTCGCCGCCTCCTTTACTGATTTTCTCCAAATGTCGCCTCCATTCTTGCCACAGGATCATCTTCTATAGAATCGTCCCATTCAAGCACCTGTCCTGCACTTTCTAATTCTCTCTTCAAAGTCTGATACTCAATATCTTGAACCGTAGTATTGTCCTTATGGGCTAAAGAAGCCGCTGCTCCTGCAGATTGACCAAGGATCATAAAAACCGGCTCCATCCGAATGGAACCATAAGCTATATGGGAACTTGATAAACAAACCGGAACTAATAAATTGGTACATTCTTCGGACATTGGCCGAATTGAACGATACGATATCGGATATGGAGAAATGGGGATTTCCACGTCCCCTTCATTATAGGTTCGTCCATTTATAACCACGCGTCTGCAGTGATGCGAATCCATCTGATAAGAAGCTAACCCGATAGAATCGTTGATTGTGGTATTACCTAAACAATTATTGTCGGTCATAACGTAATCAGAAATCATTCGCTTCCCTTCCCGAATATACAATTGATGCGGCCAATGACCTGTCTCCGTAAATTCGTCTTTTGCCAATCCCCATTGGGATACTTCTTCACGAACATTAGTTGGCACGCGTGTATCGTTTGCCAAGAAGTAAAGCATGCCTAGATCATAGGTGAAATGATCCTGGAAGATACGTTCTCTTGTTTCGTAATCTCCCTCTAACCAATCATAATTCATACCAATATTGTCAGTTGAGAAAGCTCCATGGTTGTTCAAATCTGTTTTGCCATTTGGCAGCATTGTATGAAGTTTCATAGCATCCCAAACACCTGATTTGATATAACGTAACAGTAATAGATACCGGTTTGAATCATAGTTTGGCGGTTTAGGAAAAGGCACTCGATTTTCAGGATCTTTGGTCAAACAGATTCTAAAATTATAAGCTTGAATCCGTTTATCTCCCTGTCCCTGGAACCCAAGTGTTTCATGATTATTTTCAGTGATGCCTGGCAAAAGACCACTTTCCGGCTTCCCTTCCACAACATAAGGGTCAACCCACTGTTCAAATTGATGGTGAGGGTGGCCAAATTGAACACCATTATATTTTTCTTTGTAAGTAGCATTAGATTCCCGTCCGACAAAATATGAAATACCTGCCTTTGCCAGTAAATCGCCTTCATAACTTGCATCTATAAAGAACTCACCTTTATAGACATTTCCTTTTTCCATGACAATTGCTTTTATTTCGCCATCTTCACATGTGACTGTATCTAAGTGTTGTTCGAAAAATATCTCAATATCATGTTCTTGCAGCCATTTGTCAAACACATACTTTGCAGCTTTGGGTTCGAAAATCCATTGTTCATTCGTTTGATAATATTTCCCGAGTTCCGTATAAAACTCTCTGGATAGTCCGCCAATGGCTTCCTTTGCACCCAAATCTGTCGCACCCAAACCACTCGCAGAGATGCCGCCAACATTCCTCCCAAATTCCGCTATGGCAACGCTTAATCCCATTCTCTCAGCCTGAACAGCTGCTGTTATACCTGCGGGTGTGCTACCATAAATGATTAAATCTCGTTCAATCGCTTGCGGATTATCCGACTTTTTAACTGGGACATAATAATGCAACTTGCTAAAATTCATATTCGCAGACCTCCTTGGTCGTTATGTTCAGATATCTCTCTATATCGCCAATACATGCTTTTGTAAAGGTGTGTGCCCCTATTTCGCTTAACGCTTTAATACCCGACGAAATACTGAAAAACCCGAGGTTGATTACCTTCACTTGATATTGTTTTGAGGCTTTCTTAAATTTCGATTCTTCCAGATGATGAAAAAGCTCATGAAACAGAATCACATTCATGACGTTTTCTGACAGTTCATCATATGAAATCTCATTCGTAATCTTTATCAAATCCTCCACTAAATCCTCGATAATATTCACATGTAAAGTGATTGTCTTTGTCTTAATGCGGTAAATACTGTAAGGACTCAGCCGGGCATTCGGGACATGCTCCTGTTTGACATTGATGTCAAGGGCTAGCAGAACTTCCGAAATACAGCCCTCCTTAAAATGCTGACGCAACCATGCTGCATAGCTTTCACCTGTTTGGACAGCTGCTGCAACCGCTTCCTCCTGCTGTTTTTTATCCAATCTGTCATATAACGGATCAGCTTTTAACAATTTTTCATTCCGGATATCATCAGGCAAAAGAATATCTGTAAAACCCATTGGTTATGCACTTCGTTTCCCAATTATCACGACAAGTTTTGTTTCTGGATCAATACCCTGCAGTTCCACATTGACCAGAGCCATGATCTGATTTAAGTCGATCACACCTGAACAATCGATGATTCGCTTTCCTTGCAGGATGAAGACATCCGGTACTTGAACGCCGCCATCACCATAACCGACAACATCTTCAAGAATTGACATAAAACTGTTTTTGATTTTTTCAACACTCATGGACTTGATAGACGCGCCATTTTTCTTTAATTTGATAACGCCTTCATTATCAACAACATGAACGATGTCTTTCCGTTTTTTCATCAAGCCCCATAATTTCTTCTCTTCTTTTGATGTTTTAATGACATGCAAGTTATCGGTTTTGTCTTCCTCAACAACCTCGTCGGGTTTTGTTTGATAAGTTTCGATGACTTTTTCTTTAATCTCGTCTAATGTGAGCGTTTTTCCAAGGTCTTTTGTCCTTAAGTCTGTTGCCCCTGTACCGATAGCCCTTACAATATTTTGAGTGGCATCAACTTCGACTTGAACTTCCACCGTCGACAGCTCTGCACCTGCTCTAACAACAGCCTCTTCGGCTTCTTTCCTTATTTTCAGTATATCGTCTTCGCTTGGGTTCGACATGGAACGCTCCACAACTTCACGTACCATTGCTAGAGCCACCCCAATTGGTGAAATAACTTCGGCATTTTTATTTATTGCTGACTTGACACCTTTTTTCTCTGCCAGGTACGGAACAACCGCTGCCGCACCGCCACCACCGCCAAGCATCTGAAGTCCATCAAGATCCAAGTCATAATCCTTAATCATTTTGTCGATAACAGTCAGGTTCTTCTCAGCAGCTTTATCCGATATTTCAAGAGCCAATTGTTTCGGATCTTTACCAGTTTCTTTGGCTAAAGCTTCAACAGCAAGGGTTGCGGAGGCCTTGTTGCCGTAGGCGTAATGACCTTCGTCAACATAGCCAAGATAATTTGCCACACAGGCAAGTGTTAAAGCAAATCTTTCTCCCTGTTCGTTTTCAAGCACGACATAACTTTTCGAATCCCCAGGCTTTGGTTCAACATAAACAACTTTCGCATTTTTCAATTGATCAGGGTCAGTATAAACAGCATAAGCTAGGTCAGCTATATGCGCACTTCTTGGCCCAACTTCCGATACCTGTTGATCATCCATTTTAATCATGCTTCCGCCAGCAATGCCGACAGTTCTGACATCCAGCGAATTGATGTAAGTCTTATGACCACCGATCTGTGCATATTCAATCATAACTTTGCCGTTTTTAATTACGGAAATATCGGTACTCGTACCGCCTACCTCTAAAAAGATACCATTTGAGACCTTTTCATACATCAATGCGCCTGCAACACCTGCAGCAGGACCGGACAGCATTGTCAGAATTGGACGCGATCGCACCTCATCTACATTCATGACACCGCCGTCACAACGCATTATCATCAACTGCGATTTAATTCCGGCTTTTTTAACACTGTCTTCCGTCATATTGACAGTCTGAATCATCTTCGGCAGAATACTCGCATTGAGCACAGCCGTTTTGGTACGTGTTTTCAGTCCGTATAATTTTGATACCTCATGAGTAGCCGTTGCTGGCATATCAAACTGTTTTGCGGCATCCATAATTTTCTTTTCTCTTGTCGGATTATCAACACTATACGATTCACTGCCTACAATCACTTCTGAGCCATCGTTCAATAGATTTTGGATGGTTTCATTGGCCGTTTCTTCATTAAATTTGGATGTATCTAAAAATTGATGGCTGGACTGCAAGTAGCGTCCTTTTGCCAATTCAATATCATCAATTTTACTGTCTGCTTTGGCTTTTTTTCCTTCCAGACCTGTTCCGAGCGCAAATATGCCAACTTTGGAAACGTCGCCTTCGAGAAAAGCGTTCGTTGCCTGGGTTGTTCCATGAGCCAGAAAAACAACGTCCGATTCATTTATATTGCTTTCACTCAGTAATTTTTCAAGTGATTGGACAATCCCTAAAGCTACCCCTTCATGAGCAGAATGCGTGGTGGGCACTTTCACTTTTCCCACTAATTCATAGGAGTCATTATCAATTGCTACTGCATCTGTAAAGGTTCCTCCTACATCAATCCCTACTCTGACCTTCATGCGTTAGTTCCTCCCAGGTTGTGATAGATAGTCAATTTAAAAGATTATTTTAATTTAAAAGAACGTGAATGCTGCAATGCTGACCCCAATAGCACTCAATATCCATACATAAATAATGATTTTTCTGAGTACCTGGTTAACGTCAACTCCGGCATAGTTAGCCAGCCATACATTGTGTGTGTTCGTTGGGTCAACAATCACCTGCATACGTTCAGTGGAAAGCAGCGCTCCCATAACCGCAGTAGGCGATAAAAGATTTAAACTGATAATAATACTGGCAATGCCGCTTCCGAGTCCCCACATATTCAATGGTCCCCGATATAATGCCAATGGAGCCAGCAAAGCAAAAAATGCAATATAACCAACCATGCCTGTCGGTATAACTGCCTCAAGTAATGGACTCATAATCTCACCCACTTTAGGATGACTTACTGATTTTAGAAGCATACCGATTCCAATCATCAGCATAATGACGGGAGCAACATCGGCGATTCCGTCATACCCTGTTTTGGTCAGGGTATTGACAAACTTGCGAATCGATTTTTGAGTTATAATTAAACTGAATAAGATTGCAACAATAAATGACGGTATGATTGGCCAGTCAAACCCGATAACCATTGCAATCGGGATCAATGGTGTAATTAGTGCAAACATGGAGACTTTCTGGTCGTCCTCCTCATCGCCCATGTCACCGTTGGACTGCGGCCATGCAGTTCCAAAACCATGCCGCTTGTATTCAATTGCCAGAAAGACCGACGTGACAACTGCAGTAAGCGCAACCAATATTAATGCAAAGCTTTGAATCGTGTCCTTGCTCACTGATAGTACACTCATGTAAAAGTTCCAATTCGCAACGTTTAACGTCAAGCCCATACCCATTGCAAACAAGAACAAAGAAACAGCCGTTATGCCAGGTACCCCTATACTGAACAAAATAGGCAACACAATGCTACCTACCATGATAGTCGCGCCAAGCCCGCCGACGGTTGTGAAAAGGATGGCTACAGCCATAGTCAGTAAAACTGTCACAATCAACGGCCGGTCCCCGCCGAGTTCAGCAGCCATTTTAATTGTCCGCTTAGTGATTCCAGTGTCAATCATGATACGACCCAGCCATGAGCCAAATACAACCGCAATATAGGCACTGGCCAATCTGATTGTACCGCCTTCAATAATGCCTGACAGAATACCTGTATCTGTCCCATCTTCGCTCGGTTCAAAAAATGGCACACCTGCTATTAAAGCAATGACAATCGCCAAAATGGGCATAGCCAGCATGGTTGGCAATTTTCTTGCTACCATCAAACCGGCAATTATCAGAAATACAACAATGATGATAATACCTTGTAACATCTGAAGTCTTCCCCCTTTTGTTGTTAGACCCCTCCACCCAATTTTTTGTAAAGGGTTACATAAAATTTAAAATACTAAATCGATTTTTTTAACGTCTTTGTCGCTTCTTCAATGGATTTCACATCGTCACCTGTCACCACAGCACCGATCATCAATGCTTTGACGCCAGTACTTTTCAAATGCGGTATATCTGAAGATGTGATTTTCCGTTGACTTGGTACAATAACTGGAATATCCAGAGCATCCACAATCAATCGATAGTTTAATAGATCCTCAAAATTCAGTGCAGTTCCATATTTTTCGCCCGGAACAATGGAAGCTTCGAATGCGTCCATGGCAGAACAATTCATTGCTTTTAATGTGTCAATCGAATAACTCGAATCCCCGGCAACCGTCTTTTCCAGTTCAAGATCTAGCATGAAAGACGGCATATGTTTCATATATACTGAATAATAATCAAACCCCAGCTTCTCTAACGATTTCAGTTCATCTTTGTTTATGTTCTCAAGGTTCCCGCCGGGAACAATGCCGAGCGGTCCGTTAAATTCCTTCACCAATTGCTCAAAAAATGCTAGATTATCCTTTAGCGAACCAAATGTATTGCCGCTTGCCCGGTGCTCCACATTCAAATGTATCTTTAACGCATCTGCCCCGCCAGCAATTGCCGCTTTGGCCGTTTCAATATCATTTGACGGTAAACTTACAATTAATGAGAAATCCTTTTCGTTCAACAGTTCCTTTAAACTCAAAATGTTCACGCCCCTTTTCGATCGTTACAATTTAAATACGTTTAACAAAAACATCTTCGCACCACCGACAAAAAATGCATTCTTACCTGTACGGGAAAGTCTGACTTCTAAATCATTCAAGTCATAATAACCAAAATTCCTGACGCTCTGCTCCACTTTTTCTTCAAATATTTTGTCGAGTTTTGAAATATCACCTCCTAAAATAAATAAAGACGGTCTAAGCAGGGTGGAGATGTTTACAATCCCCTTCCCCAGATAGTGGGACACTTTATGAATAGCTTCGGAAACATTCGAACTACCATCCGGATAGGCTTCAGAAATTAAGTGCCATGTAAGATTCGGCTCTTTCAATTCTGACTTAAGATTTTCAATAATCTTTTCTGATGATACAAACGTATTTAAGCACCCTACTTTGCCACAAGAGCAAATCTTCCCTTCATCACCTACTTTCATATGGGCCACATGTTCAACAGGCAACGATGGAACGCCGCCCAACTGTATCTCCCCATCAAGATCCAAAAAGTAAATGTTTTTCTTTTGGATACTGTTATGAGCCTCACCCAGTGCAGCAAAATTTACGCCTCGCTCGATTATTACAGGGACTCCGAGCATGAATCGTAGTGCTTCATCAACGGTAATAAAATCGGCGGATACAGATGTACTGATCGATACGCGGGTATTTTTAAAGAATTCCGGGGATTTGACACCTATGGAAGCTGAGTAAATATCGCTATTTTTTTTGAATTGATTAAACACTTCCACAATGACATTTAAGATATCTTCTGTTGGTAGATGTTTTATGTTTCGGATAACGACGTTCTCTACTTCCAGTGAAGCGGTTACACTACCGGCAAAAATATAATAATCATTGATTAAAAAGCTGATAATGCGCCCCATTGCCCTGTCAACACCAAGCAACTTCTGTGAACGCCCCCCGGTCGAAGCACTCGTGCCTATCTCCTTTATGTATTTTTCGTTAATCAGCTCGTCAACGATTAACGTCACAGAAGCAGAGCTCAAAGACGTTTGTTTTGCTATATTGGTTCTTGAAATTTTCCCTGCCTCCAAGATCGCGTTGAAAACCTTTTGTTTGTTTTCTTTTTTATAATTATCCAAATGAACTCTTTTTTTTCCCATTTGAATGTCTCCTTTAATAACTTATTTTAAAGTTTAAAATAAGTAGTTTTGAAAATCAAGATATTTTTTAACTTTATAAAGAATTGTTGACTTTTTGTGCTACGACAAATAGATCTCAAGGTAGGCGTACAAAGTGAGAATCAGGGGAAATAATAGAAATACCAGCAGGAGATGTTAAGCCACCGGTGACAAGGAAATGAACCAGTTATGACGAGGGACTTGATAAAACCAAAAACACATTAATATCTTGCAAATATTAATTGTACCAACAATAAGCAATGTTGACCTATCTATGTTATTTACAAACTCTATTAACATGCACTTTTAGGTAACAAAAACTTAAATAGCATATATACAAACATGTATAATACGTTGAATTTTCGTGGACAATGTTGACAAATCGTGGACAAAGATTAAAACCTCTACCCAGCGTATTAACCGGGTAGAGATTTTATTTTTACTCGCCTAATGGCTTCTTTTATTCCATTATAGCGCCCGTTCGTATTATTGAACAAGCAACTCTTTAAAGAAACTATCTGTTTAGCTTTTTAACCAATTCGGAAATTCTACAACGTCTCTGTCTTTAGTTTAATAAATTTTTATACTTTTAAGTCCTTCCATAATTCCAGCAGTTTGGTGTGTCAACACTAAACTGAACAAATTTTTTAAAGGTGCACTAACTTGTATTCATTCGGTGTTAGATAGTCTAGTGATCCATGTATTTGAATATTGTTGAACCAATTCACATAATCGAAAAGTTCAAAATCAAGTTCTTGTTGGCAAGAAAAAACTTTGCCATGAACGAATTCTGTTTTAATTGTTTTAAACGTTGCTTCAGCTACGGCATTGTCATACGGTGTTCCTTTTTCGCTCAATGATCTCTCGATATCAAACGTCTCTAATGCTTGGTCTATAAGCTTGGTCTTAAACTCACTACCCCGATCTGTATGGAATTATTCAAGGTGATTTAAGTTGTATTTAACCGTTGCGAAGGCACGTTGAACCAACTTTGCACTCTTATGAGGGCCAACACTGTAGCCAACGATTTCTCGATTATATAAATCTACTAACACACAGATATAATGCCATTTCTGTTGCACTCGTACGTAGGTTAAATCACTCACAATCACCTTGAGTTCCTGGTCTTGATCAAAGGCTCGATTTAATGTATTCCCTACGGCCGATTCGTTACACGTGGTTTTCGTCGGCTTGAATTGAGCAACAGTGTATTTCGAGACAAGACCTTGATTTGTTCCTTAAACTCTTTTGAGAATGTTCTTCTCTCTCGTTTGGCCATTTGTTGATTCTCCTCCGTTTTATTTGAATCAAGTTTATATGACCTTAGTGTATCTGTCCAATTAAGTGTAACTTATCCAGGACACCTCTTAAGATTATTGTGTGGTTACTTTAATTTTATCAAAAGGTGTCCTTATTTTCTTCTCTTTAACAATAAAAAAGTGGAATGTCACCATTTACTTGGTGAGTGCCACTTTTTATTTTCATTTACTGGGGCTTTGTCTCAGCCTCTTTCTTTTGCTCTCTATTCTATTTGGTTTTTCACAACACACTTTCGGTTTATTCATTCCTCTAAAGCTTTGAATATATAGGCATTTTTGTCTACGTTGTCGACCTTAACTTTTTGGTTTATTTCAACACTCTCGCCTATATATCTTCCTGTAATCCTCAATCCCTCATCTAAATCAATCAAAACAATATAATACGGAGCAATATCGGCATAGTCTTTAGGAGCAGCATGAATTTTAGTATATGAATAAACTTCCCCAAGTCCCTTTAGTTCTTTCGTTTCCAAATCATCCGAAAAACAGGAAGCACAATGGTTTTTATCAGCATGTAAAATGTAGTTGCAATTATTACAGTATTTTGCTGTAATTGTCATAATTAAGCTCCTTTCTTTCGGAGTAGATGAACCGTCGAATATGCTCCGGTTCCTCCAAGATTTTGCGCCAATCCTATTTCAGCGTTATCGACTTGGTTTACTGCACAACCGTTAAGTTGATCGACCACTTGTATAATTTGAGCTATTCCTGTTGCTCCAATAGGGTGGCCTTTGGACAAAAGACCTCCACTCGTATTCACCGGAACAAGCCCGCCATGTTTTGTCACTCCTTTTTCCAGCGCTTTCCAGCCTTTTCCTTTCTCAAAAAACCCTAATTCTTCGATGGCAATAATCTCAGTCATTGAAAAGCAATCATGAAGCTCAACGACATCGATATCTTCCGGTCCAAGCCCTGCACGCTCATAAGCATGTTTTCCCGAATAGTAGGTAGCAGGCATGTGTAGCAGATTATCAACTTCTTGCATTAATGGTGTTCCGGATGCTTGCCCCGAAGATAATATCTCAACACCATTTGCCCCTCTTTGAATCACCACAGCTGCAGCTCCATCCGAAATTGGCGAACAATCGAATAAGCCAAGCGGATCCGTTATCGGTTTTGCATGAATGATATCTTCCATTTCAACAGGCTTTGTAAATTGGGCAATTGGGTTGTTTATTGCATATTCCCGATTTTTCATAGCGACCATTGCCAAATGTTCTCTTTCCGCACCGTATTCGTGAATATATCTATTTGCTAGCACGCCAAAAAATCCTGGAAACGTCAGTCCGGAAGCACTTTCACTGGACGCATTATCCATCGCATGATTAATCGCTTTGGTCACCGTTTCGGTATCGAAAGCAGTCATTTTTTCCGCCCCGGCAACGAGTACTGTATCATACTCCCCTGCTTTAACGAGCTGATAAGCTTGTCGAAAAGCAAGGCCGCCTGAGGCACATGCTCCTTCCATTTTTATTGAGGGAATATTACCTAAACCAAGTTCGTTCGTTACAATAGAACCCAGTATTTCCTGATTTGCAAGAGACCCTGAAGCAAAGTTGCCGATGAATACCGCATCCATTCGGGGACGATTTGCTTCAATAATGGCATCTCTGCATGCTTCAATTAACATTTCTTTAATGGAGTCTTCTCTTTTACCAAATTTCGTTATTCCTCTTCCGATCACTGAGACACGAGACATTTCTTCACCCCTGAACTTTGTAATTTTCTCTTAATTTTTTGCGAAGAATCTTACCATAACTGCTTTTCGGAAGCTCTTCGACTATTTCAATCATTTTAGGTTTTTTATAGCTCGCCATATTTTCCTTACATAAGTCAATAAGCTGCTCTTTACTGACACTTTGAGAAGAATCGCTTAAAACGACATGTGCGCAGATCAATTCGCCCCACTTGTCATGTGGTACGCCAAACACACACGTTTCTTTAACAAATGGATGCTGATTCAGGACTTCTTCCACTTCGCGCGGGTACACGTTTAAGCCGCCTGTAATAATCGTATCTTTGGCCCGGTCCACGAGACGCAAGTACCCTTGGTCATCTTTCCAGCCTAAATCGCCCGTGTGAAACCAGCCATTTTTAAACGATTTATTCGTTTCCGCCTCATTATTCCAATAACCTTTCATCACTAGCGATCCTTTGCAGATAACTTCACCTACTTCGCCATTAGGTACTTCTTCACCATTTTCATCGACTATCTTCATTTCAACAAATGGACCAGCAGCCCCACACGAATCAGGTCTGTTTCTCAATTCATTTTTAGGCATCATTGTAATTGTCATCGGCGCTTCCACTAACCCATATGTTTCGGCAAACTTAGGACCGGCCAAATCAAGTGCCTTATTGAGTTTCTCTACAGCGATTGGTGAACCGGCCATGTTAATCGATTTAATATGTTTTAACTTTTCCGGATCGAAATTATCAGAATGTATCATAAGGTTAACCAAGGTAGGAACAAGGAAAATAACGGATATTTGTTCCTTTTCGACATCCTCTAAAAATTCTTCCGGGCTGAACTTATTAAAAATCACTTGCTTCAACCCATAAAACAATGAGCATTGGGATAAAAAGTTACTGCCATGCGTTAACGGTGCCACATGCCCAATCGTATCGCCGTATGTAATATCACAGGCCATATTGAGAGAGATGGCGCTTGATATCATATTTCGATGTGTCAGCATGGCACCCTTTGGATTGCCGGTGGTCCCTGATGTGTACATAAGCGCGTATAAGTCATCCCCATTAACCTCGACATTTGGAAATTCATCACTTTTACCTTTTATATAATATGAATAGTCCAAGTCCATGTCGATTTTTTTAATCGGCATTTGCACTGAATCTTTCAATTCGTTTTCAATAAATAAAATAGAAGCCTGCGAATTGCTGATAATATATTCCAATTCTTTTGGATGCAGCCGATAATTGATTGGGACTTTTATCAGCCCTGTTAAAGCAATCGCAATATCAAATTCAACATGCTCACGTCGATTGGACATGATAATAGCGACGCGATCCCCTTTTTGCAGGCCTTCATCCATCAGTGCATTGGCCAGTTGGCAGGCGTTTCTTCTTAACTGATTATACGTCAGTGTACCTTTTGAATCTTTTACAGCAGGCTGATCTTTATATTGAACAAGTGTCTTTTTTGCCAGTTTCCCAAGTGTTTCCATTCTGATCCTCCTCGTTTTTATTTAGAGAAATTGATGACACGAAACCCTAAGTTTTCATCAAATGTACGACTTGCTTGAACGCCTTTGCCACAAACAATGGCGAATTCTACGGTAATAAGTGTCGGATTCTTCCCTTTTAAAAAATGACCGGCGCTTATGCTTCCATCTTCTTCAACAACCGTGCCATGAAGATGCAAATCCAGTTCTTCATTTTCGTCTTCACAAATAAAACCCGTACAATTTACAAGCTCAACTGGATTACTGACGGTCAATTCATTCCCGTAACCGTTTGGATGACCGTTTTCTGCTTTAAACAGCACATACCCGGCTTGTCGAAGCGAGCCGATACTTGACACCATTCCAGACGTTATATGATGTTTCCGGCATTCTTTCAGGATTCCTTCCATAAGGTCTTGACCTTGTGACAGTGAACCATATATCGTATAACTTTCCGTTTTGAAAGAATGATTCTGACGCATCCTTGTTGCCTCCTTCGATGAATTACCCAATTGCTGACCCTCCACATACTTTTAATACTTCACCCGTAACATAGTCCGCACCCGGAGAAGCTAAATAAACCGCTGCCTCAGCAATATCCTCAGGCGTGCCCATTCTTTGAATTGCCTGGTTTAATTTATAGTTCATCCCTTTTGTGATTTCTGTCTCGACAGGTCCAGGGGCGATACTATTACAGTTAATTCCCAGTTCCCCAACTTCTTTCGCGACCCATTTTGTTAGAGCGATTATGCCGCCTTTAGAAGCCGCATAAGCAGGTCCTGAACGTCCAGTTTCACCAGATGGGGATTTTTCTCCAGAGATTGGACCGCCCATTATTCCTGAAATAGAGCTTACATTAATGATCTTGCCTGAGCCTTGATTCTTCATATGAGGATAAATGGCGGACTGTGTAAATAAAAACGTCCCTTTTAAATTTGTATCGATATCTCTAAACCACATGTCATCCGTCATATGTTCCAAGCTTAATCTGGAACACGTACCTGCATTATTTACCACAACATCCAAGCGTCCAAAGCGATCGACTGTTTCATTGATGACATTTTCAACTTGCTCTCTCTTCTTAATATCACACTGTTGTGCCACAACTTCGACGTTAGGATTATTTTGTTTAATGCGTTCAGCCGTTTCGTTACAATCTAATAAGTCAACAAGAACAATATGTGATCCTTCCTTTGCAAGCGATTTTGCAGTCGCCGCACCTATTCCCCGGGAAGCACCCGTTACGATTGATACGTTATTTTCTAATTTCATTCTGTATCCTCCTATAAAATAATTGCTTTGTTGATTACATATTTAATAAATTTGGAAGCCAATTCGATAGTGCTGGAACAAATGCTATAAATAATAGAACAATAATTGAAGCAATTAAAAATGGTAAAACACCAATTGAAACGTCTTTTAACGATTGATTCGATATGCCTGATGCAACGAATAAGTTAAGGCCTACAGGTGGTGTCATCAATCCGATGGCTAAGCTGACCGTGATTAACACCCCAAACGTCGTTGGATCCACTCCAACTTCCAGCACGACAGGCAATAATATCGGAACAAGTAAATACAATGCTGAAATAGCATCAATGAAACAGCCGATAATCAATAGAATCAAGGTAACAATTAATAGAATAACGATTTTATCATCGGAAATAGATAGCATAGCGTTTGCAATATTCTGCGCCATATTTTCCGTTGTAACTACGTATGCAAGAATCGATGCGGCCCCTACAATAATCATAATGACGGCTGTTTGCACGCTTGCATCAATAAATATTTTGGGAAGATCTTTCACACTCATATCCCGGTATATAACTAATCCCACAAATAATGCGTAAAATACCGCGACAACTGCTGCTTCTGTAGGCGTGAAAATACCACCGTATATACCACCAATGATGATGACAGGTATTAAAATCCCCCATATTGCCTGATAAAAGGCTTTTATCACTTCTTTAAAAGAGGGTTTGTTTGCTCCATTATGTCCTGAAGTTCCTTCGTCAATTGCTGAAGCAACGTATTTCTCACTCTTCATCTTTTTATTAATGACAAAGTATGATGCAATTACTAAAGCTATAGCAAAAAGCAACCCAGGAATTATTCCAGCTATAAACATTCTGCTGATTGTAACGGGGATTGTGTCACTAGCCACAACTGCGTAGACGATAAAAGCAATACTCGGCGGAATAATAATACCAATCGAACCCGAACTGGCCACTAAGCCTGCAGCTTGGGGTTTAGGGTATCCGTTCTTCACAAGAGCTGGTATTAGAATTCCCCCAATAGCTGCTACTGTGGCAGGCCCTGAGCCGGAAATTGCCGCAAAAAACAATGCAGTCATTACCGTTACAATCGCTATACCGTTTTTACGATGCGAAACACAAACATTAGCAAAGTCGATAAGTCTCTTGGATATTCCAGCATATTCCATGATTACGCCTGCTAATATAAAGAATGGGATGGCTAATAGTGTAAAGGATGAAATACTGGCATATACAATACTGGGTATTAATTCTATTGCTCCCATTCCTCTTCCTAAAAAAAGAAGAATTAACCCGGTCAACCCTATTGAAAATGCAATCGGTACATTAATTAACACTAAGCCAAAGAACAATACAAACATTAATATTTCAGTCATGAGCTATTCACACTCGCATTATCATTCTTAATATCTTTTACATTATTAATTGTTACTTCTATCGTGCGAATAACACAAAAAGCACATCCAATTGGCAGACTCAATGTAAACACCCATTGTGGCCAACCTAGAGCTGGAGTCGTTTGACCTCTTCCCATTTGAGATTGAACGATTTCGAAACCATAATAACCGGTTGCGACAAAGAAAAGGGTGACGATACTCCCAATAAACAACGTTAATATTAACTTATTAACCCCTTTGAATTTCTCGTAGATTAAGCTAAATCCCAAATGGGCTCTTTGATAAATTCCAAGAGAAGCGCCCACAAAGGTCAACAGCACAAATAAATTAATCGTAACTTCTTCTGTAAACGAAATTGAAAAATTAAAAATGAATCTTGATATGACATTTGCAAATGTAATCACCGACATGATAGCTAAGCTTAAAGCCAAAATCGTATATTCTGCATACAAAAGAACTCTACTCATCATACTCCTCCTAAAAAAATTATGATGGATGGCCAGCAGCAAGCTGACCATCTAATTTTTATTCTTGAAAAGCATTGAGCAGTTCTTCTCCCCACACACTTTCATATTGATCGTAAATAGGCTGCATTGTTTCTTTAAACGTTTCTTTTTCTTCTTGACTAAGCTCATAAACTTCCATACCACTTTCTTTCAATTCTTCAATTTGTTTTTCCTCTCTTTTTCGCGTTTCTTCAATTTGATATTCATTTGCTGCAGCAGCTGCCTCTTTCATGATTTGCTGATCCTCTTCACTCATTGAGTCAAACAACTCCTTATTAATCCCTAACACTAGGGGGTCAAATGAGTAGTCCCATATTGTCATGGAATTTTGCACCTCATTTAGTTGAGAAGAATGAATAACCTCTACTGGATTTTCTTGACCATCAATAGTCCCTTGTTGTAAAGAGGAGAAGACTTCTGAGAATGTCATAGTAGCAGGGTTAGATCCAAACTCTCTCCATAAATCCGTATACATTTCGATTCCAGGCACTCTTATCTTCAATCCTTCTAAATCTGCAGGAGTTTTGATTGGCTCACCACTTGTTGTAACTTGACGAAAACCATTTAACCCAAAACCAAGCGGCTCTACACCATTTTCCCTCAAAATATTATTGATCATTTCTCCGCCTTCTCCTTCAAGTAATGAAAATGCAGTATCTAAGTCTGGAAACAGAAATGGAGCACTCAACACACCAAAACGTTCATCCATAACTGAATAAATTATTGTGGAATTATAGGACATATCCTGGGTTCCATTTGCAACTTGAGACACGGCAGTTGCCGAATCCCCTCCCGATAATTGTTCATTAGGGTATACGTTTATACTAATTCTTCCATTAGATTTTTCATTGACGTCTTCAGCAAGTTTTTCGGCTGCCTTAAACCAAGTTGATGACTCTCCTACTGTTACAGACATATCTAACTCATATGTTTCTCCTTCAGCGTTTGTCTCATTACTCGACCCGCCACAGGCCGCCAAAAATAATGTGATCATCGCGAACATAGAAATAATCGTTAATCTTTTCATCGTTTTCCTCCCTTTTTAATTAACTTCACTGTGAAATATTTGACAACCCATTTGTATAGAAATTTTCCTGGAGTAATCAATCAAACTCTCAATAATTTCGTTGACTTTTTGAATGCTGGTTATCCGTGAAGTGATGCCTGCAATACATAATGCAGCTATCACCTTCCCGCTGTGGTCTCTAACAGGGGCGGCAAACCCTTTAAGCCCAAGTTCATATTCCTCATTGTCTAATGAAATACTATTTTTCTTAATCTGCTGTAATTCTTGTTTTAAACACTCAACATCAGTTATCGTATTTTTTGTATGCCCTTTCAAATTTTGTTGTTGTAAATAGTCATCTAATTCCATTTCACTTAAATTCGCCAAGAATAATTTTCCTGAAGCAACCGCATAAGCTGGTGATCGCCTTCCAGGGTCAAAAACAGTTCTTACTGCAAGTGAGCTTTCCACGCTATCTATGTATTGGACAGTCATTCCGTCAAAGGTGGCTAAATACGCACTTTCCTTAAATCTTTTTGCCAATACTTCCATATATGGTTGAGCAATCACGTGGATCTGGTATTGCTCTTGTGCGCGGGTTCCAAGATTAATGAACGATTGCGACAAACGAACCAAGTTATCATTGGAGATATCAATATAGCCAAGATCTTTAAGCGTCATTATGAACCGGTGAATTGTACTTTTATTAATATTTAATTCTTTGGCTAATTCTGCTGGATACATTGATTCAATTGATAACGTTTCCAAAATTTGAAAAGTTTTTACGACACTTTTTATTTGATAGTCTATCGTTTTTCACCCCCCTTAAGTTTTTCTTTGTGAAACTCAAGTTTCATTAAGTTGTTTTGAGTATATATTGAATTAAAAGAAAAATCAATACTTTAATAATATTTTTTATATTAATTGCTTGACTCTTGCAAAAATATGTCGGCACATTATTTTGAGTCTCCTAATCACAGAACTCAGGACAAAGTTGATTTTAATTGTTAAACAAAAATCAAAAATCAGTCCAAACAAGGGATTGATCATTTTGGGGGGAACAGATTAGTTTTTGTAGTTTATCTATATTGGTTTTTAGCTATTTAATCCTGAAAACTTGATATTCCGCATGCTTAATATAATAATGAAAAATTACAACTACAAAAAACTATTCAAGATGTCCCAAATCCTGAATCAAAGAGAAAACCTAGTGAAAGTTCCCTTAGTATTACTGTTCGCTTCAATTACTAAATGTTAATGTCACATTCCACATTTGACGCCTGTAACATAATAATTTCGCACAAGTCATGAGGAAAATGATGATAAATGGAATACCCAACACCCATAACCAAAACTTGGAAGAATAAACCATGTTCAAATAAATCTCGGTATGCATAAACCACTGAAAGACAGCCAGGAATACCATTCCACAGAAAGTTGAAAAAGCAATAAACCCCATAAAGAATAACATGATAAGCAATAATTTTTTGACTGTATGAACGAACAACTGACATCATCAGGAAAATCCTCTTTCAGCGAAGACACCGTATAGATGTCGTCCGAGTATTTCCAATCCAACAATGATTGATTTTCCCAGTTTCGGAGAATACCCTCAAAGGAAGCTGAACTAGCTGCCACTAAAATTATTCAGGAGTTAGACACTGATGAATATATTGAAGAAAATAAAATAATGTTAAAGGATTATCTTACTGAATGGCTTGAGGTATTTGCAAAACAAAATGTTAGGAAATCCACATACAAAGGTTACACCAGCAAAATATATTCAAGGTTAATTCCAAAGTTTGAATTTATTCGAATCAAAGAAATAAAACCGCCCATGCTTCTCGAATATTATAATGAACTATCAGACGAAGGCATCACAACTGAATATATAAGTTATCTACACACCATACCGAAACACTCATTAGATACAGCAGTAACGTGGGGGTATATTAAAAATAATCCAGTATTAAAAGTTTCTCCTCCACCTCGGAAACGAAAACAAATGGACACATGGAGTATTGATGAATGTAGAGCCTTTCTGAAATACACTAAAGGAAATGCCAAGCGTCATAAATACATGCTCTATTTTTTAGCCATTTTTACCGGTATGAGACGCGGGGAATTACTTGGGTTAAAATGGTCAGATGTTAATTTTGAAAATAGCACCATAAGCATTTCAAGATCTTTATATTATGTTCCAGGTGAGGGCATCGTTACTCAAGAACCCAAAACCTTGGATTCGATTCGGTCTATATCCATTTCAGATGAAGTTTTAAATAAGCTCCAAGAATACCAAACATATCAAAAAGGAAAAATGTTATTGACCGGAAATCATTTGAGTGAGTCTCACTTTATCATTAGCCCTTCTGCAGGATCACCTTTAAATCCAAACACTGTACTTAAGCTATTTCTATATGATATCAAAAGGCAGGATTAAAACGGATCCGATTTCATGACTTAAGACATACACACGCAACAATTATGATGAAGCTTGGTGAACCATCCAAAAATAGTGTCAGAGCGTCTTGGCCATACGAATATCCAAACGACAATGAATAAATATAGTCACGTTACGCCAAACATGCAAAAAGGCTCAGCAACTAGATTTGAAGATGCCTTTAAAAATGACATTTAGCAAGGAATGTGATCATTTTGTGGTTATATTTATTTAAAAATTCGCCTGAACCCCTTATATATAAGGGATTCAGGCGCTTAATCAATTACATGACGCGTTTAAACATTTTTTCCAGCTCACAGGAGGAGAAATGGATAATGACCGGTCTGCCATGGGGACATGTAAATGGATCCGCTGATTTCCGCAAATCTTCCAGGAGCCTGAACATATCGTCCTGGTTCAAATGATGATTTGCCTTTATCGATCGCTTGCACGACATTAAGGCAGCGGCATCCTCCCTGATTTCTTCCACATCCACTTTTTCATTTTGCATAATCTGTTCGATCATTTCCCTGATAACTTCTTCTTCAAATCCTTTTGGAAACCAGTTCGGATGCGAACGAATGATGTAGGTCTGGCTGCCAAAAGGTTCAAAAAACAAGCCGACTTTTGCAAGTTCTTCCTTATGATGTTCGATAAAAATCGATTCCTGCTTTGAAAAATCAAATGTTACAGGTATTAATAGCTCCTGCAGTTCATTCGTTGTTCGACCCAATTTTCTTCTGAATCGTTCAAATTTGATCCGTTCCTGAGCAGCATGCTGATCAATCATATAAAAGCCACTTTCGTTCTGAGCCAGAATATATGTCCCATGAAGCTGGCCAATCGGGTACATAACAGGCACCCGTTCTTCGTAGCTTACTTCCGGTGATGTAACAGAATCCGCCATTGGTGTCTCAATTGGTTCAGAATCCAGTTTATCATCATTTGGTTTTTCCGGATGCCTGTCGTCTGTAAGTGGCTGCTTGTCCTGATCAGGAGTTTCACGTCCGCTGATTTCGGGCCGACGTTCATTAATCTGCTGCTGATCTGGCCATGATACTTTCTGTTCCGATTCCTCAAATGTCATACTGTCCTGAACAGTTTGTCTTTTTGGTTCCGGCTGTTTCTGTTTCATGTCAGGTATCAAAGAAGTACTTTTAAAGGCGGCACGAATCGTTTCTTCAACCGCGGCAAATAACTCCCTGTCTTTACTGAAACGGACTTCCAGTTTGGTTGGGTGCACGTTCACATCAACTAAAATCGGATCCATTTCAATTGCTAAAACAACAATCGGGGAGCGCCCAACCGGGAGCAGTGTATGATAGCCATTGATAATAGCCTTGGTAAGCGGCATGCTTTTGATATATCGCCCGTTGATGATCGTCGACATATAGTTTCGGGATGCCCTGGTAACCTCAGGTTTAGCAATATATCCTTCAATACTGAAATCCAGCGTTTCGTGTTTGACCGGAACCATCTTTCTGGCAACGCTCATGCCGTAAACCTGGCTAATGACCTGCAGGAGGTCACCGGTACCTGCTGTGCTGAACAGCGCCTTTCCATTATGCGTCACTTCAAAACGAATATCCGGATGTGACAATGCCAGCCGGTTTAGCAAATCGGTGATATGGCCCAGTTCCGTGTGAATGGTCTTCATATATTTCAACCGTGCCGGTGTATTGAAAAATAAATCTTCCACAATGATCTCGGATCCTTTTCGGGCATCACTTTTGGACCTGTCTTTAATCACACCGCCTTCAATCGACAGGAAAGTACCGGCACTTTCGCCCTGTGATGTTTTCACGGTTAATTTGCTGACCGCTGCAATACTGGCCAGTGCTTCACCCCGAAAACCCAATGTATTGACCCGGAATAAATCTGTTTCATGTTTGATTTTACTCGTTGCATGACGTAAAAAAGCTTTTTCGGCATCAACTCCAGGCATCCCGTCACCATTATCGGTTACCTTTATTCTTTGCAATCCTGCTTCTTCCACTTCCACCCTTACCCATGAACTATTGGCATCAATACTATTTTCAATCAATTCTTTGACAACAGAAGCAGGACGCTCTACTACTTCCCCTGCAGCTATTTTATTGGCCAGTGCATCCGGCATTTGAAAGATTCCCATGAAAACAGCCCTTTCTTCTTTACTCTTTGGCCTGCTTTTGCAGACGGTATAATTCATTCATGGCATCCATTGGCGTCATCTCAAATAGATTCATATGTTTTAAATAATTGATCAGATTGCTTGCTGACTGGTTGACTGGTTTTTTCTTCTCGTTCACCTGTTCTTCCTGTCCAAAGAATGATAATTGCCCTGTTCCATTCAGCTGTGGCTGATCATTTTTTTCCAACTGTTCCAAAATCGAGTTGGCTCGTTCAATCAGCTCTGCAGGGAGATCAGCTAATTTCGCAACATGAATGCCGTAACTCTGATCGGCAGCACCTTCTTTTATTTGATGAAGAAAAACAACCTTCCCCTCATACTCTTCAGCCCGGACATGAATGTTTTTTAAATGATCCAATGTATCCTCAAGCACTGTCAATTCATGATAATGTGTTGAAAATACGGTTTTGGCTTGAATGTGATCATGAATATGTTCAACGATTGCCTGTGCCAATGCCATACCATCATAGGTACTCGTCCCGCGGCCAATTTCATCAAGTAAAATTAAACTTTTGTCCGTTGCATTGGAAATGGCATGATTGGCTTCCAGCATTTCAACCATAAAGGTACTCTGTCCGGATACGAGATCATCAGCCGCTCCTATACGCGTGAAAATCTGGTCAAATAAAAGCAATTCAGCTTCTTCGCAGGGGACAAAACATCCGATTTGGCCCATAATAACGGTCAAGGCTAGCTGTCGCATATAGGTGCTCTTTCCGGACATATTCGGACCGGTAATCAGAAGAATCGAGGTTTCCTGATCAAGTGAGATATCATTCGGGACAAATGCATCATCTTTCATCACTTGTTCAACGACCGGATGGCGTCCATTCCTGATCCATAAACGTTCCTGTGAAAAGGATGGCCGATTATATCGGTTTGCTTCACTTACCGTTGCAAATCCTTGAAGCACATCAATCTCACCGACAACTTCTGCTAAATATTGAATTTCCGGAATACATGCTTTTATCTGGTCACGGATTTCAAGAAACAGATGATATTCCAAATCAACACTTTTTTCTTCTGCTTCCAGGATCAGTTGTTCTTTCTCCTTCAATTCAGGCGTTATATAACGTTCAGCATTTGTCAGTGTCTGTTTCCGCTCATATCTGTCTTCCGGCAGCAGATGTAAATTAGCTTTCGTTACTTCAATATAATAGCCAAAAACTCGATTATATCCTACTTTCAACGATTTAATATTCGTTTCCTGCTTCTCTTTCTGTTCTAATTCTGCAATCCATTGTTTACCGTTCCTCGAAGCCTCACGATATGTATCGAGTTTTTCGTGATAACCATCCTTAATGATCGATCCTTCCGTAATGGACACCGGCGGATCTTCCTTCAAACTGGAATCAAGCAACGAAACAAGATGGTCCGGGTAAGTCAGTCTGCTGCATAATGCTGTTATTTTCTTTTGATCAAATTGGTTTAAAATGGTCTTAAGTTCAGGAATTTTTTCAAATGATTGCTTCAGCTGAGTCAGATCACGTGCATTGACATTTCCATAAGCAACCCTGCCGGCAAGCCGTTCCAAATCATATACCGATTTTAATGCTTCACGCAATGCATCACGTTCCATGAACCCGTGCAAGAAGCCTTCTACAACATCAAACCGGTTTTCAATTTCCTGCTGCCTTAGCAACGGCCGGTCAAGCCATTTTTTAAGCATTCTTGACCCCATTGCCGTTACTGTCTGATCAAGCACCCACAATAGGCTTCCATGCTTACCCTTCTTCATGATTGTTTCAGTTAATTCCAAATTTCGCTTCGAGTACATATCCAATGATAAATAATCATCCAATTCAATCACTTTAGCTGGCTGTAAATGATCGAGTGAACGTTTTTGTGTAACTTGTATGTAATTAAGCAGTCTGCTGAATGCCTGTACAAGACGCTCATCATTTAAATCACCGCACAAACTGCGATATTCTGCATTAAATGTCAAATCATCCTGATAGGATAATGTAATATGTAACTTTTCGTATAATTCCTCCTGCCATTTTTCCGACATCTCAGAGGAAATAACCATTTCTTTAATCGGCTGATTATACAATTCATGCAGCACAGCATCCCATCCCTCTATAATGAGTGCAATGCTGCTCTCACCGGTTGATAAATCACTGTAGACAATAACGTATGAATCATCATGAAAACACGAAAGACTTGCGATATAGTTATGATCACGCTCCTCGAGCATGTTCGTTTCCATAACGGTTCCCGGCGTGATTAACTGGACAACCTCCCGTTTCACAACACCTTTAGCGGCTTTTGGATCCTCAACCTGTTCACAAATGGCTACTTTATAACCTTTATCGATTAAATTTTTAATATAATTGCTTGCAGAGTGATATGGCACACCACACATTGGGATTGGTTCTTCTTTTCCGGCATCCCGTTTTGTCAGGGTAATTTCCAGTTCCCTTGCTGCACGAATAGCATCTTCAAAAAACATTTCATAAAAATCACCAAGCCGGAAAAACAAAAAAGCATCTTTGTGCTCTGCTTTAACTTTTAAATATTGCTCCATCATTGGTGTGTAACCAGGCATCACAAATCCTCCAAAATATACTAGATATGATAATATTATAGCATATTTTGCCGAATCAGGACGACTGCTGAAGACTGTTTGTTTTAAAAAACTCCTCACTACGTTTAAAGCGAATGATATAGTTGTATTGATCCTTCAATGTTTATAATCTTTGATTGAACAAAAAAACTTACGAGAGTGTTACCCCTCGTAAGTCTTTTAATCCTTATCCTTGCTATCGACAAAGTCCGGTTTCACATCCCCCAGCTCATCATCAGTAATATCAAAGCCCCAATCATCGTCATCATCGAATGTGTAGCCCTTTGGATCAACCCTTACAGCAACTTTTGTCTCACCGATAATTTGCACAACAAACTCACGCTCAACTTCTACAACGATTTTGTTACCCTGGCTGGCAATCTCACATTCAAGACAATTTGGCTGCTGAACGACCTTGGCAATAACATCATAATCATCATTCAAGCAATTGTCATCCTTTACGGAAAGCGGGACATAATCCGTGTATGTCACACGTTCGGTAACCACTTCTGTTTTGGTATTATCATTGTACGAATACCAGATATTAATGTCATAGCTGCCGTTGACTTCTACCGTATCCTCTGATTTTTTCTTAGCGTTGTACAAATGATTAATTACCCAGCAGCCCAAAATACTGGAAGGTCTATGTGATGGCGAGACATGATGTGTTGCCTGCGTAAATTTTCTGCCTTTGCCACAAACAGCTTTCGTAATAATTTCCCTATATTCGTGATCAAGAAATGACATATCTTCGCTACCTCCTTTTTCTCATAGTCATTTTATGCAAGACAAATACCTAAAGTGCATAGTGAATTTATGAAAGGAAGCAAAGACAGTTTGAACATTTCTGAAGAGATATAGAGAAGCCAGGAAGGGGTCTGCCCGCCTGACTTTAATGTAAAACATGTTTTGTGCGGCGTTATTAAGGCGAGTACGGATCGATGAACGATTTTTCAGAATCAGAACTTGGCATCTGGCTTCCGGTCCATAAAACGAGAACGTATTTCCTCACGAATGGTTCGCGGATTCGTCCTTTAAATTGGTACCGGTTTTGCCTGACAGAAGATCACCGCCTGTTGAAGTGATCACATTGTTGGTCACTTCCCGGGAGATGGTTCCGGATACCAACTGCAATACATCATTCACAACCCCCTGTGTTTCTTTGAATTCTTGGACAATCGGGATTTCATCCACTTCAGCATGTAATCGGTCAATTTCTTGCTCAACTTTCTTCAGTGCTTCCGTTTTTCCATATGCCTGAAAATTAACAGCCTGTTTCTGCAATGTTTTGATCTTCGTAATTAACTGCTGGACTTTCTGATTATCATTAATCTTGGACTCGACTTGTTTGAAGCGGTCTATCTCTTCTGTGTTGGCAAGCATGTTCGCCAATCTTTTGGCTTCATCCAGTATTTGTTTACGTGTGTATTCTGCCATCTTATTTCACCTCTGCTGTTGTTTCTGCCATGACACCGTTTAACGACCATGTTTTGGCTTCCGTAATTTTAACATCAACAATTTTGCCGATTGATAATTTAGGGCCTTTAAAATTAACTAATTTGTTTCGTTCCGTGTAACCGGCCAGCACGTCAGGATCTTTTTTGCTTTCACCTTCAACAAGAACCTTTACAACTTTATCCTTATATTGTTTCATTGATTCTGCGGATTGTTTGTTCACAAGTTCATTCAGACGGTATAGACGCTGTTTTTTTACCTCTTCTGGAATATCATCTTTTTTCCGGGCTGCTGGTGTTCCTTCACGAGGTGAATAAATGAATGTAAAGGCAGATTCAAAGCCGACCTCTTCAACAAGTGTCATTGTTTCCTCAAACTGTTCCTCCGTTTCGTTCGGGAACCCGACAATAATATCGGTTGTCAGTGTCGCATTTGGCATTGCTTCACGGATTTTTCTGACCAGTTCCAGATACTCTTCGCGGGTATATTTGCGATTCATTTTCTTAAGAACCTCACTGCTTCCCGATTGTACCGGCAGATGGATATGATCAAGCAAATTACCTCCTTTTGCCAGCACTTCGATCAGGCGGTCATCAAAATCCCTCGGGTGTGACGTTGTGAATCGGATTCTTGGAATGTCAATTTTATGGAGGTCATCCATTAAGTCACCAAGACCATAGTCCGAGTCCTCAAAATCCTTTCCATATGCGTTGACATTCTGGCCAAGTAACGTAATTTCCTTATAACCCTGTGCCGTCAACTGGCGTACTTCCTGAATAATATCTTCCGGACGGCGGCTCCGTTCTTTTCCGCGTGTCATCGGTACAATACAATAGGTACAGAATTTGTCGCATCCATACATAATATTGACCCATGCTTTGATTTTTCCTTTACGTGCTTTCGGGAGGTTTTCAATGATATCGCCCTCTTTGGACCATACCTCGACGACTTTTTCCTTGCCGAACATCGCTTCTTTAACGAGATATGGCAGGCGGTGAATATTATGGGTCCCGAAAATCAAGTCAACTTGTGGATGCTTTTTCATAATTCGGTTGACAACCTTTTCCTCCTGGGACATGCAGCCACACACACCAAGTATCAGATCCGGTTTTTCCCGTTTCAAAGCTTTTAAGTGACCGATTTCACCGAACACTTTATTTTCCGCATTTTCCCGGATTGCACATGTATTCAGCAGGATGATATCAGCCTCGTCAGTATCATTGGTGGATTCATAGCCCATTTCGGATAATATTCCTGCCATAACTTCTGTATCATGTTCATTCATTTGACATCCGTATGTACGAATCATGTATTTTTTGCCTTCACCAATATTTTCCATATCTTCAGGAATACCAAAATCATAATGAACGGCCACATCATCACGACCGCGTTTTCTGGCTTTATTCAAATTTGGCGGTTCATATGTTGTCTCAAAATACTTGGCAATTAAATCATCGCTGGATGTATTTTTAAGTCTCTCCATATTATCCGTATCGGATTTTATGTCCGCCGGATTTTCGGATTGTTTAATTTGCGATTGCTGTTTTCGCTGCTGCTCGTTCATATCCAAACTCCTTTCTTTATATCAAAAATACTTATTTGTATAGTCATACGTTCTTTCATTATAAAGGCTCCAGCCAAATTAAACAATACATGACCTGCGTGGGAAATCAAAACTTGTTTGATCATAAAGTGAAACTTCATTCAGTGGGGTTTCTTCCCACTGAATATTAGTTGAACAGCATCGGACATTTACGGGGGTTAACACCCACTTTTCTTTCTCGGTTTCCTTGTTTTACTGAAGCAGGGGGGCTTACTGTCCGTTAAGGCGGAATAAAAACAGTGTTGCGCAAATGCACAACACTGAAAAATTAAATAATGCTTGAACAATTATCTCGGTTCTACAATTAACTTAATCGCTGTCCGTTCTTCTTCTTCGATCATAATATCGGTAAATGCCGGTATACAAATTAAATCAACTCCGCTCGGTGCGACGAACCCCCTTGCGATGGCGACTGCCTTAACAGCCTGGTTTAATGCACCGGCACCGATTGCCTGTATCTCCGCTGACCCTCTTTCTCGTAGGACGTTTGCAAGTGCACCTGCTACTGAATTTGGATTTGATTTAGCTGACACTTTTAATACTTCCACTACTAGTACCTCCTTCATTTGCTAATGTAGTTCTAATGCTACTATATTCTTGGAGATGTTAGCTTATTACCTTATTATGCACCAATAATTCTAAACATTCAAATAAAGTGAAACTTCATTCAGTAGTATGGTTTTTTCCTACTGAATGTTAGTTGAACAGCATCGGACATTTACGACGCACAGGACGTGCTAGTGCAGACGTTGTCACAGGACAAAACGAACTTAGCCTGAAGGACAATTATCTTCCGTTTTTGGGGTTATATGCGGATAATCAGATAATGAATGGGTGGTCGTCATTAACTAAAATACGTTCAATGTTTAAAGCGCTTCCGGTTTTTTCATCTACAGTAATTAATAAACCATTCAGTTGTGCTCTTCCCTTTGTATCTATCTCGAAACGCACCGGCAAACCGGTCAAAAATTTTTTTATCACTGTTTCTCTTTCCGTACCTAATATTGCATCATAAGGCCCCGTCATGCCAACATCAGTAATATATGCTGTCCCATTGGGCAATATGCGTTCATCGGCCGTCTGGATATGTGTATGCGTACCCGCAACCGCACTGACTTTTCCGTCCAAATACCAGCCCAATGCCTGTTTCTCACTAGTTGCTTCAGCATGAAAGTCGACAAAAATAATGTTTGTCCTTTTTTTGGCTGCTTCAATTAATTCATCCATTTTACGAAAAGGATCATCAATAGCCGGTAAAAAAGTACGTCCTTGCACATTGATAACGGCAGCCTCCGTCCCATTTATATTAATAAACGTGATGCCTTTCCCCGGTGTGTCTTCCGGAAAGTTCGCAGGCCTGATTAAATTATTGGCATCATCAATAAACTCAAATATTTCTTTTTTGTCCCATGTATGATTTCCCATCGTAATCACATGGGCACCCCATTCAAGTAATTGTTTATAAACCTTTTGCGTAATGCCTTTACCTGCTGCTGCGTTCTCCCCGTTGATAATGGTCATATTCGGACGATACTTTTCTTTCAATTTAGGTAAATACGTCTTCACCATTTCTCTTCCCGGAGACCCTGTTACATCCCCGATAAATAATATTTTCATTCTGTTCATCCTATCTATTGAAGTATTTTAAGTGTTTCATAATCGTATGCCCCTGTAAAGCAAAAAAGCGACTTTACAGCCGCTTTTTGTCTATTTTGCATATTCTACTGCTCGTGTTTCTCTGATGACAGTAACTTTTATATGCCCTGGATAATCAAGTTCGCCTTCAATCTGCTTACGAATATCACGTGCAATTCGAACAGAATCAATATCATTAATTTCATCAGGTTTAACCATAATCCGAATTTCTCTTCCAGCTTGGATGGCAAAAGATTTTTCTACTCCTGCAAACGACTCTGAAATTTCTTCCAATTTCTCAAGACGTTTAATGTAGTTCTCCAGTGTTTCACTTCTGGCTCCAGGTCTGGCAGCTGACAGTGCATCGGCTGCTGCAACTAAAACTGAAATGATGGAAGTCGCCTCTTCATCACCATGATGAGAAGCAATCGAATTGATGACAACCTCGTGTTCTTTGTACTTGACTCCAAGTTCTTTACCAATTTCAACATGGCTTCCCTCTACTTCATGATCAATCGCTTTACCAATGTCATGAAGCAAGCCGGCTCTTCTTGCCAGTGTTTCATCTTCGCCTAATTCCGCAGCTAGCAGTCCGGAGAGGTAGGCAACCTCAGTGGAATGCTTCAGCACATTTTGACCATAGCTTGTACGATATTTTAAGCGGCCAAGTATTTTGACCAGATCCGGATGCAACCCGTGTATCCCGACTTCAAACGTTGTTTCTTCCCCAACCTCTCGAATATAATCGTCAACGTCACGTCTGGCCTTATCAACCATTTCTTCGATTCTTGCAGGGTGGATTCTCCCGTCTTGTACAAGTCTTTCCAATGCCATACGAGCAATTTCCCGTCGGATCGGATCGAACCCTGATAAAACGACTGCTTCTGGTGTATCATCGATGATTAGATCAATTCCGGTCAATGTTTCCAATGTTCGAATATTGCGTCCTTCACGCCCGATAATCCGACCCTTCATTTCATCATTTGGAAGGTTTACAACGGATACAGTCGTTTCCGCAACGTGGTCAGCTGCACAGCGCTGCAAGGCCAGTGAAAGAATGCTTTTAGCCTTCTTATCTGCTTCCTCTTTGGCACGATTTTCAGCTTCTTTTATCATTAACGCTGTTTCGTGATTAACCTCTTGTTCAACCCGTTCCAAAATGACCTGTTTTGCCTGGTCGGTTGTATAACCGGATATCCGTTCAAGCTCTGTTTGCTGCTCATTAAGCATCGCTTCCACTTTGCTTTCCATTTCTTCAATTTGTTGTTGTTTTTCTGTTAGTGATTCTTCCCTTCCCTCCAGCATAGTTTCTCGCTTATCAAGCGTTTCACTTTTTCTGTCCAGATTTTCTTCTTTTTGCATCAGGCGATTTTCCTGTTTCTGTACTTCCAATCGCCGTTCACGTAAGTCTTCTTCTGTCTGCTGGCGAAGATTATGGTTTTCATCTTTCGCCTCAAGAAGCGCCTCTTTCTTGGCAGCCTCCGCATTTCGATGTGCCTCATCTACTATCTGTTTGGCTAAATTTTCTGCACTGGAAATTTTAGCCTCTGCAATAGATTTACGAATCAGATAACCAACAACAATACCGACGATCAGGATTACGGCAAGCAAAATGGAGATGATTAAGGGATTGTCCATGATTTCACCTCCTATTGCTATAAAGTTGTACAATTGATTCATTATTGTCGGCATGTACTTCAATAATAAATAATTTATTGTATAACATAATAGAAAATTATACAATTTTAATTTTACTGTTCCCACTAGCGAATGTCAAGAAATCGTAACAGTTATTGACATGAAATGAGTAAACCCTTTACCGCACTGCTGGCAAAGGGTTTATCCCACATGTAACATGATATCAGCTAAACATCCAGGCTTTCCTGATTGGCTTCTTCTGCTTCCGATTCATCCTCTGGAGCATCATCCAAACTATAATGGCTGCGGACGGTCTGATGTATTTCCAGTTTAACATCCTCATTTTCTTTCAGGAACTGCTTGGCATTTTCACGTCCCTGGCCAAGCCGTTCTTCATTATAGGAATACCAGGCACCACTTTTTTTAATAATATCGAGATCCGAAGCAATATCCAGTATTTCACCTTCTTTGGAAATTCCCTCACCATACATAATATCTACCTCTGCTTGTTTGAATGGTGGAGCCACTTTATTTTTAACAACTTTTAATCTTGTTTTATTCCCGACCATGTCATTTCCTTGTTTGAGCGTTTCGGCACGACGCACTTCAAGTCTGACAGATGAATAGAATTTAAGTGCTCGTCCACCAGGAGTGGTTTCTGGATTGCCGAACATAACCCCAACTTTTTCTCTGATTTGGTTGATGAAAATAGCGGTTGTTTTAGATTTGTTAATAGCACCAGAGAGTTTTCTTAATGCTTGAGACATTAAACGTGCCTGCAGTCCGACGTGTGAATCTCCCATTTCACCCTCAATTTCCGCTTTCGGTACCAGCGCCGCCACCGAGTCTACTACAATGATGTCAACTGCACCGCTGCGTACCAGTGCTTCGGCAATTTCCAATGCCTGTTCTCCGGTATCCGGCTGTGATAAAAGCAATTCCTCAATATCTACACCAAGTGCCCGTGCATATGTCGGATCAAGCGCATGCTCAGCGTCAATAAATGCCGCTTGTCCCCCCTGCTGCTGAGCTTCAGCAATCGCATGGAGTGCGACTGTCGTTTTACCGGAAGATTCCGGACCATAAATTTCGACAACACGCCCTCTTGGGTACCCGCCAATTCCCAAAGCCACATCTAAAGCAAGTGACCCGCTTGGAATCGTGGCAACTTTTTGGCCTTCCTGCTCACCAAGTTTCATGATTGAACCTTTTCCAAACTGTTTTTCAATTTGTTTTAACGCCATATCTAAAGCTTGTTTTTTTTCTCCCAACGAGCTTACCTCCCTTAATAATGAACTAGTTACATCATACTCTTTTTTTATCAATTTGCCAAGAAAAAACGAATAAATGTTCCCGTCTTTTTAGGAGTTTATATGATACAAAAAGGAATTTTTAAATGGTCACGCAACACAAAAATTAATTTTCACATATTATTTCCGTTCAGAATATTCATTTTAACAAATTATATAAAAGTTCATAACCTTTTAAAACCGTTCGTTTTCGTATCGTCTGACGATCACCCTGAAACGTATATTTTTGCGACAGTTGTTTTCCGGATCGCTCATGGACTGCAATAAATACTGTTCCTGCCGGATGCCCCTCTACATTGTCCGGTCCTGCAACGCCGGTAAAACTGATTCCGACATGTGTATCAAGAAGTGTACAGACGTTTTCAGCCATTGCCAAAGCACATTCTTCACTCACAGTTCCATACTGCTGAATAAGCTCCGGAGAAACACGCAATACATTTTCTTTCACTTCCGTATCATAGCAGACAATTCCGCCACGGCATACATGGGAAGCTCCCGGAATCGAGATTAATTTGTCCGTAAATTTGCCGCCTGTTAAACTTTCGGCTGCACCGACTGACTTATTCGCCTGCTGAAGTAATGTCAAAACCTTTTTCTCAATTGTTTCCTCGTCAGCCCCATAGTAATGATGGCCAACCTTGTTAAGGATTTCCTGTTTAGTCTGATTAATCAAGGCTGCGGCCTCATCGTCAGTATTCGCTTTTGCCGTCAGCCGAATAGCTACACCTTCATTTTGGGCCAAAGGAGCGATTGTCGGATTTGATTGATAGTGAATTAAATCTCTCAGTTTATGTTCAAGATGTGATTCACCAATTCCAATGAAACGGAGCATGGTTGATTTGATCACCCTGCTTTCTCCCGTCAGTTGCCGCAGATACGGTATCACGTCATCCGTCATCATCCGTTTCATTTCTCGTGGAACTCCGGGTAAAAAAATCCATGATTTGCCTTCATGTGAAACAATCATCCCCGGAGCCATGCCTGTTTGATTTTCAATAACATCAGCACCTGCAAAAATCCGTGCCTGCTTTCGGTTGTTGGGTGTCATGCCCGCTTTTTGTTTTTGAAAATAGGTTTTAATTTTCGCCATGGAAGTTTCATGTTCAACAATATCCATACCGGTTATTTGCTGAAAAGCTTCTCGGGTCAGATCATCCTCTGTCGGTCCCAACCCGCCGGTAACAATTACGACATCAGCTCTGCTTGCGGATGTCCGAAACTGGTTTTCAACGCGCGTGAGATTATCACCAACTACGGCATGATGATGTACATTAATTCCAATTGAAGCTAATTGTTCAGATATCCATTGCGCATTGGTGTTGGAAATTTGACCCAGCAATAACTCCGTACCAACTGCAACAATTTCAGCACTTATGTTTTTCATTACTTGGAATCCCCCATGACGTGCCAATTTTTCACAAAATAGTCATAGCCTGATAAAACCGTGAAGAACAGTGCTGCATACAGCATAATCGTGCCGAACGGAATTCCGATATAGGAAAAGGGAAAATGATGTAACAGTAATGCAGCAATTGCAATCATTTGCGTTGCAGTTTTTAATTTTCCCATACTTCCTGCTGCCAGCACAATTCCTTCACCCGCCGCAACTAGGCGCAGACCGGTTACTGCAAACTCTCTGCTGATAATAATAATCGCAACCCACCCCGGGGTGAGTCCCAGTTCCACCAGTAAAATCAATGCCGCAGCTACGAGCAGTTTATCTGCCAGGGGATCTAAAAATTTCCCCAAGTTCGTAACCAGGTTATATTTTCTCGCATAATACCCATCAATCCAATCAGTGCCTGCAGCAATTATGAACAATAATGCCGCAGCAAAGTGAGAAACAGGCAATACCGTTCCGCCAATGTTCCATTCACCCCAATTAAATGGAACAGTTAGCAAAATAATAAAAATCGGGATTAAAAGGATTCGTGAAAGTGTCATCTTATTTGGTATATTCACAGCTTTACCTCCTGCATGTAAAACCCTTCCCTGTTCACACTAAGGAAGGGCTTTCGTCAATAACTTCCATTTTAACTTGACTGTTCACTTGCTTTGTTCAGGTTAATCCAAATTTTTTGAAATACTTCTTCCTCAGGGTTAACCGGATATTCTAATGGGACTCCATCAATTGTAATATCAAGGGCTGGTGCACTGCCAACATTGAACCATACGCGGTCGAAACTGGATAAGTCCAGTTCAATCGGTGAATCCTCAGGAGTGACCGGATTTGAAAAGAGCACTTCCCCATCACCATTCTCCACATCAAGCCAGGAATCTCCATTCGCCTCAATCGTAACCTGGACATCGTCAACTGCATTTTCCAGTGTCAATGTGGATTCAGGGGGGCTTCCTGTTCCTTCTTCCTCCACGGTTAATACAGGCTGCGGATCATCCGATTGTTCTGCTTGTGAATCCGCATTTTCATCCTCTGACCCGGACTCATCTCCCGCTTCATTGTCCTGACCAGAACCGTCATCTTCTGTTTGCTCATTCTCCTGACTGCCATCATCAGTATCTCGGATCACTTCATTATCATCCTTTTCTGCAGGTTTTGTACTTTCTTCAGAAAATGACCCCTGTAAAAAAAGCCATACTACAAAAAAGATCCCAATCACGAGCAACACAACAATGACAGTTGGTATAAATGAAAATACAGTTGTATTTTTAGCTGGTTGATTGTCTTTGCGTGATCGGTGAATATGTGAATATTGTGCCGTACTCTCCTCTTCTGTCTGGGGGAGTTCTGCTTTATATTCCTCAAGCAGCGTATTAGGGTCGAGTCCTACTGCTGTCGCATATTCTTTAATAAAAGCACGCGCATAAAAAGTTCCCGGCAAAATTTTGAAATTTCCTTGTTCAATTGCCTCGAGATATCGTTTCTGTATTTTCGTTGTCTCCTGTAAGCTTTCAAGCGACAAATTTTGTTCTTCTCTCGCTTCTCTCAGCTTTTGACCGATCTCCATGCATAACACCATCCATTTTAAAAATCAAACATCGAAAAACCATCTTCCTGACTAAATTGATTACGTTGAACTGGTTCGTATGTAATTTCCTCGTTTTCATCGCTGCGAAGTTCAATGATATAATCAAAGTCATCCATTTTATATTCGGTAGATTGTACAAACATATCAGGGTGTTCAACAACTTTGATGGCCGGGAGCTGCATAATCTCCCGGATAAGCTGCCAATGTCTTTCGTTAGCCTGTCGCGTTGAAACAATGCCATCAATAATGTATAAATTATCACTATTGTATTCACCTTGAATAAGCTGACTTCGGATGGTTTGCTTCAATAAGGTGCTTGATACGAACAACCACCGTTTATTGGCACAGACACTGGCGGCTACAATTGATTCAGTCTTTCCGACCCGCGGCATCCCACGTATTCCAATTAGTTTATGACCCTCTTTTTTATACAGCTCTGCCATAAAATCAACTAAAATTCCCAGTTCATCCCGGACAAACCGGAATGTTTTTCTGTCATCCCGATCACTTTGGATATAACGACCATGCCTTACTGCCAGTTTATCACGCAGTTTCGGTTTACGCATTTTTGTTATCCTTATAGTATCCATCGTTTGCATGATGGACTTTAATCTTATGATTTGTTCCTCTTCCCTGGTAAGCAATAACATACCCCTTCTCGAAGCCGCTACACCGTTAATCGAAATGATATTAATGGAGAGCATTCCCAATAATGAGGAAATATCACCTAATAAACCAGGGCGATTATGTTGTATTTCATATTCAAGGTACCATTCTGTTTTCTCCATCGTAAACCCCTTTTACATGCATGCTAAATTCAAACTGTTTATCCCGGCTCAACAGGCAGTAAGTTCCCTCGATTCAAATGCAGAAATCATAAAAATATAAGGGAACAACTTCCTGTACAGGGCCCGATAAGTTCTACTAACATTCAGCGGGGAAAACACCCACTGAATGAAGTTTCACTTTATATTACTATAATAAAGTATTTTAGGTATGAAGAAAAGTAGATATTGCAATAACCAGTAAAAAATAAGGAAGCTGCATTGGAATACAGCTTCCTTATTAATCGTCCATTTATGCATTTCCCTGATTTTGTACGAGTTTAACCATTGCACTGGCCAATGCATGTCTTTCATCCTCGGATGCAGCACTCCAAATCTCTTGCAAAACTGCCTCTTCGCTGTTTTTAGCACTTGAATTGTTTGCCAGATAGTCTCCAACCTCATAGGCCATACTTGATATGGTTTCCTGCCCCATTCCCTGAGACTGAGCCTGTTCAAGTCTGTCGGCCAAAAATGCCTTCCATGTGTCAAAGTTATCAAGAACGGACATATAAATCTGCCTCCCTCAATTTTTTTACATGGTTAGTATTTGATTTATGAGCCCGTTTATGCATAGGATTTTTCTTTTCAGGATCTCCAGCCGCCGCTGACATGAATGATTTCTCCATGAATATAATCAGACTGCTTACTCATCAAGAAACTGACAGTGTGGGCAACATCCTTTGATGTTCCGGCTCGGTTTGCCGGAATATCATGAATAATCTGTGCTTTTTCTTCAGACAGTAAATGCTGATTCATTTTTGTATCAATAAAACCGGGGCTGACTGCATTCACTGCTATACCAGAAGGGGCAGCTTCCTTGGCCAGTGCTTTGACGAAACTGTTTTGTGCTCCTTTAACGGATGAATAAACCACTTCATGTCCGGCACCAACTTCTCCCCACACGGACGTAATCAAAATAATTCTCCCTTGTTTACGCCTAATCATTGAAGGGAGCAGGTGTTTTGTAATCGTCCAAGGTGCCTTTACATGAAGTGTGAGCATCAAGTCCATAGCACCTTCGTCCGTATCCTGAAACAATCCGTAATGTGCTTTGCCACCAGCGAAAATAACAGCATCAACTGGAAAAACAAGCTGCCTTATAAGGTGGTTTATGCCTTCAGTTTCACTTAAATCAGCTTGGATTTCCATTAGGATGGATTCCTTATCCAAACCGGCTCTGTGGGCTGTTATGGCCTGTTTATTTTGATAATAATGCAAAATCAGCCTATAGCCTTCTCCAGCGAGCTGTTTAGCAATCGCTGTACCGATATCACCGCTTGCACCAATAATCAATACATTTCTCCCCATTAAAATCCCCTATTCATTCATGATTTTGCAAACTGCTATACGCTTATCGTCAATCCAGTTTTGTACAAATGTGTTAAAGTCCTCAACCGTCAAAGACTGAATAACAGGAATAATCGTAAACAAATCAACACCTACTGTATCATAATGAATATATTTGTTTGCGATAAATTCCAATGAATTCATTGCCCGCAATAACAGCCCGATTTTCTTTTTCTTCATGCGATCGACTTCTTCAGCATTGAATTCAGCCTGGTTAGTCGATTGAAGCAACTCCCGGACTTGATCGGCAAAACGATCCGGATCACTTGTATTGCCGCCGATAAATGTAAAACCAACATTTTTCTCCAAATTCGTTTCAAAATAAAAACTTGCATCAATTAGCTGCTGATCATATAACTGCCGGTAAAACGGTCCACCTTTGGAAAAATAAAAATCAACAACCATACTTTGCAGCAAATCTTTCTTCAAAAAAACATCACCGGTAAGTTCAGCAGAAGATTCTTTAATACCAACTGTACATTTCGGAATCGATACAGGCATGGTTAATTTACGCTCTCTTTCAGCAACCGAAGTGGGTTCATCAGGATATGTCCGTTTAACATCTTCCATGCTGGCAAAATCTTTGGATGCCTGGTTGTGTTTGATCAAATCCGCCATCTGCTGTACGTTAAAGTTGCCGGCAATAAATAGTGTCATATTTTCCGGGTGGTAAAAGGTATTATAACACGTATACAAGTCATCCTTTGTAATCGTATGAATGGAATCAACCGTACCCGCAATATCAATTTTTACCGGGTGCTGATGGAACATGGCCTTCAGTGTTCCCATGAACGTTTGCCAGTCCGGCTGATCATTGTACATCTCGATTTCCTGAGCGATAATACCCTTTTCTTTCTCAACTGATTCCTCTGAAAAATATGGATCCTGAACAAAATCAAGCAATGTCTTGACGTTTTTTTCAATATGATTGGTAGCTGCGAACAAGTATGCTGTTTTAGTAAAAGAGGTATACGCATTAGCCGATGCCCCTTGTTTGCCAAAGTCAGCAAACACATCGCGATCCGCTTTTTCAAACATTTTATGCTCCAGAAAATGGGCGACGCCTTCTGGAACCGTGATCCGCTCTCTTCCATTGATGGGCACAAATGTCTGGTCAATCGAACCATAATTCGTGGAGAAAATGCCATACGTTTTGGCCATTTCAGGTTTAGGCAGCAGAAAAACAGTCAGGCCATTTGGCAGCTTTTCCTTATAGATAACTTCTTCAATATGGTCATAGGTCAGTTTATTCATCGGTATCGGTCCCCTCGTTGGTCAGTAAATAAATCGTATCCAAATATAATTTATTGGCGACTTGTATCACGTCATCTTTGCTGACGTTTTGAATGCCCTCAATCAAAGTCTCCGGCGACCGCTCTGTATCGGCCACAACCTGCTGGTACAAGAGTTCAATCATCCCTTTTGAATTGTCCATCGTTTCAAGCAGCTGATTGATGATCAATTCTTTCGTATTGGCCATCTCTTCTTCTGTAAAATCACCGTTTTTCATGACATCCATTTGCTGTTCAATGATGTCCCTTGCCTGCTGATAATCCTTAGGAGCAATTCCGCTGAAAACAAACAATAATCCTTTATGACTTTCAAATCTTGATGCAGCATAATAAGCAAGACTATTCTTTTCCCGGACATTAATAAATAATTTGGAACTTGGGAACCCGCCAAACAACCCATTAAAGACATGCAGGGCAAAATAGTCATCATCCCCGAACGCTATGTTCGTCCGGTAGCCAAAGTGCAATTTTGCCTGCTGAATGTTCTGCTTTTCAATAATAACTTGCGGATGGTCTTGCTTTTTCATCGATTCCGTTATTACGGCCACTGAGTTTTGCTCCTCATCACGCATGAATGCAGATTTTATTTTCGTTTCCATTGCGTTAACATCCACATCACCTGATACATAGACGTCCAGCTGGTCTTCACGTAACATCGATCGATAATACGCATACAGGCTTTCAGGTGTAATGGCTTCAAGATCTTCTTCATACCCCTGTACATGCAATCTATACCGTTCATCACTGCACATCTCATCAAGCAGGCGCATATTGGCGAAACGCATTTTGTCGTCGGTAACAGCGTTTATTTTTTGTTTTAGCGTATCTTTTTCCCTGGCTACAACTGACGGGATAAATGCATTATTTTCACTGAGTGGATTATAAACAACTTCTTTAAGCAACTCGATCGTTTCATCCATGATGGCAGATTCATCCGAAATAAATTTTTGGTTGGCTGTTTCAAGACGAACGGTCATCATATGGTAATCACCTTTTTTGGAGCTGTCCATTGTTAAAACAGCTCCGTACAAACTATCCAATTTCATTTGAAGGGCACTTCGATCCGGAAAAGATTGTGTTCCCTGCTGAAGAACCTGTTGCAGTAATGCACGCTGTGTGATCGTTTCACGTGATAAAGGTGCTTTAAACTTAGCCGTAATGGAAATCGTTTTAAACTTTTTGGTTGGTACAGTATGCAAATAAAATCCATTTGCTTCCATTATGTTCTCATTAGTCCCTATCATTCAGAAATCCTCCTTTATGTATAAAGTGAGCCCTCCATTAGTGGCGAATAACTTTTTCCTGCTGATTGCCGGATGAACCTATCGAACAGTTACATGCACGATATATTTTTGTCATATACAGTACTTAGTGTGGCTCATATATCCATAATTATAGCAAAAACCTGAGTTGCTTATCGTCCAAACAACTCAGGCTTATAAAATGAAAACACTATCTTGTCCCTTTAATATAAGGCTCACCATTAGCTCTTGGTGCTTCAGCACGCCCAATAAATCCTGCCAATGCCAGAATCGTTAATACGTATGGAGCAATCAGCAGGAATACTTGCGGTACATCTTCAAGTACTGGTACACCTCCACTAATGACACTCAAACTTTGGGCAAAACCAAAGAATAATGCAGCTCCCATTGCCCCTAACGGATGCCATTTTCCAAAAATGACGGCGGCCAAGGACATAAAACCTTGTCCGACGATCGTTGCGTGGGAGAAGTTTAATGCAATCGTCAAGGCAAATACCGATCCGCCCAGACCACCAAGGGCACCAGATAAAATAACAGCAACATAGCGCATTTTATAAACATTTATGCCATTTGTATCGGCTGCCATTGGATGCTCCCCGACAGAACGGAGACGCAAACCAAACGGTGTTTTATATAGCACGTACCATGCAACAAAAGCCAGCACGATAGCTAAATAAGATGTTAAGTAAATACCCTGGAAAAAGATCTCGCCAATAATGGGTATATCTCCAAGCAACGAGAAGTCACGGGTAAAGAATTGCTGCGATACCATATCGGTTTGACCTCTGTCATACCATTGCTTTGTCAGAAACACACCTAAACCTAAAGCTAAAAAGTTAATAGCCACACCGCTGACGACCTGATCAGCACGAAATGAAACAGCAGCCACTGCATGAATGAGTGAAAAAATGGCTGATACAATCGCGGCGGCTATAATTGATACCCATGGTGTCCAGCTTCCAAATACATCAGCAAATGTCAGGTTAAAGACAATGCCAACAAATGCACCCATGACCATCAGACCTTCCAGCCCGATATTGATGACGCCGGATCGTTCACTGAATACTCCGCCCAATGCTGTAAATATTAAGGGTGCCGAAAAGAAAAGTGCCGGTGGAATAATCGACTGTAATAGATCAACAAATCCCATTTATTTCTCCTCCTTTTTAAAGCGAAGTATGACCCAGCGAATTATATAACTTGAGGCAACAAAGAAAATAATCAGTGCGATAATAACATCAACTAGTTCAGTAGGCACACCTGCTTCAGTCGGCATATTTAAAGCTCCTACTTTGAGTGCTCCAAACAGAAAAGCGGCAAGAACGACACCAATAGCCGTATTGGCGCCCAACAATGCTACAGCTATGCCATCAAAACCAAGATTATTGAATCCTGATTGAACGGACATATAGCCAAATGTCCCTAATCCCTCCATGGCACCTGCCAGGCCTGCAAATGCTCCAGCAATGACCATGGATAATATAATATTTCGTTTTACGCTCATCCCTGCATATTTCGAAGCGTACTCATTAAAACCAACTGACTTGAGTTCATATCCCAATGACGTCCGTTCAATGATAAACCACATGATAACAGCTGCAAATAAAGCAATAAAAATGCCATAGTGCATGCGAGAAAAATATGTCATATTCTGAAACCATTCCGAAGCCAGTGAAGCCGTTGCTGCCACGTCAGGTGTTTTATCTTCATTGTCGGAAAGGACACTGCGGACAACCGCATTAGCAGAATATAAGGCTGTGTAATTCAACATAATTGTGATAATAACTTCGTGTACGCCACGGCTTGCTTTCAAAAGACCAGGAATGAATCCCCAAAAAGCTCCGGCCAATGCTGCAACGATGATCGCCAGAGGCAAATGAATATACATTGGTGCTTCAACCGCAGTACCGATCCATACCGCAGCAAGCCAGCCAACAATAACCTGACCTTCCGCGCCGATGTTAAGCAAACCGGATCTGAAGGCAAACGCGACAGCCAAACCGGTCAGAACATACGGTGTTACTTGCCTGATTGTCTCCCCAAAATAGTAAACATCACCAAGGGCACCATTCCATAACGCTATGTATCCTGTAATCGGATTATAGCCGAAACCGAGCATGATAAAGGCACCGGCCAGCAAACCAGTTACAACAGATATAAGAGGCACAAGTATATTAAAAAGCCGATTCGTGTTCACTGCTGATCACCTGCCTTTTCCTTCGTACTTCCTGCCATTAATAAACCTAATTCATTTTCATCCGTTTCCTCCGGTTTCACTTCGGCGACATTTTTTCCGTCAAACATGACAGCAATCCTGTCACTCAAATCCAATATTTCATCTAGCTCAAATGAGATTAATAGAACAGCTTTGCCTTTGTCCCGTTCTTCTATTAAACGATGGTGGATAAATTCAATAGCGCCAACATCCAATCCTCTTGTCGGCTGGGCTGCTATTAACAGATCCGGAGACCGGTCAATTTCCCTGCCGATAATTGCCTTTTGCTGGTTTCCGCCCGATAAAGCCCGTGCTTTCGTATAGACACTAGGCGTCCGCACATCATATTCATCAATTAACCCTTCAGCTTTTTGATAGATTTCCTTATAATTGAGTGTCTTATATTTAGAGTATGGTTTCTGATAGTACGTCTGCAGCACCATATTTTCTCCAATTGTAAAATCCAGGACAAGCCCGTATTTGTGACGGTCCTGCGGTATATGCCCAACCCCGCTTTCTGTAACTTTTCGCGGCGATAAATTTGTAATATCCTTATGATTAAATTGGATCGTTCCAGATTCAGACTTTTGCAGGCCGGTAATGGCTTCCACCAGTTCTGATTGTCCATTGCCATCCACACCTGCAACCCCGACAATTTCCCCGGCACGCACTTCCAAATCCATGCCTTTGACCATGTCGACTTTTCGTTTATCTCTTACCTTTAAATTTTGGATTTTTAGCACGGTTTCCTTTGGTTCAGCAGGTGTCTTGTCAGTCTTAAAGCTGACATTCCTGCCGACCATCAGTGATGCAAGCTCGGTTACGTTTGTATCAGCCACGTTTAATGTGTCAATCCCTTTACCTTTCCGGATGACCGTGCACCGTTCACTGATCTCCATGATTTCTTTCAATTTATGGGTGATTAAAATAATTGACTTGCCTTCTGCAGTCAGCGAATGCATGATCTCCATCAATTCGGTTATTTCCTGTGGTGTCAATACGGCAGTCGGTTCGTCAAAAATTAACACCTCTGCACCACGGTATAGTGTTTTGAGAATTTCGACACGCTGCTGCATGCCTACTGATATATCACTGATCTTGGCCTTCGCATCAACACGCAGGCCATACCTGTCAGATAGTTCCTGAACCTTTTTTTCAGCTTCTTTTAAATTGATTTTACCGAATTTTGTCGGTTCACTGCCCAAAATAATATTTTGTGTGACGGTAAACGGTTCCACTAACATAAAGTGCTGGTGAACCATCCCTATCCCTAAATCATTTGCAACATTCGGGTCTGTAATTTTCACTGGTTCCTCATTGACACGAATTTCTCCCTTTTCCGGCTGATACAGCCCGAACAGCACATTCATCAATGTTGATTTTCCGGCGCCGTTCTCACCTAATAAAGCGTGAATTTCGCCTTTTTTTACTTGAAGCGTTATATTATCGTTGGCGACAATACCAGGGAACTCCTTGCGTATGTTTAACATTTCGACAACATAATCCACGTTCGATCACTCCTTTGACTCTAGATAGTTGACTCCTGGATTGCTGACTTAAAAAACTCCCAAATGAAAAGGGGCGGAAAGATAGCTTTTCATTTGAAAATTTTTAAATATTTGAGCGTAAATTCAGAAGAAAAAGACTGGCCTTTTACCAGCCTTTTCCTATAAGTTCTACAATGAATCCAGATATTCATCCAGCTCTTCATGTGTTTGTGGTACTTCTACTTCACCGTCAATGATTTTCTGTTTCCACTCATCAACAGCTTGTGCGATGTCATCGGTGTAAGCCTCTTCGTGCGTATCCGCCAGTCCAACACCTTCATCTTCAACGCCGAATTCAAGCACTTCACCGCCTGGGAATTCGCCATCCATCGCCATGTTGCTTACCTGCTGCACAGAGTTGTCAACACGTTTGACCATGGACGTCAATGTCACATTATGATCGCCGATTTGTCCTTCTTCATACTGGTCACGGTCAACACCGATGACCCAAACTTCACGGTCCGGATCATTATTTTTGATATCTTTTGCCTGTGCAAATACGCCGTTGCCCGTTGCACCTGATGCGTGATAAATGACATCGAAATCGTTGTTAAACATGTTGCTTGCAATCAATTTGCCATCATCAGGAGCATCGAAAGCACCTGCGTACTGTACATCCACTTCAATATCAGGATTTACTGTATGAACCCCCGCTACAAATCCCGATTCAAATTTATTAATCAAATCGGAGTTCGTACCACCGACAAATCCGACTTTGTCTGTATTTGTTTTATTGGCCGCTGCAACACCTGCCAGGAATGAACCTTCATGGTCGGCAAATGTAATGCTTGCGATGTTATCGCCTTCCACGACAGAGTCCACGATGGCAAAATTTGTGTCCGAATATTGTCCGGCAACTTCACTAATGGCATCTTCCAATTTATATCCGATTCCGAACACAAGATTGTAATCTTCACGTACAAGACGATTTAAGTTTGGGGCATAGTCTGAATCATTGTTTGATTGCGCATAATCATACCCTTCACCTTCTTCAAGACCATGCTCTTCTCCCCACGCTTTCAATCCTTCCCATGCAGATTGGTTAAATGATTTGTCATCAACACCGCCGACATCTGTTACCATTGCTGATGTAAACTCAGGTGTCTCTTCGTCTGATTCATTGCTTTCATTATCTGAGCCATTGTCAGACCCCGCATCTTCTTCAGAATCACTGCCGCCACAAGCTGCCAGCAACATTCCAATACTTAACAGTAAAGCAAATAACATAAGTAACTTGCGATTTTTCACGATTTAGTACCCCCTCAATTAAAATAAATAATGATAAACAGGATTGACTGAATCAACAACCACTTTTTATAACGCTGCCATCACCTCCCTAAATTAATTGAAACGTTCACGTTATGACCGGCCGGAAAACCGACCCTGCCATCCTCCGGCATCATGAAACCACTTACATACGCTTTCTTAAAACATGAAAGCTGAATATATCAGAACGGAAGAAATTTGCTGAATACAGCACCGGCTCATCCTCATCCGTATAGTGCATTTGTTTCAATAATAATATTGATTGCTCAGGATCACATTTTAAAACTTCATAGATTCGGTCATGATAACTGACAGGTTCGATGTATGTAACCGCATAAGTTATTCTTTTACCGGAATACTGCTCCATTAGTTTGAATATGGAATCGGTTTTGTGTACTCGATCCAAAGGTATTAATCCGTCCGGCAGCTTATCAATGCAAAACACAACTGGCTGATCATCTGCTGTCCGGACACGCTCGATCTTTGCCAGTGTATTGATTTCTATTGGTGCAAATTTTAACCGTTCATCCTCTGTCGGTTCCAGAAACTCAGTGGATAAAAATTGTGAACCCGGTATTTTGCCAGACTGTTCGATCATATATGTAACACTGTTCAGCTGTTCAATTCCTGATGAGAAAATGGGTTTGGGATTGACAAAAGTACCCACACCATGCCGGCGCGTCACGATATTTTCCTCTTCCAGAATACGTAATGCCTCACGCAATGTCGCACGAGAGACCCCTATGTCCTTTGAAAGCTGAAATTCGGATGGCAGCTTCTGATTCGTTTTATATCGACCATTTTCGATATCACGTTTGATTTGATCAATTACTTGCAAGTATAAGTGACGCGAATCTATTTTCAGCGACATGGTGCCTCCTCCTTAAGATTCATATTTTTGGTATGTAACACATATAAGAAATCTGACATCTGACGTATGACTATCAAGTTCGACATAAATATAACATGTTCTACCAGATAAATAAATAGATATAGTGAAGTTTCTTAAAATTTTTTAAGAAGATAGTCCTAATTATTTGAAAAACTTGGGTCCCCATGCCCTTGTCTTATCACACATGTAACGGGCAGCAGGATCCCTGCTACAATATTTGAGGCAAAATCAAGAAGATATGAGGAGGATCTGCTGTCCGCCAAACTAAGTTCGTGCCTTGTGATAACGCTAGCGCTAGCAAGTCCTGTCTGCTGAAACCTCGCTAAATTGCGTTTCATTTCTTCTAACATTATGAAAAAGGACACACCTTTAAACAAGGTATGTCCGTTTCCATAACATGATTATGAAGTTTTTTCCTCATTTGGCTGCGATACAAGTACAGTTCGCGGTTTACTGCCTTCATACGGACCGACAATCCCATGATCTTCCATGGCATCGATTAAACGTGCCGCCCTTGTATATCCAATCCGGAAGCGCCGCTGCAGCATGGAAACACTGGCACTTTGCATTTCGGTTATCAGCTGTACTGCTTCATCGTATAATTCATCATCAACTTCTGACGCCACTTCACTTGTTTCTTCCGGGATCATCTCTTCCTGATATGAAGCCTTTTGCTGGTCAATACAATGATCGACAATTCGCTCCACCTCTTCATCGGACAGAAATGCCCCCTGCACCCTCGTTGGTTTGGAGGAACCAACCGGCATGAACAGCATATCGCCGCGGCCTAATAGTTTTTCAGCACCACCTGCATCCAGAATGGTCCGCGAATCGGTTGCCGAGGAGACACTGAAAGCTATCCTAGATGGGATATTGGCTTTAATGACACCTGTAATAACATCCACCGATGGACGCTGTGTCGCAAGAATCAAATGGATACCGGCTGCCCTTGCCATTTGGGCAAGTCTCGTAATGGCATCCTCAACATCATTGGAGGCTACCATCATCAAATCTGCCAGCTCGTCCACTAAAACAACAATATATGGCAAATTTGGCTGTTTTTCTTCCTCTGATGACGTCTGATTAAACCTCTGAATGTATTCATTATACCCTTCGATATTACGTGTACCTGTTTCTGAAAATAGTTCATATCTTCTTTCCATTTCGGCTACCACTTTTTTCAATGCCTTTGATGCTTTTTTGGGATCGGTTACGACCGGCGTCAACAAATGCGGGATGCCATTATACACATTTAACTCTACCTTTTTGGGATCGATCATCATCATTTTCACTTCATGTGGTTTAGCACGCATTAAAATCGTCGTAATAATCCCATTTACACAAACACTTTTCCCGCTTCCGGTTGCACCGGCAATCAGCATATGCGGCATTTTACTCAGTTCGGAAACAACGGCATCCCCGGAGATATCACGGCCAAGTGCAAATAATAGTTTGGAAGATTGTTTCGATACCGTCGTATCCAATACTTCCCGCAATGAAACCATCGCTATTTCCTGGTTGGGAACTTCAATACCGACAGCTGATTTGCCCGGGATGGGTGCTTCAATGCGAATGTCTTTTGCCGCCAGGGCAAGAGCCAAATCATCATGCAGATTGACGATCTTGCTTACCTTGACCCCTGCCTCCGGATATACTTCATATTTGGTAACGGCAGGCCCGACATGCACCTTCGTGACTCTTGCCTTTACACCAAAACTGTTAAACGTCCGCTCCAGTTTCCGCACGGTTGCTTGTATTTGTGATTTTTCCTGTTGCTGTGAACTTTGCGTCGGTTCAGCCAGCAGGTTTGGTGATGGCAATACATATTCATGGTTTTCCGCTTCGGTCATTGGGAGCGGCGTTTCCTGATCCGTTTTTATTTCCGTTTTGTCCGTATGGTCCGTTTCGGATGGGACGCTGGTGTCATGTTCCGATTCATGTGCGTCAAATGAATAAGCCACATCTGTGAAATCCTGAATAACAGGCTCGTCCTGTTCAGGTTCTTGATTAGGCGGCGGCTGATTAGCAATATCATCATGGTCCGGCTGTCCCTGCTTCACACGTGCTGTCATGATTCGTTCTTTTATCGATTTCGCCATCTCTGTCACACGTTTAGTCCATTTGGAAAGGAACTCAGCCAACGAAAACTCGGTCATAAAAATAATACCTATTAAAATAGAAAAAACAGCGGCAATCTTGGCACCGGCGGAAGAAAATAAAAAATAGCAGAACGTAAACAAGATGGCTCCAAGCATTCCGCCACCCGTCTGCAACGCCTCACCGCTGCCATCTACAAACGCAAAAAATTGATCCCATGTCGCTCTAAGAATGGATGTCTCTTCAGATGAAACAAGCAATCTTTCATATGTCTGTATGTGGGTAAGCAGTAATATGCCGGCAAATATAATATAAAAACCTATCAATTTCTTGTTGGAAAAGTAAGGATAACGCCGTTTAATCATTAGAACGACTCCCGTCACAAGCAGAAACAGTGAAGCGATAAAATACCAGATTCCGAGAAAAAATCGAAAGATGTGTTCAAGACCGCCTGGAATTGCGCCATCACTGATTGCACTGGCACCACTTCCAAAAATAGCCAGAAAAATAAACAAAAGTCCAAGCAGCTCAAATTTCACCTGTTTATTTAATTGATTTTTCTTTTTTCTTCTTTTTTTCTTAGCCAAATTGATCACCTCACTTACTTTAGGCATGACTACTATTAAAATCGGTGAAATTATCATTTCAATGTTAGCCAGTAATTTATAATTTCTTCATTTATCAGTAAAACCCTGCCGATTTGCAGACAAGGGGATACTAGCAACATCAAAGATCATCCATTATGGATAACGCTGTAAGAAAAACTGGGCTTTCACGATAAAATATTTCTAGTGAAAGCCTGGTTTTCCTGAACATTAGTTCCATTATAGCACAGTTTCCAATATTTAGCGCTGATTTTACCGTAAAATGGTACCAGGGGTGTAGTCAACATTCATGAAATCATGTGGATCGGTAGAAAGTAGTTGCAGCACTTGAAATTGTCCATCCTCCATCTCTTCAACATACATCTGCTTTCCATTATAAGAAACACAATGCCGTTTTTGAAAGTCCTGATCTGCAGATGGAAAAATATCTGTTTCCGATAAAGGTGTATACAATATCATTGAATCACCTGATCTTCCGGTCCCTGATTATCCTTGATCATTTCATTTATTTTGACCATTGCCTGACCAACCCCGCCAATTCCATCAATCAAGCCATAATCAACAGCATCGTTTCCTACAATGTTCGTTCCGATATCCCTGGTCAGATTGCCTTTTGCAAACATGAGCTCCTTAAATTTTTCTTCCTCAATATTTGAATGACGGACGACAAAATCAATCACCCGGTCCTGCATTTTATCCATATACTCAAACGTTTGCGGAACACCAATGACGAGACCGTTCAGCCGAATCGGGTGGATTGTCATCGTCGCAGTAGGAGCTACAAAAGAGTGGTCGGCTGAAACAGCTATTGGAACACCAATGGAATGCCCCCCGCCCAATACAATTGAAACAGTCGGTTTGGAAATGGAAGCAATCATCTCGGACAAGGCCAGACCTGCTTCCACATCACCGCCTACTGTATTTAATAAGACAATCAGTCCCTCTATTTTAGGGTTTTGTTCGACCGCGATAAGCTGTGGCAATAAATGCTCATATTTGGTTGTTTTATTTTGTGCAGGCAATTGTACATGCCCTTCAACTTGTCCAATAATAGACAGCACATGAATATTGGAATCAGGTGCTTGTGGAACATTGCTCTGGCCAAGCTGCTGAATTTTTTGAACCAGAGAGGAATTATTGGTTTGGTCGCCCTGCCCCTGATTCTGATCGTCTTTCTTTGATGGTTCCTTTTCCATTTATGGACACTCCTTCTTTTTAAACTTCCATTTTGAACAATCTCTATGGATTAGTATGAACTGAATAAAAATGAACCATTCAAGATAAATAAAAATATCGGCATTCCCAGCCGATATTTTTAACTTTCAATTAATCTTCTTAAATTTTCGCGCTCAAAATCAGTCAGAGATACTAATGGAAGCCGAACACTGCCGACGTCAATCCCTTTCATATTCAGTGCAGTTTTGATCGGTACCGGGGAAGGCTGTGCAAATAATCTATTCATGATCGGAAGCAATTTGCGGTGTATAGATGCTGCATCCGTCACATCACCCGATTGAAACTTAGTAACCATTTCCTTTAGTTCAAGTCCGGCAATATGGGATACAACCGATACAGCACCATCAGCGCCGATAGAAAGCATTGGCAGCGTCATGCTGTCCTCACCACTGTATACACTAAAATCATCATCAGTACGTTCAATGATGTCAGCTATCTGATCAAGATTTCCACTTGCTTCTTTCACTGATACAATATTATTGATTTTACTCAGTTTGATCGTAGTTTCGGAGTTCAGATTCACGACAGAGCGGCCAGGGACATTGTAGAGCATGACCGGCAGTCCCGTCTCGCTGGCAATCGCCGCAAAGTGCCGGTAAAGTCCCTCCTGATTTGGTTTATTATAATAGGGCACCACAAGCATGATGCCATCCGCCCCTGACTTTTCAGCTTCATTGGTCAGCTCAATGGAAGCTTGTGTGCTATTGCTTCCTGTACCTGCTATGACCGGCACCCGATTATTGACGGTTTTGACAGTGTGACTGATAAGCGCAATTTTTTCATCTTTTGTAAGTACAGGTGATTCACCTGTTGTGCCGCCGACAACTAAGCCTTCACTTCCATTGTCCAGCAGATATTCTATCAATTCAGTCGTTTTATCAAAATCAATTTGACCATTCGCATCAAACGGTGTTACCATCGCTGTCAAAATATTACCAAAGTCCATCATAAACACCTTTCTTTAAAAATTGTATGCAGGTGTTATACAAAAGCCGTCGTTACCGTCTTCTGTATAAGCACTCATACAAGATCTTTATCATTGACGCTCAGTGCAAAAACATCGTGCAGTGCATTTACAGCTGGTTTTAAATCCTTATCATGAATTAGCACCCAAATGGTTGTGTGACTGTCTGCCGATTGCAATATTTGCACACCGGCGTTTGTCAGCGATTGTACAATTTTTGATGCGACTCCCGGGACACCGGTCATCCCTGCACCAACTGCAGAAACCTTGGCACAGTTTTCAGTGATTTCCGGATAAAAACCGAGTGTTTTTAGGATGTGTACAGCTTTTTTAGTGTGTGTATCCGGAACCGTATAGATGACCCCTGTCGGTGAAATATTGATAAAGTCAACGGATATGCCTGCTTCAGCCATTGCTTTAAATACATCGGACTGTATTCGGTGTGTTTCATCTTTCGTCTGTACACTTATTTGTGTAATAGATGACATATGAGCAATACCGGTAATCAGGCGATCCGGAATATCCGTTCCCATCTCCTGTATTCTGGATGCTGTAATCAATGTTCCTTCGTCCTCGACATAAGTGGAGCGCACACGCATTGGTATTTCAGCCTGCATCGCTATTTCCACAGCCCTTGGGTGGATCACTTTTGCCCCTTGATAGGCAAGATTGCATATTTCCGTATAGGTTACAATATCCAGTGGCCTTGCTGATGAAACCATATTCGGATCAGCAGTCATAATGCCATTTACATCTGTGAAAATTTCGATCCGTTCGGCATTCAGTGCTGCGCCAATTGCGGCTGCTGTTGTATCGCTGCCGCCCCTGCCAATGGTTGTTATTTCACCGGTGGATGTCTGACCTTGAAAACCGGCTACAACAACCACATCATGTTCCTTAAATTCTTCCAGGACACGATCGGGCTTTACCTCTTTAATTTTCGCCTGGTTAAAATCATCATTTGTAATGAATCCTGCCTGTGCCCCTGTTAAAGCGGTGGCACTTATATGGTTTTTTTGCAGCTCATTGGATAATACAACAGATGCGATTGTTTCACCACACGACATTAGTATATCCAATTCACGATCGGAATTATAATTTTTCGGGAACTGAACAAGATCAAGCAATGAGTCGGTTGCATAGGGTGCAGGTTTCCGGCCTAATGCAGATACAACGACTGCGATTTTGTAATTGTTCATGAGCGCGTTTTTAATATGCTGAATAACATGAGTGCGATTTTCTGCTGTCTGTACGGATGTGCCGCCGAATTTTTGAACCAATATCTGCATTCTTCCACCTCTATTTTAAAGCCATTTATTCATCACTAAGTGTTCTGCAATCTGAATCGTATTCCATGCAGCGCCCTTGATCAGATTATCAGACACAATCCATAAATGGAAGCCTTTCGTATTGTCCAGGTCTTTGCGGACACGACCGACAAAAACTTCCTCTTTGTTGGATGCATTGAGTGGTGTCGGGTAAGTTTGTGTATTCGGGTCATCCTGAAGAATCACACCATCAGCGCCCCTAAGTGCACTCCATATATCCTCCACTGTTAAACCGCCTTTTTCAACATCAATATAAACACTCTCTGCGTGTGATGTGAAAAACGGCAGTCTGACACAGGTTGCTGCTATGGCCAAATCCTGTGCATGGAGAATTTTTTTCGATTCATTGATCATTTTCATTTCTTCAAATGTATAGCCGTTATCTTGAAAGACATCAATTTGCGGCAGTGCGTTAAAGGCGATCGGGTAATGTTTTTCATCCCCTTTGACAGGCAGCAGCTCTGCTGTCATCTCCTCGTTATTTAAATATTGCCTGGTTTGTTGTTCCAGCTCTTGATTTGCCTGGTTTCCTGCCCCTGATACAGCCTGATAAGTTGATACGATAACACGGCTAAGTCCAAACGCTTTTTGTATCGGTTTTAAGGCGGCAACCATCTGAATGGTGGAACAATTCGGGTTTGCAATGATACCGTTATGTGATTGAAGATCATCCTCATTCACTTCAGGCACAACTAACGGAACGTCCTCATCCATTCTGAAGGCACTTGTATTATCAACGACTACTGCCCCCCGTTTCACTGCTTCCGGCGCCAATTTTTTGGAAACAGATCCGCCGGCTGAGAACAAGGCGATATCTATGTTACTGAAACTTTCCGGTTTAGCTTCTTCCACAGTTAATTCTTGTTGATTAAAAACAACTCTTTTCCCTGCTGATCGTTTAGATGACAATAATTTGATTTCATTAATTGGAAAATTCTTGTGTTCGAGTATTTCGATGATTTTTTCTCCGACTGCTCCAGTAGCACCGACTACTGCAACGTTAACAAGATTATTTTCTGCCATGCTGTAAGACACCTCGCTAAAAAGATTGTTTTTGTTCATTCTATCATATTATCATTTTTATGAGGAATTATCACGGGCTGAAGTTGTTGATCATTTAGTGCTGATTCAATGGTATCAAGCAGTAAGTCCATATCGGCAACGAGCGAATTGGGCTTTTTATACGGGTTATCCTGACCATACGGAATAAAATAATAGAATTTGGCTCCCATTAACCGCATCAGATTGACACCATTTAATCCTAGGGCATCATTTGTTGAAATACCCAATACAACCGGGCTTTGATTCCGAATGGTTGCCTTAACAGCCATTAGCACTGGTGTATCTGTTAAAGCGTTGGCGAGCTTGCTCATGGAATTCCCAGTTAATGGTGCAACAACCATGCAATCCAGGGGAAGCTGCGGTCCCAGCGGTTCTGCTTCCGGAATGGTCTTGATAGCGTGTTTTCCGGTAATCGATTCAATTTTTGCCACATGATCATCCGCCTTACCGAATTTAGTATCCGTATGCTGTACCGTGTAGGATACGACTGGTATCACTTCTGCACCGGCTTCCATCAGTTTTTCAAGCTGTGGAAATACCTGATCATATGTGCAGTGTGATCCGGTTACACCAAATCCGATTCGTTTCCCTTCTAGTCCCATCATATCTTCTCCTCTCTTTGAAGCAAAAATTGTTTAATCACATCGGCCAGAATCTTCCCGGCCGTTTTCGGAGCGACAATACCCGGCAGACTTTTGGCCAAAATCGCTTTGATGCCACGTTGCTTGGCATATTCAAAATCTGTTCCGCCAGGCTTTGAGGCAAGGTCAAAAATAATGCCATGCGGCGGCAAATGCTGGATAGCATCTTTCGTGACAACCTGGGCTGGTACTGTATTAATTAATAAATCACAGTCACGTGTATGTTCATGCAATTGATCAAACGGGATAGCAGTATGCCCTAACTCCGTTATTCTCGCCAGATCCATAATGCTTTTTGCACAAACTGATACTTCAGCCCCTAGTGCTGCAAACTTATTGGCCACAGTGTTTCCGACCCGGCCAAACCCGACAACAATCACACGTGATGAATGGATAGTATAATCCGTATGTTCAATGGCCATCATAATCATTCCCTCAGCTGTGGGAATTGAATTATAAATCGCTACATCATCACGGTTAAGTAATGGAATCAGCTCTACATTTGCTGCCTCACTCGCCGCATCCAGATAACCATTGGAAATGCCTGTAAAAATAACCGTATTGTCATCCAGTCCCTCAAACCACTCACTTGTCAGTTGAACCGTCTGATCGGAAAAAACGGTTTCCACATATCCCTGCTGGTCTGTTCCGGTGATAGGTAAAATGACTGCGTCAAGATTTCCCTGATCCAAATCTGCAAAATCGGTTTGGTTTAATCCCGTAAACCCTTGCTCCAGTTTGTCAAACCCTACTAATGTAATGGTTATTTCAGACAATGCCTGCAGCTGGCGTATTAGCTCCAAATACCGGGCATCCCCGCCAATTACAGCGATTTGTTGCGTCATAATTTTACAATCCCTCCGTACTGCTGCTTATAAATGGGTGTTCAAAATAGTTTATGTCTTTCACGTAAGTTAGTGATTATCCATACCAAAAAAGGCTGGCATCATATCAAAATGACACCAGCCTTAAGCTGCATCGTATTAATCTGATTCAATCATAATCATGTCCTCACCGATTTTCCGTATGGAACGCCACCTGATCTTGGTTTCGGCACCTTCCTTCTTCAAACCGAACCATTTGTAATTGGGGATAATGAACGACTCGATTTGCCCAGTCTTTTCATCGATTTCAAGATCGGTCTGGCCCAGTACTCCAAGCCGTGCTCCCTGATTAATATCAACAATCTCTTTGGAGCTGATATCCTTATATCGCATAAAACCGCCTCCATGATCATGCATTTTTGGCATATATATGATCAGCGGCTGAAAACTATACCTATGAAATGGAGTCCGGTGCAATCAGTGCACTCGCTGGTGCATGCCGGAAAGCAGAATCAATCACTTGCTGCATCTTTTCATGGTTGACCGCATCAATTTGCTTGATCATATCATCAAGCGAACGGTGCTCATTTAACAGTAATTCATTTCTTCCATTGCGGCTCATCCTGCTACTGGTGCTTTCCAGACTCAGCATCAGATTGCCCTTCAATTGTTCCTTACTGTTGATCAGTTCTTTATCTGTTAAACCTTTTTGTATTAAACCGTCAACCGTTCTATTTATTGTATCTTTTAACTGTGGCAGCTGGTCTTTTCCGGTACCAGCATAAATCGTTAACAAGCCATTATCCAGAAATGATGAATGATACGAGAACACGGCATATGCCAGACCCTGTTTCTCTCTGACTTCCTGAAAAAGCCTTGAACTCATACTGCCGCCAAGAACGTTATTCAAAATGATCAGACTGTACATATTTTCATCGTCCACGGGCAAGCCTTTATAGCCCAGGCATAAATGCGCCTGTTCCGTATCTTTGCGGCGCTCGATCTGATTGGCTAAAAATTCCGGCTGCTGGACTTCTGTATGTTTGAAGTCAGATTGAAATTCGCTGAAATAACTTTCAACCTTTTGGATAAACGTTTCATCCACATTGCCGGCAATTGACACAACAACATTATCCGGCGTATAACGCTCATGTATATAATTCCTTAGTGTATCCGCGGTAAATGATTGCAGCTGTTTTTCTGTCCCAAGAATTGGATAGCCCAATGGGTGGTCTCCGAATGATGCACGTGCCAGAATATCATGGACAATATCATCCGGAGTATCTTCATACATTTTAATTTCCTCTAAAACGACTTTTTTTTCACGCTCCATCTCTTCTTCATCAAAAGAAGCGTTAAAAAACATATCTGCCAGTATCTCCAGAGCATCTTCTTTGTGTGTATCCATCACTTTGGCATAAAAACAGGTATATTCTTTTGACGTAAACGCATTAACCTGTCCGCCGATGGCATCAAACGCTTCGGCTATATCCTGCGGCGATCTGGTACTGGTCCCTTTAAAAAACATGTGCTCCAAAAAATGCGAAATACCATTTATCTCATCTGTTTCATTCCGTGAACCAGTCTTCACCCATATACCGATTGTTACCGATCGGACAGCAGGTATATTTTCCAGAACGATTCGCAATCCGTTATTACTTGTATGTTTTTCGATCAATGTTTTTCCTCCTAAGTCGATCCTGAAGGCTATCTTTCCGCACTTAATAAAGTGTCGACAGTTCCGATTTTATAACCTTTTTCTTTTATACTTTTAATCAATGAATCCAGCCCTTCAACGATTGAAGAAGTTGGATGCATTAACAATGTTGCACCAGGATGAATGTTGTTGTTTACTCGATTCATCATAACAGAAACAGATGGATTCTTCCAATCAATCGTGTCGACACTCCAAAGAATGGTTTCCATATTTTGCTCATCGGCTGTTTCGACTACCTGATCATTATAATCTCCACTGGGCGGGGCAAACCATTTAGGGGTTTCACCTGTTATGGCTTCCAGGATTTCATTGGTTTGACTAATTTGTTCGATCATATCCTGCCTGGCCAGGCGAGACATGACAGGATGGTTATAGGCATGATTCCCGATTACATGTTCCTGCTCATGAATCATTTTAACGTAATCCGTGTTTTCCATCGCCCATTTTCCTTCAATAAAAAAAGTTGCTTTTACGTTATGTTCCTTTAAAATATTCAAGATCACCGGGATATGTTCTGTTCCCCACGATACGTTGATTAACAATGCAACCATGTCTTTATCCGGGTGGCCGCGGTAAATCGGTGCAGCCGGTAAATCTTCCCTCGTTATTTCCGGCGGGATCTGTTCATAAACGAGCAGTGTTTCATCGAATACCTCATTCTTTTTCATTTGCTCATAGGATTTGTCCACATTGACTTTCACGCCGTTACGCCCGGGCATCTTTTTCCAGACTTTATCAATGACAGCATTTTGGGGAGCTTCTTCATAATTCTCGCTTTTCGTCCGGATTTCATCATAAAGCGAATCCTCCATTTTTGTAACGTCATTAACTGCATCGGAAAATGTGACCGTCTCATTTGATTCAAACGGGTTATACGTATAATCGAACGATACGGCGACAATCAAGATAAATACACAAACATGTACAAATAAGCGATAGCGATGCATTCCATATCCCCCCTCATTTATTCATATGAGATGGGTGGACAGGTTATGAACTTTGATGCGGAAGCCGGAAATAAAAAAAGAAACTGGTTTTCCAGCTTCTTGTTTCGTGTAACTATGAACGTGATTTTTCATTTTTTTCGCGTTCTTCTTTTAATACAGCTTTACGTGAAAGATTAATACGTCCCTGGTTGTCAATTTCTTTTACTTTTACCATAATCTGATCACCTATGGATACAGCATCTTCAACTTTCTTGGTGCGTTCTTCTGCAAGTTCTGAGATATGAACTAAACCATCTTTCCCTTTAAACAGTTCAACAAACGCTCCGAATTTCTCGATCCGTTTGACTGTTCCTAGATAGATCTGACCTGCTTCAACTTCCCGGACAAGATCCTCAATAATTTGTTTTGCATGTTGGTTCATATTTGCATCAGGAGACGAAATGAAGACACTTCCATCCTGTTCGATATCAATTTTCACACCGGTCTCATCAATGATTTGGTTAATTTGTTTTCCACTCGGTCCAATCACATCACGAATTTTATCCGGATTGATATTCATCGTCAGAATCTTAGGTGCATATTGTGACAACTCTACACGTGGCTCCTTGATCGTTGCCAGCATGGATTCGAGAATCTGCATGCGCCCTTTTTTAGCCTGTGACAATGCTTCTTCCAGTATTTCTTTGGACAGGCCCTCAATTTTAATATCCATTTGCAGTGCAGTTACACCTTGTTCAGTTCCGGCGACTTTAAAGTCCATATCACCAAGTGCATCTTCCATGCCCTGTATATCAGTTAAAATGGTGTAGTCATCACCTGATTTAACAAGTCCCATTGCAATACCTGCGACTGGAGCTTTAATGGGGACACCTGCATCCATCATCGCCAGTGTGCTTCCGCAAATGCTTGCCTGTGATGTTGAACCATTTGATTCCAGCACCTCTGATACGAGCCGAATGGTATATGGGAATTCTTTTTCCGATGGCACAACCTTTTCAAGGGCGCGCTCACCGAGTGCACCGTGACCAATTTCCCGACGGCCCGGTCCTCTGATTGGCCCCGTTTCCCCAACACTGTATTGCGGGAAGTTGTAATGATGCATAAACCTTTTAGACTCTTCCAGGTCAAGTCCGTCCAATACTTGTACATCACCAAGCGCACCTAAAGTACACACACTTAATGCCTGGGTTTGTCCACGCGTAAATAATCCGGATCCGTGTGTTCTCGGTAAAACACCAACTCTTGATGATAATCGGCGAATTTCGTCAACTTGACGCCCATCAGGACGAATCTTTTCTTTTGTAATCAGACGGCGGACCTCTTCTTTGACCATATCATTCAAAATAGATTTAACGGAATCGATGACCGTTTCTTCCTCATCTTCATAGGCAGCCAGCACATCATTTTTCACTTGACTGATTGCTTCCTCGCGCGCTTTTTTACCTTCTGTCCGGATCGCTTCAAGTAATTTATCCCTTGCTTCTGCCTCCAGTTTGTCAACGAGTTCCGCATCTGCTCTCTCAGCATGGAATGACTGTTTCGTCATACCGACTGCCTCAATGATGGTTTCCTGAAATTCAATCAGCCTGATAATTTCCTGATGACCGTACATGATCGCTTCAAGCATAACATCTTCAGGTACTTCATCTGCACCGGCTTCAACCATGTTAATGGCATCTTTAGTACCGGCTACAGTCAAATCAATATCGCTTTTTTCCTCCTGTTCGACGGTCGGATTAATGATAAATTCACCATCAACTCGTCCCACATGTACACCCGCGATCGGTTCGGAAAATGGAATATCCGAAACGGAGAGTGCAATTGATGAACCAATCATCGCTGCAATTTCAGTCGAACAGTCCTGATCAACGCTCATCACTGTGCTGATCACCTGTACTTCGTTTCTGTACCCATCAGGAAAGAGCGGACGGATGGGACGGTCTATCAATCGGGATGTTAATGTTGCTTTCTCACTCGGACGACCTTCCCGCTTAATAAATCCTCCGGGAATTTTACCTACAGCATATAACCGCTCTTCATAATTAACGGTTAATGGAAAAAATGGCAGGTCTTTTGGTTCGTCTGATGCAGTTGCCACCGACAGCACGGCAGTATCACCATAACGAATCATACATGCGCCGTTTGCCTGTTTCGCAAGTTCTCCGGTTTCTACGGTAAATGGTTTACCGGCTATTTCCGTGGAGAACACTCTCTTTTCTTCTGTCATTCGTATGAAAACTCCCTTCCAAAAACACTTACTGCTTTCATTTTATAGTTAATAAGCGTAAATGTAAATTTTATGTGTGCAAGAAGAAAAAAAGCAGGATTTCTCCTGCTTTAATCCTTACCGGCGGATGCCGAGTTTTTTAATTAATTCACGATACCGGGTAACGTCTTTGTTACGTAAGTAGTTCAGCAGGTTACGGCGTTTACCTACCATTTTTAAAAGCCCGCGGCGTGAATGGTGATCTTTCTTGTGAACGCGTAAATGCTCGTTTAATTTGGTGATCTCCTCGGTCAATACAGCAATTTGTACTTCCGGGGAGCCAGTATCATTATCATGAACCTTATATTCGCTGATAATTTCATTTTTACGTTCTTGCGTGATAGCCATCCGGCTCACCTCCATTATGAATAAATATCCCCAATCCCCCAGCAATCGCCGGAGTTACGATTTGCCGAGCGATGGTTTACATACTCAAGGGTACAACTTTTTCGTATAAAATGCAAGTGGAAGCGGGAATTTTAAAGGTGAAAATAATCCCTGATACGCCGCTCATCGTCCTCAATTTGTTCAACAAGCTCACCAGCGCTGTCGAATTTTACCTCGCCCCGGATATACCGATGCCATTCAAGCACAAGTTCTTCCCCATATAAATCATTGTTATAATCAAATATGTTAACTTCAATAACAGGATCTTCCCTGTTATCTGTGAATGTTGGATTGTAACCTAAGCTCGCCATTCCTTCATATACCTCATTTTTAAAAAGCACTTTAACGGCATAAATGCCTATTTTCGGCAGCAATGCCTCCGAAGAAACGTCTAAATTTGCAGTCGGGTATCCTATTTCCCTGCCACGTTTATCTCCCTCTTTGACAATTCCGCGCACAATCAGCGGTCTGCCCAATAATTCATGAGCTTTTTCAATATGTCCGGATTGCAGCAGTTTTCTGATTCTTGTAGAACTTATTTTTTGATGACCGGACTGAACTTGATCAATCACCGTAAAGTCAAAAATACCTCTCGAATGTTCCTGGATCGTTTGTACATTTCCCTTGCCTTTATACCCGTAGGAAAAGTCAAACCCGGAAACGAGGTGTTTAATGTTTAAATGAATGATAAAATGATCAATGAATGCTTGCGGCTCAAGGGAAGATAATGTTTTATCAAATGTAATGATATAAAGCCGGTCAACACCGATCTGCTGCATTATTTTCTGTTTCTCCTGCAATGGTGTAATATATTGAACATGCTGTACATCTTTTTTCAATACGACTGACGGATGCGGGTGAAAGGTAATGACAGCACTTTCCATATTTTCATCATCTGCCTTGTTGACAGCTGTTTGAATGACCTTTTGATGTCCTTTATGAATACCATCAAAGAATCCGATGGCAGCAATTGTTTCCGGCAATTCCTCCAATAATAATGAATGTGGATATGTTAATCTGATTGTCCGCACATTATGTCACCTGCACTTTTCTTATTCATCACTAAATACACGCACCGGTTTTATGACCGTATTATTTTCCGGATGTGTTTCATAAACAGCAAGGACCCGGTTTTCAAACATAACCAGAAAGGGCTCTGTATCGGGGAGATTATCGTGTTTTGCCAGTTTTTGCCCATGAAGAACCCGTTTTCTTGTATGTTCATCAACGTAAGTTCGCTCCATGTGTGTCAGACAGCTGCTGATTGACAGCAATAATTGATCCTGTCTGTTTCGTTTCACTGCTTGTTCGATATCAGTGAAATTTACAGTGTCTTCTTTATGGATGGCACCTGTTTCTGTTCTGTAAAGAGCAGACATATGTGCCGGGTATCCAAGACGGTTTCCGATATCGACACATAGCGTTCGAATATAAGTTCCCTTCGAACAAACGACTTTAAACCAAAAACGGTCATGATGATCGTGGTCTGCCAATTGCAGCTGATAGATGACAACCTGCCGTTTCGGACGTTCTACTTGCTCATTATTCCTAGCATATTCATACAATTTCTTTCCATGAACTTTTATGGCAGAGTACATAGGAGGAACTTGAGTTATTTGTCCCCGAAACAATTGTAACACGTTTTCGACTGCCTGTTGAGATGGAGGTGTTGTCACTTGCCTGGTTTTGATCACTTTTCCGTGGCTGTCTTCAGTTTCTGTTGCAATACCGAGCTTAACTTCTGCTATGTATGTTTTTTTTGTATCCGTCAGGAAGGGTGCAATTTTAGTCGCCTGGCCAATACAAATCGGCAAAACCCCTTCTGCTTCCGGATCAAGCGTGCCTGTGTGACCGACCTTTTTAATACGAAACAATTGACGTACTTTCATGACACAGTCGTGTGAAGTCATTCCTTTTGGTTTCCATAAAGGTAAAATACCATTCATCTCACCAGCTCCCATAGTTAAACAGTACGCATGGAAAAATCTGACTCATTGGCGAGTCAGATTAACCAGCTTATTATACTGTTCATTTGTTCAAATCACGCAATATTTCTTCAATACGATTGCCGTATTCATAGGCTTCGTCAAATTCAAATGTTATTTCAGGTGTTTTTCTTAATCGTATACGTTTACCAATTTCCGAACGGATAAACCCTTTTGCTTTTGCAAGACCGACCAGCGTGTCATGCTTTTCGTCTTCATTTCCAAGTACGGAAATAAATACTTTTGCCTGCTGCAGGTCACCGGTAACTTCCACATCTGTAACCGTCACAAATCCAATGCGCGGATCTTTTATTTTTTGACCGATCAGCTCACCCAGTTCTTTTTTCATTTGTTCTGCTACACGATTTGCACGAATATCACTCATTTTGAATCACCTCAATCAATGGGACGGTCTTCCTGCCTCCAAGCTACAGAGACTCAACCTCTGTGATCGTACGTTCTAATTCGGTAAATGTGTCTATGATTTTCAGTGCTGCCTGTATCACCTGTTCGGCATGTTTTTGTTCATTGGAAAGCGTAACGATTCCAAGTTTTGTCCGCTGCCACAAATCGTGATAGTCCAATTCTGTGACGGCTACATTTAAATCGTTCCGCAATTTTGCCATGATGCGTTTGATGACGGAACGTTTCTGTTTCAGTGAATGACTTTCATACAGCATGCATTCCACTTCAGCATACGTTATCATGTACGCTCAATTTCCTCCATCACGAATGCTTCAAGTATATCTCCTTCTTTAATATCGTTAAAGTTTTTGATTGTTATACCGCATTCGTAGTTTTGTGCGACTTCTTTCACATCATCTTTATAGCGTTTCAAAGAGTCAATTTCACCTTCAAATTGAACAACACCATCACGGATCAGCCGTACTCCGGAATCACGTGTCAATTTGCCATCAGTTACGTAGCTGCCGGCAATGGTTCCGATTTTGGATACTTTAAACGTTTCCCGGACTTCTGCCTGCCCGATAACTTTTTCTTCATATTCCGGATCAAGCATCCCTTTCATGGCAAATTCTATTTCCTCCATTACTTTGTAAATGACACGATGCAGACGTACATCGACTTTTTCAGATTCAGCAGCTTTTTTCGCATTGGCATCAGGCCGAACATTAAATCCGATTACAATAGCATTCGATGCTGATGCCAGAATGATGTCTGATTCTTTAATGGCACCTACTCCGGTATGAATAATCTTAATATTAACGCCTTCTACATCAATTTTTTCAAGTGAGGATGCCAGGGCTTCCGCTGAACCTTGAACATCTGCTTTAATGACAACATTAATTTCTTTCATATCACCCTGTTTAATTTGTTCAAACAAATCATCCAGACTCACTTTCGATGATTCTGCCCGATTTTCCTGAATATGCTTTTGCTGGCGTGCTTCACCAATCTGACGTGCTTTTTTCTCGTCTGAGAACACAAGGAACTGATCACCTGCCTGCGGGACATCGTTTAAACCCGTGATTTCTACAGGTGTAGATGGCTCAGCAGTTTTAACACGTACTCCCTCATCGTTTACCATGGCACGAACACGGCCAAATGTGTTACCAACAACAACTGAATCACCAACATGCAATGTGCCATTCTGAATTAATAGGGTTGCGACAGACCCTCTGCCCTTATCAAGCTGAGCTTCGATAACAGTACCAAATGCATTGGCATTCGGATTTGCCTTCAATTCTTCCATTTCGGATACAAGCACCAACATTTCCAGCAGATCATCTATACCGTCCTGCTTGATTGCTGACAGGTTAACGAAAATGGTTTTGCCTCCCCAATCTTCGGGAATCAATTCATATTCCGTCAATTCCTGCATCACACGATCGGGGTTAGCTCCTTCCTTATCCATTTTGTTTACTGCTACAATAATCGGGACTTCTGCAGCTTTGGCATGGTTGATTGCTTCCACTGTCTGCGGCATGACACCATCATCTGCTGCAACGACTAACACCGCAATATCCGTCACCTGAGCTCCACGAGAACGCATGCTGGTAAATGCAGCATGGCCAGGTGTATCAAGAAATGTTATTCTTCTTCCGTCATTTTCAACCTGATAGGCACCGATATGCTGGGTAATGCCTCCAGCTTCCCCTTCTGTCACCTTCGTATGACGGATTGCGTCCAGTAACGTTGTTTTACCATGATCAACGTGTCCCATAATGGTGACAACTGCAGGACGTTCAACTAAATCAGCCTGGTCATCTTGCTCAAGATACTTGTCAAAATCGGTATCTTCCAAAATGATTTCTTTTTCAACTTCGACACCGAATTCATCACATAATAATTCAACCGTATCATCATCAAGATCCTGGTTTTTGTTGGCCATTACGCCCAAAAACATCAATTTTTTGATGATTTCGGATGTATCTTTGTTTAATTTTTCAGCCAAGTCATGAACGGTCAATGTTTCACTATATGTGATTTTTCCTGGTATTTCTTTAGCAGGCTTTTGCTGATGTCTCTGTTGCTGCGACTTTGATGCAGAATGGTTATGGTTCCTTTTTTTACTGTTTTTTGGCTTTTTATTCTTATTTTGCTGCTGCACCTTACGTTGCTGATCCTGGCCTTTTGGTTTTTTGTTTGAGTTATTTTTCCTTTGCTGATTTGCGTTTTTTCCTGGTTGATTGGATGTATTTCTGTTGTGCTGATTATTTTCAGGTTTTGTATTTTGATTAGGCTGTTTTGATCCAAACTTTTTATCAAGTTCAACAATCGTTTCAATCGAAACCGTTGACATGTGATTCTTGACGTCAATATTCAAGTCTTTCAGATGCTGAATGACTTCTTTACTCGTCGTATTATTTTGTTTTGCATATTCATATATACGCATTTTGCTCATAAGTCCACCCCCAAGATTAATTATCCCAGCAGCGATTTTATTTTGGCGGCGAATCCCGCATCCAAAATAGCGATAGCTACTTTTTGGGACTTTCCAATAGCATTTGATAATGTTTCTCTATCATCAACTATTTCAAATGGTATTTCATAGGTTTTACATTTGTTTATAATTTTTTTTCGTGTTTGGGGTCCGATATCGTTGGCCAGCAATATAAGTTTTGCTTTTTTCTGCTGAATATCTTTTACAATTGTTTCTTCCCCAAGCGAACACTTTCTTGCCCGGTAGGCTAAACCAACTATATTTAAATAACTATTGTTCATCAGTATGACCTTCGACGAATCGTTTTAATTCCTCGTAAACGGATGGGCCAATTTCTGCATCCAGCTGCCGGTTTAATATACCGGTTTTTTCTGCTTTTTCTATCACAGCTATATCGTTGGACAGGTATGCCCCGCGACCATTCTTCTTACCGGTCGGATCGACAAAAACCTCTCCTTCTTTGTTACGGACAATGCGAATCAGTTCTTTTTTTGGTTTCATTTCATTCGTTACAACACATTTACGCTGTGGTATTTTTCTTTTTTTGGCCATCAGTTTGCCCCCTTATTCAAACAGGTCTTCATCAATGTCAGAATAGGAATCCTCATCAGCCTGATCATCGTGATCATCCAAAAGCCCTTGTTCACGCGCTTCTGTTTCACTTTTTATATCGATTTTCCACCCTGTTAATTTTGCTGCTAACCGGGCATTTTGTCCACGTTTGCCAATTGCCAGAGACAATTGATAGTCCGGTACGATGACCGTCGTTGCTTTATCTGCCTCATCAACCAGTACGTCTACTACTTTTGACGGGCTCAGTGCATTCGACACATAAACAACAGGATCGTCTGACCATTCGACGACATCAATTTTTTCACCCTTCAATTCATCGACAACCACTTGAATCCGCTGCCCTTTCTGCCCGACGCAGGAACCGACGGCATCGATTTCCGGATCATCAGCATGAACGGATATCTTGGAACGGTCGCCCGCTTCCCTTGCAACCGATTTGATTTCAACGGTACCATCATATATTTCGGGCACTTCCATTTCAAACAACCGTTTCAGCAATCCCGGGTGTGAACGTGATATATAAATCTGTGGTCCTTTACTCGTGTTTTCCACTTTATTGACAAATACTTTCAGGCGATCGTGCACATAGTAATCCTCTGTAGGCATCTGTTCCGATTCAGCCAATTTTGCTTCGATTTTACCAAGATTTACATAAACGAAACGTGAATCTTTCCGTGAAATAATCCCGGTCATGACATCTTCTTCTCGATCGACATATTCACTGAAAATGACGCCGCGCTCTGCTTCCCTGACTCGCTGCGTAACAACCTGTTTTGCAGCCTGGGCAGCAATTCGGCCGAAATCTTTTGGTGTTACCTCAACTTCAACAACGTCTTCCACCTCATATTTCGGGTCAATTTCTCTCGCTTCCTGCAATGAGATTTCTTCTTGAGTATTTTCAACTTCCTCTACAATCACTTTCCTTGAAAAAACGCGCATTGATGCCGTCTCTTCATCAATATCTACCCGGACATTCGTTGCTGATTTAAAATTCTTTTTATAGGCAGAGATTAGAGCAGCTTCCAATGCCTCCATCAGCACATCCTTATCAATTCCTTTTTCTTTTTCCAGGTAATCAATCGCATCGAACAACTGATTGCTCACTTTTTCGTTTCCCCCTTTACAATGATACCGCTAATCGGGCTTTAGCTATTTTTTGATATGGTATTTTTGCCTGCTTTTCACGGGTTTTTATTTTATACGCAATAACGGCCGTTTCATCTGCAAAATCAAGCAATGTCCCTTCATACTCTTTTTTACCGTCAATCGGTTCATAAAGTTTTACATAAACATTACTTCCCAAATGGTTTTTAAAATCCTCCTTAGACTTAAGCGGACGTTCAACACCTGGTGATGAAACTTCCAAGAAATAAGCTCCTTTGATCGGATCTGCCTGGTCCAGTCTTTCGCCTAATTGTTCTGATACGGTGCCACACTCGTCAATATCGACACCGCCTTCCTTATCAATAAAAACCCGAAGAAACCAATTCTTGCCTTCTTTTACATATTCAACGTCAACCAGTTCCAATCCTTTTTCCTGCAGAATCGGTTCTGCTATTTTTTCTGTTATGTTCACAATTTCAGAGCTCAAAACATATCCTCCTTTATTCAGTTGTCGTTTTAACTTAGTATGAACCATCATACACCATTTCATTTGCACATTTAAATACTGCAATGAGTAATCTCACCGATTTATTCTTCTATGACCTCTGGCATCTCTGAAAAGACTCGGACAGCATTTTTTCTTAATAAAAACCCCTGCCGGACGATTTGGCAAGGGAAGCTGCGTGCGGAAAATGGCTGTATGAATAAAGAGTGGGGGGCGCCCACTCTTTAACAGTCCGGATCTTATCATACCTTTAAAACTATAGCATACGTATAATCAAGTTGCAAGAATATTGACTTGTACATTTTAATTGATCAGCATGATTCTTTCATTAAAACAATGATAACTGATTTTGTTCAGCCATTCCTTCCAGACAGCCATGAGTGTCCAGATACTCCAATACCGTTTTTGATATTTTACTGCGCTTGCGAAGATCCTCTTTAGAAAGAAATTCGCCATCTTCCCGGGCTTTTACAATATTAATAGCGGCATTTGTCCCAAGACCATCGACAGCATCAAATGGCGGGATCAATGTTTCACCGTCTACGATAAATTCCGATGCCTTTGATTGATATAAATCGACCTTCTGGAACGAGTAGCCCCTTTCACACATTTCAAGTGCCACTTCCAATACAGTCAGAAGACTCTTTTCCTTTGGCGGAGCATCATTTCCCTTGGCCATAATACCTTCAATACGCTGTCTGATTGCACTGGAACCTTTAACCATTGTATCCAGTTCAAAATCTCCCGCCCGGACTGAGAAGTAAGCAGCATAAAAGTATATCGGATAGTGCACTTTAAAATAGGCGATTCTTACTGCCATTAACACATAAGCGGCAGCGTGTGCTTTCGGGAACATATATTTAATCTTTTTACATGATTCAATATACCAGTCCGGTACACCATGCTTTTTCATTTCATCGATCCATTCATCTTTCAGCCCTCTGCCTTTCCGGACATATTCCATAATGGTAAAGGCCAGTGATGCTTCCAGACCCTTATGCAGCAGATAAACCATAATATCGTCACGGCAGCCGATAACATCCGGCAATTCGCAAATACCGTCATTAATCAGTTCCTCGGCATTTCCGAGCCATACATCTGTGCCGTGTGACAGGCCTGAAATAATGACAAGTTCGGCAAATGTATTCGGTTTGGTATCTTCAAGCATTTGACGGACGAACCTGGTTCCAAACTCCGGAACCCCCAGTGTTCCTGTTTTACAGTTTATCTGCTCAGGTGTTACACCAAGTGATTCTGTTCCGGAAAATATTTTCATCACTTCTTCATCATCGGTCGGAATTGTTTTTGGATCAATCCCGCTTAAATCCTGCAGCATTCGGATCACGGTTGGATCATCGTGTCCGAGTATATCCAGTTTCAATAAATTATCATGAATGGAATGAAAATCAAAATGAGTTGTCTGCCATTCACTGTTCCTGTCGTCTGCAGGAAATTGTATCGGTGTGAAATCAAATATTTCCTTATCTTCTGGTACAACGATAATGCCGCCCGGGTGTTGTCCGGTGGTCCGTTTCACCCCGGTACACCCCTGAACAAGCCGGTCAACTTCTGCATTTTTATAGACAAGCTGCTTATCTGATGCATAGCCTTTCACATAGCCGTATGCCGTTTTCTCAGCAATCGTTCCAATCGTTCCAGCGCGATAAACATTCTCTTCGCCAAACAGAACCTTTGTATAGTTATGAGCTCTTGGCTGGTATTCCCCGGAGAAATTCAAATCGATATCCGGAACTTTATCTCCTTTGAAACCTAGGAACGTTTCAAACGGAATATCCTGTCCATCTTTTGTTAAAGATGTGCCACAGTCCGGACAAGCTTTATCCTTCAAATCAAAGCCGCTGCCGATAGATCCATCCGTAATAAACTCATGATAATGGCATGCCATACAAACATAATGTGGCGGCAATGGATTGACCTCAGTTATTTCCGACATGGTTGCAACAAGTGAAGATCCGACTGAACCCCGTGAACCTACTAAATAACCGTCATCGAGTGACTTCTTAACAAGTTTATGCGAAATGAGATAGATAACCGAGAATCCATGCCCAATAATACTGGAGAGCTCTTTTTCAAGACGGTCGGTGACAATTTCCGGAACCGGATCACCATAAATATGTTTCGCACGATTATAACAGAGATCACGCATCTCCTGATCGGCTCCTTCAATCGTTGGTGTGAACAGCCCATCCTTGACAGGTGAAATGTCTTCAATTTTATCTGCCAATGCATTGGTGTTGCCCACAACGATTTCCTTTGCTTTATTTTCACCCAGGAAATCAAAACTATCAATCATTTCATTGGTCGTCCGGAATGGTGTATCAGGCAGTGTTTGCCGGTTTAATGGATTACCAGATTGCGATGCAATTAAAATTTGCCGGTAAATTTTATCATGTTCCTCAATATAATGAGCATTTCCCGTAACTATAACGGGCTTGTTCATGCGCGCGCCCATATCTGCCAATTTCGAAATAATATCAAGGATTTGTGCTTCATTCTGAACAAGTTCTTTTTCAATTAAATGGGCGTAGTTGGAAGGCGGCTGCACTTCAATATAATCATAGAACTCAGCAGCTTTCTCCGCCTCATCAGCTGACTTTTGCATCATCGCCTCAAATACCTCTCCCTGATCACATGCAGACCCTACCAGAATACCTTTTCGCAGTTTTTGCAGGAGTGATCTCGGGATGCGCGGAACTCTATAAAAATAATTCACATGAGCATAAGAGACAAGCTTATAAAGATTTTTCAGACCTTCCTGTGTCTGGGCGAGCAATATGCAATGTGACGGGCGAGAGCGTTTATAGGCATCTCCTTCTCCCATATGATTGTTTAATTGATTATGATTGGTAATTTCTTTGGCCAGCAAACCTTCCACCAGCTTCCATAATAGATAGCCTGTTGCTTCGGCATCATATATGGCACGGTGATGCTGGGTAAGCTCGATATCCAAATGCTTGCACATCGTGTTTAGCCTGTGATTTTTCAATTCTGGATATAAAAACCGTGACAATTCCAGAGTATCAATGACAGGGTTGTCCGTTTTATCGTATCCGACTTTTTGGAATCCCTGATTTAAAAAACCGATGTCAAAACTTGCATTGTGCGCAACCAGAATACTTTCTTCCATCCATTCATGAAAATCTTTTAAAACATCATCAACTTCAGGTGCATCTTTAACCATATCATCTGTTATTCCAGTCAAGTCAGTTGTCGTTTGTGACAAAGGATGATGCGGATTAGCGAATGATTCAAAGCGATCTATGATTTCCCCATTGTGAATTTTCACTGCTGCAAGCTCGATAATTGTATCATAAACCGCTGAAAGCCCTGTCGTTTCAACGTCAAATACGACATAGGTGCCATCTTTCAAGCCGGCATTACTTTCGTTATACGCAATCGGTACACCGTCATCAACCAAATTGGCCTCTACGCCGTAGACCACTTTAAGGCCGTGCTTTTCAGCAGCCGCATGTGCCTCCGGAAAACCTTGCACACCGCCATGGTCGGTAATTGCGATCGCTTTATGCCCCCAATTTGCCGCCTGCTCAATGAGTGCTGATGGTGAAACAACCGCATCCAGCTGGCTCATGGTCGTATGTGCATGAAATTCAACACGTTTTTCGTCTTCGGGTGCTGTATCCTCGCGAATCTCTACTTTAACTTCATGAATATCATTTGCCATCATGGCAAGCTCATTCGTATACATGTCGGTCTGAATGCTTCCTCTTGCCTTAACCCACATGCCTTCTTTTAACTGTTCGAATTTTTCAGCATCCTCATCACCTTTTGAAAACATTTTGATTTGCAGTGAATCGGTATAATCGGTCGCTTTAACAATTAATAGACTTCTTCCCGAACGCAGCTGTCGTATTTCCGCTGAGAACACATACCCCTGTATGGTTAAGCGCCGCTCCTCATCCTGAATTTCTTCCATCTGAATCGGTTCATCCTGAATTTTGTAACCAAGCATAACCGGTTTATTTTGTTCATGATTTTGTTTTTCCCTGTCACGCTTTTCTTTTTCCTGAACTGTTTTTAAAACCAGTTCTTGATCCTCAAGTGCTTTTTGTTCCCTGAATTTCTTTAGCTCTGCCATTTCTGTTTTCACTTCAATTTCAAGTGAAAAAGATGGAGCACCAATTTTTTGGCAAAAATCCTGGAATGGTTTCTCCAGCCTTTTTTTAAGTGCATTTCCTTCCGCTTCATTCCTTGCAGTTAACATAATTTTATTATTGTTAATACGAGGCGTCTGATCGAATACAAGATCTTTATAGGCAGGGGACAAGTTGGATACTGACTGGAGGAAATGCTGCCAATAGGCTCCAATTGTCTCATTGTCATATTGCTTGCTATCTGTGTATAGGGTCAGTTCAACCTGGGCAAATTGCTGAAACGTTTCCTGTAGTTTGGACGTCAGCAATGCATAGGTCTCTGTCGGCAGCAAATGGCTGACACGGATGTGAAAATGCCAGGTTTGAGTTGGCTTATGAACTGCCAGCTTGATTAATTGACTATCTTTAAAATAAGTATTGATGTAATCTTGGGGAATTGCCAGGTGTTCCAGCAGCAGATCCATTTTCTCCTGTTTTGAGATACCCATTTCGTTTTCCTCCCGATCATTGGAAAAAAATAATGATGGAAAACCCTTGCCGAAAAACTGCAGACAAGGGTTTTGACATGTAAAGCCTGATCAAATCCTTATTGAAAAACACGGCATTCGCCTACAGCGGGGCCGAAATCTTCCGGATAAGTCAATCATAATGGATGCTTTATGATGTTACAAAAATAACCGCTGAATATCGTTCCATGTGACAACAATCATTAATAACATCAGCAATGCAAAACCGACAAAGTGGACGATCCCTTCTTTTTGCGGGTCAACCGGTTTGCCCCGGATGGCCTCAATCCCAACGAACAATAACCGTCCACCGTCAAGTGCGGGAATTGGCACTAAGTTGACGATTCCCAAATTAACACTTAAGATAGCCGTCCACATCAGAAAGGTCATGAAACCGGACTGAACAACCTGGTCTGTATAATCATAAATTCCCACGGGACCCGACAGCGCATCAATCGAGTACTGTCCGGTGATGAGCTTGCCCAAATTGGTCAGGATTAATGTTGTCGTGTCATACGTCTGTTCAAAACCATACTGAAACGTCCCGCTGAATGACTGTTCAAATGCCCGCTGAACGCCTGCCTGTCCGACCGTGATGCCTTGACCTTCAACTTTGGCTGGTGTAATGGTTAACGTTTCCGTCCCGTCATCACGCTGCACTGTCATGGTCAGCTCCTCTTCCGGATGATCCTGGACGATCTGGGTAAATTCCTCCCAGGTGGAAATGGAATTCCCATCGATTTGCACAACTTCATCGCCTACCTGAAAACCTGCTTCATCAGCAGGACTATCGGGTTGTACACCAGCGACCTCAGCTTCGTCAACAGGCACCCCCTGAATGAGTCCGACGATAAAGAAAATGACAATCGCGAGCAGAAAATTCATCATCGGACCCGCAAATAACTGCATGGCCCGTTTACCAACACTTTTTGAAGCAAACTGCCGGTCATACGGGGCAATTTGGGTCTCTTCCTCATCCATAACAAAGAATGCCTTACGATCAACCTGAAAGTTTAATTTTTCATCCTCTTCATCAGGTTCGTACCCTTCAATCAGCAATTCGTGATCCAAATCAGCACGTTCCACCTCAATGACGCGGGCATCCGGATGTTTTGATTTATGGTTTACAATAATTTTGCTCACTTTTTCATCCTGATTGAATTCCAGACCAATATGCTGTCCGGCTTTTAATTCAATAATTTCCGGGTCTTCACCGGCCACTCGTACATAACCTCCTATTGGAAGAAGACGGATTGTATAAACTGTTTCGTTTTTCGTAAAGGAAAACACCTTTGGACCAAACCCGATCGCAAATTCACGGGCCAGCATACCAGCCCGTTTTGCAAAAATTAAATGACCAAATTCATGAATGAACACAAGTAGACCAAACATGAATATAAAAGCTATAACTGTGGTCAATAGCAACACCGTCCTTTAAATAATAGAGGTTATACAAGAAATATTATCTTCTGATCTATTCGTTCCTATTCCAAACTGTCTGATTACATAAAGAAATTGATAAAATGCAACAATGGCAAAACGAATAAAAGGCTGTCCAGCCGATCGAGAATTCCGCCATGCCCCGGCAATAAATTACCGGAGTCTTTCACACCATAGTGACGCTTAAAAGCCGATTCCACCAAATCCCCTATTTGACCGAAAATCGACACCAATACTGTCACCGCTATTACGATAATCATATCATATGGAAACGGATAGGCAATATGAAAAATAATTCCGGCTGCTGTGGCCAGTACAACGCCCCCGATTGCCCCTTCAATCGTTTTATTCGGGCTTATTTCCGGCCATAATTTACGTTTGCCAAGGGCACGGCCACAGAAATAGGCCCCAGTATCCGTTGCCCAGATCACGACTAAAACATAAAATATATTCGCTAAAGCAGCGGCATTGCTGCCATCCCGTGTTTCAATCAGGTAAAAAAATCCCATTCCTACATAAATGATCGTCAGCAGTATAAAACCTGCGTCGTCAAATGTAAATTTATTCTTCGCCATCACGGTATATGACAACAGAAATAAGACAAATGCCATAATCAGTTCTGATTTTTCGAAGCCTTGAAAAATACCAGCAGACTCAGGCACCAATAATAACCATAATAATATAACCGCAATCATAACAGGGATATAATAATGACCTATTTTCCGCATTCGGATTAACTCAAGCAAGGCTATAGCTGCCAACAAGTAGACGAACACATTAAAAATCATTCCGCCGATTACAACCACAGGTATAAATATAAGAAATGCCATAATTGCTGTTTGGATTCGCTGTTTCATACGTCATTCAACACCTTAAATGCCTCCATATCGCCGTTTTCGCTGCTGGTAATCATGGAGAGCGTTCATAAACGTTTCTTCTGTGAAATCGGGCCATAATACATCTGTAAACCAAAATTCGGAATAAGCACTCTGCCATAATAAAAAATTGCTTAACCGCTGTTCACCGCTCGTTCGGATTAAGAGATCGGGATCCGTTAATCCGGTCGTATAAAGATATTGCGAAAATAAGTGCTCATCCAGTTTATCAAGTGACAGTCCGGAACTGTCCATATCTGTTATAACTTGCCTGATTGCTTGAATGATTTCAAATCTACTACCATAGTTTAAAGCAAAATTTAATAATAATCCATCATTATCTTTTGTCTTTTCTTTAGCATAATTGATTGCTTCTTTCGTATGATCCGGAAGAACATCGAAGTTACCAATGGTTTCAATTTTTACATTGTTATCGATCAGTTCGGGCAAATAAATATGTAAAAACTCTTTCGGAAGTCCCAAAATGTAATCAACTTCTGATTTCGGCCTTTGCCAGTTTTCTGTTGAGAAAGCGTAAAGTGTCAGAATTTCAACATGGCAATTTGCTGCTGTTTTAGCTACTCTTTTTACAACATCCATCCCCTCTTTATGTCCGGCAATGCGAGGAAGACCTCGTTTTTTTGCCCAGCGGCCATTCCCATCCATAATAATGGCCACATGCTTCGGGATATTATCCAATTCCCGTTCTTCTTTTGTTACCTTCGTTTTTCTATTTTTAAAAAAGGGAAGTTTCATTGACATAGTTTGTCCTCCGATATCATTGATGAAGCTTATATATCATTTTACATCCTTCATGCTGGTGCAGACGACCAAAACACAATACGATATTATTATCCTATTAGGATGAATTACCATTATATCACTGTCAGTCAATCTTTTTATGATAAATTCCTTAAAATATAAGAAAAACCAGGCTTAATCATGATAAGCCTCTGCTTTTCTTATAGCTTAAAGTAACGTTTTCCAATTGAAGAACTTTTCATTGATGGAAACAAAAGCCCTCTTAAACAAGAGGGCTGCAGCATCTTATGTGACTTAAACCTTCATCCTTAAACTTCCAATATTTCCTTTTCCTTGTCCCTAACGAGCTGATCGATTTTGTCGATATGTTTATCTGTTTCCTTTTGGACATTTTCCTGTTCTTTCTTAAGGTCGTCTTCCGTCAAATCGCCATTTTTCTCGGCTTTCTTCAGCTGATCGTTCGATTCGCGCCGGATGTTTCTTACCTGGACACGTGCTTCTTCCGCATATTTGCCGACAACTTTCACCAATTCCTTGCGGCGTTCTTCCGTTAATGCAGGAATATTAATCCGAATGACATTGCCGTCACTTGACGGAGATAATCCCAAATCAGCCTTTTGAATGGCTTTTTCAATATTACTCACCGATGATTTGTCAAAAGGCGTAATGACCAAGAGTCTTGCCTCCGGTGCGGAAATTGTCGACAGTTGGTTTAATGGTGTAGCTGCACCATAATAATCGACAACGACACTATCCAGAATTGACGGATTCGCACGGCCAGCACGTATTGTCGCCAAGCTTTTGGAAAAAGCCTGAACTGCCTGTTCCATTTTACTTCGTGTTTCCTTTATCCTTTGATCGGACATGATCAGTCCCCCTTTATTGTTGTACCAATTGGTTCGCCTTGAACAACTCGTTTAATATTGCCTTCTTCCGTTATGGAAAATACAATTAACCGGATATCATTATCCATACATAATGAAGATGCAGTAGAATCCATAACGCCCAGACCTTCATTCAGCATTTCCATATAGGAAATTTCCGTATATTTTTCCGCTTTCGTGTTTACTTTCGGATCATCGGAATAGACACCATCTACATTATTTTTCGCCATTAAAATAACTTCTGCCTCAATTTCAGCAGCCCTTAATGCTGCCGTTGTATCTGTTGAAAAATAAGGATTTCCGGTTCCTGCAGCAAAAATGACAACACGTTTTTTTTCGAGATGGCGTATTGCCTTTCTCCTTATGTAAGGTTCAGCAACCTGACGCATTTCAATCGAAGTCTGTACACGAGTCGGGATACCGTTGTTCTCCAGACTGTCCTGAAGTGCCAGAGAGTTCATAATCGTTGCCAGCATTCCCATGTAGTCAGCCGTCGCACGATCCATGCCCATTTCACTTCCGACTTTACCGCGCCAGATATTTCCGCCACCCACTACGACAGCCACTTCCACACCCAATTCGGCAACTTCTTTTATCTGGGATGCGATTGACTGAATTACTTGCGGTTCAATGCCATAGCCTTGTTTGCCGCTTAATGCTTCGCCACTTAATTTTAACACAATTCTACGGTATCGAGCTGTTGTCATGTTTACCTCCATCGGAATTTTATGTTGGTTTAATCTTCAATAAAGGTCTTTTGCTTCATAGTTATCATGTATTAGCGAAATAGGGAACCACCAGCTGCGTTCCCCATTCCGTCCCTGTTGCTATTGATTGATTTGGTTCATAACCTCTTCAGCAAAGTTTTCTTCGCGTTTTTCCATTCCCTCACCTACTGCATAGCGGATAAAGGTATTGACAGATGCACCTTTGCCGGCAACATATTTTTTCACTTTCTGATCAGGATCTTTAACAAAGTCTTGTTCCAGCAGGCAGATTTCTTCAAAGAATTTGCCAAGACGACCCTCGACCATTTTCTCAACGATATGTTCAGGTTTTCCTTCATTCAGTGCCTGTGTCTTCAGCACTTCACGCTCGCTGCTCACTTCCGCTTCCGGAACTTCATCTCTGGAAACGTAACGAGGGTTTACTGCAGCAGCATGCATGGCAATATCTTTTGCCAAATCCTCATCTGTAGTGCTTTCGAGCAGTGTCAGTACACCAATCGAACCGCCCATATGAAGATATGCGCCAAATGCATCATTATCTGTCTTATTCAGCAATGCAAAACGACGAAGTGAAATTTTTTCGCCGATTTTTCCGACTGTTGCGTTGATATATTTTTCAACTGTTTCGCCATCTCCATGCAGTTGTTGCTGCAGTGCTTCTTCAACTGTTTCAGGCTTTTGTTTGACAATATGTTTACCCAAGTCCGAGAGCAATTGCTTAAACTGATCGTTTTTCGTGACAAAGTCTGTTTCACAATTCACTTCCAGCAGTACTGCTGAATTCCCGTCTATTTCAATATGGGCTAAACCTTCAGCAGCAACACGATCTGCCTTTTTCGCAGCTTTCGCCATTCCTTTTTCACGCAGGAACTCGATTGCTTTATCCATATCTCCTTCAGTCTCCTGGAGAGCTTTTTTACAATCCATCATCCCGGCACCCGTTTGTTCACGTAGTTCTTTAACTAATTTAGCCGTGATCGCCATTATGAATCCTCCTTAAATAATTGATTCGTTTTTTTCCTTTTAAAAAAGGTGATAAAAGGCTCTTATTCCCCTTATCACCTGTCCTTTTAAAATCTACTCGTTATTTGTTTCAGTTTCCGCGGCAACCGCTTCTTCTTCAGGTTGTACTTCTTCAGCCTGTACTTCTTCTGTTTCTTCGCCTTGTTTCACTTCCAGAATAGCGTCTGCCATTTTGGATGTTAACAGTTTTACAGCGCGGATCGCATCATCATTTGCCGGAATGACATAATCAATTTCATCCGGATCGCAATTTGTATCAACCATAGCGATAATCGGGATATTCAGTTTATGCGCCTCAGCAATTGCAATCCGCTCCTTGCGTGGATCAATCACAAACAAAGCATCAGGCAGATTGTTCATTTCTTTAATTCCGCCAAGAAACTTAACAAGACGGTCTTTTTCCTTTAACAGACCGACAACCTCTTTTTTCGGCAGCACATCAAACGTTCCATCCTCTTCCATACGTTCAATGTCCTTCAGGCGATTGATACGTTTACGGATCGTCTGGAAGTTTGTCAATGTTCCGCCCAGCCAGCGCTGGTTAACATAAAACATTCCAGAACGGGTTGCTTCATCGCGAACAGAATCCTGTGCCTGTTTTTTCGTACCTACAAAAAGAACCGAACCGCCGTTTGCTGCAATATCTTTCACATAATTGTATGCTTCATCAACTTTTTTGACGGTTTTTTGCAAGTCGATGATATAAATGCCGTTCCGTTCTGTGAAGATATATTTCTTCATCTTCGGATTCCAGCGGCGGGTCTGATGTCCAAAATGCACACCAGCTTCCAGTAATTGTTTCATTGAAATGACTGACATGAAAAATTCCTCCTAATGGTTTTTTCCTCCGTTTCCGATCATCTTTGTATAAAGACCATCATTCTGGTTTCCAATCTTTTGAATACCAAGAATGCCATTTGGCACCGAATATACAAATCACGAAACGTGTGTATTCATGCTTACATTTGTTGCAAACACAGTTTTACACCAAAAATAAATATATCATAACAATCATGACCAATCAAGCATTATGATGAGCTTTCTTTTTCATTTTTATAATCAGTTCGGCTTCAGTTTTGCCGCAGTTTAACTGACGTGCAATTTCGTCCACTGTGATTCCTTTATCATGAAGCTGCAGTATTTGAGCTTCGAGTGACAATTCGGATTCATCTGCCACATGTGCCGTTTCGGGAGAATAGCCGTTTTCATTTTTGATATTTGTTTCCAGCTGACTATCCGACGCTTTTTGTGCAGCAGCCGTTTCAGGCGACAGGTCTTTTTGAGGTATAGCATCTTTCAGCAGACGGTTTTCTTCTTTTATATCTTCCAAATACGCTTCCATCAATTCCGCCATTTCTCCGGTATGATTTTGTTTCAGCGATTGTAACTGTTTAAACAGTTGAAAAATGGCCGTTAATGTAATGAGGTGTAGTAACATACTTAAGAATAGCAACATTGAAGTCATCATATCCCTCTATCCACTAAAATCAATTTTTTTACCAAGGTAGGGATGCTCTATGTCGAATTCATCCTGTTCTCCATCAGATTCGCCCTTCTGATCATCCAATGAATGTCTATGGTGATCCCTGGCATTTTCGTTAACATCTTGAATCTTTTCAAATTCCTGTACACGATTTCTCTTTTGCTCAGCTTCCTTCAACTGACTTTGGGCAAGTGACGCTTGAAAGTGCTGGTTTTGTTTTGACATTTGATCCTGAAGCTTTCCAGCATCCTGTGTTCTTGGAAGAGCCACTTGCATTTCAATTGATTTCCAGCCCATGCAGAATCACTTCTTTCATACGATAAGATTAATGACTCATCGTAATACTTTCGCCAAAACTGTTCTATTTCCTTTTTCTACTGGCTGTTTTCTAAAAGTTTGTTGCTTTTGCCACAAAATCTATAAAAAGCGACGTAAGTGCTATGTTGATTTCCGTTCCGGCTAGTCGCTTTCCGCGGACAACACTTCAGCCTCTTGGTAGAAAAGCACTTCCTTCGGGGTCTTCAGCCGTTGCTTTTCCCGCAGGAGTCCGACCGGCCTCCACTCCAATCAACAATCACAAGAGAGATTTAATGAAGCAACAGAAAAGTAATGATTATAAAGCACAGCCTCAGTGGAGGAAAAACACGGAGACTCCTGCGGAAAAGCGAAAACGATGAGACATCGCAGTGGGCGGTTTTCTCACGAGGAGGCTCATCGCAAACCAGTGAAAGCGACGAGCGAAATATCCATCAAGTAAGCTGCGAGTTGCGAGGAGTGCTGCTTCACTAAAAAGAAATTGCAACACGACGAACACCCAGTATTTTTCCGGAACGGCAGTCGAACCATCATCTAATGCGTCGCAGTTTATATCAACTGCGATGATCAAAATTTACAAAAAGCGTCTTTTTTCAATCCTCTCATAAATTGGCTTGTATTTTTTGAAGTGATTTACGCAGTTTGAATATCGCCTTCCGATGTATTTGTGATATTCTGGATGTTGTCAGTTCCAGAATATGACCTATTTCCGTCAATGTCAGCTCCTCATGATAGAATAAGCTGACTACCATTTGTTCGTTTTGATTAAGTGACTGCATACTTTCAATCAGCTCATCTTTTAATTCTGATTGAAGCATATGATCATCCGGCTGTACCGAGGATTGATCCGGTATCGTATAACCAATCCCCTCTTTATGTTCGTTTTCCTTATTCGGCTTCTCCTCAATCGACAGAATGTTAGCAACCAATGAGTCCCGTGCGAGTTCTTCTACTTCCTCTGCTGACATTTGCAGTTTTTTGGCAATTTCTTCTGATGTCGGGTCCCGCTGATAAATTTGTTCCAGTTCCTGTGATGCTTGCTCCACTTTCTTTGCTTTCTCCCGAATGGATCTTGGCAGCCAATCTTCTTTTCTCAGCCCATCAATAATTGCACCGCGTATACGAAAGGATGCATATGTATCAAACTTTAATTCGCGGCTATGCTGAAATTTGGTTAACGCATCAAACAGTCCCATCATGCCAAAACTTTTTAAATCATCCTTGCTCACATTAGAAGGGAGATTAATGGAAACTCTTTCGACATGGTAACTGACAAGATACATATAGTTGTCAATTAATTCATTGGCAGCTGACTGATCGTTATCTTCCAGCCATCGTTTCCACAATGACTGCACCAGAGGAGATTCATTTGTACTCATACGCTCAGCTCCTCCCTCTTTAGCTTTCTAAAAAAGTGGATCCGCTATTGTTCCTAAATAATTGACTCACCTTTATGGATCGTACGAACCTTCAAGGTACCTGCCGCCGGATCAAATTCAATTGTTCTGCCGCAGTTTCCTCCTACATCCATCGCCTCAGGTGTTATATGATAGTCGTGCAATTTTTCCCGAACGGCCTGTACATTTTTAGGTCCAATCCGGATCAAATCGTGAGCTGATTCAAATTCAAACATTTGTGCACCACCGGCTAATTTAGCCTTTAAAGCATATTTCCGAGCACCGACTGAATGCAGCATTTCTATTAATATATCAATTGCTGTATCTGCATATTTATAAACATTTTTATTGGCTTGTTTGGCCAGTCTGGAATTCGGAAGCATGATATGTGCCAAACCGGCAACTTGTTTGTCCAAATCGTATAAAATGACACCAACACAAGATCCGAGTCCGGACGTTCTGATTTTATCCGGCGCTTTTACAGTTTTCACATCAGCAATTCCTACTTTTACAATCGATTGCAGCTTACTCATTTTCTTCAATTCCCAATGATTTAAATAATTCGGAAAACGATTTCGGGTCAGGCAGGAATAAAAAATTTCCTTGGATGCGCTGATCAAACCCGCTATAGCTTATTTCGGTATCAATGATCAGCACGTAATCGGTCATTTGTGATACTTCAATTAGTGCATGGGACAATATGGCACCAGCCATATCAATGTGCATGGCCGGAACAGATGGCTGCATGTGAAGACCAGTGAAATCAGAAAGTGCAGACAAATAAGAGCTTGTAAGGATATTGCCGGTTTCTTTAATAGCAGAGGCTGCAAAATGATCGGTACCTCTGTTGTCTAATTGAACGTGTGGTTGTTTGGTAACACTTTTTGCCAATGACTCTGCCTCGTTAACCTTGAGAAAAAAGTATACATTTCCCGGAGCATCTCCAAATATATGAATCATAATACTTGCAACAGGAACGTCCGGACCGCCTATCCATTCCAAAACTTCATCAAATGGAACAATATGAACAGAGGGCACTTGCATATCAACCTTATGATCCATTAATTTTGACATTGAAGTGGCTGCATTGCCTGCACCAATATTCCCTGCTTCCCGCAATACATCCAACTGAATATCCGACAAACGGTTAGGTTCTATCATGTCCTGAATCCCCCGTCAATTCTAATTCCTTTATTTCGTCTGCTGACAGAACACGTTTTAAATGAAGCAAGATTAACAGCCGATCATCGGTTTTCGCAACACCTTCAATATAGTCAGCACTTGCCGCACCCGCTGTTTCCGGTGCAGGTTCAATCGCACTTTCAGGGATATCCATAACATCGTTTGCCGCATCTGCAATCAGACCAACCTCCATATCACCCCAAAATACGATGATGATACGGCTCGAAGGTGTAAAGTCGATTTTTTCCATACCAAAACGGGTTCTTAAATCAATAACTGGTGTCACAACACCTCGTAAGTTAATGACACCTTTTATAAAATCAGACGTTTGCGGAACTCTTGTAATGAGCTGTATTCGCTCAATGGATCTCACCTGTTGTACAGAAACAGCATAATCTTCATTATTCAGCTGAAAAACAATTACTTTGCGGTTTGCAACTGTTTCATCACTCATTTTGATTCCTCCATTAATCACTTTTATTTGACTAGTGCGTTTATACTGATCATGAACGCACCTTCACCAGCCTGTTAATCATACCCCCGATTTGTTGTATAGGCGCACAGTGATTCACTAGATTTGTTCCCATTGCTGCTTTGGGCATGCCGTACACGACTGAAGTCTGTTCTGACTCCGCAATGACCGTAGCATCCACATTGAATTTTTTTAACAGGCGGATACCTTCAGCCCCATCTGCTCCCATTCCAGTCAGTACAGCAGCAATTTTATGAACATGCTGCAAATATGCCATTGATTCAAAAAGTACATCAACGGAAGGTCTTTGTCCAAACCTGTGTTTTTCTTTATTCAGCTTAATCGTATGTTTTTTCCCTGCAGCGCTTATTTTCATATGGTAATCGCCAGGTGCTATGTAGGCTGTGTTATGTTCAATAATCTCCCCGTGGGCGGCCTCTTTAACATATATGTGTGCTGTTTGATTCAGGCGTTTGGCGAGCGATTGCGTAAATCCCGCCGGCATATGTTGTACTATTAAAACAGGTGCAGACAAATTAGCAGGTAAATCAGCCAGAACGCGCTGCAGTGCTTTTGGGCCGCCGGTTGAAGTACCAATTCCTATAACTGCTTCATATAAAGGTTCCATAAATTATCTCCCCATAAGCTGTTTGATCTTTTGTATAAAGGAAATAGATGCGTTATCATCTGCTTCTGGCTTATCTTCCAGGTAACTGGCGACAATTTTTTTAATCCCCTTTGAGACTGCAGCTTTTTCATTTAACAACACAAATGGTATTTGGCGTATAACAGCGGTAGATACGGTTTTATCATCAGGAAGTATCCCCAATTTTCGGACCTCTTTGTTCAAAAATTGCTGAATCACTCGATGAAACCTTTCAAGAGCTTGCTGACCATTTTTAGCAGAGGCAGTACGATTCATGATGACAGATAGCGGCAGGTCAGGCTTATGATTTACAATATGTTTGATCATCCCATATGCGTCAGTGATGGCTGTAGGTTCAGGGGTCGTCAGGACAATTCCTTCATCAGATGCGGCCACGATTGAAAGCGAATCATGTGTTGCTCCTGCCCCCATGTCAAAAATAATATAATCGTATATGTAGATCAGTTCTTCAAATTGCTGAAAAAAATAGTTCTGCATTGTACGATCGAGTGTAAGGAGATCATTCAACCCTGAGCCGCCTGAGACATATGCGAGTCCACGGGGACCGGTTTTGATAATTTCATGAACAGATAATTGCTCTGCAAACATATCTGCAATCGTCGTATGTGTGTCTAAACCGAGCAAAACATCAACATTTCCCATCCCGATATCAAGATCGAACAACAGCACCTTCTTCCCATGCCGCAACAGTTCCAGTGAAAAATTAAGTGCGACGTTTGATTTGCCAACGCCACCTTTCCCGCTCACAACCGAGATGGTTTTAGCTTCCCGCAAACGCTGTGTCATGCCCAGCTTCCTTCTCAGTTTTGCTGCCTGATCATGAATCATTCTGTTCACCTGCTATCAATTCACTGATCATTTGCGCATTAGGTTTCATAATATCGTCAGGAACATCCTGGCCATTTGTCAGAAAAGCAATGCCTAACTTATGCTTTAATGCGATATTCAAAATGCTTCCATATTGTCGTGTCTCATCAACCTTCGTGAAAATAACGTTCTGTATTGGTAAATGCTGAAATTGATCATATATTTTCATTATATCACTTGTTTTTGCTGTCAGAGAGAGAACAAGACAGGTTTCAACATTCCGATTAAAGGTAATGGTTTTTTCCAGGTCCCGTACATATTTTTCATCGCGGAAATTTCTCCCAGCGGTATCGACAAGAATTAAATCATAGGATGCAAACTTGTCGACCGCTGCTTTGTAATCTGATGGATTATAAACAACTTCCAGCGGAATATTGAGTATATTCGCGTATGTTTTTAATTGTTCGACCGCTGCAATTCGGTATGTATCAGCCGTAATGAGGGCGACTTGCTTACCATCGTTCATCATGCTTGATGCGGCGACTTTAGCAATCGTCGTTGTTTTCCCTGCACCTGTTGGACCGACAAACTGGATAAGCTTGTTATTTGCGGGCAAACCTTCAAAATTTAATGCGCTTAATCTATTTTCTATTTCGTGCTTCACATCCTGCAGAATCGTATCCCGGTCGGGCATGACACCATCTGTATTTTCATGGTTGCGGCCAACATCATCCAATAGACTTTTGGCGAGATCTTCATCTACCTCCTGATCGAGCAAATCGTGATAGATGATCTGATAATCGACGGGGTAGTCAGCATTGTTTACAGTCTGCACTTCAACCATTTTTCTCAGCTGTTTAATTTCATTTAACACAGGACTATCTATAACCGGCATTTTATGACTCGGTGTTTGTTTTACTGGCTCCTTCTCTCGCTTAACCGGTTTAGGCTGCGGATCCAGTGCAGCAACAACTTCAATATTCCTTTTTTTGAAAAGCCCCAGAAAACCACCTTTGAAAACCACTTTTGAATTTAAAATGACAGCTTCCAGGCCAAGTTCTTTCCGGACATGATTCATCGCTTCTGGCATCGTTGGCGCTACAAACTTTTTTACCTTCATGCTACATTCACCACCCCGACACTTTGTACATTCACACCAGGTTCCAGATCGTTATACGACAACACGACAACTTGCGGCAGAAAACGTTCCAGGAGCTGTTTCAAATACATCCTGACAGCCGGAGAACATAATACAATTGCTGTTTCCTCCTGTAATGTCATTTTTTCGACTTCTTCATGAATTGTTTTAATAATTTGTTCCTGTGATTCCGGATCCAACGCTAAATAATTGCCATGTTCTGTCTGCTGTATGTTTTCCGCAATCATTTTTTCAACTTGCCCTGATACGGTTATCACGTTTAGTGCCATATCGTCACCGGCATACTGTCTGGTAATTTGCGGTGCTAAGGCCTGGCGGACATATTCAGCAAGTAAGTCGGTATCATTTGTCATTTTCCCGAAGTCTGCCAGCGTCTCGAATATGATCGGTAAATTACGGACCGAAACATTTTCCCGCAGCAATTTGGCAAGAACTTTTTGTATATCACCGACTGATAAAGGGTCAGGTGTGACTTCATCAACTAAAATCGGATAGCTTTCTTTCAAATGATCAATTAGCTGCTTCGTCTCCTGTCGTCCTAACAGTGAATGGGCGTGTCGTTTGATCACTTCTGTAATATGTGTGGACACGACAGACGGTGGATCAACGACTGTATAACCAGAAAGTTCTGCTTCATCTTTATGTTCTTCACCAATCCATTTAGCCGGCAATCCGAATGCAGGTTCCTTCGTACTAATGCCCTCTATTTCATCGTCATCCATTTCAGGGGTCATGGCTAAATAATGATTCAGCAATAATTCCCCGGCCGCCACTTCATTACCTTTGATTTTCAGCCGATATCCGTTCGGTTCAAGCTGGATATTATCACGAATCCGAACGACAGGAACGACAATACCAAGTTCAATCGCCAGCTGCCTCCTAATCATGACAACCCGATCAAGCAAATCGCCACCCTGGTCTGCGTCAGCGAGCGGAATGAGTGCATAGCCAAATTCAAATTCGATCGGATCCATGTTTAGTAAATTAACAACATTTTCTGGTGAATTCATAGAGGATGATTCTGCCTGCTCCTCTTCCTCCATATCAGGTTCCTCTGTTTCATCCGTTTGCTTCAATAATACATAACCGCCCAATGCTAAAGAGAAAGCGATTATAGCAGTTAGCATAAAATTGATGGGTGTTAATCCAATCAGGAAAATAGTTCCTGCTGCGATAAACAGTAATTTTGGATATTGCAGGAGCTGTCTGGATACGTCAGTTCCCAAATTACCTGTTGTGGTCGTTTTGGTAACAACGATCCCTGTGGCAGTAGCTATCAGTAAAGCAGGAATCTGACTGACAAGCCCGTCACCGACTGTAAGACGCATATATGTATTGACAGCCTCGGTAAAGGTGAAACCCATTTGAACCATACCAATGACCAGACCAAAAATAATATTAATTAAAACAATGACAATACCTGCTATCGCATCACCTTTCACAAATTTGCTGGCACCATCCATTGCACCATGAAAGTCAGCTTCATTTTCCACCTTTTCGCGGCGTTCTTTTGCTTGTTGTTCAGAAATGAGACCCGCATTCAAATCCGCATCAATACTCATCTGTTTACCAGGCATCGCATCAAGTGTAAAACGTGCAGCAACCTCGGATACCCGCTCGGCACCTTTTGTAATAACGAGAAATTGAATAATAACCAGAATCACAAACACAACAAAACCGACTAGCGGATTGTTGCCAATGACAAATGAACCAAACGTATCAATCACACCGCCGCCATTAGCTTCCGATAGAATGGATCTGGTGGTGGATACATTCAATCCGAGCCGAAATAAAGTCAGCAGTAATAAAAGTGAAGGAAATATGGAAAATTGCAATGCTTCCTGTGTGTTCATCGACACCAGTATTACAACAAGCGCCAGCGATATATTACATAAAATAAGAACACTTAACAGCCATCCCGGCAATGGGACAACAAGCATAATAATAATTAAAATGACGCCTAATAATACTGATAAATCGCGTGCTTTCATGAATGGTGACTCCCCTTATTCTATTAAACTTCGGATTGTTACTTTTTGGTCTTTTTTCGTATAGATTGTTGTATTTAATCCGCAGCATGAATACACTGTTCTGATCGTTGCATAGAAGCAACCTGCTCTTAAATTTTTTTCTCCAGCCTGTATACATAAGCCAATATCTCTGCGACTGCCTTATAAAACGCCTCGGGTATTACATCGCCGATCTCGATAGTGTCGTATAACGCTCGTGCCAGTGATTTGTTTTCCACAGTAACGACATCGTTCGCTTTCGCTGTATCTTTTATTTTCAGAGCGATCTGATCAGCCCCTTTTGCAACAATAAATGGTGCCGTTGCTTCGGCTTCATCATACTTGACAGCTATCGCATAATGTGTCGGGTTGGTGATAACAACATCTGCTGAGGGCACTTCACTCATCATACGCCTTGTAGCCATTTCACGCTGTCTTTCTTTTCTTTTGGATTTGATCAGCGGATCCCCTTCCATATTTTTGTGCTCATCTTTGATATCTTTTTTGGACATCTTAATGTTCTTTTCAAAGTCATATTTTTGATAAACATAATCAAATACAGAAAGAAATAGTAACGCAATGGCTGCTGCAATTCCCATCATAATGGTAACTTCTCCAAAAAAGCCAATCGCGTTCTCAGCATTTTTAAAAGCCAGCATCATCATGTCATCTTTATAGATCCATATGACAAAAAATGTAATGACCCCAATCAGTACAATTTTCAATAATGACTTCAACAGCTCGACCAGCGCTCTGATAGAAAAAACCTTCTTCGTTCCTTGAATCGGATCAATTTTTTTCAGGTCGAATTTCAAGGGTTCAGTTGTAAATAAAAAACCGATTTGTGTAAAATTGGCAGCCAGTCCGGCAATAATGGCAGTAATCATAACTGGAGCCAATATGGTGGCCACCTCAATGAACACTTCCATCATCACTTGATTTACCGAATCGATCGTGACTTCCCAATGAATATATTCCGTAAATGTATGCTGATACAAGGCAGTCATATGATCTTTCATAAAACTTCCATATACAAATAAAATCATGAAACAAAAAAACAACAGAAACGCTGTATTGACATCCTGACTTTTGGCGACCTTACCCTTTTCCCGCTCGTCCTGACGTTTTTTCGGAGTCGCTTTTTCGGTTTTCTCTTCAGCGCCGGCAAAAAATTGCAAATCCAGTTTTAACCGCATTCAAGCACCTCCGAACAAACGCATCAAGTCACGCATCGCTATAAATATCGTTTCGAAAAGATTTTCGACCAGCATCATGTACAGACTAAGAAAAATCAAAATGACGACAAAGCTTACGAAAATCTTCAGCGGCAGACCTACCACAAATACATTCAGCTGTGGAACAGTCCTGGCTATAATCCCCAGTGCCACATCGACAAGGAACAAGCAGCCGACAATCGGAATAGCCATTTGGAAGGCTATTAAAAACATTTCATTAAACATTTGAATAATAAATTCAGCAATCTTACCATCCTGAAACGGTATAAAAGCTTCCAGCGGGATTAGCTGATAGCTGTTGAAAATGCCATCTATTAATAAATGATGACCATTGACCGATAATAGAAACAACAGGGCTATAATATAAAAATATTGACCGGTTAACGGGCTTTGGGCACCTGTTTGCGGATCCATGACATTGGCAATTGCAAAACCCATCTGAAAGTCGATAAAACCGCCTGCAACTTGGACTGCCGAAAGGATAATATAAGCAAGCAAACCAATCAGCAAACCAACCATGGCTTCTTTGATCAGCAAAAATAAGTAAGTATCATCAACAGGGACAGCGGAGCCATCCACCGTATAATACATGATAAACGCCAGAAAAAAAGTAAAGCCAATCTTGAATGGTGTCGGGATTGTTGTATATGAAAACAATGGCAGTGTAACAAAGAATGCTGCTATCCTGACAAAGACGAGCAAATAAACGGGAATAGCTGAAAGATTAATTAATTCCAGCATATGTTAACCTGTAAACTGATTCAAATTTTGATATAGATTGACCGTGAACTCAACCATTTGTGTCAGCATCCATGGACCCAAAAATACAATCCCGACAAACACAGCTATGATTTTTGGAATAAAAGCAAGCGTCTGTTCCTGAATTTGTGTCGTTGCCTGAAAAATACTGACTAAAAGCCCAACAGCCAATGCCAGGATAAGTAATGGGCCAGAAACAAGCAAAATCACATAGACGCCTCTTTCGGCCAGCGATAAGACATATTCACTGTTCACAAGACAACACCTGCCTTAAAAACCTTGTAAAAGGGATTGGGTAATCAAATACCAGCCATCCACCAGTACAAATAATAATATTTTAAACGGTAACGAAATCATGACAGGCGGCAGCATCATCATCCCCATTGACATCAGTACACTAGCCACAACCATATCAATAATTAAAAATGGAACAAATATCATAAACCCCATTTGAAAGGCGGTTTTCAATTCACTGATTGCAAATGCCGGAACAAGTGTCGTAAGAGGAATGCCCTCGATTGTTTCCGGCTGCTCCGCTCCGGAATAATCCATAAACAGCTGCAAATCCTGCTGTCTGGTATGAGTTGCCATAAAATCTTTAATGGGAGCACTTGCCCGGTCATACGCCTCATCCAGCGTTATCTCTTCCGCAAACAGAGGCTGTAAGGCCTCATCATTTATTTCCTGAAACGTCGGAGCCATAATAAAAAAAGTCAAAAATAGTGCTAAACCAATTAACACCTGATTGGGAGGCATTTGTTGTGTCGCCAGTGATGTCCTTACAAATGATAAGACGATAACAATCCGCGTAAAACTCGTCATCAGGATCAAAATCCCCGGTGCCAGAGATAAAACAGTCAATAATAGTAATAGCTGTACTGTTGTCGATACATCTGCAGGATCGGTACCGGAAAATATATCAATCATCTCATTCATAATGATCGTCCTTCTGCTTTGACTTAAGGAGCGAATTACGGGTCTGTTTCAATTTTTCCAGTTCTGATGCAAACTGTTTTTTGAAATCATTCGAATGATCATAATCTGATTTTCCGGTCATTGTTTGCTGCAAAAATGAAGTCAATCCACCCGCAGACTTATGTTCTCCGGCGTCATCACGATGTAATAGCGCTCTTTTCGTATCCTCATCTATAATTTCCTTCAGCAGCTCAACATTTTCGCCAACGCCAACCAAAAACACCTTTGACCCGATCCGGACCACCTGAACTGATTTATTGGGTCCGACTGAGATCCCGCCAATGTTCTCCAGACCCTTTATTTGCTGAAACCGTCTGCTGCGTTTATTCAAAAACTTTAACAATGTATAAATTAATCCTAAAACAAGAAGTAATGCCAAAACCATCTTCACTAAATTCATCCATAGTGATCCTGATTCTACACTCCCGGTTGTTTCAGACTGTTGATTATCGGCTGTATCGGCTGGCGCTTCATCTGTTTCGGTACAATCCTTATTTTCAATGCAGTTTTTCACATTCATTGAGGCCTCTGCAGCTCCATTTGGATAAATGACACACCATAATCCGATCAAACCAATAATCGCCATTATTTTCAGTTTCATGTAACTCACTCGTTTCTAGCCTAAAACTTTTCCGATTGCTTCAAGGACCCGATCTGCCTGAAAAGGTTTCACGATAAAATCTTTCGCTCCAGCCTGAATAGCATCAATCACCATTGCCTGTTGTCCCATCGCGGAGCACATGATGACATTCGCATCTGCATCGATTTCATTAATTTCCTTTAACGCAGCCAACCCGTCCTTTTCCGGCATTGTGATATCAAGCGTAACAAGGTCCGGCTGTAATTCCTTATATTGATCCACCGCCTGATTGCCATCCTGTGCTTCTCCCACAACATCGAAACCGTTTTTGTCCAGAATATCTTTTATCATCATCCGCATGAATGCTGCATCGTCCACGATTAAAACACGTTGTGCCATATTATTTAAATCCTCCCTGACCATTATTATTTTAATTTCAATAGCCGATCTGACTGGCTAATGATATCCGTTACCCGGACACCGAAATTCTCATCAATAACAACTACTTCGCCTTTTGCAATTAATTTTTCATTGACCAGAATATCGACCGGTTCCCCGGCAAGTTTATCCAGTTCAACAACTGCCCCGGCCGATAACTCCAATATGTCTTTTATCGATCTTTGGGTTCTTCCAAGTTCGACTGATACTTTCAGCGGGATATCCAATAACATATCAAGATTCCGCTTTTCATTATGGTTAAAATCTGCCTGTTCTAAATCAGAGAAAGCTGCCTGCTGTATAGACGAGGAATCCGAGTTGAGTTTATCACCCAAATATTGCGGATTTTGATTTTCATCAATACGCTCTGACTGTTGCCGATGACTATAATCGGACGTTTTTTCCACTTCTGCCGTCACAGCGGCTTCTTGTCTGCTTTCGTCCGAGGATGCCTCCATCAATTGCTCCACTAATTGTCTGGCGAACGAAAGTGGAATGACTTGCATAATATTCGAATCGATTAAATGGCCAACTTGTAAATGAAAGGAAACTTTGACCAGATAATCCTCATCGGTAATCACCCCGGTACTTTGCACGTTATCCCCCTTTTCCACCCTTATAGCTGGTGGAGATATGTCAATACGTTTTTCAAAAACAGTTGACATACTGGTTGCTGCTGTACCCATCATTTGATTCATCACTTCCTGAATGGCACTTAAATGGATCTCCTGTAATTCCTTATCAGGTGTAGTACCATCTCCTCCGAGCATGATATCTGAAATAACCGCAGCATCATCTGATTTCATCAAAAGTACATTTTGTCCATTGAACCCCTCGGAATAATTTACATGGATGCTTACTTGTTCCATTTCATTGTGAAAATCATCTTTCGTTATGACTGATACTTCGGGCGTTGTGATCTCAACTTTTTGATTTAACAAAGTGGACAAAGTCGTTGCTGAACTGCCAAACGAAATATTACCGATCTCACCCAGCGTATCCTGCTCTGTTGTGGACAGTAATTCAGACGTATTATGGGCGTCCTCAGCTTCATCCTCGCCGACTTTTAACAAGGCATCTATTTCGTCCTGGGAAAGCTTGCCATCATTCATCTTCGTTCCCCCTTTTGAGTTCCTCCAGCACTTGCACAGCCATTTTATTTTTATATTTACCTGGCTGCACATGAAACTTCGGCAGATCATTGATTTGCAATTGTAATGGACGATCAATCGGCTGATTTAATCCGATGACATCATCCTTATGTAAATGCAGCAGCTGATCGATACTAATTGTTGTCTCACCGAGAAATGTTTTTGCTTCGACCTCGGCACGCTGAAGGCTTTGTGTTATTTTCGCGTAAGATTCCGAATCCTGCTTATTCGTGTTTGACTGCATCCAGTAATGAACCGACAAATTCGGTATAATCGGTTCTAGCACAATATGCGGAATGCAAATATTGATCATACCGCTTGTTTCTCCAATGGTTGTGTCGAGTGATACGATCACGACGGTTTCATTGGGTGATACCATTTGCAGAAATTGCGGATTGACTTCAAACTCTTCCAGAACCGGATCAAATTCGATAATGGATGACCATGCCTCGGATAAACTTATTCGTGATTTCTCAAAAAGCTGTGACATGAGCATCGTTTCGATTTCAGTCAAGTTTTCCACTTTATTAATACTGCTGCCTCGTCCGCCCAGCTGCCGATCAAGCATGGCATAGGCAATATTCGGATTGACTTCCATTAAAATCCTTCCTTCCAGTGGCTGAACACTGAACATATTTAATACCGTCATTGTCGGAATCGATCTGATAAATTCCTCATAAGGTATTTGGTCGACGGAAGCAACAGAAATATTGACATATGACCGTAATTCTCCTGAGAAATAAGTCGTCAATAAACGAGCGTAATTTTCATGTATACGTGCAAGGCTTCTGATCTGATCTTTGGAAAACCGTAGAGCCCGCTTAAAATCATATACACGGACTTTCTGCTCTTCATTTTCTTGTTTTAACTCTTCTGCATTCATTTCGCCTGATGATATAGCAGACAATAATGCATCAATCTCATTTTGTGAAAGAACTTCTTCCACCAATAAACTTCACCTCCAAAATGGAGTTTCCTGCTTTTTATACACGTATAAAAAAGCGTGTATGAACCTCTTTTACTGTAAAATCTTGCTGGTTGTATAAACATCCGTAATACTTCCTTCTGTCATCACTTCATTTAATTTTAGCTGCACAGCATCCTCCAGATCAGACAGGCCTGATTTAAATTTTTCTTCATCCATTTCAGCAAGTTCTTTGATTAGAATATTTTTCAGCTGAAATTCCCTTTTCTGAGCTTCTTCCCTTGCCTTATCACTGTCGGTAACAACCTGGAATTGAATTCGTACGAAGCTTCCATTCTCCAGGTCAGTTGTAATTTCAGGTGTTTCATACGAATGTTCCAAAACCGTATCAAGGGATTGTGCATTGCCCTCACTTGGTTCATCCGTCACATATAATACGATAATCAATGCACCAACCCCGGCAAGTAAAAGCACAACAAGCGAGGTTATCATTGTTTTTGCCAGTTTACCCATTGCTATCACCTGCCTCTTTAAATCGGCTGTTCAATCCGATTTGCTTGTAGTAATTGGTTGCAAGCTGTGAGACATCGGATTCGGAATCTTTGACAACGATCTTCCTGCCATTTGTTAATGTAATGGTTGTATCCGGATGTGACTGAATCTGCTCGATCATCAAGGCATTTAATGTAAATAAATCTCCATTTAATTTCGTAAGCTGAATCATATGTTGGCGGGAGCATTCCTGTTTGGAACGCCCCCTACCCCCTTATTACCGTTTTAGATTCACAAGTTCCTGCAGGATTTCATCTGATGTCGTAATGATTCTCGTATTTGCCTGGAACCCGCGCTGTGCTGTAATCATTTCTGTGAATTCCTCAGCCAGGTCAACGTTGGACATTTCCAGTGCCCCGCTGACGATCGTTGCGGCTCCATCTGTTTCTGGATCCGTTAAATTGGGAACACCTGAATTATTTGATTCAAGATATAAACTCCCTCCATCTTTTTCAAGACCAGCCGGATTGGAAAAAACAGCGATTTGAATTTGCTGATTATCTTCCACGTTATTGTCGCCATCAACATACGTAACCGTTCCATCCTTTTCAATGTTGATGTTTGTAGCATTTTCCGGAATATTCAGATGGGATTCTTGACCATTTTCATCAACGCCCATCAAATAATAACCATCGGAATTTACAATATCGCCATTCGTATCCAGATAAAAATTCCCTGCACGTGTATATGCTTGTCCATCCGGCGTCTCGAGAACAAACATCCCGTCCCCTTCAAGCTGAAGATCCAGCGGGTTGTCGGTTGTTTGACTAAATCCCTGTGTATGAATATCATCTATTGAACCTAATTGGGAACCTAAACCGACCTGTGAGGGGTTAACACCGCCACGGTTTTCCGTTGGCCCCGATGCCCCGGTTGTCGTCTGACTCAATAGATCCTGAAATGTCACTCTGCCTTTCTTGAATCCTGCTGTATTGACATTCGAAATATTGTTGCCAACAACATCCAATTTTGTTTGAAATCCTTTCATTCCGGAAATTCCGGCATACATGGAACGTAACATGTCCTATCTCTCCTTTATTGGTTTTGGCTTAAGATTCTGGCGCTGTATCTATCAGTCAACAGCCTCGGCCTCCCCATAGGACCAGCCTATTCATCTATCAGAATCGTGCCATTTATATTGGTGAAAATTTTACTTACTGCCTCTTTTTTATTCATCGCTGTTATAACCGTATTGTTTTTAGCACTCACCAATAGTGCCGCTTCATCTGTCAGAACCAATGAGTCCGTGACACCTTTTTGTTTGGCTTCTCCCATTTTTGCTGAAATGGTCTGCCATTGTGTTTCATTAATGGTGATATCCCGCTCATTCAGTCGTTGTTCTGCGTGTTTGCTGATTTTGATATCCTGAACTTCCGTCAACACATCTTTGAAACTTGTTTCTGATTGACTGTGATTTGCAGGCATTTTCACAGTCGACAGCGGCATTGCATGATGCTGCTGTAATTGATGTATGCGGTGGTCCATGCTAATCACTTCCTTCGTCAGGATGGGGACCGTTTATATCATCAGCATCAGTTCCATTATTAGTATCTGCACTTGGATCACTTACTTGCGTGATTGAATCGGCGTAAATCTTTTCACCATTTTCAAGATCCAGAACAGCCAATCCTTCATGCTGACTTACTGCAGTAACCTTGCTTGTTTCAATATCAAGTTTTTCACCCGTTTCTTCATCGTAAGGATAGTAGGAAACTTCCTTACCAATCATGTGACTGTATTGAAGAATCGGTGAAACATTCTGCTGTTGTACCAGCTGATCAATCGAGTTTGCCATATTCATAGTCTGCTCCAGCTGTGAAAAGGATGCCATTTGTGATATGAATTGCTCGTTATCCATTGGACTGGACGGATCCTGATTTTGCAGCTGCGTCATTAAAATTTTCAGGAACTCATCCTTGCCAAGATCAGGACTTGGGACGCGTTCTGTCTGCTGATTATTCAAATAAAGGGATGAATCAATTGCCGTCATCTTTCTCACCTACACCTTCTCATTCATTAAAACCTCTTGTAATTGTTCATCAAAATCCTCTTCATCTTCAGGATGGTCGTCTTGTTCAAAATGGCCTGACTGTTCCTGGTCACGGTCATCCATTGGCTGTCCATCCTCTTTATGCTGGTTTGTTTGCATTTGCTGTGTTGTGACATCCTGTTTTTCCACCACTACCTGTTGTGGCGAAAACATGTTTTTAAGATGATGCATGTTTGCTTCCAGCATATCTTTAGCAGCAGCAGACGTAACAATGATTTTCACTGTCATTTCACCATTCATCTGCGTCAGCTTGACCATCATATCCCCAAGATTTTCGGGGCGCAGCGATATGTTTAATTGTGAAGTACCATTCTGCAGTGCCATAAACTTGCTCGTTTTCATGACCTTTTGAAACTGTTCGATTAATTGATGATCGATAGGCTGTGTGTTGGTCTGATTTAAATGAACAACATATTGCTCCACCTTTGACATCGGCATTGACGTAACAGTCTGCTGTCTGTTTGCCTTATCCAGTTGCAGCTGGCTTTGCATCGCATGCTGCAGCCATTTAGCGACATCACTGCTTGTTACTTTGGCATTTGAATTATACTGCTGCTTCATAACGAGCTGATTTCGTTTTTGAAAAGATTGAACAAGTTCCTTCCAGATAGCCTGATTTTTTTCATTGTTCCCAGAGATCGATTCCAATAAAGTGCCTGATTGTTTGTTCGTTTTCTTCGCAAGCGCAGTCCATTGTTCCAGTAACTTCAAAAGCTCTGGTGCCGCTTTTAAGACACTTTTCTGATCCGTTATTTGTGCCAGCACGTTTTCAGCTTTTGCAAGCAACGCTTCAAATTGATTTTGAATAGACTGATCACTCAATATAGGTGCCGATGTTTGCAAATGGAAAAGAAGAGGCATGTCCTTATTTTCTGTCATATTTCCAACTTCCTCTGTATGACCACCATGTTCTGTCAAAAGCCTGCTGATGGCAGCTTCCTGTAAAGCTTCACCTGACACTGCTCCGTCCTCCTCTGCAACACTGTCAATCAATCCCCGCAGCACCTGCATAGCTTCTTCCTTTGAGACTGCATGACCTATCAGTTTCTGAACTTCCTTTGAACCCGATAACAGTTGAATAAGTTCACTCATGTCCTCTGATCCTGATAACATTTGCTTTAATTCACGATTATCCTTTGTAATGGACTGGGCGTTGGTTATGTTATCCGTTTCATTACCGGAACCAGTTAACAGACGCTGGAAAACACTTTGCTGACCAGATGTTGCATCTTTATTGAGTGTTTGCAGTACACCGTCTTTTGACTGTATGAATTGGTTAAACAGCATTCCGACCGCATTCAATTTTTCACCCCCTTTCAAGTGGTTCTTCCATATCATTGTGTTTGATTGACAAACATTTGTGTTAACGTTGCTGCATAATCAGGTTCCATCGCTTCAAATATTTCACCGCGCGCATCATCAGGCAAATCTTCCAACACCGAAACCGCTAAATCCTGTTCCATATTTTGAAGAATTTGGGCAGCTTGTTCATTGTCCATATCCTGGAACGAAGAAGCGATTGCTGCGATCGATTCATTCCCAGAAGTTTCGTCATCCTCCGCCTCTTCATCAGCAGATGTCTGCTCATTCTCAAGTCTGACGATTTCTCGTTCCATTTCATCAATGGTTGATTCCAAATCGGCAACCTGCTGATTTAATCCAGCAATTTCCTCATCTTTACTTGTTATCGCTTCTTGCATTCTCTCTTCCGTGCGTTGTTCGCTCTCATCCTCATCGGGTGTCATAACCGCGGATAAAACAGGCACACTGCTGCCTTTTTCTTTAGCCCATCCGGCCACATCCACACCGGAAACTGTTAATATAACAACCACAAGGACTACTGCTGCTGCTGCCGGAATGACAATTGCAAACAGGAACCACAAAACTGGATTCATTTTCTTTTTTTCATTTTTAGGTTTCTCTGTCATATTACTCACCCGTTATTTGGCTTACATACTGCCGAATCGATATTTCATCCATTGATTCTTTTTCATTCTTTTTGATCATTGCTGTAGATGCTTCTTGGCGGTGTTCAATTATTTTTTCAAACTTTTTCACTTCCACATGTACATCAGACAAACGTTCATGTTTGTTTTCCATCTCATTCCTGGCTTGCTGCACTTCATGCTGCAACCTCATAACCTGCTGATTTAAATTCTCAATATAAACAGCCTGTTCCCGGATTTTGTCAATTGGAGTCGACTGCTGCAAATAATCTTCATACAAGCTTTCTGCTGTCTCTTTTTTCCGGAGCAGTTCGTATAATGCTGTCGCCGTTCTCTCAAAAATATCGATGGACTTTTGATATGCTTTCTGGGCGTGTGTCTTTTCATTTTCCCAAATATGCAGAACTTTTGAGAGTGCAGCTGTTTCTGTCATCAAACCCCTCCATTCAGCAGCTTTTGCATCTGATCAATTGATTCTTCCAATGCGTGATAGTCGGATATTCCCTGTTTCAAAAATGCGTTGATTTTTGGATGGTATGAAATAGCCCGGTCAATTTCCTGATTGGTTCCCCGTTTATATGCACCGATCTGTATCAGCTCGTTATTTTCCTCATATGTTGCCATTAATTCCCTGATCTGCCGTGCTGCATCTATATGTTTTTGACTTACAATTTTACGCATGACCCTGCTGATTGATTTGAGAACATTGATGGCAGGGAAATGCCCTTGCTCTGCCAATTTCCGGTCAAGAATAAAATGACCATCCAAAATCCCCCGTACACTGTCAGCAATCGGTTCATTCATGTCATCACCATCAACCAAAACGGTATAAAATGCTGTTATCGTACCAGATCTGCTTGTTCCGGTCCGCTCGAGCAACTTGGGAAGTGCTGCAAATACCGATGGTGTATAGCCTTTGGTTGTAGGCGGTTCACCTATCGCCAGGCCAACTTCCCGCTGTGCCATCGCTATTCGTGTTATCGAATCCATTAATAAATTCACTTGATATCCCAAATCCCTGAAGTACTCGCTGATAGCTGTGGCGGTATAAGCGCCTTTTATACGCATAAGAGCCGGCTGATCTGAAGTGGCAACCACAACAATTGATTTTTTTAAACCTTCCTCACCAAGTTCTTGATCGATAAACTCACGGACTTCCCTGCCCCGTTCCCCAATCAGAGCAATGACATTTATATCTGCACTGCTGTTGCGGGCAATCATACCAAGCAATGTACTTTTACCGACACCACTGCCGGCAAAAATGCCTATACGCTGTCCTTTGCCGACTGTCAGCAATGAATCGATGGATTTGACCCCTGTTTGTATTGGTTCCGAAATAGGAGGTCGTGTTAACGGATTGGGCGGTGCCTGCTCCGTTAAATAGCTCGACAGCCCTTTAGGAAGTTTAGAATCATCCAGACATTCGCCCACCGAATTCACAACATTCCCGATCAGTCCCCGGCCAATTTTGACCGTCAACGCTTTTCCTGTTGACTCCACCAAACACCCAGGCCCAATTTCAGTAACTTGTGCATAAGGCATCAGGATAATCTTTTCATTGCTGAAGCCAACAACTTCTGCTGTCACATATTTCTTTTTTGCTGTGCTATGTATACGGCAAACCTCGCCAATATTAGCTTCCGGTCCAAGAGATTCAATCATAAGTCCAACTGCACGCAATACTTTTCCATATCGTTTTAATGAATCAGCCTGATCAAGTGCATCTTGATATTTTGTCAGATTCATTGGCCACTCTCCATACTGACCTCGTATAAAACTTCCCGTAACTCCTGCAGCTGTACATCTATGCTCGCATCAATCTGACCAAAAGGATGCTCAATCAGACAGCTTCCTTCCTTTAATTCATCATTTGCATAAATGGTAACTTGTACGTTACGGTCATCAAAATGCGTGAGTTCATCCTTTTGCCTGATAACCAAATCATAATTTACCGGATGCAAATAAATGGCGATTTCTGATTTATCCTTTATACCCCTGATTGCTGACTGGACGAGGTGCATGAACATATCCGGATGTTCATCCAGCTGTTGCTGAATGATTTTTTCGGCAGTATGGATTGCCAGGTCTAAAATGATCTCATCACTTTGTTCAATTGTAGAATGATAGTCTTTTGTGGCAGCCCTTACCACTTCATTTGCATCTGCAATTAATTGTTTATATTGTTGAAGACCATCTGCTTTACCCTGTTCAAATCCTTCTGCATATCCTTCTTGTTTTGCCTGTTCGATATATTGCTGCTTTTTTGTTTCCCAATCCGCTTTCAATGTTTCGATTTCCGCATTTGTTTGACTTAAGAGACTTCTCTTCTCTTTCTTTATTTGCTGCAGCTCCTCATAAGCCTGATTAATTTCCGACTGTATATGCTGCTGCATATATTCTTCTTCCTTATCAGACTCAGATTCGTGCGGGTTCACATCGATGGGTCTAATGCTGATTTTTTTTGACTTGACGTTTTTCGGTCCGTTGGAATTAATGTTAGACAATAATATCGTCACCTCCACCACGAGCAACGACAATTTCACCAATGTCTTCAAGATTTCGGATAGCTCCGACAATTCTTGATTGTGCTTCTTCCACATCACGCAGGCGAACAGGACCCATGAATTCCATCTCCTCTTTAAACGTTTCCGCCATCCGCTGTGACATATTCTTAAACACAATTTCTTTCACTTCGTCACTGGCAACTTTCAGAGAAAGACGTAAATCTTCATTATCCACTTCCCTGATAACACGTTGGATGGCCCGATTATCGAGCACAACAATATCTTCAAAGACAAACATCCGTTTCTTGATTTCCTCAGCTAATTCAGGATCCTGTATTTCAAGCGTGTCAAGAATCGTCTTTTCAGTACTCCTATCAACACCGTTTAACACCTCAACGACTGACTGGATACCTCCTGTTTGCGTATAATCCTCCGTGAGTGAAGATGAAATTTTGCGTTCCAAAACTTGTTCAACCTGGTTTATGATTTCTGGTGATGTCGAATCCATTGTTGCAATTCGTTTGGCCACTTCTGCCTGCATTTCCTGTGGCAACTCAGATAAAATCACCCCGGCCTGTTCCGGATCGAGATACGATAATACGAGCGCAATGGTTTGTGGATGCTCATTTTGTATAAAATTCAGGACTTGCTGCGGATCTGCCTTCCGGGCAAAATCAAAAGGCCTGACCTGGAGTGAAGCAGTCAGGCGGTCAATGATATTGCTTGCCTCCTGGTCTCCAAATGCTTTCTCAAGCACCGTTTTCGCATAACCAATTCCCCCCTGTGATATATAGTCCTGCGCGACAGCGATTTGATGAAATTGATCCAGCACATCTTCCTTTAAATCAGATTCCACCTTTCTTACAGAGGAAATTTCCAGACTGAGCTTTTCAATTTCTTCTTCCGATAAATGTTTATAAATTTGTGCAGATACGTCCGGACCCAGGGAGATCAATAGAATTGCCGCCTTTTGCTTTCCGGTAAGTGTTTTTTGTTTAGGCATACATCTCTCTCCTCAATCATCAGAAATCCAACTTCTTAATAACTTAGCAAAATCTTCCGGGCTTTCTTTGGCCATTTTTTCCAGCTGTTTTTTGCGTACTGTCAACTCTGAGTCTTCGGTATTATCAATTTCCGGTACCTCTGATTCAGTCTCAACGGACACTGTGCTTTCCGTTACAGTATCTTCTTCCTCACGATTACGGTTACGGAACAGCATGATAATCAGGACAATGATAATAGCGAGCAATACACCGCCAGTAATATACATCCATACAGGTATGCCTGGTGCAGACGCCTGTGGTGAACCAATGCTTTCACTGAACTCCTGAAATACGATCGATGTTTTCTCCTCTGGCTGTATCTCTCCTTCATACTCGCTGTCAATAGAGGTGCTGATGATGGAATCCAAAATAGATGCGATACCAGCATCGACTGTTTCTTGCTCTTGGGCTGTCAAGTACTGTACTTCACCGTCCTGTTCACCCTTTACTTCGTCGACTGCAACCTGTATCCCCAAATCACGGATCTTATAAGGGCTTTCAACAATTTCTTTGCGAATCCGGTTATATTCATTATTAATCGTTTCTTGTGATAGCTCATATTCACCGTCTTCACCTTCTTCCACACCCTCATAATTTGCAATATCCTCGTCACCTGTACCCGCTTCACCACCAACAGGCGGATTGCCTTCATAAGTTTCCTCAATCGTTTCAATACTGACCGGCAGCCCTTCCATGTTCTCTATATCCACCGGCTCGACCAGCTCTTCTACACGATTTTCCTCAGTAAAATCAACATCAGCTGTAACTGAGACGATGACATTATCCATCCCGACCATTGCTCCCAGCATTTGCTGAAGACGCTGTTTTATATCCTTTTCAATATCCTCTTTAACTCCTTGCTGGTATGTATACGCATCTTCCTGACCGGCAGCATTCTGTGAATCTTGATCATAATATTCAAAGTACTGATCCATGATGGCAATATTCTCTTCGCTGAGATTCGGTACCGCTTTTGAAACCATATGATATAAAGCGTTAACCTGGTTTCCCTGAAAATCGTATCCAGGCTCTGTATTGATTACAATAGAAGCACTTGCTTCTTGCTGATCCTCACTGACAAAAACAGGCTCTTCAGGCATATTAATCATAACCTCAGCATCACTGATGCCTTCAACGCCTTTGACAAGGTTTGCCAGCTCTGTTTGCATGGCATCAAGCTTGATCATACTAAATTCATTGTCGGTTATACCCCATGAAGCATTTTCGCTAAAAAAGGAATAATCAATGTTACCACTGTCAGGAATTCCCTGACCTGCAAGATCTACCAGCAGTGAATCAACATCTGATTCCGGGACTTTAATCGTGGTCCCGCCATTTTCCAACTCATATGGCACGCTTCTGGAATCCAATTCTTCCTTGATTTGACTAACTTCCGGTGCTGATAAATCATTGTACAGCGGCACAAGCTTTGATCCAGAGGAAAATAATATCACTGTAAAAATCAAGGCAGCAACGATTGCAGCAGAACCTATGAAAATACCTTTTTGGGTTTTGGATCGTTCAACCCAAAAAGATTTAACGGTATCTTTGAATTTCATTATTTTTTTCTTCATATATTCCCCCGCCAAATTCTTAGAAAAACTTGGGTATGATTAATTTTGAAACATTGAAAAGCCCAGTTTTTCTGATAAGGTCAACCATAGATTTCCGACGTTATTCAATATAAGGCCTGAATTTAATAGCAACTCTTAGTACCTAATCAAAAATCGACGCTCATTTTTCAGAGAGCGGCTACATTCAGACTTCTATTATATTTGCATACGCATCATTTCATTGTAGGCATCAATGACTTTACGTTGAATTTGTACAGAACTCTCCAACGTAACACTTGCTTTTTGGGCTGTAATCATAACATCATGTAAATCATCGATCTCACCCTTTGCCATTGCCTCTGTCTTCTTATCGGAGGCGATTTGGGCATCATTCACACTGTCGATTGCGGTTTTGAGTGTATCGGCAAAATTTTGGTGTGCCTCACTCGGTGAAACGGTTTGCTTCGCGATTTCGGAATTTGGCATGACTGCCTGATTACTGATCCCATTCAAAAAAGTACTCATCATATCTCCCCTTATGTACAACGTGCAATTAGATTTGGTGACTGCGATGCTGCACTATGACTATTTTCCTATTTCAAGTGCCTTCAAAAGCATATTTTTACTTGCATTCACTGAAGTAATGTTCGCTTCATAGGATCTGGTTGCACTCATTAAATCAACCATCTCTTTCAACGGATCTACATTTGGCATTTCAACATAGCCTGCGTCATTGGCATCAGGATGGTCCGGGTTGTAAACCATTTCAAATGGTGTCTCATCCTCTGTTATCTGTGACACTTTTACGCCCGAGCCTGAATTGTCTGAACTAGAACCGACAGCGCGATCCAGAAAAGATTGAAAGTTATTTCCTGATGGTTCGAGTGTCACCATTTTCCTTCTATAAGGTTCATATTCGCCATCTTCATTCATCACAGCCCTTGTTGTCTGTGCATTCGCAATATTGGAAGAAACAACATCCATACGGAGCCGCTGTGCTGTTAATGAACTCGCACTTGTATTAATTGCATGAAATATCGACAATATTTAGTTCCCTCCTCCGATTACCGTTTTTAAGCTAGAAAATTTGCCGTTCATTCGATCAACCAGTGCTTGGTAGTATATTTGATTTTTCGCCAGCTCAGCCATTTCTTTGTCTACATCAACATTATTTCCGTTATGATTATATTCCGTATTCTGGCGTGACACTGTTTGTAACGATTGATCAGCATTTAAACGGTCAAAAGGAAGATGTTTTGAATCCGTACGTTTTGCGTTGAAAGAAGCATTTAATTCATTATTCAAAACGTTTTTAAATTCAACATCCTTCGCCTTATAACCGGGTGTATCCACATTCGCAATATTATTCGAAATAGCTCGATTTTTGGCTGATGCATACTTCAGCGAATGTTCAAGCGTCTGGAAAGAGCCCGTAAAAAGCTCCATGACTTTTTCCCCCTATTATTGTTTCGTATAAAACAACGGACATAAAGCACTATAACTATACGAATATTGTAATTTAAAAACCTTCCAAAGTCCATCATATTTCGACGTTTTTCACATTGGGAAAATTATTTGATTCTTATACCTATTACTTTTTACCTATTAAAACCCCAATAAATACCAGTAATTTTTCATATAAAAAGAGACTGTGACACAATTAAAACGTTCCACGCTAAAGACGAACGATTACAGGTCAGGAAATGAAGCATTTTACTTTTTCAACAGTCACATCTTTATTCATCGTTTATAACGACTGCGAAAGCGTGACAATTTGTTTCTTCCATTCTGATGTTAGTTGCGTGCGATCATTCGCTCCGGCAGCATACTGCGCTTTCCATGGGCAAGGCCTCAGCCTCCATGACCATTATAATCTCTTATCCACTTTCGCAAAACAGATGTACTGGATATGCCGTATTTTTGATCACATCTTTAAGTGAGTAGTGTTTGGATAGATAATCAGAAATAGCTGCCAACTTCACTTTTTTTGTATACACTTTCTTCTTAGAAGAGGTTCTCTTTAAACCTTTCCATCCATATTTGGTTACGGATTTCTTCCAATCCATAAGCGTTGTATGATGTACACCATACTTTTGATAAATACCTCTTAAGCTAAAACCTTTATGTTCATATGCATCCAATACTATTTGTTTAAATTCAATCGTATAATTCTTTCTTGGCATAAAAATAACTCCCCTCAAAGTAGCAGATTTTATTTTTTCATCTGTCTACTTAGAAGGGAGCATATCACATCGTTCGGATTTATCTTTGGCTAATATACTT
>NZ_FOJW01000011.1 GCF_900112045.1 Lentibacillus halodurans
CAGCTTGCTTTAAAATATCATTCTCCATGGCCAGCTTTTGATTTTCTTTTCTAAGCTTGATCAACTCTTCCTGTTCTGGTGTACGATTGTCTTTTTCTTGAAAGGAGCCGCTGGATTGATGTTGACGAACCCACTTGTCAAAGGCTGAAGGGGTAAGATCATATTCTTTAATGATTTCACCTCTTGGTTTCCCGGCATCATGTAGCTGAATGATTTGTTCCTTAAAAGCTTGTGAGAATGTTCTTCTTTTTCGCTTGGTCATTTTGATTCTCCTCAGATTTATTTGAATCAAGCTTATATGACCTTAACGAATCTGTCTAACTTAGTGTAACCTATCCAATATTATTTGTTTTACCGGAGGATAATGATCTACAACTCTATGAAGCGAATTAAACTCCCAAAGTACCACCCCCGGTATTCACTCAACTGGACTAATTACTTTATCTATTGAGTTAATCATAATGGTAGGAATCGATTGAAATTCTAACCATTAACTTTTGAGTCGACAACTATGTAAAACGCTTAGTATTTGTTAGAATAACGATGATGCTAATATTCGTTTCCGTTAGAGTTGCACTTTTAAAATAATAATTTGCTTGATTTTCTTTTAATATAAGTTTTGAATACTCAATGATGTCCTGTTGTTTAGAGGATGTGAAACGTTCGAGGACAAATAATTGTTTACCTTAACTACAATTTAACAATTTCTCCTAACTAATACTTTCACATGTATGAGATTCTCTTGGCTTGGCCTGGAGAGTAATGATTGCTACGAGTTAATAGCGAGAAGGTTCTAATGGTAAAGAATGGGCATGTTAACCATACAAAAGTATAAACCCGAAAGGTTGTATTGTATCAATTACTTATCATCAAATTATTTATAAATGGCAACTACCCTTAATATTAGGAAGTTGCCATTTATCTCTATATAAGTGTAGATGCTAAAATAACAAAAAGTTTTTATTTAATTTGTGTCTATTTCAAACGAATTCTGGTTTGTTCCATAATGAAAGTAGCTGACCTATATTTTGCTGTTTTGCCAACTTGTATATTTGGCTGGCTAATGCAATATCTTCTATTCCCATGCCTACGCTGTTAAAATAAATTCTTTCTTGATTGTCTTCCCTTCCCTTACGCTTATTATTTACAATTTCCCCTAGCTCTGAATAGAGGCTCGTTTCCTCAAATTCATTTTCTTCATACATTATTGATATTGTCTCAACGCCTCTATGTTTTAACTCGCTCCAGTCGTCCACTACAACCTTATTCGATTTATGAATCACATCAAACTCGCATTCATGGCTCCCAACATGGATATATAATGAGCCTTCTTCCACCCAATCTGATTTTATGATGGGCTCTTTCGTTACTGTGGCAGTTACGAAAACATCTGAAGCTCTTACAGCTTCCTCAGCAGTATCCACTACTTTTATAGGAATTGGTACAATTTTAGACATCTCATTAGCAAATGCTTGTGCTCTAGAATTATCTAAATCTGTTATTTTAACTTCATTTAATTCGGGAAGAACAGAATAAAGTGCTAAGAGCTGTGTTCGATTTTGAACCCCTGCACCAATTAACCCTAACTTCTGTGAATCTTTTCGAGCAAGGTATCTTGCCACTACGCCTGAATTTGCTCCTGTCCTCATTGAACTTATTAATGTCCCATCCATCACAGCAACTGGCATAAGAGTTTCCGGGTCGTTTAATATAATAATGCCAGCTGCTCTCGGTAAGTCATATTTAAATGGGTTCTGAGGAGCTCCAGAAATCCACTTTATTCCTGAAGCGTTAAAATCACCACCTATATATCCTGGCATAGAATTTATCCTGCCGAATATAGATTCTGAATCGCGATCACCCCACCGGAGGGTTGTTTTATTAGGAAGAACATAATCTCCTTTATCATGTATAGAAAAGACTTGTTCCATTGTATTGATTGCATTTTCCATGTTTAAACCGCCACATGACTTAACATCTTCCTGTGAAAGAAATAAGATATTTGAGTCCATTTATACTTCATCTCCTTTAGCTACTAAATTTTCTCTTTTTTTAATAGTTCTTTTTGATAAGTTAATCTCCACTCCATACTCTCTTTCTGCCAAATCCTGGCTTACTTTTTCTTCAATTACATCGTTTAATATTTTTTCAAGTTCTCTTTTTAACGGAGCACCATATCCACCTGAGCCAGGTGTTTGAGCACTTAAAATGTCACCACTTTCCAATACAACTTCAGATACTTTTCCAGAAGATAGCACTCTTTGGTTTTCTTTTTCCAGGTTTATGATAAAAAGTCCTGGTTCACCACTTTTCCCCCCAAATAAGCCCCACGGTTTAAACTTTTGTCTGTCAGCGTGAGATGCAAATTCTACAGATTCTAAGATGCGGTAATCCCTGCGAATACCTAAACCGCCTCTATGCTCTCCTGCACCGCCTGAATCTTTTCTCAACTCGAATCTTTCAACCATAATAGGATATTCCATTTCTAAGCACTCAATTGGTAAATTAGAAGAGTTAGTTACATGAACATGAACACCATCCATCCCATCTTTAAACGGGCGGGCACCTAAACCTCCTCCTAAGGATTCAGGATAAACAAAAAAATCGTTCTTCCGGGAGTCAATTCCTGAAAAAAGCACTGTACTTACAGCACTGTTACAACCAGCAACTACTTTATCAGGAACGGCTTTTGCTAAAGCACCAAATATCACATCCACAATTCGTTGACATGTATCAGTACGGCCACCCACAGATGCAGGTGGAACAGCGTTCACAATTGATCCTTCAGGAGCTTTCACTTCTATTGAATTATAATACCCAGCATTAGAGGGTATAGAGGGATCAATTACTGCTTTAAGTGCATAATATATTGTTGCTAAAAGTGCCGTTTTTACAACATTAATCCCTCCTTTTACTTGTTTACATGTGCCCGTAAAGTCTAGAAGAATACGATCACCGGAAACCTCGATTTTTATTGCAATAGGAAGGGGACTTTTGTCTAAATCGATTCCATCATCATCTAAGTAATCTGTATAATTGTAAACTCCATCTGGAATTTTTTTAATCCCTTCCTTGATTTTTCTTTCAGAATATAGAAGAAATTCAGACATACCTTCTTGAAATAGAGAGTTCCCATATTTGTCAATTAACTCCCCTACACGTTTTTCCCCGATTCTATTAGATGCAATTTGGGCCCATAAATCCCCAAGTCGCTCGCTAGGTGTTCGACAATTTAGTAGAATCATTTCTATGATATCGTTGTTTATTACACCACTTTTTAAAATTTTAATTGGAGGAATTCTTATCCCCTCTTGAAATATACTTGTTGAATCACCAGATGAACTACCTGCTACCCTCCCTCCCACATCAGAATGATGCGCTATATTTGCCACAAAGCCGACAATTTGTTGTTCGTAAAAGACAGGTTGGGCAATAGTGATATCGGGAAGGTGAGTCCCTCCACCATTGTACGGATCATTGGCGATAAACATATCTCCAGGATAAATTTCTTCTAAAGAATATTTTTCTAAGATTTCTTTACAAATCCCAAGCATTGACCCCAGGTGAACAGGTATGGCAGCAGCCTGAGCAATTGTCTCTCCCTTTTCATTAAATATTGCTGTTGAACAATCTTTTCTTTCTTTTATGTTTGTTGAATATGAAGTCCGAACTAAGGTCCCTCCCATTTCTTCCGCTATAGATAATAAAGCGTTCCCCAGAACTTCTACTGTAATGGGATCTACTTTTAACTTTTCCATTATTTTGCCTCCTAAAGTGTTAAAATGATATTTAGATATTCATCAATTTCCGCTGATACTCCAGGCGGAATTACAATTGTTGAATCCATTTGCTCGACGATAGCAGGACCCTCAATTTTATTGTTAGGCATTAACAATGATCTGTCATATATGTTAGTTGTTATATATTTTTCCTCTTTATCAAAAAAAACGTTACGTTGTGCAATTCTTGCTTTGTATGGATCAGTTTGATCCTTTCTGTACTTTTTCAGGCTGATTTTTGGTACCTCACCAATAGCAGTTACACGGTAATTAATAAACTCTACTTCCTCATTAGGATTTGAATATCCATAATTTTTTTCATGAGCTTTATGAAATTTCTCTAATATATAATCTAAATCTTCTCTTGTATTTAACTTACAATCTAAAGAAATAGATAACTCATAATTTTGACCTAAGTAGCGCATATCAATTTTTTGTTCAACTTTTTGTTTAGATGATGCCACTTCTTCTTTTTCGAGCCAATTAATCCCATCAGAACTTAAAGTTTCAAATTCACTCATTACTTTTTCTAGATTTTCCTCTTTTGCATTAAGCAATCTTGTTTTCACGAAATCCATTTTTAAATCCGATGTTAATAAACCTAAAGCAGAAAGGATTCCTGAATTTTGTGGTATTAATACATGTTTAATACCTACTTCTTTAGCTACATAGGCTGAATGTAAACTACCAGCCCCTCCAAAAGCAACGAGGGTAAACTCCCTAGGATCAAATCCCTGTTCAACGGATATTACTCGTAGGGCTCGTATTATATTCGAATGTACAATTGTAATAATACCTTTTGCAGCTTCTGAAAGAGAAATATTTAATGGATTTGCAACTTTATCTTGAATTGCTTGTTTTGCCGCCTCGTAATCTACCTCCATTTCTCCACCTAAAATATAATTGGGGTTTAACCTCTGTAAAATTACATTTGCATCTGTTACGGTGGGTTCTAATCCTCCCCCCCCATAAGCTGCGGGTCCAGGGGTCGCGCCAGCACTGTGAGGACCGACCTTTAAAATCCCACCGTTATCCACCCAGGCAATACTTCCTCCGCCAGCACCAACAGCGTGAACGTCAGTCATAGGTAAATTCAATGGAAATCCGGCTACTTTTTTTCCAACAGTAATTTTAGGCTCTCCGTTTTGTATTAAAGATACATCTGTACTTGTACCACCCATATCAAAGGTAATTATGTCATTAAACCCTGCTACCTTTGAAATATGGGAGGCCCCTGCTACTCCGGCACTTGGTCCTGATAATGCTGTTCTAGCGGGATTTTCTTTTGTTGTTTGTATAGACATAACTCCACTATTTGATTGATTAATATAAGGAAGTGTTTCTATACCTAGTTTTTTAACTCGATTCGCTAAATTACTTACATATTGACTAATTTTTGGCCCAAGATAACCATTTATTGTTGTAGTACTAAAACGTTCAAATTCTCGGTACTCCGGAAGAACCTCACTTGATAAAGATACATAAATGTCAGGAAAATGTTTGTTTATTAATTTTTTAATTTGTTTTTCGTGTGTTGGGTTGGTATATGAATGTAAAAAACACACAACAAAGGATTCAATATTCTGGGTTTTCAAATTTTTAATGATACTTTCTGCTTCTTCAAAATTTAATTCTTTATCAATTGAACCGTCATATTTTAATCTTTCTGTAACTTCCTTTCGAAACTCTCTTTTAATAAGAGGTGATGGCTTATCCTCAAACAGATTATATATTGAAGGTCTAGCTTGCCTACCTAACTCAAGAAGGTCACGAAACCCTTTAGTAGTAATTAATGCTGTGGTCGCCCCCTTTCTTTCTATAGCTGTATTCGTCCCTACAGTGGTACCATGAGCAAGATAATTAATACTACTAGGTTCTACTTGATTTGAAGACAGTAATTCTTGAATCCCCTCCTCAATTGATATTGACGGGTCATTTACATTTGATGGCACTTTTAATACCTTTGACTTGCCATTAATTTCATCAAAAAGATAAAGATCAGTAAAAGTGCCTCCTATATCGATTCCAAGCCTATATCCCATAATTCATCCTCCTAAATTTAAAGCTGTGTTGAATTAAATTGTTAATAAATTTAACTAAATGTTTTGTGACTATCATTAATTATTTCAGTTTCAATATTTTGATAATTCTTTCGAAAAACTAGTATCCCTACTATCAAAATCAATCCTAAAATATCTGTAACCCATCCTGGTATTATTAATGAAACTGAGGCTAACATTAATACAATCCGTGTAAATGTTTTCGTTCTTCTCAAAAACCAACCTTCAAAAACAGCGGCAAGAGAAACCATTCCGATGGTAGCTAATAATGATTCTAAGAGTATTTCGAACCAGTCCCCCTCCATTAATATTGGGGGTTGAAACACAAATAAATACGGAAGAATAAAGGCTGCAATTGCTAATGAACAAGCTTGAAAAGCAGTTCTCATTGGAGGAGCGCCAGCTATATTTGCTCCAGTATATGCCGCAAGACCTACTGGGGGAGTTATTCCAGATAAGCATGCAAAATAAAAAACAAATAGGTGTGCAGCTATCGGCTCAACTCCGATACTAGATAGAACCGGAGATAATACAGATATTACCAACAAATAAGCCACTGTGGTGGGTAAACCCATCCCAAAAATTATTGCAACCACCATTGCAAAAATTAATGTTAATAACACATCTCCCCCTGATAAGTTGACTACAAACCTTGCAATTTTTCCCCCAAGGCCAGTAAGCCCAATTACTCCAATTACAATGCCTGCACACGCGACGGGTGCAACTATTGCAACAATATTTTTTGATGCGTTAAACATCGCTTCTAGAGAAGCCTTAACACTAGGTCTGGTTTGTTTCTTGATAAGCCCTAATAAGACAGCAAAAATCATAGCAACGAAAGCCGCCCTAATTGCTGAAACTTTAAAAATTGAAAGCTCAATAATTATCACAATAATCGGGAGCAACATATATCCTTCTTTTTTTAAGAGTGGCAATAATTTAGGTATTTCTTGAGATGATAACCCTTTCAAACCTCTTTTAGCTGACCTAAAATCAATACCAAACCAAATTGTAATGAAGTAAAGAATTGCCGGAATTAAAGCAGCTGTTATTACAGTTAAGTAAGTAACTCCTAGCATTTCAGCCATAAGAAAAGCACCTGCGGCCATAATAGGCGGCATAATTTGCCCACCTGTTGAGGCGGCGGACTCAACTGCTCCTGCAAAGGTCCCTTTGTAACCTAACTTTTTCATCATGGGGATTGTAAAGGAGCCTGATGCTGCTACATTAGCTACTGCACTTCCAGAAATACTCCCAAACAAAGCACTAGACACAGTAGCAATTTTGGCTGGTCCTCCTCGAGAACGCCCAGCTATTGCCTTTGAAAAATTAAAAAAGACATCCCCTACTCCAGTTAATTCAAGAAAAGCAGCAAAAATGATAAACATTGTGACAAATGAAATAACTACTGCTAAAGGGGAACCAAAAATTCCTTGATAGGTAATAAGAGTATTAATTATTCTCTCATACGAATATCCTCCATGCCCCATGATGCCAGGTAGATAGGTACCAAACATGGCATATAAAATGAATATAAGTGCCAATATTGGCAAAGTAGCGCCTATTGTTCTTCGGGTCATCTCCAACACTAAAAGTACTGCTAGCGTTCCAAATACTAAATCCAATCTAGTTGCTTCCAGCACTCCCCTTGTAATAATGTTTTCAAGTTCGAAGACCGTATAACCAAAAGTGGTAATACTGAGAAAAATAAATAAATAATCTAACCAACGAAATCTAGACTCAAAGATCGAGAATATTAATATCGCAGGAATAAGCAACATCAAGGGACGAAATATATGTGGACCTAAAGGAAAAAAGTTTAGTACAAAAATGATAAACAACGGAAATGTTATTCCAAGCCATTTTATAATTAATAACATGGTAGCACCTCCTTTTTAAGTATGATTTTTGATGAGACTACGACTCTCTTATTTACTCTGAACCTGGAGGTAACAATTCGTTTGGAATTTCTACTCCTTGTTCTTCAAAATATTCTACAGCTCCAGGATGATATGGAATAGTGGTGCTACCTAAATTTTCCATAGACATTCCTTTGGCCATTTGAGGCATTACTTCTTCAATCATATCTTTATTTTCGTAAGCTGCCTTTACAATTTCATATATAGTCTCATTAGAAACATCTTTGCTGGCTAATAATAAATTATATAAACCAAAGTTTTCGACCCCTTTCGGAATAGACTCGTAGGTATCTGGTGGAATTGAGAGCCATAAATATTGAGGATAAACCTCAGAAAATTTCTTTTTTTGTTCTTCATTCAATGTTACTATATTTAGCTTATGACTAGTTTCTAAACGTGTAACAGCAGAGGCAGGCCAAGCAATTGAAAAACCTTCAATAGTGCCGTCTTTCAAGGCATTAGCAGCATCGTCTGTTGGTAAATTTGAAGTATTGGGTTCTATATTAAAAGTTTCAAAGACTCTGTCCGCGAAAACTTGATTTGAAGACCCAGAAGGTCCACTGCTGTAGGACTTTCCTTGTAAGTCTTCTATATTTTCAATACCTGACTCTTGAAATGTTACAAACATATACACCCCCGGCCATCCCGGAAAGACCGTTCTTAATTTATCATGAGATTTTCCATCGAATTGATGTTCACCCTTGTAAGCTTCATAGGCTGTTTCAGTAGAAGAAAAACCTATTTTTATTTCTCCTTCTTGCAGCAAGCCAACGTTATCTACAGATGCACCAGTAACTTGAACGGAAGCTTGCGATTCTGAAACCTTGTCATTTATTACATTGGACAAAGCTGTAGCTCCTGTGTGAAACCCTCCCCCAGTAGTACCAGCACCAATTGAAAAATTGGAAGAAGTAGATCCTGATGTTTCGGAATTCGAACAGCCAACAATACCAAATGCAACTAAGACTGACAGAAACAGGCTGACGACTAAAAGTCTCATTTCTTCAAAATCCTCCTTTGAATAATAATTGTTTCTGCCAATATATATGCAAAATTCATGCCAAACAGATTTTTCTGATAATATCAACGATTTTAGTGAAAAATTTTTGTTTATATGTTCAAAACGCGGGATTTATGTTCCAATCTTGAGATTGTAGTAAGTTATATCTAGTGATATAATACACATTAAAGTATTCAGAAATTAAAGGGGATTCAAAAAATGGGTCAAAGAATTGCTATGCTCGGTTATAAAGATTTTATTGATTTAACAAAAGGTATCATTAAGGGTGCTCAGAACGAAGTTTTAATAGATGTTTATCAATGTTTTTTAAATGAATGCCTGACTACTCTTCCTGAAATTGAGGAACGAAACACAGATATCATTATTACTGGACGGGCCAATAAATCTGTACTCATAAATGAAACCAATATCCCTATAATAACTTTCAGAATAACACCATTCGACATCCTTTCAGCTGTAAAAAAAGCAATAACACATTCAAAAACCATTGCAATTGCAATGGCAAATTTTGAGGATCTTGAATATGATTACACAATTTTACAAGAGCTATTATCCGTAGAACTTGAGTTTATATCTTATAGTACCCAACTTGAATTGGAAGATAAAATCAGAAAATTCTCTGAAAAAAATGGAACAGTTATCGGAACAAGTGTAGCTGTTAACACTGCAAAAAAATTTGGGTTATATGGAATTCTTATTTACTCTTTAGAAAACAGCATATACAATTCTATAAATCGTGCTAAAGAAATTATTAAATTTAAAAGAGAAGAAGAAAAACAGGCAAAGGAATTTAAATCTATTCTTAATAGTGTTAGTGATGGTATTTTAGCAACAAATAAACAAGATAAAATCACACTAAGTAACCAATCTATGCAAAACTTACTTTCCAGCCATAATTTAGAAAGTAAGTACTTATCTGATGTTTTCCCTAAATCATTTTTGAATAATATTACCTCTAACGAAAGTATACAGGATAAAATTATTCAACATAATAACAACACGTTTAATGTTAACCGTATTCCAATCAATGTTAAGGGAAATAAATTAGGAACAGTCACTACCTTTCAAGATGTAACCAAAATACAACAAATCGAACAAAAATTTCGTTTAGAAACAGAAGCGAAGGGACTTATTGCTAAAAAGCACTTCAATGAAATTATTTATGTTAGCAATTTAATTAAAAAAACAATACAGAAGGCAAAGCGTTTTGCCCAAGCAGATTCCACAATTTTAATTACAGGAGAAACAGGAACAGGAAAAGAGTTATTTGCTCAAAGTATCCATAATGAAAGCCCCAGAAGCAATTACCCCTTCATTGCTGTTAACTGTGCTTCTCTGCCAGAGAATTTACTAGAAAGTGAATTATTTGGATATGATGAAGGCGCATTTACAGGAGCAAAGAAGAAAGGAAAGAAAGGGATATTTGAAATAGCTCATAACGGTACCATTTTCCTTGATGAAATTAATTCGGTTTCTCTACAATTTCAAGCCAAGCTTTTAAGAGTTATCCAAGAAAGAGAAGTGCGCCGGATTGGAAGTAATAAAGTAACCCCCGTTAACATACGGATTATTGCAGCTACTAATCAGAACCTGTATAAATTAATAGAAGAGAATAAATTTCGAGAAGATCTTTTCTACCGTTTAAATGTTTTGAAAATTGTAATTCCACCTCTACGAAACAGAAAAAACGATATCATCCCTTTGACTGAAGAATTTATTTTTAAACATAATCGTGAATTATACTATGAGATTAAACCCTATCTGAGCGAGATTTGCGAAAGATATTTATTTAACTTACCTTTGAAAGGAAATATAAGAGAATTATATAATATCCTTGAACGATTTACGATTCAATGTGAGTTAATAACAAACAAAAATTTTAGTTTCTACAAAATCCTGATGGCAGATTGTATTGAACAACCCTATGAGGGGGACCCAAGTGAAAAAATTTCAATACCATTAAAAGATACTTATAAACAAACTTTGTTAGAGGCTGAAAAAGCCATACTAAAAAGGTATATCAACATTTTTGATGGCGATAAAGCAAAAGTTGCCTCGCAAATAGGAATAGGTAGAACTACTTTATATCGAAAGCTTAATTACATGAACATTTCCTATTAATTGCTAAATATAGCCTAGGCAGATTGTATTTGTTCAAAATTGAAAAAAAGCTCCAAAGATGGTTTTTCTCTCTCTTAGTGAATAGCTTTTACTTGAGCTTTTAAAAGAGGAAGCATCAAGTTTATTGTTAAAAAATTTAATTCACGTTCACGTCACCAGCTCTTTGATCAATTTTCTCCAAACACTTTTATGTATCCACTATCTTTTTTTGTGTACCTAAAGGATGCAGCTGAACGGAACTCTTTTAAACAGCATGTCTATCATAGTCATCTCGCTTGCGTATCAGATGCTTCTTCAATACCAAGAGCACCTATCCAAGCTGGAAAAAGTAATAGATGCCCTGGCTAGAACCTTTGAGGAATATGAATTGATTCAATCCATTCCCGGCATTGGAGAAAAGATTGCAACCACAATCATCTCCGAGATGGGAAACATTGATCAGTTCAAATATCCAAAAAAACTTGTTGCCTATGCAGGTATTGATCCTAGCGTTTTTGAATCAGCAAGTTTAAAGCCACCATCAATCGTATCATAAAAAGAGGCTCATCAAGATTACGCCAGGCCCTTTATACGGCTGTACAATGCGCTATAACGAAAAATCGTAATAAAAAGCTTAGAGCATTCTATGACCGCAAAAAAGAAGAAGGCAAGCCACATAAGGTAGCAATAACGATTGTGCAAACAGGCTTATTCACTGGATCCATGCCATGTTGAAACATAATGAAGCTTTTGTAGATTAACAAAAACGCTAGAAATACCTATTTTTACCAAAACCTTCCAGTTTCGTAAAGGAAGGTTATTTAGCATGTTCAATTTTAGTGTACCATGTTTTTTGAACTTTTTTAGACTTAAGTGTTACTCCTATTAGCTGGTATTGTTTAAGACTAAATTAATAAGTAATCCCTTGTTTGAAAAAACATCGACTTCATAGTGTTCTAAATCATCTTCAAATAAGTTATCTCCTAATTATGCCGATACCCCTTTTGCGATGATCAGGATATTTTCTGCAAAATGGTTTCGACTTTTTCATTAATCGATTGGAAATTAGGTACTGGCGTCATTTCATCCAACAGCTGATATTCTTCTTTCAAATGCGTAATGCGCTCCACACTTTTGTCAATCCTGCCTTCGCTTATTTCTCCATTCTCAACAGCTGCTTTCAATTCATCAAAAACAGTCGCAATCAAATCGGGATCATGTGCAACGAGCAATAAATCTCCGCCCGCTTTCACTGTCTGGATCGCTGCATCAGCAACATGATAATGATCGGTAATCGCGTCCATCGTCAAATCATCGGTAATCACGACACCATCAAATTCATAATCCTCTCGCAAAATGCCTGTAATCACTTCTTTCGACATGGATGCAGGATAATTTTCGTCTATTTTTGGGAGCAGAATGTGAGCGATCATGCTAACATCGGCATTTTCCGAAATGGCTTTCTTAAATGGCTTAAGCTCCAGTTTGGACAGCTCCTCATAGCTTTTATCGATCTTCGGGAGTTCCAAGTGGGAATCCTCGCCTGTATCACCATGTCCAGGAAAATGTTTCATGACCGAAATAACCCCTTCACTTTGGATCCCTTTCATCATCTGGATACCCAGCCTGGTAACAATATCCGGGTTGTTGCCAAACGAACGGTCACCGATGACAGGATTATCTGGGTTGCTGTTTATATCGAGAACAGGAGCGAAGTCTAAATTAAAACCGAGTGCTTGCAATTGCTCACCGAGAAGTGTGCCGACATTGAACGACACATCCGAATTATTCAGTTCACCAATCGAACGGCTTGTCGGCAGACTTTTTACTCCATCAGGCATTCGTGTTACACTGCCGCCTTCTTCATCGACCCCCAGCAATAGTGGGTAAGGGTTGTCAGTATTCACAGCTTTGATATCATTTAGTAAGTTAACGGTTTGAGTCTTACTTTCGATGTTTTTTTCAAATAAAATAATACCTCCAACATGATATCTTTCAATAATGTTTTTTGTCTCAGCGGTCATTTCCGTTTCATCTATCCCGCTGAAAATCATTTGTCCTATTTTTTCATCAAGGCTCATACTGTCAGCGTTTATATCACTTGAATCATCTCCTTTGTCACCATTTCCGCCATCTCTGCTAATTTCCTTCGATAATGAAATATGATCCACATCAGGATTATCCGAATCATCGGCAGGTTTCGGCAACACCCATTTCAAGACATAATCATTGGAAAGTTCATAGACAAGTATGATTTGATCATGATCTTCGTCTTGGTAGTAACGCGTATCATCCGGTTTTTCATATGTTTGAATCGTATCCAGATCAAGCGACTTGAATGTTTCCTGTGACGAACGCATATCGGACACAATATTATCTGTAATACCGACGTCAATGTCATGTGACGGATAGTTCAAAAAAAGACCAACATCCGTATCGTCGGTATTATCCGGTTCTCCCCAAGCTTTTTGCACATCATCGGCAGTCGTTTCACCGACAATGATATCTCGATCTAGGATTTTTCCTTGTTTGGCCAAGTCGAATATTTTGTCCAAAGATGGCTCAAGTTTCAAGGCCTCTTTATTTTCATTACCCGTTGATGTTTTCTTTGATTGTTTGTCTGCTTGTTTATCATTTGTATTATCACCCGATGAACTGAAAAAAAAAGCACCTCCAAGGGCAATGATAGCAATAATAATGATAATGGTAATGGTAATGCGCTTGATCATAGGAATTCCTCCGTGAATAGTTATTCCATAATTCGGTAGCAGTGTTATTTCTCATTTACCTCTCCAACCCTTCAGATGTTTTAACATGTACTATCCACCTAAAAACACCTTCCTTTACTCCAACAAAATGACTTGATTGTTGAGCATTAGTGACCAACTTACCTATGGTATCAATACATTTATTCACGTTCGATAACCCCATCCTAACAGAATATTTGGATAGGATTCTAAAACAAACGTTTGTAAAAACAAAAAAATTTAATTTCCAATACCCCTTGTTACAACTTCTTTCAATAGTTGTTATAATGAGATGTTTTTATGTGTTATTATGTGATAAATTCACCGATGCAGGAGTTGTATGTCACGTTGTGAAAGATAACTCACTGTACATATTACGACAATAATAACCATAGAAAATATTCAATAAAGGTAGGGAGACATTCACAATGAAAATAAAAAAACTCAATCCTCCTCAAATAATCATTTCTATTTTCATTAGTTCAATAATAATAGGAGCCTTTCTTTTATGCCTTCCAGTCGCAAGCGCAGAAGGAATCTCTTTTATCGATGCATTATTTTTCGGTCAAATAGTTTGTCAGATATTGCAGCCAATCCCGTCATTAATATTGTAATTTCATTTCTTTTTATTGTAGGTGGGATAGGATTTACCGTTGTATTTGATATGTGGAGGAGTAAAGAATTCAAACAGCTTTCCCTACAAACAAAATCAATGATTGTAGGAACATTAACGATCAATATTTTTAGTTTTCTTATTATATTTATTTTGGAGTACTACAACCCAAATACACTAGCAGGACTTTCTAATTTTGATAAAATTCAAGCAACTTATTTTCAAGCTGTCACTCCGAGAACAGCTGGATTTAATACTTTAGATATTGGACAAATGGAAGAATCTTCTCTTTTCCTTATCATTATTCTTATGTTCATTGGAGGTGGAAGTACATCTACAGTCGGTGGTATCAAACTAACCACTGCATTAGCCATACTCTTAGCAACAATATCCTTGTTCAAAAAAAGAACATGTCGTGATTTACCAGAGAAGTATACCTAACCATGTTGTTTTAAAAGCATTAGCCTTAACTATAGGAAGTATTGGCGTAGTCTTTACAACAATATTCCTTTTAAATCTAACAGAGGATGCATCGTTTTTAATGATTATGTTTGAAAGTGTGTCCGCATTCGGAACTTTAGGGCTATCCATGGGGTTGACAGGCAGTTTAACGTTGTTTGGTAAATGCGTTATCATCTTAAACATGCTTATTGGAAAATTAGGTCCTTTAACTTTCGCTTTTGCGTTTGCTAAACAGTCCCCTGACCTCATCAAATACCCTAATGAAGAAATTCTTACTGGCTAAGTGTTTTTAAAGAGTTTTTAGGAATTATTATTGAAAAGGACACTTCTAAGGATTAAGAATCTTCTTTAAGAGGGGAATTTATTTTGCGTAATCGAACTACAGCGCAAGCAGGATACGCTTGAAGAGTGGAGGAAATCAGGAAGCCCATGAAAGATTAAGAAAAATTATTGAAGAATTAAGCCTTCACGCCTTTCATGTGAGGGCTCGTTTTTCTTATGCTTCTAGGGTTTGTCAAATAAAGTGTGTAAGTTAAATTTACGCAATGGATTTTAAAATCCTGTCTTTGAGATGATCATGGACGAGGAGCTGATTCATAACCATTTCCCAGTTTTGGATTATGACCCTCTCATTTAGTCTTCCGCTATTTGATCCACAAATATAATACATTAAATATTTCTATCCCCATTTTGATTAATTGTAAAGTTACCTGTACTAATATCATTTGCATAAAGTGTGTCTATCATTTTCCTTATGGCCTTTTAACAAGTCATGTAACTATGACCATAGTACTCAACTTCGACGGCGGGGCCTGTATTTAACCGTTGAGCCATAATAGCATAAATAAACTAGAATATAATGACTATAATACTGGTTATTAATGCACTATAAATCTTTTTTAAACATTTATATTTACTTCATCTCTTATTTATAAGACAATGTAGAGTCTTTTAAGCTGTGAGCTGTGGTTCGAATACTGACATTGGCATGCTGACTTAAAAACGCCCGGTGTTGAAAAGACATCGGACGTTTCCCAGTAATGTAAAATTTACTATATCATGTACAAATAGTTCAAAATGAAATTTAGTTCAATGATGTTGTTAGTGACAGATCCTCAACAAAATCTCCCTCGGTGGTATAGAAATGAACACTAATGTCATCTAATGTATTCCATTTCATAATAGCATATGTTTTTTCCATTCTGATGCGAGGAAGCAAAACACTTCCTGGATTGATCAGCAATTGATTACCTGCTTTTTCTGCACCAGCGATATGTGTATGACCGAAGCAGACAACCTGAGCATGTTGTTCTTCCGCCCTATAAGCAATTGCCATCGGATTTGATTTCACTTGATGAAGATGACCATGGGCAATAAAAAACGTGAGGTCATCGATTGTACTGACCTGTTCTTCAGGAAATCTGGCATCAGCGTCACAATTTCCGCTAACTTTTATGAATCCTTCTAATTCGTGTGAGTCCATTTCAAGTTCTGAATCACCGCAGTGAATTTTATAATCGATATGATGCCGTGCCTTGATGGCCGCGAGCTCTTCAGTGGAACCGTGACTGTCACTGACAATCAATACGCTTGGCAAGTTATCACCTCATCTGTTTACTGCAATTGTTTAACCCAATCCTCCAGTTGAATGATGGCGTCGCTTCGATGACTGATTTGGTTTTTTACATCAGGAGAAAGCTGTGCCATTGTTGTTGTGTAACCATCGGGGATAAAAATAGGGTCGTAGCCGAATCCATGATGACCTGCCTGTGAGGTAGCAATTTTCCCTTCACAGAATCCCTTTTTAAAAATGGTCCTCTCCCCTGGGACAGCAACTGCCAGGATACATAAAAATCGTGCGGTCCTTTTTGAAGGATCAACCCCCTGTAATTCACGCAATACTTTGTCGATATTCTTCTGGTCATCTTTCGGTTCGCCCGCATACCTTGCCGAGAAAACACCCGGCTGGCCATCCAATGCATCAATAACCAGGCCTGAATCATCAGCTAAAACAGGCCGCTTCAGCAATGCGGATATTTCCTTAGCTTTCAATGCAGCATTTTCTTCAAACGTCGTTCCCGTTTCATCAATATCATCGATTTCCCGTGAAAGTTCCAGAAGTGAAACAGCATTAATCCGGTACTTGGCAAAAAAAATCTTGAACTCCTTTGCCTTACCGGGGTTTTTCGTAGCAATAATCATTTCATTCATGGTGAATCTTCCTCAGTTTTTCTGGTTTCACCGATGCGATTGGTCATGTCGCCCAGCACTGTTTTTTGGATCGAATTCAATTCCTGCATCCCTTCACCGGCAAGCCCAAGCATCGTTTGCAGCTGGTTGCCTGAAAATGTTGCTTCTTCACCGGTTCCTTGTATTTCAATAAACTCTCCTGCACCTGTCATCACAACATTCATATCGACAGTTGCCACGGAGTCTTCCTGATAGTTTAAATCAAGCAGTTCTGTTCCGTCCGGTGAAATGCCAACGGAAATGGCAGCCATGAAATCTGTGACAGGCATTTTTTTTATCATTTTCTTATGAAGCAGTTTATTAAAAGCCAAAACAACAGCGACAAATGCTCCTGTTATCGAGGCTGTCCTTGTTCCGCCATCAGCCTGAATGACATCACAGTCAACCCATACAGTACGCTCACCTATTTGATTCAAATCGACAACTGATCTTAGGGCACGTCCGATTAATCGCTGGATTTCCATCGTTCTCCCGCTTACTTTTCCTTTGGAGGATTCACGGATATTACGCTGTTCCGTTGCCCGCGGAAGCATCGCATATTCTGCCGTAATCCAGCCTTTCCCCTGACCTCGCATAAAAGGGGGCACTCGGTCTTCAATACTTGCATTGCAAATTACTTTTGTATCGCCAAACTCAATCAGTACAGACCCTTCCGGATGTTTAATATAGTCCGGTGTGATATTTACTGGTCGTAATTCGTTATAATCTCGCTGGTCATTTCTCAACAGAATTTATGCCTCCTTCATTATGCATCAACCATTATCCTAACATATTTTTTGCAACGACACATGAATTATGAATGGAGTCAGGAAAAATCAGAAAAAATCGAGACCCGTTATCTTATAGCAACTCTCGTCGTTTTTCTTTACTTTCATCTTTTCATGTTTTTATCCGTTCCAAAAGTGAAAAAGACTGCTCACACAGTCTTTTTATATTATAATTTTTCAGTTGAATAAAAAGATTGAGTCGTCACAGGTTCCGTGTATGGTTCCCCGTTTTCATTAAACAGCGTCTCAACATCTTCAACCTTTACTTCAACAGCTTCCACCTCTTCGTCTTGCGTTAAGGTTCGCACAAGGGTTTCCATCACTTCATTGGATATAACAGCCTGCTCACTATCTTGCAATACTTCCTGATTGAACACCACTTCAAGTACGCCTTCATTTAAACTTGGAGCATTGGTCAATTCTGCGGAACCATTGAAAACATGCTGCAAATTAGTGTCAGTATTCGGCCCCTGCATTAGTGCCTGAACCATGGATCCGTATAAGCCGCTATCCTCCACGTTAATATATTCGGTTACAGGGACAAAATATTGATTTTCACCTTGAATGGATGGGTAGTACAATGTTACAGGTTCACTCCCAAGCAAATCAACTGAATCGGATTGAACCAGATTTATCCCATTAACCCTTGAATATCCATCACCAATAGGCGTTCCATCAACAGGCATCGTCTCCTGTGGATCCCCATTAATACGAAGCTTCATTTGATCTACATTTTCAAATTGTGTTAATGTATACGTCATAGCTTGGAGTATTTCCAGCTCCTGCTCTGCCTCGTAACTTTCGAACTCCTTTGATACATCGACAATCATTGTCCCATCGTCTTCCAAATTTAACCCAAGTATTTGAGTTCCTGCCGGTATTACAGCCTGAAATCCATTTGGTAAGAGTGATGTGACCGGACCATCTTTCACGAGATACTCCAATGCCTGTTTTGCCACTTCGTTTGATTCTGGCTGTGGTATCTCTAATGTCTGAGAGGCTACCATTCCATTGGCATCGATCAAATACAGCTGCCTGTCTACCGTTTCAGATGCTGTCGTCTCATCACCTTCTCCCTCTTCTTTCTGACTTTCTTCCCCTTTTGTACTTACTTCTTCGCCTGTTTCACTTTCCAATTCATCTACTGCTTCAGCGTCTTGCGGCGGATCCATCTCCTCATTGTCCAACGATTGCTCACCCTGGAAGCACCCGGATAATATAATAGTGAGAAACACTGTTAGGCTCAATGGCAATAGACTGCGCTTCTGCATGTTTTTCCCTCCTACGATGGTTTGTACTATTATATATACGAGCTCAACAAAAATTTAGACCAACCTGTACACAAAAATTAGAACCTTTTCTGAAAATAATCAATCAGAAAGGGCTCTAAATAACAGCTTGCTCAATCGTAACGGACTGAAAATGATCCGTTGATTCCTTGAAAATACCTTCTGTAATTTGGGCAAAGACCCCCATTTCGCCTGTTGTATAAAATTGATGAGTTGGTGATGTCATTCCATTATTCAGCTGATCGTGAAATTCCAGAATTGTACTGGCTTCACGTGCCGTCTCTTCACTCGATGAGATAACTGAAACCTGATGACCAATGATTTTTTGAATTGTACCTTTGATTAAAGGGTAATGTGTACATCCGAGAATCAATGTATCAATATGATTCTTTTCCTTTATTGGCTCCAATGATTTCTCCACAATTTCATCAGCTTTTTCACCAGATAAAAGCCCTTGTTCAACCATTGGTACAAAAAGCGGGCATGCCAATGCGTTAACATGAATATTGGCATTAATGCTTTTCAGCGCCATGGTATAGGCATTGCTTCTGATTGTTCCATCCGTACCAATCACACCTATACGACTGTTTTTTGTAACCTTGATTGCTGCACGTGCACCTGGTTTGATAACACCTATCACCGGAATCTGCAATCGTTTCTGAAGCTCGTTTAACGTAAATGCTGTTGCTGTATTACATGCAATCACCAGCATTTTAATATCCTTGTGGAGTAAAAATTCCACCATCTCCCAGGTAAACATCCTGACCTCATCCCTGGATCTTGGCCCATACGGACACCTTAATGTATCACCCAAATAAATTAAACTTTCTCCCGGAAGCTGGCGCATTAACTCATGAGCAACTGTAAGACCGCCCACACCAGAATCGATAACGCCTATTGCCTGACTCAAAAAAATCGCCTCTTCTTGCTGTTATTTATGATCAATATGCTGCATTTCTTCAGACAGAAATGCTAATAACTCATTTAACGTTTCTGTCTGATCTCCCGAAAAGTTCGCCAGTACATCACCTAAATATTCCTGCCGCTTCTTGATGACTTCCTCAATAATGGTTCTGCCTTTTGGCAAAATATGAATCCTGACGACCCGCCGATCACTTGTATCTCTGACTCTCTCAACCAGCTTATTCTTTTCCAGACGGTCTACCAGATCTGTCGTTGTACTGAACGCTAAGCCATTTTTATTTGAAAGCTCTCCAATCGTCATATCCCCATCAATCAGAAACTGCAGCGCAACAAATTGCGGTGAGGTGATCGGGTAATGATTCAGGATCTTCCGCCCGTTCTGCTTAATAATGCCCGATATGTAACGCAGTCTCTTTTCAAGCTCGGCAATTGTTTCTGCTGATATTTCATTACTCAATACGGGTAACCCCCCAAGGATTCCAATTTGATATCCGTATTTTAACATAACATGACAAAAATCGCAGTTTCCAATTCATTTTGGCAGGGTTTATGACGGACTGTAGAATGCTTCACATATGGTCTACCGCTATCATATTTAACGTTCCTCAAAATGTGCTTACCATTTGCTCATATTTTCATTCGCTATTCATAACAAAATTAGTTACCCTTTATCTGCAGCTCATCGACTTCAAGCAGGATTATCATTTGAAAAACATGACCAAATTTGTAAAATAGATCTCCAGCACTTAATAAGAGATAAAAAAACAAAAGAAATTGACCGGGAAAACTATAAAGTAAAACTTCATTAAACCTAGTTATCATGGTAACGATAACAGTCCTCACATGTGTCTTTTATTTCTGGATCCTTGACTCCTACTTCAATAAAAATGGATCCAAAACAAACGAAAATGAAGTTTGCAGTTTAAATGGGTTAGAATACACATTGTATGAAGATACGCACCGATTAACCGTATTTTCATATGCTAATATTGACTAAATAATTTACCCTTCATCTGCAGCTCTTTGACAGCAAGGAGGGGTTATCATTTGAAGGACAACGAGTACAAACCGAAGCAACTATTGACCAAACGTGAAAAAGAGGTATTCGAGCTCTTAGTACAAGATAAAACAACAAAGGAAATTGCCCAGGAATTGTTCATATCAGAAAAAACTGTCCGGAACCATATTTCCAATTCGATGCAGAAATTGGGTGTCAAGGGGCGATCACAAGCTGTTGTAGAACTTCTCCGAATGGGGGAGTTAAAGCTTTAGGAAAAACCGACTTTCTTTATAGGAAGTCGGTTTTAAATTGCCAGTAATCGTTCTTTCATGGAATCAGTTAATGGTACCGGTTTTCCGGTTTCAGACTGTATGTATACCATTCTCCCTCGGCCTGTCAAACAGAGTTCACCTTCATCGTTCAATGCCATATAATGGACATCCAGCGACGTGTTCCCGACATGATTCACTTTGACATATAACTTCATATCCTCATTAAAATAGATCTGTTTATGATAATCACATTGCAAGTCAGCGACGATGGGCATAGATGAATCGTTATCCCGATTATCAAAAAGGTCTGCTGCTTTTAAAAATTCAATCCGTGCTTCTTCAAAATAAATAAATGCCGATACGTTATTGACATGTCCAAACATATCCGTTTCAGAAAAACGAATGTTGACCGGGATAAAAAATGAAAATTCAGATCGCCATTGCTCCATGTCTTCAATATATGAAATCTTTCTCACCAGTATTGCCTCCCTATTGAAAAAATGACCCCCGCCGTTGTCCAGGGCAAGGGTCATTATAGATTCATAGATTCTTAGTCTAATGGGCTTCATCACTGCCAAAGAAGTTCTTAAATGCTTGAATATTAGTAGCACGGTTCATAGCAGCAATTGACGTTGTCAACGGGATACCTTTAGGACATACTTCAACACAGTTTTGTGCGTTGCCGCAGCCCGAAACGCCCCCATCTTCCATTAATCCTTCCAGGCGTTCACTTGCATTCATCTCACCTGTTGGATGAGCGTTGAACAGACGTACTTGTGAAAGCGCAGCAGGTCCAATGAAATCTGACTTATCATTTACATTCGGACATGCTTCAAGGCAAACCCCGCAGGTCATGCATTTAGACAATTCGTATGCCCATTGGCGTTTTTTCTCCGGCATGCGTGGACCCGGGCCTAGATCATATGTTCCATCGATTGGAATCCATGCCTTAACTTGCTTTAATGCATCGAACATTTGTTCCCGATCAACGAATAAGTCACGGATGACCGGGAATGTACTCATTGGCTCAAGACGGATCGGCTGCTCAAGCTCATCCACGAGTGCGGCACATGACTGCCGAGCTGTTCCGTTAATGACCATGGAGCAAGCCCCGCAGACTTCCTCCAGACAGTTCATATCCCATTGAACCGGTGTTGTGTTCTCTCCATTTGCGTTTACCGGATTTCTGCGTATTTCCATCAGCCCGGAAATAACATTCATATTTGTTTTATATGGTACTTCAAACGTCTCTTCATAAGGAGAGGAATCCGGGCTGTCCTGACGAGTAATAATAAACGTAACAGTACTTTGTTCAGCCATCTTTACTTACTCCCTTCACTTATTTTTGGAATAATCACGTTCACGCGGCGGGATGTGAGAGATATCCACTTCCTCATACGTGATGACAGGTTCGTTTTTTTCCCTATCATATTGTGCAATCGTTGTTTTCAGGAAGTTTTCATCGTCACGTTCAGGAAATTCCGGTTTATAATGTGCCCCACGTGTTTCATCACGTTTCAGGGCTCCATTTGTAATAACACGCGCCAGCTGCAGCATGCTTTCCAGCTGCCGGGTGAACATAACACCCTGGTTGTTCCAGCGGGACGTATCATTAATGTTAATATTTTCCCAGCGCTCCGTTAGTTCTTTAATTTTCTTGTCTGTCTCTCTTAACCTGTCGTTATAACGGACAACAGTTACGTTATCTGTCATCAATTCTCCCAATTCTTTATGAATTTGGTAAGCATTTTCAGTACCGTCCATGTTCATCAGCTTTTCAAATCTTTCCTGCTCTTCTTTTTCACGATCCTCAAACAGTTTTGACGGCAGGTCGTCAACATGTTTATCCAGTCCTTCGATATATTTAATGGCGTTCGGACCAGCAACAGATCCGCCATAAATAGCTGACAGTAATGAATTCGCACCTAAACGATTGGCCCCATGCTGTGAATAATCACATTCGCCGGCAGCAAAAATGCCAGGAATGCTGGTCATCTGATCATAGTCAACCCACAATCCGCCCATGGAATAGTGAACAGCAGGGAAAATCTTCATCGGAACTTTACGTGGATCCTCACCGACGAATTTTTCGTATATTTCAATAATGCCGCCGAGTTTGACGTCAAGTTCTTTTGGATCTTTATGTGACAGATCCAGATAAACCATGTTTTCACCATTAATACCAAGCTTCTGGTTGACACAGACATCAAAGATTTCACGTGTTGCAACATCACGGGGTACCAGATTTCCGTATGCAGGATACTTTTCCTCAAGGAAGTACCATGGTTCACCATCTTTATATGTCCAGACACGGCCGCCTTCACCACGTGCTGATTCACTCATCAGACGGAGCTTATCATCACCAGGTATAGCGGTAGGATGGATTTGAATAAATTCACCGTTCGCATATTTGGCACCTTGCTGGTATAGGATACTTGCTGCTGAGCCTGTATTGATCATCGAATTTGTGGATTTTCCGAAAATAATTCCGGGACCGCCTGAAGCCATGATCACAGCATCTGCCGGAAATGATTTAATCTCGTGTGAACGGATATTTTGGCCAACAATCCCTCGGCCGACATTCTCTTCATCAATAATGGCGCCGACGAATTCCCAGCTTTCATATTTGTTAACCAAACCTTCCACTTCATAACGGCGTACCTGCTCATCTAACGCATACAGCAGTTGCTGTCCCGTCGTTGCTCCTGCATATGCTGTACGATGATGCTGTGTACCACCGAACCTCCGGAAATCAAGAAGGCCTTCAGGTGTGCGGTTGAACATGACCCCCATGCGATCCAGCATATTGATAATGCTTGGAGCCGCGTCACACATCGCTTTTACCGGTGGCTGATTGGCAAGGAAGTCGCCGCCGTAAATCGTATCATCAAAGTGAATATCTGGTGAGTCACCTTCACCTTTTGTATTGACTGCACCATTAATGCCACCTTGAGCACACACAGAGTGAGAACGTTTTACAGGCACAATAGAAAACAAGTCTACATTCACACCTGCTTCAGCTGCTTTGATTGTTGCCATAAGGCCGGCTAATCCGCCTCCTACAACAATAACTTTACGGTTACTCATATGGATTACTCACTCCTTGTTCTCTGTATTAAACTCCGTAAGCAAATTGAATTAGCGCTCTGACACCTACATAGCTAAGAGCCAGAAAGACGATCAGTGTAACATATGTAACAATTTTCTGGGATCTTGGTGATTGTGTGAAACCCCATGAAACCAAGAAACTCCAAAGACCGTTGGCAAAATGGAAAGTTGTCGAAATGACACCAATAATATAAAACCAGAACATGACTGGGCTGGCAAGAATACCTTCCATCAGACTATAATCCAGGTCCACATTGCCAAGACCGATTTGAACACGTGTCTCCCATACATGCCATACAATAAATACAAACGTTATAATACCGGTTATCCGCTGCAGAAAAAACATCCAGTTGCGGAAATAACCGTACCGTCTTGTATTGTTCTTAGCAACAAAGACAATATAAACCCCTAGTATTGCATGAAATAGGATCGGCAAGTATATAACCAGGATCTCTAACGCTAATCGGAACGGCAAATCATGCATGAACGACGCCGCTTGATTGAAACTCTCTTCACCATATACAGCGAAGTGGTTAACGACCAGGTGCTGTATGAGAAAAACCCCGATTGGAATGACCCCTAACAAGGAATGGAGCCTGCGGTAGAAAAATTCTCGATGTTCTGCCATTAGTTACCCCCCTCGGTTTAAATGTTATGTTTTACAGATAGTACACCTTTTGACAATAAAACCCTATTTTATTTATTGCCCAAAAATTGTACAATTTATGACATACTTATTGTAATGCTAACGATGAAAAGCGTCAAGAAAAGGAAATAACCCAGAATGTGAAAATATTAAAATTTTACTGACGCTGCTTGCACTTTGACGAATTTGCATAGATAATAATAGTAGAATTCCAAGATTCATTTTAGATAAGCCAATGTATTTTTTACGTGCATCAGCATTTGGGAAAGGATGACACCAATGTCTAAAGATCATGAATCCATGCCTATTACGCTTCTGGATAAACTGCATACATCAGGGGCCGGGTATGATATTATCCGATATGTGGGCCTGCCTGATATATTCGGAACAGAATCCAACACCCTGCTCTATTTTATGGGTAAAAACCTGGCCAGAAAATTGGATATTCAGTCCGTATCAGATATCGTCTATGCTTTCGAAAAATTAGGCTGGGGCCAATTGGAACTGGTTAATGAAAAAAAGAAAGAACTTGTTTTCCAATTAATGGCCGATTCAGTCGTATATCGGTTAAGCTCTCCACTGGACACTGAATTCCGTTTGGAAGCAGGGTTTTTGGCAGAATCAATCGAACGCATCAAAGAACGTTCATGCGAATGTAAAGAAGAATTACATAAAAAGATTCATCAAATAGAATTCACAGCAGTCTTCACCGATTGATTCCCGCATAACCCTGATTTCTTGAGATTATATAGCCGGAAATCAGGCGAGCAGAAGTTTTCAGGAAAGCCGTTTTCATTTATTCTTTCATAATCCATGATCAAATCGGGAGCGGAATACATCAAGTTGTTTCGCTCCCTTCTTCATCATTAAGATGGGTGAGAATACTCTGGGCAACGTCTTGTGGAACACCTAATTTCGTAATCTTTTCCAGGGATGTATGTTTAATTTCATTAACGGATTTGAAATGTGTCAGCAGCAATCTTCTCCGTTTCTCCCCCACCCCCGGAATTTTATCCAGCTCAGATTGGAATAAACTTTTCCCGCGCAGCTGTCTGTGAAATGAAATCGCAAACCTGTGGACTTCATCTTGAATCCGCTGTACGAGATAGAATGCCTGGGATTGTCTGGATAATTGGATCATGACCGGTGGATTGCCATATAATAATTCGCTTGTTTTATGTTTATCATCTTTCGCCAGCCCGCACAACGGAATATCCAGTCCCAATTCATTTTCCAGTACATCCAGGGCAGCACTCATCTGGCCTTTGCCGCCATCAACAATAATCAGATCCGGAAGCGGCAGTTCTTCTTTCAGCACTCTTGTATAACGGCGGCGGATGACTTCCCGCATTGTTTCATAATCATCCGGGCCCTCCACATTTCTGATTTTATATTTGCGATACTCCTTTTTATCGGGGTTGCCATCTGAAAAAACAACCATTGCCGAAACCGGATCGGTCCCTTGAATATTGGAATTATCAAATGCTTCAATACGGTGTGGCGTCTCAATATGCAGTGCTTCACCAAGCTTTTCCACTGCTTGTATGGTTCTTTCCTCATCGCGTTCAATCAGCGAAAATTTTTCGTCCAGCGCAATTTTTGCGTTTTTCATGGCGAGCTCAACAAGTTCTTTTTTTCTTCCGCGAAATGGCGTGTGTGCGTTAACCTCCAGCAGTTCACTCAATAAATCGGTATCTGTCCCAATCGGTACGAGCAATTGTTTTGGCTTCAAATGGTGGTGATGCAAATAAAACCTTCCAATAAAACTGATAAACGTGTCCTCAGGCTCATCGAAAAACGGGAATATCGAGACATCCCGTTCGATTAATTTTCCTTGTCTGACAAAGAATACCTGGATGCACATCCAGCCTTTATCATAACTGTAACCAAAAATATCACGATCTACTTGATCATTTAATGTCATGCGCTGTCGTTCCATTACGGCTTCAATATGCTGAATAAGATCGCGGAGTTCTTTTGCCCGCTCAAAGTTCAGCTCCTCGCTTGCTTCATGCATTTTGCCGACTAAATCGTTTTTGATTTCTTGATGTCCGCCGTGCAAAAATGATGTGATATTCTGGATGATTTCTTTGTATGTCGTTTCCGATGCCGGATTTTCACTGCATGCAAGGCATTGATCCATATGATAATACAGACACGGACGCCCTGGTGGATTATTGCATTTGCGCAATGGATACAATCTGTCAAGCAATTTTTTCGTTTCTCTGGCTGCGAGTACATTTGGATAAGGTCCAAAATACTTTCCTTTATCCTTCTTGATATTCCGTGTAATTAAGAGCCTTGGATGCCGTTCAGACGTAATTTTTAAATACGGGTATGATTTGTCATCTTTTAACAAAACATTGTACCTGGGGTTATATTTCTTGATTAAATTCATTTCCAGAATCAATGCTTCCATTTCAGATGTGGTCACAATATACTCAAAATCCCGAATTTCCTGCACAAGTCGTTGTGTCTTTTTATCATTTGCACCGGTGAAATAGGATCGGACTCTGTTGCGGAGCACTTTGGATTTACCGACATAGATGACAGTATTGTTTTTGTCTTTCATCAAATAGCATCCGGGTTGTGATGGCAATACAGCCAGTTTTTCGTTTAGTTGCTGGTTCATTTGCAAACTCATCCCCTGAAAAATTATACCAAATTATATAGAATCCCTTGTCACATCATGTAACAAGGGATCAAATAACACGTTTGTATATCATTATACACCTTATGAGGCATGTTTGTTAATCAAATCAACTAATGCTTCTTTAGGCTGAAAACCAACAACCTGATCGACCACTTTGCCGTCTTTGAATAATAGAAGCGTTGGTATACTCATAACACCATATTTGCCGGCTGTTTCCTGATTTTCATCAACGTCCAGTTTGACAATTTGTACTTTTTCTTCCATTTCACCGTCTATCTCTTCAAGTACCGGTGCAATCATTTTGCAAGGCCCGCACCATGGAGCCCAGAAATCAGCCAATACTAAACCTTCAGCTGTTTCCTGACCGAAATTTTGGTCAGTCACATGTTCAATTGCCATTATTATTTCCCTCCTTTAGTCACTTAACTATGGTTAGAGTATATCATCGTTAGTAGTTCCTCGCGAATACTTTGCTTATTCATATCACAAAGGCGGAAGCACCCTGTTAACCTAAAAGACCTGACCGGAATCGATCAGATCTTTTCAGGGTTCTACACGACTTGCTTAAATTCTTCCGTAAGTTTCGGAATCACCTCAAATATGTCACCGACAATGCCATAATCCGCTACATTGAAAATATTTGCTTCCGGATCTTTATTGATCGCAACAATCACTTTCGAATTGGACATTCCAGCCAGATGCTGAATAGCACCCGAAATGCCGACAGCAATATACAAATCAGGTGTAACCACTTTACCAGTCTGGCCGATTTGCAGTGAATAGTCACAGTATTCGGCATCACATGCTCCACGTGAGGCTCCGACAGCCCCTCCCAACACATCTGCCAGTTCATACAAAGGTTTGAACCCTTCTGCACTTTTCACACCGCGTCCGCCGGCAACAATAACGTTCGCCTCAGATAAGTCAACACCATCAGAAGCTTTACGGATGACCTCTTTAATAACTGTACGGATATCTTTTACATCAACTTCTTTTCCAGTTACCTCTCCGGAACGTGAATCGTCACGATCCAATACCGGAATATTGTTTGGACGGATTGTCACGAATGTTAACCCGCTTGTAATCACTTTTTTTTCAAATGCTTTACCGGAATAGATTGGTCTGATAAATACGGCTTTGTCACCATCATTTACAATGTCGGTTGTGTCTGAAATCAGACCCGTTTCAAGTTTGGCTGCCAGCTTCGGTGTTAAATCCTTGCCTATCGCCGTATGACCCATGACAATCCCATCAGGTGACTCGTCATCAATTACGGCCATAACTGCCTGTGAATAACCTTCTGATGTATATGTTTCCAAATGATCATGCTTAACAATCACAACACGGTCTGCCCCATGGAAGATTACTTCCTGGGCAGATTCATTCAGATCGTGGCTGCCGCATAAAACACCAACAATTTCCGCATTGGAATCTATCTTTTTCGCTCCTGCGATTGCTTCAAACGTTACATTGCGCAATTCACCATCTCTTGCTTCACCTATGACGAGTAATTTATCGCTCATATTATTTCTCCTCTCCTTATAGGTTTCTCATTAAAGTACTTTTGCGTCATCTTTAAGCAGGGAGATCAATTCCTTCACTTGGTCATCAATCTCGCCTTCCAGTATCCTTCCTGCTTCTTTTTCAGGGGGGAGGAATACATTAATCGTTTCGGTTTTTGCCTCCACATCATCTTCATCCAGATCCAAGTCATCTATTTCAAGTTCCTCCAATGGTTTTTTCTTGGCTTTCATAATACCTGGAAGTGATGGATATCTGGGATCGTTTAAACCTTGCTGACAAGTTGCCAATAGCGGGAGACTTGTCTCAATTTTTTCGACATCTCCTTCTACATCCTTATCAATATTGGCCTTATCCCCATCAATTTCAAGCGCCGTTATTGTTGTGACATAATTGATACCCAGACCTTCAGCGAGTCTTGGTCCCACCTGACCACTTGCTTCATCTATCGCTACGTTTCCTGCAAGAATGAGATCAGGTTCCTTGTCTTCAAAATAGGTCTGCAGAATTTTAGCTGTTGTGAACTGATCACCGGCTTCCACATCATCTTCGGTGTTGATTAGGACAGCCTTATCCATTCCCATGGCAAGAGCAGTGCGCAATTGTTTTTCAGCTTCTTCATCCCCGACTGTAACAACTGTAACTTCTCCGCCATGTTCATCCCGCTGTTTAATGGCTTCTTCGACAGCATATTCGTCGTAAGGATTAATGATGTATTCAGCACTCTCATCCTCAATGCGCCCATCCGATACCACAATTTTCTCTTCTGTATCAAATGTTCTTTTCAGTAATACGTATATATTCATATATGTGATCCTCCTTATAAGTTGTTCAAAAAGCAAGGGTTCTTTTTTTCCTCATATAGAACTTCTGCTTTCATCTATTGATCCCGGAAATTTGGTTGGCGCTTTTCAATAAATGCCTGCACACCTTCTTTAGCATCTTCAGAACCAAAGATTCTCGCAAATGCCTTCGCTTCTTCCTGAATCCCTTTGGCAAACTGAACTGATTTGGCATGAGGTACCAATTTCATGACCGCGTTAATGGACAGTCTGCTTTTGGCAGCAATTGCTTCAGCAAGTTCAAATGCTGTTTCAAAGGCCGCTTCATCCTTCACAGTCTGATTCGCAAGTCCGGCTGCTTTAGCCTCTTCGCCACTGATCGGCTGACCGCTCAGAATCATTTCGTATGCTTTGGCTGTTCCAACATAATGCGGCAGACGCTGTGTTCCGGCAAAACCGGGGATTATGCCGAGTGTCACCTCAGGCAATCCGAGTTTGGCACTTTTCGTAACAATACGTATATGACAAGCCATTGCAAGTTCAAGGCCACCCCCTAAAGCAGCACCATGAACAGCGGCAATCACAGGTATTGGAAAATGTTCAATCCGGTCGAATAACTGCTGACCTTTTTCCGATAACGCTTGATAATCAGAAGCGTTTTGCAGAGAAGTAAATTCCTTAATATCTGCACCAGCAGAAAAAAATTTACCTTCCCCCTTCAGAACAACAGCCTTCATACTGGAATCGGTTTCAATTTCGTCCAATCTTTCCTCCAAATCGTTTAATAGGTTGCTAGATAAGGCGTTTGCCGGCGGGCTTTGGATGGTAAGTACCCCGACCGGCCCTTTCACTTCATAAGACAGCGTACCCAATACAATCCACCTCTTTTGCTTATTTTTTCACGGAAAGACCAGCCGTGATAAACTCATGAACATCTGTCGCCTGCTGAACAAGATCATACTTCTGCTCCTTCATGACCCAGTTGGTAACAATTTCATCCAATGTACCAAAAATCATCTGTCTGACCAGCTGGATATTCAGATTACTGCGAAAGATATTTTCTCTGGTCCCCTCTTTGATTATATCATCGATGATAACAAGATAGGGTTTTAAAACCTGATTAATTTTCAATCTGAGTTTTGTATTGGATTGGCGTAATTCCAACTGCGTAACAATGGCCAGATAATGATCCTTTGAAAGCTGACGAAAATGCATGTCAATCAATGTAAATAATTTTTCATCTGCATTGTTCTTATCACTGATTCCGTGTGCAATCTTTTCAATAAACTGGCCCATTTTCTCTTCAAAAACAGATATCAGAATATCCTCTTTATTTTTAAAATAAAGGTAAATGGTTCCATCGGCAACACCGGCTTTTTGGGCAATCCTGGCAACTTGTGAGGCATGATAACCATTTTCTGCGATGACTTGCACAGCTGCTTCAATAATTTGATTGTACTTTGGTTTGTTTTTTTTCATGACGATCTCCTTATCAAACATGTCACCTTATAATGAATGAATAATCATTCATATTTTATTCTACATAGTTAGTAAACATATGTCAATATACAGCCTGTTCTATATATTACAAAAACTGGCTTTCGCCAAATCCTTATCGTAAAAAAGCATTGTTTCTTATATGCTCAACCACCCATTTATTGTTCTGACGTTAAAAAAGTTGTGGTGTTATGTTCAGAGATTCAAACGGTCTGATTGTTCGTTTCTTTTTCCTCATCAATCAGTTGCCGGCGTAACACTTTTCCGACTGCTGTTTTTGGCAGTTCGTCACGGAATTCGTAAATTCTCGGTACTTTGAATGCTGCCAGATGATTGCGGCAAAAAGCATTTAACGCTTCTTCTTCCACTTGATGACCTGGTTTTAGAACGACATAGGCTTTTACCGTTTCACCGCGATATGGATCCGGAACACCTGCGACTACAGCCTCTTGAACTGCTTCATTTTCGTATAATACTTCCTCGACTTCACGTGGATAAATATTGTATCCCCCGGCAATAATCATATTCTTTTTTCGATCGACAATATAAAAATAGCCATCTTCATCCATATAGCCTATATCACCAGTGAACAACCATCCATCTTTTAATACGTTGTCGGTCTCATCCTGGTTGTTCCAGTAGCCTTTCATAACTTGCGGCCCCTTGACAGCAATTTCGCCTATTTCCCCTACTTCAGTTTCTTCACCGGTTTCCAGGAAAACTTTAGCATCTGTATCAGGCCATGGGACACCGATACTGCCATTAACCCGTTTGCTCCATATGAAATTCGCATGTGTGACCGGTGATGATTCGGTTAAACCATATCCCTCTACAAGATTGCCATTGGTAACTTTTTCAAATTGCTGCTGAACCTCCAGTGGCAAGGGCGCTGATCCACTGATGCAAGCTTCAATTGACGACAGGTCATATTTTTTCAAGTTCGGATGATTTAATAGCCCTACATAGATCGTTGGTGCTCCAGGAAACATGGTCGGTTTTTGTTTTTGGATCGTTTTAAGTACATCTTCAGCATCAAATTTAGGCATCAGAATCATTTCAAAACCGTACATAATTGACATATTCATAACGGTGGTCATCCCATATACGTGGAAAAATGGCAGTACACCCAAAATTTTTTCCTCACCTGGTTTGGTTTTATATAACCATTTTTGACACATTTGCACGTTGGCAACAAGGTTATAGTGAGTAAGCATGACACCTTTTGGATGTCCGGTTGTTCCTCCTGTATATTGCAGTAATGCCAAATCGTCTTTCGGATTTACATCTGCTGGCGTATATTGTTCATGTGCGTTTTCAATGACCGATTGCCATACATGTATATCCTCTGATTGTTCAACTTTCACAACCATATTATACTCTTTTTTCTGAATAAATGGGTATATCAGGTTTTTAGGAAAAGGCAAATAGTCTTTGATGCCTGTCACGATTGTATGTTTTAATTGTGTATTTCCCCGAACATTGGTGACACGCGGCAGCAAGATATCCAAACAAACAATAAACGCCGCTCCTGAATCGTTAAGCTGATATTCAAGCTCCCTTTCTTTATACAACGGATTTGTCTGAACAACAACCGCCCCGGCCAGCAGTGCTCCATAATAACTGATCACCGCTTGCGGGCAATTCGGAAGCATAATGGCAACCCGATCACCTTTATCGAGGCCCAATGACTGAAGGTAACCCGCCAATTTCTTTGCCTGTGAATAGACTTCAGCAAATGTCATCTCTTTGCCCATAAAATGAAGCGCTTTCTTTTCAGGGAATTGATCAGCAGTTAATGCCAAAAAGGAATCAAGCGGTTTTTCATCATAAGTGATCGTTGCCGGAATTTCATCCGGATAATGAGCATGCCAGTTCTTTTGATCCACCATAAAATTTTCCTCCTTTTTATTTGCTACCCACATTATACCGATAAATTCGTATTTTTTGAAATTTTATATATACGTTTCTGGATTATTTATTTAAGTCAATATTCAAAAAAGAGGATACAGGACATGGTGGCTAAGCAGTCGACATTCTGCTCCAGCAATAATAAGGCGAAAAATGGCAGGGAGCAGGTTCAAGTGAGTAGTTATCTATTCACAATGCCTGCACCAGCACATCTTGTGGTGATTCCTTGAAAATCCCCCTGTAGTCATTTGAATTTTCAACGATCCCTTAAATGAAATAGATAATACCGACAACCAAAAACACCACAGCAACGATAAACATGATTTTTGCCAGTCGTTCCAGCAACAATTTAATCTCCCCCAATACTCGCTCCGATGACAAATGCCAATCCAACCGAAATGAGCAACGATATAAGTCCAACTGCATTATTTCCCTTTCCAATTTCCTGATCAATTTTAATGGATGGTGTCATAAATTCAAAGATGGCATAGCCGAAAAGCAGCAGTATAAATCCAAAGGTACCCCAGCCAATCGTCTCGATCAATGTATCATTATGTTCAATCGAATACCGAAAAATAATAGCAAGACCAAATATTTTCCCGCCTGTTGCCATGGCCACTGCGACATTGCCATGTTTGATCTCCTGCCAGTTACGATACGAGGTCACAAATTCGAACACAGCAAGAAATACAATCGTACAAAGAATAACAACACTGTAGCGTGCAGCGGTTTCTACAAAGATATTTTCCCAAAAACCAGTCATCTCAACAAACCCCTTTGCCAGTTTCAATTACCTCAATTCCAGAACGGTTACGCCGCTTCCACCTTCCCCAGCAGAACCTGGTCTGTCTGATACAATACGCGGGTGATTGTCTGCAAGCTCTTTCACACCTTTCCGAAGTGCGCCTGTACCTTTACCGTGAATGATAAAAACTTTGGGGTATCCGGCAAGCAATGCATCATCAATATATTTCTCCAATCGGCTAAATGCATCCTCATACCGCTCACCACGCAGGTCAAGTTCTGTTTTCACATCATAGTGGGATCCTTTAACCGTTGTAAGCGGCTTTTCAGTGACCGGGCTTTTGTTTTTTACCAGTTGTATCTCATTGTGCTTCACTTTGACTTTCATAATACCGACTTGAATCAGGTATTCATTTTCGCTTACTTTATCCAGTACAGTTCCTCTCTGATTTGCTGACAGCAGCTTTATTTCGTCTCCCGGCTTTAGTTCCTGTTTTGATCGGGCTGCTTGTTTCGGCTTATCCGGTTTTTTAGCAGATAAATCCGGCTGCGCTTCTTCCAGCATTTTTCGGGCTTCAATCCATTCGTGTTCCTTCAACTGTGCGCCGGTTTTCATATGGCGTATTTCATCCACAATCGTTTCAGCTTCGTCACGGGCTTTCTGTAATGCCTTTTCTGCTTTATCTTCCGCTTTCTTGTATAACGATTCACGCTTATCTTTAAACTGTTTCCATGCTTTCTGAAGGTCTGTGTGCAACTTTTCACTTTCCTGCAGTACTTCATGCGCCCGCTCATAATCAGCTTCAGCCTGACGCCGTGATTGATCGAGTGAAGCAATCATGTTTTCAACGCTTTCAGAGTCAATTCCAACATGATTTTTTGCCTGGTCAATAACCGACTGCTCAAGTCCCAGGCGTTTTGCTATTTCAAACGCATTACTCCGGCCGGGCACACCAATCAATAAGCGATAGGTAGGCTGCAACGTTTCCACATCAAATTCCACTGATGCATTGACAACATTTTCCCGGTTATAACCGTAAGCCTTCAATTCAGGATAGTGCGTTGTTGCCACTACACGTGCACCTTTGGAAATGACGTCATCCAGTATGGACATGGCCAGGGAAGCACCTTCCTGAGGATCTGTACCTGCACCAAGCTCATCGAATAAAACCAGTGATCTATGATTAACCTGCTGCAGAATGGAAACAATGTTAGTCATATGCGACGAAAAGGTGCTTAAGCTTTGTTCAATAGACTGTTCGTCACCAATATCGGCGAAAACATCGCTGAAAACTGCCATCTCACAGCCGTCTGCTGCAGGAATCTGCAGACCGGATTGCGCCATCAACGTAAACAGTCCGATCATTTTTAATGTAACCGTTTTTCCGCCTGTGTTTGGACCGGTAATGACAATCGATGTATAGTCATCTCCGAGGATAACATCATTTGAAATGACTTCATCATCCGGAATTAACGGGTGCCGCGCTTGTTTCACATTGATCATACCGGCATCATTGATTACCGGCATAGCAGCATTCATCTGTTTTCCCAGTTTTGCCCTTGCAGTGATAAAATCAATTTTGGACAATACTGAAATATTTTCGGAAAGGAATGCTTCATGATTAGCAATTTCCGCGCTCAGCCCGCTAAGAATCCGGTCAATCTCCTGCTTCTCTTTTACGCTTGCTTCCTGCAGTTGGTTATTCAGATCGACGACTGCTTTTGGTTCCATGAATAGTGTTGCACCAGAGGCCGACTGATCATGAACGATTCCCCCGACAGCCCCGCGGTATTCCTGTTTTACCGGCAAGACATAACGGTCATTCCTGATCGTAATGATGGCATCTGATAACATTTTACTTTGTGATTTGGTATAGCTGTCCAGCTTATCACGCACTTTGCTTTCATACGTGCGAATGGAAGAACGGATGCTTCGTAATTTATCAGAGGCACTATCCATGATATTTCCCCGATCATCGATACAACTATTGATCCTTGTCTCCAGCTCGCGTAATGTTATAATCCTTCCAGCAAGCCCCTTTAAAATCGGCAAATCCGCCTCTATCTTTTCTAAAAAGTTTTTAACCTGGCGTCCTCCGTAAAGCGTATTGGAAACATCAAGACATTCTTCTGCTGACAATACACCACCGATGACACTCCGCTTGATGCTTGGGCGAATGTCGGTAACTCCCCCTAAAGGTACAGCCATATTCAAACGTAATATCTGACTTGCCTCATCGGTTTCCGCCTGCATTTCCTTGACAGCAGCTATATCGGTTGAAGGTTTCAGCTGTAAAGCCATTTCTTTCCCAATCAAAGTCGCTGCCTGATTATTCAATTGTTCAATCACTTTATTAAATTCCAGCGTCTGCAGAATTCGTTCGTTCATCAGGATTTTCCCCTTTAAGTGGTTAAACGTATCGCGCTTTGAACTTTACGTTTGTTCTTGCTCAGTTATACGATTCATAAATGCCATAAGTTTCTGTTTAGGCCATGTGTTCATGACCGTATCCTTCTCGATCCATCCTTTACGGGCAGCGCTGACACCGTACTTCATATGATCAAGCATGTGATAATCATGAGCATCCGTATTGATGGCGATGTTAACTCCAGCCTCTTGAGCCAGCCGTACCCATTCACTGGACAGGTCCAGCCGGTTCGGATTAGCATTGATCTCAAGAGCGGTATTTGTTTCTTTGGCACGTTCAATCAGACGTTCTACATCCACACTGTAGCCTTTACGCCGGCCAATCAGTCTGCCGGTAGGATGTGCAATCAAAGATACGTACGGGTTTTCCAGTGCCGCATTTAATCGTGCCATTATTTTGTCCTGTGATTGATTAAAACTTGAATGGATGGCACCAATCACAAAATCCATTTCCTGTAAAAAATCATGGTCGAAATCTAACGTCCCATCCGGTAAAATGTCCATTTCAACACCGGCGAAAATATGGATATCATCATATATTTCATTTAATTTGGCTATTTCTTCCCGTTGTTTGCGCAGCCGTGTTTCATTTAACCCGTTGGCGACCCGGAGAAACTTGGAGTGATCAGTAATCGCTATATAATCATAGTGTTTCACACGTGCCTGGTTGACCATCTCTTCCAGTGATTGGGCACCGTCGCTCCAGGTCGTGTGCATATGCAAATCACCACGGATATCATCCAATTCAATTAATGAAACAGGATCACGGTAGGCTTCCACTTCACCGGTATTTTCACGGACTTCAGGCGGAATATAATGAAGGTTAAAATGATCAAAAAATTGCTGTTCACTTTTAAATGTTAATATCTCTCCAGTTTCCTCTACTTCCACGCCATATTCATTGATTTTTTCACCTTTTGACTTGGCAAGCTGCCTCATGGCGACATTATGATCCTTAGAGCCGGTAAAATGATGCAACGTCGAGGCAAATTCATCCGCTTCAACAATCCGGAAATCCACATTGATATCGTAAACATCCTCAAGTGTAACAGAAACTTTTGTGTCGCCTTGTGCAATAATCTCCTTAATCTGTTCCATTTCAAGCAGACGATCGCGGACAGCTCCGAAATTTTCAGCTGCAATAATGAAATCAATGTCTCTGATGGTTTCGCGCATCCTTCTCAAGCTACCTGCGCGCGAATAGTCATGAATCTCCGGAATCGTACTCAAATAACCTTCAATCTGTTCAGCGATAGGAAGCATTACAGCAATCGGTAATCGTTCAGGTCGTTTATTTGCTTCGTTCAATGCCGCTAAAATTTTTTCAGCAGATTTTTTACCAAATCCATCAAGATTCTCTACTTGTCCATTTTCACATGCCTTTTTCAGCGAGTCGGCATCCGTAACACCGAGTTCCTGATAGAGTTTGGCCAGTTTCTTTCCGCCAAGACCAGGCAAATTCAGCAATGGAACTAATCCTTTAGGAATTTCCTTTTCCAGCTGGGTGAGCGTTTCAGACGTTTCCTGTTGAATATATTCCGATATAACAGCAGCAGTTCCCTTGCCAATCCCTTTGATTTTCGTAAAATCATCAATAGCCGTTATTGAACGCTCATCACGTTCGAGTGCCTGAGCTGCCTTGCGATACGCAGAAATCTTGAATGGGTTTTCCCCTTTAAGTTCCAAATAGACGGCTATTTTTTCCAATAATTTTATCACATCTTTTTTATTCACAGCCATATCAATTCACCTGCTTTGATTGTCATTAAAAAGGCCGATTCAAACAAGACTATACTCATTGTACACAACATACAACCGTATTGCCTATTATTTAAATCAGCCAGCTCCTATTCGTTTCAATTGGCACGCATCAATTCATTCATGCTTGTAAACCATAATGTTCTGATTTGTTCTGATAAAAATGGTGTGTGTTCAATGATAAACAATGCAATCGATGAGCCATTGATCCATGATTGAATCTCTGTCATTGGTGTCAATGCCAGAATGTACAATACAATAAAAATGAGCAAGTATACTTCAACAAATCCCAGCACCGCACCAAGCAGTTTATTGAGCGAATGCAATATCGGCAATTCCGCCACAAAATCGAGCATGGATGCGATGATTTGCAGAAGTATCTTAACTGCAAAAAAGATAATGGCAAATGCAATTGCATTATAAAAAGCACCCTCGAGTGGTAAAGCTTGCAGAAAGTCCGCCCACGCACTATTATTATCGAGTTCCGGATACGGTATCCACAATGCCAGCCGTGGTGCTAGTTCATCATAGTATAAAGCTGCAAGAATGAAGGATGTAATAAATCCGATTAGATGAAATGCCTGTAAAATAAATCCTCTTTTTAACCCGATTAAAAAACCAAAAATCAATAATATGATGAGTATGAAGTTTACCATATATTACTGTTCCTCTTTCCTATTTTGTGATCCCATGAGTGCTGCATAGTCCTCTTTTAATTTCATATAGTCATTCATTGTATTGACAGCGGTAAGTACTGCCAGCTCCGCCGTTGTAAGCTGCTGGTTTGACCCGTGAATTTCACGCATTTTATGATCCACCTGACTGGCAACCAGACGGACATGACTTGTATCTTCATTTCCGACTATTGTATAATTTTTATTATATATCTCAACGGTTACCCGTGTTTTATCATCCTGGGTCACACTCGTCAGCCTCCTGTAATCGTTATTTTTCAACGGTTCCTTATCATGAGAATGTTTCATTTTCTTATAAGATCAACTATTCATTTATTATTTTTTACGTTAACATAATCGAATATATCGTAACACAAAAACCTTCAATCGGAAATCCAAAAATGATATATTAAATTGCAATGCGCTAGATGAGTAAAAAACGGAGGTTCACCATGCCACAACATGTATACGTATTAACAGCGGAAACACTTGATCAAATGAAAATTTACTATTCCGATCGTTTGCAAACGACACCACAGGGAGCTGTTTTTCGGGCCAGAACAACCAATGCGGTCATCACTGCCTATCAATCCGGAAAAGTTTTATTTCAGGGAAAAGACCCGGCTGCAGAGGCCAAAAAATGGGCTGACATTGAGACGGAAAAATCGGCAAAACCGAAAAAGCCCGCCCGGCAGCAAACGGTATTCACACCACCGGAGACACTATTAACCGGAAACCATATTGGTTCAGATGAAGCAGGAACAGGCGATTATTTTGGCCCGATCACCGCAGCGGCCATTTTTGTAAAAAAAGACCAAATAGATTTGTTAAAAGAATTAGGTGTAAGGGACTCCAAAAATCTTGGCGATACGACTATCCGCCAAATAGCCAATGACATCCTAAAGCTTGACATGCCTTATTCACTTTTAGTATTGCGAAATGAGAAATACAACCATTTGCAAAAACAGGGCTGGTCACAGGGAAAAATGAAAGCCATGCTTCATCATCATGCGATCACCAATGTTTTAAGCAAAGTGGATTCAGCGGAAGTAGATGGTATATTGATTGACCAGTTTTGTGAAGTGCCAGTCTACAAGCGTTATCTTGCTGCCGAAAATGAGCAATTGCCGGATAACACGTATTTCATGACGAAAGCAGAAAGTCATTCCATCGCAGTAGCTGCTAGCTCTATCATTGCCAGAACGAGCTTTTTAAAAGAAATGGAGCAGTTATCGAAAAAAACTGGCTTTACACTGCCTAAAGGCGCATCGGGAAAAGTTGACCAGGCAGCCGCCCGTATGATGAAATCAAAAGACCGGGAAATACTGAACACATGCGCCAAGACCCATTTTGCCAATACGAAAAAAGCACAATCCCTTTTATGAAAAGCTCTTTTCGTAACTTGTGTTGCTCTTCAAAACCCTTAGCGTTGCTATTAACTGCGACACACAGTGAAAAAGTTGTGTGCAATGACACCACTCCGGAATCACACATGTACTCGTCGTGTTGCAATTTCTTTCAGTGAAGCAGCATCCTTGCTACCGCAGCTTAAGCTCGTCGCTTTCCGCGGACGACGGTCCCAGCCTCCTCGTTCGTTCCTCACTGCGGGGTCTTTATACTGTCGCTGTTCCCGCAGGAGACTCGTGGTGAGCCCACGGAAAACGAGTATATTCCAGCTACATCTTCAGAAAAGCCCGCTAAATGATACCAACCGGTCTCTCTTAGTTCTGTGTCGCAGTTTGTAGCTTTTGTGTCAAAAACAACAATCTTTTTGAAAACAGCCTTATAAAAAGCAGAGCAGGCACCAGATAAGCGTGCCTGCTCTGCTTTTATTATGAACGTACATATGCGTTAAATTTTTTATTCACTGTATCCACGATTTTCTGATAAGATTGCTCCACCTCGTCGTCTTTCAGGGTTTTTTCCGGATCCTGATAAAGCAGGCTGTACGCAATGGACTTTTTACCATCAGGCAAATTTTCTCCTTTATACACATCAAAAATCTGAACGTCCTGAACCAGTGGTGAACCGGCCGCTGTGATTGTTTCCTGCAAATCTCCGGCATTGACCTCTTCATCAACAATAAAGGCAATATCTCTTGCGACTGATGGATATTTTGGAATTGGCTTGTAGCCGGTTGTATTCGTATAACCGTGTAAAACGGCCTCCATATCGATGTCAAATACATACGTTTCATTTATATCCATTGTTTTTTCCAGTGATGGATGAACCTGACCCAAAAATCCGATAACACGATTGCCGGATGAAACCGTAGCACATCTCCCTGGATGCATGTCAGGCAATTTTGTTTGTTCAAAGGAAATCGGAATATTTAGCAGATCGAATAATCCTTCTATAATCCCCTTGATTAAATAAAAGTCAACCTGCTTTTTTTCCTGCTGCCATGGATGATGAACCCACAGACCCGTAAGCGCTCCAGCCAGGCGCAATTGTTCATCCGGTTGCGTTGAAAGTGTTGTTTCATCCGTAACGAACACATTTCCAAGCTCAAAGTATTGAATGTTCGTCTGTTTGCGTGCGCGATTATACGCCAATGTTTTCAGCAGCTCCGGCAAAATACTCAGGCGCAAATATTGATGATCCTCACTCATCGGCATCGAGAGCTGGACCGGATTCGGACTTTTCTTCCGCAATTCCGGACTGATCAGTTTATTAATCACGGCATCATCGGTTAATGAATAAGTGATCGTTTCCATTAGGCCAGTACTTTGCAAATAGTTTTTTACTTCACGTTTCAACTGTTGTTTTTTCGTTAGCCCGCCAGCCTGTGATGAGCCTTTCGGTAACGTATATGGCAAATGATCATAGCCGTAAATCCTTGCCACTTCCTCAAGCATATCCTCAAAAATCGTGATATCCCCGCGACGGGTCGGAACTTTCACAACAAATCGATCATTGTCCTGCTCGAACAAGAATTGCAGCCTATTTAAGATGAGACCAATATCCTCTGTAGTAATGGCCGTACCCAACCGATTATTAATCTCATCGGTTTCGATAACCACTGTTGTTTCACTGCGATCCAATTCATCAAATGATACGGGATCAGCCAGAATGGTCGCCCCTGCGTATTTTTCGAGCAAATGGCATGCACGCAGTCCGGCACGTTCAACCCGGTTAGGGTCAACACTTTTTTCGAACCTTGTACTCGAGTCACTCCGCAGTCCGGTGTCTTTAACTGTTGTACGGACTGCAAATGGGGCAAAATAGGCAGCCTCTAGTAAAACAGTTGTCGTATTTTCATTGACTTCCGTATGCAAACCGCCCATTACACCAGCAAGAGCGACCGGTTCTTTTCCGTTAGTGATGACAAGATTCTCATTGGATAATGTTCTCTGTTCACCATCCAGTGTCGTCATTTTTTCATTTTGTTCAGCACGGCGGGTTACTACCTGGTCCGATCCAAACCGGTCATAATCAAATGCATGCAACGGCTGTCCATACTCGAGCAAAACATAATTGGTAATGTCCACCACATTATTAATCGGACGGATACCAGCGGCCATTAAAGCATTGCGCATCCACATAGGCGATGGTTTGATCTCAACATCTCTTGCGATAAATGCTCCATAGTACGGATTCAACTCGGGTGCTTCCACTTTTACTGATACGTAATCACCAGTTTTTCCGCCGCCAGGGTGTACCGTTTCACTCGGCAAGTGGACTTCCTGATCAAGAATGGCAGCTGTTTCATATGCAACGCCAAGCATACTTAAGGCATCTGCACGATTCGGCGTCAAGTCAAATTCCAGTACGGCATCGTTTAAATTCAGAAGCGGCTCAACACTTTCACCGACTGTAACATCATCTGGAAACACAAAAATGCCCTCAGCAATGTCTTTCGGAACATATTTCTCGTCAATGCCGAGTTCCTGGAGTGAGCAAATCATGCCATTGGATTCGACACCGCGCAATTTTACTTTTTTGATTTTGAAATTATTAGGCAGCACAGCTCCAGGCTTAGCAACTGCCACCTTCTGCCCCTGTCGGACATTTGGTGCACCGCAGATGATCTGCAGTTGTTCATTACCGACATCAACCTGGCACAGATTCAATTTATCTGCATTCGGGTGTTGCTCACACGATTCAACATGACCGACAACGACACCGCTGCTTTCCGCTGCTATATACGCAATTCCATCGACTTCGATACCCGCCTTCGAAATTTTTTCCGCCAAATCTTCGGGGGTGTTCGAGCTGATATCAACGTAATTTTTCAGCCAATTTAATGATACTAACACTACAATGTTCCTCCTTTAGCATGATGATACTGGGTAATAAACCGCTTGTCATTGGTATAGAAATGACGGATATCATCAATTCCGTACTTCAGCATGGCAATTCGCTCCGGTCCCATTCCGAACGCAAACCCAGTATATTCCTCAGAATCATAGCCGGCCATTTCCAATACATTCGGATGAACCATTCCGCCCCCGAGAATTTCGATCCAGCCTGAGTGCTTGCAGACAGAACAACCATCTCCTTTACACACTTTACAAGAAATATCCATCTCAACAGATGGCTCGGTAAACGGAAAGAAACTTGGACGCAGACGGATTTCACGGTCATCACCAAACATGCTTTTGGCAAAATTATCCAGCGTCCCTTTCAAATCACTCATCCGGACATTTTTATCAACATAAAGTCCTTCGATTTGTGTAAATTGATGGGAATGTGTTGCATCATCTGTATCGCGGCGATAAACCTTGCCTGGGCAAATCATTCTAACGGGCTGTGTTCCGCCGTAATGCTGCATTGTCCTGGCCTGCACTGGTGATGTATGCGTCCGGAGTAGCAGCTCATTTGTAATATAAAATGTATCCTGCATATCACGCGCTGGATGCCCTTTAGGCAAGTTCAGCGCCTCGAAATTGAAATAGTCGGTTTCCACTTCCGGACCTTCCCGTACTTCATAGCCCATGCCAATAAACAAGTCCTCAATTTCCTCAATGATGCTTGTCAGTAAGTGGGCCCCGCCAACCTGCACCGGACGGCCAGGCAATGTGACATCAAGTGCCTCGTTTTCAAGCTTTTCTTCCAGTGCAGCTTGCTCAAGGGCATCAGTCTTTTCGTCTATTTCCTTTGTAATGGCCTCACGCACATTGTTGGCGATCTCACCCACAACAGGTCTCTCTTCTTTGGAAAGGTTCCCCATACCACGCAGCACACTTGTCAGGGATCCTTTTTTACCCAAATAGGTTACTTTGATATCCTGAAGTTCTTTTAAATCTGCCGCCTCGCTTACTTTAGCGAGTGCTTCCTGGCGGATGTTTTCCAACTGCTCTTTCATGAATAATGCCTCCTCGTAAAATGTTGCTATCAAATAATGCTGAACAAAATCAAAAGCGCAAGTGCCCGGTCAGTGACGTACGGACTGGACTGAACCGCGGGAGATAAAGGAAACACGGCGACTGCAAGGAACCGATGTTGACTTATCGTACGAAGGCGAGGGAAGTCTCGCTATCGTAGAGCGCTGGAGTGGAATGCAACTGTTCATGCCAATAATTTATCCACAAGCATTTGTTTTTGACTAATAAAAAAAGCCCCCATTCCCACTAAGGGACGAGGCTATGATGTCGCGGTACCACCCTTGTTGACACAGTTATTCCGTGTCCAACTCCAATTTGATAACGGATTATATGATCCGGGGCACCTTTACTTATACTAGGTCCAAGTGCCAGCTCCAGAGTGAAATGGCAGCAATCCATACAGCAGAGATGCTCTCAGTCTATGACATCTCTTCCCTTTTGCCGCAGGAATGTATTGCGCCAGTCTCTTTCACAGCTATTAATACTTTGCTTTGCACAGGTCAAATTTATTTCATTATAGACAATTTACCGGCAGTTTGCAACTGCTACCGTTTAATATAATACATTAGGATACCTGCTGCAACACTGACATTCAATGATTCGGCTTTTCCGTAAATTGGAATTTTAACTGATTGATCTACCAGTCGGATCAGTTCATCCCGTACGCCTGCCCCTTCATTTCCTACAATCAACGCTGTTTTGCCGGTAACTTCAGCTTGTTCCAGTGCAATGGCATGTTCCAGTGATGATGCCCATACGGAAAATCCTTCGGCCTGTAATTCAGGTATTTTTGCCTTGAGATCAGCCTGTATAATCGGCAGGTGGAATAATGAACCTTGTGTTGCACGGATAACTTTATCATTATATACATCAACCGTATTATTACCAAGTATAACCTTATCAAAACCGGCCGCATCTGCGGTTCGAATCATGGTACCTAGGTTGCCCGGATCTTGAATCGAATCAATTAATAATGCCGTATGACACATGACTTCTTCCGGTTGTCGCATGCTTACCACCGCTGCTATTCCCTGCGGCGTTTCTGTCTGCGTTATATGCTGCAGGACATTCCTGCTGACAGTCGTCATGGAAAAATGATCGCACCAGTCCGGATAATGAAGCCCTTCCACTATCATTATTTCGTTGATTCCCCATTTACTTTGATACGCTTCTTCAATCAAATGGAATCCTTCAATTAAAAACATCCCGGATTGCTTGCGGCCTTTTCGTTTGTGCAATTTCATCCATTGTTTCACTTTTGTATTTTGCAATGATGTGATCATTGTGTTCATCCCATTTCGGCAATTTATTTTCTTATCATACATATTTTTGATTGCAGCGGTCAAACTATTGTTAGTTTAATCAATCTGAAGAGGTGGTTTCATGGATCTGAATTTACGTAAAGCTATTGTATCCAATATCGCAGAAAATGACCAGGGACAATTGGAAGCAACAATTGTCGATGCTATTCAAGACGGCGAAGAAAAAATGCTTCCAGGTTTAGGGGTACTTTTTGAACTGATTTGGGAGCAATCTGATGAACAAGACAAACATGATATGCTTGAAGCATTGGAACAAGGTGTCAAACAGGCAAACAACAGCTGATGGAAAAAGATAGATGCGGTAAGATGCATCTATCTTTTTTTATAACGTCAGAAATGTGAATCTGGTTGTTTTTATGAAAATGAATCATAAGTCCCTGTCTATAATCCAATTATCATGAAAATTTTTTATTTAGTCCATTGTTATGAGTCTATTGACCTATTTAATACACTTATATAACAGATTTTTTGCGGCTGTCATTTTACAACATTTTTCAACACTATTGACCATTGATTTAAAGAATGGTATATAATTGAATTGCTGTATTAGGACAAGGACATCATAATACATATATTTATAGAGATTTAGAAAGGAGATCAGTTAAATGGAACAGAATGGTGAAGCGAAGAAAGGAATACCCAAAAAATACATAGCCATCATAGTTGCGGCTTTATTGGTGATTGGAGGGAGTGTGGCAGCCTTTGTATTGAAGACCGGTTCTCCAAAGGCACAGTATTTTAGTGCTGAGAAAAACACTATTGAATTTATCACCGAAAAAGTGGAGGAACGTTATCAGTCGGAGTTTGACTGGGCAAAAACGACAATGGAAAATCCAACTGAAAATTCATTGGAATTGTCAGCTGAGTATAACGGCCCGCCAAGCAATGGAATGGGAATGAGTCCTGAACAGCTGATTAATAATTCAACCATACAGCTGACATCTCAATTGAATCAGGATGAAAACCAGCTGGCAGCAGATCTGCAAATGAACTTCGCAGGAATCGATATTAATGACGTCAGTATGTATGTTGATGCTGATAATGTCCAATTGGAGCTACCATTTCTGGAGGAAGGACTGCAGATCAAAGATGACGATTTAACGGCACTATTGCAGGAAGCAGACCCATCACTCAACGATTTCAATATAGATTTTGAGCAATTATTCAACCAGATGGATGGCATGCTGTCAGATGAAGATCAATCCTATATAGCAGATGAATATTTTGCGATGATTTATAACGAACTGCCGGATGATGCTTTTGAATCAGCAGATGAGACAGTCACTGTCCAGGATGAGTCGATCGATACAGAAAAAATAACCCTTCAGCTTTCAGAGCAGGAAGTTAAAGAATTGGTAACTACCGTTCTGGAAAAAATGAAAAATGATGATCAGTTAAAAGAAATCATTAAGGATCAAATCAAGATGCAACAATTTGGTATATTTGCATCCAATACAATGCCTGCTGAAATGGAAAATGAAGTGGATACCATGATGGAAGATTTCGAGCAATCTATCGATGAAACAATTAACGGTTTGGAAGATTTCCAGATTCCGGATGGTCTAACGTCTGTCGTTTGGGTACAGGACGATTTGATCGTCAAACGGGATTTTTCCGTCAGTATGGCGCCAAAAGATGAAGAAACAGTGTCCCTCACTGTCCAAGGCAATCAATTACTACAAGACGCACAGCAAACCATTGACTATGAATTCGCGATAGACGAAGGGGCATTAACCTTGAATGCTGATCTGTCTAATCAAGATAATGCACTCGATGATTCCATTTCAGTTGCTGCAGGTGATATAGAGTTATCATACACGGGTACATCCACACTCGAGGATGGAACAAGAGAATTTGAACGAACTTTTTCATTAAACAGCCAAAGTACGAACGACTCCGGAAGTCTGAACTGGAACGGAGAGGCAACGTATGATAATGATCAAATGAATGCTGAGCACACACTTACGGTCGAAATTCCGGATCTTCCACAGGATATCATCAGCTTGCATGTAAAGAATGATGCCCAAACAATTAATGAAGTGGAGCAGCCTGATGATGCCAATGCGAAAAATCTTGGCGGCATGTCCTTAAACGAATTGGAACAATATTTCCAAACAGAAGTGGCAACGCAATTTCAGCAATGGCTGATGGAGATTATGGGTGCTCCTGGCGATAGTATGAACAGCTTTTAATGAGGAAGTGCCGGCATGACATTTATCAAGCATAGTATTCTATTTATACGAAGCAATCTGAAGAAATTGCAGAGGAAGTGGCTATCACTTCCTCTTCTTTTACTGTTCCCGATTATACTTGTATCTCTCATTGCTTTTGTGGCTATTTCCATATTCACGCCTCATGAACAAGAACCAATTCATGTCGGACTGGTAGATCTGGATCAGTCACCGGAAACAGAAATGGTCACCGAAATAATCGAGGAATCATCTCAGCTGGGAAGCTTTATAAAAATGGAATCACTGACAGAGGCACAGGCAAAAACACAAATAGACGACAGATTAAGTGCCTATGTAAGCTTTCCGAAAGGGTTTACCGAAAGCTTATACAACGGAAATTCTGTCACATTGAGTATAACCGGAAATCCGAACAAGCGGACAGAAAGTTATCTTGTTAAAGAATTACTCGATAGTATTGCAAGGCACATTCGTGCATCACAGGCTAATATTTTAACGATTAATTTTTACGCTAAACAGATGTCCCTTGAGCCTGAAACACGACAAGACATGCTGTTTCAACAATTTAACAACTTTCTTGTCTATGCTGTCGGAAAAGACAAAATATTGGACGAGGAACAAATCAGCAATAATGCTACCAGTACACCTGTACACTACTACGGTCTGGCAGCATGGTTTATGATCATGACCATATGGCTCCTGACTTTTTATTTATTTTTTACGAATGAGGAGCAAAAGCGCATGCAGGACAGAATGCGGTTGTATGGCGTGAAAGTGCTTCACCAGCTGACGGCCAAAATCATAACTGCTTTCATATTTGCAAGTATGTTTGCAGGAATTTTATTTTATATCTATATCGCGTTAATGGATATTACACTATATGGTGAAGATTACGTGCGAATTGGTATCATCACCGTATTATACAGTTTAACGTACCTGTTCATCACGGCCATACTCGAAATACTTTTCTCAGGGCAAAAAATACGATTGCTCGCACAATCAATATTTACGCTGGTTACTTTACTGGCAAGTGGAGCGATTGTACCAACCTTGTATTTCCCGTTGTATGCACAGAATCTGCTTCCATATTTTTTTGCAAGTGAAGGGTACCATTGGCTCCAGGAAATTTTGCTGAATGGCAGGCTTTATGCTGATTACGTCCCGATGTCGCTCATGCTGTCATCTGCTATACTGCTTATGATTGGCATATCACTGTGGAAGGAGCGTGCATTCCAATGAAACAGATTATGGCAACGCGCTTCATGCATTGGAAAAAACAATGGGTAAGCATTATATTCTGGCTTCTGTTTCCCATCCTTGCCACAACAGGTATCACGGCTATAACAGAAACATTGCAAGACGATACAAAAGTTCCGGTCGGTATTGTCATGGAGGAACAAACAGCGGCCTCTGAAGAATTGGTACAGGACATTAAATCGACCCCTTTTATCAGGGCGGAAATACTTTCTGAAAATCAATCATTACATGATCTGGAAAAACATGAGCTGGACAGTGTATTCGTGATTCATGAAGGATTTGAAGAAAACGTACAGCGGGATCATCGCGATCGGCTGATTACCAGTTTTCAATCCGATTTATCATTTGCTTATTCGGCAGTCAAAGAAATGATTTTATCTTATGTACAACAGGAGACAGGAAGGTCAAAAGCAGCATTTGTCGTTCAAGAACTTGAGCAGCAGCACAATGGAAATACGGGATGGACATATGAAGAAATCACTGCAAAAAGCAAAGAAATCCAGCAAGATGAAAACCTGCTGGACACAGCATTTTCGTTCGATGACACGGTTATGGAAGCAAACCAAACCCCGCCCCTTTTCCCTATTTGGGGATTATGGAGCATATGCACACTCCTTTCCACAATGCTCGTGTTTGACTGGGTTATAAAGGAGAAGCGGTCGAAAGCGATTTTACGTTTAGCATTTTCACGGTGGTCACTAAAATCATATTTGCTGCAAAACTTTATGTTATACAGTGTCGTGCTATTCCTTGTCGACCTTGTCACTGTAAGCATATTCTTATTTATGTTCGGGGAATGGATCAGCGTCGTGAGCCTTATTGTTTATCGTCTATTCATCAATATGGCTGCATTTCTGTTTGCCCATCTTTTCAGGAACACATTATTATATTACACCGTATCATTTGCGCTGGTTTTAATTGTTGGCATCAGCAGTGGTGCTGTGCTCCCAGCAGCATCCATTGACAGTCCGGCGTGGTTTGATTTTGTTAATCCATTGGCACCGCTGCTATCAGGGGAATATGTTAATTTATGGTCCGTTATGATTATGGTACTAGCTGTTTTTTGGCTGGTCAGAAAGGAGCGATTTCATGCTTAATGTCCAAGCTCTTTCAAAAGTATATGGTAAAAGAAAAATTCTCGATACCGTCTCATTTGCAGCCAAACCTGGGGAAATTATTGGCCTTGTCGGTGAGAATGGTGCAGGCAAATCAACCATGCTGCACATTTTGGCAGCATTATCGAAGCCAACATCCGGAACGATAACGTTGCATAACAAATCATACGAAACTGAATCAAAACTAGTGAAAAAGGAAATTGGTTTTGTCCCACAGGATATTGCACTATGGGATGATTTTACCGTCGAAGAGAACATGCTGTTTTTTGAAAAACTTGCATGGCATCACAAAAATAAAGATGAGCTTAAACAGCTTTGCCGCGATATGAAGCTGGACCATTGGGATGAACCGGTCAAAACACTTTCAGGCGGTATGAAGCGTAAATTAAATATAGCGATCAGCCTGATTCATGAACCCAACTTGTTGCTCCTTGACGAACCGACTGTCGGGATTGATCTAAAATCCCGCAAGGAAATTGGGGCCTACCTGTCTGATCTGGCGAAACAAGACGGAAAAATAATTTTATATACATCACACGATATGGATGAAATCATGCAATTGTGCGATCGCATTTATTGCATTGGTAACGACCCTTTTTACTATCAGGTATTGAAAGAATATGGAGAAAATCCGGTTTTATTGTAGCAATTTGTTGCTCATTGACGATTTCCAGTATAAACTATAGATAACATGATTTAGGAGTTGTCATTTATGGATATACGAAGCCTGCAATCATACATACAACAACAGGCAATGGCTGCCATGACGTCATCTGTCACAGACAGCAATACAAGGAACTCCCCAATGACCGACTTGGTGTTCAAACAAATGCTCCAGCAGCAAATCAATAACGATATGTCAGCTGATCAAGGTCAAGGCAAATCTTATGTCGGTACAGCAATGTATCCTGGGATGAACAATACCTGGACAGAATCACCTTCAGGCGCAAACAACCTGTCGAATTCCAGCATCAGTAATACCTTGCCGCTAACAACAGCCAATACTGTATTACCAGACACATTTAATACATATATAACTCAGGCTGCCGAAAAATATGGGATTGATCCTGAATTGATTCATTCAGTCATTAAGGCAGAATCAAACTATAATGCGGATGCAAAAAGTAATGCTGGTGCACAAGGACTGATGCAGCTGATGCCTGCAACTGCACAGGGACTTGGTGTTACCAACCCGTATGATCCGCAGCAGAATATTGACGGCGGAGCAAACTACTTAAGCCGGATGCTTGGGAAGTATAACGGTGATGTTGAATTAGCACTTGCCGCGTACAATGCTGGTCCGGCTAATGTAGACAAGCACCAGGGCATACCGCCTTTCAGTGAAACACAGCAATATGTTGAAAAGGTGATGAACAGTTATTTGACCTAGAATTGAGTTCTTTGAATAACCAAACGCCTGGAATTTGATCTGGGCGTTTTTATTTTGGCTTCACAGCTCATAAGGAATCTGAATGTATATCAGTGATTCCGGATTTTTGTTGTCGGGTCAAGCTGCCCCCTACCCCACGTTTTTTACCAAAAAAATAGCACCCCAAATGAAATATTTGGCATGCTATCAGCTATCAAGTTAATAAAAAGCTGTCCCTGGTTAACCAAGCTTTATTTCCTTCACTTTGTCAGCATCCAATTTCTTAATCGTTGCAACAATCAGTTTCACGGCATTTTCAAAGTCATCCCGATGCAAAATTGCGGCATGGGAATGAATATAGCGTGTTGCAATGGTAATCGATAATGACGGGACACCGTCTGCGGTTAAATGAATGGAGCCCGAATCTGTCCCACCTCCGGAAATGGTTGCATATTGATATGGAATATTTTGCTCATTTGCCGTGTCGACGACTAAATCCCGGACCCCCTTATTAGGAATCATTGAGGCGTCATAGATAATGATTTGTGGTCCCTTTCCAAGTTCGCTGTCTGCCTCTTTATCCGAAACACCCGGCATATCGCCGGCAATTCCTACATCGACACCAAACCCGATATCCGGCTGAATGGCATGAGCTGATGTACGAGCACCGCGCAAACCAACCTCTTCCTGAATCGTTCCAACCCCATATACGGTGTTCGGATGCTCTTTGTTGTTAAGCTGTTTCAGCACTTCGATCGCGATCGCGCAGCCAATCCGGTTGTCCCATGCTTTTGCCATCAGCATTTTTTCATTTTTCATTTGGGTAAATTCAAAGTAAGGGACAATGGAATCACCAGGACGAACACCGAATTCCTGTGCTTCTTCCCTGCTTGATGCACCAATGTCGATAAACATATTATCAATTTTCACAGGCTTCTTGCGCTCTTCGGCTGTCAGCACATGCGGCGGTTTGGATCCGATAAGACCTGTGACATCACCTCGTGTGGTCATAATGGTTACGCGCTGGGCCAGCATGACCTGATTCCACCATCCGCCAACAGTCTGGAAATACACAAAGCCATCGTCATCGATTCGTGTAACCATAAAGCCTACTTCATCCAAATGGCCGGCCACCATAATTTTCGGACCGTTCGCATCACCGTCCTTTTTCGCAATCAGGCTTCCCAGATTATCGGTATAGACGTCGTCAGCATATGAGGAAATGTATTTTTCCATTACTTCTCGCGGTTCTTTTTCATTTCCGGGAATTCCCCTTGCATCAGTCAAATCCTTTAACATGGTGTTTGTTTCATCTAAATGCGCCATATGTATAAACCTCCTTTTATTTTTCCTCTATTATTATAACGCCAACATTGATAAAGACAAAATCTTTCTATTAATACCCTTGATTCTGGCGCTCGTAATTGATTTCATTCTTTTTTAAGTATGCACTTTTAACAGCTTTTTCATCAAAGCCGAGTAAAATGCCCAGCTGCAAATAGCTTTCAAACATCTGTTCATAGTGTGGCTCTGAAGGAGCACGATAAAACGTAACACACGCATCGTAAACACGATTAAATTGCCCGGTCTCATCTGTTTCGCCTGGATTGACCACGTCAGAATCATACCGGTACCCTTTTTCCAGTCCCAATGACATCATAAAATGAATACCGTCCACATATTCCTCCAAAATAACAGATTGATTATTCCGCGGTTTCGTGCTCCAAAATTTGAAGCACCGAGTTTCATTTGCCAGTTCACCCAGTTCCACAAGCAAAGCCAAGTATTTCTCGCGGAACAGGTCTTTGTCTGACAGATTATGGTGAGACTCGATATAAGCATCCAATTGCTCCTGCATCGCATATAGTGATGACCAATTCATTTGCCCTACCCCATTTCAGTTTTATAATATGTGTAACAAATCCCAAAGTATTTGCTTAGGCTCTTTTAGTAACGATTGCTGTTATTTTACCCGTTTTTCGAGTACACACCGCTTTACGCCGTATCTGCGGAGCCTCACTTTGTCCGCTGTTCCTCGCTGGCGTCTACGTGTATTTGAGGTTTACCTTACTTTATAATCATCAAACCTTCAGAAAGTAATCTTCGTTTATAATTGTATCACGAATTCATCATAATCGTGAAACCTGTCGGGAAGTTGAAACGTACTGCATAATATCAAACGTAACAGGGAGACGGTAGATATGATTGTTCTTTTGTTCCGACTGCTGATTTTCATCGCACTTGCTCTACTCGTCTATACGATTGTCCAATACTTTCGCAATCCGGACCGGAAACTTCAATTGGCCAAAGCAGCCAATACATTTTATATGGTGGATGATCCTGGCAATTCCAAAAAAAATATTCAGTTTGTATATAAAAGCTGCCTGTTTGAAGGGGAAAAATATATCGATGCCACCGAAGAATCATTTGAAGTCGTCGATATCCATGTGTTCGCCCATGATACCGATGAATTGGAAGGAATAACAAGGGATGATTTGTATTTTATTGAAAAAGAATTATTGATCCGCTATCCACATGCCGCCATTACGTGGAAATATCCAATCAATAAACTGATTCTGACAACGATTGATTGAAAAAAGAACTGCGGGGGCCAATTCTTGCTAAAATATGCGCACCCGCCGAACGGATGCGCATGCACATCATGTACTGACCTGGAAAAAGTCATTCCATTTTATGATGATCTCTTTACGCCGCAGAATATAAATGATTGGCAATAAAGCGAGTAAAAACAAGAGGATAGAAATGGGGGATAGACTTGATAACCATTTTCCGACAGATGTATAAACAAACGCCAGTGGAATATTTGTCAACAGCGAAGACCTGGTATAATCCCTGAAATTTTCCGAAATCTCAATCAGACAGAGTGATAACAAATGAAAGTGAATGAAAGGTACGAGTCTCAGAAGAGCAATTTGCGATGTCGTAAATTCAGAACTGTTGCCCAATAATTTTCGCTTTAAACGGACAAGTTTCCCGAACGTATCCGGCATCAAACGAATAACAATATAAAAAGTGATACTTGACAGTGTAATACCAATAACAGAATATAATGTGCCGGCCACTGCACCGAAAAGAACCCCGCCTGATATACATATGAAAACAACCGGAAGAAAAAATAACGGTCTAAATAAATGAAAGCTAATAAATAATATCGGTGCGAGCAGCCCTCCTGTTTCAATAAACACCATCATGTAATTGCCAAATTGCTCCATATCCTCCCTCCTTTGCCGGTTTGTGTTCCATACATCAGTTCATGTATATGACATTAGACGAGCCATTATGACATCTATGACATGAATATCATAAAAACTGATAATACAGCCTGAGTAATGATTAAAACCGGCATACCAAACGTAAATGAACGATGTTTTGTCTTATGGCGGAAGGTTTTCATACCGGCCCATACACCAACAGCACCACCTAAAATGGCCAGACCCCAAAAAGTTCGTTCGGGTATACGGTAGGCTTGTTTTTTCGCCTTTCGCTTATCCGCTGCCATTAACATAAACGTAATAGCATTGACACCAATAATGTAGACAACAATCATTTCCATGATGATATCCCCCTAATCAAAAATGGCCAAACCTGGGAAAACAGGTTTGGCCACTATGCCAGCAATTACTTTAATGCGGCTTTAGCTTTTTCGGCTAATTGGGCAAATGCCTTTTCATCACTGACAGCAAGGTCTGACAGCATTTTACGGTTTATTTCGACACCAGCTTGTTTTAAACCGTGCATTAATCTGCTGTATGAAATATCATTCATACGTGCTGCAGCATTAATACGGGCAATCCACAGTTTGCGGAAGTCGCGTTTTTTCTGTCTGCGGTCACGATAAGCATATTGACCGGACTTCATCACTTGCTGTTTTGCTGTTTTAAATAACGATCTTTTTGAACCATAATACCCTTTAGCTAATTTTAATATGCGTTTACGGCGTTTGCGTGTGACTGTTCCACCTTTTACACGTGGCATGTTAATTCCCTCCTAATACAATTGAAAAATCATAACAAAATTTCGACCTGAAACTTATTTATATGGCAGCATTGTTTTGATACGTCTGAAGTCACTTTTAGAAACAACAGCGGATTTACGCAGTTTACGTTTTTGCTTTGGAGATTTATGCGCAAACATATGGCTTGTATACGCATGTCCGCGTTTTAATTTTCCTGTACCTGTTTTACGGAAACGTTTTTGTGAACCTTTATGGCTTTTCATTTTAGGCATATGGGTATCCTCCTTGTGTAGTCTAAAGCTATTTCTCCTTAACGGGCGCAAGCATCATAAACATATTGCGGCCTTCCATTTTTGGTTTGGATTCAATTGTCGCAACATCGTTTGTTTCTTCAGCCAGACGGTCAAGAACTTCCCGGCCGAGATCTTTATGCGTAATCGCACGCCCGCGGAAACGCACAGATGCTTTTACTTTGTCGCCCTTACTTAAGAATTTTCGGGCATTCTTTAATTTTGTGTTGAAATCATGGTCGCCAATTCCCGGAGTGAAACGCACTTCTTTAACATTAATGATTTTTTGCTTTTTGCGTGCTTCTTTTTCTTTTTTTTGCTGTTCGTAACGATATTTACCATAGTTCATAATACGGCATACTGGTGGTTTTGCATTCGGTGCAACCAGCACTAAGTCCAGGTTTCTATTCTGTGCAATATCCAGCGCTTCGTTACGGGATTTCACTCCTAACTGATCCCCATTTGAATCGATCAGACGTACCTCACGGGCACGAATTTTTTCATTGACGTTCATTTCTTTGCTAATGGCCAGCCACCTCCAAAAAATTTTTTGAGTGATCTTTCATTGACAAGTTATTCTATCGTAAATAAAAAGTGTCGGTACACAGATGCACCCACACGTCTCCAATAATTTCTATTGAAAAATTCAAGACCAGCCGACTGCATGCTTGCGTCGATCAGGTGAGAAGCGGGTGCTTCTACTTGTCTCAGATCATTTAATTCAACTTTCATAGAATAGCATCTATTAAGCAGTGTGTCAATAGTCACGAATACGATTAATAGCTCATTTTTAGTGTATCATAGGTGCCTGCCTAAAAAAAGCCCAAATACGCAAATGTATTCAGGCGAAGTTTCCATGATTATGATCGCATTACTTTTTGGTTTATTTCTCTGTTAATAAGCGCTTCAAAATCTTCATAAGCCAAAGTTTCGGACTGCTTCTCCCCGTAACGTCGGACATTCACGCCGCCATTCTCTTTTTCACTGTCACCCAGCACCAGCGCAAACGGGACTTTCTGTGTCTGTGCTTCTCTGATTTTATAGCCGATTTTTTCGTCACGTTCATCCACTTCGACGCGCACGCCCTGGAAACGCAATTTATCCGCTACTTCCTTGGCATAATCGAGATGGACCTCTGGTGCTACCGGGATAACCTTCACTTGAACAGGAGCCAGCCATGTTGGGAATGCGCCTTTATATTCCTCAAGCAAAAATGCCACGAATCGTTCCATGGTTGAAACAACACCACGATGGATGACAACCGGTCGGTGTTCTTTGCCGTCTTCACCAATATAGGTCAGGTCAAAACGTTCCGGCATCTGATAATCAAGCTGAACAGTAGACAATGTTTCGTCTTTTCCTAACGCTGTTTGTACCTGTACATCCAATTTCGGACCGTAAAAGGCAGCTTCACCTTCTGCTTCTACATAGTCCACTCCCATATCTTCCATTGTTTCTTTCAGCATTGCCTGCGCTTTTTCCCACATTTCATCATTGTCAATATACTTTTCCTTATCTTCCGGATTACGATATGAAAGGCGGAAATAATAATCTTCAATTCCAAAGTCTTTGTATACTTTTTGAACAAGCTCAACGACGCGGATAAATTCATCCTTTAATTGATCTGGGCGGGCGAATATATGCGCATCATTCAGTGTCATCGCACGAACACGCTGCAGCCCCGCCAGTGCACCGGACATTTCATAGCGGTGCATCGTGCCCAGTTCCGCTATTCTGACCGGCAGATTACGGTAACTCCATAATTGATTTTTATACACCATCATATGATGCGGACAGTTCATCGGACGAAGCAACAACTCTTCGTTGTCCATTTCCATTGTCGGAAAAATATCATCCTGGTAATGATCCCAATGGCCGCTTGTTTTGTACAATTCAACACTGCCCAGTACAGGTGTATACACATGGTCATAACCAAGGCGTTCTTCCAAGTCAACGATATAACGTTCAATATTACGGCGAACAGTCGCGCCTTTTGGCAGCCAGAGCGGCAAGCCTTGTCCGACCTTTTGTGACACATTAAATATGCCAAGTTCTTTACCCAGTTTACGATGGTCACGCTCTTTCCGCTCTTCCAAAATACGTAAATATTCGTCAAGCTGTCCCTGTTTTTCAAATGCTGTCCCGTAAATACGCTGCAGTTGTTTGTTATTGCTGTCACCGCGCCAATATGCTCCGGATACACTCAACAGTTTAAATGCCTTAATCTTGCTTGTTGACGGCACATGCACCCCGCGGCATAGATCAAAAAATTCACCTTGCTTATAGATCGTAACCTGCTCATCTTCTGGAATATCGTCGATTAATTCCAGTTTCAGATTATCACCGATTTCTCGGAACATTTCTTTTGCTTCATTGCGGGAGACCACGACCCGCTCAATTGCCAGGTTTTCATCGATAATCCGTTTCATTTCTTTTTCAATCTTTGGCAGGTCTTCAGGTGTCAATGAATGGTCTAAATCCATATCATAATAGAAGCCTTCATCAATAACCGGTCCGACCCCGAACTTCACATCATCAAACAGACGGGTGACCGCCTGTGCCAATAGATGTGCTGTCGAATGCCGCATGATGTCAACACCCTCATCATTTTTGTACGTAATGATTTCGATAGCACCGCCATGAGGAAGTTCCCGTCTGAGATCAAACGATTCCCCATCCAATTTGATTGCAAGTGCCTGTTTCTTTAACCCGGACGATATAGAACCCGCAATATCTGCACCGGTTGTTCCCTGAGGAAACTCCTTACTTGCACCGTCGGGGAAAGTAATTGTTATATCTGCCATAGTAACCACTCCTTTGTTCGTATCATTCGTTTTAGTTTGAAAATCCCTATGTTTTATAAAGGATTGTTATGAGTAAGACCTACTTCATACATGAATTTCTCATGCGAGCAGTAACCTTTTCAAAAGAGCCAATATAAAACGCCCGCCACCTTGCCTTAAAGCAAAGGGACGAGCGCTTAACACGTGGTTCCACCCAATTTCCCGCAAAAAATGCGGCTTCATTAATCTTTAACGCAGAATATACGCTGCAGCTTACTATACCTTCAACAGCAGAGTTTAAAGGTGGTAATCATTTGCATGCATAGCGGAAGTTTTCAGCCGACGACTTCCTTCTCTTATCTACCCAATAACCAAACGATCATGTCCTTATCAGCACTGTTACCAGTTATGAGTTTACAGTTCAACTAACATTCAGCAGGTTAAAGCGTCCGCTGAATAAAATTTTACTATATATAAATGGTATTATAGCTCTTGTTGAAAATAAAATCAAGCCATTTCATTTATTTTTTAAATCATATGGAAATGGAAAACTGCTAAATGGTTCAAATTCAGCCCTTTCCTGAAAAATGTTGATCACTGTCAATGTTTTAGGTTCTGATGGATCATCACCATATATCTTGATTTTCTCCGGTGCCATCGCAATCAACGGTGATAAGTTCAACTCATCGGCATCAAGTCCAACGATATAAAGCGGTTCCTTTTGCATAAGCATCCGCAATTCCATTCTTGAAAACCGCTTACCGTCCGGCGTGAAAAATGAAAACGAATTCCCTTGCAAAATGTGGATGGTGTCATAAACCGGTTTTCGTTTGGTAATATATCCCCGTAGCATATCAATAAATGCCTGGTGATCTTCTTCACGTTTGAATTCATCAATCGCCAGTCCAACATAATGAATAATCTGATCTTTAAATATTTTCAATTGAAAATGAACAATCGAATCAAAATGAATCGCTTCTGAATGTTTGATGTTAGTCAGGAAAAGTGAATATAGCAATTGACTGGGATCCTTATAATTCCTTACCAATTGAATATCATCATCATCACCTGTAAAAATCCAATGTGATAAATCCATAATACGCTCAATCTCATCTGAATTTTTATAATAATAATTGCGGCGTATAATACTGTTTATCATGTCTGTCAGCCGGTAAGTCACGAACACGCCAGACATTGCTTTAGCTATGGACTCCATAAAGTCACTGTCAGACACTTCATAATCCAGCTGCAAATGATTCCCCCATTCTTTTGTGGTTTTCCAATGTAATTCAACTTGTTTATTAAATTGAAACAAATGCTCACAAAAACAAATCGCTTCCTTATCCGACTCAAAATAAACCTCCAGCAAATACATCACCCTCATCCAAGACCAAACTGTTACATTATATGGACATCCATATGAAAAAATGTATGGTACCATGAAACTAGTAAATATCTAGTTAGGCTTGTTAAGATAGGGTATAGGCTTCTGCTTTTCTAATTGATACACCATCCAAAAAGGTGCCAATCCCTCAAAATTTAGTGGGATATGGCACCTTTTTGGATTTAGATTCGATTGTAGCCAAAATAAGGAATTACCTGCCATTACCAGCGAGCATCATTAATCGCGGCGATTTCTACCAATCAGTTTAACTTCCTTGCTGACTTGTTTGACCCGTTCAATGATCCGTCCAGCTTTGACGGATTCACTGCCGCCCCGGTTAGTTGTTGCAAGCTGTTCTTCCAGTTGTTCGAGATTGTAATTCGATGTGAAAAACACTGGTAAGTTTTCCATCATGCGGTACTGTAAAATAGATCCGAGAATCTCATCCCGAAACCAGGCGGATTGTGTTTCTGCACCGATATCATCAAGCATGAGAACATCCGTCTTCTTAAAATAATTGATTTTTTCATTAATGGAATCGTCTTTGATAGAACTTTTCATTTCCCGGACGAATTCAGGCATATAAATCAGCATGGACGATATGTTGATTCGTTTCAGTTCATTGGCAAGAGCACCCAGAAAATACGTTTTTCCGACCCCAAATGGACCGAAGAAATAAACACCTTTTTCCGGAAGATTTGTTTTAGCCTCTTTCAAAAAGTTTAGCATTTCATGGACGGCCGGCTGTCGTTGACTGTCGATATCGATACTGTCTATGCTGGCATGAAATATATCCTTTGGCATATATAAGCTCTGAATGAGGTTTTGCTGTTCTTTCTGTTTTTCATAGTCAATCCGGTTATGGCATTTTTCATATACAAGGTTGATCTCGTCATGATTAGTCCGCAAAATAGGTGAGTAACCCTGAATCATGTTGATGCATTCGCCGAAGGATTTGCATTTATCACACTGCTTGGATTGTGTCTTATACTCATAAAGTTTGATCAGATTTTTTTCAATTTCTTGTTGCGAGAGCTGTGGATTGAGTGATAGAAACTCACTAATTTCAGAATCGTTCAGAACTTCTTCCCTTACTTTTAAGTAGTTTTCTTTAAAATTTTTATTTTGCTCCATCCATTTTTTGATTTCAGATTGTACTGGCTTCATAATCGTCATCCTTGCAAATGATTATTTTCCGTTCTTAAATTCTCGGAGAAGGGCTGCAAATTCCTCGTTATTTTGTTCCGTATCCGGATTATGCTGCGGAACTTCCGGCTTTTTCTTCTTCCGTTCCTTAAACCAATCCGGAACAACTTCTTTTGAAGCAGGTTTCCGGTAGTTTTGACGTTTCTTCTCCCGCTGCTGAGATTGCGATTTTTGGTTTTTGGCAAATGCCATTGCTTCCCTGGCTGTTTTCAGATTGGCGCGTGACCAATGGCTGGCGATTGTTTCCATATATGCTTTCGACAGCTTCATATCCGATTGCAGCAGGACATAATGGATGAGGACATTCATAACAGGAGATGGCAAACCCTGTGTCGTCATGACTTCACGAATCATTTTCAAATCCTGACCAGATGCCTGACCGCCGTTGGATAAATCTTCAAGCAGCTGTTTCGGAGAGATTTTTTCCAATTTCAGAATCAGCTGCTCTTCCTTGGTAGTCGGCTGATATTCTGGTTCAACTCCAGCCTGTTCCGTTTTTTCAGTCAGTCTGATCGCTGCTTGCTGATGCTTGGATTGAAACAAATCATGACAGGCTTCCTTAAATTCTTTGGGGTCAAGTGTATTCTCATCCGTAAGTGCCCATAATACAGCTTTTTCCACCTCATATTCAGCCAGATCATACAACTCCATCATTTGCGGAATAAGTCGTTTGTTAGCTGTCGTCAATACTTTTTTGACTGGAATCATCCGTGACGCAAGCATTTGTTCCATCCAGGAAAAATCAATCGATGGGATGTTCTCCTCTGCCTGCTGATTTCCAGCTGTTATATCCAATCCTGTTGTATGCGGCTGGAATGTCTGAAACACTTCGTTGAATGCGGCAGTAATATTGGTACCTTTTTCGTTTGTCTGTAATTGGAAATGTTCCTGCAGCATTTCAAATTTATCCTGCCCTATATGATGATACAACAGCTGTGTGAGCATATCGTCAGCAAAAAATTCGACTGGTGAAAAGACACACTGCAATTCATATGTATACGCTCGATGATCGTTTGACTGTTGCTGATAGGTCTTCAATAAACCGATCCCTTCCAGTTTTAGCCTTGCCCGATAAATGTCATTGAGCTGCAGGTCCATATAGTTCATGAGTGTATGGTGTGTCTGAAATACAGTGTTCCGCTGAAAATCCAGTTCATTGAGCAGGGTCTGATATAGTGAAACCGCATGGATTCCAATCAAAGGCTGATATAAATGTGTTAACGATGTTGTATAGTCAAAAGGGAGACTGCCTCTCAGCAAAACCCGATATCCTTCGACCGGCAGGATTTTTGCGATATCCTTCATTATTTTAACCCTTTCTTCTGTCTAACGCACCGAAGCACTTATTCGGATTGTTCTTTGTCTGATTTAATTAAATCCTTCAGTTCATCCAAAAACACAGAGATATCCTTAAACTGGCGATAAACGGATGCGAAACGGACATAGGCCACTTCATCAATTTCTGAAAGCCGCTCCATAACCATTTCACCTACCTCATTGCTTTCTATCTCGGAAACACCTGTATTACGGAGTTCTTTCTCGACGTCGATCGCAATCTCTTCGATTTTTTCAAGTGGAACAGGCCGCTTTTCGCACGCTTTAATCAGACCGCGGATTAACTTCTCACGGCTGTATTCCTGTCTGGTGCCGTCCTTTTTAACAATAATTAATGGCACTTCTTCAATCCGTTCAAATGTGGTAAACCTGAAGCCGCATCGTTCACATTCCCTGCGTCTGCGAATTGAACGGCCTTCTTCAATCGGCCGCGAATCCAACACTCTTGTACTTTTGTTTTGACAATTTGAACATCGCATATTGTCCAACCCCATTCATTGATAACTACCGTTTGTCCTTATTATCCTCGATCGGCAGTTCCTTATCGGCATATGTATATAATTTCTGAATGACCTTATGACTATAACCAAAAATCAATCGGAAGCGTTGACTCCGTTGTAACTGAAAAGTCAATTGCTGTTCTGTAAGGTCTGACCATAATCACAGTCGCTACGATAAATGCTTTCTTCCCTTTGACAATTGTCGCACTTATTTCCCCATGCTCTTTAGAGATCGCATTAATGTGATACTTGGGATCGTTTTTAAACAGATTTTCCAGCATATTCAATCCTTTTTCACTTGTCGTCTTATAATAGTGTGTCTGCAGTGAAGGATCTATATGTGTATCATTTGTTTCGGCATGATCACTAAAATACTTTGCAATTGTCCGGCGAAACGACATTTTCACACCTCATCCCGGAGAAAGTAAAATCTATATAGAACCATAATAGCTAATTTCATTATAGACTATGTGTCTATCTATTGTAACACGATTTTTATATATAAAGTAACTATTAAAATTACCTGAGGCTTGTCCTCGTCATCCCGCATGTAACGCTCCACTGAGCAAAACTTCACTTTCATTATCTGACATTAAAAAAGATTGACGCATATTGTGTTTGTAATGGTCAATCTTTTCTTATTTAACATTTATTGTTTGCTGCTATCATGAAATTCCCACTTGTTTCTCCTGACTCATATAGCTTCCGACGTGTCTGGCAAGGTCTACCACCCGTCTGGAATAGCCCCATTCATTATCATACCAGGCCAAAACCTTAATCTTGCTGTCTTCCATCACCATGGTTGATAATCCATCAATAATAGCGGAATAGCTGGTTGTCGTATAATCAATGGAAACAAGCGGTTCATCGCTGTATTTAATAATTCCATTTTGTTCATGCTCCGACGCATTCCGGAAAATGCTGTTGATCACTTCAGCTGATACAGATTCTTCCACATCAATGACTAGGTCAACCAGTGAAACATTTGGTGTCGGAACTCTTAATGCCATACCATGCAATTTTCCGTTCAAATGCGGGAGTACCTTTCCAAGCGCTTTCGCTGCCCCAGTCGATGTGGGAATAATCGATTGGGTGCATCCGCGGGCACGCCGTAAATCTTTATGCGGATTATCTAGGTTTTTTTGATCGTTCGTAAACGAATGAACCGTGGTCATCAGGCCATTGACAATTGTGAAATGATCATCCAGCACTTTAACGACCGGTGCCAGGCAATTGGTCGTGCAGGATGCATTAGAAATGACATCATCTTCTTCCGGACGATAGGTTTGTTCATTCACACCCACGACGATTGTGTTATCAACCTGCTTACCCGGAGCTGTAATGACAACTTTTTTGGCCCCCGCCAGAATATGCTGTCCAGCGTCTTCTTTTGTTTTAAACTTGCCTGTTGCCTCGATGACAATATCAATCTCATGTTCTTTCCATGGCAATTTTTCCGGTTCACGTGAACTAACAAGATTAATTGGTTTCCCGTTCATTTTCAGACCGTTATGGAGTGCTTTCACTTCTCCGTCAAACATACCGTGAATACTGTCATACTTGATTAAATGTGCCAGTGTTTCGGGAGGATAATTGGCATTTATTGATACAACCTCTAGTTCATGATCGTTGACCGCCTGACGAAAAACCATTCGCCCTATACGGCCAAAGCCATTGATGGCAATCCGGGTTTTCCTCATTTTCCATCCCCCAATTTATGTTATACTTTTTATCGTTTTGTTATAATTAGTATAACATATTGAAATGAGAATGTGCTAAATTTTAACGAGAAAACTTGCTTTAATTAAAAGATACTATGAACAGTTATGTTAAAATTAATTCAGAAATGTATAAATTATTGTGATTCAAGGAATCATCACGTATGGAGGGGTGGCATAAATTGAATGTTACGATCGCTAAACCGCAAACAAAGCATGCAAAGGCTATTGCTGCTATTTGTTCATCGGGCTGGAAACAAACAGTGGAAGGTAAATTGAGCGAAGAATACCAAATACAAAATATTGTCTACTGGTATAACCATGAACGGGTGGTTCATGACATACATAATGGGGCTTATACATTTACTGCACTAATCGATTCGAAAGTTGCCGGTGTAATTGGCGGCGGAATGATCGGACCGAATGCAGGAGAGATATTTGTGCTCTATGTAGATGAAACATACCGGTATAAAGGAATTGGAAGACATCTGCTTGAAGTACTGACTCAAAAACAAATGATCAGTGGTGCTGCAGAGCAATGGGTGTCAGTCCAGAAAGGGAATCAGCTGGGCATCCCCTTTTACGAAGCAAGAGGCTTTAAATGTCATGGAAGAAGGGTGACAACCACCGAAACTGGTGAGAAGAAAGTAGCTCTACGGTATTCGAGACAGGTTCGTTAATCACTTTTTTTATCTGGGGCTGTCACTAAATCTATTAAAAAATTAATTATGGCCCTGCTTAGCTATTGGAAGAGATAAAGAAAGTCTTAATTGAAACAATTGGTTTACTAGGTTGAGGAGATATTCTATTCGAGCAGCTAAACGGAAGTTAGCTATTATAATGCGTCAGTAGTATTTTAGAAATAATATGGAACCCTTACTCAGAAAATTATTACCGGAAATACTTGAGTAGCATTTCAGTCATAATCCTGCTACTTTATTACTTGAAAAAGGAAGGAGTGCTGATCAGGAGCTGAGGTTATGGCGGGGGTGTTTCGTTCCTTGTTCGTTCTGACTCTTCACCCAAAGGAAATGGGAGGGGTTTATGACAAGCTGGGGATTTGGAAAAGAGTTCGCCGCTCGGACAACAAAGGACCTCCTGGCACTTCCTTATTCTAGAACAATTTAAGTGTTTACGTCATCGTCACTGGTATTCGGGTTGGCTATTGAACTTCCGCAATGGTCTTCTGCAGTAGCGTTTCCATATTTCCCAAAAGCGTCCGTAATGGAACGAACCGTCACTTAGATTGGTAGGTTTTCATGATATACAGGTATTTTAGGATTAAGGAAAAGCTTATGGTTTTAGCCCATATCAGATATAAATAACTTGCCAAGTGACGCTCTTCCTTAATGAGTTTTAAAATAGATTTTTTACAATTTCAGAGATATTTCTGTTCTATGACACCCTACAAGCTTAAGTACCAAAGAATCCAAGGATGTTTGCAACCATCCCACAGTTTTGTTTGTACTAAGAAGGTTATCACCGTTTTTATTCAATTGTAATTTTTCAAGCATTTTTACTCAAGTCGAGTAAGTTCCAGATTGCTTCGACTACATCATCTGGACAATCCGTGTGGATCGTGGTATGTCCAGCATTTTTGAGTATACGATGCTCCCCACGCGGAACTGAATTTGCAAATTTTTTATAGGTTGTATTTTTTACATTATTGAATGGATCAATAGTCTCACGCAGGAATGATTCACTCGTGATCGGCGTCATGAATGGATCGATCCCCATCGCTGAAAACACGATCAACGGGATATTTGGCATCTTTCCTCCTTTACGTACCTCTTCATAGACCTCGCTGTTCAAGTTTTTCCTTTCTGTAATTGTTTTCGATAATGTCCCAAGATGATATTCAATCAGCGGTTCACGTATCGAATCTGGCCACTTTGCAAACATCTGATCGAATAAAACACGAAAGGACCGCTTGTAAGTTAGGAGTGTCCGAAGGATAGTAAAACCCTGCTGAACGATGTAGCGTTTTTTTAACTTTGGTGTATTGGTGAGAAAGTCCTCGTGAGGCGGTTCTAGCAAAAGCATCCCGGCTACCTCATCTGGAAATCGCTGGGCGTAGCGACGTGCGTATATTCCACCCAACGAGTGGCCGACGAACAGATAGGGAGCTGGTATACCAGCGGTATGCAAAAGACTCCGCAATTCATCAGTAACCTCAAGGGCACTTCGAGGTAGCTTAACCTGATCGCTCCAGCCCGTTCCCGCTCGATCATAGATCACTGATGTTGTACGCTGACTAATTTTATTGTGAATATTCAGATAATCAAGCCCGACCATGCCGGCCGCCGGTATAAATACTACTGATGGACTTCCAGACCCAGAGCGGTCGAGTAACAAGCGTCGTCCTTCCACATTGTAGAAACATCCAATCGGCGATTCACTACTTTGGGATTTATCGCCTTGGTGTTTGTTTGTATAATTTTTCATCCGAGACCTCCAATAGTTATTATTTCTCATACTCTTGTATCAGTGTGAATAGCACTTCAAAAGAACCAGATGGTGCCCGCAACAATCTCGCTACGATCACAAAAAAGCTCGGGCCCTCCGAAAAATGTCTCATGGGACCACATATAACCCCCCCTTGCCCTACTAGGAATTACAGCGGAGATAGGGATTAATTCATTTATAAAAAACTTTCCTGAGTTCATTAAGGTAACCATCAAGTTCTGCAAGAATATTGTCATAATCCAATTCAGTGATTTCTAAATTTCTAATATCCTCCAGTATCTGATTTGTAAAACCAATATTCGCCCAAAAAATAATCTGTTTGCATCTTTCAACGTCCAGCCCTTCTTTGAATTTAGATTCATCAACTATTTCAAACATTGTCGCATGGCATAAAGATTGTTTTCCGTTAACTCTTTCTTCCAGCTTTTTATTCACTTCATCAGACTTAGTAATCGCAGTAATTTTAATAAATTCAAAAATCCAAGGATGCTTTTGTAGTAACTCAATCTGGAGAAGATATGATTGCCGCAGCCTTTCAAAAATATCTTTTTCGTTAAAATTCATTAAATCAAGATATTCTTTATTAATCATGTCAGTGCAGTAATCATAAAGAAATAGAAAAAGATCCTTTTTACTATTTACGTAGTGGAACATTAACCCCTTTGAAATCCCAGACTCTTTTGCAATAACATTTGTCGAGGCATCATCAAATCCCTTCGTGGCAAATTCCTTTAATGCTGCATTTAAAATAACATTCCTTCTTTTGGGTTCCAGATCCAAAATTTTAGATAGCATGATAATCACCTTTTATGTATTTGAATTTACCTATTAGATCAATTTTATTATAACTGTTTTTACCTGTTAGGTCAATACACATAGCTTTAAATTATCCGATTTTCTCGGTATAAATTAAATCCGGTCTGTTTTTCTTGGCTCAAGAAGGTGGAATTTACGTTTTAGGGTTCGATAGACTAATTTTTCCAACACAAACAAACGTCCACGTCTAGGCTGCACGTTTTTAAAGGTTAAAAATATCGGTTAAATAATGCCTTTATGCTACCTTACAAGCGCTACACAGCAATCTGCATGTCGAATGAAATATATAATATTATTCCACAATCTGGCGCACGATCGTTTAAGTACATTTTTCACAAACTATACTGCCATCTTCACACTGGCTCAAATCACTGGTAAAACTTTAATGAAAAATAAATTATAGCATAGTTTTGAAATATTACTTCATATAATTTGCGACTAACTTATAGCACCTTTCTTTTGTAAGACTGGCTTGGGTAGCCACATATTCTAATGATTCTGTTGAACCACCTTCATATTCTAGTGATGCTTTTTTAGCAGCTTCATCTCTGTGTTCTACCCAATTCCTCTGTTCTTTTCTTAATTTATCCATCTGTTCTGTACTAAGCTGTTCTTTCAACACTCCATAAATTTCATTCAATGCCTTATCCCAGTTTTTATATCTTTCCTCCTCTTGTTCCTCCATATCTGATATTGTCGTTTTAGCCTCTGCGTTTTTGTCTGATTCTTCCATTCTATTCAGTTTATTGAGATATTCTTCTTTCTTATTTTCAGTAACGTCATCGTCACTATTACCGGACGTCAATGACTTTCCATCATTTGAATTTGCAGATGTATTTTCAGAAGTGTCTTCTTGGTCATGTATATGGGTGTCGTCCGTATCTTCTGAAGAATTTTCCGTTCTATTTTTATCTGTATCCTTTGAGCTTTTATTCGATAAGTTGCCATTTGCATTTTGCGTCGTACTTCTATCCAGTGACTTGTTACTCGAATTAGCATTTGACTCCTCAGATGCATTCCCGCAAGCAACCAATACAACGAATATTACTGTTAACATTACCATTAAAAATTTATGATTATTTTTCATTAAAATACTACCTTTCTCCTATAATCTGGCTCTATAAAACAATAGTGAAGGCACTTTATTCCTGGTAAGCTCCTTTCATCGAAGAACATTTCAAACTGTCAAATTTAAGATAATGGTCATTGTGAAAGTTTCTCTAATGCTGCTACGGCTTCGATTTCCACTAATTGATTTGAATATCCTAACACTGTCACGCCAGATAAGGTGCTTGGCACATCATGATTACCAAACTCACTTCTTATTGTTTCCCACGCAGTTACAAGATCTGTACGATTTTGAGATGCTACAAGAACTCTCGTATATACAACATCATCCAACGAAGCATTACACTCCTTCAATGCTGTTTTTAATTTCTCAACACAGGTTTCAGCCTGAAGCTCATAATCATTTGGATTAAGTATTTTTCCATCTTTATTAAGAGGACAGGCACCTGCTAGGTATAGTAAATCCATTCCAGATGGTACTCGACTGGCATATGCGTAATCAGTTTGAGCTAAATCTGCTGAATGAATAAGTGATATTTTGTTGTTCATTATCATTCTCCCTTCCTTTGCAGTTCCCTTCCATTCATGATTATTCTGATTAGCTACTACGGTAATGGCTTCTAACGATTTCCAATAAGAAACAGTAACACCATATCCTTTATCATCTCTTGTGCTTTCAACATCAATAAATCTAGGTTCTTTTTGCTAACTTGATCATTTTTTCCGCTGTATTTTCATACCCCATTGAATCTTGTTCTGATCTTTGGGAAGTTAGTACAACTGCATAATACATATTTATTATTTTCTCTCCCAGATTCAGACTTAATTTAAAGGTTTAGCAAACTTATTTATTACTCGTTTGCCTTTCTTCATTATCTGGCCCATATATTCAGTTTTTACCAACTTTTATTCCAGATAGGCGCCCGTTTATTCAGCTAACAATACATTTTAAAACGGCGGTTTTTGCGAATTACTCAAAATCTCTTCGATATAGTATAAAAGCATAGATTGCACCAACTAAAAATACGATCCCTTGAAATAAAATAAAGAATTGACGAAAGTATTCTATATCACGATTAACTGATAAAATAAATGTCGCGTTGATAATAAGCTGTGTCGTAAACATACAGGAAATAATTTTAAGATGTATTGCATTTGTTCTTTCATCAAGCTTACCAAACTTGTTACCAATATACACAAGCACAAATAATGATCCTAAATATATCACTATAGTCAATCCCACAATGATATTGAAATTTCGTGAGCTCTCCAGCATCCAGTTATTTAACATTTCAATCATCTTTTTCATCCTTTCTTACATATGAAAATATCTCATTAACATCCACTCCAAAAAAATTAGCTATTCTAAAAGCTAATACAAGAGAAGGAGAATAATTGTTCTTCTCCATAACAAAAATCGTTTGCTTAGAAACGCCGACAGAATCAGCCAATTCTTTTTGCGACATTTTTCTTAAAACCCTATGTTCGTATACTTTATTTTTAATGTAATCATCAAAGTCTTCTTTCAAAGTCAACACCTTCCTTTTTTGCTTGATACATTCATTATAAATCATTCTTTTATAAAAGTAAAGTTAAGTTATATAAAATATAATATTTATTATATGAAAGATAAGTAAAGTTAAATTGAATGCCATATATGTATTTCATTCAAAACCAAAGGAATAAAAAAAGGTTAGGTTCCTGCTTAGAATCTAACCCCTTCCGTGTTAAATTATTCAATCCATTATTTAATAAGTCTTACTCAACAATATGTCCAGGTTCGTTGAACACAAGACTGGGCAATGGTTATGAACCAGTTCCTCTTTTTATTGTTCTATGTTTTCACAAGATTTAGCTCCAGAAAGAATAAACATTTTTCTCAGCGTCTACTATTAATGTTGACAGTATTGCTGAATGAATGTTGTCCTTTCGCTGAACGCAGCATATTGCGCCTCTCTGGCGAAAGTATCACGTCACACTACATCCCATTCCCGTAACAATGTTTCAAGCTGTTGATAAGCGTTACGTTTTGATCTGTTATTATCAATAACCGCATCAGCCAATTCCGCTTTCTTTTTGACCGGCAATTGTGCGTTAATCCGCTGATAGGCTTCTTTTTCTGAACAGCCATCACGTTCCATCAACCGCTCCAGCTGTACTTGTTCATCGACATAGACAACAACTGTTTTATCTGCAAAGTGCGTCAGTTTGCTTTCAAATAGCAGTGGTATATCCAGCACGACACTCTTCACACCGGTTCCAACATAATTATCTCGTTTCTTAAGCATTTTTCCCCTGACGGCGGGATGCACGATGGCGTTTAACTGCTTGCGTTTTTCCTCATTGCCAAAAACGATGGCACCTAATTTTTTCCTGTCGATTGATTTGTCACCCCGCAATATTGTTTCACCAAATGTATCGACAATCTGACTATATGCTTTTTCGCCGGGCATGACAACTTCGCGTGATATTTTATCCGCATCAATGACCGGAATATTGAAATCATCGAACATTGATGAAACAGTGCTTTTGCCGCTTGCGATGCTTCCGGTCAGTCCGATTACTAGTGTCATGTGCAGTCCTCATTTCATTGTTTTTGGCACGAGACACAAACGTGCGTGCCTCGTCCGCCGATTTTCATTTTGACGATTGGCTTTCCGCATACTTTGCATGGTTCGTTTTCCTGTCCATAGACAAACAACTCCTGCTGAAACATGCCCATATCACCCTGGGAGTTAACATATGACCGTATGGTTGTACCACCCAGTGAAACAGCTTCCTGTAACGTGGAAATGGCTGCTTCCCAGATGGCCCTCACTTCTTTTTTCTTTAATTTATTGGCTTTCTTTAATGGATGGATGTTCGCCTTAAATAATGTTTCATCAACATAAATATTGCCGAGCCCGGCTACAACCGTCTGATCCAATAGCACTGATTTGATCAGACGGTCAGTCCTTTTCAGCCTCCGGTAAAAATAATCCACCGTGAATGTCTCATCAAATGGATCTGGTCCTAATTGGTTCAGCGGTTTATGGTTCAGCTCGTCACCTTTTTTAAATACATGCATTGTCCCAAACTTCCGCACATCATGATACCGGAGTTCTTCACCATTGCTAAACTCAAAAATGACGTGTGTATGTTTTTTCACCGGTTCCACTGACGGATGGACACTGTATTTCCCTTCCATCCGTAAATGGGATACAAGTACTGCATCATCCAGCTGGAATAACAGGAATTTTCCTTTTCGGGTGATGTCACAAATCGTCTGTCCGATTAAAAGATTCTTAAGTTGTTCAATATCATCAGGTTGTTTAATAATATTTGGCCAATATACAGACACATCTGATATCGTCTTATCAATGACAAATCGTTTTAACGTTTCTTTGATTGTCTCTACTTCTGGCAGCTCTGGCATGTCATCTTCCCCTTATTTTGCATCAAACCAGCTGTCACCATATTCATAATCGATCTTCAATGGTACATTCAAATCCACAGTGTTTTCCATGGTGGCTGGTACGATTTTCTTTAGTTGTTCAATCTCTTCTTTCGGTGCTTCCAGAATTAATTCGTCATGCACCTGTAAGAGTATCCGTGCTTCAAGTTTTTCTGATTTTAATGCTTCATGCAAATCGATCATCGCTTTTTTGATAATATCCGCGGCACTGCCCTGAATTGGTGTATTCATCGCTGTACGCTCAGCAAATGAGCGCCGGTTGAAATTCCGGCTCGTAATGTCCGGCAAATAGCGTCTGCGCTTCATTAATGTTGTCACATAGCCCTGATGCTTGGCTTCCTGCACAATATCATCCATATAAGCTTTCACACCGGGATAGCTTTCAAAATAACGTTCAATAAACTGCTTGGCTTCCTTGCGTGTGATGCCAAGGCTCTGGGACAACCCAAAATCACTGATGCCATAAACAATTCCGAAGTTTACTGCTTTGGCCTGCCGGCGCATATTGGCTGTCACGTCTTCTCTCTCGACATGGAACACATCCATTGCTGTCTGGGTATGAATGTCCAAATCGTTTGTGAACGCCTCAACCAGTTTTTCATCATTTGCAATGTGAGCGAGCACACGCAGCTCAATTTGCGAATAATCGGCAGCAAACATGATCCAGCCCTGCTTAGATGGAACAAAAGCCTCACGAATCTTGCGCCCTTCTTCCAGCCTGATCGGGATATTCTGCAAATTCGGATCGATTGAGCTCAAGCGACCGGTCTGGGTCAGTGCCTGATTAAAACGCGTATGAATTTTTTGGGTATCTTTGTCCACAACTTTCAGGAGTCCTGCAATATAGGTTGACTGCAGTTTGCCTAATTGGCGGTAGAGCAAAAGTTTCGGAATGATGTCATGCTCATGCTGCAGCTGTTCCAAAACATCTGCCGCGGTAGAATAGCCCGTTTTCGTCTTTTTGATGACGGGCAGTCCAAGCTTTTCGAACAGAATCGGTCCAAGCTGTTTCGGCGAATTTAAATTAAATTTCTCGCCGGCCAATTCGTATATTTCCCGTTCCAGATCATTCAGGCGCTGTTTTAAATCATCCCCCATTTCTTCGATCCGATCAGTGTCAACCAACACACCGGTATGCTCCATTTCCCCTAAGATAAGTGCAAGCGGCATTTCCAGTTCTTTCAGCAGTTCATGCTGTTGATTCGTTTTCAGCTGCTCTTCCATGGTATCTTTCAGCTGAAATAGCACGTTTGTTTTCCGGACAACATGTTCACTCAGCTTGTCCTGTCCAGGCACTTTCATTTTGGCACCTTTTCCATATACTTCTTCATCAAACAATACATCAGTTTTACCCATCCTGTGAGCAATAGCCGGGATGTCATGATTATTTTCAGCCGGGTTAAGCAGATAGGAGCTCAACAGCATATCAAATGTAATCCCTTTAATATGGATACCTTGATTTAATAAAGCCACAAGGGTTTTCTTGGCATCAAACACAACTTTCGAATTGCTGCTGTCTTCTGCCCATGTTTTAAAAGCTTCGGAATGAACGGCTTTGTCTGTTGGGATAAAATATGCATCAGTCGCATTCACTACACCGATTCCTTCAACCCTGCCATAATGATAATTTTCATCAAGCATTTCCAGCACCAATGCCGCTTTATGACCTAGCATCTCCTCGGTAACCTCATCGGCAATCGTATAATCGATGTTGCTAAGTTCTGCACGTGCTTCTGTGTCATCTCCAGCCTCACCATCAATCCGCCCCAGCAGTGATTGAAATCCTAAATCTTTGAAAATAGCACTGACTTCCGTTAGCGGATATCCTGCATATGTAATCTCATCCAGTGAAACGTCAATTGGTGAATCGCGGTTAATGATCACAAGCTTTTTGCTCATGAAGGCATCCTCTTTATGATTTTCCAGCTTTTCTTTTAATTTTTTACCGTTGACTTGATCAAGGTGTTCGTACACATTGTCCACTGTTTCAAACTGTTTCAGTAGTTTGGTCGCTGTTTTTTCCCCGATACCCGGCACACCCGGAATGTTGTCCGAACTGTCCCCCATTAATGCTTTCAGATCAATAATCTGCTCAGGTTTAATTTCCATCCTCTCCTGCATGAAAGAAGGTGTGTATGGTTCAATGTCACTGATCCCCTTCCTGGTCAAGTTCACTGTAACCTTGTCTGAAACAAGCTGCAGGAGGTCCTTATCACCGGAAATGACGGTGATATCCCATTTATTTTCCTGCGCCTGTTTGGAAAGCGTACCGATAATATCATCCGCTTCGTATAGATCAAGCTGATAATGTGATATTTTGAATGCATCCAAAACTTCTTTTAAAAGCGGAATCTGTTCCGACAGTTCCGGTGGTGTCTTTTGCCTGCCCCCCTTATAGGCCTGATATGTTTTATGGCGGAAAGTGGTTTTCCCAGCATCAAACGCTACCAGCATGTGTGTCGGCTTCTCGTCTTCCAAGATTTTCAGCAGCATCGTTGTAAAACCGTACACCGCATTCGTGTAAACACCCTTGTCATTATTCAATAACGGCAGCGCAAAAAACGCACGGTAAATGACACTATTTCCGTCAACCAATACAAGTTTATGGCTCATCTGAACGTTCCTCCGATCATACTTTATCATTAATCCTATTCTATCACAGTATAACAAAAAGCACCCTCCATTAAGAGGATGCCGGATCATTTTTGGGCAAATAGACATGAAAAGTCGATCCCTGATCTGGCTCACTTTCCACCGATATTTTCCCATCATGCACTTCAACAATATGTTTTACAATCGCAAGTCCAAGCCCAGTTCCGCCGGTATTTCGGCTGCGGGCCTTATCCACCCGGTAAAAACGCTCAAATATTCTGGGGATGGCTTTCTCGGGTATGCCAATTCCATTGTCTGATACCTGAATATGAATCATCTCACCTTCGTTATTTACCGTCAGATTCACTTCACCATTCTCTGGTGTGTAGCTGATCGCGTTGGTCAATAAGTTGATGATGACCTGTTTGATTCGTTCACCATCAGCATGCAGTGTTATGCCATCCTGCACGTCAGCCGTTACAGTAATTTCTCTTTGGTTTGCCCGTTGATCAATAACGGGTAAAATTTCACCGATGAGCAGGTTCATATCGACGACTGTCCTGATCAGTTTGAATTCATCTTTTTCAAGCTTGGATAATGTCAGCAAATCTTCAATCAGGCCTTGCAGCCGGGTACTTTCATCATTAATGATCGTCAAAAACCGGTCAAGTGATTCCTGATCATTTTTTGCCCCGTTCAGCAGCGTCTCCGCAAAGCCTTTAATGGATGTGATCGGTGTTTTCAGCTCATGCGAAACGTTAGCTACAAAATCTTTCCGCATCAATTCAAGTCTTTTCAGATGCGTAATATCATACAGCAGGAGAACTGCACCTTTCAACATGCCACGTTCATTAAATATAGGGGCTCCGATGATTTCAATGTATTTTTTGTTCACTCCTATGAACTGCTTAAAGGAATGGATGATATTTTTCTCATACAAAAAAGTCTGCTGAACAGTCTCGTGAATGGTTTCGTTCGCCAAAACATCGTAATATATATAGCCATGGTAATCATTGGATTCCCCGCCAAACATTGCTAAAAATTTACGGTTAACCAGATGAATGTAGCCTTTTTCATCAATTAAAACCAAACCGCTTTGGGTATTGTCGATCACGGTGGTTAGCTGTTCCTCCTGCACCTGCTCCTGTATTTTGAATTCACTTAAATTCCGCGCAAGAACATTTAATTTATTATTGAGTTCACCGATACTGCCACCAGCTGAATGGTGGATTCTTGTCCGATAATTTCCTTTAACGAGTTCATCCACTGTCTGGGATGCTTTTTTAACCGGTTTCATATATCTGTCATAAACATGCAGCATGATGACGAGCAGAATAAAATATTCCACAATTAAAATCGATACCAGAATGATATATTCCGTTGTCAACTGACTCAGAGCAATTCCCGTTACAGCAACCAGAAGAAGCAGAATGGCATGATAGGCCAGTAACGGTTTTGTAAATAAAGGTTTCATAATGTTGGATGCTCCAATTTATACCCAAGCCCCCGAACTGTTTTAATGTATGTTGGTTTTTTCGTATCCGGTTCAATCTTTTCACGCAAATGGCTGACATGAACATCAACGATACGGGTGTCCCCGACAAAGTCATAGTTCCACACTGCGCTTAAAAGCTGATCTCTTGAAAGAACTTTTCCTTTATGGGATGCAAGATAGTATAAAAGCTCAAATTCCTTCCGAGTAAACGTCAAAGGGTTTCCTTTTATGTCAGCTTCATAGCGATCAGGATAAATGGTTAAATCACCAATTTGTATTGTAGTGGCATTGGATTCCTCTGCCTTTTTAGCACGCCGTAAAATCGCTTTAACCCTGGCAACAACTTCTTTGGGGCTGAATGGTTTCGTCAAATAATCATCCGCACCAAGCTCCAGTCCCAGAACCTTATCAAATTCTTCATCTTTTGCCGTCAGCATCAGAATCGGTGTATCAATTTTGTTTGTACGTAAATGTCTGCAAACTTCCATACCATCCATTTCGGGAAGCATCAGATCAAGGATAATCAGATCATAATCATTATTTTCCGCCTTTTGAACAGCTTCATCACCATTATAGGCTTCATCTGTTTCAAAACCCGCCTGCTCCACATTGAATTTTACCAGTGTTACAATCGATGCTTCATCATCAACAATTAGAATCCGTTTCCCCATGGTAATCCCCATTTCTATGACAATTTAAGCTATCTTCATCTTACAACGAAACAGGGATAATGTGAACAGATGCAGATGTAAAGAAAAATTTACAAACGATGATGGCGCGCTATGAGCTTATATCTATTCTCAGTCGATATTTGCTACATTTGGCTGATTTATTTTATATTTAGTTGATATCCTGAATTTTTCGGTTGATATCGCTCAAATACGGTTGAAAATACTCTCAAAAGAAATTTTCCAGTGAACGTCCTGTCAGCGATTCAGGCTCATATGCAGGGCAAACATTGAGCTTTCCCTGTAAAACTTCATCGCCATCACTGTCAAAACCTATGACAGAGAGCGTTATTTCATGATGATCAACATCGACCGCAATCACTTCTAGTGTAAACTTCATTTCGGCATCATGAAATACCGGTTTGGGGAATGTCATTTCATGCTGGGTAATATGGCTGCCGGGTCCTGGCAGGTGCATTGATACCATGGATGACACCATACCGAAAAGCATGACAGACGGGACGACAGGTTGTTTATATGGGGTCTGGGAAGCATAATCATGCTGAATATAGAGCGGATTGGCATCATTGGTCAAACCTAAATATAATAATAATTCCTTTTCCTCAATAATGTGGGATGCGGTGTACGAATCACCAATTTGCAGATCATCAATTTTTTTGCCAAGCTTTCTCTTCTTGCCGAGCACAAGATCACCTCCAATTATGTAAGCGTTTTCTATTATAACAAATAATCATTATATCCGCTATTATAATTGAACTTTCACATAAGAAAAATTCAGGCCCAGTCTTTTCTGATATCGAATGAGCCTATTTCTTAAACTTAACGCTATTCCTAAAATGTAAAAAAGCTTCCCTCTGCACCAGCCGGCAAGGGGAAGCTTTTTAATGAATTACGATAACACATTAAGGACATTTTTAACGGAATCTGCTGATTTGTCCAATTGTGCTTTTTCATCATCGGTCAGATCAAGCTCGATAATTTCTTCGAGGCCATTTCCACCGATAACAGTTGGCACGCCAAGATAAATATTATTGTAGCCATATTCGCCTTCCAGATACGCGATTGACGGGAGGACGCGACGCTGATCTTTCAGGATTGCTTCTGCCATGACGGTCAAGGAAGCAGCCGGTGCGTAATAGGCACTGCCATTCCCCAGCAAACCAACTATTTCCCCGCCGCCTTTGCGGGTACGCTCGACTATTTCATCCAGACGGTCTTTGGAAATCAATCTTTCAAGCGGAATTCCACCTGCATAGGAATAACGGATTAATGGCACCATGTCATCCCCGTGGCCGCCGAGGACGAATCCTGTAATATCTTTAACGGACAAGTTTAATTCCTCTGCAATAAATGTGCGAAACCGTGCTGTATCCAGTACACCGGATTGGCCGATAACACGCTCTTTAGGAAAACCGGATTCCTTAAATACGGTGTAAGTCATGGCATCAACCGGGTTTGTCAATACGACAATGGTTGTATCCGGTGAATATTTGACGATGTCCTGTGTGACGGATTTCATGATTTCAGCGTTTGTATTGACCAGGTCATCACGGCTCATGCCAGGCTTGCGGGCGACACCGGCTGTAATGATGACGAGATCGGAGTCTTGCGTGTCTTCATAATTGGCTGTTCCGGTAACATTGGCATCAAATCCTTGAACAGGACTAGCTTCCTTCATATCCAATGCCTTTCCTTTTGTCGGGTCTTCCATGTCCGGGATATCAACAAGCACGACATCCCCGAGTTCTTTTTGTGCCATCATTAAGGCAGCTGTTGCACCCGTAAAACCGGAGCCGATGACGGATATTTTTTTGCGTTTAATAGCCATGTAAGTCCCTCCGATTAGTCCATATTTTTAATCAGTTCATCGCCGAATCCGCTTGTTTTCACTTCGGTTGCACCATCCATCATGCGCGCAAAGTCATATGTTACCACTTTGGATCCTATCGTTTTATCCATTGCTTTTGTGATCAGGTTTGCTGCTTCTCTCCACTCAAGATGTTCAAGCATCAGGACAGCGGAAAGAATGACGGAAGAAGGGTTAACTTTATCCATACCCGCGTATTTAGGAGCTGTACCATGCGTTGCTTCAAAAATAGCATGTCCGGTATCATAGTTAATATTCGCTCCTGGTGCAATACCGATTCCACCGACTTGTGCAGCCAATGCATCAGAAATATAGTCGCCATTCAAATTCATGGTCGCAACAACATCAAATTCTTTCGGGCGGGTCAGAATCTGCTGCAGGAAGATATCAGCAATGGCATCTTTGACAAGGATTTTGCCGGCAGCAACTGCTTCATCCTGTGCTTTATTGGCAGCATCTTTACCATCTTTTTCAACAATCCGGTCATATTCTGCCCATGTGAATACTTTATCACCATATTCTTCTTCGGCAACTTCATATCCCCATGCTTTAAATGACCCCTCTGTGAATTTCATGATGTTACCTTTATGTACTAAAGTAACACTTTTGCGTCCTTCGTTAAGTGCGTAATCAATAGCCGCTCGTACAAGACGCTTTGTCCCTTCTTCTGATACGGGCTTCACACCGATTCCGGAAGTTTCAGGGAAACGGATATTGTTGACACCCATTTCATTTTGCAGGAAGTCGATCACTTTTTTCACGTCGTCTGAGCCCTTTTGCCATTCGATTCCGGCATAAATATCCTCTGTGTTTTCACGGAAAATCGCCATATCCACATCTTCCGGATTTTTGACCGGTGATGGCACGCCACTGAAATAACGGACAGGACGCAGGCAAGTAAATAAGTCCAGTTCCTGGCGCAAAGCAACATTAAGAGAACGGATTCCGCCGCCGATTGGAGTTGTAAGCGGGCCTTTAATAGCTATTTTATACTCATCAATTGTTTTGAGTGTATCATCCGGAAGCCATTCGCCGGTTTTATCGTACGCTTTCTGTCCCGCATATACTTCTGTCCATTCAATTTGCTTTTCGCCATTATAAGCTTTTTCAACAGCTGCTTCGATGACTCTCTTTGCTGCCGCCCAAATATCCGGACCGGTCCCGTCACCTTCAATGAAAGGTACAATTGGACGATTTGGAACGTTCATCCTGCCATTTTCAACTGTGATTTTTTCGCCTTGTGTCATATAATAAATACCTCCTAATCATCTTCATACATTATCAGTTTACCATAAAATGAGACTTCAATCATTGGGGTTCATCTCCCAATGATTGTTAGTTAAATAAATCGTGCATTTACGAAGCAGTTGATTCCCCACTTATCCTTCCTGATTCACCCTAAGTACCGAAAAGGGATTTCATGCGGAGCAATACCCCTGCCACGATAGTTGCAAGCTCTCTAGAAAGATATTCCAATTAAACCAATGAAAAAAATCAGGATTATTCACGGTTTCTTCCAGATTAAACATTTACGAAAAACGCTTTAGCGATTTTCGATAGCCACATATTCCTGTGTATTAGGTCCGACATATTCAGCACGTGGACGGATTAAGCGATTATTGTCATATTGTTCCAGAATATGTGCAAGCCATCCGGATACACGGCTTATTGCAAAGATTGGTGTGAACAAATCATGATCAATACCCAGGCTGTGGTATACAGAAGCCGAATAAAAGTCCACATTGGCAGGCAGGCCTTTTTCTTCTTTTATATAATCTTCAATCTTTACAGACATGTTGTACCATTTTGGCTGTCCGGTTATTTTCGTTAATTCTTTTGACATCCGTCTTAAATGTTTGGCCCTTGGATCACCATTTTCATAAACACGATGTCCCATGCCCATGATTTTTTCTTTGTTGGCTATTTTTTCTTTGATGTATGGAATCGCATTTTCTTCTTCGCCGATTTCGGTGAGCATTTTCATAACGCGCTCGTTTGCACCGCCATGTAATGGTCCTTTTAAGGCACCGATAGCAGCTGTTATGCCGGAATAAATATCCGATAATGTAGCAACGCATACACGAGCTGTAAAGGTTGATGCATTCAGCTCATGATCGGCGTGAAGAATAAGCGCCTTGTTGATGGCTTCTTCCTCGACATCTTTCGGATCCTCACCATTTAACATGTACAGGAAGTTGGCAGCAAAACTCAAATCTTTCTTCGGTTTAACTGGTTCCTGTCCGTTACGTATACGTGCGAAAGCCGCTACAATAGTGGCTATTTTAGCCTGGAGGCGGATGGCTTTGCGTTTATTCGCGGCTTCATCCATCACATCTGCTTCTTCATCATATAAACCTAAAATGGATACAGCCGACCGCAATGCCGCCATCGGATGTACACTTGACAGATCATATGAGTGTAAATGGTCGATAACTGCATCAGGAATATTCATGTTAACTGCCAGGTCATCTTTAAACTCATCCAGTTCTGCTTTCGTCGGAAGCTTTAAATTCCATAATAAATAGACAACTTCTTCAAAACTTGAATTCTCTGCCAAGTCATCGATTTTATACCCGACATAAGTAAGCTGGTCATCGATTATCGAACTAATGGATGATTGAGTTGCGACAACCCCTTCAAGTCCTTTCGATGTCATAACAAACCCTCTCCTTTTTCTATGAATTGTTCATTAACTTAGGATAAAGTAATCAGTTATTACATTTGACAATATTCTAACAATAACATTGCCATCCCCATGGACAATTATAAAGTATAATTTGCCCAATGTGAATTGAAACCGATTAAATCCAGCAACATTTTTTGCAACGTCAGAAAATTTAAGTCGATGGATGACCTTATAAGAAAAAACTAAGGCTTTCACTATAATGGACTTGGTGAGAGCCAAGTTTTTCTAACATAATGAAACACGATATTATTTTTTACGCGCTATTATTCCGCAAATAACTGTCTTTAGTCTATTTTTCCGGTTTCTATCATATGTAACATAGTACAAGCATCATTTTGATAACCAGGGGGATTCCAATTGTACAGGCAAAAGATATACCAGCTTTTACGATTCTTTTTCGTGATATTATCTGTTATAGTCATATGTTTAACCTTAACATATGCCATTCCGTATATTTATCCATTTCTGCTGGCAGCATTACTTTCATTGTTTTTGAACCCTGTGGTCACGATATTGGAGAAAACATTCAGAATGCCGCGTGGTTTCGCTGCGTTCATTGCTATGGCGATTACTATTTCAGGTGTTATTGGACTGATTATCCTGCTCATTTCCGAGCTGATCCATGGAACGTCTTATTTAGCAGATATCATCCCGGATCATTTCCGTGCATTCGTTTTTATGATGGAAGAGTTTATTAACGGGCAGCTGCTGCCATTATATCATCATTTTGCTTCCTTTTTTCATACACTGAGTCCTGATCAGCAGGCAAGCATTAATGAAAGTATCAATCAGTTCATTCATCAGTTTGCAGCATTCGGTACTAATATTCTGAATACGCTTTTGCTGCAAATACCGCGTACATTGTCGCTCGTGCCTGGTTCCATCACCATTTTTCTATTTACTGTCATGTCAGCTTTTTTTATGACAAAAGATTGGCATATACTTATCACGAATGTAAAGAAAATGATTCCAAAAAATGTACTTCATACAAGCAGCAGTGTTTGGAATCATTTACAAAAAGCTTTCTCCGGATTTATGAAAGCTCAATTAATTCTTATTTCGGTTACATCCTTGACAATATTAGCCGGACTTTTATTGATTCAAGTAGATTTTGCATTAACAATTGCACTATTTGCAGTGTTGGCCGATATGCTTCCCTTCATCGGAACAGGCATTATTTTTATTCCTTGGATCATTTATCTATTTTTGTCAGCCGACTATTCCATGACCATTGCTTTAACCATTTTATATATGTTCGTCGTCGTTCAGCGCCAGTTACTGGAACCGAAAATCGTTTCAGACAGGGTTGGGTTGAATCCGCTCGCAACACTTGCGGCCCTTTTTATTGGTATCCAAATATGGGGAGCCTTTGGATTGTTGATCGGACCATTTCTAGTCATACTTGGAAATGCCTTTTATCAAGCAGGGGTCTTCCAGCAAATGGCACGATTTATTAAAGGCTGATTACCATCTGCGGTAAATAATAGTGCTTTTCTCTGCCCATGTTCGTAAAAGCTTCTCCAGCACTCGTTTAAAAGGATTCCGAGTAAACGGAAGCACTAAAGTAAAGCCGGCTATATCAGTAACAAACCCAGGAGCAAACAGAAGAACGCCGCCAACAAAAATGCAAATACCATCAATGATCGCTTCACCTGGAGGCTGTCCATTGTTTATCAAGCTCTGTGCCCTTTTCCATGCTTCGAAACCTTCTTTGCGTGCAAGTGATACACCTGCAACACCGGTTAAAATGATCAATCCAACTACCCACCATGGGCCAATAATGCCGCCAGCCCAAATGAACACACCTATTTCAATGGCAGGTACAATGATGAAAGCAAGCAGTAACCACCGCATCAAATGCTCCCCCTTTTATCTGATTTGAATTCGGATTTTCCAAAGATCTCATTTTTATTTCCGGTACCTGGCTCCTAAAAAAGCCAAATTTACAGCACTTTGGCATGTCCTTCGTATATGTCACCTTTTGCCCCATCGATGGTAATATCTGTATCGTCCTGAATTTTGTCAAAAACATCTTTGACACCGACAATAACCGGTATTCCGAGACTCAGTCCGACTACTGCCGCATGGGAGGTAAGTCCGCCTTCTTCTGTCACGATGCCAGATGCTTTTTCAACGGCTTCCATCATATCACGGTCCGTACCATAAGTGACCAGGATATCATTTTCAGCCACTTTTTCAATTGCTTCTTCAGCATTTCTTGCAATGACAGCTTTGCCATAAGCACTCCCGCGGCCTATTCCTTGTCCTTTCGCCATCACATCACCGATCACATGAATCTTCATCAAATTGGTTGTACCTCTTTCACCAATCGGAACACCAGCTGTTATAATCACTCTGCTGCCGCGTTCAAAAATATTGGTGCTCAGCCCTTGATCTACTGCAATATCTAACATTTCATCCGTAGAACCTGCCTTGCTCCCCACAACAGCATACACACCCCATACGAGTGCCAGCTGGCGGTTAACACTTTCATTAAACGTTACAGCAATAATAGGTGCTTCCGGACGGTATTTCGAAATCATCCTGGCTGTATGTCCGCTCTCTGTTGGTGTGATAATAGCACTGACCGACAGATTCATTGCCGTATGGGTCACTGATTGGCTGATCGCGTCTGTTATCGTCATATCAACAGATTTGGACCGGTTATCCAGAATCAGCTTATGATCCAGTCCTGTTTCTGCCTTCAGTGCAATATTACTCATCGTCTGAACTGACTCCACCGGATAATCCCCTGCAGCAGTTTCGCCTGATAGCATGATCGCATCCGTCCCGTCAAAAATGGCATTGGCCACATCGGATGCTTCAGCTCTCGTTGGTCTTGGGTTGCGCTGCATGGAATCAAGCATTTGGGTTGCCGTGATGACCGGTTTACCGGCTATGTTACATTTTGTGATCAATTCTTTTTGGACAAGTGGCACATCTTCAGCCGGCGTTTCCACACCTAGATCACCACGTGCCACCATTAGCCCGTTACTCACTTCCAGGATCGATTCAATATTATCAATCCCTTCCTGATTTTCGATTTTCGGAATTATTTTTATATGTGTCGCATTGTTATCTTCAAGCAGTTCCTGTATTTCCAATATATCAGATGGGCGGCGGACAAAGGATGCTGCGATAAAATCAACACCTTGTTCAATACCAAACACAATATCCCGCGCATCCTTCTCGGTAATCCCTGGTAAATTTACGCTGACGTTCGGTACGTTGACCCCTTTTTTATTTTTGATCATACCTGAATTTAATGCTTTCGTTTTCAGTTCTTTATGTTCGTGATCAATATCCAGTACTTCCAATTCAATTAACCCATCATCAAGCAATATTTTAGAACCGGCATGAACATCATCAACCAAACCGCTATAGGAAACGGAAAAACGTTCAGCGGTTCCTTCCACTTCACTCATGGTCACATGAACAATACTGTCTTTTACGATTTCCGCTTCACCATGCTTAAATGTTCCTGTTCTGATTTCAGGTCCTTTCGTATCCAGCAGAATGGCAACGGTTTTTCCAGTTTTAGCTGCCGCTTCCCTGATATTTTGAATCCGTCGTCCATGTTCCTCATAATCGCCATGAGAAAAATTCAAACGGGCGACATTCATTCCTGCATCCATGAGTTGTGTCAGTCTTTCGATTGATTCCGATGCCGGTCCAATCGTACATACAATTTTTGTTCTTCGCATTTACAGCGCCTCCTTACAAATCATATCGACAATTCTTTGGATAATTGATACATATCCATATCAATCGTGTGCTTCTCTGCTAAAATTTCTGCAATGTCATGGTCAACCAATTGGTTATTTTGGATCCCCGCTATTCTTCCTGCTTTACCACTCAGCAGCATATCGACAGCTTGTGCACCCAGCCGGCTTGCCAATACACGATCAGATGCAGTCGGAGATCCTCCGCGCTGGATGTGGCCTAATACAGTCACACGTGTTTCTAAATCGGCTGTTTCTTTTATTTTTTCGGCATATTCAAATGCACTGCCGACTCCTTCTGCAAGAATAATAATACTATGTTTTTTGCCACGTTCCTGACCACGTTTCAGACGTTCAATAATATCATTCAGTTCATCTTTTTTTTCAGGAATGAGAATACTTTCCGCACCATCTGCAAGACCGGCCCAAAGTGCCAAGTCACCAGCATCTCTTCCCATCACTTCAATGATAAATGTCCGTTCGTGCGAAGAGGCAGTATCACGTATGTTGTCAATTGCTTCAATAACGGTATTTAAGGCTGTGTCAAACCCAATTGTAAAGTCGGTACCCGCGATATCGTTATCAATCGTTCCAGGGACTCCGATACACGGATAACCTTTTTCAGTCAGTTTTTGTGCACCGCGAAAACTTCCATCACCTCCGATGACAATCAAGCCTTCGATCCCATGCTTTTTCATTTGCTCAATACCTTGATTCTGACCGCCATCGGTTTTAAATTCCTCACACCTGGCAGAACGCAATATGGTACCGCCACGCTGAATGATATCACCAACCGAACCAATATCCATTTTTTTGATATTGCCGTCAATAAGACCCTGAAATCCATTTTTAATACCATATATTTCGACACTATGATAAATTGCTTTCCTAACAACAGCACGTATGGCGGCATTCATACCCGGTGAATCGCCACCGCTTGTCAAAACACCAATCTTTTTCATCTTTTCACCTCATGTCTTTCATTGTCACTACATCCAAGATAATTGTAACCAGCAAAAATATCAATTATTTTAGCTATAAGCATGAAAGAGGCTGACCCGTGTCAACCTCCTCATAAATAATTTAAACCTGTTGATAGTCTCCAATTTTATTATACTTTTCCCATCTCTTTTCAAGTAATTCATCTGAGGGTATTGCTATCAGTTCTTGTATCGATTTGGTTAAAACAGCATCAATGTTTTCCGCTTGTTGTTTGGTATCTCGGTGCGCACCGCCTCTTGGCTCTGGAATAATATCGTCAATCACATCCAGCTCATTTAAATCATACGATGTAATTTTCATATTTTCTGCTGCCTGTTTTGCAAGGCTGGCGTCTTTCCACAATAATGCTGCTGCTCCCTCCGGTGAAATAACGGAATAGGTGGAATTCTCCAGCATATGGATACGATCGCCGACACCTAACCCCAGTGCACCGCCGCTTCCGCCTTCACCAATGACAATACAAATAATCGGTATCCTAAGCCCGGCCATTTCCATCAGGTTCCGGGCAATCGCCTCACTTTGACCACGTTCTTCAGCAGCCTTGCCCGGATAAGCGCCTTTCGTATCGATGAAACAGATAACAGGGCGATTAAATTTTTCCGCCTGGCGCATATGCCGCAATGCTTTCCGGTACCCTTCCGGATGCGGCATGCCAAAATTGCGGCGGATGTTTTCTTTCGTATCTCTGCCTCGCTGATGGCCAATCACGGTGACAGGAGTATCCTGATAAAGCGCAATTCCGGATACAATCGCTTCGTCATCACCATATAAACGATCCCCATGAAATTCAATGAAGTCCGTAAATAATTGTTCGATATAATCCAGTGTTGTCGGGCGATCCTGGTGTCGTGCCATCTGAACACGCTGCCATGGTTGCAGATTGCCGTATATATCGTTTTCCAGCACTTCCAGCCGTTTTTCGAGTGTGGTGATTTCCTCTGTCAAATCGATATCACTATCAGCCGTAAACGATTTTAACTCTGCAATTTTTTCCTTCAGGTTTACAATCGGTTTTTCAAAATCCAACGCATGTTTCATGAAGTTTTCCCGCCTTTCCGGTGCATGGAAAGCAATTTATAAAGAAGAGATTTCATTTCATGGCGATGAACAACTTTGTCAAGTTGTCCATGCTTTAATAAAAATTCTGCAGTCTGAAAGTCATCCGGCAGTTTTTCATTAATGGTTTGTTCAATAATACGCCGTCCGGCAAAGCCAATCAAAGCTCCGGGTTCTGCTAAATTATAGTCTCCTATCGATGCAAAACTTGCCGATACCCCGCCTGTCGTCGGATGTGTCATAACGGAAATCATCAACCCGCCAGCTTCAGAAAAACGTTTCACAGCAACAGATGTTTTCGCCATTTGCATTAAACTTAAGACACCTTCCTGCATTCTGGCACCACCGGAAGCAGTAAAAATAATGAACGGCAGTGATTGGTCATTGGCCCTCTCTATCGCACGGGAAATCTTCTCGCCAACAACCGAGCCCATGCTCCCCATCCGGAAACTGGAATCCATGACAGTAAATGCTGTCATTTGTCCGTCAATCGAGCCTTTCCCGGTCACCACGCTTTCATTCAGACCGGTTTTTTGACGATCTTTCTCTATTTTTTCTTCATAACCTGGAAATTGCAGTGGATTGGTGGTTGTAAGCTGCTTATCCCATTCCTCAAATGTTTCTTCATCGATTAAACTATGAATCCGTTCCCAGGCTGTCAGAGGATGGTGATAACCACAATTTGGACAAACGTTAATATTCTTGTTCATTTCTTTTCGATAATAGATTTTATGACAGTTCGTACATTTTTTCATTAGCCCTTCCGGAATCTCAAGTTTACTTTGTTCACCTGGAATGGTAGCATATTTCTTTTTTTTCTTGCCAAAAAAATCCTTGAGCAAGGGAAATTCCTCCTTTTGTTCACAACAGGACAAGCAAAACGATTTTATAACTATACTGCGTCACCTGTATGAAACACCCGGCTGATTTCTCGTCTATCCAGAAGTTAGATACCCGGTTCAGGGAATTCGGTGAATCAGCGGGTTAGAGACATTTAAACTGCAGGTGTCACAAACTGTCAACTGGACTGAATTATTTTTCCGTTGGCAGTCCATAAAGTGAAACATCATTCAGTAGGACGTTCATCCCCACTGAATGTTTATGTTAGTTGAACAGAATCGGACATTTACAGCAGGCAGTTGGTTTCCACAATCTTGTCTAGGTTTTAACTATTTTTAAATGCAGGTGCTTACTGCTTGTTACATGCGGAATAAAACAATTCCTCTATTTTACCATAATTTTTTGTTTGATAAAGCTTTATAAGTTCCAGATAAAATGATTGCTCATACGAAAGACTGGAAATCGTATATGAAAATTCATCCATTAACTGCCACACTTTGGCCAACAACAGGTTCTCCGTTTTATAAAATAAGTATTGAAAAAATGCCACGTGTCTCTCATTATTGCTTAATGTGCTGTCATAAATAATGCCATACAATTGCTCGATATCATCAAGGCGAATATGATCATAGGCAATCCTGGCGGCTTCTTTTTCGATAATTTTTTTGGCAAATAACAGATCATTTCTTGTGTTTGCCCCTTGAAGGATAAATGACGACAGTACTTCTACTGAGTGATACGGCCGATAATGGCTTAAAAACGTCCCTTCCCCATGTCTTGTTTCAATCAATCCCAATAATTCCATAGCGCGCAAAGCTTCCCGAATGGAGGATCTCCCTGCCTCCAGGTTTTCGGAAAGTTCACGCTCAGATGGAAGCTTGTCTCCCGGCTTTAAATCATGATCGTCAATATACTTGCGGAGCTCCTGTAAAACACCCTGATATACCTTTTGCTTCGGTGACATGGACACAGCCGGAGTCACTCCTTTTAGAGGTTGTTCAAAAAACGCAGAAAACGTACTCCCTTTAATGAAGAACGTTGGCCAATCGGTCCTTTTTATCATTTTTGAACAAAATTTACTGGATTATGCCTCATCAATTTGTGTCAGCTGACGCGTTTTTTCAGCAACACTTTCCGGATCAACCTCAATCCTGGCAACTCCGGATTCCATTGCAACACGAGCAACACTGGACGCTACCAGAGGTGCAACCCTTGGATCAAATGGAGCTGGTATAACATAGTCTGGCGTTAATTCATCTTCAGTAATAAGAGACGCTATCGCTTCAGCTGCAGCAACCTTCATTTTTTCATTGATGCGGGTTGCCCTGACATCCAATGCTCCTCTGAAAATTCCGGGGAATGCAAGTACATTATTAACCTGGTTCGGAAAGTCAGAGCGACCTGTCCCAATTACTTTTACACCTGCGTCTTTTGCGTCATCGGGCATAATTTCAGGATCAGGATTGGCCATCGCGAAAATAACCGGATCATCATTCATTTTCTCTACCATCTCTTTTGATAATAAACCGCCAACCGAAACACCGATAAACACGTCTGCACCATCCAGGATTTCTTCCAGCGATCCTTCTTGTTTATCTTTGTTGGTCATTTTGGCGACCTCATCCTTGACTTCATTCATCCCATATGGTCTGCCTTCAAAAATGGCCCCTTTGGAATCGCACATGACCATGTCACGCACACCAAAATTGTATAATAATTTTATAATAGCAATCCCGGCAGCACCGGCACCATTCGCCACTACTTTGATATCCGAAAAAGATTTACCGGACAGTTTCAGTGCATTAATCAACCCGGCAACCGTCACAATGGCGGTACCATGCTGATCATCATGAAAAATCGGTATATTCGTTTCTTTTTTCAGACGCTCCTCTATAATGAAGCAATTCGGTGCAGCGATATCTTCCAGGTTGACACCACCGAATGTCGGCTCCATCAACTTGACTGTTTCCACAATTTTTTCGACATCATGTGAATCCAGGCAAATTGGAAAAGAATCAACACCGGCAAAACTTTTAAACAGGACGGACTTTCCCTCCATTACTGGCAAAGCTGCTTCAGCTCCAATATTGCCCAGACCCAAAACAGCCGACCCGTCACTTACAACCGCAACTGTATTGCCTTTCATCGTATAATCGTATACAGACTCTACGCGGTCATAGATTTCCTTGCACGGCTCTGCTACACCAGGAGAATATGCTAAGCTTAAATCTCTTGCATTCCGTACGGGAACTTTCGCGTCGGTTGAAAGTTTACCCTTATTCATTTTGTGAATGTGCAATGCTTCGTCTCTTAGATTCGGCACACTGTTCACTCCTTTTATTGATTTTTCAGTAAGCCCGGTAAAGATGACGGATTGAATTTGTGACGTTATGTTTTTACGCTCCTTGTAAAAGAAAAGCACTTTCCTGAGACAATACAGTTTAAGGGATGATTCCCTTATATTCATATCCTCAATTAAGGTACTTCAACTAAAATACTTGTCCGCGTCCTCAACATAACCACTTTTTTCTTCGATGTTTCACTGCCTAGGGTTTCTTTATCCCCTCAGCAACATACCCTGAGAAAGTTAAATTAACAGGGTGGTCTGACCACTTAATGATTTCATTATAACAGATGGCTTATCTGTGTAAAGAAGAAAGGTGACGCTCAATTTTCTTATTCTCAGGATTATATCATGGCATTTTCACCTTATCCAGCACAACATTTTCAGCACCAAAATAATGCCGTAACGCTTGGAGGCACGCTTCATCAGGATGAACCAAATAAGCGTATGATAACTGGTATGATGTCTTTTCCTGCTGATCATAAACGATGACTGGTGTCCTGCCGGGATTGTTTCCTGCTATGTTTTTAATCCCTGCCAGCGCTTTTTCATTATTATCTTCTGTTATTTTAATGAATAAACGCTGGTTCTGATCAACCTCCCATTCATGCTCGCTGAACTCTTCGATGACGGTGATAATCCACTGAAGCTGATTATTCCGGCTTTCGACCTTTCCTTGAAATGTTACGAGCTGCTCTTCCGAAAGCCAGCGATGAACTTCCCGGTACAAATCCGGAAAAACGACTGCCTCCATATCACCTGTTTCATCACCAATTGTCAGAAATGCCATTGGATCTCCCCGTTTGGTACGGATTTTTTTGACAGCCTGTACGATTCCGGCACTGTTCTGGTTTCGTTTTCCGGCCATTTTGGGTGCATCCGCCATGGAGATATACCCATTTGTCTTCAAAATGTCCCTGTATTTGCTGAACGGATGGCTGGAAACATAAATGCCGAGCAGTTCTTTTTCATCACCCAACTTTTTCATCAGGCTGAAATCTTCTATCGCTACATAGTTTTCTTCCAAATCAAGTTTCTGCTGAAACAGGCTTGACTGTCCGCTGAATTCCTTAAACAGCTCGCCCTGTTCCAGTGCCTGGTCAATCGATGCCAAGAGGCTTGCACGGTTATCATAAACGTCGTCAAAAGCACCTGCCATTATCAGTGTCTCCAACGTTCTGCGGTTGATCACTGTCAGCGACACACGCAGGCAGAAATCAAACAAACTTTTAAATAAACCATCTTTTCTGACCCGGATAATTTCGTTAACGACCTGGTTGCCAATACCTTTAATCGACAGAAACCCCATCCGTATCTGATCATTCTCCACGGAATATTTGCCGAAACTTTTATTGATCGATGGCGGGGCTAATGTCAGCCCATGAGCCTTCAATTCTTTTATATACATATCTGCCTTATCCTGCTGGCTCCCCACCGAACTCAACAATTCCGCAAAGAAGGCGGCAGGATAGTGTGCTTTTAAGTATGCAAGCTGGTACGATATTTTACTGTAGGCAACCGCATGACTCCTGTTAAAACCATAATTGGAAAACTTAACAATCCATTGAAAAATTTCCTCGGCAACTTGTGCTGTGTACCCATTATCCAAACAGCCCCGGATGAAAGCAGCTTTTTGTTCATCCATTACCTGCTGCTGTTTTTTACTGACTGCCCGCCGTAAAATATCAGCCTGTCCCAGTGAAAATCCGGCAATTTGATGGGCGATTTGCATGATCTGTTCCTGATAAATCAGTACGCCATATGTTTTTTTCAAAATTGGCTCAAGGTCTGGATGCGGATATTCAATTTCTTCCTTCCCGTGCTTCCGGTCAATGTAAACCGGGATGTTATCCATTGGCCCGGGTCGAAACAGGGCATTCACCGCAACGATATCCTCGAATGTTGTCGGCTTCAATCTGCTCAGCACCTGTTTCATGCCCTGTGACTCCAATTGAAACACACCATTCGTCCTGCCTTTTTGCAGCAGTTCATACGTTTGCGCGTCTTCTTCCGGGATATCCGTTAACGTGAGCGTTTGCCTGCTTGTATAGCTGATCGTCTTTAATATTCGTTCCAGCAGCGTTAAATTTCGTAAACCGAGAAAGTCCATCTTTAACAAACCGATTGCTTCGAGATCGTTCATGGCATACTGTGTCAGATAGGTATCATGGGTGCCGGCAGTTAACGGGACATCCTCTACGATCGGTTCCTCGCTGATAACCACACCAGCTGCATGTGTCGACAAATGTCTTGGCAGTCCCTCCAGTTTTGCTGCAATGGTGAATAATGCCTTCAATTTGTCCGACTGCCGAATATATTGCTGCAAGTCTGCAGATTCTTTCACATACGCTGAGATCGGCTGCTTCGCCTGAACAGGGATTTTTTTTAATATAAAATTAGCATCCTGCTTGTCCACATCCATTGTTTTCATTAGTTCCCGCAGCAGTGATCTTGCAGCAAACGTACCAAACGTAATTATTTGCGCAACATGGTCATTTCCATATTTATCACGGACGTAATCAATGACTTCATCCCGTCTGTGATCCGAAAAATCGATATCAATATCTGGCATCGTAATACGCTCGGGATTCAGGAAACGTTCGAACAATAAATCATATTGTATCGGATCGATTTCCGTAATACCGAGTACATAGGCAACGAGCGACCCCGCAGCTGATCCGCGGCCGGGTCCGACTAAAATATTCTGTTCTTTGGCATAAGCGATAAAATCCCAGACGATTAAAAAATAGTCACTGAATTGCATTGATTTAATGATCCCCAGTTCATAGGCAAGACGCGCCTCTATTTCATCCGAGACAATATCATATTTTTGTTTGGTGTTTTCCCGGCATATGTTTTCGAGATATGTATGAGTATCCACCTCTTCCGGAACAGGGTAGGATGGCAGCATTTTACGGTCAAAGTCAAACGTGACATGGCATTTTTCGGCAATCATACCAGTTTCATGAATGATTTCAGGCCAATCTGCATCAAACAGTTGCTCCATTTCTGCCTGCGATCGCAAATGACGCTGTTTTACCGTTGCATCTGTTATCCGCATCGACCATTTCTTATCATGTTTCATGGATTGTAGACAATCATATGCGAGATCGTCTTTTTCACCCAGGTACCTGACATCGTTCAGTAATACAGCATTCGTCTGATACATGTCATGAAAAGCTTTTATGGCCTGATTGATATTGCGCTCTGTAAGCAGCCCGTGATCCTGAACCCCCAGGTAAAAATCAGCCCGGTCAAACATATGCCAGTGTTTTTCCAAATATTCCTTGACATGATCATATGGTTCTTGCAGTAATAACGATCCCGGTTTGGATTCAGCCGTAATCAAAATACAAATCAGGTCATCACTGTAAGACTCCAGTTCAGTGTGTTCTATGCCTTTTTTTGGAGATAGTTGAATACGTGTGCTTAACTTGATTAAATGTTGATACCCTTGATTATTTTTAGCCAAAAGAATACAAAAATCCGGTTCTTCATCAGCAGAAGTAACCTTTACATTCATTCCAATGATGGGTTTAATCCCATTTTTTTGACATGCTTTATAAAATGGGATAGCACCATATAAAACGTGTTCATCAGTTAGTGCCAGCGCACCAAATTGCAGTTCGCGCGCTCTTGCAGCCAGCTTGTCAATCATAATGGTGCTGTTCATGAAACTATATCCGCTTCGGACTTGTAAGTGTGTAAATGACATGCTATCCCACCTCCCTTTTGAACATTCATATATGATATCTGCCTTCATTATAGCTAAACAAGCAAAAAACTGCATTTTATAACGTTTAATGTTCATTTCATGCATCCTGACATATCTTGTCCACTGGCATCATAAAATGAACCAGTATACTGACAAGGAGTACAAACCATGGAAGAACGATTTATCGCTCAACTCATTCATTGTTTTTTTATCGCATTCGGTGTCATTATAGGCGGTGCCATTATCGGCAGTATCGGCGCATTTGCTACAGGCGATGCACCATTCACCCAAATGAATCGGATTGCGGACAGGCTGCGGATATGGGCAATTGTTGCTGCAATCGGCGGAACGTTTGATGCCATTGCTAATTTCGAAAAAGGTGTTTTGGACGGATCTACCTTTGACCTGTTTAAACAAATCATGCTTATTTTAACAGCAATGGGCGGGGTTAAAGCCGGGATTATCATTATCAGCTGGCTGATTCAGGAGGATGTTGGATAATGCATATTCCGCCATACCATAAGAAGACAACATGGCAGCGGTTTTTGGTTGGAACGTTTGTCGGTGCAGTCATTGCTTACTTTATATTTGTATACATGCATGGATCTATGTATGGACAGCTTCTGGAGGAGAATCGTGATCTCAAATCAGAAGTGACTGAACTGAAAAATCAAAATGAAGCATTACTGGAAGACAACGAAAATCTAGACGAACAGTCAAAAGCACCCATTAAAGTGGAAACCATCGAAATAACGATTACCAACGAAGAAGATCTGCCGGATAGATTAATTATACATGACCTTGAAGAATTAATGAAGGAAGAAATCGAGCATATCATTGGAAAAGATGTTTCCATTATTTCAGAAAGTGATGGATTATTGACTGCCACTATCGAGAACAAAAAATTTACAGTGGATGATTTTGAATTCCAGTTTTCGGTCAAAAAACTATATTTAACGAAAACAGTCAAAATTTCAGTAGAGGCTAATATGGCAGATTAATGTGTAAACATTTCATGCAGCTTTGGCGATTTTGTAGTAAATCCTGTCTCATCCACTGATAATCGGTACAGATTGCGTATTGGAAAGGAGTTGGCAGTTCAAACTGTATTATTCCCCAGAACAAGATAGCAATAAACCGGTCACATTGAACCACACTAAGTCACAAATCATTTGCAAGTACCGTATTTATTGTTAAAATCGATACGTTATCAATTTTTATATTTTCGTCCATTACTTATTGTAAAAGGCTGTCGAGAACTTATCGACAGCCAGAGTTATTGTGAAAAAACACCGATATTTTTGTCTTAACAAATTTTTACCAAGGTTGACTTGTTGGGCCAATTGTAAATTCGTTAACATTCGTATCTTCTGGTTGATCAAGGGCAAACGCCACAACATTGGCAATTCGATCAGGTGTAATTCCAAATTGCTCGTATAACGCAGTCATACCTCCTGATTATTACTTTGAAAAAATAATTCATGATTAGTATAAAAGCTAGAGTTAACTCTAACACAAGTGGTAAATAAAAAATAAAGCTATTTTTTTGATATCTTTTAGTTAACTTTAAATATAGAGTTCTTTTGCGTTAGCTATAGGGAATTGTTTTATGGAAAATATAGCAAAAAGTGTCTTTATAATTGGGACATACTGGAGGAATTGAAGAAGCGACATATATAATGAATGGACATTTCAGAGATCAGTAAAAGCTTTCTGGCAGAACGAGTATCAAACAAATGAGCAATTAGTTCAAGCAATTGAGGAATACATCCATTTCTATAATTTTGAGCGATACCAACAAAGATTAAACGGCCTCAGTCCTATGGAGTATAGGAAGAAGGCCGCGTAAATCCTTTTTATTATTTCCACTGTCTACTTGACAGGGAGCAACTGTAATTGGAACAGTTCAGATTGATCTTGACTAATATTTTTTTGTCTCAGCCTCATTTTATAGGATAACCATTCTAAAAGATGGTTGATTTTGAATGAAGGGAACGAATGTTTTAACTGCTCTTAGCAGCCTGAATACACGGAGACTCCTACAGGAACAGCGGCCTATAGATTAGCCTTCATATTCCTTGCATGACTGTTCCAGATCCTTTATCACCTTTTCTGTTTCTTCCCATGTACTGACAGATGCTCCTGCTGCCATTGGATGACCCCCGCCATCATATTTGGTAGCAATCTCATTAACGACTGGGCCTTTTGAACGCAGACGGACTCTGATCAAATCATCTTCTTCGATAAAAAATACCCATGCTTTAATCTTCTCAATATCACCCAGGACCCCAACAAGCTGCCCCGAATCCATCGGACTGACACCATATTCATTCAGAGTAGCTTTTGTCAATTTAACCGAGCTCAATCCGGATTCAGAAAGCTTGAAATGCTGCAGAATATACCCGCGCAGTCTGGCAATGTTGTCTTTTATGTTATATATACCATCATGAAGGCTGGGACGGTCAAAATCATACGTCACAAGTTCCGCTGCATGCTGGAGTGTTTTCTTGGTCGTACTTGGGAATAAAAACCTCCCAGTATCACCGACAATACCGGCATAAATAAGGCGCGCTGCATCATTGTTAAAGGTAAATCCTTCATTTTTAGCGGACTGGTAAAAATCATATATCATCTCACTCGTTGAACTGGCTGTTGTGTCCACCCACATCAGATCACCATAGACATCCACATTTGGGTGGTGATCAATTTTAATCAGTTTGTCCCCCAAACTATACCGTTCATCACTGATACGGGCAGCATTAGCTGTATCACAGACAATGACCAGCGCATTTTGATATGTATGATCAGCAATCTCATCCATCTTAGCCAAAAAGTCCAAGGATGGGTCTTCTTCTCCGACAATGTACACATTTTTATCGGGGAACGATTCGGCAATCATCTCCTTCAGACCGGCCTGAGAACCATATGCATCCGGATCAGGGCGTACATGACGGTGAATGATAATCGTTTCATATGTTTTAATCGCTTGAATGATCGATGGTATACACATACTATTCTCCTGACTTTGTCACATTTTTTACTTTCTTAAAAAGAAAAAACAAGCTACAATAAAGTGGAACTTCATTCAGTGTAGGAGTAGATCATATGATTATTTTTCCAATTATTATTGTCCTTTCGCTCGTTTTCTGGATTTATTACAAAGTGGCCATCATAAAAAGTGATGATGGGTTGACCCAAGCTTATTTTAACGCAAAATCACGTATTTGTCTCGGAAGTTTTATTTTCTTTTTTGCCATCAATCAATATGTATTTTACCAGACACAGATTTCATTATTTATCGGTATTGTTTTCTTGGTTTTCGGCGGTTTGCATTTGTACGCGGGAATGAAAGAAGTGAAACATTACAGGCGTGAGTGGAACCGGCTGAATTCACACTAGGAGTTCAGAGGTATGATTGAGAGGAATCGGCGGAGTGCCGATTCCTTTGATTGAACGTAAAATAGATAGATTACGTTGACCTTATAAGGGCACTTCGGTACTCGCTATATGACGAAGCTTGGCCTGAGTTTTTCTAATAACGGTCGATCAATTGGGCCATCAGGAGACCCTTTCCGACCATTTTCTTTCCGCCGAATACTTCAATATCCATTTTGGCGTAAATGCGGCCGGCTTCCAGAATATTTGGTTTAATCGTCAGTTTACTGTCAATCTGTACCGGCTTTAAAAAGTAAACCGTCAAATTCTCCACGACAAGGTCACCTTTTTTGTAATGGCGCAAAAGCCGACTGCTCGCTTCTGACATTAACGCCGTAAATACACCGTTGGAAAGTGTACCTATCTGATTCGTCATTTGCGGTGTCACATGAGCATGAAAAACAGTCTGATCCTCTTCTGCTGGAATCAGGTTATTCGCTACAATATCATCAATCGTCTCACCGATTTGTGGCTGCCGCTGAATTTGCTGCAGGGCTTTCAGTACATCCTGCCGTGAAACAACGCCTTTAAGCCTGTTTGACTCATCTACCACCGGAACAACCTCGATGCCTTCCCAAACCATCATATGCGCAACATAGGCCAGTGAGGTTTTATCCTGAGCAGAAATCGGGTTTTTCGTCATGATTTTTTCAACAGATGTTGTCTTATCTTTTCCGATGACATCCTTTGAGGTAATCATCCCCGCTACACGTTCTTTGTCATCGACCACCGGATACCGCGTATGTGCCGATTGTTCATTTAATTCATACCAGCGCTCCAGTTTATCTTTTGTATATAAATATAACGACTGATCATATGGTGAATAAATATCCCCGACGAATACGATTTCTTTTTTGATCAGCTGATCGTAAATCGCTCTATTAATCATGGCAGCAACCGTAAATGTATCATAGCTAGTTGACATGACCGGCAGTTGTTTGTCATCGGCGAGCTGCTTAATTCTGTCATCTGTATCAAATCCGCCCGTAATTAATACTGCAGCCCCTTCACTTAATGCCAATTCATGTGCTTTGACCCGGTTACCTACAATCAGCAATGAACCAGCTTCTGTATACCGCATCATGGCTTCAAGCTGCATCGCGCCGATAACGAATTTATTTAATGTTTTATGTAGCCCTTCACGACCACCCAACACTTGTCCATCCACAATTTTGATCACTTCGGCAAATGTCAGCCTTTCAAAGTTCTCCTTCTTTTTCCGCTCAATCCTGATCGTACCTACCCGCTCGATCGTACTGACAATCCCTTGATTTTCTGCATCCTTAATGGCCCGGTAGGCAGTCCCTTCACTCACATTCAATGATTTTGCAATCTGCCTGACTGAGATTTTATGACCGATTTCCAGTGATAAAATATGCTGTAAAATCTGTTCGTGTTTCGTAGCCATTGATTCACCGACTTTCAACTGTACTAGTCTTTATACTTATCTTATATTATACAGTTGATACAGTGAAACCTCAATGGTTAAGCCCTTTGTCGAGATCCTGTATGCTCCTGTTCCATTACTGGGGGTTTTGTCATTTGCAAAAGTGTTGCAAAATTGGCCCCAACAACCAGTAAAAAGAATCCAAGCCATAATCCCCAAAACAGTACTGCTTCTTGTGTGATGGCACTCGGAATTACCGGCCAGGCAATATACAGGAAAAAGCCAGCCAGCAGTAAGCGCAATATCGCATAATGACGCACTTATATCTCCTCCCTCGCTATTAATCTATGATGAAAGCAGGAGGTGCAGAACTGACAGACAAAACTTTCATCCCTGCAGCCAATCATGAAAATACCAGCCTAATAAAATATCCCCGTGAAAATAGGTTATGATCGATGCGATAACGATATATGGACCGAATGGAACCGGCTGCTGCCGGTCAATAACTTTCAGCAGGAGTAATACAAGTCCGATAACTGCACCGATCATACAAGAAAGAAATAAAGCTAACAGCGTTTTTTCAAACCCCAATACGATACCTAAAAGGCCAAACAACTTCATATCGCCTGCACCCATACCGCCGCGGCTCACAAGAATGACAATCGCAATAATGAGGACGCCGGCAAAAGCTCCTGCAATTGAGGACCACCACGTATCCAGCGGCCGGATAAAGCGTGCCAAAACCAATAGCGGAAAAAAGAATAGCAATATACTGTTCGGAATAAGCATGTATCGAATGTCGGAAACAAGTATGATCACCAGCAATGACATCAATATGAGCGCCGTTATTAATTCAAAGTCCAATCCCGACTGTATGTAACAGAATACAAACAATACGCCTGTTGTTAACTCGATCACCGGATACAGAAGTGAAATGCTTCCATTGCAATGTCTGCACTTTCCACGCTGCATCATGTAAGATAAAACAGGAATAAGCTCAGGCCATGACAAGGGGTGTTGACATTGCGGGCAAACCGAACGGTCATTAGTAAAGGACTTTTTTTGGGGTATACGCAATCCAATGACATTGAAAAATGAACCGAAGATCAGACCAAGCAGGAAGAATAATAGAATGAGAAGATTATCCATTACTGTGCTCCTTGTTCCATTCTAAAATGAATGATAATAGATTTATGACACAAGAACATTATACCATGTCAAGGCCAGTATGGAATAAGAAAGTTTGCTAAAGTTGAAAATCCAAAACTGAATGTATAGCTCCGTCTTGTTAGAGGGCACCGAAGTTTTCCCTTGATATGCATGCTGACGTTTATAATTTAAAAAACGTGAGCCATCGCCCACGTTTTTTGTCCGTTTACAAATCCACTGAATCCCCGATTTTCATCGCAAGTCCTTGTCCGGTTTTCACCTTGGAGACGAAATCATCCGGATCCTGTTCAATCATCGGGAATGTATTATAATGTACGGGTACGACTGTCGTAGCATTGATCCAATCTGAGGCAATCAGCGCATCATCAGGTCCCATCGTGAAATTATCACCGATTGGCACAAACGCTATATCGATGTCGTTCATATCACCGATCAGCTTCAGATCACTGAACAGTCCCGTATCACCGACATGATAAACGGTTTTGCCATCAATCGTCAGCAGAATTCCACCCGGCATACCAGTATAAATAATAGTACCATCTTCTTCTGTATAGGATGAACCGTGAAATGCCTGGGTGAATTTCACTTTCCCGAAATCAAATTCATGAGCCCCGCCGATATGCATATTATGAGTGTTCAGCCCTTTATTACCAAGGTAATCGGCCAGCTCATTCGGGGCTACGACCAGTGCATCGTTTCGTTTGGCAATTTCTTCAGTGTCCCCGACATGGTCATTATGGCCGTGTGTCAGCAAAATAACATCTGCCTCAACAGACCCTGCATCAAGGTCACATGCTTCATTCCCGGAAATAAACGGATCGATTAAAATGGTGTGGCTGTCTGTTTCAATCCGGACCACAGAATGTCCATGATAAGATACTTTCATGTCTATCGCTCCTTTAGCTCAATAGTCTGCACTATATATATTCGATAGAGGCCTTCCTGATTCCTTTACCCGTTTTGGATTTTTTTATGCAAATTTCGGGATAAAGAACAGACTGAATCCCCCCCGGGGCTTCATATTTATTCTTTTCCAATCTTCTTTTTAAGTTCTGCCAGTTCATCGTCAATTTCGCCATGATCATTGTTTAATTTGTCAAATTCCTCATCAAGTGACCGGCCTTCATGTGTTAAATCTTCACTTGTATCGGCTTCTGCCTCATACTGCAAGACTTTTTCTTCCATCCGTTCAAAACCTTTTTTCGATTCATCACTGCCGATTGCTGACATCGTTCGGTTCATTTTTGTTCTTGTTTTGGCCGATTCCGCACGAGCCTGAAGGGAATCTTTCTTCAGTTTCATTTGTTGGTATTCCTTTTTCATTTCATCCAGTTTATCACGTAATACGTTACTGTCCTTGTTTGCCTGTTCCCAGGATTCCTGCAATAATTCAGCCTGTTTCTCCTGTTCTACCTTATTTTCCAGTGCACGTTTGGCCAAATCGTCATTACCTGCTTCAATTGCCTGTTCAGCCTGTTTGTGCCGTTTTTCCACTTTCGCCTGTGCATCATCAGCCTTCCGCTTCAGCATTTTTTCATTAGCGATTTGTTTCGCAACTGCCGATTCAACTTCCTGGATATCACTCTCCATATCCCGCATGAACTGATCGAGCATTTTCACCGGATCCTCCGCCTTGTCAAGCATAGCATTCAGCTCTGAACTGACAACGGTCGAAACGCGTTTAAAGAACTTAAACATGTATATGCCCTCCTTGTTTTAAATTATTTACAAGTCCCGTCATTCTGAATGTTTCCCTATGCAATACGATGATAATCCATAAAAGTTTCAAAAATGAACAATTTTTCGGATTTGATTTGTTATAATGGACCTACAATTAGAATAGGGGTGATCACAATGACAGAAAGATTGGACTTGCTGCTTGGTGAACTGAAAAAGAATGACCAGGACAGTATGCTGATTACGTCAGCGGCGAATTTTTACTATCTAAGCAATTATTATACAGATCCGCACGAACGCCTTATTGCTGTTTATATCAGCCGATATCATGATCCATTAATGATTATACCCGCAATGGAGAAGGAAGATGCCAAAAATGCAGGATGGAAGTATGAGATCATTGCTTACAGTGACCATGAGAATCCGTGGAAACTGTTTCGCCAATTTCTGACACGCAACGAGAGTAGGCCGCAATCAATGGCATTGGAGCAAAACCATCTGACATTGGAACGCTTTGAACACATCAAAACAGTACTTCCGGATGCCATTTTCACCGATGCACAGGAAATATTGGCTAATTTAAGGGTGATCAAAAACAGACAGGAGTATGGACTTCTTAAAGAAGCTGCGGCACTTGCTGATTTCGGTATCAAAACGGGTGTTAAAGCAATAAAACAGGATGTCAGTGAACTCGAAATCATTGCAAAAGTTGAGTACGAACTGAAAAAACAAGGCGTCCGGCAAATGTCCTTTTCCACGATGACTTTATCAGGTGCTAAAACCGCATCACCACACGGGACACCTTCCATGAAAACAATTGGGAAAGGGGATCTTGTACTGTTTGATCTTGGGGTGGTTTATGAAGGTTATTGCTCTGATATTAGCAGGACGGTTGCCTTTAAATCAGCAACACCCGAACAGGAAAAGATCTACAATACCGTACTGGACGGACAGATAAAGGCCATTGAGGCATCCAGGCAAGGTACGTCGGTCGGACAAGTTGACTTGGCAGCACGCAGGCACATTGAGCAAGCAGGCTATGGCGACTATTTCACCCACAGGATCGGACATGGACTTGGAATTGAAACGCACGAATATCCATCGATGCATAGCCAGAACAAGCTGCCGCTTCAAACAGGTATGTGCTATACGATTGAGCCAGGTATTTATGTCCCGGGGCAAGGCGGTGTGCGAATTGAAGATATGGTTTTCATGACCGATAAAGGCCCAGAAATATTGACTGAATATCCGAAAGAACTGCAAATTGTGGATTAATCAGCAGATATCCTATTAATAAGGTCGGTCTTTATGAACCGATTGCCTTCGATATCAACTGAATTAAAGCGGCACCTGAGTCAGGTGCCGCTTTAATTCATTATTCTTTTCCAAGTAGTGCATGCACATCATCATAATGCAAACCATGGGATTCAGCAACTGCTTTATATGTGACATATCCATCCAGTGTATTGATTCCTTTTAACAATTTTTCGTCATCAAGGCAGGCCTGTAGATATCCTTTATTTGCCAGCTTCAGTGCATATGGCACTGTCACATTTGTCAGTCCGATTGTTGATGTACGCGGGACCGCGCCAGGCATATTCGCAACTGCATAATGCAAAACACCATGCTTTTTGTAAGTTGGATTATCATGTGTTGTAATCCGGTCGCTCGTTTCAACAATGCCGCCCTGATCAATCGCAACGTCAACAATGACTGACTCTTCCGGCATTGACTTAATCATTTCCTCTGTTACCAATTTCGGTGCTTTTGCTCCCGGGATCAAAACAGCACCAATCACAAGATCAGATTCTGCGGCGGAGTCACTGATATTTTTCGGATTGGACATCAATGTATTGATATCCGAACCAAAAATATCATCCAGCTGACGCAGACGCTCCGGATTCAAATCAATAATGGTCACGTCAGCACCAAGCCCCATTGCCATTTTGGCTGCGTTTGTACCAACTACACCACCACCGATGACAGTCACCTTCCCGCGTTTTACACCAGGAATTCCTGAAAGTAATACACCTTTCCCACCTTTGGTCTTCTCCAGAAACTGTGCACCAATTTGCGATGCCATACGCCCAGCAACCTCACTCATCGGGGTCAATAGCGGCAATGAACCATTATCAAGCTGTACTGTTTCGTATGCAATGCCGACTACTTTCTTGTCAATCAACGCTTCGGTCAATTTCGGTTCCGCTGCCAAGTGTAAATAGGTAAATAAAATTTGACCTTCATAAAAATAGTCATACTCCTCAGGAAGCGGCTCTTTAACCTTCATGACCATTTCTTTTGACCAAGCTTCTTCTGCAGATGAAACGATCGTCGCTCCTTCCACTCTATACGCTTCATCCGGAAAACCTGATCCCAGTCCGGCACCAGTCTCAACATAGACCTCATGGCCAGCATCTGTTAATGTAACCACTCCGGCCGGTGTCATGGCTACCCTGTTTTCGTTATTTTTAATTTCCTTTGGCACTCCAATTTTCATTGAATATACCCCCTATGTTATGTATATATAAAATACCATGAAAGCATTTTCATTATAACAAATCCCGACAGGAAAAAACATTCAAATATTATCGGTAGCGATTGATAACATCGATTCCACCTGTGATTTCAAAAATAGATCCGGTAATCATGTCTGAATCACAGTCACATAAATATAAAATTACACGAGCGATATCCTCTCCTGTTCCGGGCCTGCCAATTGGTGTCTTATCGTCACGAACTTTTCGGCTGTCTTCAATACCGGCTTCTTTCATCTCACCGACAATATTGCCGGGACACACCATATTGGACGTAATTTGATACTCCGCCTCTTCAAATGCAACTGTTTTTGTCAGTGAAACAAGACCGCTTTTGGCAGCTGCAAATGCAGAACGATACAGCCAGCCTGAAGCACTGTTGGCTCCCTGAAAGCCATAATTGACAATCCGCCCAAAACGCTGCTTTCGCATATGCGGGATCGTTTCTTTAAGCAAATAAAAAACGGCATCAAGGTTGCCATGGATCATTTCGTCCCATTCATCATCGGAATAATCAAGCAGTTTTTTCCGTTCAAATACAAACGGACCTGCATTGTTAATCAGATAGTCGATTCCACCATGAGATTCCACTGCGGTATTCACCAGGTTATTTATCGCCTGTTGATCGGTTATATCAGCTTGTTCAATATGTAGCAAATCACTGTATGATGCGAGCTCTGCCTGGACGTTCCGTGCCTTCTCAGCATTATGGTGGTACGTTGTGGTGACATGATGGCCGGCTTCCAAAAATGTTTGAACGACTTGCCTTCCCAGTCCTGATGTACCTGCTGTTATCAATGCATGTCCCATCGGCTGTTCCTCCTTTTCTGCAGTATTTGCTGAAACGCTTATCATGACTGAAATTATAACATAATATAATGTAATAAGTCAGTTGAACAATCCACCCCGCAGCAAGGATGATTGTTCAGCATCTTAATTTTTCTGATTATTATACGTGTGGATGCTCCGGTTATTGGAGAGTTTATCCTTATCTTCAATCACACCGCTCTGATAGCTCTCAAATAATTGATTTTGCACGGCCGAAATACCTTGTTTATCTTCAACCCATTTATTTTTCCTGACCAAGTTTCATCACCTCCATTCTTAGTTTGTTCACCATGAATACACAAAACAGTAATTTCTTTTTCCAGTTTTGGTAAATACGATTGTCATTCGATATTAAAGGGTAATAAAATAATAAAAGGAGGGATTTCCAGTGGAATATAAGCATATTGTCGTAGCAGTAGATGGGTCTGAGGCTTCTGAAAAAGCATTCCGGAAAGCGCTGGATATTGTAAAACGAAATGACGCACGGATGATATTGGCTCATGTTGTTGATTCAAGAACTTTTGCCACAGCTGAGGCATATGACAGAACATTGGCTGAACGTGCAGAGGAATACGCAAAAGATTTGGTGGACAGTTACGTGGAAAATGCAAAAGTTGCGGGGATAACCAAGTTGATAAGGTGTGTCGAGTATGGATCACCAAAAGTAAAAATTGCCAAAGATATAGCGGGAAGCTTTGGAGCGGATTTAATTATTTGTGGTGCAACAGGAATGGGAGCCGTCGAACGTTTCCTGATTGGCAGTGTTTCGGAAAGCATTACAAGATATGCCAGCTGTGACGTGCTGGTCGTACGCTGACCAATGTGCTTGGTGAGTTGACGGCTCCATGTTTTCCTGCTGGTAATGTTCACGTGAATTGGTACTGCTCGCGCGACCCACTGTTACCTTGCTGACTGCATGTCGCGCGATTTAATCGTGCTTGCTCGATTTGGTACCACTGCTGTCGCATATTTCCGCAGGGGCAATCTGGGAAATTACCGAATATCTTTTCGCAATTCATTGACAACATGATTGATTTCAGGAATGATCAGTTTATTCATAGCTAATTTCACAGCGCCGGATGAACCGGGGGTTGCAAAAATAGCTTTATTCCCGATCACCCCCGCAATCGCACGTGACAGAATGGCGGCCGAACCAATGTCTTCCTGATAACTGAGCATACGGAATATTTCACCAAATCCGTTCATTTCTTTATCAAGCATCGGCTCTATGGTTTCAATCGTCACATCACGATGGGCAATACCGGTTCCGCCATTCATTAAGATGATATCAACATTGGCGTTTTCACATCCTGCCGTAATCTGATTCCGAATAGCACGCTTTTCATCCGGAACAATCGCTTTTTCAACGACATGATGACCAGCTTCCTCAAACAATGCAGTCATCAGATTTCCGCTTTTATCTGTTTCCGACTGTCTTGTATCACTTATCGTTATGACCATACAATTAATCGGATTATTTCCCAGTTTATGCTCATGAACAGACAAATCAGTCTCCCCCTCAGCCTTGTGATGTAAGCCTTACCGTATCCCGAGCAATCACAACTTCCTCATTCGTCGGGATGACCATTACTTTGACCGGGGAGTGCGGGTAGTTGATAAATGTTTCTTGCCCACGGACTTTATTCCGGGAAGGATCCCAATAAACGCCCATAAATTCAAGTCCGGTCAGTACCTTTTCCCGAATCACATCACTATTCTCACCAACACCTGCTGTAAATATGATCGCATCAACTCCCGACATTCTCGCAGCATATGATCCCAGATATTTATGAATGCGCGCTGCAAAAACTTCCAGTGCCAGTTCCGCACGTTCATTTTTATCAGCTGTCTGTTCAATATCGCGTAAGTCACTGGAAAAGCCGGACAAAGCGAGCATCCCGCTTTTTTTATTTAAAACATTGACGACTTCATCTGCTTCTTTCCCGGTCTTTTCCATGATAAATGGAATAAGTGCCGGGTCAATATTGCCGGATCTTGTTCCCATTGTTACACCAGCTAAAGGTGTGAAGCCCATTGATGTATCAATTGATCTTCCCTCCTCAATCGCTGCAATACTGGCACCATTGCCTAAATGACAGGAAATCAGGCGCAGCTGATTAAGCGGCAGTCCAAGCATTTCTGCTGCACGCTGTGACACATATTTATGAGAAGTGCCGTGAAAACCATACTTGCGAATACCATAATATTCATAATATTCATACGGTAGACTGTATAAATAGGATTTCTCTGGCATCGTCTGGTGAAAGGCCGTATCAAATACCGCAACCATTGGAACATCGGGTAAAATTTCCCTGAATGCATGGATGCCGGTCAAATTTGCCGGATTGTGAAGCGGCGCCAGTTCAGAAACTTCTTCAATCGTCCGGATGACCTCATCTGTGATCAGCATAGAATCACTGAATTTTTCACCACCATGAACGACACGGTGTCCAACTGCATTGATTTCTTCCATGGACTGAATAACCCCGGAAGATGTAAGTTTCTCCAGAAGGTGCTTGACGGCTACTTCATGATCCGGTATATCCATCACCATTTTATTTTTATCATTTACTTCAATCGTAAAAACAGAATCGGATAAACCAATCCGTTCGACGAGACCTTTTGCCAGAACGGTTTCGTCAGGCATCCGAATTAGCTGGAATTTTAATGACGAACTGCCGGCATTAATTGCCAAGATATTGGACATATTCTTTAACTCCCTTCATGCTGCTATTGGTCCATATTCGCAGCAAACCATTGATTGATCTGCGCTAAGATATCATTTATGGCTTCTGTATTTTTAAACGAAGGCACTTGAACTAACAATGGCTGTTTTAGAGCGGTTGTGTTCGGTCCTTTCTTTTGCAGCATCAGAATGCTTTTTCGATTTTTGTCTGATTTGAATGCTGTTTCCGGCAACTGCAAAACACCTATAATATGAGCCTGCTCCTGAAGATAGGCATGCAGTTTATCGGATTGATCACTGTCGAAAAGAAACTCAGGTATGACAAAGATCATATAGCCGCCGGGTTTTGTATAATTCATGCTTTGTTCAATAAACAAATGGTGGGCATATGAATGACCTTCATCCGCTTTAAGTTCATAATCATTAGCACGAATATCGTCTGGGTAATAGCCAACCGGCAAATCACTGACAACCAGATCAACCGGATCCATCAGAAATGGACGTAAACTGTCCTGATGGAAAAACTCGATTTCCTGTTTTTGCAGGTTGGCATTTAAGACGGCCAGCTTAATGAGTGTCGGGTCAACTTCGCCCGCAGAAACATGATGCAGTTTGTCCAGCTGCTCTGTAACGGTTATTAACAGGTTTCCCGTACCAGCTACCGGATCAAAAGCCCGGATTTTCTCTTGGCCATTTGTTATTTTTCCGGCTAAATAGCTAACAAACAATGCAACTGTTTCAGGTGTCATCAAATGCTGCTGCTGTGTGGCCCCCTTCATTCCCTTTAAGATAGCCAGCTGAACAGCCTTTCGAATGTCCACAATTTCATATGATGCCGGGTCCGGAATATTATCCAATTTCTGTATCAATCGCTCATCTGCATCCTCGGGCGGACTCCCGTAAAAACAAGTTTCCAGTGCGATGATCAGACTGTCCAAATACGTTTCATTCATATATTGTTGGACAGTTTCCGTCAGATTATCAATTTGTCCAAACAATACTTCCACGTTTGATTTTTCCATGTGCAAATCCTCCGATCCATTGTGTCACAAGGCGTATCTATTGTACCAAATGATCAATGGTTCCTAAAATGAAAAGCTCTCCTGCAGGTATCCACTGCAGGAGAGCTTCGGGGGGAGTTATTCTGCTTTTTGTGCTTCTTCCAAAGCCTTATCATAGTCGGGATGATTGGTAACTTCACTGACATATTCCACATATGCGATCCTGTCATTAGAATCGATAACAAAAACAGATCTTGCCAGCAAGCGCAGTTCCTTGATCAAGGCACCATATTTTTCACCGAAGTCCGCGCCTCGGTGGTCAGATAGTGTATCAAGATTTTTAATTCCGTTTGCAGCACACCAGCGTTTTTGAGCAAAAGGCAAGTCCATACTGATGGTTAAAACTTGTACATTATCCAGCTTATCAGCTTCTTCGTTAAACCGTCTCGTCTCTTCAGCACAGACACCTGTATCAACGGAAGGTACAGCAGCAATTAATTTCACTTTTCCTTTATAATCTTCCAGCGTGACTTCCTGCAGATCATTGGACAAAACCGTAAAATTCGGAGCCTTGTCACCGACCGAAACCTCATTCCCCACGAGCGTGACCGGGTCCTGGTTGAATGTAACATTTGCCATTTGAACCATTCCTCCTATATTCATTTACTTTATATTTTATTATGAATGGATTGACCATTGATGTCCAATGATTCAACAGTTAAGTTTGACCCGCTGCACACTTCCGCAAAACGTCCACCTCGTTATGAACATGTTGCGAATTAAATATCGTAACTTTGATCAAAATCATCGTCAAACTTTTGTGATTCCTGCTCGCGATGTTGATCCTGCCGCCGTTTCTTTTCTCGCTGCTGATTACCTTGACCTTCCTTACTCTCGCTCCTGCCTGACTGCTGTTTCATCATATCCGGCAATCCCGATTCTTTGAGCAATTGCTGGATCTTCTCCACCGCTTTGGGAGCATAATCCATCATCTTTTCGTATATATGTGTACTTTCATCAAGGTGAATCATTTTTATTCCTTTTGGATTGACAATCAAAAAGGCAACTGGGGTAACCGATACACCACCGCCACTGCCGCCGCCAAAAGGTAACGAATCACTCCCGCCGGATTCTCCTGAGCTGCCACTGTTGCCATTGAATTCACTCCCGCCCGCAGCAAATCCGAATCCCAGTTTCGACACTGGAATAATCACGCTCCCGTCCGGCGATTCCACCGGGTCACCAATGATCGTATTAACCTCCGTCATGTCCTTCAAGTTTTCCATTGCAGTTGTCATTAAGCCTTGTATAGGATGTTCATCCATGGTTATCCTCCTTCTTAGATGATCGCTTCTCGCTTCGCAGGAAGTTTCCGTATTATTTTTAGGAATGCATAGATAGCTTGCCCCACTCTTATAGATATCATGCAATCAAATGCCGAATGGATTTGCTTTTGATTAAAAAGAGGAGTAACTGCAGTCGATGGTTTACAATAAAAATGACTTTTAGCAGATAATAAACCGATCACCACTCCTTTTACAGACCAAATCCCACCAGTGACCATACCAGTAGTATGAGCTTTTCCGGTACCGACTTCTGTTTTCCAGGAAATGTTGTGAAAGCGAAGACGATCCAAAACGGCTACTGCAATTTCATGAAGATCCTTTATCCTCTGCAAGACATTCTGAGCTGTCTTATGAAACAGTGATAATATCTCTTGAAATGCCTGTTCCTGATCTTTTTCTGCTTCCGATAGATCAATCGACCTTTCCAGCAGCCGAATCCGGTAAAAATAAACAGCCAAATAAAGGGTCTGCTCTTCATGAGTCAGTATAACGGAACAAACTACTTTGATCCGAGAATATAATAGAACAATACAAATAATAATGAACAATACCAGAATAACAACAATCATCATCTCACCCCTCTTTTTTATCCTGCTACAAATTTCCTTTTTTACGCATGATTGGGATATATCACAAAGAAGTGATAAACTTAGAATAGGGATAACTGCTTAAATAAGAGGTGAATATCATGCCGGAACGAAATAACATATACTTTTTTTACACAACAGATGATAAACTTGACGAAAAGCTGAAACCTTTATTTAATCTGGTAAGGGAAAATAACTTCAACATTGTGGACGATCCGAGCCATGCGAATGTCATTGTAAGCATCGGCGGTGATGGTACGTTTCTGCAGGCTGTCCGGCAAACCGGGTTTCGCCAGGACTGTTTATATACAGGTATTACCCGTTCAAATGAATCAGGGCTGTATTGCGATTTTAATATAGACAACTTTGACGACATGCTGCACACGATGCTGCACGAAGAAATGGAAGTACGACGCTTTCCGGTTATTGATGTACAGGTGAATGGCCAATCAGCATTTCACTGTCTTAATGAAGTCAGCATCCGATCAACTATCATCAAATCAATTGTTATTGACGTACACATCGATGATATGTATTTTGAAACATTCCGCGGTGATGGTTTGATCGTTGCAACACCTACCGGAAGTACAGGATACAATAAATCGACACAGGGGGCTGTCGTTGATCCGAAAATTCCATGTTTCCAGGTGTCTGAAGTAGCTTCACTTAATAACAACCGATATAGGACGCTAGGTTCGTCTTTCATCTTAAACAAAGATCGGCAGCTCACTTTAAAAATGGTTCAGGACGGAAATGATTATCCAATTATCGGGATGGATAATGAGGCATATTCGATCCGGAATATTCAAAACGTGACAGTTAATTTGAGCGATAAAGTCATTAAAACAGTCAAGCTTAAACATAATTCCTATTGGGATAGAGTAAAACGGACATTTCTATAAGATTCTTTTCGTAAGGATTGTTTGTTGTTTCACCCGTACGCTACATCGCATGAAAAAATGCGTGCGCATTTGCGAAGCGTCAGCGTGTATTCAGGCTGCTCATAGCTTATAGCATACTTCTCTGTCTTATTTCAAAAACTTTTAGGAAGCTTCCTTTTATAAAATGAAAAGTACCCTTGCCAACTGTAGCCGGCAAGGGTTTTTCCACATACAAGCAATGAAACGGGGCTACCCTCAAGGCAGGATAGCCCCAGCCATCATGATCATTTGATTGTTACTGTGGGAAGTTACCGCCAAATTGCTGCTCAGCGGTGTTCACAAGTCGTTTTGTGATTTCTCCGCCAACGGATCCGTTAGCGCGAGAAGTAGTATCTGCACCAAGTTGTACACCAAACTCCTGTGCAATTTCAGTCTTCATTTGGTTTAAAGCTTGTTCTGCACCAGGTACTACCAGTTGGTTTGAACTGTTGTTGCTTGGCATATCCAATCACCTCCTTGGTACCTTTATGTTGTGTACCAGAGAGACGTTTTAAAACTGGTAGTTGTTGACAATCTCGTCTGTTATAATAGATCATCGAATTCGGTATCTGCATCAGGTTTACCGCTCAATGTGATCACTTCAATACCATTGACAGCCTCTTCAATCAGACCAGTAAAATCAGTCTGTAGCTCGAATTCATTCACCTTTTCCCGCGAAGGCCTTGTTTTTGGCGATTTTGGCACAAAGATCGTACAGCAATCCTCAAATGGACGAATAGAGATGTCATACGTGTCAATATTTCTGGAAATCCTGATAATATCATCTTTGTCCATCGCCACTAACGGGCGGAGAACCGGATAATTGGTCACTTCATTGATCGTATTCATGCTTTCCATTGTCTGGCTTGCTACCTGACCAAGACTTTCCCCAGTCGTCATGGATAAAATCGATTCCTGCTTGCATACCTGCTCACTTATCCGCAGCATCATTCGGCGCATAATGGTCATCGCATAATTTTCCGGCATTTCACGAAAAATATGCTGCTGCAATTTTGTGAATGGAACGATATGAACACGAATTTTATTGCCATAGCGGGTCAGTTTTTCCGCCAAATCCAATACCTTTTGCTTCGCGCGCTCACTCGTGAACGGCGGAGAGTGAAAGTGGATTGCTTCTATTTCCACGCCTCGTTTCATGGCCATAAAGCCTGCAACCGGGCTGTCAATTCCACCGGACAGCATGAGCAGCGTTTTACCGGATGAACCGACCGGCAACCCGCCAAGTCCCGGAACAACATTGGACGTAATATACGTTGCTTCAGTTCTGATTTCAACATTCAATTCCAGGTCAGGCTGATGTACATCCACCGTATAACCGGTTGTATTTGATAACAGATGTCTCCCTAAAACCTGATTCATATCCTGAGAGCGTATCGGAAATGTTTTATCAATCCGCTTCACGGAAACTTTGAATGTATGGACGTTCACACTGTTTTTCAGCGCCCACAAGGCAGCTTCCTTAATGTCAGCTTCATCATTTTGGATTTTTATCGCAAGGCTGAGGCTTTGAATTCCAAACACATTGCTGCATTTTTCCATAACCGGTTCCGGATCATGGCCGTTTAATAAGACAAACATTCTCCCTTGTGTCCGTTTTACCTTCGTTTTCGGAAAGGCTTTTAATTGCTGCTTCAGATTATTTTGCAGCTGTACAATGAAATGTTTTCGATTTTTCCCTTTTAAAGCCATCTCGCCATAACGAATTAATATATGATCGTATTGCATAACTATCTACTCCAGTACTGCTTTTAGTTGATCAATTGCTTCTGCCAGTGCATCCAGAAATATATGGATTTCTTCCTCTGTCGTATCATAAGCAAGGCTGATACGAAGCGCAGAGGTCGAACGGTCCGTACCATGGCCGCATGCTGTAAGAATTTTGCTTTCATCCGTCTGTTTGGATGAACAAGCTGATTTGGTTGATATATATATATCCCGTTCACCAAGTGTATGGATAATGACTTCCGGTTTTAAACCCGGAACTGAGATATTTATGATATGTGGGGCCGCATCTTCAGGGGTGTTCACTTCCACACCGTCCATTTCGGAGAGCTTTTTCCGCAAAATCCGCTGCAGCATATACATATGCTTGATTCCTGCATGTTCCCTTTCTTTGATCAGCCGCAACGCTTTAACGAGAGAAACTGAACCGGCAAGATTTTCAGTACCTGAACGTAATGCCTGTTCCTGGTTGCCGCCATGGAACAGGGGGTAAAGGACCGTTCCCTTTTTGACATACAATAAACCTGTACCTTTTAATCCGTGAATTTTGTGTCCGGAAATCGTACATAAATCAATCCCACTGTCAGTAAGCTCCAGCGGTACCTTGCCTACTCCTTGTACATGATCGACATGGAAAAATAACTTCGGATACTGTTTGGCAATTTGCCCGACTTCTTCAACGGGCTGTATCGAACCGAGCTCATTATTCACATGCATCATACTGATTAAAATCGTATCATCTCTGATGGCATCGTTTAATTCTTCTGCAGAGATGACCCCATTTTCATCCACCGATATATAGGTTACGTCGAATCCCAATTGTTCAAGACCTTTGAATGCCTCATCAACGGAGGAGTGTTCGACCGCTGTCGTAATGATATGCCTGCCGCGTCCCTGATGTTCAAGTGCAATTCCTTTAATGGCGAGATTGTTTCCCTCAGTCCCGCCTGAGGTAAATACTATTTCATCACGATGAACATTCAGCAGTTCGGATGCCTGTTCCTTTGCTTTTGCCATCAGCTTTTCAGCCTCTCCGCCAAGCTGATGAATGCTTGAAGGATTGGCAAAAAAACGTTCAGACGCCTGATAAAAACTTTGCAGCACTGACGGCTCGGGTTTTGTTGTCGCACTGTTATCCAAATAAATCATGTTCATGACTCCCTATTTAATATATCTATGACAGTATAACAGAAATCAAGGCTGACTCATCAGTAAAAGGATTCCGTGCTTATCCTTCCCATTAAGACAGCCTTTACATCATTTATTTCTGAATTTAAGAAGTTGTTCAATTCAAGTCCAGTTCCTCCAGCAGGACATCAATTGAGACTTTACCTGAATCATCTGTTTCATGGATATTGGAAATTTTTCTTGAATGATATGCCTTTTTATCTTTTATAGCATAAACTGGTTCTGATTCTCTATTTTCCTCTTCATATGCCAAATCCTTGTTTTCGGTTATCCCAATTTGTGCTTTCCCATGTGTTTTTGCTGTCACGGGGACGTGTGCACTGGAAAAAAATAAAAATATGACAGCCGACCAAACACTTATGACACTTAACCCGAGAAATATCATGAGCACTTTTGAGCCGGGCGGCCCCATACTAATTAGCGGCCTCCTGAACGGATTCGATATGTTTCAAGGCACCTGGTTCAACTTCCTCAACGGCTTTTGCCGCATGTTCAAGTGCCAGCTCATATTCATAAGAGCGAAATAATCGTTCTGCTTCTGACAGCTTGCTGGAAAGAGTTGGATACTGACTGCGATACCGATTGGCATACTGGATCACCTGCTCAGTCAAGTAAGCCTGATCGAGCATCGTTTCTGTCTGTTCGGTTACATCATCAACGGCCGTTTTCGCTTCTAATAATGCATTCTGCACCTCTGCCATGTCAAGCGGCTGCTTTTCCAGTGCCTCAATAACCCGATTGTTCTTACTTGCCGCTTCATCCATCTTGTTCCAAATAAATGTCGGAATCCCCGGAATATTACTTTTGTTCAGTCTGCGATTTAGTTGATACAGCTGATTTTTCATATCCGTCAATTTCTCTTTCGCTTCCATTTCGTCTTTTCGCAGGTTTTGGATACGCTTTTTAAATTCTTCATGCTTTTCCTCTAATACATCCAGTTCCTTAAATCCATATTCAAGATCACTTCGCAAATCGGAATGTGCGGCAGTATTGTCCTGTTCGATCGAATTTGTAATATCTTCAAGCTGTTTGCGCAACTGGCTGATGGATTTGTCCAATGAGAGGTACTTTTCCATATCACTATCCTCAAAATAGTAGCTTTGTTTCAGCTGCTCCACATCTTCTTTTGTCGCATCAAATTTATTCACGAGTGTATTTAGTGCATCCTGATAAGGTGATATTTTCGTTTCGACATAATTTTTGGCAATGGCTTCTTTTTCCAGCAGTTGATACATTTCTACCAAACGATCTTCTATTTCAGGAATAAGGGCACTTGCCTGTGATGTATCTCCTTTTTCCAGCGATTCCATACATTCAACTAGTCGGCGTTGATAGTGATGTACCTCTTTTTCAAATCCGAGATGCTCAATCCGGTATCCGTCTTCTTTCATATCCTTTAAACCCTTGAACAGTTCATCAAGCTGTTCAGGTAAATCATGTTGGCACTTTTGGTATATGGATGGGAATTCGTCCATTTCTGTCGCCAAATCACTCAATTTCTGTTTCAATTCTTCAACCAGCTTCCGTGCCTCTGAGTAATCACCGGAATCCACCAGCTCATAGTATTGATGTAGCTCTTCCTCCAACTCATCAAGTTCGACATCAAATCGTAATTCCGCCTTGCCAAACTGATTACGCTGTTGTGAGAGTATTTTTCGCAGGTCTTTCAAATCCGGTTCAATCCGCTCGATTTCTTTACGGCTTGATTCCTCTGACTCCATTAGCAGATCCAGTTCTTCCAGCATTTCCTCAATATTTGTTTCAATTGATTGCAACGTCTGTTCAACTTTGCGTAACGTTTTTCTGGCACCAGGAAAACGATAACGGTCTGCTGCTTCTTCCGCGTCAAATAAATATTCCTCAATATCCGGCAGCTCTTTTGTTAAGATGTGCTCCCATCGTTCTTTCCACGCTTCAAATTTTTCCTGTGTCTCACCGGAGAGGTTCAAATTTTTAATACGCGAGAGCTCTGAAGCAATGTTGCGGTTCATAATCTCCATTTTCCAGCCTTCCAGACGATCCACAACATCATAAACCCGTTTCCGCATGATAAGTCCCGTGATAATTAATGCAATAATAACTAAAATCGTTCCTATTATGTATGCCATAAAATGCCTCCTAACTTCATTTCCATATAAGAGGATTTTCCCGAAAATATGTATACGATTAATCCGCTGTGATCAAATCATATAGTATATTACTCATGATACCACGTTATGGGCATTTTTGGCGAAAAAAATTCAAATAAATTGATGTTTCGACAAGATTTTTCCAAAACATCTGCAAAAATCATCTGCATAATCCAATTTTATCAGTTCATTCGGCTGTTTTTACTGTTTTGTTCCACAACATAATCCAGCCAATTCTCAATTGTTTTTGTATAATTTTTAACAAACTGCTGATGTGAAAACGCTCCAACAACCTGATTTTTCCATTCGTGCTGCATGAGATATGGCGTGATCAGCATTCCTTTTAACTGCATCAGCAAAAACTGATGATCCATACGCTCCTTTCTCTGTTCCGGAAAAATCGCAGCAAAGGCATTACTGATCAAATAATTTTCTTTTGCCAGATAGGTAACCGTCATTTCACGGACAAAAACCGAATCCAGTGACAATTCTCGTTGAATAAAACATGACAATTGATGGTTAAGTTGTTTGTACTGTATAATGGCCTCAATCATTTTTTTCAGCTGTTTCAATGGTGTTAAGGTTTCATTTTCCTGCAGGGACGTTTCGATCGTCTCAATATATGCTTCATAATATTGCGTAACGGCGTACTCAAGGAGCCCTTGTTTGCTTTTGAAATAATAGCTGATCAAAGAAACATTAACAGCAGCTTTATCGGCTATGTCCCTGACCGAAGTACCATGGAAACCATTCTGAAAAAACAATGACGATGCAGCATTGATGACTTTTTGTTTCGTCGGATTTTTTTTCATTGGAACGCATACCCCCTTACTTTTCTTTTACGACGAAATGAGGAAAATCCCTTCAATTTTCGCTCGACAAATATTTCAATCCTTTGTCGAAATCTAATAAAATGGAAGGAAGTGAATGATGATGTTTCAGACAACTGCTTATTCCGATGACAAGGTGAAAGATTATGAACGATTATTAAAACAGTTAACAGCCCTTTCCGAGGATGAAACAGATGCTATTGCCATTTTATCGAATGCTTCAGCTTTATTAAATCAATTTCTCGATGACGTGAACTGGGTCGGATTTTATTTATGGAAAAACGATGAACTGGTGCTCGGACCATTCCAGGGTTTGCCTGCATGCATTCGGATTGCATATGGCAAAGGTGTCTGCGGAACCGCTATTAAGGAAGGTAAAACACAGCGGGTTGAGGATGTAATGGCATTTCCGGGACATATTGCCTGTGACAGTGCCAGCCAATCGGAAATCGTCGTACCGATGTCCGTGGATAACGGAATCTATGGCGTACTGGATATTGACAGCCCAATTAAAAACCGGTTTGATGAAACAGACCAGATCTATCTGGAAAAATTCGCAAGAGAATTGGAACGATTGGTTCGATAATGATCGATGCGAGGCTTGGACACAATGAAAATTTTCCACGCTAAAGACGAACGATTACAGGGAGGAAGTGCAGCATTTGACTTTTTCAACAGTCACATCCTTATTCATCGTTGTTAACGACTGCGAACAATCATAGTGGAATCATCGTTCGAATTTATCTTTGGCTAATATCCTTTTGTCCCAGCCTCACCTTTTTATACAATTCTGGACTCACCCACGATTGATAAAGTGTGAACTTCCCCAATTATGACAACTTCAGCAAAATGAATAACCGATCTCCACCTCAACACAGAAAATGGTTGACTTACAGCTTGATAACTTATATACTGTTGGTTGTGTAAAATAAAAAGGTAGCCTATGTGAACCGGTATTGCCCCCATTTTGTTCCTCCGAATAAGGTTTAATTGCCTGTCAGGAGGTGTATCGTGTAACTCTCTGCTGCTGGAGCGATGGTACATGAAAATAAAATGGACAATGATCAGGGACACGGTCGTTTATTTTATGCAAATAAACTAATAAAGGAGGAAATGTCCTATGGCACGATTTACCGGATCAGACTGGAAAAAATCACGCCGCCTCGGCATTTCACTAACCGGAACCGGTAAGGAACTGGATAGACGTCCTTACGCTCCAGGACAACACGGACCTAACCAGCGCAAGAAAATGTCTGAATATGGTCTGCAGCTGCAGGAAAAACAAAAACTGCGCTTCATGTACGGGTTGAACGAACGTCAATTCCGCAACCTGTTTACACAAGCTAGTAAAATGAAAGGTGTCCATGGTGAGAACTTCATGATTCTGCTTGAATCCCGTCTGGACAACATCGTTTACCGTCTTGGACTGGCCCGTACACGTCGTCAGGCACGCCAGCTGGTAAACCATGGTCACGTAACAGTCGATGGCGGACGCGTTGATATTCCATCCTATCGCGTGATGCCTGGTCAGGTCATCGGATTGCGTGAAAAATCACAAAACCTTGACATCGTCAAAGAAGCAATCGAAGTTAACAACTTTGTACCGGAATACCTGACATTTGATGAGGATAAAAAAGAAGGAACGTATTCACGTTACCCAGAACGTTCCGAACTGCCGGCTGAAATTAACGAAGCGCTTATTGTTGAATTCTACTCTCGTTAATAAACCTGCTTTGCAAATGCAGCAATTACTAACGTTTAAAAGCTCTCAAACTCTTACTATGTTTGAGAGCTTTTTATAAAATAAAAAAACACCTCTTCCGATAAGGGTTGAAAACCAAAATGTTGCCAACCGATCTCCAAATGGAGGAACTTAAAACTGAAAGAAATGGAAGAGAAAGAGTGGCACCAAATTGAAAAACGATTCACAAAGTGCAAAATATAAAACAGACTAGAATAACTGCCAGTTACATGCTGAATAAATAAATTAAACAGTGACTGGGAGTTTATTTTAAGATTTAAAATTTAAATTCCACTTCTATATTTTCCTGATTTTCGTAGCCTTTCATATATTGAATTCTGCGTTGTGCGGATGTGCTGTTCACTTGTTCATCTGCGTGATAAGAAGACCTTACGAGTGGACCTGATTCACAATGTGTAAATCCTTTTTCCAACGCAATTTCCTTTAATTCCTGAAATTCATCAGGATGATAATAACGTTCCACACGTAAATGTTTCTTTGTAGGTTGCAAGTATTGTCCGATTGTCATGATATTGACATCATGAGCTAATAAATCGTCCATTGCCTCAATAATTTCTTCCTTTGTTTCACCCAGACCAACCATGATGCTGGATTTCGTAGGTGTATTCGGCGCAATTTCTTTAACACGTTTTAAAAGCTGCAGTGATCTGTCATAGGTCGCTTTTGCTCTAACGCGTTTTGTCAGTCGGCGAACGGTTTCAATATTATGATTAAAAATATCTGGTTCACTGTTCATTAATGTATGAAGGCTTTCGTAATCGCCTTTCATATCAGAGGGAAGAATTTCAATCGTGCTTCCAGGATTTTGTTTACGGATTGAGCGAACAGTTTCAGCAAAAACTGCCGCACCGCCATCATTCAAATCATCCCGTGCTACAGCTGTTACGACCACATGTTTCAACCCCATGACGTCAACCGAATCGGCAACCCGCTTTGGTTCTCCCCAGTCCAGTTCATTAGGAAGTCCTGTTTTTACTGCACAAAAGCGGCAACCTCGTGTACATGTGTCCCCTAAAATCATAAATGTAGCTGTTTTTCTTTCACTCCAGCATTCATAAATATTCGGGCACCTTGCTTCCTCACAAACCGTGTTTAAACGGTTATCACGCATGAGATTTTTAAGCTTTCGATACGATTCATTTGTGTTGATCTTTGTTTTTAACCACTCCGGTTTACGTATGTACTTAGTTTGTTTGGCCACTCGTGACACGCTCCTTTGATGAATGAAAGTTCAAAGCTTCTGATTCGTATTTTGTATCCGCCAGATAAAAAACTTCTTCCCAATCACTTTCAGAAAGTTTGAGAGGCTTGAATGCTATGTTTAAGCCTGTTTCAAATCCTTTCTTGAAAGCTGCGGTCATCATCTCATACGTATGTTGTTTATTCGTTAGTTCATCAATCGTAACCGCCTTATGATGAAATGCTTCCCGCTTTCTTTGCCTGCTTTTTTCAGAAGGGAAACGAAACAGATCAAATAACATATCTGTATCCATACGCATTGGAACAGATCCGTGTTGCATCAGCACGCCATTTTTCCGTGTCTGTGCATTTCCGGACAGTTTTTTTCCATCAACAACCATTTCATAATAAGCGGGTTCCTCAAAACAAATAGCTGAATGCTCTCTTCTGGCGCGTTTTTCTGGAAGTGCATAGTCCGCCTCGACGCCCAGATTCCGGTACCCTTCTAAAACACCCTTTGATAAAACGTAATAAGCATCTTTCACTGATTTTGGAATACCCGGGTCTTTTTCTGATATAACGAGACTATAGGTTAGCTCATTGTCATGCAGTACAGCGCTCCCGCCAGTCAGCCGGCGGACAAATTGGCAGCCATGTTTGTCAACAGCATTAAAGTCAATCGTCTTGCCAGCTTTTTGAAAATGGCCGATCGATAAACTTGGCTTTTTCCATCCATATAATCTTAGTGTCGGTTGGATCTTACCTTCATTAAGCCAGTTAATCATGCATTCATCCAAAGCCATATTTACCGCTGCATCATGATGGCCGGTATCCAAAAATAGCCATTCTTTTTGCATGAATTCACCTCCATAACTTTTACACATTCAATCGTAACAACAAGTTAACCCTCGCCCTAAAGAAAAAACTGCACACCCAAAGGGAATGCAGTCCGGTTAAAAATAAATATATATCCTGACTACACTTCCCCACGCTGGCATTATCCAGTTCAGGTTCCAAGGGTCAAAACAACATTGTTTTTCTCAGCCGCATCAACAGCTCCCCTAGTGTAAAATATTTTATACAGCTTTCTTTTCCCATCCTAACATACCTTATTTTGTTGTAAAGGATAATTTCTCCAGTGTTTAATAGGGACCTTCTATAGTAAAATCTCTTCCTAACCAAAATTAGATACATACCTTCAGGAGACTGCCTTTCTATTTCCTATCAAATTCGAATAAACTATCAGTACAGGGCTCGATAACCATGGAAAGAGGGGCGTTCCCTCGATTCGTCACGTTCAGAACAGCACCTTTCCAACGTAAATATGCCGACCGTTATCTCAGTTACATTAATTTTCAAATATCCAAACCGAAAGAGAAATTGAACTATTGACATTGACCTTATCGATGTTACAATTTAACCAACAATTTAAAAATCTCTAGGGGTGCCTTTTAAAAAGGCTGAGATCAAAGTGATGGACTTTGGGACCCTTTGAACCTGATACGGTTGATGCCGGCGAAGGGAAGTGAACGAACGGATATCAAATCATTCTATAAGCTATGATCGTTCAAAACCACTTTCCTCTTATCAGGAAGGTGGTTTTTTACATTGTCAAACAGCTTCAGGGAGGTGTGCCAATGGACCGCGTTCAAAAACGTGATACAAACATCGGAGCACTTCATATCATCTCAACCGGACAGCAATCCCCGGAAACATTAGCGGGAATTGTTGAACAAATCATCGACCATATCGACGCTATTCATCTTCGGGAAAAATTATGGTCTGATAAGCAAATGACCGAAACAATCCTGCTGCTTCATTCCAAAGGGATTCCACTGGAGAAAATTGTTGTCAACCATCAAGCAGCTATAGCTCACGTCATGAACACGAAAGGCGTCCAATTAACACATAACAGTAATGATGCAGCGACGATTCGTCATGCTTATCCCGATCTGCATCTTGGCCGCTCTGTCCACTCGGTACAAGAGGCCGTTGATGCCTGCAACCGAGGTGCTGATTATGTCATCTTTGGTCACGTCTTTGCAACCCGGTCAAAACCTGATTTACAGCCTAAAGGACTTGCGGAATTAAGAAACGTTGTTCAACTAGTAAACATACCTGTTCTGGCGATTGGCGGAATTACGCCCGAGAACACACCGGATATTATTAAAACCGGAGCCAGTGGTATAGCCGTATTATCCGGTGTTTTACTGGCCCACGACCCTTTCGAAAAGGTGATGGATTACACGAAAGCGTTAAAAAAGGGTGATAAACAAAATGTATGATGTCATTATTATCGGCGGCGGTGTCATCGGCAGTTCGATTGCCTTTCAGCTAAGCAAACGACAGTATCATGTTCTTGTCATCGAAAAAGATGAAATCGGACACAAGGCATCAAGGGCAGCAGCAGGGATGTTAGGCGCACAAAATGAAATGGAAAACAACGGCCCGCTCTCATCACTTGCACGTCAAAGCCGGGCCATGTTTCCTGCATTAGCAACGGAATTAAAATCACTCAGCGGGATCGATATCGAGCTAATCCAAAGCGGTATACTAAGGGTCGCTCGAACAGAAGAAGAAACAAATCAATTAAAATATGCCGCTGAACGTCAACAGAAGTCAGCCGAGAATGCAACCTGGCTGTCCCATGAGCAACTAAAAGAAAAAGAACCGAGCCTTTCTGCTAATTCAGTGACAGGCGCACTTTATATGCCAAACGACGGGCAAGTCAATGCACAACTTTTCACCCAAGCATTGGCACAGTCTGCTGCCAAATTGGGTGCAGACTTCCTGGAATATACCGATGTACAGCAGTTTCTGTTCGAAAAGAATCGCATGACCGGAGTAACAACAAAAAACGGTACATTCTTAGCCGATACAGTTATCACAGCTTGTGGGGCGTGGAGCAGCCGATTATTGGAGAAAACTAATCTTTCATTGGATCTTTATCCGGTAAAGGGCGAATGTTTTTCCGTTTATCATAATGAGCGCTTGATTACATCCAGTATTTTTTCATCGTCATGCTATATTGTACCGAAGTCCGGCCGGAGATTGATTATCGGTGCCACACAAAAAGCCCATAGCTTTGATGATTCCGTCTTACTTGGCGGAGTCCATGAACTAATGACCAATGCCATTCACCTTGTCCCAAAACTCAAAAATGCCCAATGGGAAAAAGCATGGACCGGTCACCGTCCACAAACAGGAGATGGATTGCCTTATATGGGCGAACATCCTGATATAAATGGGTTGTGGATCGCATCTGGACATTTTCGAAACGGCATTTTATTAGCGCCCATTACCGGTTTGCAGATGGCTGACTATATCGAAGGAAAGCCTGTCAATAATACCTTTCGACTTCAGCGACTATCACAGAAGGAGGTTAATCTATGAATCTCTTCATTAATGGTTCGATGGCCCAATTACCGGAGCAAGTAAAAACAGTTTCTGATGTCATTCGTTATTTTTTCAGCGAACAGCCAGTCGTCATTGTTGAACATAACGGTGAAATTTTAGATAAGGAAACCCATCTAACAAGAGAAGTGGCGGATGGTGATAAACTGGAATTGGTAAATTTTGTAGGAGGTGGCTGATTTGTTAACGATTGGCAACAAATTATTTCAATCCCGATTATTGTTGGGAACCGGAAAATACCCGAATGTGGATATACAAAAACAGGCCGTAGATGTGTCGGAAACAGAGATTCTAACCTTCTCAGTCCGCCGAATGGACATTTTCGAACCATCACAGCCAAATCTATTAGAAAAAATTGATGTGCAAAATTATGACTTGTTACCGAACACAGCAGGCGCATTCACCGCAAAAGAAGCTGTACGAACGGCAAAACTGGCAAACGCATCCGGTCTTTGTGACATGATTAAAATTGAAGTGATCGGGGATAAGAAATCACTACTGCCGGATCCCGTGGAAACACTGAAGGCAACAGAAGAATTGCTCAAAGAAGGATTCACTGTCCTCCCATACACGTCCGACGATGTTGTTTTGGCTAAAAGATTGGAAACATTGGGCGCACATGCCATTATGCCTGGTGCATCCCCGATCGGATCAGGACAGGGCGTCGTCAATCCGCTTAATTTAAGCCTGATTATCGAACAATCCAATGTGCCTGTGATTGTTGATGCTGGAATTGGCTCTCCGAAAGATGTCGTAACAGCGATGGAACTCGGCGCGGATGCCATTTTATTAAACACCGCCATATCCGGGGCTGAGGATCCGGTCAAAATGGCTGAGGCTATGAAACTGGCTGTTCAGGCAGGAAGACTTGGTTATAACGCAGGACGGATTCCTAAAAAGCGGTATGCGACAGCCAGCAGTCCGGAAGAAGGGATCAGTATCTAATGGAAAAACGTTATTCCAGACAAATCTTATTTTCCCCCATCGGCAACGAAGGGCAACGCAAATTACGTCAGAAACATGTCTTAATCATCGGTGCTGGAGCACTCGGCAGCAGTATTGCAGAGATGCTCACCCGTGCCGGTGTCGGCAAAATAACTATCGTAGACCGAGACTATGTTGAATGGAGCAATCTCCAACGTCAGCAGCTTTACACCGAGGATGATGCCAAAAATCGGATTCCAAAGGCTATCGCAGCTAAAAACAGACTGGAAGCGATCAACCATGACGTGATCATTGAATCGAACGTTACCGATGTAACACCCATAGTGATAGAGCAACTCATTGAAGATGTTGACTTAATGCTCGATGCTACCGACAACTTTGAGATTCGCATGATGATGAATGACGCAGCTCAAAAATACAACATACCCTGGATATACGGGGCTGTCGTCGGCAGCTATGGCATTAGTTACACGATTCTGCCAAATGAATCACCATGTCTTCATTGCTTGCTGGAACAAATCCCCATCGGCGGATTAACCTGTGACACAGCCGGCATCATCAGTCCGATCGTCCAGCTGGTAACAGCACATCAAACGGCGGAGGCATTGAAACTATTAACCGAAAACCAAGAAGCTTTGCGGCATAAACTCGTATCATTTGATCTTTGGACCAACAGCCAAGCTTCCATCAATGTTCAGAGACTAAAAAACGACAACTGTTCTTCATGTGGTACATCGCCAGCATATCCCTTTTTGAATGATGAAAACCAGACCAAAACAGCTATATTATGCGGAAGGGATACGGTGCAGATTCGGCCGCAATTCACTGAAAAGCCGGATCTGCAAAAAATGGCTGATCACTTGTCCCATTTGGGGAAGGTCGAACAAAATCCATTCCTGTTATCGTTTGCCGTCAATTCAAACCGGCTCGTTCTTTTTCAGGATGGCCGTGTCCTTGTTCATGGCACCAATGATATCGCCCAGGCCAAATCATTATATCACCGTTACTTCGGTTAAAGGATCAATCTTATAGCAAATTCTCGAGCCAAGAGAAGAAGGTTTTCATTATAAACAAGATCAGTGTTAAAACAAATAGTAATTCCATCATTAATGGTTACGACATTGAGGCTAACTATATAAAGTCAACAAGTTTTACTACAAAATTTTAATATTTCTTTGTTATAATTTTGTGCTTGACAAATAAGCTTGATGATTTACAAATTTTTAAATTTATCATCAAGCTTATTTCTTCTATCCTGTTAAATTTTATTACGTATTAACCTCTTTATATGATTCCCCAGTTTGCAGTAAATGGAATATTACTCTTATTAATTTCTTCGCTACATGACTTAATACTACATTATAGTGCTTACCCTCTAATAGCTTCTTCTCATAATACTTCTTAAATGTTGGTGAATGGATAGACACCAACCTTGATGCATTGTACATA
>NZ_FOJW01000004.1 GCF_900112045.1 Lentibacillus halodurans
CAGCTTGCTTTAAAATATCATTCTCCATGGCCAGCTTTTGATTTTCTTTTCTAAGCTTGATCAACTCTTCCTGTTCTGGTGTACGATTGTCTTTTTCTTGAAAGGAGCCGCTGGATTGATGTTGACGAACCCACTTGTCAAAGGCTGAAGGGGTAAGATCATATTCTTTAATGATTTCACTTCTTGGTTTCCCGGCATCATGTAGCTGAATGATTTGTTCCTTAAAAGCTTGTGAGAATGTTCTTCTTTTTCGCTTGGTCATTTTGATTCTCCTCAGATTTATTTGAATCAAGCTTATATGACCTTAACGAATCTGTCTAACTTAGTGTAACCTATCCAAGTCATTCCATATCCACATTCGGGACATCGGAGCAAGCGACCTAAGAAATATGGCTTTGTAGATTGAGCTGGACGAAATGAACGAGTTTGTAGTTTCTGTTGTACTTGATTCCACAATTCTATCTCAATTATTGGAGTATGAATACCATCTTTAATTAAAGGGGTCTTGTTTTTACCTTTCCTTCGTTTTTCTGACCAGTTCTCGTGTTGATTAAATCGAATTTTCCCTATGTATACTGGGTTTTCTAGAATACCTTTAACGGTTGCGATTGAGAAATCCTTATTCTTTTTTGTTTTATAATTACGCTTGTTCATTTCATAGGCGCAATCTTCTTATACCCATGTCCTTTACTGGCCAAAAGAAATATTTCCTTTACGATTACAGCTTCATCTTCATTCACAACTAGTTCCTTGTTAATGACATCATAACCTGCACCATTCCACCGTTCCATTTTCCCTCCATGGCCCTTTGATTCATGCCCATCTTAACTCTTTCAACAATTTGACCCCTTTCCATTTCAGCAAATGAACTGAATAACGTGTACATCATTTTTCCCTGTAATGTTGTTGTATCAAAATTTTCGGAGTAAATCATCAACTGCACATTGTGATCTTCAAGTGTTTCAATAATCTCTAGTGAATCCCTTGTTTTACGCGCAAGACGATCTAGTTTATAAGTAATCACGACATCAAACCTGTTATTTCTAGCATTTTTTAATAGACGCTGCATTTCAGGTCTACCATCAATACTCTTTCCACTTCGTCCTTCATCGATATATTCGTCGATTATTTGAATATTACGTTGTTTGGCATAATCATAAAGCAGTTTTTTCTGTGCCTCAATACTGTATCCTTCTGATGCTTGTTCCTCTGTACTTACACGTGCATAGATGACTCCTGTTAGCATATGAACTTCCCCCTTATTATTTAGTAATCTTTGGCCTCACCTGATTTTGCTTCAAGTTTAGACAAGGTATTTTCAATAACAGAAACCATTTGATCTAGGAATGCTTCCCTCTTTTGCTCCTCGGCTTGAAGAATATCTATTATTCCAGTAGGTCTTTTTATGTTTTCATTGTTGTATTGATCGAGGTTAATACTCATTAGATTTCTCCCCTTCCTTTATTATTTTTATCCTCAATTGTAAATTGAACAGTGGGTAGTCTCTTAATTGGCTCTGAGATTATTTTATGCGCTTCAGCAAGTGGAGATCTTTTTATAGCTTCATTCCACTCACTTGACGATAATTCTTGTGGAGACAACTCAATCAAATGAATAAGTTGACTGATAGCATTTGTCATCTCCATTTCTTTCATATGCTTTGAATGTTTATAGAGAAGCTTTTTACCTTCATCAACTGTTGTTTCATAGACGATGAAAGAGATATTTCGACGATGCTGCCAAAGCCTTTCTTCATTGTCAAAATCTGATGTAAAGTACTCTTTATCTCCAATAATGAGACTGTCATAATCATCTAGATTTAAGTCGGTAATATCGATCGGTTCTTCAGGTTTTCCAACTGAAAATAATTTCTCACTAATTTCGTAATACTCATCTGTAAAAACCTCTATTGGAACATAAAAGTCCTTTGCTAATGAGTGAATAACCGAAAATGACGGTTTCTTAGATTCTCCTCTTTCAATTGATGTAATTGTTTGAGCAGCAATACCAGTTCTTTTAGAAATTGCATTTGCTGTATAAAATGCCTCATCAACATCATTCATTAGTTTATTTCGTAACAGTCTAACCCTTTCTCCTATAGGGCTATTTTTCAATAAATCAAATTCTAAGCTTGTAATCATTACTGGTTTCATAGAGTCTCACTCCTCCAAATAATATCCTCTTTACACTATTATATCGGTTTGTTAGTATTTAAACAATAATAATTGTCAAAGGGAGAGAACAATATGGCTATTCATTTGTCTAAAAATACATTTATGGTTGAACGAACAGTCTTTTGTAATACATTTCCAGAGTTGAAGGGTGAGCATTTAAGGGTTTATCTATTGATGTGTAGGGTTGTAGGTGTTAATTCTAATGGAACCTTTTTCATGAGCTTGGACACTACTGCGAGGGAGTTGAACATATCCATTCATAAAATTAGGGATTCTATTGATTGGCTTTGTAAAAATTACTTCATCAAGAAAGTTGGACGCAGATCACAGGTTAATGTTTATAAAGTTTTGGTTACCCCTGATTATCATAGGTCTACAAAAACGTATTATTCCAATGAACATATACATAGGGATCGTGTAACTATGAAACAAACTCAAAATGGATATTGCGAAATACCAATAGAGATGATGGAAGGTTCCGTTTTACGGGATAAAACTAAATGGACAGATCGGAAAATTAAGGTTTTAGGACAACTTTACCTATATCATTGGATTGATGAATACGGTGGTGTAGATCCAAATGCAGCTCATTTCATAAACAACACAATAAATGTAAGTGACCTAATCACCTATAATTTGGGTTGTCACGTAAATGATATTAAAAAAGTAGTGAGGTGGCTTCATCGGGAAGGGTATATAATGAAAGTGAAAGCAGTGTACAGGATTAATCAAAACTCATGCTATAAAGAATTGCAGTTTATAGGTGACGCTATAAAAACAAAACAGCAACCTGGCGATGTAATCATTGATGTTATTAGACTAACTTGTATTCCTGACCTGAAACTTAAGAATGCTTTAAAAAGGACAGGGGGGAATATTGCAGTATGAATCAGGTTAACGTATCATACCAACCGGAGATGAAGATAAAAAATACAAAAGAAAGCATGATGATTCAATTAAACGATGAACCAAAAGCACAGCATAGACCTAATACTAAAGAAGAGTTGATTCAAGACCATTCAATGATGCACTTCCAACAACTTGTTATGAAAGAAGCACAAGCTGCATTAAGAGCAAACTCGATTGCAGTGTTTAAAAATGATATTGCCATTGAAACAGAGATCGTTTCTGTTCAGTCACCACAATCTGTAAGGCTTGAGATGGTATTGAAGGCGATATTTGATTCTTTAAACAAAAGTGTAGTTGATGATGATCACTTAATCACACATGCTCAGGTCTGGCTATATAAAGGTCAGAAGCGTTATCCTAAGACTAAGATTCATGTGCGTATAGAAGATTTAGTGACGAGAAACCATATTCATTTCACTTGTGAATTACCTTTAGTCGAAAAGAAACCTGCGGTTGTTTATAACATTGCATCAACCATGCAGTATGACTTTCAAAATGCGGCCGATGCAAAGATCATAGAACATGCCTTACTTTCACAAAAATTCACTACTCCAAAACAATATGAAATTTGTCATATGTTATTTCATACGAGCGATAAAAGTAAGGACGTGGATAATATGCTTCTAATGTATATTGATGTACTACGAAGACAAGGTTTATTGAATCTATCGGATACTGTTGGAATTGGCATATACAAAAAACATGTAGATAAAAGTGATGAGAAGGTAGATATTAGCCTCGTATCCAAGTGAAATGCGCAGTACATGAGATCAAGAGCATCAAAGGTTTATACGTGTTTGTGTACAACAATATTCACAAGGAATGATAGAGTGTAGTCTATTCGTTGAACCATATGTTTGTTTGAAGAACTAATCTATAGTTTGGAAATTGAAAATAAATTTATCTTATTCCAATGTTACAATTTCGGCTTGTGACTGATTAATACAAAGTGAACTATTTTTTTATATTGATTCATAACAAACGATAAATGATTCAATATCATTAAAAACACTGTTATAACAACATTCTAACTATTTTCGGTGTAGGTATTGAGCAAAAGATTTACAATAAACTCAAAAGTTAGCCCATTAAGTCATTTGAAAAAGAGAGTCAGCGAAATCACTGACTCTCATATTGGTTTTATAGATATCCTTTTTCCTTTAAGCTCACATATTTTTCATGACCAATAACTAAGTGATCTAAAATCTCAATCCCCATCATTTTCCCAGCTTCACCTAAACGCTTTGTAACGTTAATATCCTCCATGCTTGGTGAAACGTCTCCACTAGGATGATTATGTGCGACGATAGCACTTGCACAACTACGACGAACTAAGTGCTTAAAGCATTCCCGGGGATGGACAACGCTAGCATTTAATGATCCAACAAATACTGTTTCGCGAAAGATTATTTGGTTTTTAGTATTCAAACCAAGCACGACAAAATGCTCTTGATTTAAGTATTGCATATCCTTCAAGTAATCATATGCATCTTCTGGTGAGCGAATGGTAAATCGCTCTTCAACAGGACATGGATTCATGCGAGCGAGCTGTAGTGCAGCAATGATTTGTTTAGCTTTTACATTCCCGATACCTTTGACTTGCAATAATTCTTCTTCCGTTACATCCAACAACTCTTGGATAGAAGGGTAGCGGCTGAATAGCTCATTCACTACATAACTATCTTCCTTTTCACGAGTTGTTGTTGCCAATAGATTTTTAAAAGTGATTTTATCGATTGAATTGTTCATTATAAATTCCTCCATTATTGTTTGATTGAATTAAAAAAGGAGAGACGGTATACGTCCCTCCCAATTGAGTGAATAGCTGTTATGAGATATAATGTAATTAAGTGATTACACTTGCGTCTCATAAGAGATGAGTTCATGTGCTGATGAGCTCATCTTTTTTGTGCAATAAAGAAAGCCATCGACTACATCTGCAACCCATGAGCTTTCCATTGAAGATTATTTTCTTGTAACCTCATTATTCTCTCACCTCCTCATATGCCTCTTTTAAATGCAGCAAGTCTTGAATGAAATCGGATGCCTGTTTCTTTGTGAGTTGAGTACTACGCTCAACGCCAAAAGTCATCTTCATCATCTCTTTTGCAACATCTGTCCGCATATCAATTTCGTTGACAATACTGAATATCGTCTGCAACTGAACCTTTGTTGCGAGATCATCACCTCCTTTAATGTTCGATTGTTCAGGAAAATCCTCGATGTCCTGCGTAAACAACCCACTTGAACGTGTTGCAGATAATACTGCATCAATCAATGCACGTTTCTTCGCCATCTTCAAAATGGTGTTAACGATTGTATAAGGATCTTGTTGTTGGAAGGATAATTCCTTACTGTTGCAAGACCCTAAACCTTCTGCCTCGACAACACCATTATCTTTGCGTATGAGTGTCGTCTTCACCTCGTATGCGAATATTCCTGATTCCCATTGCTCGATACGGTTAACGACTTCTGCTGTTTTCGAGAAGCCGAATACATCACATAGCTTTTCTGCACCGGGCTTAAGTAAAGTAGGTTTTGAAAAGCCGTGAACTAAACCATAATCAATTCCTTTAACCATCACTTCCTGAACAAACTTTTGCAGTTCTTCAATCCGTTGTTTGGATGCTTCTGATGATAAGACGATATTTGGTAGTGATGATTGATTTAACTCAGCGTTACTTGAAAATGGTACGATGTTGTTTGCATGTTTATCTGTACTCATTGGTATTCACCTCCTTTCAATGGATAAAGATTATTGCTTATTGAATACATCTGCGAGTTTTGATAAACCTTTTGATGTCTTATCTACAAGAAACTTACCTACCCTATGATTAAGCTGATTTCCCTTACTTATTGTCTTAGTTGAGAGATCCAGTGTTTTCGATGTAATGCTATGTGTTGAATGGTTTACTTTCTCTAAGCTGTCGGTAATTTTTATCAAAGCATCTTCACCTTTTGATTCAGTCATTTCTGCGCTTGTCTTTAATACACTTGCAATTCGTCCTTTAACTGATCGCTGTGTAATTAGCTCATCCTCATGCAGGGTTTTAATATCATCTAATGCTGTTTGTAACTTCTTTCGTCTAGCAAGTAAATGAGAGAGTCTGACATAATCATTACGTTCAACTGAATCTACTATTTCGACCGATAAACCTTCATATTGCTCAAACAGTGATTGATAGATTGATTGAACCTCTGTAATTGAAATGCTTCTTCCGTTTAACAGTTCATTTGTGCCTTCAAAATTGTTTCTCATAAATGATTCCTCCTCTAATTGATAATGTAGTTGCTAAACATTGGGACGACTAACTAAAGTAGTGATAACCTTTTAGTGTCAACTTCAACAAGAGTCCATTTGTCTTACTTCGATTAACCAGTAGTAAACCTTGATCTTCTAAATCTAAAAGATCCACATTACGTATGTCATATTTGATCAAGTAATCTACTGGAACCCACTTGTCCATCTCTTTAGCACTAACAAGGATACGTGCTAATGAATCATTCATCTTAATGCCTCCTTTCACGAATGAGCTCCTCTCACCACGCGTGTCGTCTCTGTAAATAAAAAGAAAGCCGTCATCTATCCGAATGGATAAATAACGGCTTATAAAAAGGGGTGGGGCATGAAACGGTGGTATACCCCTTTAGTTCATAATGAATGGTGGTACAGAGAAAATATGTTGATATTTTTCATAACCTATTGTGTTACTAATGGACTAGATATAAAATAAAGATTAAGTATAAAAAAAGTAAGAGTAGGTGACTTTCAAAGTGGAAGTTAAACTGTTTCAAAAAACACAACGCGATTTAGCGGCATCTATTAATTTAGTGATTGATGAGTACTGGGATGATTCTATTAGCGAAAAAGAAATGATTGATATGATTCAAAAACTCTACATTAATAATGAAGACAAATTCAAACGGAACGGAAAATATACAACTGTACTTCGTCAACAGTGTGGTAAAAGAAGATTGAATGTAGTGAGCAAAGTGCTAGATACAAATGACGATATATAGGTGTGTATTTTAGGTTTAGGGATATGTGAGAAATGCAAAAAGTACTAGATAATAAAAGCATGGTTCTATTAACCTGTAATCGGAGGGAACGAAATGCCAAAGTTAAATAAAAATCAGTTAAAAGCTGTCCAAACTACCGAAGGGCCCGTTTTGATTATTGCGGGGCCAGGGTCAGGGAAAACATATACTCTTGTTGAGAGAATTTTTTATTTAATTACGGAAAAAAAGGTTGAAGCAGAAAATATATTAGTTGCTACTTTTACTGAAAAAGCAGCAAATGAGCTGATGACTCGTGTTTCTAATCGCCTCCATGAAGCAAACATATCTTTTAATCTAAATGAAATGTACCTAGGAACAATACACTCAATTTGTTTACGCATTTTAGAAGAAAATAGAGAACACACCAGACTTAAGAAAAATTTTATGTTAATGGATCAATTTGACCAGCAGTATTTTCTGTACCAAAAGTTAAACGATTATTTACAAATTCCAAATGTTGAAATATTAGTGGGAGAGAGAACTTCTAGATGGATAAAGGCTGAGAATTTACTAAAGTGGATTAATAAAGTAAGTGAGGAAATGTTAGATGTTGAACAATTAAAAAAATCAACAGAAATTCAAGTACAAGCATTAGGTTATTGCTATGAACGATATCAGCAACAATTAAAAGAGGAAAATGCCCTTGACTTTTCCACTATACAATTAGAGGCCTATAAATTATTAAAAGAACATCCTCAAATCACAACTGAACTAAGTGAAGACTTACATTATTTGATGATTGATGAATACCAAGATACCAATACTATTCAGGAAGAAATTATTTTTCTATTAGCAGGGAGAAAGCAAAATATTTGTGTAGTTGGTGATGATGACCAAGGTCTTTATCGTTTTAGAGGTGCTACAATTAGAAATATCTTAGAGTTTCCTAATAAGTTTCCAAAGGGGGTATGTACACAGCTTGAATTATCTATTAACTACCGTTCCCATCCAAATATTATTCAGTTTTATAATCAATGGATGGAACAACAAAATTGGAACTATAAAGGTAAGAGCTTTAGATATGAAAAGGAAATAGTACCGAATGAGGGTAAATATCCTAAAAGTAGTACCGTATTGAAAGTGTCTGGTACCGAAGTTTTAGACAGTTGGTATGAAGAAGTATATCAATTTTTAAAATCATTAAAAGAAAAAGGCAAGCTCACAGATTGGAACCAAGTAGCTTTTCTATTCAAGTCTGTAAAAAATTCAAAGGTTACAGGATTGGCTAACTATTTAGAGGAAAAAAATATTCCAGTCTATTCGCCGAGGTCAAATATGTATTTCGATAGAGAAGAAGTACGGTTACTAATAGGTGCAATCATTTTCTTATTCCCGCAATTTCCCGAGGCAAGAAAATGGAATAAAAATGCACATTTAGACGAATGGGAAATGTATGATCAGTGCTTTTCAGAATTTACAAGTGAACTTAGGAAGCCAGAAAATGAAAGGTTATTAAAGTGGGCGAGGAAAAAGGCAAAACAACATTACAATTTAAGTGAAAATACTGATTACGCATTCGCTGGTTTGTTTTATCAGTTACTACAATTTGATATATTTAACCGATATTTGGAACAAGGAACTGCTGGAGTTAGAGACAGTCGGCAAGCAAGAAACCTCTCATTATTTTCCCAGTTGTTAACTAAGTTTGAATATTTGCATCGTGTTTCAGTATTTACGCCTGGGAAAGTAGATAAAATATTAAGGACATTTTTTAATCAATATCTTCGCTTTTTAATCAATGGAGGTATTAATGAATATGAAGATGATTCAGAGTATGCACCAAGTGGTTGTATTTCGTTTTTAACAATTCATCAGTCAAAGGGATTAGAATTTCCTATTGTAATGGTTGGGTCACTTGAATCATCACCTAGAAAACAATATTCAAATCTTGATGAAGAATTGCAAGAGAACTTTTATCGAAAAGAACCATTTGAACCCTTGAGTAGGACAAAATATTATGATTTTTGGAGATTGTACTATACTGCCTTTTCTCGGGCGCAGAATTTATTAGTGTTGAGTTGTCTAGAAAGTAAGGCGAGTGGCCAAGGTACTAGAAATATTCCATCGAAAAGTTTTATTGAATCCTATAGGCCACTAAAAAGTTGGAGAGACGTTGCTGGCATCTATGATTTAGAATTTGAGGATGTTAAAGAAGTCAATCTAAAAAAGGAATATTCATTCACATCACATATTAATATTTTTGAGACATGTGCCATTCAATACAAATTTTATAAAGACCTAGAATTTGCTCCAGTAAGACAGGGGGCAACATTATTTGGAACTCTTGTACACCAAACTATTGAGGATATTCATAAGGCAGCTTTGAAAGGCGAGGAGGAAAAAATCACAAGTGATAATGTTGAGAACTGGTTTGAATCCAACTACAAAAATTTAATAAGAAAAGAAAGAGTTTATCTTGCTCCACAAACACAAATTGCTGCCTTAAAACAAGTAAATAAGTATGTAGATAGACAAAATAATAATTGGTCTCACATAAAGGATGCGGAAGTCGATGTATCATTGGTGAAAGAGGATTATGTGTTAAAAGGTACTATTGATTTAGTTAAAGGTGAAGATGGATCAGTAGATATAATTGACTTTAAATCGGAAAAAAAACCTGATTTAGTGAAGGAACAAGAAAGAATTTATCATTATAAACGGCAACTTGAAGTTTATGCTCATTTAGTGGAAGAGCGAACAGGACAAAAAGTGAATAATATGCATTTATACTATACAGGAGAAGAGAATAGTAGCCCTTATGTAACATTTAATAAAGATACAAAGTCAATAGATAAAACAATTAATAAGTTTGACAAAATTGTAGAGCGTATTGAAGAGAAAGATTATAGGATAGAAGAACGTCCCATAAAGCACTGTCGTAACTGTGATATGCGGTTTTATTGTGATCAAAAGTATTAAGGAGAGAGGTAAACATGAGTAGTAATTATTCAAATCAAGATGAGTTAAATGTAGAAAAGTATGAATTTGATCCGATTAAGGGGTATCCAATGTTAAATTGGAAAGGAAAACGCCCCTTCCGTTCAACACAATATTTCCCTGCTCAATTAAAAGAAACATATGGTGAACCATCAGATGGTTGGTTTAATAAAATTTTTTGGGGGGACAACCTTCAAGTAATGAGCCATTTGTTAAAAGAATATAGAGGTAAAATAAAATTAATATATATTGATCCCCCTTTTGATTCTAAGGCTGACTACAAAAAAATGATAAACATTCAAGGTTCTAACTTAAGTAATGATTACAATTCATTTGAAGAAAAACAGTATACAGATATGTGGAATAATGATGAGTTCCTACAATTTATTTATGAAAGATTAATTTTAATGAGAGAATTGTTGTCTGATGATGGGGCAATCTATTTACATTGTGATTATAGAAAAGCCCATCAAATAAGAAGTATAATGGATGAAGTATTTGGATCAAATAATTTTATGAACTCGCTAGTTTGGATGTTCTCAACAAGGAGCTCAATTAAGTCTGGGTGGAAAAGAAGTCATCATGATGTTTTATTTTATAAAAAGGATAAATCCCCTGTTTTTAATTGGGATAATGAAATGGTAATTGAGCCGTTATCTGAAAGTACAATTAAAAAATATAGGTTAGAAGATGAAAATGGAAGATATAGATTAAATGGTCGTTTTATAAAAGGGAGTCCCATAAAAGGAGCAAAGGATGTAGATCCAAAGTGGGAAAAGACAAATCCTGAACTTGTGGTTAGGGACTATTTAAGAAAAGGAAAAGTACCTAACGACTACTTTTTTATTGATATCGAAAATCAAACATCAAATAACAGAACAGATTATCCTACCCAGAAACCAGAAGAACTACTTTATAAGTTAATTTCAGCTTCTTCAAAACCAGGAGATATTATATTTGATTGTTTTATGGGATCTGGAACTACACAGGCGGTAGCTATGAAACTTGGAAGAAGGTTTATTGGCGCTGATATAAATATAGGTTCAATACAAACCTCTACAAAAAGGTTGTTAAAAATACAGGATGAATTGAAAAAGGATGCTATGGATGATGTATATAATGGTTTCGAAGTATATAACGTTAATAATTATGAAATTTTTAGGAATCCATTAGAAGCCAACGAAATTCTAATAGAGGCTTTGGAAATACAGCCATTTGCGCAAAACAATCTGTATGATGGTGAAAAGGATGGCAGAATGGTAAAAATAATGCCAGTAAACAGAATTGCCACTAAGTTGGATTTAAATGAATTAATAACAAACTTTGACTATAAGTTATTTGAAAAAAGAGAACTTGAAAATCCAACACATCCAGTAGAGAAAATATTACTTGTGTGTATGGGACATGAACCAGATTTAGCAGCCACTCTTGAACAAGAAGTAGGTTATAAATTAGACGTTGAAGTAGTTGATATATTAAGAGATAGGTCACATCTAGAGTTTAAACGTGATTCTGAGGCTGATATTTCTATAAATGAAGGTCAACTAATAATTAATAACTTCTACCCAATGAACCTTTTACAAAAACTTAGCATTATGAAAGAAAATGTAGAAAATTGGAAGGGATTAGTTGAGTCAATAATGATTGATTGGAATTATGATGGTGCTGTGTTAGAACCGAGTGTAGTTGATATCCCTGAAAAGAAGGAGACTGTGAAAGGTATTTATGACGTTCCTCAAGATGCTGGTACTATAAGAGTTAAAATTACAGACTTGCTCTCAGAAACACTTGAATTAACTGTTAATTAAGAAAGGAGTTTATAGTATGACTGAAAAAGAAGGTAAGGAACAAGATGAAACTCAACTGGATAAATATGAGTTTGAACCTATTAAAGGTTATCCAATGCTACATTGGCAAGGTAAACGTCCTTTTCAATCAACTCGATACTACCCTGCTCAGTTAAAAGAAACGCATGGAGAATCAATTGACGGTTGGCTTAATAAGATATTTTGGGGAGATAACTTACAAGTAATGAGTCATCTGTTAAAAGAGTTCAGGGGAAAGGTTGATTTGATATACATAGACCCTCCATATGATTCTAAAGCTGATTACAAAAAATTAATAAAGCTCAAAGGTAAAAGGGTTAATACAAGTCTCTCTGCTTTTGAAGAAAAACAGTATACAGATATATGGACAAATGACGAATATTTACAATTTATATATGAACGTTTATTAATAATGAGAGAGTTGTTATCCGATAAAGGTACTATATATGTTCATTGTGACTGGCATAAGAGTTCATATATAAGATGTATAATGGATGAAATTTTTGGATTAGGTGCCTTTAAGAACGAGATAATTTGGCATTATTATAATAAAATGCAAGGAAATATTAATAGGTTTGCTTCTAATCATGACGTGATACTAATGTACACAAAATCAGATAAGTTTACATTTAATAAAGTGCAAGAATTAAGAGATAAACCGGTACGGCAAATTAAAAGAGTGTGGGATAAAAATTCACAATCATTGGTAAACGCAAAAGATGATGATGGTAATATTATTTATATTGAAGCTACACACAAAACAGTTGATGATGTGTGGCGGCTTCCTATGTTACAACCTGCTGACCAAAATGAACCTACAGGATATCCTACACAAAAGCCCGAGAAATTATTAGAGAGAATTATTCAAGCTTCTAGTAATCCAGGAGATTTAGTTTTCGACTGTTTTATGGGATCTGGTACTACACAAGCAGTTGCATTAAAAAATGGAAGAAGGTTTATAGGTACAGATATAAACTTAACTGCTATACATACAACAACAAAGAGATTAATAAATGCATATAAGGAGGCAGATAACAAATTACCAGGGTTTGAGGTGTTAAATGTAAATAACTATGAAATATTCCGTAATCCTATACAGGCTAAAGAATTATTAAGAGAGGCGTTAGAGATACAACCACTTGTTAATAATTCATTGTATGATGGAGAAAAAGAAGGACGAATGGTAAAAATAATGTCCGTGAACAGAATTGCTACAAAAGCTGATCTAAATGATTTAATATCAAATTTTGATTATAAATTATTTGAAAAACGCCAGTTAGAACATCCAAATCAACCTGTTGAAAAGCTGTTACTTGTTTGCATGGGACATGAACCCGACCTTGCAGCTACTCTTGAACAAGAAGTAAATTATAAACTAGACATAGATGTAGTCGATATTCTAAGGGATCAGTCACACTTAGAATTTAGACGTGACTCTGAGACAGATATTTCTATAAATGAAGGCCATTTAGTAATAAATAATTTCTACCCAATGAATCTTTTGCAAAAACTCAGCATTATGAAGGAGAATGTAGAAGATTGGAAGGAATTAGTTGAATCAGTTATGATTGATTGGAATTACGATGGTGCTGTGTTAGAACCTGGTATTGTGGATATTCCTGAAAAGAATGAGAAAGTAAAAGGGGAATATAAAGTTCCAGAGGATGCAGGAACGATTAGAGTTAAGATTACTGATTTATTATCGGAATCATTGGAGGTGAATATTAATAATGGCTAAGAAAAATGAGTTTGCATTAGATTTCGCTTTTTTTAACTATTTACGGCAATTTTATGAACAAAATAAAGGTACTATACGTAGGAACTATAGAAGTTTATCAAGGAAGTTCCTAGATTTTAATGATTCAAGTAATCCCGATTCATTCTTAAGAGTACCTCAATTTGAAGCATTAGAGATGTATATTTTTTTAAAGGAGTATTTGGATAACAGGAAGGTATATCAAATATTTGACGATTGGTACCATAAACAAAATGGATTTAAAAAAAGAGATGATTTTGGATTAGGAAAAGGCGAGCAGATGGTTCTATTTGGTATTGATCATAAGCAATATAAACAGGTTTTTGCCAGAATGAAAAAATATGCAGAAGAGTTTGCTCAAGAATACCCAAATTATATCTTTTCTTTAACTATGGGTACAGGCAAAACAATTTTAATGGCTACATGTATCTTTTATGAATTTTTACTTGCAAATAAGTTTCCAAAGGACAAAAAGTACTGCCATAACGCCTTAGTTTTTGCACCAGATAAAACAGTTTTGCAATCACTAAAAGAGATTCAAACCTTTGATAGAAGTAAAGTAGTTCCCCCTGAGTATTTAAATTGGCTAAATACGCACTTAAAGATTCATTTTCTTGAAGATACAGGGACTACTTTAAATACTATAGATCGGTCGAAGTTTAATATTATCATTTCTAATACTCAAAAAATAATATTAAAGAGGCAACACAAAGAAAAAAGTGAAGTAGAAAAGTTATTTAGCACACCCTCTTATAGCCACGATAGTGTTTATGACCAAAATGCAGATCTTTATGGCTTCGATCAGCCTGAGGATGAAGGAGAGTTAATAGAAAATCAGCGATTCTTAAAATTAACTCGACTAGAACAGTTGGGCATTTATGTAGATGAAGCACATCACTCATTTGGAAATGCGCTAGCAAAGGATATGGGATTGAAGAAGGCAAAGACTAGCTTAAGGCTCACCATAAATGAAATATCAAAGTCTTTGGAAGAGTCTGGGACAAGTGTTATAGGTTGTTACAATTATACAGGAACACCGTACGCGGGAAAAGAAATCTTTCCAGAGGTTGTATATGCTTATGGACTGAAAGCAGCGATTGATAATCAGTATTTGAAAGAAGCAACGGTGAATGGATATTCTAATACGAAATCAATAGAATTCTTGCGCATAGTAATTAAAGATTTTTGGAAAAAATATGGAGAAAATAGAAGAGAGGGCTTATTGCCTAAATTAGCGATTTTCGGTTCGAAAATAGAAGAAATACAAAATGAATTAAAACCTGCTGTCGAACAAATCTTACAAGAGTTAAACATTACAAATGATAAAATACTAGTCAACGTTGGTGATTCCAAATTAACCACTAATGATGACATAAGAGAATTTAATCGATTGGATAGTCCCAATTCTGAAAAACAGTTTGTTCTACTTGTTAATAAAGGAAGGGAAGGCTGGAATTGTCGTTCTTTATTTGGAGTCGCATTATATAGAAAACCACGATCAAAGATTTTTGTACTACAAGCAACGATGAGATGTTTGAGAGCAATAGGTAATATTCAAGAGAAGGCTAATGTCTACCTTTCTAATGAGAACAAGACTATATTGGAAGATGAACTAGAGCAAAACTTTAGACTAAATATTGATGATTTACAAAGTAAAAGTGAAAATCAGCGTTATAAGGTAAAATTAAATCCACCGCCTGTTAAGGTAAAAGTGAATAAAAAGAAAAAATTGCATATGTTGAAGGAAAAACAAATAACAGACGAGATTGATTTTGAATTTGATAAAGTTGATTTGGATAGGTACAGGTTAGTACAAACTGTACAGGAAGGTTTAATTAAAAGTAACAGTATGAATCGAAATAAAGAGTATGACTTAACTAATGAAAGAGATACTAGACAATTTAGTCATTTGACGCTCGTAGCTGAAATTGCTCGATACTTAAACTATTCATGTATAGAAATTGAAAAAATATTGAGGAATTCCAAACAGAGTTTCAATGAAATTCTATATTATGTAAATAAATACAATGAGTTATTGTATGATTGGATTATTCCTCGTTTATTTAATGAAATGTACGATATTGAGAGTTACGATAAAATAGAAGAACAAGAGATTAATCTAGTTAAGGAGCCAGAACAAGGATACTATGAAATGTCTGCAAACCCTAATCTAGTCGTAGATGTAAACGACGATTACTTTAGTAATTGGTTAGATAAATCATTTCATTTAGATACTTATTGCTTTGACTCGCAACCAGAGAAAAATTTCTTTAAAGATATAATTGCTAGTGATAAAATTGAAAAAATATATTTTACTGGAATGCTCACACATGGCCAATCTGAATTTTATATACAGTACATTGACCCTGAATCAAATACAGTGAGGAGTTATTACCCGGATTTCTTAATTAAAAAAAGTGATGGTAAATGGTTAATTATTGAAGTTAAAGGTGATAACAAAATCGAAGACCCAATTGTACAAGCAAAAGAAAAAGCAGCTAAAGAAACAGCATCTGCAAGTGAGATGAACTATTCAATAATCGCTGGAAGCGAGGTTATGAAGGGCAATTCGACTTTAGTATTGGATAATAGGTAGGAGAAAGAAAACAATGTGATTGACAACTATAATAAATATGAAATTTAAGTGGATGGCGTTGTGCTAAAAATCACTATTATCCCCTTATGTCTTTTTTTGCATAAGGGGATAATTTGTATAAAAGAAATTATTTATAATGAGTTTGCACCTTCGCCCATTACTCTTCATAATAAAGTAAAGTTATTCCAAATTTTTTCTGTGTATATGTTAAAATATAACCACTATTATTAAAGCAAATTCCCTGTTTTTATTATGTCATATAAAAAATTAAATTTAAGTAGGATGAAAATAATGAATAAAGTAACTCCATTTTTAAAATGGGCAGGTGGAAAAAGGTGGCTGATACAAAAATATCCTGAATACTTCCCCACCGAATACAATACATATTTTGAGCCCTTTTTGGGAAGTGGTGTGGTATTCTTCCATCTTCAACCTAAAGAGGCAGTTCTCAATGACACTAATAAGGATTTAATAGATTCTTATAGAGCAATAAAAAGTAGATGGAGAAAGGTTTACAATCTCTTAACAAAACATCATGAAAATCACTGTAAAAATTACTATTATCATATCAGATCAACAAACTATCACTCTTTAGAAGAAAGAGCAGCTAAAATGATTTATCTTAATCGAACATGTTTTAATGGAATTTATCGAGTTAACAAAAAAGGTGATTTTAACGTCCCTATAGGATCAAAAACTAAAGTCCTTTTAGATACAGATGATTTTCAGGGGACTTCTAAGTTGTTAAAGGGGATTGAGTTACTCAATAATGACTTTGAGAAAGTTATAAATCGTTCAAGCATTAATGATTTTATTTTTGTAGATCCACCTTACACCGTAAGGCATAACTCTAATGGTTTCGTTAAGTATAATGAAGTTCTATTTTCTTGGGAGGATCAGGAAAGGTTAGCAAATTGCCTTATTGAGGCTAAAAAAAGAGGGGTGAAAATTTTGATGACTAATGCAGCGCATCCCTCTATCCAACAATTATATGAACCTAAAGGTTTTAATATTAAATCTGTATCTAGGTACAGTTCAATTTCTGCTAGTAAAAAAAGTAGAAATAGTTATCAAGAGCTTCTGATTTCTTGTAATTTGTAAAGGAGGAGTTTTTAATGAATAGTTTAGAAGACTTAGTGGCAAGTTCTTCAGTTAGTGAGAATCCATTACATGTACTAACGGACTTTTTGGAAGAACAGAAAAGGCTTGAGAACGCAAGACAAGTAGAAAATATGAAGTTTGTTGGCTACACTCTAGAGTTAAATTACGACACCGCTAAGATCATCACTTCTGATCCATATAAGATTGCTGTGGGTGGTATCCCACGAGGCTCTTTTTTAATATTAGTTCCTAATGATTTTCAAGGGTTGCCTGTACATTTTACATTACTAAGGGTTGCAGGAGTGTCACCAACACCTCTAAGTAATCACGTTCAACAGACTTACTTTGAATTACACAAAAAATCTATGCCTGAATTAGATGTTTGGACACAAAGCGAGCTTCAATGGGGAGCCTTGGATTGTGATGTAATGGGGATGTTCTATCAAAACCCGACGGATTCCAAAGAGTTAGAATTTTCAGGGGATGTAAATAATGTTGTTAGTGCTCATCGCTACCAAGTATATTCGCCAAGCCAAGAAATTTTAGATTTAATTGTGAATGGATTAGTTAATGAGAACGGAAGATATTCTTTAGGAAACTTACGGGCAACTGAATGTCTATTAACTAGAGATACAAGTCAACAACCGGAAGTTAAAATATCTGTTGACGATTTTAAGGGTACAAGAACTGCCATGTTTGGAAAGACTAGGCTTGGAAAATCAAATGTCGTAAAATTAATTGCTGAATCAATTATTAAATCCTCTGAAAGAGACAAAAATGTAGGTCAAATTATATTCGATATTAATGGTGAGTATGCAAATGATAATCCACAAGACGGAAATAAATCTATTAGATCAGCTTATGAAGAGCAGTGTGTAGTATATGCATTAACAAAGCGTCCGGGTACTGAGTCAAAAGATTTGCGCTTGAATTTCTATGAACAACCTTCTTCTTGTAAAGATGTATTATCTTCTCTATTAGAACAGGATAAGCAGCAAGCTAATTATGTAAAGAGTTTTAGTAGTGTTGATCTTCCCTCCATTGAAGATATTAATTCAGCAGAGGAAAATGAAAAGGTTAGGATGATAAGAAAAGTTCAACTTTATTGGGCAATTTTAGTTAAGGCAGGTTTTCCATACAACGAGAAAAAATTGAAAAATTTGAAATTAAGAGCTAAACACACTTCGGGTTTTAATCCTGGTTTTTCAAAAGAAGTGAGGCAAAAGATTTATGGTGATTCAATCCCAGAAAAGCCAAAAAGTATTTATGATCTTGTTAGTGAAATAGATGCTCTGGCCACATATATTAATGAGAAAGGGTCATCTGGTCTAAAGTCTACTTCTTCAAATAAACCTATTTTAAATGCTGATGATGAAGCTCTAATAAATTTCTTTAAACCTAAATCAGGGAGTGGCCCTATAATATTGAGAGATTACATGAAGTATCACTCGAAAGACGCAACCAATTTTACAGACGAGATACTTGAATATATGGATGAAGGGAAAACCGTAATCTTAGATTTAGGAAATGCTACTGATAAAATTCGGAGGTATTTTTCTGATTTAATCTCCCAATCTGTTTTTAACCATCAGGAGCAAAAATTTGTTAATAATAACCTTAATGAAAAATATATACAATTGTACTTTGAAGAAGCACACAATTTATTTCCACCGAACACAGATGATCATACTGGAGTTTATTCTAGGTTTGCAAAAGAAGGTGCAAAATTCCACATTGGGATGGTTTACTCCACTCAGTCACCATCAACAATCAGTAAAGAGTTATTGGCACAAACTGAAAATTTCTTTGTAGGTCATTTGTCTTCAAGTGATGAAACAAGAGCACTTTCAAAAGTACAAACAGCCTTTAACGGCGTTGAAGAAGATATACAAAAGGCCAAAACTCCAGGATATATGAGAATGTTAACAATGTCACACAGATTCGTTGTGCCCCTTCAAGCAAATAAATTTGAAGTGATAGCAGGTGAGGAGTAATGGCTTATAATAGCACTTATAATTCTCCTTTTGAATATGCATCAAAATTGGGGCATCTTAATGTTGTAGAAAGTGAATGGGTGAAGTCTCTAGTTAAAGACTTTGAATCAAATTATTACGAATTTTCAGAAAATGAAAAGGACGGCTGGGAACAAGCAGAATTAGAGGGTATTTCTAAATTGAAACATTTTTGGGCTGTAGATGGCTCAAATGTAACTGTTAGCTCTAATACCACTCCTTCTAGAGAAGTTTCCTTCGTAAAAGCTGGCTTGCTTTCTATTGAACAATCAAAACTTAATAGAATAGACAAAAAACAACCCCATCCTATTTTACTTAAGGATTTATTAGCAAAAAGTGCTGTGCATCATTCTACAGTCTTTCCGTTAAGAAATATTAAAACATCAATGGGTAGCAACTTTAATTCTATAAGAAATATAGTAAGGGACTCTTTAAAGCTAGACCAAGAGGGGATTTTTTATGAAACTCTTAAATGGTTGGTTTATGAAAAATGGAGAGAAGAATATGTTCAGTCTCCTGATTTTCAGTGCCCACATTGTGAAAATGAAGTAAGTGGTCTGGAGCCTAATGAAGATACCAAGAGTTGCGAAAGTTGCCAAAAAGAAGTTTATTTAACCGACATGATTGGCTTTCATTTAGATATTACCGAAGAAAGTGCTCCAGAAAGCGTAAGTTCTGCATACATGCTAGTCGTAGAACACATTATGCTATTTACAACAATTCGTTTATTGTGGAATCATAAAGACAAGAATTTAGTCTCAGAAACCCTGTTTATTAAAGATGGGCCTCTCACATTGAGGAGTCAATATTCGAAGTTAGTACCATCAATTCGCAATTTTTTAGAATACGCTAAGTTGGTAGAGAGGCCAATTCATATAATTGGTCAAGAAAAGTCTGGTGTATTTGCTGATCATCTAGAGCAAGTCTCAAGAGAGGTCAATCCGAAAAACAGAGATGAGTCCATGCATTATTCTGTGTTGACACATGAGTATATTAGAAAAGAAGTATATAGAACTCCGGATTTAATGAATTCATATGGTAAAAGAACAAATTGGGGGGAAAAGGTTTATGTGAAGACTGATCCTAATTCTTACTTAGTATTAAATATTCCTACTGGACAATACGTTGACCTAGAAGGCCACCCTAATGATAAAGATTTGATTGGATTGAAAAGAATATTAAAAACATTACCTGATATTATAAGTCATCGATATACAGGTGCTCTTTTTCCGATAGAGTTAGCTAATGGTATAGCATCAATGTCTAGTTACCCTTCTTCAAGTATTCTTCAAAAGTTTTTAGAAGAAAATATGTCATAAAGTATAGTGATTTATTTTAATTGAATGTTTTTTAAGTGTTATAAATATAAAAAATAGCATTAAAGGGAGAGTTCTATTAACACCTCTCCCTTCTTAAATCAGAGCATTATTTCTAACTAAAATTGGTATAGTAATGAAGTTTTGGTATTCAATGGGTCTCTACGAATACATGCGAAGGTGACGTGCCTACTCAATTATTAAAAAAATGGAACAGTGTGGAGATTCAGTAGGGAAATTAAAAATGGTGAATGTGTATTAACCTATTTTAAAGAGACACGACAATACATGGTAGGAAAAGTTACTGAATCGCATTTTTATGATAATTCTATTGGAATCTCAGACTACCCTAACCATATAAAAGTTAATTTGGAAGAAATAACTGTTGATCGCGATTCATTATCACAAGCTGTCAAAAATAGTTTAGGCTCTGTGCTAACAGTCTTCCGTGTAGGTGATTTGGAAGTGAAATTGAATAGTTAGTCGAACATCCATTTTTTGAGCCTGATGAAACCAATGAAGAAGGAATAGAAGAAAGTGAAATTATTGAGTATCTAGTTAGTAAAGCATTGGTTATGGTACGAGATAAAGTCGATAAGCTTGATCCTTGGCAAATGCAAGAGTTAGTTGGAGGACTTCTACAAGCAATGGACTACAATGTTCGAGTAAGTCCTAAGGGCCTGATGGAGAAGTGGATGTTTTAGCGTATAAAGATGCTTTTGGATTTGAAAAGCTTATAACTAGGGTAAAAGTAAAGCATCGAAAATCCACTGCATCAGCACCAGAAATTCAGCAGTTATTTTGGGAAAACTCTATTGATGCAAATAGTTTATTTATTTCAACAGGTGGGTTTACTTCACAAGCTGAGGCGGTACCTAAAGATAACTCTGTTAGATTGGTAGATTTAGAGGAATTGGTAGATTTAGTTGTGAAGTGCTATGAGCAAATGCCGAATGATGTAAGGTTGTTGTTGCCGTTACAGAAAATGTTCGTTCCAGAATGAATAAACTATTATAATTTTTATAATTAAAATGTTCCTTTTTTATTCCGATATAGTAAAATAACTATAAGCCTTTTAAATGGATAATCTAATAAACTGTTGGACTTATTAAATATTTGGAGATGTATTTAGGGAGTTTTGTATGGAAGATTCTAAAGAAAAATACGAAGAACTAAAACAAAAGAGTATCACCTTAAAGGATACATCATCATCTTTAGCCCTGGAATTTTATGAATTATCTTCTTCATTTGAAGAAATGGGAAATCTATACCTAGCTGCTGAATCAGCAAAAAAAGCTGCTGCGATGCAAAAAGAAATATCTACTATAGATGAGGAACAAATTCGTATGGCCGCTATTTATTATGAAGAAGCTTCAATGAAATATCATTCAATTAATTATTATATAGATGCTGCTAAATGTATCCAAGAAGCTGCCTCTATATATTCACAACTTAAAGATTATAAACAAACATATAAGTGTTATGGCTTAGCAAAAAATTATTATGGTGATGCTGGAGACTATGACAATTGTGGTATTGCATATTTTTATGAAATGGAATTTAAAAAAGATTACTACTTTAAACTATTGGTTGGAACGAGACAAGGTGTAAGTAAAAAACAGTTTAAATCAATACCTAAATACCTTAAATATAAATTATTTAAGGTAACAACAAACTATGGAGAGAGTATATTTAGATTGGTAATCAGTAGTATAGTAATTATTCTATTTTTTAGTTTGTTGTACTTCCTTCTTCAAGGTGTAAGTTTAGCAGATAAAGATAATACGAATGTGTTTTATGAACCTCCTAGTTTTACTTTTGGATATTATTTAGTTTGCCTTAAATTCAGTCTGTCGTTATTCTCTGGGTATAGTACAACACCTTATTTACTGGAGACTATGAATTTTATATCCTCAATAGAGGTTATATTGGGTAATGTTATATTAGCACTATTCATTGCTATTGTTTTAAGAAAAGTTAGTAGGAGGTAATTATGTCTATAGATCATATCTCGAGGATAGTAAATATGTTTTCGAAGAAAGAAATAGATTCAATTAAAGGCGAATTAGAGTTAAGTGATTTTGAAGACGCAACTCAAGACATTGATAATGTGATTGAGAATATTGAGAGAGAACCAGCTTATAAGACAAAGTTACTTGAAGAATATAAATACGTCTTTAAACCACATAGTTCGCATATATTCACTTATACAGATTTGAACATTGAGTCTATTGATGAAATAAACTTTGGTGATTGGACGATTACTAATTCTGAGGAAAGAAGAGGAGTACATTATTTCTTTGTAGAAAAAGACTATACTACAAAGAGAATAAATGCTGGTTGGGATTATATCAATGTTGAGGTAAAACAGGTAGGAATCGTTGTTATTCAACCTGATATTAATGTATTAGAGGTACGTTCAAATATCATGGTTAAAAATCAAATTGAGAGACAGTTAATTAATTCCTTTATAAACTTGTCACCTTTGAGTATTGATCGTTCTTATTATACAGCGATCCTTGAAGAGTTAAATGCCAAAGAGTTCTCAGTACTTTGGGAGACGGAGGGAGCTGATGTAAGAAAAGCTCATCTAGAAGGAGAAAACATCAGTGTGAAAAATGGGGCTATTATTCACATAAAAGATGAAAATGGAGAAATTGTAACTGTTGATCTTGGGACTGACGGCAGTCCAGAATCCGTATGGTCTACATTAACAGATTACAATGCAAAGATTCTTTTGTCCTCTAAAGGAAATTTAAGATTGTCCAAGTTAATTACAGAAGATGAAGTTAACAAGATAATACTTAAAATTATTTCTGCTGTAAAAGGACTTCCAGTATCTCAAAATGTAAAACTTGAGATGGAGAACCCTCAGACCTTTGTTGAGCTATTTAAGGAATATTGTGCGGGTACAAAAAAGAATGTCTTAAAAAGATTTTCTAAAAGGTATTTTAGTTTTAGAACTTCACTTGCGTTTGATGATACAGAAAGAGTGCTGACATATCTGTGTGAACAAGGATTCTTTTCATTGAACTATGAAATATATTGTGAACATGGACATTTTGTAGCAACCACGAATGAAGTAAGTGAGCAAAGGGATAGCCTACTATGTGATACATGCGAAACGTTAGGTGTAGATTATTCGTATGACAATCAGGGAATTAAAAAGATATATAGTATTACAGATGCGGGTCTTTCATGTCTCCAGAATGCAAATATCAACATAGAGGAGGGCATTGGGGACGATCCTAACCGAGGAATGAACGATGCACAATTTAATGAAGACCCTATTGACCCTGCGGAACTCTATCAAATGGAGAGAGTTCTATTAAAAGTAAAAAGACAAATGTTAGAAAATGCAATTGATGAGGGTGATATAGCCAGAGAAAGGGCTATTGTTGCTGAATTGAGTAAAATGAATACACCTGAGGCTCATGAAATAATTAAAGAGCATGGATTAACATCTTCACGTTATTAAACTGTTTTTCAGTGAGAGGTGATGAAAAATGTATTTTGTTAATCTAATGAGTATTAAAAGCTTCGATAAAGACTTGTTAAAATCACTCGATAGTCTACTGGTCAATTTTCATTCTTCAGCAGAACTTTTTACTCCGATAAGGGTCGGTAAAAATCTTAATATACCTAAAGACTTATCGTACCAATTATTGTTGAGTGCTAGGGAAGTCGGAGTTGTAGATACAGTCTTTGTAAGGAAATGTTCTAATTGTGGCAAGTTGATAAAATTCAATGGTAGTAATGCTGTTTGTCCTGTATGCCGAAGCACAAACTTTAAAGAAGGTTACTATTTCACTACTGACCTGTATAAAAGGGAAATGATGTATCAATAAAGTTTAACTTCCTTAGTAAATAATATTCACCTTTAAGACTTGATAGGGTAGCGGTCATTAATCGACAGCCACCCTTATTTTATGTTCTTTTTTCATTCTTTTTTTACCCTAAAAACCGGTACGGTGAACCGTACCACAAATAGTGGTAAACGGAAGGTAAAATCATGGTAGGTAAAAAATATCTGAATAGGATAAAAGAAGATTGGAAATTATTTAATCTTCTTTTATCACTATTTGCTTTGTAATTATGTTAAAGTCTTGCTCTACCTCCAAATAACCAAATCAGAAGGGATATGACCAATGTTTCTTATCTTGATGACAGAAAGGTATGGGATTAAGGTTTGAAGGAATAAAACTATTTCTCGTACCACACTGAAATATATAGGATCTTCTGTCATCTGGATTTTTAGTCCTCTCAACAAGATCTAAAGTATCTAAATGATCAATACGACTTACCATAGTTGTTCGATCTATTTGTAGGTTTTCAGAAATATCTTTTTGTGATGAACAAGGGTGTTCCTTAATAAATAAAAGTACGCCATATTGTCTAGCATCAATATCAAATGGGATAAGTGTTACTTTCCACTTGCTGTAGAACTTCTGCGAGCAAAAAGCCATAAAGAGTGATTCAATTTATTCAAATAAAATTCACCTCCTATAATAATCAGTAAATTATATAATCGGTATAACTGATCAATTTTTATAAAGACAAGTTAATATTATAACGCTTTACTATAATTTCAACGGTGAACCATACGGCATGTAACAGCGAAATTTCATTAAAAATATGTTCGTTTGTAAAAAACTCTGATAAACTATACATAAGTTATTATGGCTTCAGGAAAGATGTCGGACTGGTTTGCGGTCTCTCTTTTATGTAAGGGCTTGACTAGAAGTGCCGATGCTTTTTCTGCAAATCATAGAAGATAGGGATGAAAAAATGAGCAACAAACATACGACAACAGACGTTATCCTGATTGGCGCGGGAATCATGAGTGCGACATTGGGATCACTTTTAAAAGAATTGGCACCAGACTGGGACATTACTATTTTTGAGAAGCTCGATAAAGCAGGAGAGGAAAGCTCTAACGTATGGAATAATGCAGGAACCGGGCATTCTGCGCTATGCGAGCTTAACTATACGCCCGAACAGCCGGACGGATCCATTGATATCAGCAAAGCGCTGAATATTAATGAAAAGTTTCAGATGTCCAAGCAGTTTTGGTCCTACCTCGTTAACAGCAATCTGATGCATAACCCGGAGGACTTTATCAGGTCATTGCCTCATATGAGTTTAGTCCATGGGGAAGACAATGTGGAATTCCTGAGAAAGCGCTTTGAAGCACTGTCAGAAGCTCCCTTGTTCCAAGGCATGGAATTTTCCGATGACCCGGAGACATTACAGGAATGGATTCCGCTGATCATGAATGAGCGTACAGTCGACCAGCCGATTGCAGCAACAAAAGTCGATGCTGGTACCGATGTAAACTTTGGAGCCCTTACACGGAAATTGCTCGGCCATTTGGAACGGCAACATGTTCATATTAAATACAATCGTACTGTCGATGATATAGAACGTACTGACGACGGCGCGTGGGAAGTGAAAGTGCGGAACTATGAAGACGATACCCTTGAATACCATACGGCAAAATTCGTCTTTATCGGTGCCGGTGGAGGAGCCCTGCCGTTACTGCAAAAAACGGGTATTCCTGAAAGTGAACATATTGGCGGATTCCCGGTAAGCGGACAATTCCTGGTATGCAACAATCCCGAAGTTGTAAAACAGCATGATGCAAAAGTATATGGCAAAGCTCCAGTTGGGGCTCCGCCAATGTCGGTGCCGCACCTTGATACACGCTATATCGATGGCAAAAAGTCGTTGCTGTTTGGCCCATTTGCCGGATTCTCACCGAAATTCCTGAAAACCGGCTCAAATATGGATTTATTAGGCTCTGTCAAACCGAATAATGTTCTTACGATGCTAATGGCTGGTGCCAAAAACGTGCCATTAACCAAATATCTGATCGAACAGCTTATGTTATCAAAAGAAGAATATATCGAAGCGCTGCATGAATTTGTACCGGACGCTAAAAGTGAAGATTGGGAGCTCGTGACAGCCGGCCAGCGTGTCCAAGTCATCAAAGATACGGAGGCTGGCGGCAAAGGGACACTTCAATTTGGTACAGAAGTGGTCAGTGCCGCTGACGGTTCAATTGCCGCACTGCTCGGTGCTTCACCAGGTGCTTCCACCGCGGTCTCCATCATGCTTGAGATTATGGAAAAATGTTTTCCAGCACATTTGGAAGCGTGGGAACCTAAAATAAAAGAAATGGTTCCGTCTTATGGCGTGTCACTAAAGGAGCATCCAGAGCTTGTCCATGACATTCGTGACACAACAGCACGGACGCTTGGATTGACTAATAAAACAGAAGCAATCAAGGCATAAGTGTGGAAAGTGCGGCATGAGTTTTGAGCTTATGCCGCATATGCTTTTGAGAAAAGTGAGTTGGAATTCATCGAAATACTTGTTCTTGTTACGTATGTCCTATTTTTACAACCCTATACTCATCACCCTCCGTCAATTGCCGCCACTGGCCATAGCAGAATGTGAAGACCACACCGAATATATCCACCATATCTCCACAAACATTTTCATTGGCAAAACCACGTTTTTTTCACTAACATGAAAAATGAGTCATCAAAAACATTCGAAAAACATTTGATGCAAAGGAGACATTCACATGACACTTACTAATCAGCAAATCCTTCTGGCTGAACGGCCAAAGGGTATGCCGGACAGCAATACATTCAAATTCGTGAAAAACGATGTTGAGGACGTCAAGGAAGGCCAGATTCTGATTAAGACACTGTATGTTTCCGTTGATCCATATATGCGCGGCAGAATGGTGAACGCGGAATCATATATCGAGCCTTTTAAAGTAAATGAAGTAATCGAAGGCGGTTCGATTGGAGAAGTCATCGAATCAAAATCGGACCAGTTCAAGCAAGGCGATGTTGTGATAGGCATGTTTGGCTGGCAGTTGTACTATGTTGCCGGTGAAAACGAGGTTCGGCAAATCGATCCGTCTATTGCACCCATCACCACCCATCTGGGAATATTGGGCATGACTGGCTTGACCGCCTATTTCGGCCTGTTTGATATTGGCAAACCGAAAGAAGGCGAGACCGTTGTCATTTCGGGTGCAGCCGGTTCAGTCGGATCCACTGTCGGGCAAATTGCCAAAATCAAAGGCGCCCGTGTCGTGGGCATTGCCGGCTCCGATGAAAAAATCAGCTATTTGAAAGACGAACTGAATTTTGATGAGGGCATCAATTACCGAACAACGGATAATATTGAAGCCGACTTACAGTGGGCTTGCCCATATGGTGTTGATGTGTATTTTGATAACGTTGGCGGGGAAATATCGGATGCGGTCATGACGCAATTAAACACATATGCACGCATGCCAATTTGCGGCGCCATTTCCACCTACAATCAAGAAGAACCGGATATCGGCCCGCGCGTGCAGCAGACTTTGATTAAGAAAAGTGCCTTGATGCAAGGCTTCACAGTCGGTAATTATTCCGATCGCTTCAAGGAAGGCGCCCAGTACCTCGGTCAATGGCTGCAGGAAGGAAAGCTGACCTACCGCGAAACCATCCGCGAAGGCTTTGAAAATATCCCGGATGCGTTCCTGGATCTGTTTCGAGGGAAGAATATCGGGAAGCTGTTGGTGAAAGTGTCGGAGAGGCAGTATGAATAAAAGTAGCTTGGAGGGGAATGAGAAGTCATCTCATTCCTTTTGTATGCTTCAAACGGGCTGCAGCATCTTTCCAACATGATTTCGGCGTCTTTGAGTTCCTTGTTGCTAGTCATTTTTCGATAACCATGAGTTGAATATAATCTTTGCCCTAGGAGTTTTTCTCTTCCTTGTAAAAAGCACATATTCGTCTCTCACATTTTCGAGGCTAAAAATTTCTGAGAGTGAAGTGGCAGGACCGGCAATTAAGATTTTGGCAGATTTTGCCAGGTATGTAAATTGGCATTATTTATGGCATTTACACAATTAGGTATCGCAACATCAATTGTAACGTCAGCGTTTATCCTGATTCTTGGTGGACTATCACACTGGTATTTGGTTTTGGCGGAAAAGAATTTGCCAGTAAGTATTTAGCTAAATTTTGACCGCACTATCGATGAAACTAAAATAAAAGAAAAAGCGTAACAGTTTAGCACTATTCCATTTTTCCTGGATATTTAGGGGTCACTGATTCACAAACCAGTGACCTCTAAATAAGTTTTTGGAATGAATTTTTCTGAACACAAAGTAATTAAAATTCCCTTATATTTCTTCCCAGAAATACGTTTTAACGACCGTACTCTATTCTGTTGCTTTTGGCTAATTTTTCTGTGCGTCTACTGAGAAAAATACACCAAGATGATGGCTAACCTATTTCCCCTTACTTTCTTGCGTTAAAGTCCAGTTAAAGGTTTAGAATTGACCATATTCCCATTAAGGAGGTATGAACGATGGCTAAGTTTACGATGCTGAAAGATAAGGTTGTCGTTGTTGAGGGCGATGGTAAAAATCTCGGAGAATTGCAGTAGTTTCCGGTAAATGGATACAGCATCCTTCTATCAGGAAGAAACGGAGAAGCGCTTCTTCATAACCAGCTGAAAAGAATTAAATCATCGTACTAATTATCCATTTTTTGAAAACCAATGGATGGTGAATGAAGGTCAAATGATTTCTGCAAATGGTGATAATACGACAAGATAAGGATAATCAAAAGGAGTTGATGACATGCATGGATTTTTGGCGGAGTACGTATCGTCGACGACAAAGATATCGATTATAAATGCAGATGGAAAAATCACAGCAAGCCAAGAAGTTTTGATACCAAAGGATTCCTATGTTCAAATTCTTACAAAGGAAATGATTGAGTTTTCGCATGAACAAAAGCTTTACCATAATGATATATTTGCTATTGGTGTAGCTGTTGATCCTGTAGATACACTGGGATTTCAATCATATGAACAGTTTAAAAAGGAATTGGAATCATCATTTGGTTTTTCCGCAGTTGTTGATCCGGACATGGATAATGTTAAAAAGCAACTTCTTAGTCTTGCTTGATAAACAGTGTAAAATGGGTAGCAGCGGCTTCTCATTTGAACAATTCATTACTGAACGGCGGCGTAAGAGAATATTTGGTTCTTACGTCGCAGTTCAATTTATCTACTCCGTGTTAACGCTTCTGCTCTTTCAATTTTAAAACGACTTCTTTAGTTATTTTTAAATTACCAACCAGTAATGCTTATACCCTCAATCCTACCAATCACTGATTGTATTGGAACCACGCAGTCGTGCAAAATCTGTTTGCCTAAAAACTTATCATGTAACAATCTCCCTCACACGACAATTCAAGTTGAGGCTCCCATTCTGTACTATTTTCACCTAATCTAATTTTTAGCGACAAAAAATTATATTTATAAATAAAAAATTTAAAATGTATTGACAATTATGTGAAACACTATTAATATATAACATAATTAAACTTTGTTATAACAAAGTATTTTGAAAGGGGTGGAGCTGATTAAGAAATCGCTTTCTAATTCAATTTTTGAGGATTTATACAATAAAATTAAATCGAATTACTATTCAGTTGGGGATTTATTACCAACTGAGGAAGAACTTCAAAAAATATATGGTGTCAGCAGAGCCCCCATTAGGGCTGCCATGTCAAAACTAAAGAATGAGGGTTTTATTTATAGAAAACCAGGTATCGGTACGATCATAGCAGAGAACACAGTATTTTCTCCTTGGTCGCCGATGGGTGGATTTAGTTCTCAATTCCGCACGCATGAAGGTGAACTTGTATGTAACACGATTGATGTATCAAAAACGATCGTTAATAAGGAAATAACAGAACAATTGAAAGTTCGTGAAGATGATCCCATTATTCAGGTGATTAGAGTAAGAAAGGAAAATAATTCACCTATATTTCTTTTAAAGCATTACTATCCTGACACAGTTAATATGAAGAAAATAAAGGAAGCCGGCGATATTTTATATATGAGACAATTTGCTTCCCACGTCTTAGGTATAAATTTTGAGTATGTTACTGAAGAATTAACAGCAGTCAGTGCCGATCATCAGCAAAGTTATTTGCTTGAAACAAACCCAGGAGAACCGCTTCTCAAGATAAAAAGGACTTCTTTTGACAGTGACTATAAGCCGGTAGAATACGTTGAATACTTTGTAAAAAGTCATCATTGGCCTTATAAAGTTATTTTTTCGAAAGAGGGCGGACCATTTGAAAATTGAATGGAGGGGTGAGGGTGAAAAAAGAAAAGGATTATGCTAAGTTACTTCGCTACATCTGTCTTGTGTTACTGCTTGTTATTGTATTTATCACAATTCTCCAGGTATTCTATCGCTTTGTTCTTGATAGTCCGCTGATATGGACTGATGAATTGTCCAGGTTCCTGTTGATATGGATGGTGTTTCTAGGTGCAGCTACTGTCTCGTTTGATGATAAACATTTGGCGGTTAATGTCCTGCAGGAAAATATGTCTTCGCGGATGCAATTGATCAGCAATTTGGTTATCAGAACCCTGATTATTATTTTTCTGGCTATGGTCATTTATACATCGATCGATATCGTATCGGCTGCGCATTATAACCGATCCGGCGCACTGGATATTCCATTTTCTTACTGGCGTGTGTCCATCACGGTGGGCTCCGTGTTGATGATTGGCTATACGGTACTGAGAAGCGTATTGGATATCAGAGCTTATCAAGCAGGAGAATACAACAATGATAGTAGCGAAGGGGAGATGGAAACATGATATTCTTGATTGTCGTATTGATGGTTATCCTGATTGTAGCCGGTATTCCTGTCGCCTTCGCATTAGGATTAAGTTCACTTATATATTTGATGCTGGAAGGCATTGATCTGGGCATGGTTGCTCAAAGTATGGTTCGGGGGGTGGACTCATTCACCCTATTGGCTGTTCCCTTTTTTCTGCTTGTCGGGGAATTAATGAACTCTGGCGGTATCACAAATAGGATTATTGATGTTGCCAGGGTCTTTGTTGGACATCTTAAAGGTGGACTGGCCCAAGTCAATATTCTTGCAAGTGTGCTGTTCTCGGGTATTTCCGGCTCGGCAACAGCTGATACAGTTGCATTAGGGTCTGTGTTAATCCCGTCCATGGAAAGAGAAGGATATGATAGACGGTTTGCCGCTGCTATCACAGCTGCATCATCCATCGTTGGACCAATTATTCCTCCAAGCATTACACTTATAATTTTCGGAATAGTAACACAACAACCGATTGGCCCATTGCTGATAGCGGGGTTGATACCAGGGCTTTTATTAGCTGTTTCGCTAATGATTTACACATATTTTATGGCTGGCAAAAGAGGCTATTCGAGATATGAGCGGGCGAGCTTCAAGCAGGCGAGAAGTGCTTTCACCTCTGGTATTGTAGCCCTGCTGCTGCCTGTCATCATCGTTGCAGGAATCGTTTCTGGAGTGTTTACACCAACCGAAGCAGCTGCAGTTGCTGTTTTATATGGAATGGTTATCACGTTCTTCTATTATAAGAATGTAAATATACGGTCATTTATTGGCATTTTGAAAAATGCGAGTTTCGATTCAGCAAATGTTCTGTTTACATTGGCAGCTGCAACCGTGTTTGCTTGGGTGGTGACAGTTTCAGGAATTTCGGATACATTGGCTGATTTCATCCTTGGTTATTCTGAAAATTCCTACGTTATTCTCACACTAATGGTTATCTTTATGCTCATTATTGGATTGTTTATGCTGCCTTCTGAAGCAATTATCGTATTTGCACCGATTTTGACACCGATTGCCATTCAGGTGGGTGTTGACCCTATTCACTTTGGTGTACTGATGGTGTTGACGCTGACGATCGGAGGTGCTTCTCCACCGGTTGGTATACTCTTGTATATCGTGGCGGACATCGCCAAATTAAAATATACCAAATTAGTTAGGGAAATGGCTCCAATGTATATCCCGCTAGTGGCTACAGCCTTTATTGTTGCCTTTGTCCCGTCACTATCTTTAGTTTTGATTGATCTATTTATGAAATAAACAACCAGGAGTGATAGCAATGAGTACTGACAAACACGCATTACACTTGATGACATGGAAAGAAATCGAACAGTCATTCAAAAAGGATCCTGTCATTATTGTACCTTTAGGTTCCACGGAGGAACATGGGCCCCATTCCATTACAGGCGATTACCTGGCAGCTGCTGAATTGGCAAAAAGGGTTGCTGAACAGTCCGATGCCTATTATCTGCCTGTCATCCCTTTTGGCAACTCTGAATATTTTCGGGGCTACCCTGGTACCATCTCTTTGTCACAGGAAACGGTACTTCGTATTCTGGAAGAGATTTTCCAAAGCTTAACAGAGCACGGTATTACCAAGATTGTAGTGTTTAATGGGCATGCAGGAAATAGTTCAGCTGTGGATCAGATAGCAAGGAAATTAAAACGAGAGAGCAACATTATGATCGCTTCAGTGGACTTATGGCAATGGCTCAGTAATGAAAATAAACGGGACATTTATCAGGAGGAAGATCCATCAGGACATGGAGGAGAGCCTTTAACGTCGGTTATGAGTTATTTATATCCGCAAGAAATGCGTATGGATCTTCTGGATGAATGGGCAGTTGAAGATAGCTGGGAATCTTTTGCTATCGAAAATTTTAAAAAAGCAAGAGCAGACACAGCTACAGCCAATCTTTTCTTTGACATGGAAGAAATCTCCCGCGAAGGTATTGTTGGCAATCCCGCAAATGCATCTTTCCAACGTGGGGAGAAAATCGTGAAAACTTTGACCGAATATGGTGTTCAATTGGTTTCAAAGATTAAACAATCGAACATGGTGCAGAAAAAGAAAAAAAGTAACTAAATCAATCAATCTTTTGAGGAGGGTAATTCATGAAAAAATTGATTTTGGGGATTATTGTAAGCTTGGTATTCTTGGCTGCCTGTGGAGATGAAGAGTCTTCTTCTGATGATGGAAGTTCAAATGAAACATTCAGTATTACGTATAGTACATGGGCGAATGAAGGAGAACCGGCTTATTTAGGTATGGAACGATTTAAGGAAATTGTTGAAGAAGAAACGGATAACAATATAGAAGTTGAATTGCATCCAGGCAATCAATTGGGCTCAACAGTCGAACAAATGGAACAAGTCAAACTTGGAACAATTGAGATGATGTCAAGCGGTGATCCGGGAATGGACGAAATAGAATATCTGTCGCTGCCGTACCTAATGGATTCCAATGATCATTGGACAGCTGTCCTCCAGTCTGATATTGGTGAAGAATGGAACAATCAATTGATTAATGAACAAGGTGTCCGCAATATTGGTACTTTGCCAAGAGGGCCACGTGTCATTTCCTCCAATATTGAAGTTAATGAGCCGGAAGATTTGGAAGGAATGAAAATCAGGACACCAGCAGTTGATTATTATGTGCAAACTTTTGAGGCTTTAGGTGCGAATCCAACACCAATGGATTTCGGTGAAGTGTACAGCGGATTGCAAAGTGGCGTGGTGGAAGGACAGGAAAACCCACTGGAAACGATTTACTCGGCCGGTTTGCATGAAGTACAAGATTATGTCATCAATTCAAATCACATGTATAAACCAGCTTTTGTCACGATTAATGAAGAGTTTTTTCAAAGCCTTCCAGAGGATTATCAAGAGATTTTATTAGACGCTGCTGAAGAAGCGCAAGCTCATGCACAAGAAGAATTAGAAGCAAATGAAGAAGAAATGATTGCTGATATGGAAGAAAATGGTGTTGGTTTTATAGAACCGGACGTGGAGGCCTTTGAAAAAGCCACACAATCTGTAAGAGATGAATTGGGTACTGAAATTTGGGGCGAAGAAACATACAATGAAATCGTTGAAATCGGTCAATCAGAACTAGAATAACGCTTCTTAATAGATCGACTAACCATGGTCAGGTTAGTCGATCTGCTAAGTTTTAGCCAAGTGAAGGAGGATTAGGGTTGAGTATAAATACGATGACTGCAGATATACAAGAAGAAATAATCAAAATCAGAAGATATTTGCACAAAAACCCAGAGCTTAGTATGGATGAGTACAATACGACGAATTTAGTCATGGATACCCTGAAACATACGAATATAGAGTTAAGTAAGTTAAAGGATGATATAGGGGTCGTCGGAGTGTTGAGAGGTAAAGGTGGGGGTCCCACCCTTGGACTCAGGGGTGACATGGATGCTCTGCCAATTAAAGAAGAAACAGGGCTGGATTTTGCTTCAAATATTGATGGCGTTATGCACGCATGCGGCCATGATTTGCACACCACCATTTTACTAGGTACAGCCTTGGTTCTGGATCGTATGCGGGATCAGTTGAATGGAAACATTAAATTTATTTTCCAGCCAGGCGAAGAAGTCATGAAGGGAGCCAACTATGTTATTGGTCAAGGTGTATTGGATGCTGATCCAAAAGTGGACAAAATTGTCTGTCTGCATACATGGCCTTTGCTGGAATCTGGGAAAATAGGGGTTCGTAAAGGCCCGATCATGGCTGCAACTGATACATTTGATGTCCGGGTCAATGGGTCTGGCGGCCATGCTGCGCATCCTCATAAAAGTATTGATCCAATACCTATAGCAGGTCAAATTATTAGTGGACTGCAATCGATTATCTCACGTCGTACTTCTCCTATGGATTCAGCAGCTGTAACATTAGGACAAATTCATGGCGGTAAAGCTGATAACATCATCGCTAACGATGTGACTCTCTCTGGAACAGTTAGATCACTTGTTCCAGAGGTAAGAAATAATATTAAACAAGCCATTACAGAGATTAGTGAAAATATAGCTAAAGCGCATCATACTCAAGCAGAAGTGACTTTTTATCCTGGAAGTCCTCCTGTTATTAATGATGAAAGACTGGTAGACACAATGGCTAATGCAGTAAAAAAAGAACTTGGCGATGATAAGCTAGTTTATCTTCCTGAACCTTCACTTGGTGGAGAGGATTTCTCTTTTTACCTGGAACATGTTGAAGGTATGTTGTTTAGGATTGGCACCAAGAACAATCAGGAACAATCGATGCGTTCCCTGCATAATCCCGGAATTATTTTCGATGAAAAAGCTATACCTGCAGGGATCAAAGCAATGAGCTCATTTGCTGTGGAATTTTTAAAATAGTCTTCCATGTTGTCCGCTAAACAATACTCGGTACGGGTATCGATATGGAACAACTGGTTCAAATACTTGTGGAGTGGTATAAAAATATGCCGTCCGATATAAAAAGGTTGATTCCATTTAAAAAAGTAATACTTGGCTCATATTATAAAACGAAACCCAGCCCCAATTTCCCAAGGGGCTGGGCCTTTATACATTCTATATCAAAATGGAAATATTTAATTCTCAGCCTGCGCATTCACAGGCCGGGGTTTCAGCTTCACATATCAAAACGGAAATTCCCTTACCTTCTTCTGCACCGAAATCCACTTGCCTTCCGTAAATTCATCGATAATGTGTGGACTTCCGAAACGGCCGACGCCGCTTTGACGCATACCGCCGAACAGGGCTGTCGGTTCATCATGGACCGGCTGATCATTAATGTGGGTCATGCCAAACTCCAATTCCAATGCATAGTCACGTGCGTTTTCCTCATTATTGGAAAAGATGGCTGAGCTTAAGCCAAATTCAGTATCATTCGCTTTTGCGATGACATCGTCGTCTGAAGAGGCTTTAATCAGCATCGCGATTGGCGAGAACATTTCCGTTTGGGCCAACTCGCTGTCATTATCAACATGACCGATGACAGTTGGCCTTAAAATATTGCCGACTTGTTCGCCTTCCAGCAGGATATCATAGCCAGCTTCTTTAGCTTTCTGGATATTGGCGAGTGCTTTTTCCATTTGTTTTTCATCGATCAACGGTCCGACAACAACGTCAGGATCACGCGGATCGCCATGTTTGACGTCTTTCGAGCGGGCAACGAATTTTTCCGCGAATTCATCATAAACATCTTCATGAATAATCATGCGGTTGATCATCATGCAAATCTGGCCCTGATGCAGATATTTTCCGAAGATGGCTGCATCAACGGCCTTATCTACATCAGCATCGCTCATGACACAGAATGGGCCATTGCCGCCGAGTTCCAAAGCGACATCTTTCAATTGTTCACCGGCCACCTTGCCAATTTGCTTGCCGACAGGTGTTGAACCGGTAAAGCTGACAAAGTTTGCCGCTTCATGGTTGAACATCGCATCGCCGGTAACGCTCGATTTTGTTAACAGTGATTGAAATACGCCTTTACAAATACCGGCTTCTTCAAATGCCTTGGCAATCACTGAACCGGAGCTAAGCCCGCATTTGAGATCCGGTTTATGAACAACGGCATTGCCAAGTGCAAGCGCCGGTGCAATCGTACGCATTGATAAATACAGTGGAAAATTAAATGGCGCAATCGATGAAATCACACCTTTTGGCAGCCGGTAAAATTCATTTGTTTTATCCGGAATCATCGACGGTTTTTCATTAAATTTTCCAACCTGATCGATCATCGTTAACGACTCTTCCATAATACCGACCGTTAAATCAAATTCCAGATTGGCTTTGACGGCTGTACTGCCTGATTCGAGTGTCAGGATTTCCAGAATGTCGTCTCTATGATCGTTAAAATATTGAATGGCTTTTGTCAAAACATCTCTGCGAAGTTGTGCATCTTTGCTCCAGGCTTTTTGTACCTGTTTTGCCCCATCGAATGCTTCATGAAGCTGATCAAGGGAAGCAAGACTGACGGTTGCTAATATATCGTTATCATATGGATTGACCATATCAACGGTTTTATCTTCGTTTCCTTCAACCCATGCACCGTTGATGAAACTTTTATTGAATGTCTGATATTGATTCATCAATATAGCCTCCTAGTTATTAGCGTTACAATCTAGTTGTCACGGATGGCAACTGAATCTAGTAAATCTACAATTTAATTGTAGAACTGGTAAACTATGATGTCCATTTTTCTGTTTATCCAGAGATAACATCTATTAATAAATGTCTGGACGCCGCCTGAAATTCCTCTGTGTGATGATCCCACACTTTTTTAACTGTACTATAACCGCTATCGGCGAATGCCTTTTTCTCCCCTTATCGTCTGTCAAGATCGCTGATAAATGTGTGGCATTCGCTGATAAAAATGCGAGAATCGCTGATAGTTATTGGAAACCTCTGATAAATTGGTGAAAACCGCCGATAAACGTTCAAATACGAAGAGGGGCTCTCAACTTGTCACAACACTGCTAATTATGAGGGATTTCTCATTCCCTGATCCGAAAATTATTAATCAGCTGGGCGATTTGTTTTGGTGATTTGTCCATGTTGTTGGCCAGCCAATGTTTGATGACGTAAATACCCCCACTGATGACAAAGGTGCTGGCGTATTCAGAAATATCCGGATCCACGTCATTATGTTCCATCCAGTTTTTGATCAGGAATGTCCGGGCGACGTCCATTACGCGTCGTTCAAAGGAATGATCATTATTTTCATTGAGGAGTGTCTGGCAGATATCATATTTGGAGACGACATATTCCAGGAGCTTTTCGGTCATCTGCAGGGCTTCCTCTTCCTGCTCAAAATTATATTGATTTAAATAAGTGTTTAAATCCGCGATGATTTCTTCTTCAATTTGATCGAGCAAATCAAATTGATCGCTGTAGTGCGTGTAGAAGGTAGAACGGTTGATATCAGCCTGTTCACAAATTTCTTTGACTGTGATGGCAGAAATCTGTTTGGTTTTCAATAAAGTGATTAAACTATCTTTTAAGACCATGCGGGTATATTTTTTACGGCGGTCGAGTTTTTCGTTCATCAAATCGTCACTCTTTCTTTTCATGTTTGGCAACACATTTTCTTGATATGTTGACTTTTAGACGCACATTACAAAACTGTTTGTTGTAAATCCAACACGATGTCGTATATAATGTTATCGTGTTTGAACAGATGATGCAAGAGAGGATGAACACCGATTGATATGACAGCACGCATTTTAAAACATAAAAAATCGATTGTCACCACTTTTATGATACTGGCAATTGCCAGCGCTGTGGTACAGTTTGGCGTCCCTGTCAATCATGATATGGTTGACTATTTGCCAGATGACGCGCCATCCATTGAAGCGACGGATATCATGGATGAAGAATTTGACGGGGATGTGGCCAACACACGGGTCATGATGAAGGATATCAGTACCCAGGAGGCATTGACATTCAAGGAAGATCTTGAAGCGGTTGATGGTGTCTCTGAAGTGACCTGGCTCGATGACGTGATCGATATCAGGACACCAATTGAAATGGCGGACACGGATACAGTGGAATCATACTATGAGAATGGCAATGCGCTGTTTTCCTTCCATATTGAAGAAGGAAAAGAGGTGGAGGCGACAGATGCCATCTATGAGTTGATCGGTGATGAGAACGCGATGTCAGGGGATGCCCTGGATACGGCAATTTCGCAGGAAATGACTGGCCAGGAGTCGATGAATGCCGCGTTAATACTTGTTCCGATTATTATTTTGATTTTGCTGCTTTCAACGCGGTCGTGGATCGAGCCAGTGTTTTTCCTGACAGCGATCGGGGTCTCTGTACTGATCAACTTAGGAACGAATATTTTTATTGGTGAAATTTCTTTTATAACGCAGGCAGTTGCACCGATTCTCCAGCTGGCTGTGTCGCTCGATTATGCCATATTCCTGCTTCATAGTTTTGACGATTATCGGAAGGAGACAGCTGATCCGAAAGAAGCCATGCAGTTGGCGATGAAGCGATCCTTCCCGGCGATTGCAGCTAGTGCATCCACGACCTTCTTCGGATTTACGGCCTTGACGTTTATGGAGTTCGGGCTTGGTGCTGATTTAGGACTGAATCTGGTAAAAGGGATTTTGCTCAGTTTTGTCAGTGTGATGATTTTTCTCCCGGCGCTCACGTTGATGTTTTATAAATGGATTGACAAAACGCAGCATAAACAATTTTTGCCGAGTGTTTATAAAGTCGGGAAATATGTCATGAAATTACGCATCCCTGCTTTGCTGATTGTGATGATCCTGATTGTTCCGTCGTTCTTGGCGCAGAGTCAGACGAACTTCCTTTATGGAACTGGGGGACACCCGGAGGATACACGGGCTGGCAGTGATGAGGCTGAAATTGAAGATACATTTGGCAAGTTTACCCCGATGGTGCTGCTGGTTCCAAATGGCGACATCGCACGGGAAGAAGAACTCGTACAGGAACTGGATGGTCTCAATGATGTGAAAAGTGTCGTCTCTTACGTCAATACAGTCGGTGCAGGCATACCGCCGGAGTATCTCGACGATTCAGAGACAGAACAGTTCTTTTCGGAGAACTATAGCAGGATTACGTTAAATACGACAACTGATACGGAGGGTGATGAGGCATTTGCTCTTGTAGACAAAGTCAGAGCGATAGCCGATGATTATTACGGTGATGACTATCTTGCCCTTGGGGAAAGTGTCACCTTATATGATATGAAGGACATTGTAGAACAGGATAATACGGTAGTTAATCTATTAACCGTGGCGGCGATTGCGATTGTCCTGCTTATTACATTCCGTTCCATTTCCATCCCGGTTGTCTTGCTGCTGACGATTCAGTCTGCGGTGTGGATCAACTTGGCGGTACCATACTTTACTGATTCTCCCCTTGTTTATGTGGGGTATCTGATCATCAGTACCGTCCAGCTTGCCGCAACGGTTGATTACGCAATTTTACTGACAGAAAACTATACGGAAAACCGAAAAGAGATGAAGGCCATGGATGCGATTAAGAAGACGATTAATGAGAAGGTTTTCTCGATTGGTGTGTCCGCATCGATCCTGTCCAGTGTCGGCTTTATTTTATGGGCGACTTCGACAGATCCAATCGTATCGTCCATTGGGCTTCTGCTCGGACGTGGTGCGCTGCTGGCGTTTCTGTTGGTCGTACTCTTTCTGCCGGCGCTGCTCCTTGTATTTGACCGGTTCATTGAAAAAACAACATGGAAACCAAACTTTTATAAAGGGAAGTGATGCTATGCGGCCGAAAAAAACAATGTTTATCATGATGAGTGCCGTACTGCTGTTGGGCTCATCCCCCTTGACCGCTTTAGCTCAAGATAATGGTGATGACGAAACAGAATCAGGCGAGTACGCTGCAAAGGATGAAGCTGTTTACGGCAATCTGGATGCGAGTGGTGGATTACAGGATATGTATGTGGTGAACACCTTCCACATCACGGAGCCTGGTGAAATTGTGGATTACGGCGATTACACCAATGTGCGCAACTTAAGTAATTTAAATGATATCGAACAGACCGATGAGAATAAAGTCCGTTTTCAGGCAGAAGAAGACGAATTTTATTATCAAGGAGATATGGCGAATCAGTCGCTTCCATGGGATATTAATATTAATTACACACTGGATGGTAACGAAGCCTCACCGGATGAATTGGCTGGAAAAAGTGGTGCGCTGGAAATTCAGATTGACACATCCGCCAATGACGATGCTGATTCGGTGTTTTTCGAAAACTATATGCTGCAAATCTCACTGACGCTTGATCCGGAGACATTTGATGATATTCAGGCACCGGATGGAACGAAGGCAAGTTCTGGCAAAGATACACAAGTGACGTTTACGGTTATGCCGGAAAAAGAGGAAACATTCATTGTGTCTGCCAACGTAACGGACTTAGAGATGGATCCGATAGACATATCGGCAACACCAGCTTCCATGTCAATCGAGGACCCGAATCTAGGGGGCATGAAGGGCGACATGCAGTCGTTGTCTGATGCCATCCGTGATATTAATCAAGGTGTCGGCGACTTGAGCAGCGGCATTTCTGACCTTAATCAAGGTGCAGGAGAGCTGGGTAATGGTTCCAGCGAGTACCTTAGTGGCATTAATGAGCTTGATCAATCGTCCGGTGAACTTGTGAATGGGTCTGCTGATATTCGCGATGCCTTGCAAAATATGAACGAATCAATGCAGGGAAGCTCCGGTGGCCCTGACCTTAGCGAGCTGGAAGCCCTGCCTGATGGACTTCGTGAAATGGCAGGCGGCTTGCGGGAGTCTTCTGATGGATTAGATACGTTGAAAGAAAATTACAGTGGCGCCTATAGTCAATTGGATAAGGTCATGAGTGATATTCCAGAACATGATATAAGTGACGAGCAAATTGAAGCGTTACATGAAAGTGGTGCAAATACGGAAGTTGTGGATCAATTAGTGGAGACTTACAAGACTGCTCGTACTGCCAAAGGAACGTATCAGGAAGTTCAGGAGGCATTTGGTTCCGTGACTGGCACATTGGATCAAGTTTCCAGCGGATTAAAAGAAATGGCTAAGAACGCTGAAACAATAGCTTCTGACGTTGAAAATGGTCTGGCAGGGATGGATCAAATGGACGCTTTGAAAGAGCTGCAGGAAGGACTATCCTCCCTGGCATCCGAGTATAAAACGTTCCATAGCGGACTGACAGACTATACAGATGGTGTTAGTGAATTGGCTGGTTCCTACCAGGACATCGACACCGGTATTCAGGATTTGGCTGATGGTACGTCATCCCTTGACAGTGGTGCTAGTGAGCTGAAAGACGGGACAGAGGAGTTGCAGGAAGAGACCAGTGATCTACCTGATCAAATGCAGTCCGAAGTCGATGACATGATGGATGAGTATGATGCCTCTGATTTTGAACCGAAATCGTTTGTATCGGATCAGAATGAGAATGTCGATGTCGTGCAATTTGTCCTGCAGACCGATCCGATTGAAGTGGAAGAACCCGAAACAACCGAAGAACCAGACGAAGAGGAAGAAAAAGGTTTCTGGGACCGGTTGGTGGATTTATTCCGGTAAAAAGATACATCGTTTTCAAAGCCGAAAGCCAGTCTGCATGTGTTGCAGGCTGGTTTTTTCAAAAATACAGGGCGTATTGGAAGCAACGTGAGAAGTGGCCGGATTATTCGTTAAAGGCAACAGATTTAAGATAGAACTGGTTGAAATATGACAACAACCGGTTTATTGAAAGCAATCATTTTAAGAGATAAGTGTATATGCCGGGAATCCGTGTCATAAATGATTGATAAGCCTTTGTTTGTAGTGTACAAATTCCAAATACGTGGTATACTCTATATAGAGAAACATACAATAGGAAAAATCACTCCATGCTGTACATGGAACGGTTACAATAAGACCGAACCCCATCAAGAGGGGCTAGGTACAAGAAGTGATAATCTCTCAAGCGCCTGCTAAAGCATATGAGGGGTTATTTTTTGTTCTCGGACATGATGAAAGCAACCAGCATGCCGAAAGAAATCATCAGCGTAAGCACTATTCCCACATCCATTGGTAACACATCCCTCCCTGAGAAGCATCCCGGAAGGTAAAACGGTGCACCTAACCCCTCATGCGAAACCAGTCCATTGTATCTATGATTATGGCACATCTGATTGCTTGTAACTTTTCAAAAATATAAAATAATCTTATTAAATGGTGTCTGACTAAGACGATATTATGTTATGATAAAGAAATATTACATAACAAGAAGGTGTTCGGGATGCTTTTTAAACCACAAAAGTTGAACCCCGGTGATAAAGTGGCGACAGTCAGTCCGTCATCGGGCTTGGCCGGGGAGCCGGAACTCAAATGGCGCTATGAGAAAGGTGTGGAACGGCTGTGTGACGTTTTCGGCCTTAAAGTTGTCGCAATGCCGAATAGCTTAAAAGGCGTTGAATATCTTTACAACCATCCGGAGGCACGCGCCGAGGACTTGATGAACGCGTTCAGTGACCAGAGTATCAAGGGTGTTATTGCCAACATTGGCGGTAGTGAAAGCATTCGACTGCTTCCATATATTGATATTGACGTGATTCGGAAAAACCCTAAAATTTTCATGGGCTATTCAGATGTGACGATTCCGCATCTGATTTGTCACAAAGCTGGGCTGTCATCGTTTTATGGGCCTGCGATGATGACAGACTTTGCTGAGAATGTATCGATGGACCCATATACGGTTGAGATGGTTAAACGGACGCTGTTTTCCAGTGATACAATCGGACAGATTGAGCCAGCAACGGAGTGGACGAGCGAGTTTCTCGAGTGGGATGTCGCGAACCAACATACCCGTCGCAAAATGAAGCCAAATCAGGGTTATGAAGTTCTGCAGGGGTCTGGTGTGGTGCAAGGATCTTTAATCGGTGGCTGTATTGAAGCACTTGAATTTGCAAAAGGTACTTCCATTTGGCCGACGGAACAATACTGGGAGAATAGTATTCTATTTCTCGAAACATCTGAAGAAAAGCCTGCACCTGAATTCATGACACGCTGGTTACGCAATTACGCCGCACAGGGCATTTTACACAAAACAAACGGTATCATTTTTGGCAAACCTCAGGATGAGGTGTATTATCATGAATATAAAGAAGCTATTCAAACGGTTATGAAGGAATATCAGCTAAATGATTTACCGATACTGTACAATCTGAATTTCGGGCATACCGAGCCGAAGATGATATTACCGTATGGTGCAGGGGCTGAAATTGACTGTCGTAATCGCACGTTTTCAATTTTGGAGAGTGGTGTCAGATAATTTGAAAGGCTCTTATAGGCGTTGAAATAACGTAAACATCATCCCGTACCACATCCGGTGGAACGGGATGATGTCTGCGATTCGATCAACTTAGAGGGTCGGCCACACTCGGTCAAGTTGGCAGCAAGACAGATACTTTTTTAATCTTTGTTGAGTTCGAGGGGTTGGATCGGCTGACGTATCAACAACGGCATTTTTATGGTCGAGGAGCTTTCGTTGTAAAGCGCTGATCTAGATATGACGTATCAATTTGGTCAATCCTGAATTAAAGAAAAGAGCTCTGACAAGGTTTGTATACGTTCCGTCGTTGTCCGGATCGGTGTGGCTCCCTGCGGATCAATAAGAACAGCGTGCATGCCCATGTTTTCGGCTGGAACAATATCATTTAGATAATTATCGCCGATCGAAATCACTTCTGCTGGCTTTACATCATATTGCTGCAGGAGAGACCTAAAGTGTGCTTTTGTCTGTGCAGGTTTTTTGGCATTCGGTATAATATGATGGAAGATTCCTTCTAAATCCAGCGCTTTCAATAACCGTTCCACGTCATCTGCCTGTGAATTGGTTAATAAAACAAGATTGAAACGTTCCTCAAGTTTTAATAGATCTTCCCGGCGTGAAGGATCGTTAGTAAATTGAAAATCTTCTGTCTGCATATATGTTTTCGTACGCTGATAAGCATCAAATGTACTTCCGACGCCATAATGCTTTGCTGCAGCGACAGGCAGCCACCATCCGTCCCCAATCGCAATCATGCTATCAAAATCAAAGGTTATCGTCCCTTGATAATCTTCCCCGGCTGATATAATATCGCCATTCCAATCCCATGTTTTCGTTACCTGATACGTTTCCGGATTTACTTCTAAAATCCGGTCTTGATCAACGTCATAGACTCGACCTATCACGATCGGTTGTTTCCCTTTCAGCATTTTATAATAGTCTTTCCAAAATAACGAACGCTTTTCTTCCGGAAGCTTTGATGCCAGTTGGTTGGCATAATATTTAAAATGGTGGGTATCTTCGTACAGGGTGCCGTCCAAATCAAAGACCGCTAACTGTATGCTATTCCATGTAATGGCCAATATGTAATCCCTCCTGCATTACGCTATATCAATGATCAACGTGAAAGAAGATTTTAATCGACGTTTATGATCACTTTACATGATCGTTCTATTAAAATCCATGTATTTACAAAAATTTTACCTTGTATTCATATGCTCTATATATTTCTTCTTTACACTGGATTATGGGTAAAAAGACGGAAACAGAAAGGGCGTGAGAGAAATAATAACGACTGGGAATACAATGTTTTTACGCTAAGGAACATCCTTGGAATTCTCGGAACTTCAATCAAGGTCAAATTGAATGAGCTATTATAATATTTGAAAAATGGGGGCGAACAGAATGAAAAAATTTACGTACGTAGGTTTTGCGCTGTTGTTCTTGATCGGAATCTTAACAGCTTGCAATAGTGAGGCAGAATCAGAAGAAAGCGAAGAGGAAGAATTGGATGAGCTGCGTGTTCAATTTGTGCCTTCGCAAAATGCAGATACGCTGGAAGCAAAAGCGAAACCTCTGGAAGATCTGCTCAGTGATGAATTGGGGATTCCGGTAACAGTCAGTGTATCGACCGATTATAATACAATTGTCGAAGCCATGGCATCTGATCAGGTCGATGTTGGTTTTCTTCCTCCTACAGCCTATGTTTTGGCAGAAGAACAGAATGCAGCGGAAGTGATTCTACAGTCGCAGCGTTATGGCGTGAATGATGACGGATCTTCAACGGAAGAACTTGTTGATTTCTATAAATCTATTTTCATCGTCAGAGAAGATTCCGACATTGAGTCACTCGAAGATCTGGAAGATAGACCAATTGGGTATCAGAACGTTACATCCTCGGCCGGTTTCGTATGGCCTGCAGCTTCCCTTATGGACGCAGGACTCCATCCTTTGGAAGATGTAGAGCCCGTAACCTTGAAAGGTCATGATCAGGCTGTTATTTCGCTGTTAAATGGCGATGTAGATGCAGCTGTTACGTTTCAGGACGCTCGTAACACAGTTGTCGGTGACTACGTGGATGTCTTTGATGACACACGAATTATAGAATTCACAGAGGATATTCCGAATGATACGGTAGCCATCCGTCCGGAAGTTAGTGAAGATATGAAAGAAGCAGTCACCGAAGCCTTTGTTACGATTGGCAAAGATAAAGAAGGACGGGAAATCATTCGTGATATTTATTCTCATGAAGGATATGCGGAATCTGAAGACAGCAACTTTGATATCGTAAGAGAATATGAAGAAAAGGTTAGCGAAGAAATCGGACAAAGTGTATCCAACTAACTAAATCGCATTATATGTAAACGGGCAGGCTGCTGGAATCGTTCCAGTCGGCCTCCTTTTACAACATCGAGAAAGTAGGGAGTGCATTTGATAGAATTTAAAAATGTTTCCAAAGTATACCCAAATGGAACACGGGGACTCAAGAATGTCGATTTACGCATCGATGATGGGGAGTTTGTTGTGGTCGTCGGTTTATCCGGTGCCGGGAAATCAACGTTTCTTCGTTCGATTAATCGGCTCCATGAAGTAACGGAGGGAGAAATCCTCATCAACGACCAATCGATAACGGCAGCCAGTGGCAGCGATCTATATCGCATCCGTCGTGATATAGGGATGATTTTCCAAAATTTTAACCTCGTACGCAGATCTTCTGTCATGCGAAATGTTTTATCTGGAAGGGTGGGCTATCATTCAACATTAAGAATGATACTTGGTCTATTTCCAAAACAGGATAAGGCTATTGCGATGCAGTCGCTGGAACGTGTTAATTTAGCAGAAAAAACTTACATGCGTGCCGATGAATTGTCTGGCGGTCAGCAGCAGCGCGTCTCTATCGCCCGTGCTTTAGCACAAGAAGCAAAGTTCATTCTTGCTGACGAGCCAGTAGCCTCATTGGATCCGATGACAACAAAACAGGTCATGGACGATTTAGTGTATATTAATAAAGAATTGAATATGACAATGGTCGTGAACCTCCATTTTATTGACGTTGCAAGAAAATATGCAACTCGGATTATTGGTTTGCGAGAAGGAGAAATTGTCTTTGATGGTCCGGTAGAAGATGCTACAGACGAAGTGTTTTCCAACATTTACGGGAAACCGATCGATGAAGATGAAGTACTGGGGGCAGTTAAATGAAAGAAATGTCTTTACAGTCATCAAACATGAGACCCGCACCACCTTCCAAAATGAAACCGCTGTTTACGATTGTCATTGTATGTTTAATGGTGCTTGGAAGTGGGTTGCAGATTCAATTTTCATTTGCTGAATTAACCAGCGGTCTGCCTAACATGAGAGATTTACTTGTTCAGCTCGTGCCGCCGAACTGGGCGTATTTTGCAGAAATCACCTCGTCAATTATGGAAACGATCCGTATGGCTGTTGTAGGAACGACGTTTGGGGGGGCTATTGCTTTTCCATTGTCTATGCTTGCTGCAAGAAACGTCTTCCACAAGTCTTGGGTTACTGTACCGGCCAGGTTTGTCCTGAATTTAATACGGACCCTGCCTGAATTGCTGCTGGCCGCTTTATTTGTCGCCATTTTTGGCATTGGGCCGATACCGGGTGTGTTCGCTCTAATGTTATTTTCTCTTGGGGTGATTTCGAAGTTATTTTATGAATCGGTGGAATCGATTGATCCTGGTCCGATGGAGACGATGACAGCGGTCGGTGCTAATAAAATAAAATGGCTTATGTTTGGCGTTGTGCCACAGGTCATGTCCGCGTTCATGTCGTTTTTCTTGTATGCCTTTGAAATAAATATCAGAGCCGCTGCTGTACTGGGTCTTGTTGGTGCAGGTGGAATCGGTTTGTATTATGAACAAACGCTCGGGTTTTTTGAGTACGGCAAAGTGTCCTCCATTATCATATATACGTTAATTGTTGTACTGTTCATTGAGTACCTCAGTACTCGGATAAGGGAGAAGTTAACATGAAAAATCATGGTAAAACATTTATATACACACGTCGCATGATGATCATTTCTGTTGTGGTGCTTATTTACATATGGGCTTTTACAGGCCTGCCATTGGTAGAAATCAAGGAAACCTCCAGTGAAGTTTTTTCTGCCATTATGGCTGGTATTTTTCATCCGGACTGGGATTATGTCTACGATCCAGGCGGGGAAGATTTGTTACGGAGTCTCCTAGATACGCTAGCCATTGCACTGCTTGGCACATTTATTTCCGCCATATTAAGTATCCCGTTTTCATTTATGGCTGCTGGAAATATCGTCAAAACAAGAACAACAGTCAGAACGAGTAAATTTATTTTAAGTTTTATCCGCGTATTTCCCGATATTGTCCTGGCCTTATTATTTATTAAAGCTGTAGGACCAGGTCCGTTTGCCGGAGTACTGGCACTTGGAATTGGTGCAGTCGGCATGCTCGGTAAGCTCACATCAGAAAGTGTGGAAGGCATTGACTTAAGTGCGCGGGAGGCTTTGATTGCGACTGGTGGCAATCCGATAAAAACCTTTATGTTTGCAGTCGTGCCGCAAGTACTTCCCAACTTCTTTTCGTTTATCCTATACCGGTTTGAAGTCAATTTACGTGCTGCAACTATTTTAGGGGTGATCGGCGCAGGTGGTATCGGGACACCGCTGATTTTTGCCTTGAGTGTTCGTGACTGGGAGCGTGTCGGTATTATTTTGCTTGGCATCATTGTTATGGTCACGATGATAGATGCCATCTCAGGTAAAATCAGGAGTCGTTTAATTTAATGGCGAGATGCCATCAGTCTGACAGGAAGGGTTTGTTTTGAGTATCAAAGATATTCGTCATTACTCTTTCTTAAAATGATGCCTAAAAGTCAAAAATCACAATCGGAAATGAATCAGAGGCGAATGAAGCTATTTTTGAAAGATGGGACGATGCCCTGAATGCCATTTTATGTGGCGTTGGAAACACAGCTTTCCGATGAAGATATGGAAAATTTAAGAGAAGAACAGTGCGAATGGGTTAAACGTAGAGGGTCAGATTGCGAAAGAGTCAGCATCGACATATGAAGGTGGTTCGCTGGAAGCTTATACGTGCAGGCACTCAAACAAAGCTTGCCAAGAAAGATGTTATGAGCTGGTTGAAACGTATGTAACGGATTAAAACCAGGCTTTCATATGGCTCTTCAATACATAGACATCATGATAGAGATGGTAAAAAGATATAACTAAAAGTAAGCTTAAAAGACGACGAATAGTCCGTTTTAGCGAAGGAAATATACATAGACTCCAGCGGGTCGGCTTAGATCGGTCACGTCCTGTGACCAACGCCGACACTAGAACGTCCTGTTCGTCGGAGAGAGGCATAGGTGAGACCACGCAGTGTGAATGCACGCGGAGGTTCACCAGCCGCCTGCGAAAGCGACGAGCGAAACATCCACCGAGTAAACTGCGAGTTGCGAGGAATGCTGCTTCCCGACATTTCATTCAACGCGATGAGCACAAAGCCAAGCATCCCTGAATATGCTGCGACCTGCGAGGAGCGTATGCTTCATGGAACTAGCTTGCAACACGACGAGCTCCAAGTATATTTCCGTCACGGGGTATACCTTGCTTTGTTTGTTCAAATTTTTGTTTTATAAACGTCTTATGTCTCTATCCAACATCAAAATTCCTCATATACAGCAGGATCCTGATCATTAATTCTGCCATCTGGACGGGTTAATCCAGCTATCATATCCATTTCGTTATGATCTAATGAAAAATCGAAAATGGATATGTTCTCACGTTGTCGTTCAGGAGATGCAGATTTAGGAATTGAAATAGCTCCGAGCTGGTAATGCCAGCGCAGGATCACTTGTGAGGCTGTCTTGTGATGCTGATTGGCTATATTTTGAATGGTTTCATGCTGCAACACGTCATTTGCCCGGGCTAATGGGCTCCAGGATTCTGTTGCCACATGATTTTCTTCATGCCATTTTCGTTGGTTTTCCTGGTTGAAAAAAGGGTGTAATTCGATTTGGTTGATGCTTGGCTTGACACCGGTTTCCTTTTCAAGGCGTTCGATATGCTCAGGCAGGAAATTGCAAACACCGATGGAACGAATGAATCCCCATTTTTTAGCCTCAATTAATGCTTGCCAGGCTTCGACGTAGTGATCTTGTTTCGGGTTGGGCCAATGAATCAGATACAAATCATAATAATCCAGGTTTGCACGATATAACGATTCCTGAATAGCGTTAACAGCTTTATCATACGTTTGATAGCGGCCTGGTAACTTCGATGTGATGCATAAATCCTGTCTTGGAACAGGGCTTCTTCGGACGGCCTCACCAACAGTTCCCTCATTTTCATAATTATAAGCCGTATCAATAAGTCTGTAGCCTGTATCGATTGCATGTCTGATGGCGTTGGCACCTTCATTGCCATTAAGTTTGTAAGTGCCAAATCCAATAACCGGCAGCGTAACACCATCATTCAGTTCTACTTCTGGAATTGATTTGCTCATGTTAGATCGAACTCCTTTCCGTGGTAACCTCAGCAAATACCTTATAACAAAAACGAATATTTTCATTATAAAACCTGATAAAAGTCAAGTTTTTCTAATATTTTAAGATTATCACTTATCTGTGATGGAATTCAACTAAAGACAATCTAATTCAAGCTGGACACATTCCGCAAATGAATGATTTTGATCATCCTCGAATAGTATGACAGCACAGCTCATTTTGGTTATCCAAAACAGCTTATTCTGCTATAGTGGAAGAAAGCAGGTTTGAGGTGATAGGATGGAATTACAAGCAATCATGAACAAAATAAAAAGGCGCACGCCATCGATACTTGGAATTGAACACTTTACGAAATCCGCTGTCCTTTTGCCGCTTGTTCAACGGGATAAGGAGCTGCACGTCCTTTTTGAAGTGCGCTCACACAAACTGAGAAGACAGCCGGGTGAAATATGTTTTCCGGGAGGGCGGATCGAGGCTGACGATCAAACGGAGCAAGATGCAGCAATCAGAGAAACAAAAGAAGAACTGGGTGTCAGCGATCAGGATATCTCAAACGTTCATCCACTCGATTATTTAGTCACACCATTTGGTATGATTGTTTACACTTACACAGGGTTGATAGACACTTCCAGCCGGTTCAGTCCCAATCCGTCAGAAGTCGGGGAAACATTTACCGTCCCACTATCCTTTTTCCTGTCAACTGAGCCGAAAATCCATCATGTGAACTTAGAGGTGCAGCCGGAAGAAAACTTTCCATATGAGCTTATTACCGGCGGAGAAAATTATAAATGGCAGACAAGACAAATGGATGAATATTTTTATATTTATGAGGACAAAGTTATCTGGGGGCTGACGGCCAGGGTATTATCCCACTTTGTTGATATGCTCCGATAAATGGATGATTTAAAAAAATAAATAGCTGATGATCTGTTCCCAAATTTGACATTTTGGGAATTTTTATTATATACTTTATTCAACAATGTTGAATCAAACGAAACCCGATTGAATAAAATATAGAAATCAGAGAAATAAAATGGAGATCGCTCATTTTAATGATTTAGTATCGTTGTAAGCGCATTCAATAACGTTGCGAAATGGCTGCTGAAAAGTATTTCTTAAATATAAAAGGAGGGTACAAGATGGGACGTTGGCCGGAGTTTGTGCAGATAAAAGAAGTCGGACCGCGTGATGGTTTGCAGAATGAAAAGCAGCGGATATCAACGGCAGACAAGGTGCACTGGATTAATACGCTGTCCGAGTCAGGTGTAAAGGAAATTGAGTATTCATCTTTTGTCCATCCAAAATGGGTGCCGGCGTTGTCAGATGCGCATGAAGTCGGCAGGAGAATCAGACGCAATCCGGATGTCCGCTACTCGGCACTGATTCCGAATATGAAAGGCCTGGAACTTGCGCTGGAGGCTGGTATTGATGGTGCCTCTGTATTCATGTCAGCAAGTGAAACGCATAACCGGAAGAACATTAACAAAACCATCAATGAAACTTATCCGGTACTGCAGGAAGTGATTCAAGAGGCAAAAAATGCGGGCAAGCATGTGACAGGATATGTTTCGACTGTATTTGACTGCCCGTATGAAGGAAAAATCACACCTGAACAGGTAACCCGCGTATGTGAGCGTCTGGCCGAATTTGGAGTTGATGACATTTCTCTTGGCGATACGATAGGCACGGCAGTCCCGTCGCAGGTGGATCAGCTGCTTGATGAAGTACTGGAACAATTCCCGCATGAAAAGGTCATCATGCATTTTCATGACACACGCGGAATGGCCATTGCCAATATTATGCGGTCGATGGAATATGGAATCACCCGGTTTGACAGCTCTATTGGCGGGTTGGGCGGCTGTCCATATGCACCGGGAGCTGCCGGAAATGTGGCAACAAACGATGTATTGTATCTGCTGAATGGTCTCGGGATTGATACGGGAATGGATGAGAAAAAGCTTCAGGAAGCAGCATTATTCATCCAAAGCAAACTTGGTAAAACACTGCCGAGTAAGTCCCTGGCATATGCCGCAAGTCAAAGCTGAAACGCCGATAAAAAAAGACACACAATCAAAAATACCTCACCCTTTGTGATTTTCAAATCCAAGGTGAGGTTTTCTATATGTCTATCGGCATTTTATCAGTGAAAAGAAATCCGGCCAGGTATCAGCGTATTCAACCATCAACGATTTTCTGTTGCCATAATGGAAAAATTCATCTATCCTATGATAAAGAACATTGTACATGTGCTGGGCGAAAGGAGCGAGTTACCATAGATCTTCGAAATATAGGCCAAAAACTGAAACGAGCCCGTCTGAAAAGCAAGTATACACAGCAGCAGATAGCGGATCAATGCGGTATCTCCAAAAGCCTGCTGTCCAAAATCGAAAATGGTCAGACATCTTCAGCTGTTGCGACGTTGTCAAAAATCTCGGAAGCATTGGATGTGCCGCTTTCCTGGGTGCTGGACGGTCATCCGGAAACAGATCTGGTTCTGCTTCCTAAAGCGGACAGACGAATCAGTGCAGATGATGAGAATATGGGCTATTCGTTTGAGCTGCTTGCTAATCGTTCCCGCTTTTCACGGATTGAACCGACGATTGTCCATGTTACTCCTAAAGATTTTAATGTCCGTCACGAGCCATATACACATTCCCAGGATGAGTTTATTTATATCGTTGAAGGCGCCATTGAGCTCTATTATGACGGTCAAAAACATTACATGGAAAAAGGGGATACCAGCTATTTCAAGGGTGTAAAGCCTCACTTGTTTATCCCAGTAGATAATGACGGGGCAAAAGTTTTAACTGTGTTTATTGATGAATAAAAAATTCAGCGTTTTGTCCGATCAGGTTAGAAAAGCGCGAGGCTGCGCCAGAGTTCTTCGTATAAGTTCATAAGTGATATTTTCTGACGTTATAAAAAATGCCTTTAACTGCAAAGGTATTTTTTAATGACAAAAAATGACACTGTGTCACTTTTGGTTGACATATGACATGATGTCATTTATGATTAAGTTATATGGAATGACACGATGTCACATTCATGGGAGTGTAATAAAATTTTGACCGTTACACATATTGAGAAAGAAAAACTAAAGCGTTTGGTTCAGAAACTGCAAATGCAGGGAATTGATGCTCAACTTTGCAAAAGACCTGATAGGTAATGAACTTCATCTGGAAAAGCCATCTTTTCAATAAACTCGGGCACCTAGCAGTAAGTAGGGAGGACGATACAACATGTTTTTCCATCCAATGGATTTTTTAATCATCATCGCATTTGGTTTGACTATGTGGGCACAGACAAAAGTAAAGGGGAATTTTGAGGAATATTCGAAGGTTCAGGCTTCTTCCGGGATGACCGGTCTGCAGGCAGCACGGAGGATTCTTGATCAGGAAGGTCTTTCATCAGTTAACATTGAGCGTGCACGCGGCGGGACACTCTCCGATCACTATGATCCGACGAAGAAAACGCTCCGCTTATCGGATGCTGTGTACAGCGGGAACTCCATATCATCTGTGTCTGTTGCTGCCCATGAGGTTGGTCACGCCATTCAGCATGCCAATAACTATTCGATGCTGGTTGTGCGTCATAAGATTTTTCCGGTTGCCAATATAGGATCACAGATGGCACCATTGCTGCTGCTCGGTGGTTTATTCCTTGATATAACCAATCTGATCACCATTGGTATTATTCTGTTCTCGGCAGCCGTTCTCTTTCAGGTTGTCACACTGCCGGTTGAATACGATGCCAGCAGGCGGGCCAAAAACAAACTTGTGGAGCTTGGAATGATTTCAAACAGGGAGGAAAAAGGTGTCGGCAAAGTATTGGGTGCGGCAGCTTTAACTTATCTTGCCAGTACGCTGATCGCTGTCCTTCAATTGCTGAAATTTATCATGATTGCCCGCAATCGTAATTGATAAGTGGCTCTTCTTCTATATGATGTTTTGTAATGTCAAAAATATAAGCTATGAATGACCTGATAAGGAAAACTTCGGCCCCTGCTATAAGTCGAGGCGAATAGGAGCTTTCGAAAAGTGTATCATCATCGTGAGTTAAAATGACCGTCTCATGAAGACTTTATGTATGTCATATGATGCTGATATACGGCACTTTACCTGAGAAGAGGTGATGAATCGGATGAATATTCTGGTCACATTGGATACCAACTATCTCAAGCCTTTAAAGGTTGCACTTAAGTCATTGTTTTTGAACAATCAGGATGAAACGTTTACCATTTATCTGATGCACTCAAGTCTCGAACAAGCAGATTTGGATGAATTAAATCATTACATTGACATACATGGCAGCGAACTGAGACCTATTTACATTTCGGATGAATACTTCAAGGACGCGCCTGCACAATCCTATTATACGAAAGAAATGTATTATCGGCTGCTTGCCTTTAAATTTTTGCCTGAATCGCTTGAGCGCATTTTATATCTGGACCCGGATATATTGGTGATTAATCCGATCAGGGAACTTTATCAAACAAATTTAATGGGCTATCTGTTTGCAGCAGCTTACCATAACAAGATGTCGGTTAATGAATTCAATAAGCTGCGGCTGGCACCTTATGACATTGAGGCCTACTATAATTCTGGTGTACTGCTGATGAATCTGGAGGAGCAGCGGCAGCAGATTGACGAACAGATTATTTATCAATTTGTGGAGAAAAACCGTGCGAGATTAATCATGCCGGATCAGGATATTTTAAATGCCCTCTTTTCGAAAAATACAAAAAACCTTGACGAAACATTATACAACTATGATACACGGTATTATAGCCATTATAAAAACAAGTCGAACGGGATCTGCGATATGGATTACGTTATTCATCATACCGTCGTTCTTCACTTCTGCGGAAAGAAAAAACCGTGGAAAAAGCGTTACAGCGGAAAATTCCATGCCTTATACAAGCATTATGAAAAACTGGCATTAGCACCTTGAACACGACAAAACGACAATAAAGCAACAGGGGGGAAGGACAATGCCGAAACAGACATTTTATAATTTACCCGAAGAGAAGAAACAAACATTAATCGCTGCTGTTGAAAAGGAATTTTCGAGAGTGCCACTATACAAAGCTTCTATATCCAATATCGTAAAAGGAGCCGGCATACCACGCGGCAGCTTTTATCAATACTTTGATGATAAGGAAGATGCCTTTTTCTTCCTGTTAAATGATCTTTCCAGCAGGCGAAAAGACCACTTTGTTCACTTGCTGAAAACACATGACGGTGATCTGATCGAAGCGATAACGGTATTTTTTCAGACAGCCATTACAGAAGGTGAAAACTTCAATTTTATGAAAAACACCTTTTTGAATATGACGTATAAAATAGAAGATTCCTTTTTAAGGGTTTTCAGCGATAAGAAAAACAGTGAAGAATTCAAGGAAATCAGTCCATTCATTGATAAACGAAAACTGAATCTTTCCGATGAGAAGGAATTTTTCCATGTGATGCAAATCCTTATGTCTGTTGTTGTCCGCAATTTTGTTGAGAAATTTGCCCGGAATTTATCGGACGAAGAAGTCATGTACAACTTCAAAGTTGAAATGAACCTTTTAAAAACCGGGCTTTATCAAACATAAGAATGCTAAGGAAAAGAGACTGCAAAACGGTATGAACGAAGAAGCATTCAATTCCTCCGGGGGGACACGTAAAATCCAATCGCTGAAGCGGCGGATGACTCTGGCGGGGTGCTCATTGGGGCACTTATGTATTTCATGTTGTCTAAATTTTTCTCGAGGATTAAAAGTTACAATCCATGAAATCCTGGTCCGGGATTCTTTTTTGATATAATGAAAAAATTCCTTTCAGACTACATATAGAAAATCACTATTCTTTATTGAGTGTGATTCACTCATTGTAATAGAAAAAACATCTCCCCGGTAGCAGGGAGATGTCGTCATGTTACGTTGCTCTTTTCTGTTTGCTTTCCCGTGTCTTTTCAGTTTTATCAATCAGGCTTGTTCCGACAAGGTCACCGGTAATATTTAGTGCTGTGCAGCCCATGCCGACCAGTACATCAATTGCGGTTAATAAGCCGACCGCTTCCATTGGCAGTCCAACCTGAGCAAATACCGTTGCAATCATGATAATACCCGCACCCGGAACACCAGCCGTGCCAACCGATGCCAACGTACCGATCAGTACGACTTGCAGTATCTCTGCAAAGCTTAGCGGATCACCAATCACATTTGCGGCAAATACAGCCGAGACAGCAATACGGATGGCAGCACCGTCCATATTAATCGTTGCTCCTAGCGGTAGACTGAACCCATAGAGACTTTTCGACAGGTCTAATCCTCTGGCAGCGTTAAGTGTGAGTGGTAATGTACCGGAACTGCTCTGGGTTACAAATGCTGTTATCATAGGTGTGCGCCCATGTCTGAAAAAGTCTTTAATATTAATTTTGAAGAACACCATGAAAACGATGTAAAACATAATCTGAACAATTAAAGCTACATAAAGGACGCCGACCATGCTGCCTAATTCTAACAATGTATCTGCACCCTGATTACCGACCACTTCTGCCACAATGGCAAAAACTCCTACCGGTACGTACTGAATGATGACCTTCATGATGCTTAAGGTAGCTTCATTCAGTCCATTAATGACTTTATACACTGTTTCACCCAGCTCTTTGTTTGACTCAGATGACCGAAGAGCTGATATGGCAATTCCGAACGCGAGTGCTGTAAAAATGATTCCAAGCAGGTTCAATTCACTGAATGCTGTAATAATATTATCTGGTACGATATTCAGTAAAACACTGACGACGCCGGGGTTCTCCGGCACTTCAAATGTTTCATTTGCATCAAGCGTCATCCCTGTTCCAGGATTGAATATGGTTGCTACAGATATTCCGACAATAATGGCAAATGCCGATGTCAGTAAGTAATAGACAAACACCTTTCCACCCATTCGTCCAAGGCTGCCTATTCGTGTCTGATTAACCCCAACGATTAGGGTGAATAAGATGAGCGGAACGATTAGGAATTGCAAAAGCCGAAGCAGAAGATCCCCAAACGGAGCCACTGCAGCTGTATCTTCGCCAAAAATCAGGCCGACAGTAATACCAAGAATAAGTGCGACTGTAATTTTTAAAATCAGAGATGCTTCAATATACGATCTCCAAATTGTCTTCATGAAAGATCCCCCATTACCATATTGTATATGATATCTATTCCGATATAATTAATCGGGTTTTATATGTAGACATTAGCTTTTTTATTGGGCTCTGTCAAAAGTACTGTTTTGTGTATACAGACATAGATAGCCATGCTGCAGTGAACATGGCTTTATCTTAGTATTCGTTATTTTTCAATGAACATCTGCGTCCAATAACGTCCATCTTCTGTATACCCGACACCGATATGGGTGAATGATTCATCGATAATATTTTTCCGATGCTCCTCACTTTCCATCCAGGCATCGACAACCTGTTGTGGAGAACGTTGTCCCCGGGCGATATTCTCCCCCGCTGACTGGAATGTAACATCGAATTCCTTCATCATATTAAATGGTGATCCATATGTTGGACTTGTATGCGAAAAGTAATTTTTATCATGCATATCCTCCGATTTGTTTCGGGCAACCCGGCTTAATGGTTTGCTTACTTTCAGGGATGATAACCCTTGTTCGCTTCTTTCTTCATTGGTTAAAGCAATCACTTTAGAGGCGTACTCACTCATGCCTTGCTGTGACTGATTCTGATCATTATCTTGATCGCCCGGCTGTTGAGGGGACTGATTTTGCTCCGTTTCATTCCCGTTTTCCGGCTGATCTTGCTCTGGTTGTAACGGGTCCTGTCTCTGCATGTTTCGTTCTTGCAGCTGCTGATCCTGATCTCTTCCGGGGTCACGGGCATTACCGCTGAGTGGCCCTTCATTACGTGTGTTTCCGTTAAATCCATCAAAGTTGTCATTTTGACTTATGAAGCCAGTTTGATTGTCTGTTCCTTCATCAAACCCGATTTGCTGGGTATCAGGTCCGGACTCATCACTGGATGAATCAGTTCGTATCGTTGAGATTGGAAGCTGATTCTCATCCACGTCAGTACGGGATTGATCATCTGCAGCATGCTCATTATTGCATGCTGCCAGCCCTATGATGAAAATAGCCATAAGCATCATAAAGCATCTGAATGGTTTCATATGAGCTCTCCTTTTACTTGTTTTAACTTAACTTACCACTTTCATGATGAAATATTGATGGAAATATACAGCAAAGCGCTCTCCCTTTTATTGATTTTCATTTAGTTTAGCTAGTTGTGCATCAAACTCGTTTTCAGGGTCATCAAGGGCAAAAATCCGAGCGGTATGCTGGTCGTTCACATGCTGGATATAAATTGGATGTCCGTTATAGGTAACATGCTTCATATCTGCTGATTGCGCAATTTCCAGCGCACGCTGTCTGTTCAATCAGGCCACCTCCCTTCCATGGAATGCTTTGATAAGCTGCTGTTATTTACCATTTGGTCATTTTTGGTTGATAAAGCTGAGGTTCGGTCTATAAAATTCGAATTTGGTTTATCAAGCCAAATTTTGGTTGATATCCTGATTCCGCTGATGTGTTTGAACTCAAAACTTGCTTAGGGACCTTCTTCAAACAAGCCATTTAATTCAACTTCCTGCTCGTGATTCATCTCATCAAGCGGAAAAATAGTTGCAGTCTCCTGTTCAGGATTTATTTCTTTTAAATATACGGGAAACCCGTGATATTTCACGTTTATCATGGCGATGGAATTTATGATTTCCTGTGCGCGGTCTTGATCCATCATAATCTCCTTTCTCAGGCCTCACGGTTATTTTTTGTTTGCTTAAAAGGGTATATTCGAGGATGAATTAACCATTTTAATGGGACCCTTACTCGTTATAAGACAGAGCAAATGCCAAGTTTTTCTAATAACGTCAGAAATTAAGAACGGTAGACCTGATAAATACAAAGACTTTCACTAGACATACTTGCTGAAAGCCTGGTTTTTTTATTGTTTCAGCTTTTCATTTGCAGTAAAATTTACGTTAGATTGTATTACAGCAGGAGTTTTGGCTTTAAGGGGGATGGATCGTTGACAGGCAGACAAAAGTTTTTTCAAACGTTTTACTATGGGTGGTTTATTGTATTTATCGGCGGTTTGGGTATTTTCTTTTCAGGACCAGGCCAGACGTATTCGAACTCAGCCTTTATTGATGAATATATCAATGACTTTGGCTGGTCGCGGACAGAGGTTTCCAGTTTATACTCGACTGCAACACTTATAGCCGGTCTGACCATGATGTTTGTGGGCCGTTTTATTGACCGGTTTGGACAGCGGTTTATGATGGTCGCAGTCGGTATCATATTTGCAATGGCTTGTTTTTTTAACAGTATGGTTACGAATATGTTCATGCTGGCGATCGGCTTCTTTTTAGTTCGTTTGCTTGGGCAGGGAACAATGTCATTGATTCCGAATACGCTTGTTGCCCAATGGTTTGTGAAGAAAAGAGGACGTGCATTCAGCTTCATGACCATGGGGAGTTTTATTAGTGCGATGCTGTTTCCGGTTGTGAATACCTGGCTTATCCAAACATGGGATTGGCAGATGGCATGGCGATTCTGGGGTGTTATGCTGCTCGTGGTATTTGTTCCATTTGCCTTGTTTGGTGTCCGCAATCGGCCGGAACAAATGGGACTCGAGCCAGACGGGCATAAAGTGCCACAGGATGCGGAAACAGAACCAGTGATGGGCACCACGTCCCTGCCTGAATCGGAAGAGGATTGGACGCTGAAAGAAGCGATGCGCACTTGGGCTTTTTGGGGCATTTTGATCAGTGTTGGCATACCGGCGATGATCAATACCGGGATTACCTTTCATATTATTTCCATTTTCGATACGAATGGTTTGTCACCTGGAGCAGCTGCAATGGTGTTAAGTTTAATGGCTTTTGCTGGAATGCCGATGTCGCTCATTTCCGGCTTTATTACGGAAAAAGTACCAACCAACTATTTGCTCGCCGGCGTCTTTGTGATTGAAATCATTTTTTTATTAATGCTTCTGATCACGAATAGTATGCTGATGGCAGTCATGTTTGGTATAGTATGGGGGATCGCCAATGGTTTGGAACGGATCGGCATGAATGTTATCTGGCCGGATTATTTTGGCAGGAAATATGTTGGCAGTATTAATGGGGTAGGCATGACGATGGTCGTGATCGGCTCATCGCTGGGTCCATTACCATTCGGCGCAGGGTTCGATATCTTTCATCAATACACACCGGTGTTGCTGACGTCACTCTTATTTCCAATCGCAGGTGTCATTTGTGCTGTATCAGCCCGCAGACCTCAAAAAGCCAAACTGAAAGAAACATAAAGAATAAGCGGTGAACTGAAGTGATAAAAGATACAGGGGAACATGTTATTCCCGAAAACATGAAAATAACCAATGAACTGCTGATTGAGCATGTGGCAAGATATCCTTTTGCCAGCGAATATGTTTATGGACTTGTGCTTGATTTTGCCAGTGGTACGGGGTATGGAACTCATATCCTTGCCAAGAAGGGGAAAGGTTGTGTTGATAAAGTTGTCGGGATTGATCTTGACTGGAAGGCGGTGAACTACGCCCGGGGTAATTATTAGCATCCAAACTCGACATTCATGGAGGGTGATGTAACGGATGCAGGTTTGCCGGAAAAACTCGGTCAGTTTGATTGCCTTGTCAGTTTTGAAACGATTGAGCACGTTGCGGAGGAGGAACGATTTCTGGCCAATGTTTATAATCTGCTGAAATCTGACGGAACACTTGTGTTATCAACGCCTTTTGGCAAAGGGCGCGGCAAGCCGTGCGGGTCCCCATTTCATGTTCATCAGCTGACGGCCGATGAGTTTCGGGATTTGTTTCCGGCATATGCAGCAAAAACATTTTACGTTCAGCGTGGTGGATTAATTAAGCCTGTCAATGGTCAGGATGAACATTATCCACTTGGAATAGCGGTCTGTCGAAAGTAGCATGGAAAAATCTGCTGCTGGCAACTTTTATGAGGTCACTTTGTTTGAATCAGGCGGTAGCTGATTCTATAACTGGTATCTTCAGGAATGAACCCCTGCTCTGGTGAACAGTTCTGGCAGGTTTTTTGTATTGGATATATCAATTTAGTCAAATACTGGTGTTGCGGCGGATTTGTCCGGGGACGAGACCTTTCTCCACTATGGGACAACCTACATTGACTTTTTGAAAAATTTTAAATAATGTTAGAGTTAACCCTATACATAGAAAGGGAGATAACATGACAAATCATGATGTAATCGTGGTTGGAGCCGGACTGGCTGGGTTGGTCGCAACGAAAGAGCTGGCGGATGCGGGTAAAAAAATACTGCTGCTTGATCAGGAACCTGAGGCCTCACTTGGCGGGCAGGCCTGGTGGTCATTCGGCGGTTTGTTTTTGGTCGATTCACCGGAACAGCGCCGGATGGGCGTGAAAGACTCGCAAGAATTGGCTTGGCAGGACTGGCTGGGGACAGCAGCGTTTGATCGGGAAAATGATGAAGATTACTGGGCACGAAAATGGGCAGAGGCGTATGTTGACTTTGCAGCTGGTGAAAAACGGGAGTGGCTCCGTCAGATGGGCGTAAAGTTTTTCCCGGTAGTCGGCTGGGCAGAGCGTGGGGGCTATGATGCAGCGGGACATGGCAACTCGGTGCCGCGCTTTCATATTACCTGGGGAACTGGCCCCGGACTTGTCAAACCATTTGAACAACGTGTGCGGAAGCATATGACAAACAAAACTGTCGACTATTTGCCGCGGCATCGTGTTGATGAACTATTGCTGGATAGAGGCGCAATTACCGGTGTACAGGGATCAGTCCTTGCACCAAGTTCAGTCGAACGAGGGGAGCCAAGTTCCAGAGAAGTCGTTGATACGTTTGAGTATCACGCACAAGCCGTTATGGTGACCAGCGGTGGCATTGGTGCCAATTTTGAGTTAATCCGGAGAAATTGGCCGAGCCGTCTGGGGTCGCCACCTGATCATATGATTTCCGGCGTTCCGGCACATGTTGATGGACAGATGCTTTCGATTACTGAACAAGCAGGCGGACGGATTGTCAACCGTGATCGGATGTGGCACTATACCGAGGGAATCAAAAATTGGCATCCGGTTTGGGCAAAACACGGCATACGGATTCTTCCCGGGCCGTCTTCACTGTGGTTCGATGCAGAAGGAAATCGGCTGCCAGCACCTAATTTTCCCGGTTTCGATACGCTTGGAACGCTTGAAGTAATCCAAAAGACGGGATACAGTTATTCATGGTTCATCCTGACACAGCGTATTATTGAGCGGGAATTTGCATTGTCGGGATCTGAACAAAACCCTGATTTAACTGAACAGGACGTCAAAAAGCTGTTAAGCAGAGTTCTGCCAGGTGCCCCCGATCAGGTTGAAGCGTTTAAGGCATACGGCGAGGATTTCGTGATTGCTGAGAACATTGAGAACTTGGTCGTCGGCATGAATAAGCTGACTGGTAAGAGGCTTTTGGATATTGACCATGTCAAACGCCAGGTACAGGCACGTGACCGGGAAATGGATAATAAATTCACGAAGGACCTGCAAATTACGGCCATTAGGGGGGCTCGTACATATCTTGGTGATAAGCTAATCCGGGTTGCAGCTCCGCATAAACTGCTCGACCGGAAAAATGGGCCGCTAATCGCAGTCAAATTGCATATTTTAAGCCGCAAAACTTTAGGTGGCCTGCAGACGGATTTGTCTGGCAGGGTGCTGAATGAACAAGGAGATTCGATCCCTGGTCTCTATGCTGCAGGTGAAGTGTCCGGTTTTGGCGGTGGCGGCTTGCATGGCTACCGAGCATTGGAAGGGACGTTTCTTGGTGGCTGCCTGTTTTCCGGTCGGCAAGCAGGACGTGCGCTTGCGGAGGAATTGGATTAAACATAGAGCTGTAAAAGTTGACTGACCACCCTGATGTAAAGGGTGGTTACTTTTGTACCATATCATATGCCCCATTCATTGACTATTTCCATAAATGTTTCCACATTCCTTTTCTTGGCCATAATAGGGGAACAGACATAAGAAAATCGCCGTTTAAATGAATGTCCTTTGATCGGAATCATCGCAAGGTCGTTATGTTTCATATTTCGTTCTACTACACTTTTTGATAAAAGGGACAGCCCCAGTCCGTGGATCACCGACTCTTTTACCCCCTGATTGCTGCTGATTGTAATCATCGACTTAACCTGAAGTCCGTTCGAGCGGATGACATGATCCAGATATTTTCGTGTACCAGAGCCTTCCTCCCGGGCAATCCATGTTTCGTGATGGAGATCGGTTATGTCTGCTTCATGCTTTCTGGCAAGCGGATGATCAGAAGGGGCCACAACAAACAGTTCATCCTCCATAAAAGGCTGAATCAGCAGCCCCGGATCATTGGACTGTCCTTCAATCAGACCAATATCGACGTTTAGCCGTCTTACCGACTGAACGATTTCTGCCGTATTGCCAATTTCCAGATCAAGGCCAAGATCGGGGAAATTTTCGCGTATCTTCATGAATAAAGAAGGCACAATATACTCACCAATTGTAAAACTGGCACCAACTTGGATCGCCCCTTTTACCGCATGATGATGTTCAAGGATGTCCTGCCGTGTCTGTTCATACATCGCAAGAATCTGTTTAGCACGGTCGTACAACATGTCCCCGGTTGGCGTGATTGTCAGCTTTTTCGGGTTTCGAACGAATAAAGCCGTCTGAAATTCTTCCTCAAGGTTTTTGACATGCAAGCTGACACTAGGCTGGGAGATTCGCAATTTCTTTGCCGCTTTCGTGAAGTTTTGTTTATCCGCAACCGTAACGAACGTCTTCAGTGCATCATAGTACATCCTTATCCCCGCCTAATGATTATAAATATTAATGACAATAATTATATATATGTATTTTACTAATCATAAAGTCACCGATAAAGTAAAAAGAGAGCATTTTTTATGGGAACAGTAAGTAAAAAGGATGTGTGCACCAATGAAACAGCTATTAACAAAATCCCCATCCATTTTATTTCTCAAGGGAATCATAATGACACTTGTCATTGCCCTGATCGCTCACTTTTTATCCCAATTTCCGTTTTTATCGATTATGGGTCAGCTTGTGATAGCCATATTGATTGGTATTGCCTGGCGGGCAGCAATCGGTGTTCGTGCAAATGTTATGCCAGGCGTGACGTTTTCGAGTAAAAAATTGCTGCGGCTTGGTATTATTCTGCTTGGGATGCGGCTGAATCTGGTGGAAATATACGAAGCCGGCTGGAGTGCGTTTACAATTGCTGCGCTTAATCTGACTTTTGCACTGGTCACTGTCTATCTGATTTCTAGCTGGATGGGCGTTGACAAAAAGCTGGGAATGCTTACAGCGAGCGGTACAGCTATATGCGGTGCGGCTGCCATTGTTGCGATTGCCCCGCAATTGAAGGCGAAAGACGACGAAACAGCTGTCGGGGTCGCAACAATTGCCGTACTTGGCACATTGTTCACCCTCGTCTATACATTTTTATTTTCGGTTTTTGACATGTCGCAGGATGGATTTGGTGTTTTTGCTGGTGGAACGCTGCATGAAATCGCTCATGTCGTCGCGGCAGCTGCAGCAGGAGGAGATGAAGCCGTTGACATCGCTGTTATTGTTAAGTTAACGCGTGTGGCACTGCTTGTTCCAGTTGCACTGATCATTGGTTATCTGTTCCAAAGAAGTGATAAGCATTCAGACCGGAGCAAATTTTCCTTGTCAACAATACCATGGTTTATTTTTGGATTCCTGGCTGTAAGTGGCATTCATTCACTGGGGATGATTCCGGAACAGGTGGCAGACCAGGTTGTCAATGCCGCTTACTTGCTGCTTGCGATGGCAATGGCAGGGCTGGGGTTGACAGTTGATATTGGCACTTTCCGGCGTCTTGGAATCAAATCATTTACGGCAGGTCTTATCGGATCGGTGCTGCTCGCAGTCTTTGGATTTGCAGTAGTATCAGTATTTGGGTTATTTTAATATCTGCAGGTATCCGACGAAGTATCAGGTGGCAATCAATTCACGACACTGAAAATGAATCTTCGCACAAAATCTTTGGCATTCGTTATAAGCTCAGGTGAATGCCAAGTTTTTTCTAATGGTCACTTTCCAATTCTGCCAGTTTATCCATAATTTGTTCGTTCACTTGCTCAGCAACCTCACTGGAAATGATATCTTCCTTGACAAGAATCTCAACCGCTTCATGCTGCGCGTACAGCGAATGCCGTTGGATGGTGTTTTGCTGTTTTTCCTTTAAACCTGGATTCTCCTGTAAAGTCTGTTCAATTTTTGCTTGGATGGTCTTAAGGTTTTGCTGATAATTCGCTGCAATTTCATTTGTTACAGTATCTGAAATTCGAAAATTATCCTTGATCCTTGTTATTTCCTGCATAGCATTTTCATACCGGTACGCTTGTGCCAGCAATACCTCATACGCTTCAAAGCCACTGTCTTGTTTATTGACACCAAGCCAGTCAAGCAACGGCTTGATCGTTAGCCCCTGACAGACAAGTGAGAATAATACTGCACTGAAAGCAAAAATCAGGACTTCCTCGCGCCCTTCAAAATCTCTCGGCAGACTGAGCACGAGTGCAATGGATAAAGATCCTTTCAGACCGCCCCAGTTCAGAATATGCTTCCAAGAAGCCGGCATATTTCCGGTAAATAACGTGCTGATATAAACAGCGGTACTTCTGGCCACAAGCACAATCAAAATGGCCATAAAAATAAGTCCCCATCTGTCAGACACATCTATCCGGGTAATCTCCAGCCCGACCATTAAAAAGACGAGCGAATTGGCAAGCAGTGTTGCGACATCCCAAAAATTGCTGATATTGAGTTTCGTTGTCGGACTCATGCCGGTTTTGGACCCGTAATTCCCTAGCGTCAGTGCTGAAACAACAACAGCAATGACACCGGATGCACCAATATTCTCGGCCAGTAAAAAAGTACCGTAAAACAGAATGATGCTAAAAATAATTTCAAGCGGATAATCATCAAAATACCTTGTTACCCGTGAAGCAATATACCCAGTGGCTCCCCCGATCATCAGCCCCAGTGCGACTACTTTAACAAATTCCCATAAACCCAGACCAGCCCCTTCTATCCCAAGTCCAGCATAAGTAAGCAATGAAAAAGCAGATATATTAAAAAGGACAACAGCGAGTCCATCATTAAACAGACTTTCTCCTTCAATCACAGTGGAAAGCCGTTTGTTGACGCCAAGAGCTTTAAAAATGGACAAAACACTAACAGGATCTGTAGCACTCATGACGGCTGCAAATACAAATGCAGCTGGAATGGATAATTGCAAAAGCCACAAGGAGGAAAAGCCAATCACGATGAATGACAGAAAGGTCCCCCCGAAAGCCAATAAAAGAATGGGCTTTTTGTTATCAAACAGTTGTGAGAATGGCAGTTTTAATGCAGCTTCCCCTAGCAGTGCAGGCAAAAACAGCGTAATCACAGCAAAATTAAAAACTTCTCCTTCTGTTATAAAATCTTTCAACGGCTCAAGGACTGGGACATTCACTAGACCAATGATGGCACCGACAATGACAAGCGCAATCGGATAGGGCCGATCAAATTTTTTGGCAATTGCTGTAATGCCGGCAGCAATCATGACCAATATAAGAATGAGTGAAAAAATATGATGTAAATCCAATTCCTCCATGAATAGGCTCCTTCATCGATTGTTGGCACATCCTTCATTTTTCCCAATTACAGCAAATGAATGCTCATTAGAAAAAATATATCCAATGCCCATTATCTATACTTTTAAAAAGGATGCAGGCGTTATTTGTCGAAGTTATTAGGAGGGAAAAATAAAAGGAGAGGACATAAATGACATTTTCGATCGCAGGTTTTGATCCGCAAACAAGAGAACTTGGTGTTGCCGTGCAATCAAAATTTATCGGAGTTGGTTCTGTGGTGCCATGGGCTAAGGCGGGAGTTGGAGCAATTGCTACACAAGCCTTTGCAAACCCTACATATGGACCTGACGGGCTGCATCTATTGGAACAAGGAAAAACGGCACAGGAAACAATTGACGCATTAATTTCAAAAGATGAGGGAAAGGCAGATCGCCAAGCAGGGATTGTTGATGTAAATGGCAATGCTGCCACTTTTACCGGCGACAGATGCTATGATTGGGCTGGCGGTCAGACAGGAAAGCATTATGCTGCTCAGGGGAACATATTGGTAAGTCAAGAAACAGTTGAGGCTATGGGGGATACGTTTGAACAATCCGACGGCTCCCTGGCAGAGCGATTACTTAAAGCCCTGGATGCTGGTCAGGCAGCAGGCGGAGATAGGCGAGGGAAACAAGCTGCTGCTATTTATGTCGTGAAAGAAAAAGGTGGCTATTTAGGGACAAATAACCGCTACGTCGATTTACGGGTTGACGATCACTCGAATCCAATCAAAGAATTGATTAGAATCTATTATCTTCATCAGCTTTATTTTGGGATAACCAAGCCGGAAAACATTTTGGATGTCAAAGGAACGGTACGGGAAGAAATTATAACGCATTTGTATAGACTCGGGTTCTTGGGCAAAAAAAATGTAGAGGACCAAACACTTTATGAGCAGCTTACATCATTCATTCACACAGAAAATTTCGAGAGACGTGAATTAGAGAAGGGGAAAATCGATCAAGCAGTACTTGATTTTATGAAAAGTAAAGAGCAGTAAAGATAAGGACGAATAAGGAAAGCCCTTGTTCCAAATGATAACGTTGATGGAAAGGGGTGCAGTTAAGATGCCGAATAAGAACAACCAATTCAAGGAAAATAAAAACCATGGTGAGCATCGAAACGGGCGCAAAAGCCAATATAAAAACAACAGTACGCATGGCGGCGGACGGCCGGATGAATATATAAGCCAAAAGGACGATTCGTGAACGGGTTATTTTCAGGAGTCGCTGACATGTCTACGTTCGCTATCGTGTGTACCATCGTTAAAGTATTGATCAAACCGCTGTAAATGAGGGAAATTCGCTGTCGTTGACGACCGGATTCCCACAAAAGCAGAAAACCATGAATAAGCGGTGTGATATAGCAGGTCACACTGCTTTTTACACTTTAAGGTTAAGGTGCATCTGTTTTACCAATGAAGGAGTGCTGGCATGAACAAAGGGATGTTTCTCGATCGTGATGGTGTCATCAACGAAGTACTCAGTCACCGGGTCAAATTCGTTAACAGGCCCAGTGATTTTCACCTGTTGAATGGTGTCGGGGAAGCGATTAAACTATTCAACAACATGGGCTTTAACGTTTTTGTGGTGACGAATCAGGGCGGGATCGGCCTCAGGTTTATGCGGGAAGAGGCTCTGGCAGACATACATAACAAAATGAAAGCTGATTTGGCGGCGTTCGGTGCAGTCATTGATGATATTGCTTATTGCCCGCACAAACCGCATGTTGATTGTCCTTGCCGCAAGCCGAAGCCGCAAATGATTCTGGATCTCGCCGAAAAACATAACGTTGATCTTGATCAAAGCTACATGGCTGGTGACCGGGAGCCGGATATAGCTGCAGGAAAAAAAGCAGGTACAAAAACAGTTCTTATCGGAGGCCGTGAGCAGGATAAGGTTGATGCGGATATGGATTTTCCCGATCTGTTCTCATTTGCGGATTGGTTAAAAAAACGGTCATAACTTTTCATGGTTTTATCCTTTCTGGTCATACTAAAACATGTCGTCAATTAAAGTACAGGAAGGATGAGAACTATGATGAAAGGTTTGCTGACTACATTAGCCTTATCACTGATGTTTACGTTGAGTCTCCCTTCAGCATCTGCCTTTTATAAAGGATTTGCAGAGGATTTGCAAAGTGAAAGACAAACAAAGGAGGCCAAAAAAGATACTTATCAACAAATTTTCCTGGAGCTTGAGGCAAAGGAATTAGGTATTGAAACAGAAGGTAAGGACAAGGAGCAATTACACAAAGAGGTAGCTGGGAGCAAAATTAAACAAGCAGCAAAAGAAAACGGAATTGAAACAGAAGGCAAAGATGTTAAAGAACTTGCTAAAGAAGTTCACCATGCTGAGGTGAAGGAAAAGGCGGAAGAACTGGACATTGAACAAAAAGGAAAAGATCCTCAGATGCTGGCGGAAGAAGTCTATGAAGCGATGCTAAAGCAAAAAGCGGAAGAACTCGGGATCGATTCAACGGGAAAAAATGCAGAAAAACTGAAACAGGCAGTTATGGAAAAGTCGATAAAAAATGAAGCAGATACACTAGGCATCACGACAGAGGCAAAGGACTTAAGAGAACTGCGAAAAGCCATTCATGAAAAGAAAATCTTCCAAACATCCGATGCTTTAGGGATGGATACCAAAGACAAGGATACTGATACACTTTTCGATGAAATCATGACACAACATGCCGAAGAAGCAAAGGAACAGAAGTTGTACCCGTTTGAAGATAAGCAGCTTAAATTCTTTAAGGGTCACCATATGAAGATGAAGAAAAAATAAAGCAGATCCCCGATTATTGCATCGGGGATTTTATTTTACATGCAATGGACTTGTAAGCCCACATTGAATGAAGTTTCATCTATTTATTCGCCAGTTCATCCCGGTCACTTGCACGGGGCGGTTCCTCCATCCAGCCATGATCAATGAGCAGGTTCGCACCATCTTCTGAATATTTCAGGATTTCATGGATAATCCGGTCATAATGCAGGGTTAAATCACGTCTGACACTCGTCGAAATACTTGTCCCGTAATACCCGATACTCAGGCCAATCAGCGATGTCACAATATACAGCATCAGCTTGTCTGAAAAAGGAGGCACGTTGGATTTGGTTGCAAATGAGCCGGACGTCATCGGAACAGGCAAATCATCTTCACTTAAAATGGATCCGAATATTTCATTATGTTTGTCAGCGATTTCCTTCCCTCTTACAAAAAATTTCCCAATCTTTTTGTTCTGGGTAACTTGACTGAAACCCACTAATGTTGCACTTCCTAACGCATTACGCTGGAAATTGGCAAACAGGTTGGTGATTTCCAATGACAGCAGCGGCCTCCTTTCACCAAACCAGCCCGTGAGAAAGGATTGTTTTTGGACAAAGTCAGCTTTCTCAGGATAAGGAATAAAAGGTGAGCGGACAAAAAGCCCTTTAGAAAGTAAAATTTGTTTTGCCATCGTGTTCAATTCTCCTGCTTCTGTCAGGCACCCGGAAAAGTAAGTGTCAATATCTGATCTTACAGCCAGCGACTTTGCAACACTATAAGCATTAAGGGATATTTCAGACATCTGATACATGAAATGCAGCAAGTATTGGTCGGAAAAGAGTCTTGGTGCTTCGATGTTTAATTCCTTATTTTCTGAAAAACCGACTGGTATCGGGTAATTTTCCTCGTTAAAGATATCTGTCAGTTTTTCGATATGTGTCTGGGACAAATGTAAAGCGCGCTCTAAAAGGGCACTTATATCCGGGTCTTCAACTATATTCAAAAAATATTTCAAGATACAGATAGATGCCGTGTCATTTTGATAGGATGTCCATATTTGCGACAGTTCAGCAGACGTCAATTTTATATTGGATTCATTTGTCATTAATCGATTCCTCCAGAAAAGTATCTTTGTTTTCTATTGTTTATCCCAAAGTATAAAATATTCGTTGTAAAAAGGGTTTGGCGGTTCCAATGTTGAATATACTATTAGAAATATCCGTGTCAGGGGGAATAATCATGAGTGAAAAAGCACAAATCAAGGTCAATGATAATGGGCCTTATCGTGTGAAAGGCAATGTGGAAATGGTGGACGCAGACGGGAATGTATTTGAAACAAGAAAAACGTTTTCGCTATGCCGCTGCGGCCAATCGTCCAATAAGCCATTTTGTGACGGAACCCACCGAAAAGTCGATTTTGAAAGCGAGCCGCGTGCTGAATGATTGCGTCTAACAGATACCCCAATGGTATGATGAAGAAAGAAACATTCCAATGCTTTCAAACAGCATAGTTGTCATTATAAAGCCAGTTTGGAATAATATTCGTATGTGATAAAGTGAAACTTCATCAAGTGGGGCGCCCTTTTCCCCACCGATGGATTAGGTTACGAATCTCGGGATGTTAGCGTCCGTTGTCCCCCAACTAAATATAATTGTTTGCTTCGTATTTTTGGTGGGCGTCTTACGGACGTTTACACCGGACAAAACCATATTAAAGGAGTGGACTGTATGAAAGTATTGGTCGTCGGCGCAAATGGTCAGATTGGACAACATGTTGTTAAACAATTGCAAAGCAGTGATGAACATACAGTAAGAGCAATGGTCCGGAAAGAAGAACAGGCGGAAGAACTGAAGAAAAAAGGCATTGATGCGGTCATCGCAAATCTGGAAGGTAATAAAAAGTCAATCGTTAAAGCAGCAAAAGGATGTGAAGCGGTAGTTTTCACGGCGGGATCAGGCGGCAAAACTGGTCCCGATAAGACGCTGCTGGTTGACCTTGATGGGGCCGTTAAAACAATCGAAGCGGCAGAGGAAGCAGGTGTAGACCGCTATGTGATGGTAAGTGCCCTGCAGGCCAACAATCGTGAAAATTGGAACGAAAAAATCAGGCATTATTATGTTGCGAAACATTATGCTGATAGAATGCTTCAGGCAAGCAACCTGAATTACACCATTGTACGCCCGGGCGGTCTTTTAAACGAGCCAGGTACAGGCAAGGTTAACATATCCGAAAATATGGAAGAACGGGGCGCTGTACCACGACAGGACGTAGCAAGCACAGTTGTAGCTGCTCTGCCAGAAGAAAACACGTATAAACGAGCTTTTGACCTGATTTCAGGCGATAAGACGATTGCCGAATCCCTGAAAAATCTGTAGTGCAAATATGACACCAAGAGCCTTGATGCTTTTGGTGTTTTTTCGTTTTTTATCGATCGCGGAGAATTGGAAAATGTGACGAGAGATGAGGCACATTGAAAAGAAAATGATCATTGTTTGTGAATCCCGTACTTGATGATAAGTCGCGAGAACTCAAACTCGCGCGCCGTTCATCATGTTGCGCGACAACACGCCAAACCCGCACGAGGGCAACCCTTAAACAGGTGGGCATCTCGTATTCCAAAGCTAGAAGCGGGCATAAAATCCCAAAAATTTTTTGTACCATGCCACCTTTTTGGGCTAAGTTTCGATTGTAGTTATAGAGTCCTTTCTTTTTTGGCAGTTATTCCATATTCGCCAGGCCAAGATGGGTATCGAGTTCACCATAAATCGGTTCTGCTGTGATTTTCTCACCCTTAAGCCAGCTGCTAAAATCAAATTCGACCGGTTCCTGGTCGCCGCCCAGGGCAAACCATGCTTTCAAGCTCTTTGGAAAATAGGCGGTCGTATGAATCGTGCCTGCCCAGCTTTTATACAACTTGGAAAATACGCCTTTATCCGTATCGTTCAGCAGGCGGAAAGCATCATGAGCATTGACTGAATGGGAGTTTTTTTCTTTGATTCGGTCCATCCGTCTATAGGAATCATCCAAATGATGACGGTTTTCATGCTGCAAGATTTCAAAATGATTCGTGCAGATATTTGATTTGCGCGTTTCAACTGAACGTGGTGATGCTTCAATCACATATGTATCTTCGTTCCGGTCTAACACAACATAACTAAACGATCCGCGATGGGGGATTTCTTTCAGTAGCATGATGGCATCGTGAACGGTTGCACACGTTTCCAGAATCATCCGGCCGATCATGTAGCAGACAAAGCCATCACCAGGTTTCCGCCGCTGCATGAAGTTATAGCCCATGACCAGTCCTTTTTCGTTCATGCCATCCATACGTCCGGTAATCCGCGATGCAGGCCCGATGATGGCATAGCCCTGATCGGTCGGCTGAAAAAAGCTGTATCGCCCGTCATAAGTCAGCGGGTGATAGTCATAATTGCGGACCATGAAATCCGATCCTGTCAAAATCGAGCAGCCGCTTGGTTTGGCATTTACCCGGTAGTGTCCGAAATCGCGCAGCACATCATTCATCGGCATATTGAGTGCGTCACGCAGACCCAGGAGCTCATCCCAAATGCCCGGGGCAAATCGTATAAAGGCGTTTTTGGCATCCTGTTCATCAATTTCGAAACGCGGCTTTCGAACACGCCAATTAGCCTGACGATTTCGGAGGACAGGTGAATCTTGAATGAACAGCCCCTGGGCACATCCAAAGTCATAGTGGCTGCCGCGGAATTGGGTTATATCGGTATGTACGGTTGTCATGATGATCATCCTTTTTTTAAACTACCTCTATTTTACGCAAGCTTCTATAAAAATCAAACCAGGCTAGCATTTTAATTTAATAACCAATCATTATAGCGGCAATAGTGGCGATATGCCCCGGGCAGAATCGGAAATCGCGATGATACCGGCGATTTGTTCAGTGTCGTTCACGTTATCACTTCTTATTCGCTCCATCGTTATTTATAAACAATGATACTTTCATCTTCTATACGCACATTGAAGCTCGGAATCTTTTTATCTGGGCTGGCAAGCATCCGTCCGTCGTTTTTGATATCAAATTCTCTGCCATGCCAGGGGCAGCGAATAATCTCACCGTGATGACAATAATCGTAATCCCCCGGCTTACTATGAGCAGTCGTCGCTCCGCACATCATCCCTTTATCGAGGGGAGCCCCCTGATGGATACATTGATTCAAAAACGCATAGAATTCCCCATCTGGTGTGCGGCACACCAATATCGTCTGTTTTCCAAAGGTGGTTTTCATCATGTGGCCTGGTTCTATATCGGATGTTTGACATACAATTTGCTCTTTCATACTATTTATCCTCCGCTTTCGGCAGTTTCGAATAAAAGTTCCTGGCGTTTTCAGCGAATATCTTATGCTTAAGCGTTTCATCCACACGTGGTAACGCTCTATGAGGTGAATCATAATCCCAGTGTGGATAATCGGTTGAGAAACAGAGCATTTCATCCGTACCCATCTGCTCAATCAATGAGTAGAATTCCTGTTTCGTTAGCTCCTCTGCAGGCTGTGTTGTGAAACGAACCTGATCTTTCATAATCTCGCTTGGCTTTCTTGTCAGCCATGGGACTTCATGACGCAAATCCCGATATTGCTGATCCATCTTCCACATCAGATGCGGGATAAAGGTATAGCCACCTTCAATCATCATGAGGCCTAGATTTGGGAACTTCTCGAACACACCATTGAACATCATGCTGGTAATTTGCTTCATGTGTGCTGTCGGAATCAATGTGTGCCACTCGATAAAATAGCGTGGCCATTTGCCGTAATAGACAGGTGGCTCGTTGTGGTGCATACCAATCATTAAATTGTGCTCTTCAGCGGCTTCAAATATAGGGTGATAGTACGGATCGCCCCACATAATGTCATCTATCGGCAGTAACACCTGAATCATTTTAGGATGAGAGCCGACGCGCTCAATCTCCTTAATCGCTTCGTCACGGTCCTGGGCGGCGATATGAACAGAGCCATATAACCGTTTATCCCGTTCCAGCCAATTTTCAATCTGCCAGTCATTATAAGCCGATGCCAGTGCTGTCGCCATTTCATACCAGCCATGCATTGAGGAAGGAGATGGGTCCAGCGCTCCTGTCAAAATACCAATATCATGACCGATATCGTCCAGCAGCTGTTCCCGCATAAATTCTAAGTCTGATCCTGCAGGCCGGCCATCCAAAAGTACTGCATCAGCCCGGTCAACTCCCGCAACGGTTGGCTGCGTATAAGGCATGTGTTTTTCCTGCATCCAGTGGCAGTTTTCAATGTAATGTCTGAAAGGTTCATCCAGTCTATCAACAATATCACTGTATTGAGCACGTTCATGAATGTCCGTGTCGACGATTGCCATTTTGTTATCACCCATATAAAGGCCTCCTTGTCATCATTTTTTGAACAATTAAAATAGTATCAGAATTGTTTCGTAGTCGCCAAACCCACTCACAGTGTATCATAAGCATTTAGATCATTCAGTGAAACGCAGTGAAGCTCAGAGACGTTCAGTGGCAGTTTTTCTACAATTTCATAAAATTTAAAATCATTTTAGTCCTAGTAGAATATCTTAAGTGACATCTAAACGGGTAAAGCAGAAACATAAAAAAGCTTCTTAAAGAGGCAGACATTTATCGGCTGATGGAATGTTTTTAAAGCGTATTACATCCGGTGATATATAGAGCAAAACGGTGAATGTTTAATGCTCGAGTGACCTGAAAATTCCAGAAATTTTTTATCGGACAAATGAACACATTAGACCGTTTCCCCGTATGAAATAAAGGAATTTCTAATCATTTTGTCGAAATAATCTAATGTCATATTTTATAGGAGAGTTGATATGTCTGATTTTAATGTGAATATATTCCAGCATCGAGGAAATTCGTATCAAATAGGGCTGAATCTGGGAAAGCAGCTGTTTGGCACCCGTATTCCCCAGAGATTTGAAAAGATTACTCATCCGGCAATTGATACAAGTAATATGGAAGAAATTTACCGGACATTTGCACCGCATTTGCTGGATGAGCTGGAAGGACTGGCTGATGGGCTGCAGGTTTCACGAGCAAAGGCTGCTGCGTTATTCAGCGGCTGCGATGTCCCTAAACATGAAGCGTTGGGCTGTTCAGCCATGCTGACGGATGATTATTATGTGCGAAATTATGATTTCACGCCCGAACTCTATGATGGTTATTTCAGCCTGATCCAGCCGCAAGCAGCTTTTGCAACAGCCGGTTACAATCTGCAGGTAGTAGGCAGGCATGATGGTGTGAATGAGCGGGGACTTGTGGTTGGGCTGCATTTTGTGAGCAATAGCGGCTATACGAGAGGTATTTCAGCATGGACAGCGATCCGGATGGTACTTGATACATGCTCAATTGTTTCAGAAGCAATTGATATGCTGAAGGAAATGCCGCATGCTGGATGTTATAATTTTTCCATGGGAGATAGAGCTGGTCAGACAGCCGTTGTCGAAGCGAGCCCTGAACATGTTGTTGTCCGTGAAGACCGATCTTTTTTAACCTGTACCAACCATTTTCAGGCCCAATCACTTCAGCATAAGAACAGACCGGTTATCGATAACTCCGTTGACCGGCATACTTATATACAAACGATGAATGAAAAAAAGCTGACACAGGAGGAAGTGTTTGACCATTTCCGCGATAAAGAATCACCGCTTTTTTATATGGATTATGATGCTTTATTCGGAACACTGCATACCTTTTCATATGGTTATAAGAATGGCAGGATTTTGACTTCCATTGCGCAAAGTGATCAGGTGCTTGATATTCATTTTGATGAGTGGGTGGCAGAAAGCGATTTATCAGAACAGCTGCTGCAGGGAATGATTGAGAGACCGATGAAATGAAATTTACTGTATCAGCTGGAGATCCGTTTTACATAAACTTAGATATTTTCAGCAGAGGTGACGTTTTGTGGATCATGTTGGGCTAGGAATGGATTTTTGGATAAAGTTATTAGGTTTGATAGCCTTTATGATGCTTACGATTTCTATTTTTAATTTCATGATGCGGAAGGTGCTGAACGTTAAGCGGAGGAAGGCCTTTTCAAATGTTCATGTGAATGGGTTGCACAAAAAAGGGGATATGTTCTTCAGGACCGTTTCGGTCATTGTAATCATTCCGATTCTTCTATTCATGCCACAATCCCCTATTATTCTTTTATGGGCACCTATTATCATAACAGCTATTGGTGAAGTTTTTCGTGCGTTTATAGAATGGAAGTACAAAAAGGGAACAAATGATTACTTATATACAATCTTTCAACTGATATTTTTGTTAACAGTTGTTTATGTTGTCATAGATTCTCAGGGGCTTGGATTGCTGACATTTTAAAAAGGCTGCTGATTGTAAATTTCGCTGATAAAAAATGCTGCAGTCATGCTTTAAGGAGGGGCAAGTCGTGAATCAAACAAAAATAGGCATTGATGCCGGGGGGACACTCCTCAAAATAGCTTATGTGGAAAATGACGCACTATATTACCGGTCATTCCGGTCACGAGATATTGACCGTGCGGCATCATGGCTAACAGATCATTTCGAGAACCCTGCCATATGTGTTACAGGCGGAAAAAGCCACGCGCTGGCAGAAAAGCTGAATGTACCGGCTAAAACGGTCCTAGAATTTGATGCGACCACACAAGGTATGACATATTTGGCAGATCAGCTAAACCATCCATTGGGCAATGATTTTCTATTTGTCAATGTTGGCACCGGTACATCGATTCACTATGTCCATGATGGTAAGCAAGAGCGGGTTGGCGGGTCCGGTGTTGGCGGTGGAACGCTGTTGGGGATTGGCTTTTTAGCAACTGATATGCAAGATTATGAAAAAATAATTCAGGCAGCAAGTGAAGGCAACCGGGAAAACGTAGATTTAAAAGTGAAGGATATCTTTGATGGATCGGTGCCGCCGATTTCCGGTGATCTGACTGCAAGCAATTTTGGAAAAACAGAAATCCTGGTGGAGCAGCCACCTTCCGATCCGGATATTTTGGCGTCCATTATTGGTCTCGTCGGTGAAGTGATTGTGACGATCAGCAGCCAATTGGCGGTGCAATATGACGCTGATACCATCGTTTATATCGGTTCATCCTTCCGTTCCAATCCGCTTTTGCAGCAGATTATCGAAAAATACACCCGTATGATTGGAAAAACGCCATTATTTTTGGAGAATGGTGAATACAGCGGTGCTGTTGGTGCACTGCTGGCCACCTATTGAAGTATGAATCATGCTTCATTTATCGCACTCTTCTCTGCGGATGTTAAGGGTACTGTAATCGCCGTGCTGGCTGTCATATCGGTACAGCAAATCTGGTATAATTATATGATACGGAAATAGGAAAAGACATGAAGTTTTTCCTATATTCTAAATAAAATCAAGCAAAATGGCAGGTGTGCATGTAGCATGACGTTGGAAGGAATCAGTAGTTTAGCTATTATCATGTTTGTTTTATGTATGATCATTGCTTTGGCCGTCAGTTACCTGTATGGCTGGAAAATGATTGAATGGACCGGCTGGTTTGGTTCACAAACGTTTATCGCGAGTGTTATTAATCTATTCCTCGGAGCGTGTTCGATGTTTGGCTGGTTTCTTTACGCTTTTGGAATTGATGAAGCGCTCTTTTTCGGCGGTTTGGCACTCGGAGGCGCGCTGCTTGTTGTCAGTGAATCTGTTCTAATCATTACGTTATATGTCAGGCGGGATAAACTGGTCGAGGCTTATCATGAACAAGCGGATAGTGTGTCTGAGCAGGAATGACTTATGATCAAAGAAAGGATGCGGTCAGTGAGTCCATTTCGAAAAGGGTTATGGCTATTGTTGATTAGCTTTGATGGTGCTGACAGGATGTACTGGCGTAAATAAATCCATAGAATAAATGAAAAAAAATCCATTTATGCTTTTAGGTATCATACTATAAATTCTTCACTAAACGATGTACATCTTCTCTGCAGTATTTCTATAAATCTATCTTTCTCCTCATTAAAATTAGCAGAAATTTTAGTATAATAAAATAAATTCGAATAGAGGAGAGGGATAGTTGTGAAGAGATGGCTTGCCTTACTAATGGCTGTTTTAATGGCTTTGTCTTTATTCCCGACGATAGGACAGGCTGAAGAGCAGGAAAAGCCGGAAGCGATTCGTGCCTTTTGAGTTGATGCTTTTCATGATGGGATTAAAACGCCTGATCAGGTGGACAACCTTGTTCAGGATGTACAAGAGGCCAACGCCAATGCGGTAATCGTGCAGGTGAGGCGCAGGGGAGATGCTTACTTTAACAAGGCGCTCGAACCACGAACGGAAGACCCTCGTCTGCAGCCTAATTTTGATGCGCTCGCAAATCTCATTGAACAAGCACACGGGAAGGGTATCGAAGTTCATGCATGGCTGACAACCTTGCCAATCTGGAATTCTTTATTTCCACCTGAGTCTGAACAGCATGTCTTCAACCAGCATGGTCCATCTGCTAGCGACAAGGATTATTGGCTGACAGAAAATGTGAATGGTGATAATCGTTCCGGAGCAGATTATATGCTGGACCCGGGTCATCCCGATGCGGCAGATTATACGGCGGATCAATATGTCCATGTCGTCCAGCAGTATAATGTTGATGGCATTCACTTGGATCTGGTTCGGTACACGGATCCTTCGTGGGGATATAATCCGACAAGTATTGACCGCTATTTGACGCAAACGGGAGCGGCGGAAGTACCTGAACCGGAAGACCCGCAGTGGAAAGACTGGCGGCGTGATCAGGTCACCAACCTGTTGCGGCAAGTCTATCTGCGTTCCATTGCAGAAGACCCGGACGTTAAAGTATCGGCAGCCACTATTGCTTGGGGGAAAGGACCGGAATCAATGGAAGAGTATAAGCAATCAGAACCATACAGTACAGTGCTGCAGGATTGGAACGGGTGGCTCGAGGAAGGCATTATCGACCTGGCGATACCCATGAATTATGATAGAGAACATGTACCGATTCAAAAAGCGTGGTATGATTTATGGATTGAATGGGAGAAAAATCATCAGTACGATCGACAAATCGCTGCAGGACCTGGCATTTACTTCAATACAATCGAAGGATCACTCGCACAAATTGGGCGGGCATTACAGCCATCTGCTGAAGGAAACAGTCTTGCCGGCACTGCGCTCTACAGCTATGCCTCTACCAATAACGGCGGAATTGCTAATGACACATTCTATCAGGCGTTATCACAGGATAGTGAATACGGCGACCCTGTCTTTTCTGAACCTGCCGAGGTACCGGATATGCCTTGGAAAACAACCCCTGAAAAAGGCTATCTGATGGGCTATCTTACCGATCAGGAAGGTCATCCAGTAGATAATGGCCAAGTACTGCTTCGCGGGTCTAAAGGGAACGTTTATCAAACTGAAACGGACGGCAATGGGTTCTTTGGGATAACAGATTTACCGGATGGTCACTATGTTGCCCAGGTTGACCATGGAACGGGTAGAGGAGCTGCCAAATCATTGGACATTCAGGCGGGAAAAGTGACGGAAACCGCATTGCAGGTCAAGGCGGTTTCGCAGAGCGGTAATTGATGACAAGTCGTATATTCAAGACAGAAAGCATTGCAACTCCCATATAAGGATATGATTTTTAAGCTCAACACATGTATAATCAGGAGAAGACGTATGATCATTTTCTCTTGATTTTTAAATGAACATGAATTGTTTTCAGGAGGTGTCAAAATGTCAGTTAATGATTCAAAGGAAATCTACCATCAGTGGGTAAAGGCATGGAATGAGGATGTCTCGTTACTTGATGAGATTGCGACAGCTGATTGTACGGTACACCAGGCAAGAACGGATGGGAAATATTCATACGAACAAATAGGTCCTGAAGCATTAAAGGGAATTATAACGGACGGCAAAGCTTTTTTTACTGATGTGAAAATGGACTTGGAAGTAGGCCCCATTACAGATGGCAATTATGTATCAGCACGCTGGAAGTTCACGGGGATTTACGATGGAAACATGCCGGGTGCTCAAGCGGAGTCGGGAAAAAAGATATCCTTTTATGGGATGGATCTATTTCTGATAGAAGACGGAAAGATCCAGGAATATTGGGTGAGTTCGGATGGTGTGGATTTGATGGGGCAATTGGGGATTTTTAAGTAAAGTTTAGGTGCAAATTGCCCATACACCAGAGGGAGATGTGTGGTTGGATGGAAGAGTATGCGAATATCATTTCATTTATTCAAGAAATCGAACGTTTAAAAGATACTGAACGGACGGCATGGACAAGCGAGAGGAGAAGGGAAAGCACCGCAGAGCATTCGTGGCGGCTGGCTATGTTCATGATGGCTTTGGAAGACTATTTTCAGGATATCAATTTTAACAGAGTCCTCAAAATGGCTTTGTTGCACGATCTTGGTGAAGCCTATACGGGAGATGTTTCCGCTAAGGTACAAGTGGATCATGACAATAAACTGCAGACAGAAAAAGAGGCATTTATCAAAATAACCGAATCGCTTTCAGAATCCGCCCAGTGTCGGTGGATGGCATTATGGGCGGAATACAATGAAGGCCAGACAAAAGAAGCCAGGATGGTCAAGGCACTCGATAAAATAGAAACCATCATCCAGCATAACCAAGGTGTCAATCCATCCGATTTTGACTATCATTTTAATCTGGCATACGGGAAGGAACATGCATCTTTTGATCCGGTCATAGAGTCAATCCGGGAATTGGTGGATCGGGATACTCGAATGAATTGTTAATAGCGATTGTTGGTCAATAAAGAATGGGCAGGCTCATTCGGTTTATTACAGGATATTCCCTTAATCGTCGTGATATAGCCTGCTCATAAACCCTTGCACTCCACCTTCCCTGGAATTTTGCAGAACTCCATTCGAGAAATGATGTCCACAAACATTCATGCTATCATTATATCAAAGAAATGGCTATTGGAGGAGAATTTTCATGAGTGGGAAATATACGGCCGTGTGAAATGCCAGAGCATTAAAATTTTTAGTAACGCTTGTCTTTGATAAGATGAAAAAAATGAGGTATATTAAGAATTTACATTTCCGAAAGGGGAGGAAGTGACAATGAATAATCCGGTTAAACTTGGTCAATCTGATTTATACGTCAATCCGATTGGTTTAGGTACGAATGCAGTTGGTGGTCATAATATTTATCCAAATCTCGATGAAGAACAAGGGAAAGATGTTGTCCGCCAGGCAATCAAAAGTGGCGTTAATTTTATCGATACGGCGTTTATTTATGGGCCGAAGCGTTCAGAAGAACTCGTTGGGGAAGTCGTCAAAGAAAGTGGAAAACGAGAAGAACTGATTATTGCTACAAAAGCAGCCCATAGGACCGTTAATGGTAAGACAACATTGGATAATTCGCCGACGTTTTTAAAGGAATCGGTTGACAGTGCTCTGAAACGTTTGCAGACTGATTATATTGATTTGTTTTACATCCATTTCCCTGACGAAAACACACCAAAAGCAGAAGCTGTCGGTGCATTAAAAGAATTAAAGGATCAGGGAAAGGTTCGAAGCATTGGTGTGTCGAACTTTTCAATTAAACAGCTTGAAGATGCCAATCAGGATGGCTATGTAGATGTACTTCAATCAGAATATAACCTTTTGAAGCGTCAGGCGGAAAGCGATTTACTTCCTTATACAGCGGAAAACAACATTTCATTTGTCCCATATTTCCCACTTGCCTCTGGTCTGCTGACCGGTAAATATAGTGAAGGTGCAACATTTAATGACTTACGTGCAGACAACCCGCTTTTTCAAGGGGAACTGTTTAAAGAAAACCTGCAAAAAATAAATAAATTACGGGCTGTGGCAGAGAGCAAAAATGAAGAAGTTGCGCATGTCGTGCTGGCCTGGTATTTGACACGTGATAGTATTGATTCCATTATTCCAGGTGCCAAAAATATAGACCAGGTAAAAAATAATCTAAAAACATTAGATATTGAATTGACACAGTCTGAAATTGATCGGATTAATCAAATTTTCAGATGATCCATATGCTTCATACAGGGGCATTTTGAGGTTGCCCCGGAAGTGTTCTTTCATATGCACAAATGCTATAAAATAAGGCTGTCAGGGATTCCTGACAGCCTTTCATAACACCACACCAATTATTCTGTTAGTACAGGTTCTTCATTCAGCAGATAATCGCTGGCGTCTGGAGCAGGTGTGTTTTTAGTGCTTTTCGGCTTGCCCCGCGGTACATCCTGCCGTACTGTGTCATAGACAGCAGCACCAATCAGCTCTCCGTTTGTCTGGATCCGCTCCGGGCTGATTTTGTCTATCGTATCAAAAGGGGTATGATACCATGGTTCCAATGAGGCAGTTTCAGGATCTCTTAGAATGAAATTAGCTGCATCGATCCCGGCTTCATAGAAAGATACATGATCCGAAGCCCCTCTCTCGTATAGAATAAGGCTATCATTTTCAAGTCTTTCACCGGCCGCTTCAGCCGCCTGCCATACCGTGTTCGGTGCGCCGTCCGTGACATTCACGTATAATGCTGAAGCCTGATCCCAGCCGGTTCCGACCATATCCATATTGAAAGCTGCCAGACTATTATCCACATCTTGTGCAGAAAGGCCGCTGACATATTCGCTGGATCCGACCAAACCAATTTCTTCTGCACCAAAGAAGACAAAACGAACTTCTTTATCCGTTGGGAATGGCTCCATAATTCTTGCCAGTTCTAGCGCGACACTTGTCCCTGATGCATTGTCACTTGCGCCGGGTGAATAAGGAACACTGTCATAGTGTGCGGTGACATAGACAATATCATCATCATTGACTGGTTTTCCTTTTGGCTCTTTAACAGCAACGATATTTTGGGATTGCTGGTCACTGATTTCTGTGATGCTGAGTGTTGTGCGGACTTCCTCATTGGCTATTTCTTCCATAAGTTTTTGTCCGTCCTCCATGGTGATGGCCACGACTGGAATGGATGATTCATTGTCTCCCAGACTTGGGGTAGGTGGAACCAGATCTTCTGCGTTATCATAAATAATCACGCCTGCCGCGCCAGCATTAATGGCATTTTCGGTTTTTTCCCAGAAGCTCATTTCACCGCGCTCAATGAGCGCAATATTTCCCTCTGTCTCATCAGGAAAGTCATCAGGCAGACCGACACCAGCATCAACAATTTTTCCTGTGACATTCTCTCCCTGTGTACTTGCAGATCCTGTTGCAATGCGGAGGGCAAGTTCCTCTTCATTGAGGGAAGTTGTTAGATCCCCTTCCAAACGGTCAGCGATACCAAATGTTTCCGTTTCCGTTTCGTAGCCATAAGCCTGCAATTCCTGTTGTATATATTCGGCTGCTACCAATTCCTCCTCTGTACCTGCTACCCGGGGACCAATGTCTTCACTCAGGTGGGAGATATGTTCCATGGCCAGATCGGAATTGAATCGTTCGGTGATTTTTTTGTCAAAGCCGGAACCGTTTCCGCCCTTATTCGGAAGAGCAGCAGCGGTTCCTGTTTGCATAATGGAAAACAATAGGACAAAGACGGCAATGGTCGCAATCAATTTTCGCAAAATCAATCTCTCCTTTGTAATCAATTGGGTTGGCGATTTGAGTCCATCTAGTCAGGAACCTCACATCAAATATCACTCCTTAAAGATTAATAGATTGTATGCGCTATCAAATAGTGTTACTATTCATTTTACTAGGAATGGGAATAGAGACAATAGGACAACAGTAATATTAATGGGTGACAGTGATGATAATACACAACTGATGAACTAAGACTTTTGGAAATAATGAACTTCAAACATTTAGGGCGAAAACAACTGAAGGAACTCACGGAAACTGCCTTCATGACCTACCCATATCTAGGAGATCAGCCGTTATCCAGCCTTTGGGATCATTTCTTTTAAACCACCAGTCAGTCATATGGCAGGGGCCGCTGTAGCATTAGGGTAAAATGGGATGAAAAAGAAAATGTACTGTACTCTAGCGACGGTCATTCAATTAAATATAACCCCATCTTTTGTTTTAGAAAATAAACACCCTGCTCGTATTGATGAAAACAAATTGGCAATCGATTTGAAGTGATTTGAAAAGGAGAAAATAAGATGATACGCAGTACAGAAAGATTACTGTTCCGTTCATATCAGGATGATGATTTTAGTTTTCTCATGTCCCTGCTGGCAGATCGGGAGGTGGTCAGATTTATTGGCGATGGACAGACGAAAAATCGAAGTGAAGCGGAAAAATTTTTGCATTGGATTTACAATACATATGAATATGGTTCCAACATGGGATTGAGACTGCTTATTGATAAGAAAGACCGTATTCCGATAGGGCATGCTGGTCTTGTCCCACAGACGATAGATGGGAAGGAGGAAATTGAAATAGGCTATTGGATAGCCCGCAAATATTGGGGGCAAGGTTATGCAGCTGAGGCGGCATTAGGACTTAGAAATTATGGCATCCAGCAACTTGACATACAGCGATTGATTGCATTGATACAATCCGGGAATACTGTGTCTGAACTTGTCGCAAAAAAGATTGGAATGCATTTTGACAGGAGGATTACATTATCTGGCAAGGCTGTTAATGTATATGCTACATAGCGTATACGTAAAATAAATGTAATTTTGTATTAAAATAACGTTAATTTTAAAGGATTCACAGGGGTCAGCTAGAATTAGTAGTATAGCTGAAAGGGGTATCCGATTATGAAGCGGAAAGTTTTGTTCGCTTTTATGCTAATCATGTTGCCGAGCCTTTTATTAACTGGCTGCGGGTCAGGAACAATGGAGGATAACACAATGACTGGAGAAGGACCAATTGTAAGGGAAAGAACGGATCTGTCATTTAAGACGATTGATATAGATGAAGGACCGGAAAGGGTCAGAAAGTGGATTGAAAAAAACAGGTCTGAGGAAGCGAAAAAGGTTTTTCATGTGAACGGGAAAACGTATGTGATCATCATGCTGGGTCAAAAGTCAACCGGCGGATACCATGTTGAGATAGAGAAAATACAGCTCGCCAAAGTTGTTTCACCGGAGTCTAAGGCGGGATCGGGAACAGTTGAAGTGACACATCATGTGACTGAACCGGAAGAAGGCAGTATTAACATACAGGCGCTTACCTATCCGATTGCTATTGCCGAACTGAGTGGCGTGCATGATTACGGGTTTCAGTTTTCGACACCACTTAAATCAGAAGAGCTAAAAGAAAATAACGATCAGTCAGTTGAAAATGATAGCGATTCATCAACGCAACAGGCCAGTGACGGTGCTGAGGTCGAGCTTGTTCGACCAGAGGAACTGACGCCTGAGGGAAACGTTAAAGAATAGGGTACAAGTGAAGACGCTTGTAAAGGGGAGGGCATGAAGATGATCATTAGACCAATTGAAATAAATGATGCGGAAGAATTTCTTGAGTTGAATAGGCGAATTGATGAGTCCGGATTCATGTTACATGAGCCTGGCGAAAGAAAAACAACTGTCGAGCAGCAAAAACAGGCGATTGAAAGGATTTCATTTGAGGAGCGGTCCGCCCTTTTTGTAGCTGAACTGGATAAAAGTCTTGCCGGTTTTATAGCAGTATTTGGGGGTAAAATGAAACGGGATCAGCACTCAGCGTATCTTGCACTAGGCGTTCATGACGCATTTCATGGGCGGGGGATAGCGACAAAACTAATCAAATACGTGTTTGAATGGGCTGAAGAAACTGGTATTTCTAGGCTGGAACTGACGGTGATCAAAGATAATGTAAAAGCGATTAACCTCTATGAAAAAATGGGGTTTCGGGTTGAAGGTGAAAAGGTTCACTCGTTGATGATAGACGGAAGCCCCGCTAATGAGTACTATATGTATAAATTGGTATAAATGCTGTGTTGAAAATGGATTCTGCAAGGGGGCTTTTTGGATGAAACAAAAATAACCATGATTGTTGCTGTTCATTGTTTTGGTACAAACAATCGAATGATTGTTTGGTTTTCCGTGGGAAGGAATTATTGTCTGGGTGCTTACAGTGAGATCCGTATTAGCTGCTACGTATTTGTTTCCTGAATAACGTTTTGAATACGGATGAAATATAAAGGAGGCGAAGAATGAAAAGAGAAATCCATATGTCCGAGAAGCTGTTTGTCTTAGGGTTAGCACTGATTTTGCTATTTATGTTAATGCATGATTGGGTTTCGCTCGGATCGTTAAATGATGTAGATGCCATCAGTTCAGAAAAGACAACAGGCGAATTAATTCAATCAATTTTGATCAACGCCGGTCAGTTCCTCATTTTAATGACAATTACACTGATTTATATTGGAAAAAGATACCCGATATGGGCCAGGCTATGGCTTGTCATTCATTTGGCCAGTATATTATATGGCGCAATAGCTTCCTGGTGGCTTCCTTATTTCTTTGGCGCTTCACAGGAAATGGCAGAAAGCTACCATATCATGTTTGGCAATACCCATGCTTTTCTGCCGGAGATGAATGGAATAACGCCAAATACAATTCATGTTATTTTCCATTTTACATTGCTTTTAACCTTGGTTCTTGCTATCTATATAGCAGCGACAAAAGGGAAGATAAAAAGTAAAGCTAAGTTAACGGCATAAGCGAAATGAGGCTTATACTTATGAAAGACCCTTTGATTGTATCAATTGCAGCTGTTTCCGGCGTAGGTAAAACATCAGTAACTAACTGTTTGCTTAATAGATTAGACGGTGCAAGGGCTTTATATTTTGATGACTATGAATTCAAGGGCGTTCTTAGATGATCTCGGCAAGTGGGCTGACAATGGGGCAGATTATAATGACTGGGACCTTACACCGTTCGTTAAGGATATCGAGTTACTGCTTGATGCTAAATCGCTTAATTATATACTGTTAGATTATCCATTTGCTTATTTACATCATGATGTTAGTGACTTAATTAATGTCGCCTTTTACATTGATACACCGTTAGACATTGCTATGGCAAGAAGGTTACTGAGAGATTTTAGGGAAACAGCAAATGAAAGAGTTCATGAGGAGTTAGAAGCTTATTTAGCTCAAGGCAGGTCGGCTTACTTGGTTATGGACGAAAAAGTAAAACCTAATTCTGACTTTATAATTGATGGTTTATTATCCTTGGATATTATCACTAAAAAAATCATTGAGAAAATAGGTGAAGAGGATGCCAAATAAAAATCCGAAGCTGCCATTGTCAGTGGATGAAAGAGCGAATTTACGAGAGGCTAAGATCAAATTAAGCGACATCCACGAGCTGGAAACACCGGAATTGGCCCACGTTTTAAAGACACCTAAGAAGCGCACACGCTATATCAAGGCTTTAGCAACTTTTCAGAAGATCCCATCTATCGGCCATAAATTTGCTGATACACTTGTTGAGAACCTTGGTTATTATAGTCTCAATGAATTAAAAGACAAAGATGGCGCTGTATTACTGAATCAGCTGGAAAGCGATCTAGGGTATTGGGTTGATCGGTGTGTTGAGGATCAAATCAGATGTGTCATTCATCATGCCAATCATCCCGGCTCCACGAAGCAATGGTTTGATTTTACGGACGAACGGAAAGATTTTCGCAGAATAAACGGCTATCCGGAATCAAGACCGGAAAAAGCTTGGCACAGTCAGAGATAAGGATTATGAATGATTGAAAAGATTGATATAACGTATCATGGATCAGCACGGGACTTTGATAGGTTAGAGATCGTTTGGTGATTTGGAGTTGACAATGAGAGGTGAAATAGAGGATGGCTTTTAGCTCTTGCTTACAAGCGATGCAAACAATCTGTTTGTATACAAGGATGGCATTGTATTGTTCAGCTGTATATCTATTATTCCCCATTGATCCCTAGAATTCTGTTATAATAAAGTCAAGTGTAATAAGGCTTTCATGGGTGGTGGCTCACTCCCTTTTCACCTTTTTTATGAGAGGGGGTGATGCCTATGACAGTTTTCGAATCATTAATCTTAATGATTACGTTCGCAACACTTGTGGCTGCGATGCTGTCGGAAAAGAAATAACCACCCTGTAAGAGCCTGGTAAGCATTCAGGGTGGTTATTTTCACCAATGTGAGCCGCCCCCTTGAAGGGCTATTGCACATTAGGCCGTTTGGTGTTGGAGCACCATTCGGTCTTTATTAACGTATTTCCTATCTATATGTATTATACCTCATTTCATTAAAATATAAAATAAAAACTTCTGGCCATCCTTAAAAGAGGATTTTTGGCCGATTGCCAGGGGTATATAATGATGGATGCTTTTTATGACAAAAACGTGACGACGTGGATAAAAAGGAAGGCTGTGTATTTTCGATTTATACAAAATGATGCGGAATGATTGGTGGTGAGACGATTGGAACCGAAATGGCTTGAATGGGCTAAACAGCTTCAATCAATCGCACAAACGGGATTGACGTATTCAAAAGATATCTATGACCTTGAGTGGTTTGAGTTAATCGGAACATAAGTGTTGACATAATGGAAAGCTATACAACTTTGAACATGATAAAATTAAGGGGTTGTTTGCCAATGAAACGAGCTATGCCACGTCTAAACAAGCAGCAGTGAGGAAAATCCTTCCTGTGTTTTATTTCCGGGAGAATTCTGTGATTATTCATAGTTCTCCATTCCTGGATATTTTTCAGACAATGACACATCCTACTTTTATAGACTTTTTATAAATGGCAGGGACCAGTGTTATGAACATAGCAGATATCATGACCGTATGTCCGGTTGGGGTTGCGACAATAGATCCGAATCTGCAGAAAGACCTGGTCGTGACGAACCGGAAATATGAGTCAAATCAGTGTATCCTCAGTTGACTTTACCGGAAGGACGATGTTTAAATGTACCAGGATGAACCTTTTTCCTTATGACTTCTATTAAGGGCAGGGGTTCCTTTTTTGTTGGAGTTGACCGTATATATGGAATAGTAAGATATCAGATGCGAATTCTTGTTACATAGTCAGGCAGGTATCTTGCAGGCGGAAGGAGCATCTTGATTGATGGGTATCTATCAGTTCGAAAACTTAAAAAGATATAATCAGTTCCTGTTGATTGCTGGAATCATTGTCATTGCCTTTAATCTGCGTGCGGCCATTACGTCTGTCGGTCCATTGGCCAATGTGATCGGGGATGACTTGGGGCTTGACAGTTGGAGCATTGGGATATTGACCAGTTTGCCGCTGGTGGCGTTTGCCGTGATGTCGCCGGTTGCACCGAAACTTGGCAGAAAGTATTCAAATGAAGTGGTGCTAATTGCCGGTATGGCTGTTCTTTTAACAGGGCTATTTGTACGTTTGATTCCCGCAGCAGTCTACCTCTTTGGCGGAACATTGCTGATTGGACTGGGGATCGCTGTTTCCAATGTTCTATTGCCAGGTGTCATTAAAGAAAGATTCCCGAATCGAATTCCACTGATGACAAGTGTCTATTCGATAGCTATGGGGCTTATGGCTTCATTGGCATCTGGTGTCAGTGTCCCTCTTGCCGATGCAGCTGGACTGGGCTGGAAAATATCTCTGGCTGTTTGGGCGTTGCCTGCGATAGCTGGGATTGTGATCTGGGTTTATTTTGTCAAACAGCGGCGATCCGCAAATGATGTAAGCGTTCATTATGTAACAGCCAGTGACGTACGGATGTGGAAATCGCGTCTTGCCTGGGAAGTGGCTGCATTTCTTGGATTGCAGGCATTCTTGTATTATGTGGTTATAGCGTGGCTGCCTGTGATTCTGCAGGATTATGGTACAAGTAGCCAAACAGCGGGCTGGATGCTGTCTTACGCACAATTTATCGGTTTGCCGGCCAGTTTACTGCCGGTCGTTGCCGGAAAACTTAAATCACAAAGTAGCCTGACGGTTGGTATCTGCTTGCTGGCCTTTACTGGTACAGCTGGGCTGCTGCTTGGACAATCCAGTTTTATGATGATCACAAGTGTTACATTACTTGGTATAGCCACCGGCGGACTTTTTCCATTGTCGCTCGCCTTTTTGGGTATGCGGGCAGGTGATGCACAGCAGGCTGCGGAATTATCTGGCATGGCTCAGGCACTCGGTTATTTTCTTGCTGCACTGGGGCCGATCTTTATTGGTTATCTGAATGACCTTACAACAGGCTGGGAAGTACCACTGATAACAGTGCTTGTTGTGACGGTACTGATGGCCATTGTCGGTTTCGGTGCAGGCCGGGCTCGAACAGTGGAGGATGAATTTGTTAACATGGCTGAGCGTGAAAACACTGATACCAAAATGGATATATGACCGTGTCCATATAAGTGAGAACACTTCCATATGGTATGATAAGGAAGGATCACGCAATGTAAAAGGAAGGTGAAGTTCATGCGTATGCTGCTGGTGATGGCGGGTGGCTTTTGTGGTGCGATAGCAAGGTTCACACTTGGAGAATGGATTTATACAAATGGATTTCCGCTGAATACCTTATTGATCAATTTAGCTGGATGTTTGCTTCTCGGATGGTTTCTTACGTTTGTCAGCAGGCGGGGGGATGTGCGGTCAGAGATTTCATTATTAATAGGAACTGGATTCATAGGATCGTTTACGACTTTTTCGACATTTTCAATGGAGACGATTCAACTATTTCAAGCAGGGCTGTTGTTTTATGGCATCTTTTATATTTTAGCCAGTACAATAGGGGGATTATTATTGGTATATACTGGTTATTTGTTGGCTGTTTCCCCTGGTAAGGCAGGTGGACCCGCATGATCTGGCTGATTGGACTGGGCGGTTCATTGGGGGCAGCTTCCAGATATTTGATTGCTGAATGGATGAAGCATAAGACTCGTGCCTTTCCTGCAGGTACTTGGATTGTGAATATAGCCGGGTCTTTTTTGTTAGGAATGCTTGCTGACTTTCATCTGGCAAATGATATGAATGATGCCCTATGGCTCTTGTTGGGAGCAGGATTTTGTGGTTCTTTTACAACCTTTTCAACTTTTGGACATGAAACAGTGACGTTATTGCAATCAGATCAGTATAAAACAGCTGGCCTTTATGTGGTGGCATCGATTGCTGTTGGGCTGGCTGCAGCCACAGTGGGATTTTGGATTTAAAAATGAATGTTTCATAATTATTTGCGATAAAGCAGATGTCGAATAGATAACATTTCATAACAACTTCATGTAAAATCGCCAGACCTCGGTTAATTCATACAATAATTCGCGTGGACATCACTTAATTTCGCGCGACACCAGTCTGAAATCACGACCCCTCCACCCAATTGCGTGACATGTCCCTCTAAACCGAGACAGTAATCTCTATTCGCACGACGTCCGATACAAGAAAGCGACCGCTATTACAGCAGTCGCTCTCATCATGAACAAATCTTCAGCTTCCTGTTCCTCGATACCCTGTATTGGCTTTAATTTTGACCTCGGCATACCGTTTCACATCTGTTTGCCCGGAGAATATCGTACCAAGATAACCCCCGAGAAAACCGAGCGGTACCGAAACCAAAGCTGGATTGGTAAGCGGAAAGATCGGTTCGCCGACAAACAACGCTTCTCCTTCCACCGGCGAGAATACACTCGGGCTCATGGATACAAGGATTAATGCTGTGAATAAGCCGGTTAATATTGCTGTGACAGCTCCTGTTGTGTTGAACCTTTTCCAGTACACTGTGTAAAGGATAACCGGCAAATTGGCACTGGCAGCAATACAAAAGGCCAGCGATACAAGGAATGCCACGTTCAAATATTGTGCAAACAATGACAAAACGATAGCGAGTACAGACACGGCGAAAGCTGCATAGCGTGCTGCCAGCATTTGCTGCCGGTCAGATGCTGTTCCTTTTTTGATGATCTGTCCATATAAATCATGGGCAAATGCTGATGCCCCCGAGAGGACAAGACCAGCTACAACCGCCAAAATGGTAGCGAATGCCACGGCAGCAATAAACGCAAATAGAAACTCTCCGCCCAATGCTTCTGCCAGCAATGGTGCGGCCATATTGCCGCCAGGGTTTGCCTCTACAATCGTTGCATCGCCAACAAAAATAGCTGCTCCAAAACCAAGAAATAACGTCAATACGTAGAAAACCCCAATGATCCATGTTGCTGTAACAACTGACTTTCTAGCTGTTTTGGCATCTTTAACGGTAAAAAAGCGCATCAAAATATGCGGCAGACCGGCCGTTCCAAGCACAAGAGCCAACATCAGGGAGATAGTCCCCAATGGTTCCGTATATTGCAACCCTGGGTTCAGATAGTCGGCTCCATGACTTGTAGCCGTTTTGACTTCGCTAAACATGGCCCCGATATTAAAGTTAAAATGCCATAAGACGAGGAATGAGATGATCAGCATACCCGCCATCAAAAGAACTGCCTTGACGATCTGTACCCAGCTTGTGGCGATCATGCCGCCGAACAGCACATAGATGGTCATCATAACACCGACAATCAGGACAGCCACCGTGTAAGGAATATCAAACAGCAGCTGGATAAGCGCTCCGGCACCAACGAGTTGTGCAATCATATAAAATATAGATATGGTGATGGTACTCAGTGCTGCTGCGCCTCTTACTTTTTTGGCATCGAACCTTGCATTAAGCATATCAGCAATGGTATATTTGCCGAGGTTTCTCAGCGGTTCTGCTACTAAAAATAAAACAACAAGATAAGCAATCAAGAAACCGATACTGTAAAAGAAACCATCAAACCCATAGAGTGCAATCGACCCGGCAATCCCAAGGAAAGAGGCAGCAGATAAATAGTCACCTGAAATGGCGAGCCCATTCTGGAATCCGGTCAGACCTCCGCCAGCTGTATAAAAATCACCGGTTGTCTGGGTCTGTTTTGAAGCCCAATAAGTAATGACTAGTGTCAAAGAGACAATAGCTAGAAAGAGCACGATAACCGTTGGACTCATGACGCCTTCCCTCCATCCTGAATCTGATCTTCAATGATCTGATTTGCCTGATCGTCAAAGGAAGCGGCTTTTTTTACATAAATTGTACATAGAACCCACGTCATCACAAATTGCGCAAATGCAAACAGCCATACCCATGAAATATCACCGATTGCTGGTGTATTCAAAAATGTTGTATAAGACGTTAAAATCGGAAGCAAAAAATAAAAGATCAGAAAGAAAATAGTATACGGCAAGATGAATTTTTTCTTGTTTTGCATAAAGTTTTTAAACTGCTCACTTTGCTCCACCTTTTCAAAGTCAACATTATGATTGACATGATGGCTCGTGTTATCTTCGCTTACATTACTCATAAAAAACCTCCCGTCGATTTCGAATTAAAGCAAAGGGTGGACGCAGTTGTCATATGGCCGGCCGCTCACTTCTTGTCAGATCGCATTCGAAAGAAATCACCTCCAGATGATTGAAAACGTTTACTATGAAGTATAAGTGATGTTTAGACCTGCTGCGGGAAAAATTGAATCAATTGTTGTCAGCGGTGTTTGAATTGTCAAAATATATTGGTGAGCGGTCAGCTTTTAAACGTTTCAAGCAAAATTTTCCGTGCTGAGCGGCTGACCGGTAATGTTGTGTGATCTTTATCTTTCAGGGTTACATTGTAGGCACCGTTAATCCACGGTGTAATTTCACGGACATAATTCAGGTTGACCAGGTAACTTCGGTGTGTCCGGAAAAAAGGAAAGCCCCTGCAGTTTTTCCTCCAATTCCTGTAACGTCATCCGGCTTTCGATCACTTCATCTTTTGTATGGATCTCCAGCAAACGGTTGGATGGGACGGCATAAAAAATGGAATCGGGTGATAAAACAACCATGCGATCACCATCGTCAATCAGCAGTTTTGAGGTCGCTGAATGATCCGCAGACTTAAGCTGCTTGTCTTTTTTCAGGGCAGTTTGTTCCAGTTGCTTTCTGATTCGCTTCATTGTCTTTTGAAAACGGGCATCGTTATAAGGTTTCAGCAAATAATCAACAGCTGCAATTTCAAATGCATCCACTGCGTATTCATCGTAAGCTGTCGTAAAAATGAAAAGCGGTGGCTGGATATAAGAGAGTTGAACGATACGTTTTACTGCCTCAACACCTGTCATTCCTGGCATTTGTACATCCAGAAAAATAACATCAGGTTCATGTTCCACATATAAATCAACTAATTGTTCACCTGTTTCAGCGTTGGGACAAATCATGACGTCAGATTCTTGTTTCAATAAGTAGATGAGTTCTTCACGTGCCAGCTGTTCATCTTCAGCAATCATGGCGTGAGTCGTCTTCATGATTATACCTTCCTTCTTCATTTATCATTATACGGAATCGTAAAATAAACTTCACTTCCACTGTCGGGCAAATTGCGTATATGCAATCGTGCTGATTCACCAAGCAAACTGATTAAACGCTGATTGACATTGTACAGCCCGGCACCTCCATTTTGCTGGTTCGGTGAAGTATTTCCGGCATCTTTTAAAATCGTTTCAGGGAATCCGGATCCATTGTCACGTACAGCTATCCGAATGTTTGTGCTGGTCTTTTCCATGCTGACGATAACTTCTCCGCTGTCTATCACATTTTTCAAGCCATGCCGCACGCTGTTTTCAACAAGCGGCTGAATCGTTGACGGCGGGATAAAAGTATCGGCAATCTCATCAGGTTCCGAAAAATGAATCGTTAATCGGCTGGAAAAGCGCGTTTGAATGATTTCAATGTAAGCCTTGACGTGCTGACATTCTTTTTCCAGCTGGATAAGTGATGTCGAAACCAGTCCGATATTAAAACGCATATAATGCGCCAGATGTACGGTAATATGGCGTGCTTTCTCTGGGTCTTTTCGGTATAATGCTGCAATTAAATGGAGTGTATTAAACAGAAAGTGCGGATTGATCTGTGCCTGAAGGTTTCTCAGTTCCGTATCACGAATATGCGTTTTTAATTTTTCCGCTGCGATGGTATTCAGCTGATTGGAAATCAATTGTCCTAATCCTTTGGCCAGCACGAGTTCCACTGGGCGCATGTGATGTGCTTTCCGGAAGTAAAATGTAATCAGTCCTGCTGATTCATGTGCATCCATAATCGGGATAATAATGGTTGCTTCGAACGGACAATTTTCGTGCCGGCACTGTATTTCCGAACGCGAGTAGGCCACCTGCATCTGCCGGGAGTCAATCGCGTGGTGGGACAAAGATGTATTGATCAGATCACCTTCTTTATGATGATCATCCCCCATCCCCCGATGAGCCAAAACTTCCCGTTCATTAGTTACGGAAACAGCAGCCAACTCTAAGCGTTCATAAAGTAAATCGGCAATTCCTGAAGCCATTTCCCGGGCGGAATCTTTTTTTATAAACGGGAGTGCTTCTTCCGCTATGGTCAGTGCTTGTTTGGTTGCGAGGGCTGCTTCATTTTCTTGCTCCTTTAGTGCAATTCCGATCATAGCGGTAAAAATAGCAATGGAAATGCTGTTTGATAAAACGAGCGGCAAGCCAATCGTGTTCACGGTTGCAATCATATCCTCTGAATTCGGTTCAGCAATCAGCAGCATATGCATTTGCAGAACCGGCGGGAAAACGCCAATGAACAAAGCTTTCATCGGTGAAATCACTCGCTCATTTGAAAAAAAGCGGGCAGTCCACCCTGCCAAGAGTCCTGTCAGTGGATTGACAAGACTGTTCGCTATAAAGCCTATGCCTCCCAGGAAAAAAAGATGTGCTCCGGCGATGATGCCCGCACCCAATCCGACGAAAGGTCCGCCCAGCAACCCTGCAATGACAATCGCAACAAGACTTAAGCTGACTACCATTTGATCCTCACCGACAGCAATCCAAACGAAATCGCGGGCAGTAACCGTTTCCCCATCAAGGACAATTCCGGTTATCGTACCGGCCATCCCGAACAGGCCGAACACACAGGCATGGACAAGTGTCATTTTTTTGCTGAATTCACGCTCAAGCAGTGACCTGAAACCGGGAATGCGTGTCAGCACAAAGGCAATGACAAGCAATAATCCCAACCGTTCGAACAAAATCATCGTTAAATACTTCATTGGTGATGTTCCCTCGTTTCAATCCCTGTCTGAGCCTTCAGATAGAATTGCCGGAATTCTGCAGTGTTTTGCACTGACGGCTCTGTTAACAGAGACCCCAGAAAAGTCCCCAAAAATCCGATTGGAATCGCAACAATGCCCGGATTCGATAATGGAATAAGCGGCTCGTGCGGAATCCATCCGCCATCAGGATTCATAATGTGCGGTCCCAGCACGAGCAGTGTCAGGGAAACGGCCAGTCCCGTTATCATTCCTGTGATGGCCCCTTTTTCATTAAAACGCTTCCAATAAATCGTGAACAACAGTACTGGCAGATTGCTCGAAGCGGCTACAATAAAGGTTAAGGAAACGAGGAAGGTCACATTAATATTTTTCAGTCCAAGCGCAAACAATGTAGAGATCAGTCCAACGACAAATGCCGTCCACTGTGCCGCACGTAATTGTGTTTTCTCAGTTGTTTGTCCTTTTTTAATAATGTGGAAATAGACATCGTGTGAAAAAGCTGTTGTGGCTGAAATGACCAGGCCAGCGACAACTGCAATAATCGTTGTAAACGCGATGGCCGCAATGAAAGCCATCAGGAAATCCCCGCCCAATTCTCCAGCAAGCAGCGGTGCAGCAAGATTCCCTGTCGGATCAGCTGCTGTTAATGGCCCATACCCGATTAGCGCAACGGCACCCAATCCGAGAACAAGGGCGATGATGTAAAAACTGCCAATAATCCAGCTGGCGGTCAGCAGTGATTTGCGGACTTCCTGCGTATTCCGGACTGTAAAGAAACGGATCAAAATATGCGGCAGTCCCGCTGTTCCAAGGATTAAGGCGAGATGTAATGACAGGCTTTCTAACGGGTCATTATATAGGTTGCCAGGCAGAAAAAATTGCTCCCCCAATGGCGTGCCCGATGTCACCTGGGCAATCAATGCCGTCATATTCCAGTCAAAACGCGAAAAAACAATTAATGCCAGCAAAAACGTCCCCGACATGAGCACGACTGTTTTCACAATTTGCACCCATGATGTGGCAAACATGCCCCCGAACACAACATAAATCGTCATTAAACTGCCGATAATCAGGACGGAAGTGGAATAGTTAATATCCAGCAGTAGCCGGAGCAGAAGACCTGCAGCCACCAGCTGCGGAATCATATACAGAATGGAAATAATGAGTGCGCCAATCGCCATCATCCAGCGTATCTGATTACCCGGAAAACGTGAGCAAACGACATCGCCGAGCGAATATTTGCCCAGCCGGTGAACCGGCTCAGCGATAAAAAATAAAACAATTAAATAGGAAACTAAAAAACCGATCGCATACAAAAACCCGTCATAGCCGCTGATGGCAATGGTCCCGATAATTCCTAGAAAAGATGCCGCACTGATATAATCCCCGGCAATCGCCATTCCATTTTGGATCCCGGTTAAACGGCCTGCCGCCACATAAAACTGATTGGTCGTTTTACTCTGCTTCGCCGCCCAATATGTAATGATTAACGTACATACAATGATACACAGAAAGAACAGAAAATAGGTAAGGTTCACTGTTCCACCTTCTTTTGCAATGATCTTTCACATAGGAGGGCAGATGCCTGCGTAATAAAATTCATAATTTAATAAATTATCTTATAATAATCGTAACTCAATCTCTCTTATTCGTAAAGCATGGTCTTCATCATGAGAGACATTGTTCAATAGTAAATTTGCAAAATGTCCATGCTGGAAAAACGTCAAACATCAGGAAAAAGCCGGATTCACAGGATTATAACGCTAAACTTATCATCCTCCTGTGACATGTTGCTGCTTGTTTTCCTGTTCTTAAAATCGGGAATGACTAAGGTAATCGGATGGAAAAGCAAACGACGGAAAACAGCAGCGGGAGGGCGCTTTTGTTATGGTGAATAAGCTAACAGTAGGGTTGATCCCGGCCCCTGAATTACCGGAAACAGTTGCTTCCAAATTAATGGAACGCCTACCGGAAGCCTTGTCTAAAAATATTGATGGTGATATTTCTTGGGAGGTCAGTGTTGTTCGTGATCCCCTTACAGGTGCTGCCGAAAATGTGGACAGGCTGATTAAGCGGGCAGAGGCCATTAAGCAGGCACATCAGTGGCATTATACGGTGTGTCTGACTGATCTGCCTGTCTTTTCCAATAAGGGTGTTGTGCTGGGGGATGTGAATGATGAAAAAGGTGTTGCACAAATATCTGTTCCCGCGTTTGGGCTCCCGCCTGTACAAAAGCGAGTCAAGAAAGCAATCATCCAAATGGTCGGTGAATTATACTTCAGGGTGAATGGCAAACTGATAGCCAACGGGGACAATATCGTCCACAATACCGGTTTGCTGGCGAGACGGTTTTTTTCACCGGTCCGTAAAATCACGGCTCCTGATGATGGAATTGAAAAATCCGATGTCCGATTCATCCTCAAACCCAGAACGTATGGAAGGTTTAGACTGCTCCTGGGAATGACCCATGCGAACAGACCGTGGTCGATTATCCCGGCCTTTAAACGTGTGATGGCCATCGCTTTCGCAACGGGTGCATACGGGCTTGTTTTTCGGACACTCTGGAGACTCAGTGCATCGTATGAATCAACACGTTTTGTGGTGTTAATGCTGGGGGCTATTCTTGGTATGGTGATTTGGATCATTTTCGCGCACAACCTGTGGGAAAAACCGAGCGGGAAAAGCCAACGGAAAATGAGATTATTGTATAATGCAGCTACATTTCTAACATTGGTTGTTGCTGTAAGTGTCTATTATGTGATGTTATTCGTATTGTTTTTGACGGCGGTCGCTTTCATTGTACCACCTGAATTATTTAGTGATGTTGTAGGCATGGAAGAGGATAAGGTCGGCTTCCATCATTTTATGCAGCTGACGTGGCTTGTCACGTCGGTTGCAACGGTCGCTGGTGCTATTGGCTCCGGTCTGGAAAACGATAAAACGGTCCGAAACATTATGTATGGATACCGGCAGCAGCAACGTTCTGAGGAAATGGACTACTACGGCGATGATGTGGAAGATTAATGGTGTGTTATAATATAAATTCCGCAGCAGCAAGGCTGTCGGCACATCATGAAAGGAGCACCACATATTGATTGAAGTCTACACAGATGGGGCATCCAGTGGTAATCCGGGTGCCAGCGGAGCAGGTGTTTACATTAAAGACCATGGGACAATATACGAATTTTCTTTTCCATTGGGCGTGATGTCTAATCATGAAGCAGAGTTTCACGCTGTTGTGAAAGCGCTAGAAATTTGCATCGAACATTTTCCTGATGACATTCTATCGTTCCGTTCAGATTCCAAATTAGTCGTCGATGCTGTCGAGAACGGTTTTACGAAAAATCAGGTCTACCAGCCGCTGCTTGCCGCCATCCAGAAGAAGGCAGACAGCTTTCCTTATTTCTTCATTAAATGGGTTCCTGAAAAACAGAATCCCCATGCCGATAGACTGGCGAGACGAGCTATTTCCGGGGTGTGACAGGAGGGAGAAGCTGTTTTACGAAATCCGCCGCTTTCCCCCTTACACCTCTTTAAATCTCTACCTGAGTGAAGGGCAGCAATAATCGAATCCCCCGTTTATTCCCGGGCAAAAGCCGCATATCCATCAATAGATGACTCCCGTAAGCCAATATAAGCGTCGAGTGTAAACCATAAACCACAATATCCTGGCTGATATAAAAGGCAATGACACTAAAAAACAAAAAACCGATCAATGAATGTGTATAACTCCTGTGCGGCACCAATGCAGCTGCCACCACATAAATCCCAGTCAGCCACACCCAAACTTCCGATATGAATATTCCGACTGTAATAATGGCAGCACCACTTATTGCCAGCATAAGTTTTTGTGAAAACTTCGGTGCAATCATGAAGAGGAAAATGCCTAAAGCTAATCCAATATACTTTTCTGTCCCGGCCAAAACAATCCAGGCATAGATCCCCGTTAAAATACCGGTTGACCGCACAAAACTTTGAATCATTTTATGTGAAAGTGAAATTTTATTGGCTAATTTTCCGGCTGTATCCAAATCCGGTGCTAATGCGGCAATCATACCGGCAGTCATCAGTACAGCTGTGTTGATGGCATCCTGTCCGGTTGACTGCGCAACTGCTATTCCGGTTCCTGCCCCGATGATTGCGTGAATTTTTCCATCCATAGTTATTCCCCTTTAATTCTTGATGACAGAACCATTATACAGGAGCAAAAAACATTTGTGCACAGTGTGGAGACAAAACGAACGGTAAAAATGATGCGTATTTTTCAGGAGGACCAACGATAGAAGGCATGACACTATCATTTTCCATTATGATGCTTGGCGTCTATCTATTTTTGTTTTTGTTCCTGTCATTTACCTTTTTCAAGAAGCGGGAAATCAGTATTTGATACCGATATGAGGAGATATGAAAGTGTTTTTAATAACGAGCAAACCTGACGCATAACAGCGTGTTACTAAAATGGGCTTTCCGGCATAGGCTGTAAATGGAGGTATTTCATCCATAAAAAGGAGGACGTTGCTGTTATGACGGCACAATCAAAGGAAACAGAATGGCTCCGTCGTTTGACGGATTGGACGGATCAATGCGAGCAGCTGGTGGCTTCACTAGAGACAAGATCAGATATATCAACGGATGCAAAAGTGGACCCGGAAGAGTGGCAGGACCGTTTTCGTGAGCTTGGACAAATGGCGAATGATTATCGTGAGCAATTACTCGGAGATGACGAGGTCGTAGATGCCACTGACAAGATTCAATCACTGAATACAAAGGCACACCAGCTCAAATCTGAATTCACTCAATTGATGGAGGGAAAGCCGGACATCAGTCTGGAGGAACCATCGAAGGACAGCACCAGCGAACAGGTGTCTGATGATGAACGGAAGTCCATCCAACATCAGACGGTACCGATCGGCAAACATACCTTGCCGCCGCTTCCGTATGCCTATAATGCTTTGGAGCCGTATATTAGTGAGGAGATCATGCGCCTTCATCATCAGGAACACCATCAAAGCTATGTTGACGGACTTAACAAGGCTGAAAAAGAAATGAAGAAAGCGAGAAAGACCGGTGATTATGAATTGATCAGTCACTGGGAAGGTGAGGCGGCATTTAACGGAGCTGGGCACTATCTGCACACGATTTTCTGGGATAATATGAGTCCAGACGGCGGCGGAAAACCAGATGGCGCTATCGCGAAAGAAATTAATCGGACATTCGGCAGCTTTGACAAGTTTAAGGAACACTTTACGAATGCAGCTGATAAAGTTCAGGCTGTCGGATGGGCCATGCTTGTATGGTCGCCACGATCACGGCGAACCGAGATTCTGCAAGTTGAAAAACATCAGAACCGGTCACAGCAGGATATCATTCCATTATTGGTCCTTGATGTTTGGGAGCACGCCTATTATCTGCAATATCACAATAATCGAAGTGATTATATCGATGCTTGGTGGAATGTCGTCTGCTGGGACAGTGTGAATAGACGTTTTGAAGAGGCAAAGAAAGTTATGTGGAAACCGTATTGATCGACATGAAAAAGGAGGGTCCTTATCAGGACGCTCCTCTTTTCATGATTAATCTATATGAAGGTTTGGAACCATATGCCCAGCCCTGTTCCTATATAGTTCCCGATAATGTAGCCGAGTGTACCAACGAGCAGGATTGGCACAATGAGTTTGTTCCAGCCTTTAGCAATCGCCATGGCTGCAGCTGTTGTCGGGCCGCCAAGGTTTGCGTTGCTTGCAAGCACTACTTCCTCAAGGTTAAATTTAAACAATTTCCCTAACACAAGAGAGAATAATAAATTCATGAGCACGATGATCAATGTAAAAACGAGCAGAAGCGGTGCCGTTGTGATAACCAATGCCAGCGATGCCGGTACACCGATCACAACAAAGAACAAATAAATCAAAAACGTTCCGATTTCCTGTGTTCCCCGGATATTTTCGAAGTAATTCGGGAATGCAATCACCGCCAAAACGGTCAGCGTCGTTAACATCAGATACTGGTCGCCAATAATCCCGCCAATAATCTGATAAAATATGTTCGTATTTTCACCGTCTGGAATAATGCCGGCAAATAAATCGGCCAGCTGAAAGGATACGGCAACAAGCACAAATGCAGTGGCAATACTTGTGGCAATATCTTTTAGGGAAATTTCTTTTCGTTGCCAAAATGAAGCTGCTTGCGTTTTTCCCTCATCCTCGGATGTCTTTGCTTCCACTTCTTCCATATGTGGTGTTTGATAGTTGTTCCGGAACAAGGAGATCGCCGGAATAGCCATTAAAACAAAAAAGAATAGTGCCATCATCGCATTATCGGCAACAACTGTCGCTGAAACGAGTTCCCCTGGAGCCTCGAATTTAGAAGCCATGGCAGCGAAATTCACGCTCCCGCCGGTATAAGATCCCGCCATCATCCCACCTAACTTGTCTAAGTGTGGAATGACATCTTTAAGCAGCATGAACGAAATAATGGTGCCTGCCACAGTACCAATTGCGCTTAACAGAAAGATGGTCAGCATCCGTCCACTTTCCTGCCAGATTTTTTTAATGTTGGCCTGAAACAAAAGCAGAGGAATCGCAAGTGGTACGACATAATCCCAAACTGCATCATAAACACCGGATTCAAGCGGAATGACGTTCAGGTTAGCTAGCACCATCGCCCCGATCAACGCTATGATTGCTCCAGATACCTTAGATGCCCATGCGTATTTTTGTTCAAGGTAAATACTGATGGCAGCCCAGCCTGTCAGGAATGCCCAGAGTGCCCATGTGTTATCCGGTGAAATAAAGGATGTATCCAATTTACTCACCCCATTTTTAATTTTTTGATAATACATATTAGTGTACACCATTTATGTTAATATAGAAATAGTTCGAGAATCAGTGTTAAAAATCTATATGGGGGATTGACATGAGTGTTTTAAAACGTCAATATGATTTGGTTAAAAGCACAAGAGAGTTACTGTTTGCGTTTTGTGAGAAGCTGGATCCGGAAGATTACGCAAAAGAGCTTGATGGGTTCGGCTGGGGGTCTATCCGAAACCTGCATATACATGTTGCCGAATGCTATCAATCCTGGCTAGCTAATTTTGGACTGAAAGCAAACGTCAGGGTGGGTGAGCCATGGATGGTCAAGAGTGTGCAGGACATGCGAAATATTTTCAGTGAAGTAGACAGCCTAGTATACCGTTTTCTTGATACATATGACGGCCAGTTGGATAAGAATGTAAAAGGGCCTGTGTCTTGGCAGGAAGAAGACGAGGAATTGTCAGTCTTATGGCTCTTCACTCATACCATCACTCATGAATTTCATCACAAAGGTCAAATGGTCTCTATGGCACGCCAGCTCGGATACGTACCGGATGATACGGATTTGATAGTTCCGGGGGTTTAGAAAGATAAGTTTACGATTGATACTAAACTCGCTTCTGTTGATGTAAGCATCTCGCTTGATTCCGCTAAACTAGTAATCAGGATTTGGGGAGGACATATGAAAAAAGATATACACGTTGTTGGAGCAGTGATTGTAGATAATTGCCGGGGATGCTGTGGAGGCGCTGGAGATTTATTACCCGTACTTCCGCTGTCTGGAGGAAGGATTTGACACAACAATTGCTGGGATCGGCGGAAAAGCTGCATACAGTTGTCCATGACTTTGTTGGCTGGGAAACGTACACGGAGAAAGAAGGGTACCTTATTGAAGCGACGGCGAGTTTTGATGAGGTTAATCCGGCTGATTATGATGCGCTGATTATTCCGGGTGGCCGAGCACCAGAGCATATTCGCCTGAATGAATATGTACCTGGGATTGTCGGTCACTTTTTCGAGGCAAATAAACCAATTGCAGCCATCTGCCATGCAGCTCAAATCCTTACGACGGTTAAGGAGCATCTACATGGCCGTGAACTGACCGCATATATTGCCTGCAAGCCGGAAGTGGAAGCGGCGGGATCAATCTACATAGAAGAATCTCTGTACACTAAATGGCAATTTGGTATCTGGTCATGCCTGGCCTGATCTGCCGGGACTAATGAAAGAATTTGTGAAACAAGTAAACCAACCGTAATAAAGGAAAAATTGCTGCTTCGTAAGGGATCTGGACAAATCGAAAAATATTCAGTTTCCTGGATGATTCTCCCGATGTGATAGGTACAATCAATGATCACTAGTATGACAAAAAGGGAAACTGATAGATGATGATATTTGCAAGTTAGTCATCACAATTCTTAACCATAAAAAAAATAGACGCCCTTTGAGTACTCTCTGGTATCTCGGGAGTCTATCTTTTTCAGTGCTGGCTCCCTTGAATGGGTCAGGCTTATTGTGCCGTCGGTGTACCAGCATTGGCGTTTTTATATCGTATGTTGTTTTTATTTTGATTTTACAATAAGTTGCAGCTGTGTACACCTTTTATCTTTAGGAGAGGTATTTTACTGCTCCAGCTCTACCTCAACATCAATCTCATCGCCAATATCTTCAAAATCGTCATTGCTTGCGGCACTATAGATCAGACGTACGGATTCCACGTCTTCAGCTTGGGAATCTTCCAATATATAGAATGATGTGCCTGATTTACTGACTTCGCCGATAAATTCGCCGTCGATATGTTCACTCAATAGCATATCTGGTTCCAATTGTTCCCCGGTATCTGTTGTCATCGTTGCCTGTGATGCGTAGAATGAGACGTTATCCTCGAATGTGTTGTCAACATTCATGTCAACCTGGATGTATTCCAATTCTTCTGTCTCCATCATCTCAGCAACATCACCTGTCAAATCGGCAGATGCACCGTTTACTTTGTCAATGGTCAGATTGATTGGCCCGGACTCAAATGTACCAACGTCATCAGTACGGCTGACAAGCGTTGTTTCACCAGCCTCTGAGGTGACCGTATCACCGACTTGTGCTTCGGTTTCTTCATTTTCCTCCTGGGTTATCGTGTCACCTTCATCGTCTGATGTATCTGATGCGTCTTCACCTTGCTGTTCGGTACGTTGCCCGTCAGATTTTGCAGTTTCCCCGCCATCGCTGCCGTTATTGCCGCAAGCTGCCAGCAGTAATAGGATCATGGCTGAAAACAAAACAAAAAATTTCTTCATAATGGATATCCCCTTTTAGTATATTGAGCCAACACAGACGTGTTCTAAATTCTGACTCAACCTAATTATATAAAAGAAGGTATTCAAATTAATGTATATCATTCGTGCTCATTCCGCTTACAGGCTTCATCGTTCAGTATCATACTAAAGCGGGGATTCCGATTCTGTCGCTATCCGTTGCTTAGTCGAACACCTGACCACCGTTAACATGCAGCGTCTGACCGGTGACAAAGCGGGAGTCATCGGAAGCCAGGTAGACAAATGTTGGTGCTACTTCAAATGGCTGTCCCTGTCGATCCATTGGGTTGCCGGCAAGAGTGACCTGATCGGCAGAAAAACTGGACGGAATCAGCGGTGTCCATATTCGACCAGGGGCAATGGCATTAACGCGAATCCCTTTATCCACGAGATTGTTGGCCAATGCGCGGGTAAATCCGATATTGGCACCCTTTGTGGCTGTGTAATCAATTAATTGTTTATTTCCGTCAAAAGTGACAACCGATGATGTATTGATGATCGAGCTGCCGGCTTGTAAGTGTTTTAATGCTGCCCGGGTTGTATAAAAGTGAGAGTAGATATTCACTTTAAACGTATCATCGAACTGCTCGTCAGTAATATCCTCCAGACTTAATTGCTGGAATTGAATACCGACATGGTTGCAAAGAATATGAAGCTGTCCAAACGTTTCAATGGTCCTGTTAACAATGTGGATGCATTGCTGTTTTTCTCTGAGGTCACCCGGCAGCGACAGACAGCGCTGTCCAAGTTCCTCAATTCGCATTTTTGTGCGATTCGCATCTTCATGTTCATCCAAGTAAGCAATTGCAACATCAGCCCCCTCCTTAGCAAAAGCGATGGCAGCCGCTGCCCCCATTCCGCTGTCACCGCCTGTAATGAGGGCCACTTTTCCTTCCAGTTTCCCGCTTCCTTCCTGATTCGGATTCTCCACAATCGGCCTGGGAACCATCAGGCTTTCAACACCGGGTTGGCGGTATTGGCGCTGTTCAGGAACCGTAATGGCAACATCTTCATATTGAGTTATTTTCCCGTAGTTGGGATATAAAGGGTATTTCTGTTTGTGACGTTTATTTTCAGACATTGTCCAGTAAAACCTCCTCAAAAAAGCTGTTCAAATTACGTTATGCCAAATGGGCGGCTGTCGTGCCCGCCTCATTAAAACGTAACGTGAACAGGCTCACGATATGCGGACGTGAATAGGATAGAATAAAGTAATCCCTGAAAGGAGGGCGTTGCCATGTATGATTACTACTACAATCCCGAAGTGAGGTATTTATTGATTTCCCGGTCGCAAGAAAAAGCGGAAATGCTGTATGACGATAACTCCAAAAAATGGTCCCTTCCCGTAATAGGTCCCAGACCGCCATGCTATTTTAATCCACGATATGAACCATATGATCCGGTTATCTGAGTTTTTGCTCAGATAATCGGAATTTTTGTTTTTTACCGGCAAAACATGGATAATATACATATCAACAGCTTTATTTGAGAGGATTTTCTTCATGGATGCTTCCGTTGAATCGTTCGTCTTTTTATTTGCACTCATGCTCCTCGTTGGTGTGTTTACAACCAAATTTTCCGCACGATTAGGGTTGCCTTCGCTTGTCTTATTCCTGTTTGTCGGGATGCTGCTTAATCAGGTTATTTACTTTGAAAATGTGGAGCTCACCCAATTTATCGGGATTATGGCTTTGATTATCATCCTGTTTGAAGGTGGTGTGCAAACCAGTTGGGATCATATTCGGCCAGTGATTGGTTCATCAGGCGTACTGGCGACTGCCGGTGTACTGCTGACGACTGTCATTACCGGGTTGGCAGCCATGTATATTCTCGATCTCCCGCTGCTTGAAGGTATGCTTTTTGGGGCAATTGTCGGGTCAACCGATGCTGCGGCGGTATTCTCGGTATTAGGGAACAAAAATATAAGGAAAAAAATGACAGCTACATTGGAGGCGGAATCCGGTACAAATGATCCAATGGCAGTGTTTTTAACGCTGGCACTGATTGAAATGATTCAAATCCCGGACAGTTCGATCTGGACAGCAGTTGGCGACTTTTTTATACAAATGGGATTCGGTTTGCTATTTGGCTTCCTGTTTGGAAAATTAAGCGTGCTGGTGATCAATCACATTAAACTAGATATATCCGGCATGTACCCGATTTTGGCCATGGGAAGTGCAGTTTTTACATATGGTGTTACGGACTATTTTGGCGGGAGTGGATTTTTGGCCGTATATGTGATGGCTGTCTTTATTGGCAATAGTGATTTGATGTATAAGTTCTCGATTGTCCGGTTCAATGAAGGTTTTGCCTGGATGATGCAGATCATTATGTTTATTTTCTTAGGATTGCTCGTATTCCCAAGCCATTTATTGAATGTCGGTTGGCAAGGTGTTCTATTGGCTGTTATTCTCATGTTTATTGCCAGACCTGTCGCAATTTTTCTGAGTATGATTTTCTTCAAATATAATCTCAAAGAACAGCTGTTTATTTCCTGGGCAGGATTAAAAGGGGCGGTCCCGATTGTTTTGGCGACGTATCCGATTGTGGCCGAGCTGGAAAATGCAACACTTATATTCAATGCGGTCTTTTTCGTTGTGCTCATTTCTGCTCTTATCCAAGGCAGTACATTGTCCCCCCTCGCGACGAAGCTGGGATTGACAGGGGGAGGCAATGAATTTGATGCAAGCGGATTTGAGATGATTAATTTAGGCAATACGGATTCTGAAATTATGAAGCTGCCCATCGGTAAAAATGCACCAGCTGTCAAGACAACGCTAACGGACATTACCCTGCCTGATGATACATTGGTTATAGGCATTGTCAGAGGAGAAGATTTAATTACACCAAGCGGCGATTCCATAATTGAAGCAGGTGATATGCTATACATCCTCAGCAGCAGGGATCAGCGGTATAAAGTTAAAGAAACGCTTTTGGGCAAGAAGCCAAAAAAGGAAAAAGCGAAGCATAAAAAGAGGTTGTTTGGAAGAAAAAGGGGATAGACCATTAAATGGCTACCCCCTTATCAGGCCAGTACGATTGCATTAAAAAGTTTGCACCAGGTACAAGACCTTCATCTTCTAGGACTTCTATTCCAAGGTTTGTGCAATTTCATGCACTAAATAGAGCTAAATCAGGAGATTCGGCTGTTATTGCTTACTTGACAACCATTGGACCTGCTAACATGTCTACGTTTTCGCCTAAAACTAATTTACAGATATGATCATAGCTTACACGTTTATAAGCTGCTAATAGCTCTTGTACAGCGTCAATGGGTTGTTTTTGTTTCAGGTTTTCGATTTCATTTTTATATATTGAAAGCACATAACCGTCTTGTAAACGTGGCTCAAACTCTCGCGGATCATCATTCATGATTAAACAGCCCAAATATTGAAAGCTGTATTGCAACTGCCGTGTAAGGTTAATAACATTTTTGAACTGCTGATATTGTACTGGTTCGTTTTCTTTCAGCCTTTCGATTGCTTGTTTAACACGTTGCAGCTCTTGAGCATTTGCTGAAATAAGCATAATACCTCTCCTTAATCCCATGGTTTATCGATTGATAACGAAGAAATCAATTTTTTGTTTTGCTGCCTCTTTAAATCTCTTATATTGACACGTTCACTGCTGGTTTCATAAAGGTATTTTTCTTCCTCAGTTTCTGGTATCACCTTTGGTACTTGAACAGGTTTCTTATCGGGGCCGATCGCAACAAAAGTAAAAAATGCTGTTGCTGCGAGTCTTCTATCACCTGTTTCCAGGTCTTCTGCAATGACTTTGCAAAAAACCTCCATTGAACTTTTTCCGGTATATGTTACAAATGATTCGATACATACCGAATCTGTTTGACGAATTGGTGTTATAAAGTGAACGGAATCTGTAGAAGCTGTCACACATTCTTTGATACGTGAGTGTCTTCTGGCAGACAGTGTCGCGCACGCATCCATTTTTTTCATTAACACACCGCCAAATAGGGAGTGATAATTGTTCAAGTCGTTAATTAGCACTTGATCGGTTTGTACGACTCGCGTATCTTTCATTAATTTTGACGCCATGTTTGTGTCACCTCGAAGCTTTGTCTTACCTTATCCGGCATATTAAATTATAATCCCGCACAAGTGCTAAAGTACAATGCTGATTCAGTATGCTTAGGATAACGAAAATACATGTAAACGAGTACAGACCTAATCCTGTCCTTTTCACAGAATTAGGTCTGTTTGTGCTGCATTAATTTATCTTTTGTAAATGAGATAAATTGCTGCTTGCTGATTAATGACAAGTAGGCATCCTTTTTCCAGACAAAGGCTAAATTCCAGGCAATGTCCGGGTTTATAACCGGAATGATCGCAACATCCTTCATAAAATGTTGACTGGTTGTTTCAGGCAGGAGTGTTATGCCTAAATTGGTTGCGACCATTTCCTCTAAAAAGTCAATTTGTGATGTTTCGGAGACAATTCTGGGTTCAAATCCATGGTTTTTACATGCTTGAATAATAATATTTCGTGATTCAAAATCCTGATTAAACATGATAAACGATTCTTCTTTTAAATCCTTTATCTCCACGTGTGATTTTTTTGCGAAAGGATGATCGCTGGAAACAACAAGATGTAAATGATCCTCAATAAATGTGTAGTAATCCAATGCTGGATGATCATTTAGAACGACAACACCGCAATCTAATTGGCCATCCCAAACCTTTTCTTCAATTATTTTTGATCCATTTTCTTCTAAATGAAATGTAACACCTGGGTATTGCTGATGAAATTCAGCAATCAATTGTGAAAAAAAGAAGGAGTTAACAACCGTTGGCAAACCAATTCGAATATGGCCTGTTTTCATAGTGCGTAATTGATCCATTTCCTGTTCCAGTTCCGTTATTTGCTGTTTGATTTCCAATGCGTGTTTATGCAGCACTTTTCCAGCGTCAGTAAGTGTTACTTTTTTCCTTGACCGGTGAAAGAGAGGAACACCCAAGTCTTCTTCCAATGTTTTGATAATACGGCTGAGGGCCGACTGTGTAATATAGAGATTCTCGGCTGCTTGTGTGAAATTTTCGATTCTACTTACTTCCAAAAAATAGTGAAGATGCTTAATATCCAAGCCGGTCATTCCCTTTCGTTTTTAATATTAATGAGTATCATAACATATTTCGATGATATGAATTTTCCCGAATGCGTTTTCTATCTTTTTAATCTGCAATTATAGGCTTTATTATCTGGTTATCTGTAATATCTGCCTGGATACTGCTGCCGGATTTATATGTGTTAATCAAGAATCAAGTTGCAGTTTGATTTAAGCAGGGAATAAGGTCAAAAAAGCATTTTTCAGGAAAGAAAGCGCAAGGGGAAGAAGGCGAGAAGGGATCATCTTTTTCCATATGTTAATGATCGGAAGGACAGCACATGATTAGGTGTGCTGCCCTGTTAGGATTAATGGTTTTCACTGAAACAAATGCATCCTTATACATGCTTTAATAAGCTTTTTCCTAAATCCTTTCCCCTGATTTCTGCCAACGATTCACACACAGTGAACGACCATATAGTTTTTGGTATTCATCGATCGCCACGTAAACTGACCTGGTATGTATTCAATAAACCCCCTCTGTCTTCCATTTTCCAGGATAATTTTTAGTTTTAAACCTTCCTTATTGGCTGAAACAGTGATTTATAGCCGTCAGAATTGGGTTTGCTGCGCAGACCGAAAAATCCATGCTGATCGACATTTGAGGGGGCTGCATCAAGTATTTCAAGCATACTGGTCCTCCGGTGAACATGACCTGTTTGTTGACATTATTATTGAACCCCTTGCTCCGGATTCCATATTCCATGTTGTTTTCGGATATGGACGATTTGCCCAATATGATACGTATTGTGAAGCGTAAGATGGGCAAGTTCTCCAGCCCAGTCATCAATTTTTTTGTCGTCACTTTCCTCAACTGATTGTCGCCATTCTGTCATGATGTCATCAATTAATACCATTGTTGATTGCCAGGTTTGTTCCTCAGGATTATGAAACGTGGCGTCTATGCTATTTGCTCCATCAGCGTTTTGAATCCCTTTGAAGCGGTTTAAATATCGTTTGTTATAGTATGCTAAATGATGAACGATTTCCTGGATGGAATGTGTTGATTTATCATTTTTCCAGGCTGCCTGTTCCGCAGTAACACCCTTAATGGCATTGTTTAGTGATACAAACCACGTATTCTGATCATGGCAAGCCCTTAACTGGCTCACAAACACTTCTTTTAAACTCATTGTTTTCCCACCCTTTTAAGATTTTTGATCTTTACGTTTACTTATTCAACAAAGAGATCGAAAACCCTTTTTTAAGAGGCGCTAGATCTGTATTTATTTCTACCGGTTACACATGAACGCGTAACCATCTTTTCCTCTTCAAAACTTTCATCGGACAAACATACAAGCAAACCTGTCTTTTTTTCATAAGGTAGGTTGAGGTGAAAAAATGAAAAAAATAATCTTATTTGCCGATACAGGTATAGATGATTCTATTGCGTTGACTTACGCGCTGAAGAATCCTGAGGTAGATCTGATTGGCGTGGTCAGTGGGTACGGTAACATCGATCGGGAAAAAGCGTATAGGAATGTCGAGTATTTGCTGGAACTAGCAGGCCGTACAGATATTCCTGTCATTGCTGGTGCTACACGTCCCTTAAGTGGTGAAGAACCTGAATTTTTTCCTGAAATTCATGGCATAGAAGGACTGGGCCCGATTGATCCTCCAATTCCAGAAGAACGCTATGCAAATCGTACGAATTTCAGTAAGCTGTTCAATTTGATCAAGGACAACCGTGATGAGGTAATCATCGTAAATGTCGGACGATGCACTTCTCTGGCCATAGCCCATTATTTAAGTCCTGAAGTGATGGAAGATGTAAAAGAAACCTATGTGATGGGTGGAGCTTTCATCGAACCTGGCAATGAGACCGAAGTAGCGGAAGCGAACTTTTTCGGTGATCCGATTGCCGCTAATTACGTTTGTCAAAATGTAGTTAACCTGACGATCGTACCTTTAAATGTGACAAGGGACGCCTTATTATCTCCAAGCATTGTCAATCTCATCGATACGCGTTCAGATTCACCTTTAGAAGAAATCATCAAACCGATCTTAGATTTCTATTATGAAGTCTATCAACAACTAGAGCCAGGTATTGCTGGAACACCGCAGCATGATTTGGCAGCTTTAATGGCAGCTCTTGATATCAGCGGGTTGTATGAGTACAAAAAACGAGAGGTTAAGGTTGAATATAAAGGTAACTTTGCATACGGTAAAAGTATTGCTGACTTCCGACCAGGGTCGAGTAATTGTTTTGGACCAAACTGTGCACGTATTGCTCTGAAAATAAATCATGATGTCTTTGTCTCGAACGTCCTTGAAATCTTAACAAATCATAAATAAACTGGCTTCTGTTAGTAAACTTGAATCATGATGAGCGTATGTCACATTTTTACAGGGGATCCCGAAGTGTCAGTCACATGTAACAAACATTGTGTGTCTAACCGCGATTCATCTCAAAATATTGCTGGGCACGGAAGACTAGACACTTAAAATCATCCCCTGTGAATATGGGCTATCATTCATGTCACAGATTGCCACAGATGAAACCTGACTCAATCCTTTGAAGAATATGGTTTTTAATTGTATTGTTCATTCCACTTTCCTTGCTAATCCCGATTATAGGCTCTTTGCAGAAGTGTTTTCCGACATTTCAAGCACTTACCGAGATCTTCCTTTTATTCAATGCCGGAACTCGGAACCCTTTTCTAACAGGTTTATTCAGAAAATATAACGCAGACCGCATCTTTAATGTTCCTTTCCGGAGCTAATTATAAGATACGCTATTCCATTTTATGGCCAATTATGGAACAATAGATATTAAACTAGATACATCTGTTTTTGAATTGGAGAAATGTTTATGAATAGGGAGATTGAAACCTGTACAATTGATGGTGAAATGATTGAATATTCGATTATACGGGGTAGCGGTGCTCAGGCAATCTTTGTGATGCATGGCGGGCATTCCAATTGTTATGAGGAGTTTGGCTATGAACCGTTAGTCCGGAACGGCTTTACAATTATCACCCCATCAAGAGCTGGATATAGCCGAACATCCAGCGAAATTGGCGAAAGCTTGTCAATGGCCTGTGATCATTATGCAAAAATACTGGATTACTTAAATATTGAGAAGGTCCACCTTCTTGCTGTTTCTGCCGGGGGATCAAGCGGGATCTGTTTTGCCGCGTGTTTCCCTGAGAGAGTTAAAACACTGATATTGCAAAGTGCGGTCACAAAACAATGGCTGACGCCCAAAGACAAAGAATACAAAGCTGCACATATTTTGTTCAGGCCCTCTATTGAAAAATTCATATGGAAACTCATTGCAACCTTGAATAACCGTTTTCCAAACTTTACTTTCAAGCATATGGTGCCTTCATTTACCAAACTTTCATATGAGGAAGTAAAAAGCCAAATGCATGAAGAAGATGTTGATGCGATTAAAAGAATGAATAACCGGCAGCGATCGGGGAGCGGTTTTATAATGGATTTACAGCAAACGGGTACACTTTCGTCTGAGGAATTGCAACGAATTAAATGTCCTACATTGCTGATGCACAGCCGTCACGATGGATCGGTTCCTTTGGAGCATGCCGAATATGCCCAGCAGCATATTCAGAATTCGGAACTTTGCGTGCTGGATACATGGGGTCACCTCATTTGGCTTGGTAAAGGCACAGATAAAGTCAGTGAGAGACTCTTAGAATTTCTGAATCATCATGAACAAGGACAGGTACTTGGCAATTGTTGATAGATTAACGGATCGCTCCAAATTACTGACATGTACAAAAATTGTATTAATCTGGTTTTTAATTGGACTATTCATGCTTTACGCCCCTCGCTATTGCGGGGGCCTTTTGGAACTTTGCCTTCACAGTTTAAGCGCTGCTCATTCTGAATCTTTCTGCTTCTATTTATTCGATACCGAAACGCTAGACCCTTTTTTAAACAGGAATTTGTAACCAAGAAGACTGGTTAGGGAGTGAAACATATTTTAGCTGTCAGATGCGTTTTCCGGCCAATTACGTTTTCTTATGCTGTCCAAATAGAGCACATAATGACAGGATGCCGCCTTAATCCCTGCTAATATAACCTTAGGGAGTGAGTGATATGATGTAGGTTGAATCATTACAGAGGGCTATCGACTATATGGAAAAACATTTGCTTGATGACATTTTACTTGAGGATATTACCGAACAGGTGAATGCTTCAGTGTTCCATTTTCAACGTCTGTTTGCGGTATTGACTGATATTTCCGTTGCAGAATATCTCAGGCGTCGGCGTTTGATCCTTGTTATAACGTATGAGTTAAATTAAATTGATCATGAAAGGCTTGGACGCTTTCCTTAAGTCAAAGAAGGCGTCCTTTTTTACTTCTACTTATCGGCATAATTGAATAACAGTAGCAGCATGAGAGAATTCAGCGAAATTGCCTGAAATTCGAAATGGAGTAGTGCAAAACAGATGAGCTTTTTTCATAAGAATTTTAATTTTTTAAAAGGGATTATCGGTATTTTGTCGAAAATGGATGATAAGTGATAGTGATGTTTGGTTGTTTAAAAAATTCATAAGGGATGAGTGACGTGCCCAGTAAAGTATTATTTTGGTCTGGTTTAGGCTTGTTTGGTGTTGGACAGTTTTTTTTGATCGGTTTGGTTGAGTTTAATAGGGTGGTGGGTGATAAGTTTATTGCTTACTTTATTGTCGTGTTGGGTTTAAGTTTTATTGGCGCTTCTAATTTGCTGAAACGAAATAGTAGCTGAAAACATGTAGAGCATAGCGGAGTATCTGCATAAGAGCGAGCGTATCGACAGAAAAACAAATATCAGCAGAAGCAGCACATGAATCTGCAGAAGCGCGGAAATATCTACATAAGAGTGGGAATATCTGCAGGACGGAGGAAATATCAGCACAAGAGGAAGCGTATCAACAGAAGAGCGAAAATATCAACACAAGAGGAAAACTATCGGCTGAAATACGCCTCTCGCTGAAGATATTACGACTGCGGGGGTGTCTTTATGAATTTGCACTATTAGGATTATGACGATCAATCAGGTAGCGGAGAATCATTTGGCTGCGAAGGATTTTATGTGGAAATGGATGGCAATGATACGACCATTTCAGCAAAGTAATGAAATGGTCAGTGAGACAGCTCATCTGCAAACGATGTTGAAAATAATAAGGTCGACTGGAAGGTTTGGGAAGGTTATACTAACAGCTCAAGCTCCGCAGAATGAGTTGGAAAAGAGGAGAGCGTAATAAGGATGAAAGACATCAAGGTTTATAATGTTATTTTTCCGATATGGATTTTACTATTTTTCCCGCCGATTCTTTTCGTGATGCTCATCGGTAATTTCCTCATTGATTCATTGGTTATCATCGTTTGTTTCTATCTGTTTAAATTGGTTAACACACAACAGAATTTGAAAACATTTTATAGGAAAAGTATTTTGAAAGTCTGGTTGTTTGGGTTTACGGCTGATATGATCGGTGCCATGTCCTTGTTTGGATTGTTGATGGGCAGTGATATGCTCGGATTGCCAAATGACTTAATAAACGCCATCAGTTATGATCCGTTCAGTCATCCGCTGGCCGTTATGATTATTGTGTTCTTTATAATGGTGTCAGCGTTTTTCATTTTTCTGTTCAATTATAAAGTTACGTTCAGAAAGCTCATCGGCGAGAAAGCGCTCAGAATAAAGGTCGCACTAGCTATTGCCATTATTACAATGCCATGGACTTTTTTATTGCCTACAAAGTGGTTTTATAATTTTTAAGACGTGGCGTGGAGATGTGCTGGTCTAATCCTTCTATTATTCGGATACAGGTTGATAATTGATAGTGATGTCGGTACCACTATCGAATTTGTATCTTTATTTTATGACGTCAGTCTTATAGAAGATGTTAAAGGAATGGCGAAAGGTACTTGGCTGCCTCTTTCTTAAATTTTGTGGTGATTACTAGCTAATACGTATCACGATATGCAAAAGCATGTTTTTCACTTTACTGCTAACCTTTTCACTCATTTTTCCCCCCTTTCACCTCATTGATTAAAGGCTGGCACTTATCGCCAAATGCAGATATTAAATTTAACGGTTTAAAAATGAATTATATGAATGTTGAAACTTTATGTAGTTTGTAATCGTATTGTAATATAGATTCATTGATATAGGTCGATGGATCGGAATCATTAACAAAGGAGCGGATTTTTTGTTTCAGGATGCCTTAATTTTACTTATTCTTGCTATTGTTGGGGTGGTCGCCATTATTGTGGGGTTGATCACGTTTATTATTTTCAGGCTCCGCTATAAGACAGCGAGCTCCAATGAAGCGCTTATTGTAACCGGACCGAAGCTTGGTGATCCGGAAAAAGAGCGGAATGTCTTCCAGGACGAAAATGGACGTTCAGTCAAAATCATACGCGGTGGCGGGTATCGTCTCCGTATGTTTCAGACCGCTACACCGATTGACTTAACTTCCTTCCAGCTGCAGGTCGATTCCGAAAAAGCGTATACCAAGGAAGGAATTCCGGTGCGAGTAGTCAGTACGGCTGTTATCAGTATCGGCAGTGAGCTGGAGATTATGGCTAATTTTGCTGAAAAATTTCTTGGTAAAAAACAAAGTGAACGTGAATCCGAATTAAGGGATGTATTAAACGGACATCTGCGTGCGATTATTGCGTCGCTTTCTATTGAAAAAATTTATAACGATTTTAAAGAAGTGAATACACAGGTGAAGAAGATCGCTGAGGCCGACTTAAAGGGCATGGGTTTTGAAATCACATCGTTTGCGTTAAATGATGTGGAAGATGTTGATGTCGAGAACGGCTATATTGATGCCTTGGGTCGTCCACACATTGCTGAAGTGCAAAAACTGGCGAATCAGGCAGAGTCTGACGCGAAAAAGGAAACACGTATTTATCAGGCTCAGAATGATCAGGAAGCACAGGAGGAAGAAAACCGTCGTTTAACAGCCATTGCCCAGTCCAAAAATGAAAAAGATATTAAGGAAGCTGAATTCCAGAAAGAAACGAATCGTGCTAAGGCGAATGCCGAGCAGGCGGGCGAACTGGAACGGCAGAAACTCGCCCAGCAAGTGAAGGATGAAGAATTAAAAGTTGAATATATCGAGAAACAACGTGCGGTTGAACTGGAAGAAGAGGAAAACAAGCGCCGCCGCTCACTCGCCGATACGGAAGCTTATCAAACGACGAAAGCGGCAGAAGCTGAAGCGGAAAAAGAACGGATTAAAGGTGAGTCAGAGGCAGACGTTATCCGCCAGCGCGGTATTGCCGAAGCCGAGTCCAAAGAACGGATGGCCAAAGCGATGGAGCAATACGGGGAGGCAGCAATTGTGGAAATGTTGATTAACGTATTGCCTGAGTACGCTGAAAAAGTGTCAGCACCGATTTCTCAGATTCAGGATATGAAAGTGATTGATATGGGCGGCAGTGATTCAAAAGGCGGGTCATCAAAAGTCGCCAACAATGTCACCTCAACGATGCTCGGTATTCAGGAGTCTTTGAAGGAAACAACCGGCATGGATTTGAAAGCAATGCTGGAAAGCTACGTATCCCACGGAAAGGCTGGTCACTTTAGTGCACAGAGGGAAAAATATTATGAAGAAGCCTCAGCCGCCAGAGGTTCGGATGACACAGAAACATCAGCAAGCGGGGAGGCCGCCCGGGAATCGACAGATGAGGAATAACGGTTAAGGCTGGTTGTGTTAAAAAAGGCGTAATTCTTTTAGCTTGGAATTACGCTTTTTTTGAGAAAGCCGCCCGTTTGTTGTCGGAAATGGGATATGGATTAGGAGAAATTTTTAATAAGGAATGAATGGATGTGCACGGGCAGGGGGCTGGCGATTTCTGGTTTGATTTGCAGTATGGTCGGCATGATCGTGCAAGTCTTTGCTGCATTGTGTATAATCGCTTTCTTTTTGTTAGTTAGTTCTGTCTAGTATCCTTGGTCTTTCATTAACACAACGGTGCGAAAGAAAATAATCAATCTTGTAGTATAGACTTATGTCATGGAGTGAGGAGGGACAGCATGGTTCAATCGGTGAAAGGACAATTGATTTTATCACTATTGGTTGCTGTCGGATTTGTGATTGCCTCTTTTTCATATACCGAATTCACAGTTGATGAGAGATTTTACTTTACGCGGTTGATCATGTATTTTGTAATGATTGTATCGGTCTTTAATGCAGGCATGTTAACATAGAAGTATATGGAATCCAGGAAAAAGTAATCATCGTTAGCTGAATTTTTAAGAAGTTGATACTGATATCATAAGAGAGGTAGTGTCAAGGTGAGTGATGGCAACAAGTATGGAGGGGAAATACAACGTACTAAAAAAATATAAAATGGAGCTGCTTTGCTTCGATTGCTATACTAATTTTAGGAACGATCACATTAGCTGGTTTTGTGATTGATGGTTCTTATTTCTTTTTGCTTCTTTATTTCTTTTCACTAATAGCCTTATTTGCTGGCATTCAATATTTGCCGATCGTCACATTACCTGCGGTTGTGATAACGCTCATTCTAAAAAAGAATATCAGAAGGTCTGTTGCAGCCATAGCTGTGATTATATTGATCAAATGGTTCAACTATTTAAACAGACATGGGCGGGGTCCAACTGAAGTTGAATATTTCTTATGGCGATTGCAAGAAGGTTCAATTTGGGCTTATCTATCACTTATCGGTTATTTATATCTTATCTATTGGTGGATCATATTTTTTAAAAAGCGAAAGAGTCAGCAAATGAATTTAGATAATTACGGAAGGTGATATGTTTGGATGCGTTGAAGGAATTTGGATCAAGTTTTTTGCTTATCGTCAGTTTGTTTTTATTCGCTGTAAGTGCATATTTACTTTTCTGGACCGTTATAATGCCGTTCCTTGCTATTATACCTTTTCTTGTCTCCTTGATTTCTGGTTTGCTATGTTTTTACTTCTCAAGAAAATTAGATGACAGAATAAAAGACTAATAATTGCTTTAATATGCTTTCTTAGAATATAATTTAACGAATCGGTGCTGCTTGGCTATTGAAGGGGCTAGTAGTATTTTGGATTGTAGCTTAGTATTGAGGTGATGTTATGTTTGTTATTTTTATTTTAATTATTCTAATCATATTCTTATTTGACTTTACAAAATTCATGGGACAAAATAATACGTTAATTAAACAAAATGACCAAATCATAAACCTTTTGGGGTAAATTGGAAAATCAATTGTGATTGATATCAATAAAATGGGTTCTTATCTGGAACAATGAATGGCACGGCTTGTTTCATAAAGGCACAGGTTTTTCACTTGATATATTGTAAATTAATAATTATTTATTGAAATGCGATAAAAAATGTATTAAGCTATAGCCAACGACAAAAAAGTGAGGTGCTGGTTATGAAACGGGGAACGACCACTTTTTTAAAGGTGGCTATTGTTGTTATTGGATTTCTAGTGCTTGCTTTGTGTCTATTTCTGCTGCCGCGGCTGGCAGGTTATACAGCAGAGACGTATCCGGAGTTCGCTTATTTGCGGTATCCTGTTCTTGCAGGTATGTATGTTACGTTAATACCATTTTTGTTCGCCTTATATCAGTCTTTGAAGTTGTTACATCACATTGAAAATAAGGATGCTTTTTCGGAATCAGCTGTTATCGCCTTAAAGCAAATAAAGCATTGTGCAGCAGTCATTGTTATCATATATGTTATGGGAATGATTTTTCTTGGAACACAAAGCGCATTGCATCCTGGCATAGCACTGATAGGATTAGCCATTATTTTTGCGGCTTTCATTATCTCGCTCTTTGCGGCTGTTCTCCAGGAGCTGCTGCGGAGTGCATTGGAAATAAAAACAGAACACGATCTGACCGTCTGAGGTGAAAACATGGCCATTGTGATTAATATTGATGTGATGCTTGCTAAGCTGAAAATGAGCTTAACAGAACTTTCCGAACTAGTCGGAATAACGATGGCTAACCTTTCCATCCTCAAAAATGGAAAGGCTAAAGCTATCAGACTGTCAACGTTAGATGCGATATGTGAAGCACTTGACTGTCAGCCCGGGGATCTTCTTGAATACAGAAATGAAGATGGGAGCATATATGATTGGGATTGAGGTTATAAGGAAGGCATTCTTATTTTTGCTATTATCATTTTGCACATTGACGCTGATTGGATGCCAAGCGCAACACAATGAAGAGATGACTTTATTGGATCATGTATCTTCCATTTCAATTTCGGAGTCAGAAGGTTATGGAGGCTTAAATGAGAATTTTTTCATTTCTTTTCGTGAAGCAGAAACGATTACGGCTTTGGAAAGCATTTTACAGCATGCAAAAGGTACAAATGCAGATATGACGAAAGAAAAGCCCGACTATGATATAATGATTCGCTATGAAAATGGTGAGACACACGGACTGCATTTAATGCTTGGAGACGAAGGGGAAGAAAGTGTGTTTATGTATGTAGGTCACGAAAAAGATGGCTATGTTGTTCCTCCCAAAGATACAAATGCCTTAAGAGGGATGATCGCAGTTCCCTAAAATCTGATGTGTATTGGAACGTTAAATGGAGTAAAAGACAATGCTGAAAACAGCCTTAACAGTTTTAACCATACCCCTCGTAATCATTCATCTTACATTCATTATTTTTGGTGATCAATTGGAGAGCACTGGCAACGAATTTAGGTTTAACCAGTTGGATTGGTTCGATCATCTTAGGCATACTGATTTATGTTATGTATCATATGTTTGTCAAAAGTGGTCAATACACTGCTTTTCATAAAAGACTATTTTATTCGACTTTGGTAACCATTTTCTTAGGAGTTTTGGCTTTGGTCATTAAGTTTATGACAAATTCAATGCCATGAAGATAGGTTCAGTCGTCCTTCACATTCACTCCAAATAACTGAATAAATCCTGCTGCCTGTTCAGATGCAATGAACGCACCGCGCAAGTCTTGTTCGTCCAGGTGTAGATGGGTGAACTGGCAGCGGCTGAGGTCGACATTCTTTAGTGATGTGCCGGTAAGCTGTATATCATGAATGTCTGAAGTGCCAAACTGTAAATTACGCTGGGATGCATCGATGAAGTTGGCGCCTTTTAATAAACAATTGTCAAAATGAACATCCCGAAGCTCTGTAAGATTACAGAGAACATAAGGTGCCTGACAGTCTGTCCATGTCACATCATCCATGACAGCCTGATCAAAGTCGGTACCGGCGAGTTTGCATCCTCTGAACTTAACGCGGTTAAAACGCGCATCATTCAACCGGACATGGGAGAGGTCACAGTTTTCGAATAAGACATCAAGCCATTGGGAAAATGGCAGATTGACTTCGCTGAAGATGACATCTTTGAAATGGATTTGATCAAACCTTACTCGTTCGGCATGTACCGTGCTAATTACACTATTAATTGTGACCTTTTCGTAAAAAGATTGATCCGCTAATTTATCTATTTTGATGGGTTCTAAATGTTCAGGCAGATTCGGCTTTTGAATGAGTCTATTTTTCTTTTTCATGGGTGAAGCCTCCTTTGTGGGAAATTATAGACGAACATTCATAGACAAACAATACATATGTTATCTTGAGTATAAAAATAAGCGATACTGCAGGAGGGAGATATGGTCATGAATGGAGTCATGGCAGGGGATATTTTGTTTTAGTTGTTTATGCTTTTATTTACACTAGCTGTCATTATTGAAGTGGTCTCATTTTTTGTTGGGCAGGATTGAAGAAAAGCTGGATAACCTGGTATCTGCTAAGGAAGAGCATATCTATTTTTAATATCAATAGATCCAACATCCTGCATGTAAAAGGTTAGTCCATAAATGAAACTTTATTGAGTACCAGATGTTAAAAATTATGGGGGTGCCAATCATGAAAAATTATATTATTTTTACCACAAGCTTTATATTGCTATTTTCTTTATTCCAAATTTTATCCGGACTGTTCCTTACATTTACATATACACCCGGTATTGAAGAGGCTTGGAATATGAGTGCTGGTTTGCCTGAAGAAGCTGTTATCATCAGTGGGGGCAGTTCCTTTTTACGGACACTAATTTTCGGTTTTCTCGCTGCCACGATTGCTTATTTTATCCCAAAAAAAATGACAAAAAACACTAATCGTATCAATTAGTTTTTCATGAACGGGTAAGACAATAAAATAAAGTGATTGGTCTACGCCATTTTTATGCGGGTAGTGGAGGTGCACGATAAGGCAAGCTATTGTATCCATCTAAACCTTAATGCTCTCATAAAAATTTTTTAAAGCTGCAAACGTTTAAGAAAAAGTGCTGATCCGTTTTATCGAATGCTTTTATTGCAGCAGGGGTTTGATAATTGAAGAAACTTCAGCCATTTGTCATCGTCTGATTAAATGGAGGCGGTCGTATGAAAGTCTTATACGCATTCCTTACGTTGCTTGTGGTGACGTTCATATTAGCTGGCTGCGGCGATGATGGCAGAAATCCCATCACAAATACATTCGGCAATCCAAATCCGGGCGATTTTTTGGATTATGAAGGTGCTGACATTTTCTACATTGGTGGGCTGGTGTATTCCAATGCCGAAGATGTCCAATGGGTACAGGAACTGGAATACACACTGGGTGAAAAGTTTGCTGAAATAACCAGACAAACTGATCGGGCAAATCACTTTAAAAATGGGACTGCTAATAAACTGCCCGTAGGAACGACAATATATGAAACCGATACGCCTGCATACATTGCCATAGTCGACGGGAAGGAGATCCCTTACCTCAAAATGATTGAAGGCTGAGTGTTAGTAAGTCATATGGGAAAGAAGGGGCAGCCATGATGATCTTTTTCCTGATTGTCGGGATGGTATATATTTTCATGGCGAATATGTTTATGGGTGGTTCTGAAAAGCAGCAGCAGCAAACCGTTTTCTATACAGCAAGATATGAGCCTCGCAGTGTCAAACTGAAACTGGTACTGGATTTCGGCCTGGCCGGTCTTATTTCGCTAGGTATCTCTGCTTTTATTTTGTTAGGTTTCCGGATAGGGTTTTTTTCGTTATCCTGAAAGGAGCACCACTTTGAACGCTAGCTTACCATAACAAGGAGCTCCAAACATGACTGAAAAAGAAAAAATGCTGAATGGTGAACTTTATAATCCGGCCGATCCGGAATTACAAAAAGAACGATTAAATGCCCGGCGGCTGACCAGAATTTACAACCAATCAACCAACATGGATGAGCCGAACAGGATGGGGCTGTTAATAGAACTGTTCGGATCTGCTGGGGGAAATATATCCATAGAACCGTCGTTTCGTTGTGATTACGGGTATAACATCCATGTCGGGGAAAATTTTTTTGCGAATTTTGATTGCGTGTTTTTGGATGTTTGTGAAATCTTGATTGGTAATCATTGCAAGATTGCACCGGGTGTTCATATCTATACAGCAACCCATCCGCTAAACCCAACTCAAAGAAACTCTGGCCTTGAATACGGCAGACCGGTAACGATTGGCCATAATGTCTGGATTGGTGGCAGGGCAGTCATCAACCCTGGTGTAACAATAGGGGATAATGTTGTTATTGCTTCCGGTGCAGTCGTCACGAAGGATATACCGGATAACGTTGTGGCCGGTGGGAATCCAGCTAAAATAATCAAGGAAATCAATGGATAGGCCTCACTTATTGCCTGATCAAACCGTGAAAAGAGGTTTTATGACAAAGCAGAAAAAGGTTTTACAAGGCAACAAAATATAGCTGTTCCAATCACCTAAACGAAGCAAATGGTCATTATCAAAAGCTAAAGTTGAACAACTGTTCTTCAAATCCTGCAATCAATAGCGGTCGTAAAATATAATGGAAAGGAAGGTTCGAAATGGGACAGGACATTCAAGGAAAAATCGCATATATTACAGGTGCCGGCAGCGGAATCGGGCGTGCAACTGCACTGGAACTGGCAAAGGAAGGCGTTCATGTCGGGTTGATTGCCCGAACGGAAAGCAAACTGAAGATTGTTGCTGGAGAAGCTGAGGCCAAAGGTGTGGCAGCTAAGTACGCTGTCTGTGATATTGCGGATATGGAAGAAACAAGTCAGGCGATAGACAAACTGCAGCAGGGCCTTGGTTCTGCAGACATAATCATAAACAACGCCGGTATCGGTCGGCATGGAAATTTTCTGGAAATTGATCCGAAAGACTGGAAACGTACGGTAGAGGTAAATGTATTTGGTACCTACCACGTCACAAGGGCAGTGTTGCCACAAATGATTGAGAAAAATCAAGGTGACATCATGAATATCTCCTCCAGTAATGGGCTCAAAGGAACGGCAGGGTCGACGTCCTACAGCGCTTCAAAATTTGCGTTACAGGGTATGATGGAAGCGCTCATGCAGGAAGTACGCAGACACAATATCCGGGTTTCCACGCTGAATCCGAGCATGGTAGCGACAGAGATGGTGTTTGGTGACAGTCCTGATAAAAATGATCAAGAGAAGTTCATGCAGCCGGAAGATCTGGCTGAATATATGATATCCCAGTTGAAACTGCACCAGCGCATTTTCATTAAACAATCATTGCAATGGGCCACGAACCCATTTTAGTTTGTTGAGATTGCGAAAGTTATGGAAACATGACGACAAAATTTCCGTATAAGAGGTCAGATGAAAATTAGGTGGTGAATACATGGAGCAAACGCGTGAGACGGTTGTGTCGATTTCCATGGTGAAATTAAATATTTGGGTATTGATCACAACCCTTGGTGTTTTTTTTGGTGTAATGGTATCACATTCTTTGTTTTTTGGCAGATTTGCATTAACGTTTACCCTCTTTGGTATGACGCTGTTTTTGTCTGCCCTGATCGTTTTCATTTGCATTCATGAAGCCATCCATTTAATAGGTTTTCGCTATATTGGTGGTGTTTCACGGCAGGAGCTGGTCTGGGGTGTAAATTGGAAAATGGGTGTTGCGTACGCTCACGCTAAAAAGCCGATTACTGTGAAGCAAATGAAAAAGGTACTAATGCTCCCACTGATACCGACAGGGCTCCTGCCACTTGTCATAGGGGTATCGATAAATTTCCCGGCTTTATCCATTCTGGGCGTCATCATGGCAGCAGGCTGTTTGGGTGATTTGGCACTGTATCGAAAGCTGGTAAAGTTTCCGGAGTATGCGCTTGTACAGGATCATCCGAGCAAACCACAGTTTATAGTTTATGAATAGAACAGCTGTTATGAGTAAAATCGTTTCTCTAGCTTAGTTTTACCAATCGATTAATCTCATCGTTTATGGCAGCTTGACTTCAAGCACCCAGGATGAAGGTCACAAAAGTAAAAGCGGCTAAGGGACAGGTAGCTATCCTCACCGGTTTAGGAAATTGAAAAAAGTAATGGTTATTCATATTAATAGATGTACCGATGAAGAAAGTGATATGAACAATAATTGGAAGCTGTGTTTACGATTATTTAGGTTAAAATGGGAGATTGGCGATTTGCAGCCATTTTGTAAACAGTTATCAAAAACAAACTAACGCCATGAACTAATTCAGGAAAGGGCTTTCAAAACTAGCTGTTTATCCGGAGGCAATAGACGAAGGGTTTCATGTCTTTTAACTTTTGGACTACTTTACAATGATCGAACGGTTTCTAAGTTCTTCGGCTAACAATAAGATAAATTCAATGTCCAGTTGTAATTTTTTTGCCTGATAATAGGTTTCAACGAGTAATTCGTCTGATAATTGTTTCATATGTATCGTCCATAATGCTCCTTTCATGATAAGGTTCTGAAAAACCAAACCTTTCGTATAATACTATAATGAGTCAAAAAAGCAAGCTAAAAACATAGTGTATCGTCATAAAACGAAAACGAGTATAAACATAAAAAAGTCGCAGTTCCCAGCGTTCGGGAAATGCGGCTATCTTTAACCGATCTATTATTTGGCTGATTTTTCAATAGTTTCCTGTTTTATGTTCTCATGAGTGCGATTTTCCTTTAGATGTTTTAGCAGCGCGACAATCATGAAACTGATCATCACAAGCAATAACCATGAGCTGATTTTTCCGACATGTACGATTTCCCATTGCTGCTGCTGGTTCGGGTATTGCCATGCGCCGAAAAAAGTTGCGATGTTTTCGGCAACCCAGATGAAAAAGCCAATTAGTACGAATGATAGAGACAGTGGCATGGCATGGGTCTTCTGATTGACTGTGAAATATACAAACGTTTTGTAGAAAACCACCAGTACGAGGCCTCCTAGTATCCAGCGAAAATCGTATATAAAATGGTGCGTGTAAAAATTAAAATAGATAACGGCACTTAATAATAAGACGAGCCAGGTTGACGGCCAGTTCACAAGCCGCAGCTCAAGCCGCCGCCACGCCTGACACATGTAACTGGCCACGCTGGCATACATAAAGCCGCTGTAAAGAGGTACTCCGAAAACTTTTGTCACTGCTTCTTCCGGATACGCCCATGATCCCATATGGACTTTGTAAAGCTCAAGCGCCAATCCAATCAGATGGAAGACGAAAATGACTTTAACCTCGTCCATCGTTTCAATTTTAAATACGACCAGCAGAATCTGTACAGCCAGGCAAATGATTAAAATGAAGTCATACCGTTTGATAATAGGTACTTCAATCATTTTTGAAATGGCAAGTGTCAGAAAAATCATCACAGGAAAAAGACAGGACATGGCCTGCTCATAACCAAAATGGACGAATTGCTTCATTGTAACACCCAATCTATTGTTCGAAACTGTATATCTGTTTCTTTAGTTTAATAGAATGCAGGAATTTGTAAATGGAAAAGTACTGGATTCCTCATGATTTTCAGTTTCCCCCAACAATGCTTCGTTCGCAACCTATCGAAAAAGTGGCATGTTTTTAAGCATTGTTTATAAGATCATGCCACTTTATTACGTTTGGTTCGATTTGTATATATGAAAGGTACCATCACGCAAAAAATTCCTTTACGAGTTCTATCAAACGCATGACATTCGGTGGCAAATAGCGATTTTTGTCATAAGCGAGATAGACGATACGAGAAATATTGGCACCCTCAATCCCCTTTATCGAACAATCTGTCTGTTTGGAATATCGGACATAGTTTTCCGGAACGACGGTAATGCCAAGCCCATCCTCGACAAGGCTGCAGCCCGTTTCGAACCGTTCGATTTCGAATTGGATGTTTGGTTTGACACCTGATTTGCTGAAGGCGTTCAGGATATCCTGTCTTGTCTGGAACCCCTCTTTACAGACGATAAAGTTTTCCCCTTCCAGATCATGAATATGGAGTACGTCTTTGTCGCCCAGGCTATGTTCAGGCGGAATAAGTGCGACGAGACTTTCCTCATAAATTGGGGTGGTTTCGATATCTTGCTGGTGAATATACTGGTTCGTGATGGCTAGATGGATGTCAAAGTTGTTCAAGGCGTTTTTAACATCACCGAGACTCAAGGTTTCCAACAGGCTGATGCGTACATCGTGGTATTCTTGTTTGAAGCGGGTCAGAATGTCAGGCACGAAAAACATTGACGATTCAATCAGGCCGACTGACAGCTCGAGTGGCCCTTGCTGCTTAAGCCTGTCCATTTCCAAGGAAACGTGCTCATAGTGATGGAGCAGTTTTTGGGCTTCCCGATAGAGGATCTGGCCTTCTTTTGTCATTCGAAATTGTCGTGCGGTGCGGTCGATCAACGTCAGTCCGACTTCCTGTTCCAGCTTTTTGATGGAGGCACTCAGCGATGGCTGGGAGATATGCAGCAGTTTGGCAGCCCTCGTATACGTTCGTTCATTGGCAAGCGTAATGAAGTATTTTAATTGACGGATATCCATGGCATATCGACCTCCTATAGATAAAAACTATCGAAATATAATAAATAAGTATTAGCAATTATAGCATAACTAAATTATAATATTAATAAATATTTTCAGAAAACAAACAGCATGAATGGGGTGGTCTATCATTTATATACAAGCAGACAACAGGCTTTGGAACGGCAGAATTGATGATACGGAAGATCCGGCAAGTTATCGTTTTCATCAGGATGTTCAAGTCATGAATTTAAATGAACTGGCATCTGATCAAGGCGCATTCGGGATTATCGGTTTTGCTAGTGATGAAGGTGTCAAACGAAACAAAGGGCGACAGGGTGCTGCGCAGGCACCTGATCTAATCCGCCAATGTTTGGCTAAACTGCCGTATAATCTGGATTGCCGGACTTTTGACGTTGGAAATGTATATTGCGAGGGTAGTGCACTGGAAGAGGCACAGGGGGAACTCGGCCGCCACGTGGCAGGTATTTTGCAAACAGGTATTGCCCCAATTATTCTCGGTGGCGGGCATGAAACATTGTATGGTCATTATCTCGGTGCAAGGGAATATGTCGGACCTGATATAACGGTCGGCATGATCAATATTGATGCGCACTTTGATATGCGGTCAGACTCGGAGCCATCTTCAGGCACGATGTTCAGGCAGATTTTGGAGCAGGATACGCATGCAGGCTATTTATGCCTGGGGATTCAGGAATTCGGCAACACAAAAGCATTATTTCAGACCGCTAAAGCGTATGGCTGTGAATATATATTAGACAAACATATTGATCACAATGATTTTCGGGATACCTTCGCAATGATCGATAATTTCTCGAAACGATATGATTATCTGATGATGACATTATGTACTGATTCGATTGCTGCATCAGCGGCACCGGGTGTGAGTGCGCCGTCACCGCTGGGGCTTGATCCGAAAACGGTTAGGATGCTGTTAACGTATGTTGCGCGAAAAGGAAATTTACTCAGTTTTGATATTTCGGAAGTGAATCCGCTGGTGGATGAAAATGAAAAGACGATCAGACTGGCTGCCTACCTGGTGGCAGAGACGATGCGGAATTTTCATAAGTAGACAGGATTTGTAAGCGCTTTAACTATTGTGTGAATGGGAGATGATGGTATGACAGCAAAAACACATATACCGGTTGAACAGTATCGCGGAACGAAATTGCATACGAAAGGATGGCTGCAGGAAGCGGCGCTCAGAATGCTGAACAACAACCTGAATCCGGATGTGGCAGAAAACCCAGATGAATTGGTTGTTTATGGCGGGATTGGCAAAGCTGCGCGGAACTGGGAGAGCTATGAGGCAATTGTCAGAGAGCTGAAGCAGCTGGAAAATGACGAGACGCTCCTCGTGCAGTCAGGCAAGCCAGTCGCGATATTCAAAACTCACAAGGACGCGCCCAAAGTACTGCTTGCCAACGCTAACATGGTACCGGCGTGGGCAAATTGGGATCATTTCAATGAACTCGATCAGAAGGGTTTGATGATGTACGGCCAGATGACCGCCGGCAGCTGGATTTATATCGGCAGCCAGGGTATTGTGCAGGGGACATATGAAACATTTGCCGAATGTGCACGCCAGCATTTTGACGGCAGTCTGAAAGGGACAATCACGCTTACGGCAGGTCTTGGTGGTATGGGGGGGGCACAGCCACTCTCGGTGACGCTTAATGAAGGGGTCTGCATTGCCATTGAAGTTGATCAGCACCGGATTAACCGCCGTCTGGATACAAAGTACCTTGATACACAGGCAGAGAATTTGGGACACGCACTTCAATTGGCACGGAAGGCACGTGATGCAGGCAAACCACTGTCGATCGGATTGCTCGGAAATGCTGCGGAAGTTTTGCCGGCTATGATGGCACAGGGGTTTACTCCAGATGTGTTGACCGATCAGACGTCAGCGCACGATCCAAAAAATGGCTATGTGCCGGTTGAGATGACGCTTAATGAAGCAATGGATCTGCGCGTTCATGATCCGGGGCTTTATACGAAGCTGTCACGCAAAAGCATTGCCCGGCATGTGGAGGCGATGCTTGAGATGCAGCAAAAAGGTGCAATTACGTTTGACTATGGTAACAATATTCGCCAGGTCGCCAAAGATGAAGGTGTGGCAAATGCATTTGATTTTCCGGGGTTTGTGCCGGCCTATATCCGGCCACAATTCTGCGAGGGGAAAGGACCGTTTCGCTGGGTGGCTCTGTCAGGTGATCCAGAAGACATTTATAAAACAGATGACGTGATTTTGCAGGAATTCAGCTACAATCAATCACTTTGCAACTGGATTCGCATGGCACGGGAGAAAATCAGCTTCCAGGGGTTGCCATCACGGATCTGCTGGCTCGGCTACGGGGAGCGTGCCCGCTTCGGCAAAATCATCAATGACATGGTGGCAAGTGGTGAATTGAAGGCACCGATTGTCATTGGGCGCGATCACTTGGATTCCGGATCGGTCGCTTCGCCAAATCGTGAGACAGAAGGTATGAAAGATGGCAGTGATGCAGTTGCTGACTGGCCGATATTGAATGCGCTGATCAACAGTGTCGGCGGTGCCAGCTGGGTCAGCATGCATCATGGCGGTGGTGTCGGAATGGGTTACTCGTTGCATGCGGGGATGGTGATTGTCGCGGACGGTACGAAAGATGCAGAAGAAAGACTCCAGCGGGTGCTGACAACTGATCCCGGCATGGGCATCGCGCGACACGTTGATGCGGGCTATGAACTGGCGGAACAAACCGCACATGAAAAAGGTGTCAACATTCCAATGTTGAACAACAAAGAAAAGCGATAAAAAGTCTTTGGTGTTCGGTAAACGCTAGTACAGCGTTGAAAACTGCTATAGATTGCGACTCGGAGCTATAGATTAGGACATAACCGCTGTAGATTGAGCAGGAATCGATATAGGTTATGTGAAATTCGTTATAGATTAGCGGAAAACGCTATAGATCAGCAACGGCTCGACAGCAGCATGGGAACGAGTCATTTGAGAAACAAAACATGAGGAGGTATAACATGGGACAATCTCTATTGATCAAAAACGCAGCACAAGTCGTTACGATGGCAGGGCATTCTGAACAGCCGGCGAAGCGAGATGAAATGCAGGAGCTAAGCATCATCGAAAATGGCAGTGTGCTCATGCAAGATGGCCAAATCAAGGCAGTCGGCAAGCTGGCAGAGCTCGAACAACAATATCAGGAAATAATCGCTGGAGCCGAAACAATTGATGCCACTGGGAAAACTGTTACGCCAGGGTTGATTGATCCGCATACCCATCTGGTGCATGCCGGAACCCGGGAAAATGAGTATGCGATGCGGCTTAAAGGTCAGTCATACATGGAGATCATGAATGCCGGGGGCGGGATTCATGCGACGACCAGGGCGACCCGTGAAGCGGATTTTGATCAGCTTTACGACGAATCGAAACAGCGCCTTGATACCTTTTTTCAGTATGGTGTGACGACAGTGGAATCGAAAAGCGGATATGGCTTGTCGCTGGGGCAGGAACTGAAGCAGCTTGAAGTCGCCGTCAAACTGAATCAGTATCACGCCATGGATATTGTGTCCACGTTTATGGGGGCACACGCTGTTCCAATCGATGAACGGGATAATCCGGAGCCATTTGTCAGACGGGTGATTGATGAGATGATCCCGGAGGTGGCACGGCGAAAACTTGCCAAATTCAATGATGTCTTCTGTGAGCGTGGCGTTTTTACACCGGATCAGTCACGGCGAATCCTGGAAGCCGGCAGGGAGTATGGCCTGGTCCCGAAAATCCATGCTGATGAAATAGAGCCATATGGCGGTGCAGAGCTGGCAGCAGAAGTCAGTGCTATTTCAGCCGATCATCTATTGAAAGCATCTGATGAAGGCATCCGCAAAATGGCCGAAAACGATGTGATGGGTGTTCTGCTTCCCGGAACGGCATTTTTCTTGATGGCAGAGTTTGCCGATGCACGAAAAATGATCGATGGTGGTGTCCCTGTCGCACTGTCGACCGATGCTAATCCGGGTTCGTCACCAACACTGTCTCTGCAGTTCATCATGAATCTGGGCTGCCTGAAAATGGGCATGACTCCGGAAGAGGTTCTCGCGGCAACCACGATCAATGCCGCCCATGCGATTGATTGTGCTGATCACATCGGCAGTCTGGAGGCAGGAAAACAAGCGGATATTGTCATATTTGATATCCCGAATTACCTGATGCTGTCGTATCAGTATGGGATGAATCATGTTGATACGGTTGTTAAAAGAGGGGAGCCGGTGGTCGGAAAATAATTAAAAATGAATTGATCCTCAGGGGGTTTATAAATGGCGGAACCTAAACAAGATGCTGCGCTGGAAGGTAATCGAAATCATACCAATGGAAAAAATGTGTTGAAGTTTTTCTTATATAGTTTTATTGGGGCTTTCACCTTTTTTATCCCGATTACAATAAAGGGGACTTCAACAATTCCATTGGACCATATGGTAACGTTTGTGGAAGAAAATTTCACGGTGGCCATCCCATATTATATTCTGTTGGTTATTATGTTTGGCGCTATCTACCCATTCGTCAATAAAACGTGGAAAAAAGATGCCATCACTATGGGGCTCTCAATATTTAAAGTAATTGGAATGATTGTCGCATTCATGCTCGTATTTAATTTTGGCCCGGCATGGCTGTTTGATCCGGATGTAGGGCCGTTCTTATTTAATAGCTTAGTAACATCTGTCGGTATTTTGGTTCCGATTGGCGCTGTATTTCTGGCGTTATTGGTCGGATATGGCTTTCTCGAATTTATTGGTGTTATGGTTCAGCCAATTATGCGGCCTGTTTGGAAAACACCCGGGCGTTCTGCGATTGATGCGGTGGCTTCGTTTGTTGGCAGTTATTCGATAGGGCTTCTTATCACGAACAAAGTTTTTAAAGAAGGAAAATATACAGTTAAAGAAGCGACGATTATCGCAACTGGATTCTCAACCGTTTCAGCAACGTTTATGATCGTTGTAGCAAATACACTTGAGATAATGGAAATATGGAACATTTATTTTTGGGTCACCCTGTTTGTAACGTTTCTTGTAACCGCTATAACCGTTCGAATTTGGCCGTTAAATAAAATTAGTAAAGATTATTACGATGGCAAAGGATCCCCGGAGAAAGATGTGAAAGGAAACCGGATCCGGACAGCCTGGGATAAAGGGATGGAATCTGCAGAAAATTCCCTTCCTCTATTGAAAAATGTATGGGTGAATTTAAAAGACGGGTTCATTATGGCCGCATCGATTTTACCATCAATTTTATCAGTAGGACTTCTGGGGCTGGTACTGGCAACTTATACACCTTTTTTCGATGTTATTGGCTATATATTTTATCCTTTCACTTGGCTTGTACAGTTACCTGAGCCGCTTCTTGCAGCAAAGGCAGCGGCAGTTGAGATCGCTGAAATGTTTTTGCCGGCACTCCTGGTAGTGGATGCATCAATGGTTACAAAGTTTATAACTGCTGTGCTTTCCGTGTCGGCCATTATTTTTTTCTCGGCGCTCGTACCGTGTATTTTGTCTACTGAAATTCCAGTCAGTATTCCGAAACTGATTGTTATTTGGATTGAACGGACGATTTTAACGATTCTAATCGCCACACCTATTGCGTTTTTATTGCTCTGACAAGAAGATAAGTCATCATAAGGAAAATAAAAGCATGAAAAAGAAAATATATATGATTATAAAACAGTTGTCGGCACTGATAGCGGGAGGAATCATAAGTGATCGAATTAACAGGCCATTCATTAACGATAGATCAATTAATGAAAATATGTGTTGACCAAGAGAGTGTTACGATCTCAGAAAAAAGTATGCGCGATGTTCAAAACAGCAGATTGGCTGTAGAAGATATCGTCTCCAATAGTAAAACCGTATATGGTATTAATACGGGTTTTGGAAAATTTAGTGATGTGATTATCCACGAAGAAGATGTAGAAGAATTGCAGCTTAATTTAATCCGTTCACATGCATGTGGTGTTGGTGAATCTTTTCCGGAACTCGTTTCAAGAACGATGATGGTCCTTCGACTGAATGCGCTTTTAAAGGGATTTTCAGGAGTCCGTCCAGAAGTCGTTGAAATTTTGAAAGAACTGATCAATAAACAGGTTCACCCTGTCATTCCGCAGCAAGGGTCATTGGGAGCGTCTGGCGATTTGGCACCTTTAGCACACTTGGCGCTTGTATTGATCGGAGAGGGCAAAGTTTATGGTGAAGATGACCAGCCAGCAGATTCAAAGTATGTTTTAAATGCGAAATCTATTCAACCTGTCACGTTAAAGGCCAAAGAAGGATTGGCATTGATCAATGGGACACAGGCAATGACGGCTATGGGAATTCTTAATTATATGGAAGCGGAGCAATTAGCATATGACAGTGAATGGATTGCAGCATTATCAATGGAAGGCCTTGGAGGTATAATTGATGCATTTCATCCCGATATGCACAAAGCCAGGGGATATAAACAGCAAGAACAAGTAGCGGCAAGAATGAGCAACTGGTTGAAAGGCAGCGAATTAGTTACACGGCAAGGTGATAAACGGGTTCAGGATGCTTATTCGATCCGTTGTATTCCACAAGTTCACGGGGCAACATGGCAAACACTGGATTATGTAAAAGAAAAATTGGAAATTGAGATGAATGCGGCCACAGATAATCCGCTAATTTTTGATGAAGGAGAGTCTGTTATATCTGGAGGAAATTTCCATGGTCAGCCAATAGCTTTGGCAATGGACTTTTTAAAAATTGCGGTAGCAGAACTGGCCAATATATCTGAACGCCGTATTGAACGGCTGGTAAATCCGCAGCTTAATGATCTGCCTCCATTCTTAAGTCCAAAGCCCGGCTTGCAATCAGGTGCCATGATTATGCAGTACGCTGCTGCATCACTCGTATCGGAAAACAAAACATTGGCACACCCGGCCAGTGTTGATTCTATTCCTTCCTCAGCTAATCAGGAAGATCACGTCAGTATGGGTACGATAGCTGCACGTCATTGTGGGGGGATTATTCAAAACACCCGTCGCGTACTTGCGATTGAATGTATCTGTGCGCTGCAGGCTGTTGATTATAAGGGGCCTGAAAAATCTTCTTCCAAATTACAATCTCAATGGAATAAAGTTCGTCATATAGTTCCAAGCATCACACATGACCGTGTTTTTTCGGAGGATATTGAAACGGTTCATAATGCTTTGAATCCGTTATCTGACAGCAGATTTGGAAAAATCGCTTGTTATATATAAATTATGTACTTACTGGATTAATTGTCATCATGCATGATTAAGGAGGAAGCAAGCGTGTGATGAAAGAATAAAAAATCTTAAAAGGGAGTTGAATGAATGTTACTCAATCCAGTTGTTTTGTCTGTCATTGTGTTAGTTGCCCTTAGTCTTGCACGTGTCAATGTTATTATTGCACTTCTGATCGCAACCATTGTGGGGGGTCTTACCGCTGGGCTGTCACTTGAGGAAACCATTACGACCTTAGTTGGCGGACTTGGTGGCCAGGGTGAAACGGCACTGAGCTATATTCTCCTGGGAATATTGGCCGTCATGATCGCCCGCTCCGGCATTACCGGCTTCTTAATTCAGCGTATTTTACCATTTATGCATGGACGTCGTGGCGTTGTGTTATTTTTACTTGCTGGTCTTGCGAGTTTATCGCAAAATGTTATACCGATTCATATCGCCTTTATTCCGATTCTAATTCCACCACTGCTCGCGATCTTCAATAAGATGAAGGTAGATCGCCGGGCGATTGCCACAGCTTTAACATTTGGATTGAAAGCACCTTATATACTGGTGCCGGTTGGATTTGGGTTGATTTTCCAGGGTATTATTGCTGATGAAATGCGTGCCAATGGTATGGAGATTGCGCTGTCACAAATACCATTGGCCATGGCAATACCAGTAGCTGGTATGGTTATAGGGCTGGCTATTGCTATTTTATTCACTTACCGGAAGCCACGCGAATATCAAGATATCCCAACAGAATTTACAAGTGATGTGGCAGCAACGACGGAAGAAGCAAATGATCAATGGCAGATGAAGCATTTTGTGACGCTACTCGGTCTGGCTGTCACACTAGTATTGCAAATCGTTTATGGTTCACTGGTTCTTGCAGCTCTAGGGGGGATATTGACCATATTTATCTTCCGGGCTGAAACATGGAAAAATGGTGAAATGGTCGTAGAGGACGGCGTGAAAATGATGGGTGCCATTGCATTTGTCATGCTTGTCGCTTCCGGTTACGCTTCCGTATTAACAGAGACCGGAGCTGTTAACGAACTTGTGGAATCAACAAGTTCTTGGCTGGGGGATAGCTATCTGGTGGCAGCAATCGTTATGATGTTCGTCGGGTTATTAGTTACGATTGGTATAGGTACATCTTTTGGCACGATCCCGGTGCTAGCGGCAATCTTTGTCCCTTTGTGTGCATCCATCGGTTTTAGTCCACTGGCCACAGCGGCTTTAATCGGAACTTCCGGAGCTATTGGAGATGCAGGATCACCGGCTTCAGACAGCACGCTTGGCCCGACATCGGGGTTAAATGCAGATGGGCAACACCATCATATTTGGGATACGTGTGTACCGACATTTATACATTATAATATTCCTTTGCTCATCTGTGGAGTGATTGCAGCACTCGTTTTATAAGTTTAGACATATTTAAATAGAATACCTTTAACAAATCCCATCATTTCCTCTATAATATGTCAAAGAACCATCATGTGTGGATGGTTCTTTGGTTTGCGAATGGTGTTTTGTACATATTTAGAGGAGATGAAAACTGTTGAAGAGATGGTTCGCATTTGCGGAAGCATTGCTGGTGGCACTGATCGGTGTTGCCATTTTTTCCCTAATTCATATACCACTGCCATGGTTGATTGGCTCACTCGTGACAGTGGCGGTGTGGCGTGTTATGACACAAAGGGAGATGTACTGGCCTTTTAGGTTGCGGAAAATTGCTATGGTGCTGCTTGGTTATTTAATTGGCACTTCATTTACAAAAGAAACATTGATTGAGATGGGCGATCATGTTCCATCAATGGTAGCTATAACAGCCTTGACTATCGGATTCAGTCTGGTGCTTGGTTTATTATTCTCAAAAGTTACCGGCCTTGATCTGTCCAGCTGTATGGTTGGGAGTGTACCGGGCGGGCTATCACAGATCATGGTATTGATGGATGAAATCAAAGGTTTGAACTCCACTGTGATCACGTTTTTGCAAAGTATGCGCGTAATGATTATCGTGATTGTCGTACCAATTGTGACGGTGTATATGTTTGGCGGTGATTCTGACGCGGCAGCACAGACGATGATGGGCACCGGTTCTGTCAGCTGGGCGGACATGCCTTGGTATACTTATCTTTTATATCCACTGCTCATGATCGCAGGTGCGTGGATTTTTTTTCGTCTACATGTACCGACTGCATTATTGCTTGGGCCGATGGTGCTGACGATTGTAATGACGTTTGCCGGATTCCCCACCCCTGAACTTCCGGCAGGGTTTATTGATCTGGCACAAATTTTAATCGGTGTGCATATCGGTCTGCAGATGCAGCCAAGGGATTTGCCCGATTGGAAAAAAGTAACAGCTTATACGTTTCTGGTCATCGTTGTCCTGGTGCTATTCGGGTTCTGTCTGGGATATGGCCTGGCTCTCCTGTATGACCTGCCTTACACGACTGCATTATTGAGCACAGCACCGGGCGGGATGGTTGAAATGGGACTGACAGCTGTAGCGGTTGGCGGTGATGTATCTGTTGTGACCAGCTATCAGCTTTTCCGTCTGCTGATTATTATGTTTTTTGTTCCGTTATTTTTTAAGTGGCTTGCCAAGCGACATGCAGGCAGTTGATATATAACTGTGCAGCCGTATAGCTGGCAAATACAAGTATAAAACAGTAATATAATAGGCAGACAGATCCAGCAGAAAGGAAGATTCATTCTGAAGTTTTTGCGCCCGTTTGAAATTATGCTTGTATTATGTATAACAGTCCTGCTTGTTTATGACTATTTTCCCGGCATACCGTTTGCTGAGGCTGTTCCATTAAATCTACTGATACTTGTTATGCTTGCCTTATTTATACTAGCTGTTTATCGTAACCGGAAACAGAATCCTGGCCAGAGGAATATATTCAGATCACAAGTGTTTTTCCTTGTTTATATTGTGGCGGTCATGGCGTTGCTGACTTTCCTGGACGGCGAATCCCGTGTTGGTATTGCATTTGATAAAGGTATTTTCTGGGCGGCATTTGCGGTGGCCATCATGGAAATATCCCTCCAATGGCGGCGCATGAGGCAGGCGCAAGAATAAACTGTTGAAAAAGTGGAGCGACCACCAACCAACTCTACAGCGTTTGAACTCGAGCGAGAGCAGCCTTAACTCTTGAGTGACTACAAAAAGGGAGGGAGAACACGTAATGACCGAACAAGTCAAATACGCGATACAAGATGATTATCCGAATGATTTTTCCCATTGCTATGGGTGCGGGCGGCTGAATGAACATGGCTATCATTTCCGGACCGGATGGGTTGGGGAAAAAACGATCACTATCTACACGCCAAAACCGGAACATACAGCAATTCCTGGCTTTGTATATGGCGGGCTGATCGCTTCACTGATCGACTGCCATGGTACAGGGTCGGCATCACTGGCGCTGCACCGGAAAAATGGCCATGAGCCTGGTAACAGCAAAGAGGCGCCTAGATTTGTGACAGCATCACTCAACGTGGATTTTATGAAACCGACACCACAGGACATTCCATTAAAAGCAATCGGAACTCCAGAGGAAGTCCATCCGAAAAAGTTCAGGATACATACAGAAGTTTATGCAGGTGATACTGTCTGTGCAATAGCCACGGTGACTGCAGCCGTTATGCCAAAAACCTTTATACAGCAAAAAGACTGTTAGCTTCATTTAAAAGGGGCTGGGACAAAAGTATGTTAACTAAAGATAAATCCGAATGATGATTCCATTAGTTCGCATTCGTTATCACTTATGAATAAGGATGTGACCGTTGAAATGGTAAAATGCGATACTTCCTGCCCTGTAATCGTTCTGTCTTTGGCATGGAAAGTTTTAGTTGTGTCCCACCCTGATTTTTCATTGAATAATTTTCCGGTTTTGATATGATAATAGAATAGTAAATCAAAAGAATGTTCAGCTTATCGTGTATGGAGGTAACCGAATGAAAAGCAATCATTTATTTAAGTTATTCGCGGTTTCTATGTTTGTGGTGTTCCTTTTGGCCGCTTGCGGTGGTAATGATGAGGCAGAAGGCAATACAGATGATCGTGCAGAAAGTGAAAATGATGACAGCAGTCAGGAAGATGGGTCGTCAACAGATGAACAGGAGGATGAATCCTCGGAAAGTGATTCATCAGAGGAGGATACATCAGGTGCAGTGTCACCGCAATCAGCATCCGAAACGGTCTCATTTGAGCAGGTTACCTGGATTGGAGGTGTCCCGGATCGCCGGCCTGATCCGGGAATCTGGTATTACACAGAGGATGATCATCCGGAAAAATATGCAAGCACTTTTGATTGGGAAAAAGAAGATGTGCTGCTCTGGCAGATCGGTGACGAAAAGTATCAAGGATATGACCCTGATACCAGAGAGCTGGAAATTATGGACGATGACGTGATCAAAATCGTCGTCGAACTTGAGGAAGATGACACGGATGATCGCGCTCCAAGGAATTATTTGAAAGTGCCTAAAGACAAATTGGAAGGAAAAAGTTTTATCATCGAAACGGTGGATGGTGAACAGTTATCTGTTGAATAGGAAAGTATTTTCCCGAATAATCTCAACCGCAAAAAGGAAGAGCCAATCCTCTTCCTTTTTCTGTTGCCTTTGATATTCTTTTTTGATTTATTCATTCTTCTTGTAAAGCTTGCCGTGTATTCGTCCGCTAACACAAAGGTTATCCTTTCTTATCGGATATTCCATAGATAGATTTAATAAGTGAAGACGAGTAAAAAGACGTAGTTAAAAGGTGCCATCTATTTTTGTAATTTTTTTAAATAGGTTCAATGGTTGCATAGACAAGCCATTCATGAGCCGTTAATCTAGTACTGAAAGCCCTTGCAAATAGATTTGAAAGGAGGCAAACATCATGCAGCAATAGATGATTTTGCTTTATTTTGAATCGGACGCACAGGAAATTAGGAAGTGATTAAGCAGGGAGGGCTGTAAAATCAAATATCGATTAATGGCTTCATTTCTCATTGTAATGGCGATGTTCATAGGATCATTGACTGATACCGCTGCTCAGGATAATTCTGAAAATGCTCGAAGCGTCACGGTTAAAGTCATGACGTACAACATTCATGCTGGTATCGGAAGTGATGGAAACTATGATATTGACAGAATTGCTGATGTAATAGAAGCGTCAGAGGCTGATGTGGTTGGGCTGCAGGAAGTTGATGTTAACTGGGGTGCCCGCAGTAACTTTGACGACGAACTTGAACTGCTTGCCGAAAAGCTGGGTATGCATGCTTTCATGGCACCTATTTACAATCAGGATCCAATCAATGAAGGTGATCCAAGGCGAAAATATGGTGTAGCCGTTCTGAGCAAGTATCCGATTATCGATGCAAGCAACCGTGAGATTACAAGACTATCAACACAGGATGATGATCCGGAACCCGGGTTGGCGCCGGGGTTTGCCGAGACAGTGATTAATGCTAAGGGAGCGATATTTTCGCTTTATGTGACGCATCTGGATTACCGCGGTGATCCTTATGTCCGGGAATTGCAAGTAGACGATATGCTTGACATAATCCCGGAGAAAGGCGATGCGATGTTAGTCGGTGATATGAATGCAACGCCTGATGCACCTGAACTTCAGCCGTTGTTTAATCGATTTCAGGATGCATGGGATGAAAGCGGAAAAGGTGATGGGCATACATTTTCAGCCGTCTCACCGAGTAAGCGCATCGACTATATCCTGACTTCACCAGGTATGGAATCATCGAATGCTGAAGTGATTGACACCCTGGCATCCGATCATTTGCCTGTGATAACAGATGTGACGTTAACACGTGGGGGTGGAAGATAAGCCGATTTCAGGCTGAATGCCGTGATTTTTGAAACATTACCTTTAAAAGGAGTGAATGCATTGCTGAAACGACATTTGTTCTCGTTCCTATCTTTTTTGCTCGTTTTTTCGCTGTGTTTCCCTGCTGCAGGCTTTGCCAAGGGCTGGGATGACCCGACCAAACCGGGCTGGGGCAATGGTGAAAAGGCTAAGCACGGCTGGATTGTAAGTAAAATGAAACATATGACACTGGAAGAAAAAATCGGCCAGTTATTTATTATCCACATGTATGGCCAGACACCGACCGATCCTGCTTATGAAGATACCAACCTGAACAATAATCGCGGGGCTAAAAACTTTAAGGAAGCAATTGAAAGATATCATATCGGTGGCGTGATTTATTTTAACTGGACGGATAACATCGGCAATCCGGCTGATGTGGAACAGGTTAATGCGCTGTCGAACGGTCTGCAGGACGTTGCGATGGATCAGCGGATGCCTATTCCGTTATTCATTTCGACTGACCAGGAAGGTGGTATTGTTCAACGGCTCACAAGTCCCGGAACGGTTTTCCCGGGAAACATGGCGCTTGGGGCAACCCGTTCACCGGAATTAGCTGCTGATTCTGCCGGAATTATAGGAAACGAATTAGGCAGCCTCGGGATTAATATGAATTTTGCCCCCGTGGCAGATGTTAACGTTAATCCGGAAAACCCGGTCATTGGTGTTCGCTCTTTTGGGGAAGATGCTGATCTTGTTTCTGACTTAACAGTTTCTCAGATTGAGGCTTATCAGGATGAGAAAATGATTCCGTCTGCCAAACACTTTCCTGGACATGGGGATACAGATGTTGATTCCCACTATGGTTTGCCGATCATCAACCATGATCTTGAGACACTGTACAATGTTGATTTGAAACCATTTCAGGCAGCGATTGATGCGGGAGTCGAAGCAATCATGACAGCACATATTGTCGTACCTGCACTTGATGACTCAGGTTTGCCGGCTACGTTATCAAAGCCGATTTTAACGGACCTTTTACGGGATGAAATGGGCTTTGAAGGACTGATTGTTACGGATAGCCTCGGCATGTCAGGTGCTAACGTTGTTGATCCTGAGCGTGTGCCGGTGGAAGCATTTAAAGCAGGGAACGATATTTTACTTAATCCGCCTGATGTTGAGCAGGCTTATAATGCGATGCTTGAAGCCGTTGAAACCGGTGAAATCAGTGAAGAGCGTGTTGATGAATCCGTTTATCGCATCCTGAAAGCCAAAATGGAAAAAGGTTTGTTTGGTGAACCCAACACCGATCCGGAGGCCGTTGATAACATCGGAACAGAAGAAAATCTTGCCAAAGCTGATGAAATTGCCGATCAAAGTATTACCCTGGTTAAGAACGAAGATGATCTGCTTCCATTGCAGGACGACCGGGACGTGCTGATTACCGGCCCGTCTGCAGCTAAGCCGGGATATCTTTCGGAGCAGTTACAGGCAAAAGGATTCAATGTCAGTGATTATGCAACGGATACGAGTCCAACGCCTGATCAAATAGACGGAGCAGCAGCGGAGGCAGAAAATGCGGATATCGTTGTTACTGCAACGTATACGGCCAACACAAATGATGCTCAGCAGCAATTGGTTGAAGCAATTCAGGACACAGGAAAGCCGGTAGTTGTAACGGCGATCCGCAACCCGTATGATTTGATGGCATTCCCTGAAGTAGAGGGGTATGTGACCACTTACGGCGACCGGGATGTTTCTGTTGAAGCACTTGCAAGGGTACTCAGCGGCGAAGTCAATCCAGAGGGAAGGCTGCCTGTCACCATTCCTGATCTATACGAATACGGCCATTATCTCGGCTATGAATGAGATGACTGTTAAAAACGAAAAATTCAGCAAAATAAGGACAGGAGGCGTTCACAATGAAAAAATGGATGGTCATGTTAGTTTCCGGCATCCTGATGTTGACCACATTGTCTGCGGTGATGGCGCATTCCCCGGGGAAAGGTCATGGTCCGCCTGATCATGTGCCGCCGGGTCATGATCAGGATTTGCGGCTTGGTGTTGACGTATTGTTGGAGGATGAACTTGATTTGATTGACGGCAAGAATGTCGGACTGATCACCAATCCAACTGGTGTTAACCAGGACCTGAACAGCATTGTCGATATGTTGCACAATCATGATGATGTCAATCTTGTCTCACTGTACGGTCCAGAGCACGGTGTCCGCGGCAGTGCGCAGGCAGGCGAATATGTTGAGTTTTATATGGACGAACAAACCGGCCTGCCTGTCTACAGTCTTTATGGTGAAACAAGAAAACCGACACCGGAAATGCTGGAAGATGTTGACACGCTGCTTTTTGATATTCAGGATGTTGGTACACGGTTCTATACGTATATTTACACAATGGCGTATGCGATGGAAGCGGCGACTGAAAACGATATAGAGTTTGTTGTCCTTGACCGGCCAAACCCGGTTGGCGGTGAAAAAGTGGAAGGGCCGGTGCTTAATCCCGACTATTCATCGTTCGTTGGCATGTACCCGATTCCGCTTCGCCACGGCATGACAGTTGGCGAATTGGCGAAACTATTTAACAATGAATTCGATATTGGTGCTGACTTGGAAGTTGTCGAAATGCAAGGCTGGGATCGTTCGATGACTTATGATGACACTGGTCTTGAATTTGTTATGCCGTCACCGAATATGCCAACACTTGATACAGCACTTGTATATCCTGGTGCAGCATTAATCGAAGGAACGAACGTATCAGAAGGACGCGGCACCACAAAACCGTTCGAATTGATCGGCGCACCGTTCATGAACAGCACGGAGCTTGCAGCTAATTTAAATGATCAGGGGCTTGAGGGTGTAGCCTTCAGAGCTGCCTCGTTTACACCACAGTTTTCCAAACATAGTGGAGAATTATCGCACGGTATCGAGATTCATGTCACGGATATGGAGTCTTATGAGCCGATCAGAACGGGCGTATCGATTGTAAAAACGATTCATGATATGTACCCCGAAGATTTTGCGTTCCGGGAAGAAAACAGCCAGGGTGTTTCCTTCTTTGATAATCTGATTGGCAATGGCTGGGTCCGTGAGAAGATTGAAGAAGGCGCCTCAGTTGAGGAAATCGTCAACACATGGCAGCCGGAACTCGATGAATTCAAGCAGACACGGGAAGACTACTTGCTGTATGATGGAGGCAAAAAACGTCCAGGAGCCCCCGGGCGCTAATTGGTACACAAAATTTCAGCACTTCCGCAGCAAATGCGGAAGTGCGTTTTAGTGGAGGAAATATACGTAGACTCCAGCGGGAGAAAAGGTCTGGGTGAAACCCCAAAACAACGGTCGTGACAGAATAGAAATTGACCGAGAGGATTATAACGTGTAAAATGAATGATAGTCAGTCAGTGAGTTGGAGGACTTAAAATGGATAATAAAAAAGAAGCTATCATTCAATCAGCAATCGAGGTATTTCGTAAAAAAGGGATTGAGAAGGCTACGGTTTCGGACATTGTCAAAGGAGCCGGAATCGCACAGGGAACCTTTTATTTATATTTTTCATCAAAGCTGTCGGTTATGCTTTCGATTGCGGAAGTGATGACCGAAAAGATACTGCATGAAATTCATGAAAATGTACATGAAGCGTTACCATTTCACCGGAAGCTGGAAGTGGTCGTTGATATTGTGTTTGACATGATTAAGGAGTATAGGGAAGTATTTGCGCTGATTTATGCAGGACTCGCTTCTACAGAGTATATGCAGGAATGGGATGCAATTTATGAGTCCTATTACGCATGGTTCAGTCATCAGCTTGAACAAGCAAAAGCAGATGGGGTGGTCAGGGATTCATTGCATCCCGAGCGAACAGCTGAGATCTTGATAGGGTTAATTGAAAACGCAGCCGAACAAATCTATATGTATAGTCATCAGGATGATCACAAAGCTGCGTTGAAGAAAAAGGAGGTATTGGAATTCGCGGGGCATGCACTGGGGATTTAAACCGGTGTGATGTCCTTTCTCCTGTATTAACAGGCAGTATAACCCGCTTCAGGTATTCGTGGTAAACCAGGAATAATCTGTAGGGATCAACTCTGCCCTTAATAGCCCGATTCGTCCAACGAGTACTTAGTGGGGAAGGAAAAGCTGACTGGATGAAGTTTCACTTGATGATTCTTTTACGTAAAATGACTGAATATCAGTCACCATTGGAAGGGGGCGATGCCGATGAATAAATCATGGATCTACCTTATACTTGTATGCCTGCTGGAATTTTGTTGGGTGTGGGGGTTTAATGTTGCTTCCAGCTGGTGGCATTGGGGATTGATTGGTCTTGTGATCTGGCTTGATTTGGAGTGTCTCCGCAAGGCTTGTGAAGCATTGCCGACCGGGACGGTTTATGCCATTTTTGCAGCAGCAGGTACGGCCGGGACAGTTTTGATGGACGCATTTTTATTTAATGGCAGCCTGAATTTAGCCAAAATGGCTTTTATCATGCTCCTGATTGCCGGAGTGATCGGGCTGAAACTTGCTGATCGGGCAGATGAAAAGCGGATGAAAGGGGGCTCACACTAATGGGATGGATGTTTATTTTATTGGCATCGATGTTTGAAATGATTGGCGTAATCGGGCTGAAGCTGATTAGTAAAAATAAGACCTTTAAAAATGGTGTTCTGTATGTTGGCGGGTTTTGTACATCTGTTGCTATGCTTTATCAGGCTTTTTCATACTTGCCAGTAAGTGTCGCTTATGCGGTATGGGTTGGCATCGGCACAGCTGGCGCGGTGGTGGTGAATATGGTGTTTTTTGGCGAGTCGAAAAGCCTGTCCCGGATTGTGAGTCTGGCAGCGATTATTGCCGGGGTTGTCGGGTTGAAGAGTCTTTCGTAAAAGACTCGTCTGCCTTCTCGGCTTTCAAGGGTTAGAGGCAGTCGTTGTGGTAGCCGAAGAGATATTAAAAACGTTCGTTATCTTTTAAAAATACCTGCTGTAGATCGGAACAATTTCACAACAGGTATTTGTTGATACACGTTTTGCCGGTATATGCATTAATGCCGGTTGTTGAGCCACAGTACACCGGATTTGGCCAGACGCGGGATATAGCCGACCATCGATTGTGACATCATTTCGCCGAAGCCTTCCGAGCTGCCGAGTGATCCAAGTGTGCCTTTCAACTTGATTTTGCCTGGTTTTTTCGGTTTTTCCCCATTAAGAACGGCGGCAAGGATATCCGCGATTTGCTCGCCTTGCTGCCGGGCAAGCTGGGCACTTGGGGAATGCTCCGATGATGCGCAGTCCCCGACAACATAAATGTGGGGCTCTTCAGGTACCTGATAAAATTCATTGATCACAATTTTTTCCTGATCGTCTTTTTCAAGCGGCAATTCTCGGGCAAGATAATTCGGGCGCACACCTGCTGTCCAGATGGTGACATCATTTACATAGCAAATGCCATTGTTGCAGACACCGTCTTTTTCGACATAATCGACATTGGCACCATGAATGACTTCAACATCATTTTTTATAAACCAGTCTTCCACATAGTTCTGGATTTTTCGCTCAAATGCCTTTAACACTGTCTGTCCGCGGTCAAGCAGCCGGATATTCAAGTCTGGTCTGCTTTCGCGGATTTCAGCGGCAACTTCAATCCCACTCAGGCCAGCACCGACAATCGTTGCTTTTCCATAGGCTTTCAGGTTACCGATGGCTGTTCCGGTATGACGTGCCCTGTTAAACGTCTGGATACTTTCGGTATATTCAGCTGCCCCTTCAACCCCGTGATAATTATCTTCACAGCCAAGCGCAATGATCAAATAATCATAATGGACCGGTTCACTTCTGCCCTGCAGAATAATCTGCTGGTTTGCTGTATCGATTTTGGTGATTTCGGCGTATACATAGCTTACTTTATCGTGCTCCGGAAAGTCCATGCGTACATCTTTATCAGCTGATGTACCGGCAGCTATCGTATAGAATTCCGTTTTAACCGAATGGTATGGATTACGATCGATTACCGTAATATACAGATCTTCGGGCAAATTTTGTTCAATCAGGTTTTGAATGATATTGACACCACCGTATCCGCCGCCAAGGATGACTAAATGCTTCATGTCAAAAAACTCCTTAAGTATGTATAAGTGCTCTTACTGTTAAGATTACCAAAAGTGTCAATGGAAAACTAGGAAAAGTTAGGAATTATTGATGATTTTATTGGGGAAGGGGGCGGAATATGGAACTTCAGCTGGAGAATGGGCACTTCACTGGAAGAACAGAAGCTTCTCCTAAGGCAGAAAAACGTCTCCAGACGAAAAAACCACGCTGTCCACACGTGGTTTTGAAGTATAGAAATGTTCTTTACTTGTTAAGCACTTTCTTCATCGCATTGATCCGGCCAGTGTGATTACCTTCATGGAAAGCTGCCAATGCCGCAAGTTCACCAAAAGTCTGCGCACCCAGGACAGCTTCCGGTAATTTTTCTGCAAATTTTTCTTCAGGGATTGCTTTGATCCGCTTCAGCTGGCTGTTCAATTGTCCCGCAAGCTCATCGGCACTTGGCACATCGTCAGGCCAGTCAGCTGGTTTGGTGCCATAACCGAACAGATCTTTATAGTATTCCGGAAGATGTTCAGTATTGTCCGGAAACCCGAATAAGAATTGCTCGTTTGCGGTCAGGACATGGCCGATGTGCCAGTGAATATTATTACTGAATCCCTCGGGCTGCATATCAAGCTGTGTCTCCTCCACATTTTTAATTTCATTCATGAATGCGTTGTGTGTAATGCTGAATTGAGAAATGATTAAATTACTCATGCTAACACTTCACTTTTTTGTTGTGGTGATTCTACTATATCAATTTTTACTCTATATCTAAACTATGAAACATCAGGATGGATCGAGTCTTAAACGTAAGCAAAGGTAGTGGTATTTTTGGGATACAAATATGCCAATCATAAAGCCTGGATAAAACCTGGCCGGTTGCCATTCATCAATGCTGCAATATTTATCGTTGTACTGATGATTGATGCGTGGTCGAATACTCAAATTCATCTAATTGCGGTACTGATCTCTTTCCTTTTTGCGCTCGTTCAGGGCATACAATATGTCATTATGGATCAAAAAAATTATATTCAGATTGCGGATGGATTCATGCTGATTGACCGAGGGTTCTCCTTCCCAGAAAAAACTGCTTATCCGTTTGATTGAACGCTGTATCGGGTACGATCCATTACTGATTTTTAAAATACGCCGTGGTCGCGAAGTACAGAACAGTACAGACTGACTGAGAGAGGAAGCGGTTGAAGAAATCAAGCACGTGCTTATCAAAATGCTTGACGAATTTAAAACAAAAGTTTAATATATAAACAAATGTTTAAAAGAGGTTACGATGATGAATGACAAAGAACGAAAGCTTTTTCAGCTGATTAAAAAAGATCCGTATGTATCGCAGCATGAATTGGCGGATGCGCTGGGGTTGTCCCGGCCATCCATCGCCAATCTGATTTCTGGTCTCATCAAAAAAGGTTATATTCGTGGGAAGGCGTATGTCCTGAACGAGCTTGACGAAATCGTTTGTATTGGCGGTGCAAATGTGGATCGGAAATTTTATGTCCAGGGTGATTTGCAGCAGGGAACATCCAACCCGGTCACTTCCACACAAACTGCCGGGGGTGTCGCCCGTAATATTGCTGAAAATCTTGGCAGGCTCGGCATGAATACCAGGCTGCTTACAGTCAGCGGGATGGATAAGGACTGGGATTACATTGCGGAGGCATCTGCTCCCTATATGAATTTGGAAGGTGTTACCCGGTTTGCAGAAGCGACAACAGGATCATACACAGCTGTATTGGATGAAGCCCGGGATTTAATTTATGGTTTGGCGGATATGGAAAGCTTTGATTTGATGACACCCGAATGGCTACAGAAACAGACACCGGCACTATTACAAGCAAAGTGCATCCTGGCTGATTTAAACTGTCCGAAAGCAACCCTGTCTTTTTTAGCTCAATTTTCCGTCGGTCATGGGATACCGCTTATCCTGGTAACCGTATCTGCACCAAAAATGGCGCGTCTTCCAGATAATCTGAATGGACTTACATGGCTGATCACTAATCATGATGAATCCGAAGCGTATTTTAACGGCCATTTTTCTGACAGAGATTTAGCAGATCAATGGCTGGAACTCGGGATTTCCAACGTGATCATCACCAATGGCAAATCGGGTGCCGTTATCAGCAATCAGACAGATGGAGTTTATCATATTCCGGCGGTGGAAACAGAAGAGATTGTTGATGTAACAGGTGCGGGGGACGCTTTTTCAGCAGCTGTAACCTATGCGTGGCTTAAAGGTGAAAAGCTTATTAATGTTGCCAACGCCGGGGTTGTCAATGCAGCTAAAACATTGCAATCGCCTTATACTGTGCGACCTGATTTATCAGCATTACAATTAGAGGGAGATTTGGAGGAACTTTCATGAAACAATATCTTGTATTATCAGAAGAAGTCCGTACAGCCCAAGAACAAGGGAAACCTGTCGTTGCATTGGAGTCCACGATTATTTCGCATGGTATGCCGTATCCGAAAAATGTTGAGACAGCACGTGAAGTGGAACAGGTTATCCGTGACCATGGAGCAGTACCAGCTACAATTGCTATTATGGACGGAAGCATAAAAATCGGTTTGAGTGATGCTGAATTGGAGGATTTTGGGCAAGGTACCGGCATTGCCAAAGTTTCCAGACGTGATTTGCCGTATATAGTGGCGACTGGTAAAAAGGGTGCTACAACTGTCGCAGCCACGATGATTTGTTCCGAGCTTGCCGGTATCCGAACATTTGTCACAGGCGGAATCGGCGGTGTGCACCGGGGAGCAGAGACTACGATGGATATTTCCGCAGACCTTGAGGAATTGGCCCGAACAAATGTGGCGGTGGTATGCGCCGGGGCAAAATCTATCCTCGATCTTGGTCTGACGATGGAATATCTGGAAACCAAAGGCGTTCCGGTCATCGGTTATGAAACGGACGTTTTACCGGCATTTTACACACGGATAAGCCCGTTCCCGGTGAACTTCAGGGCAGATGCTGCAGAAACGGTTGCCTCGACGCTGAAGATGAAATGGGATCTTGGTTTGTCCGGCGGTGCAGTGATCGCCAATCCGATTCCGAAAGCACAAGCCATGCCTGAAGCGGAAATATCAGCGGTGATCAATCAGGCGCTTGAGGAAGCACAAACAAACGGTATAGCAGGAAAAGATGTCACACCATTTTTACTTTCCAAAGTCAAAGAACTGACTGGCGGTAAAAGCCTTGATGCCAATATCGCACTAGTGAAGCATAATGCACATGTCGGTGCGGGAATAGCAGTGAAATTAGCAGAAATGGAATAGAGAAACGTTTAAAGCGACTAAAAAAACACATGGGAGACCTCCCCCCCCCCCCCATGTGTTTTTTACATAGCATCATTTTGTAAGCAATCGTTTATGATATGGATTTCTTGCTTATATGCACGGCAGCAAGACGCTATCAAAAGGCAATATTATTCACATCCACTTATTTGACAGGATATATAAATATGGTTATTATAGTTACATAAAGTAATTAGATAACTTTATATTAGTAAACATATTTTTTGCAAAGGAAGCGATTCATGACAACGTACAGAATTATATGGTAAAAATCGGGGAAGCTAGGTGATGATAACATGGGATTTTTTGAAAAATTACTTGGAAAACAATCAGCAAAGGAGACAAATAACATGGCAAACGTAAAACTGGCAGTTGTTTATTACAGTTCAACTGGAACAAACTATCAAATGGCACAATGGGCTGAAGCGGCGGCAAAAGAAGTTGGTGCCGAAACGAAACTGGTAAAAGTTCCGGAACTCGCACCGGAAGAAGCGATCGCATCTAACCCGGCATGGAAAGAACATTATGAAGCTGCCAAAGATGTACCGGAGGCAACTTCGGATGATATTGAATGGGCGGATGCAATCATTTTCAGTATGCCGACCCGTTTCGGAAACCTGCCTGCTCAGATGAAGCAATTCCTGGATATGCAGGGAGGCCTTTGGGGAGCTGGTAAAACCGTTAACAAAGTTGTCAGTGGTATGACATCAGCACAAAATGCGCACGGCGGTCAGGAAGCGACCCTGCTTGCCTTATATACATCCATGATGCACTGGGGTGCCATTATTGCATCACCAGGATACTCAGACCAAGCGATTTTTGCCGGTGGCGGCAATCCATATGGCACCAGCGTTTCCGTTGACTCGGACAGCAATATGGTAGAAGACGTGGAAGGTGCTGTCAAACATCAGGCAAGACGTACCGTGGATATTGCATCTCGTATTGCAGCAGAAAGCTAAGTAGATCTGCATGAGGATAAAAGCCGCAACCCTAGATAGGGAAGTGCGGCTTTTATGTATGGAGACCGTGTTAAAATCTGGCTGAAATCAGCACAAATATAAAATAAATTGGACAACGATGAAACCCCAGTAATTGGGAGATAAATCAAAAAAGCCTGCTTAAGGCTTTTTTTGATCAGATAAGGTCAATTTATTCCATCAATTCACTGACAATCTCATACGAACGTACGCGTGCCTGATGATCATAAATCTGGGAGGCAATGATCATTTCATCGGCTTCTGTTTCGGTAAGCAGTCGTTCAAGCCCCTGTTTGACGGTTTCTTGGCTGCCGACGATAGTGGAGAAAGAGTTGATCGATTGTTGGACAGCGGCTTTTTCCGTTTCCGTCCAGACAGCATCAATATCGTCAATTGGCGGCTGCAGTTTTGTCGGCTGGCCGCGACGGATGCTCAGGAATTGCTGCTGCTGCGATGTTGCCAGATATTTGGCCTGTTCATCCGTATCAGCGGCAATAATGTTGACCCCAATCATCGCATATGGCTCATCAAGCACTTCAGACGGCTGGAAATTGTCGCGGTACAAATTCAGTGCCGCAATTGTATTGTCTGGTGCAAAATGGCTGGCAAATGAGAAAGGCAACCCTTTCTGTGCGGAAAGCTGCGCACTGAACCCACTTGACCCAAGCAGCCAGATCGGGATATTCAGTCCTTCGCCGGGAACACTGCGCACAGCGGTTGTACCTGCGAAATAGTTTTCCAGCTCTTCAACTTGCATCGGAAAATCCTCGACGCGCTGGTTTAATGTCCGCCGCAGTGCATAGGCGGTTGCCTGGTCCGTACCAGGTGCACGGCCGAGCCCAAGATCAATACGCCCCGGATACAAGGTTTCCAATGTGCCGAATTGTTCAGCGATAACCAATGACGCATGGTTTGGCAGCATCACACCACCAGAACCAACTCGTATATCGTTAGTCGCACCGGCGATATGTCCGATCAGCACAGAGGTGGCCGAGCTTGCGATCCCCGGCATATTATGATGCTCTGCCAGCCAGTAGCGGTTAAACCCGAATTTTTCCACGTTTTGCGCTAAATCTACACTATGTTTAAATGAATGCTCTGGTGTGCTGTGTTCCAGTACGTGTGCCAAATCCAGAACAGATAGCGGGATATTGTTAAATGTTTTCGTTTGCATATGATTCACTCCTTAATAAAAATGATACGACGTTCATATCAGAAGTTCCAATATTTTGCCCAGAAATCATACCTGAAATTCGGCATATACATACCTAAAACAAGCCCTGATATAAAAAATTTTATATTTTTTTGCGAACATGAAACCCCATTGGCTCCAAATCCCGTGTGTTATCTGTATTAAACATGTATAAAAAGTTAAAAAAACCCCTTAATGACAGCGTTTACATTGCTTGTTTTTTAAGCAAAATGAATGAACACAACTTATCTGAATTTTGAGTTAACATATAAAATATGGTATGCTAGTGATACTCTTCGAAAAATTGCCTGCATTTAGCGTAAAATCTTGTGTTCACAAAATGGGCACCGCAGCGCTAAAATCCGATGTACCATTTGAACAACTATAAAAGGAGTTGGTGTGATGATCAGAAACGAATATCCTGAAGCACAGGGATTATATCGTCCTGACTTTGAGCATGAAGCATGCGGAATCGGGATGATTGCAAACATAAATGGCGAAAAAACGCACAACATCGTACAAAATGCGATTAACATTTTATGCAATCTTGAACACCGCGGCGGGCAATCAGCAGATACAAGCACTGGGGATGGGGCAGGGATTTTGACACAGATTCCGCACCGATTTTTCCAGAAACAGTGTGAGAAGGAAAACATTACACTACCGGAAGCGGGCGAATATGGAATCGGTATGGTATTTTTGCCGAGTGACCGTGAGACCCGAATGGAAATCAGGGAAGCAATCGAGCAGATCATTGCAGAAGAAGGACAGACATTTCTTGGATGGCGTCCGGTTCCGACAAATGATTCCTTTATCGGAAAAGTGGCGATGAAAAACAAACCGTTCATTCGTCAAGTTTTTATCCGAAAATCAGATGACTTGACCGATCATATGGCGTTCGAACGGAAACTGTTTGTCATCAGGAAACGTATCGAAAATGAGCTGGCAATCCGGGAAAAATATGCGGAATTGTACGTCTGCAGTCTCTCATCCAATACAATTGTCTATAAAGGGATGCTCATACCGGAACAGTTAGATGCCTTCTATATTGATCTTAATCATCCAAATTTTAAATCCGCACTAGCATTGGTTCACTCTCGATTTAGTACGAACACCTTCCCGAGCTGGAAAAGGTCTCATCCAAACCGATACACCATCCATAATGGCGAGTTTAATACATTGCAGGGGAACGTCAACTGGATGCGTGCACGTGAACAAATGTGCCAGTCAGATTATTTCAGCGATGAAGACCTGGAAAAGATTTTGCCTGTTAATGATGAGGATGGCAGTGATTCCTCCATTTTTGACAATACCTTTGAATTTCTGCATTTATCGGGCCGGTCGATGGCACATACCGCAATGATGATGGTTCCGGAACCATGGGCAAACGATGACGCAATGAAGCAGGAGAAGCGCGATTTTTATGAGTATCACAGTACATTGATGGAACCGTGGGATGGTCCTGCTGCGTTTGTATACACAGACGGCAGGCAAATCGGTGCAAGCCTTGACCGGAATGGACTGCGGCCAGCACGTTATTATGTGACCAAAGACGGCATGATTGTGCTTGGCTCTGAAGTCGGTGCACTTGATATTTTTGCTGACGAAATTTTATACAAAGAGCGGCTTCATCCAGGAAAAATGCTGCTCGTTGACATGGAAAAAGGAACGATTATCCCTGATGAACAGATCAAAATGCAGATCGCATCGGAAAAACCATATAAAGAGTGGCTTTCGAATATGAGGGATCTGGGTGATTTTCCGGAGCCAGCCGAGGAGGCGTCTCTTTATCGTGATGAACAGCTGTTGGAACAGCAGCTGGCATTCGGCTACACTCGGGAGGAACTGGAGAAAATCATCAAACCGCTCGTCTCGGATGGAAAGGATCCGATCGGGTCAATGGGATATGATTCACCACTGGCGGTACTATCCAGAAAGCCACAGCTCTTGTACAACTATTTTAAGCAGTTGTTTGCCCAGGTTACCAATCCGCCGATTGATGCCTATCGAGAAAAAATTATTACGATGGCACAGACGACCATTGGTGCTGAAGGAAATCTGGTAAAACCTGATGCAAAAAGCTGCAAACATATCCGTCTTGAGACACCTATTCTGACAAACAGTGAGCTGGAGAAGCTTCGTTTTCAGCAAGAGCCCCGGCTCCGTGCCAAAACGCTGTCCACATTGTTTGATGCAGCAGAAGGCAGTCTGGAGAAAGCACTGGAAAACTTATTTGCCGAAGCGGATCAGGCTGTTGATGATGGTATGACGACATTACTTATCTTGTCTGATCGCGGTGTCAGCACAGATAAAGCTGCAATACCCGCACTGCTAGCAGTATCTGGCATGCATCACCATCTGATCCGACGGGGCTTGAGGACTACAGTCAGTATACTGGTGGAATCAGGCGAACCACGGGAAGTTCACCATTTCACCGCATTGCTAGGTTACGGAGCAGAAGCGATTAATCCGTACTTGGCGTTTGATACCATTAGCGAACTCGCGGAAACAGGAGCAATCGAAACGACGTCGCCGGACCAGGCTGTTGAACAGTATATTGATTCAGTAACTGACGGTATCATTAAAATTTTATCGAAAATGGGTATTTCAACGATTCAAAGCTATCGTGGTGCGCAAATTTTTGAAGCAGTCGGCATTGCATCTGATGTTGTGGACACATATTTTACCGGAACCGCAACAAGACTTGGCGGAATTGGACTGCAGACGATTGAACAGGAAGTATTGCTCAGACACCAAAACGCTTTTACCGAAAATCGCGGCGGTAATCGCACGTTTGATGCTGGTGATGAGTTCCAGTATCGCGGTGATGGCGAGGATCACCAATACAATCCGCGTACCATCCACATGCTGCAGCATGCCAGCAGGATGGGCAGTTATGAATTGTACAAAGAGTATTCTAAATTGCTGACTGATGAACGTCATAATCTCCAGTCATTGAGAGGGCTAATGCAGTTTAAAAAACGTAAGGCTTTGCCGCTCGATGAAGTGGAATCGGCTGAGTCAATTATGGCACGGTTCAAAACGGGCGCGATGTCATATGGTGCCATTAGTCAGGAAGCACATGAGGCGCTGGCGATTGCCATGAATCGTATCGGCGGAAAAAGCAATTCTGGTGAGGGTGGCGAGTCACCTGAACGGTTTACACCGGATATCAATGGGGACTTACGCCGCAGTGCTATCAAACAGGTTGCTTCAGGGCGCTTTGGTGTGAGCAGTCACTACCTTGTTAATGCCGATGAAATTCAGATAAAGGTCGCGCAGGGTGCAAAGCCGGGTGAGGGAGGTCATCTGCCTGGTAAAAAAGTTTACCCGTGGATTGCCGAAGTGCGCGGCTCAACACCAGGTGTGGAATTGATTTCACCACCGCCGCATCATGATATTTATTCGATTGAAGATTTGGCAGAGCTGATTCACAATCTGAAAAATACGAACCCGGATGCGCGTATAAGTGTCAAGCTTGTATCAGCAGTCGGTGTCGGTACGATTGCAGCCGGTGTTGCCAAAGGGCGTGCTGATCATGTGCTGATCAGCGGCTATGACGGTGGTACTGGCGCGGCTCCGAGAACGAGCATCAAACATACCGGACTACCGTGGGAAATCGGTCTTTCCGAAACCCATCAGACACTTTTAATGAATGGTTTGCGTGACCGGATTGCTGTTGAAGCAGACGGAAAAATGATGACCGGTCATGATGTTGTTTATGCGACACTGCTCGGCGCGGAGGAATACGGCTTTTCTACAGCCCCCCTTGTCGTGCTCGGCTGTGTTATGATGCGCGTTTGCCACCTGAATACATGTCCTGTAGGTGTAGCAACACAAGATCCCGAACTGCGGAAAAAATTTATGGGCAACCCTGATCATGTCGTTAATTTCATGCAGTTCATCGCTGAGGAAACCCGTGAAATTATGGCCGAATTAGGTTTCCGGACGATAAACGAAATGGTGGGGCGGACGGATGCACTGGAACGAAAAACATCCATTGGCCATTGGAAGGCAAAAGATGTTGACCTATCAGCACTTCTGTATCAGCCGGATTTACCGGCAAAAGTTGGTCGTTACAACAGTGTCAAACAAGATCATGGCATCAAAAAATCACTCGATTATCAGGAACTTATTCCAAAATTCGCACCTGCCATCGAGCGTCGGGAAAAGGTATCGTTCACAACGGGGATCCGCAATATTCATCGTGTAACCGGAACACTGCTCGGCAGCGAGATCACCCGGCGCTATGGTGCGGCAGGGCTGCCGGAAGATACGATTAATCTGACGCTGAAAGGATCAGCCGGTCAAAGTTTCGGCGCCTATATTCCAAATGGCATGACACTGAGGCTTGTAGGTGATGCCAACGACTTTGTCGGCAAAGGATTGTCCGGCGGGAAAATCATTGTACATCCGGATCCTGTTGTGACGTTTCAACCCGAGAAAAATATTGCAGTCGGAAATGTTGCTTTTTACGGGGCATCAGCCGGAGAAGCCTACATTCAGGGAATTGCTGGTGAACGGTTTTGTGTACGTAACAGTGGTGCCAGTGTTGTCGTGGAAGGTGTCGGTGATCATGGTTGTGAGTATATGACCGGCGGCAATGTTGTCATTCTTGGTTCAACCGGCCGAAATTTTGCAGCCGGCATGTCCGGTGGTACGGCTTATATATTTGATGAAGATGCCACTTTCCATACTAAAGTGAACCAGGAACTCGTGAGCGTCGAACCGCTTACGGATAAAGCCGAAATGGCGCGCGTCCAACAAATGATTGAGAAACATTATGAATATACAGGCAGTTCGCATGCCAAACGGATTTTGACGTATTGGGAAAATTACGCAGATCAATTCCTGCGCGTTATGCCGAATACGTATCAGCAAATCCGCAATCGTATCGAATTTCTGCTGGACAGCGGATTATCAAAAAGCGATGCCGAATTGCAGGCATTTGAAGAAAATCATCATAAACCAGAAGAAGTCACACAAAAAAGAAAGATCCCGAACCAGAAAAGCCTGATTCAGGCATGACGGGGTGAGAGGGGGCCAGCCAATCTATAGCATGCATAACAAGGAGGAATTGAATGGGAAAACAAACCGGATTTATGGAATATGAACGACAAGCACAAAAAGAACGTAATACGGCTGAACGTATACAAGACTGGTCGGATTACACAGCACCGATGTCCGAGCAAGACATTCAAACCCAGGGGGCGCGCTGCATGGATTGCGGCGTCCCGACCTGTCATACTGGGATGGAGATTAATGGTGTAACGACCGGCTGCCCGGTTTATCATCTCATCCCGGAATGGAATCAACTTGTTTATGAAGGAAAATGGAAAGAAGCATTGGATCGCGAACATGAAATGAATAATTTTCCGGAATTCACGGGTATCGCTTGTCCAGCGCCGTGTGAAGGGGCATGTGTTCTTGGGATTAACGAACCGCCCGTGGCAATCCGGACAATCGAGCGCTCGATTATTGAAAAAGGATTCGAGGAAGGCTGGGTTGTCCCGAATCCACCGGAAAAACGCACCGGCAAAAAGGTGGCCGTTGTTGGATCTGGACCGGCCGGGCTTGCTGCAGCTGCCCAGTTGAACAAGGCAGGTCATTCTGTAACCATTTTTGAGCGTGATGACCGTGTTGGTGGTCTGCTGACATACGGCATACCGGAAATGAAACTGTCCTATGATGTAGTCGAGCGCCGTGTGGCTATTTTGGAGCAGGAAGGCATTACGTTCATCACGAACACTGAAGTTGGCAAGGATATTACAGCATCTGAACTGGAGGCGGAATTCGATGCAACGATTTTGTGCGGCGGTTCAACAGTCCATCGTGACATTCAAGTTGAGGGAAGCCAGCTGAAAGGCGTTCATCATGCGATGGATTTTCTGCATGCCAACACCAAAAGCCTGCTTGATTCAGATCTGGCTGATGGCAATTATATTTCAGCAGAAGACAAAAATGTCATCGTTATTGGCGGGGGAGATACTGGCACAGACTGTTTGGCAACAGCTGTCCGCCACAATTGCAAGAGTCTGACACAGTTTGATATTTACGATAAAAAACCGTCCGAACGCGATCTTGATTCAAACCCGTGGCCACAGTATCCGGTCATTCACCGCGTTGAATACGGCCATAAGGATGCGGCCGGCAAATTTGGCAAAGATCCGCGTGCCTACGCTGTCATGACGAAAAAATTCGTCGGCGATGAGAACGGGCATATTCAGGAAGTGCATACGGTTAACGTTAAACTGCGCTATGAAAAAGGCAAAAAAATCCGCGAAGAAATCCCGGGAACCGAAAAAATCTGGCCTGCCGATCTTGTACTGGTTGCCATTGGATTTACCGGGCCGGAGCAGGATTTACTTGATCAAATGGAAATTGAACGTACTGACAAATCTACTATTAATGCGGGATATGGTGATTATAAAACCAATGTGGATGGTGTCTTCGCAGCAGGTGACATGCGCCGCGGCCAAAGTCTGATTGTCTGGGCAATCAATGAAGGTCGGGAAGCTGCACGTGTATGTGACCGCTATCTGATGGGCGAAACAGTATTGCCGTAAACAAAGCCTGGAGGCTTCTCCAGGCTTTGTTTACGCGATTCGACGAGGAGTCTCACTCCTCGTTCAGTCCAAACTCGTGCGACAGCAGTCCGGACATGATTAGCCAAAACAAATACATCACATCTTCATCCTGCATTCACAAAATTTTTCTTGTAAAATAGTACGAGCTAAACCTGTGCCGGGAGAGATTGGCCCGTTCAGCACATCAGCAGGCAATCAAAAATGCCAGTCAGCAAAACAAATGGTGATAGGTTCTCGGTTTTTGAACAATTATAAATATCGGCTGGAATGACACGGTTGCATCACAGAAATCTAGCAATCTATATGAAGACAGTTTTGAAATTTTTACAGGGGAAAGTGAGCAGGAAAGAGATTATTCTGGTCTGTGAGCGGCATATCCCACCATAATGCGTGGTGACCTATCAGTATCCAAAAGCAGGACAGCAAAGACCTGATTCTACCCATGCGTACTTGACATTGAAATGCTGTAAACTGGTTTCCCTGAAATAATAAATACCATACAGCCATTCCATTTGCCACATTGCTCTCGATCCCATATTATAGTACAATAAATCATTGAACGTTTCGAAATGAGGGATACACATATGAGCAGAAAATCCATTTACGGATTAACATATGAACAACTGCAAAATTGGCTTACCAATCATGGTCAACGCCGTTTTCGCACTGATCAGGTGTGGGACTGGCTCTATAAAAAACGCATCAATCAATTTGCCGAGATGAAGAATGTGAACAAAGAAACGATCGCATTGCTTAAAGAAAATTTTGACCTGCATACAACGACCGAGGAAATCAAGCAGGAATCCGAGGATGGTACCATTAAGTATCTTTTCCGATTATCAGATGGCAACTTGATTGAAACGGTATTAATGCGTTTTAACTACGGCCTTTCCGTCTGTGTCACGACACAGGTCGGCTGCAATATTGGCTGTTCGTTCTGCGCCAGTGGACTTCTCCGGAAAAATCGCGACTTGAACAGCGGGGAGATCGTCGAGCAGATCATGAACGTCCAGAAAGATATGGATATGAAGGGCGACGATGAACGTGTCAGCCACATCGTTGTTATGGGAATCGGTGAGCCTTTCGATAATTTCAGCAACCTGATGGACTTTATCCATGTTGTCAACGATGATGCAGGATTGAACATCGGTGCCAGACACATCACCGTGTCAACGAGCGGGCTCGCTCATAAAATTTACGAATGGGCAGACACCGGAACACAGGTTAACTTGGCCATTTCCCTGCACGCACCGAACAACGACTTGAGAACATCCATTATGAAAATCAATCGCGCCTTCCCGATTGAAAAATTGATGAAGGCTGTTGATTATTACCTGGAACATGTCAATCGGCGGATTACCTATGAGTATATTATGCTGAAAGATGTCAACGATCACAAGGAAGACGCGGAAGAACTGATTGAACTTCTCTCTGATAAGCGTCATTTGTCATATGTAAATCTGATTCCGTATAACACGGTCAGTGAGCATGACCAGTACCAGCGCAGTGATTCATCGACCATTCAGGCGTTTTACCAGACATTAAAAGAAGGTGGCATTCAATGCGGGGTCCGCTGGGAAAATGGTGCAGACATCGATGCTGCATGCGGACAGCTTCGGAGTAAACAGGTTAAGAAAGAGACTGCTGGATAAGAAAATGCGTCCCTAAATAGGGGCGCTTTTTTCATGTGATTTTTTTATGTATTCATAGTCCCTTTTTTTATTTATTCTTGAACCTCTCTGAGGCGAATGTATATTCCAATATATGTAAGTACACAAATACGCATACAAGTGTACAATTTGTGTGCTGAAAGAATGCAAATTTGTTTGCAAGTAAACAAATGTGTATATATTTTGATATAACAGTGTGTGCAGTAATGTATGCAAGTATACAAAAAAGAACACGAAAAAAGTCGGATTGCGTATTTTTGTTGAAATGATTATTCTAATGGCAGGGGACATTCAATAGATAAGTATTTGAAAACCTCTATAGATCATTTTCTCGAGAGGAGAATCACGACATGAAACATTCAAGAATAGCAGCAGTAGATGTGGGAAATGATGCCCTCAAAGCAAATTTTGGGAAGATGGAAAATTCGTGTTACATCCCTAATGTCATTGCTAGGGATATGGAGGATAGGCCGGTCATAGGCATTGAAGATCTGGATGAAAAGGATCCGATTGATAATCTGCACATCCGGGTACACTCCCCTGCCCTGGAGGAGAACAATGCGGTTTATCGAGTTGGGACACTGGCGACGAAAACAAATAACTCGACTGAACTTGATCAGGGCAGCAGCAAATCCGAGGAAGACCAGACATTGGTGATGCTATTTGCCTCGATTGCCTTGGATGCTGTCAGCAGCAATTCCTTCAAAGCAGGCAAAAATGATGTTATTGATGCAAATTACACATTGGGAACTGGCCTGCCGTTAAGGGAAGTAAAGGAAGGGAAAGATGTCGGCTACCGTTCGCAGCTGCTTGGTTCGGTCCACCAGGTTGAATTCTTGGTTACACCGCAGTATCAGGGCAAAAAAGTTAATATCAAATTTGATGAAGTGAAGGTTTATCCTGAAGGCTTTGCTGCATACGTGAATCTCATCATGGATAATGAATTAAATGTGATTAGTCAGGAATTGATTGATAAACAGATTCTGATTCAGGATATCGGCGGCCTGTCGACCGATATTGCGGTTATCCGCAATCGGAATGTTGATGATGACAAGGCGCAGGGTTTTCCGCTTGGTGTTGCTGAATCCCTGGAGGAAATCCGTGATGAAATCCGGACAAGACACGGTGTGGAATTGGACAGCCGCAGGGATGTTGTCGATATCATCACCAGAAAGAATGATCGTCATCATATCATGGTTAAAGGCAGCCGGACGAATATTCATGATATCACGGACCGGATTTTGCTGGAACTGGCGAAAAAAGAATACCGGAACCTCCGTAACGTCTGGCAAAGAAATTCCCAGTCGGAAATCTGTTATTTTGTCGGCGGCGGTTCAGCTGTATTAAAAGATTATCTCAAAGCGCTTAATAACAAATTGGACGGTTTTAACATTGATTTCTTTGAGGATGAGCAGGAAAGTATCTGGATGATGGCCAATGCGTATTATAAGCTGATCATGGATTTTGTGAATAAAAATGCACAGTCCAATGCAAAGGAAAAAGCCGCAGCAGAAGAAAAGTAGGGTGATATCATGCAAGGGTCTAAAAAGCATATCGAACGCGGACAATCGATTACATTCCGTATCCCATCCGATACACCTGATTATCTGTTAAAACAGTTGCAGAAACTGAAGGAAACTGAACGGCGCAATTTTTCCAGTCAGATTGCACAATATGTTTTAAAGGGTGTCAATGAAACATTCACACGCGAACGCGAGACCATAACAGTCCCGCTTCCCCGGCAGCTTACCAAAGAGCAGAAAAACTGGCTGAAGCATGAACATTCGGAAGCGTTGATAGGCACAATTGTTTATCAACTGCTGCAGGATCCAATTCGGGCAACATCGATTTTGTCGACATTGAGCAGCAATCAGCCGATGGAAGCCGAACCATACCCAGAACAGGATTCAGCCGAAGCACCAGTGGAAGACGAGCCTGATCTGGATGCGGTTGACCTTAATCATTTAGGTGAGCTGCATGAAACAGATCAAAATGCGGAACAGCCCGAAGAAGACCCGCTGGCGGACTTTTTCTCCAAAATGAATAAATAAAGGCAGTTTCCTACTAATCGTTTATTGCTTTTCGTTGAAGCTATTGAGCAGTCCGAATACATGCAGATGCCTGCGGGAATGACGAGTTAGGCAAGATTCCAGAACGTTTTGCCCGGAAATGCTGGCTATTCACTCTCGAACATTAAAAGTGCATTCGGGCTGTAGGTTATCTGTTCTGGCTTTTTTAATGCGTAAGTTTTAGGAGTACAATACCGTAATGAAAAGGCAACAGAGTTCATAACAGGTTAAGACATTTGCAGAAATTTATCCACCCTGTATCCGGTGTATTCCAATCCCTGTATAAGATCCTGGATTTCAATCAAACTATCTGTAGAAAGGGGTTTGATACAGTGGCATTTGATTGGATATGGAAAGCGATTTTGATTGTAATTGCAGGGACTTTCCTTTTGCGGCTTGCCGGCAGAAAATCCATCTCTCAGATGACTCTGCCACAAACGGTGATCATGATTGGGATCGGTTCCTTGCTCATCCAGCCGGTATCCGGAAGTAATATTTGGGTCACACTGGCTGTTGGGGCAATCCTGATCACAACCTTATTTATTATGGAATATGCCCAGGTGAAAGGTAATATATTTGAAAAAATCATAACAGGTAAATCAAAAGTGTTAATTGAGAATGGAATCGTCAAAGAGCAGAACCTGAAGAAGCTACGGATGACCGTTGATCAGCTTGAGATGAATTTGCGGATGAACAATGTCAAGAAAATTGACGATGTGGAATGGGCAACACTGGAGCCAAACGGACAAGTCGGCTTCAGCCTCAAAAACGATGCCCAGCCCGTTACGAAAGAAGAATTCAATCAGTTGTCTTCAGATGTCCAGCAAATCTTAACCCAATTGTCCGCCAATGACCAAATCAACCAGCTCAGAACCCAATTGAACGAACTGAATAACCAGATTGCCCAAATGAAAACACAGCGGGATATGTTTAAAGAACTCGACGAAGAAGCACCCAAACACCCCTCGCCAAGACATTTACAGTAATGGCGGGGGGTTTTTAATTTATCTTTTTTAAACAAAAAAGAACCCAACAGCAAGGTAAATTAGTGCTGCTATCCCGGCTCCGACAGCGCAGATTTTTAACTTATAGCGAGCATAGTCGACCAGTGGCATTTCCAGTATCGATGCGGTGGTAATCGTTGTGTCCCCAAGGGGGGAGGTCATCGCCCCGAACGAACCACTGGCAAATACGGCACCAACCGTCAGTGGAATGGACGCACCTGTGGAGACGGCCAGCGCCATTCCAAGCGGCATGAATATCCCCCATGTTCCCCAAGATGAACCGAGAAAATAACTGACCACCGACCCAAGTACAAAAACAATCGCAGGTATCGTAAAACCTGGTAAAAATGAACCAAGAGTAGCGTTAATAAAGTTAGAAAAGCCCAGATCTTCAGTAACCAGTGACAATGCCCAGACAAGAATGAGCAGGATAATCGCCTGCATGAGCTGGTTGCCGCCGTCATAAAAATGGAAAATAGTCTCTTCCATCGATTGCCGGCGAATCATGTAAAATACAAAAGTCAGAATCAGGGTAATAAACACAGCAAGCAGCATGACAAACGTTGCATCAGCTTCCGAAAATGCCTGGAAAATGGTGTTCGCTCCTTTAGCCACGCCATCCTGCCATAACAGGAATAACGACAATCCCAGCAATAAAAAGAGTGGAATAATCAGGTTCCACGGCTGTGCTTTAACCGTTGACAGCTCTTTTTCAATGCCGGAACGATGATAGTCATGACGCTGATCATTTCCTTTATCCTTCGCTTTTGTTTGTGGCCTTTCGTTTTCAGAAGACGACCAGAATGTCCGGATAAGCCCAATGATCAGCATGACGATCGCAAAGAAATTAAACAGAATGCTGAGTAGGAAGATTTGATATGGATCCATGTCCAGATTATGTTTTTGGACACCACTTTCTACTAGCGATATCATAAATCCGACAAACGCGGTTGCAACAGGTAAAAGGACAATAACCGAACTGGTCGAGACATCCAGTGTGAATCCTACTTTGCGTTTGGATATGTGCATATCTTTCATGAGCGATTTTACGACTGGCCCAATCATCATCGTTCTGAACATCGGCATCATAAACGTGAACGGCAGTGTCAGCCAAATTAATCCGAGCAATCTGCGCTGGGATTCAATTTTGTCACCGACCCATTCGGAAAAGCCTTTAATACCACCTGAAATTCGCATCATGCCAATCAGACCGCCAAACAGATACAGGAAGCCAATGATTTTGATGTTGTTTGCATCGGATAACGTTGTGACAATATAATCGACTGTTTTTTGGGTTCCGCCAAGTACGTTAAACTCAATAAGCAATCCACCAACGAGAATTCCCAGTACAAGGCCGGGTAAAATTTTCTTCAGCCGGATCGACAATCCGATCACAACCACAAACGGAATTAAGGAAAGCCATGCCATCTTTCAGTCCTCCCTGCAGGTTAAACAGAAGCAAAGACCTCTGAATATTTAGTCGTCAACATTCCGATCCTCTAATGCCTCCAATGCTGAACGCTTTTTTTTCCGTTTCCGCATTCGTTTTAATATGTCGCGTCGATCGATGTGGATTGTCGGCGGTTCATAATCTTTGGAAGCTCGTATATCCTCGTTGGAAGCTTTTATGAATGACCAGGCCAATAACCCCATAATGAACAGGACAGGGAATCCGGCAACTATACTGGCTGTCTGCAATGTTTCCAGATCACCGATGAACATCAGGACCAGTGGCATCAGGCAAAGAGTGAATGCCCAGAATAATCTGTTCCAGCGAAGTGGTTCAGATTTAACTTCTTTTTGGACAACTGCCGAGAGTATATAAGACGATGAATCAAACGTTGTGGCAAGGAAAATAGTCGCGAGAACAGTGAACACTGTAACCATGATTCCGGACATCGGAAGCTGGTTTAGAATGGCGATGATCGCAGCAGGTGCACCATTTTCATTCATAAAGCCGACAACGTCAAAACTTCCGGTTAATTGAAGATGAATCCCGAAGTTGCCCATGATGCCGAAGAACAGGACACTGCCCAGTGTTCCGTAGAGCATTGTACCGAAAACCATTTCCTGAATGGTCCGCCCGCGCGAAATTCTGGCCACAAACAGCCCGACAAACGGTGCATAAACAAGCCACCATGCCCAATAAAACACAGTCCACGCTTCCGGAAATTCGGTTTCGGTAAAACCTTCAACGTTGGCAAACGGTTCCAGCCATGTTGCCATTTTGAAAAAATTGTCCAAAATGAGACCGAGGCTCGTAAAGGTAGTTTCACTAATAAATAACGTCGGACCGAACAAAAACATAAAAGCAAGCACAAAAATGGCAAGCCATAAATTGATGTCACTCAGTACTTTGATCCCACGGCGCAGACCGGAATAGGCACTGACAGCAAAAATACTGGTACAAATAATCATGATAACAGTTTTCATCAGCAGTGTTACCGGTAAGCCTGTTATGTCATGGACACCTTCTGCAATCATGGGGGTTCCTAAAGCAAGCGTTGTTCCGGCACCACCCATCAGTCCAAACATGAACAGCACATCAACAACCGTACCAAGCGGTGTATCAACTAACCGGCCCAGAACTGGTCTGACGGCTTCGCTTATTTTCAGGACGGGTTTTTTCCGGACGTAATAAAAATAAGCAATCGGTAAAGCAGGCAATGTATAGATAGACCAGGCAATCGGTCCCCAGTGGAAAATACCGTATGAGGCAGACCAATCAACCGCTTCCTGAGATTCGCCTTCTATTCCAAACGGCGGCCCCTGATAATAGTACGCCCACTCGATCATGCCCCAATAAAGGATGCTGGAACCGATTCCTGCGGCAAACAGCATGGCCGCCCATGATATTGTACCGAATTCTTTATCTGTATCTTGATCACCAAGTTTAATATGACCATTTTTACTGAAGGCAACATAAATCAGAAATGCAAAAGCTGCCAGCCCAAATATTAAATACATGACACCAAAGTTCCCGGTCATGAAGTCATTCGCCATATTGACGATTTCTGTTCCCGCTTCCGGGAAAACCGCCAATGGAATGGAAACCGCAAGCAGCAGAAATAACGCTCCTAAAAATGTCGGCCAATCAATCAAATTCTTGTTCATCATTTTTCACCCTCTCTACCGATAGCTTTTCAATATGTTTGCAGGATATTCACTGATAATGAAATGTTTGGATGATCACTGGTCATTTAAAGAGTTTACCAGTAAACTGGATTTATAGCAGTGCCAAAAAAGAACAATGGGTAGACGTGAATTTATCTAAACAGAGAGGGAGAGGGATTATATGGGTGCCTTTGACAGACTAGCCATTTACCGGAAAGTCAAAATCGTTGAAGGCGAAAACTTTGTAACCATTGAGGATACAAAAAATCTGGCAGAGGTTGAGATGATTGAACTTGTCCGTCATTTTATGGAGGATCTTGCTTTTGAAGAGGTTTCGAGTGTAAATGTTTTGGTGAACAGTCAATTTTCAGAGTCGGTTGATCGATTGCTGGAGAGGGAAGGTTTTCAATTGCATGATCATGTGGTGATGGTCCGAAAAGAGCTAGATGATTGGGCTGATACGGACGAGGCTCTTTTTTCTTTGCGTTCAATGAATGAATTACCGCTTGAGGAATTCACACGTGTATGGCAGGAGGCGGCAGCCGATTCACCGAATGCCGCACCAATTATGGACATGAACGAACAAATGCAAAATGTCAGGAGGGAATTGGGTCTGGCCTATCAGTCTACGTGCAGGCTGGCATATGATGGCCGTACACCAATTGGTGTTGTTATGCCACATATCGAACCAGATACGCGCGATGAAGGAAGACTGTTTTATATTGGCTTGATTCCTGAAGAACGCGGTAAGGGCAAAAGCAAGACGCTCCACAAACAGGCATTGCAGGTGCTGAAGGATGATTTCGGAGCTTCATATTATATTGGGTCGACGAGTGAGAAAAATACCCCGATGCTAAGAACATTTGAAGCGAACGGATGCATCGTGATTGAGCGGAACCGGGTTTATACACGCAAAATCGTACAGGCGTAAAGATCAGTTTTGATGAATTCGTGGAAGTTGAGCTGGATTCGGCTGATGTTCACAATTAAGTGAGATTAGCAAGCAACGTTAGTCGTCACGCCGATTGATATAATAAAAAACCCGCTGCATAAACGCGATAAACGTCCATAGAGCGGGTTAAAAACCTCAGCCTGCTTCGGTTATTTTCCCCCGCATGTAACGGACAGTAACCCACCAAAGAACGGCGGCAAACTGTCCATAAATGTCCGATTCTGTTCAACTAACATTCAGCGGAGAAAAACGTTCCGCTGAATGAAGTTTCACTTTATGCGGCGGCAGCATTTGCTGCAGCTGCTGTTTTTCGTCGCCGGACAGTGGAATCATTGGCAGACGAACGTCTCCAACATAAATCCCCATCATGTTCAGAGCGGCTTTTACCGGGGATGGACTTGGCTGTTCGAACATCGCCTTCATCACCGGCAGGATTTCCTGGTGGATGGCAGCCGCATGATTCACATCGCCGTTTTGGAAGCTTTGGATCATTTGCTGCATGTCGTTTCCGATAATATGGGAGGAGACGGATATAATCCCGTTACCTCCGATCGCCATGACAGGAAGCGTCAAATTATCATCGCCGCTGTAGAGCGTGAAATCGTTCGGTGTTTTGCTAATAATTTCTGTCATGGTATTAAGGTTGCCGCTTGCTTCTTTGACAGATACAATATTATCGATTTCAGCTAGTCGGGTAATGGTTTCCGGTGCAATGCCTACTGCACTCCGGCCCGGGATATTGTACAGCATCACAGGAAGGAATGTTGCTTGTGCAACTGCTTTATAGTGCTGGTACAGACCTTCCTGAGAAGGCTTGTTGTAGTATGGTGTCGTGAGCATGATCGCATCGACGCCAGTCTGTTCCGCCTGTGTTGTCAGCTCGATGGATGCCCGTGTATTATTTGAACCGGTTCCTGCGATGACGGAAACACGTCCATCAGCAACTTGTGCGACGAAGCGGAACAAGTCCAGCTTCTCAGTATTTGTCAACGTCGGGGATTCACCAGTTGTTCCTGCGATCACTAGTCCATCCGATCCATTTGCGATTAAATAATTGACCAATGTACGTGTTGCGTGGAAATCGATATGACCATTTTGATCAAATGGGGTCACCATGGCTGTTAATACTTGACCGAAATTCATCGCTTTTCACACCCTTTTGTAAAGTTTAAAAAGGGCTATCCCCATTTTTACCATAAAAAAACAACAACGAGGGGTCGCTGTTGCAGCAGAAACGTCACTTAACCGTCTCTCAGCGCAAGATAGCCCTCCATATAGTCTCCTATATGACAGTCCTGTATTTATTCAATACCAGAACCAACATTGAGAATATGAGGTTCTCTCCGTTTCGGCGAATCCCCCTTTCCACAATCATCACTGGACCTCATCATCCTCTGATTGCTTACTGATGGTCTTCGCACCTCTATCCCACTTCAACGTATTGAAGCAAGAAAATATACGATTAAATTTAATCTACCATAAAGCTGCTTGGATTTCAAGGTTATGAAAGGAAAAAAGCTGCTGATGCAAGGAGGGGCTGAGCAGCTTAGAAGAAGGAGGGAGGTTGAATTGCAGATGATTTTTCTATGTTCCTGAACAACAGATCGGGTAACTTTTCCTTAAATCTATTGCATTGTCTATTATTCTATGATACGCTTTGAATACAATATATACTAATAAAAATCGCATAAATACACTAGATATAGTGTTCGCGAGTTAAGGTGACATGTTTTGTCTTAAAAGGGAATCCGGTTCAAATCCGGAACTGTCCCCGCAACTGTGAGTGAGACGAATGGGCTGTCCACTGTATCGCAGGCTCTGCGGCAGCGGTACGGGAAGGGGTCCTAGTAGGTGGAAGCACAAGTCAGGAGACCTGCCTCAGCTTGGACGTTTCGATTCCTCGGGGAAAGTGATGGTGAAACGATAGGACATGATACATATTTTCTGTCGTTTTGCACCCGTTCATCTCTAGGGATGAGCGATTTTTTTATATGGAAATCATAGATTCATAGGAGGCAAAACCATGACGACAACAGTGACGGACGATCTGACACAATTGATTGATCGGGCAACGGAAGGCTTGAAAGTGGATAAGGAAGCATTTTTGGAAAAGGTACATAAACCAGGGTCAGACATCAATAAAGATCACCTCATTAAACGCGCCCTTGAAAATATCGATGAGGCTAATCCCGACTGGGCATTTGCCGCCGCCCGGCTGTACCTGCAGACACTATACGAACAGGCAGCAGCCAACAGGGGGTATGGTTCCACACGTCAATATGGTGATTTTTACGAACTGATTCAAATACTGACTGAAAAAGGCATTTACACTGACCGCTTGCTGCAAACATACACAAAAGAAGAGATGGATTATTTTGCCGAAATGATCCAGCCGGAGCGCGATTTACTATTCAATTACCTCGGCCTGTACACGCTGGCAACACGCTATCTTGCAACGGATCATGATAAACACACATATGAACTGCCGCAGGAACGCTGGATGGTCATTGCCATGCATCTGATGCAGGACGAGGACCGTTCATACCGCTCCCGCTATGTTGCTGAAGCGTATTGGGCGCTCAGCAATCTATATATGACGGTTGCTACACCGACGCTCACGAATGCCGGCAAAACACACGGCCAGCTGTCGAGCTGCTTTATTGATACGGTGGATGACAACCTGCAGTCTATTTACGACAGCAACACCGATATTGCCAAGCTTTCCAAAAATGGCGGCGGAATTGGCGTTTACATGGGGAAAGTCCGCGGACGCGGCAGTTCGATCAAAGGGTTTAAAGGCATGTCCAGTGGTGTTGTGCCATGGATCAAGCAGTTGAACAACACGGCTGTAAGCGTCGATCAACTAGGCACCAGGAAAGGCGCGATCGCCATCTATCTCGATGTCTGGCACAGCGATATTGAGTCATTCCTCGACTTGAAGCTGAACAATGGTGATGAACGTTTGCGCGCGCATGATATATTCACGGGTGTCTCGTTGCCGGATTATTTCATGGAGCAGGTGGAAAAGCGTGGCAACTGGTATTTGTTTGATCCGCATGAAGTACGTCAGGTGATGGGGTATTCGCTCGAGGATTTCTATGATGAAGAAAAAGGTGCCGGTTCGTGGCGTGAGCGCTATTTGGAATGTGTACAGTCCAATCAGCTCACCAAACGTGTCGTCCCGGCGATCGACATTATGAAACGGATCATGAAATCACAGCTCGAGTCCGGGACACCATTCATGTTTTACCGTGATGAGGTAAACCGGCAAAACAGCAATCCGCATAATGGTATGATTTACTGTTCCAATCTGTGCACGGAAATTACGCAAAACCAGTCCCCTACTGAATTTTTGGAGGAAGTGACTGAGGCGGATGGAACCATCGTTAAAAAATACAAACCAGGTGATTATGTTGTTTGTAATCTGAGCTCGATTAACCTGGGCAGGGCTGTCCCGGATCAGGTGCTGGAGCGGTTGATCAATATTCAAGTCCGCATGCTCGATAACGTGATTGACATCAATACGCTGCCGCTCAAACAAACGCAGATGACCAATCAAAAATATCGTGCCATCGGGCTGGGCACGTTTGGCTGGCATCATCTGCTGGCAAAACAAAATATCCGCTGGGAGTCTAACGAGGCTGTCGAATACGCTGATCAATTGTATGAAAAAATCGCCTATCTGACGATCAAAACAAGCATGGAACTGAGCAAGGAAAAGGGCAGCTACCCAGCATTTGAGGGCAGCACATGGCAGTCAGGCCATTATTTTACGAACAAAGGTTATTCAGGTGAAAAATGGAACGAATTAAAGCGGGATGTAGCAGCAAATGGCATTCGCAACGGTTATCTGATGGCCGTGGCACCTAATTCGTCGACATCGATGATTGCGGGTTCATCTGCCAGTATCGACCCGGTGTTCCAGCCGTTTTACTTTGAGGAAAAGAAGGATTTCAAAATTGCTGTAACTGCACCAGAACTGGATCATAACACATATGATATATACCGCAGATCGGCGTATATTCTGGATCAGCGCTGGTCGGTCAGACAGAATGCAGCGCGGCAAAAGCATATTGATCAGAGTATTTCTTTCAATTTTTACGTGCCGAATACGATCAAAGCATCGGTTCTGCTTGATTTGCATCTGCAGGCGTGGAAGGAAGGATTGAAAACGACGTATTATGTCCGATCAACGTCCAATGATGTCGAAGAATGTGAGTGGTGTCAAAGTTGAGAAGTCTTATCGCCTATTTATCATACAGTGGCAATACAAAGGAAACGGCGGAAATGATTGCCGATTACCTTGAAGCCGACCGGATGACAGCCGATCTGCACCGGATAGGTATTGACCCGCCGATTGATGCATCTGCATACGATTTGATTTTCCTCGGCACATTCACCTGGGAGATGGGCGCGACCCCTGATGAGGTGAAAGATTTCGTGCTGGAAATCGGCTATAAACCGAACAATGTAGCTTTATTTGGCACAGGTGATACGCAATTCGGTGGTGATGATCTGTTTTGCCTGGCGGTGGATAAGCTGGCAGCATTTTATGAAAGCAGGTGGCCCGGCTTGAAAATTGAGCAGTCACCGCGCGGCTCACAGGAACTTATCGTGGAAAAATGGCTGGAAGGAGTGCTTCATCATGTCAAAAGTCTTGCTTGAGAGAGCCAAAACATTGCAACCTATGAATCCGAACAAATCAACAGCCTTGTTTGGCGGGAAGTCAAGCGGCATTCTGAATTGGAACGATATCGCTTATCCGCACTGGTATAAAATGTACAAGCGGCTGATCGGAAATTATTGGCAGGCGGATGAAATCAATATGTCTGATGATTTGCGTCAGTTTGCTTCGCTCACCGATGAGGAGCGTGATGCCTATCTGAAAATCATCGGCCTGCTGTCAACGCTGGATGCCCCGCAGACACGGACGGCGCTCCTTTTGTCGCTGTATGCAACTGACCCGTCTGTTCAGTCGATTATGGCAGTCATCGCCCAGCAGGAGGCTGTCCATAATGAAAGCTATTCCTATGTTTTGTCGTCGGTTGTGTCACTGGATGAACAGAACGAAGCCTTTCAGCTCGGGCGCACAGATCCTGTTTTGCTCAAACGGAACGAAACACTTATGCAGCAATACAATGCATTTGTTGAGGAGCCATCCATTGAAAATATTTTAAAGACAATGGTATACACTGCACTTTTGGAAGGAATGTTTTTCTACTCCGGATTCGCGTTCTTTTATCATTTGGCACGGCAAAACAAAATGGTCGGTACATCAACCATGATCAGTTACATTAACCGGGATGAGCTTGAGCATGGACGCTTCATAGCGGAATTATTCCGGGCGGCACTCGAAGAGAACCCGGATCTGAATACGGCGGCGTTTGCGGATTGGGTTTACAGCAGGTTCAGCGAGTCGGTTGAGCTCGAAATCGAATGGTCCACATACGTGCTCGCCGATATCGATGGCATTGATCTTGACGAAATGACAGGATACATCAAGTATCGAGCCAACAAAATGCTGCGGATGATGGGTCTGAGCGAGATTTATCCAGACCATACGGAAAACCCGATGAAATGGATCCGGGCATATGCCGATAACTTTGACGGCACGAAGACAGACTTTTTTGAGCAAAAGTCCCGGCAGTATACGAAAACAAGTGATCTGAACGGGTTCGATGATTTATGAGGGGATGTTGGCAGCGGCGTTCACAATTAAGCCTTCCAACATCGGTATCTTGGGCAGAAATCCCGATACTCACGATGATTTTCCCGAAGTTCACAAATTCAACAGCTGAAGCGTTCCAAAAATAGCCGGTGTACCTAAAAACCCACCGGCTATTTTAAATCATTCAGCACGACAACCTCGCCTGTCACTGCATTTACACCATAGGCACAGTCAATCTTGCCGCACATAATATAGCGGCCACGGCTGTCGTCATAGATATAAACCGGATCAACCTCAAGGTGCTCACCTAATTTATCAAATGCTTCTTCCAGTGACAGAAGCGGCTCATCAGCTTTTGCAAAATGTTTAAATCTCTCAAACAGCACGTCCTGATCAAAATAGTTCACAGCAGTTAGTGTGTCCCGCTCAATGAGCAGCTTTATTTTAATATCGAGCACATTTCGAGCGTCTTGAATAGGCTTGATCTCTGCCACAATATAATCGTCCTTCAGATAAAATCCGGTGAGCCTTCGCTTGCCGGTATCATTCGGATAAACCAGGCGCATAAAGCGCAATACTTCACGCTCACATACTGCAACCTCATTATCAGTCAACGGCTTCGTATCCGGATGCGAGGCATTGGCCAGTACGGTCTCAAGCGTCACTTCAGGCGACAAGTCAATATCTTTCCGCTCAAATTCGCCTTCAAGCGGCTCGTCCCACCGCAAAACTTCATCCCTCCCGACAAACGAACTCCGATCAACACCAAATGTAAACGGGATCGTCCGCCCGGCATCATTTGTCAAAAACACTTCCTCAATCCCATAAACCGGCACCCATTTTTCTTTGTCCTCATCTGGGAGTTCCAGCAACTGGCATTGCGCGCTTGCTATGGGTTCATACTTGTCTGGTATCAGCGCAAACGGCTCCCATTCGATCTGCTCTTCATCCGGAAAATCCCCGTCAATATAAAACACCGTCAGTACGCTGTCCTCATTGAATTCGGCCCTAATAATGCCACCTGGTGACACGGGAATATTGTCAACCGCCGCTTCGAATTGCAGTAATTGCTCATCGTCCCGTGCAATCAAAAACTGCCTGCCAAACGTCAGCCCGGTCATCTCCTCAATCCACTCAATGACACCTTCCTTCGCTTCTGATGTCGGATACATACTGCTGTCCGCACTGTTGACACTCCCAACGAAAATAATCCGGCGTACTGCTTTCGTATAAAAATTCACATCGACGGCAACTGTCCCCGCAGGATTTAAGTCATCACCTGAAGTCTCTGCATCATCCGGGAACCACTCCATATTTAAAATATACGCTGTTTCATTAAAATGATTTTTTTCCCGGTAAAAGTGATACCGATTTAGGTAATGGTTGTTTAATCCTAAAGATGCACGTGTATCCTCGATTACTTCCTGCAGTTGTTCATTCATCATAAAACCTCGCTTTTTCAAATCTGTAATCAGTATAACACCTTCTTTCCAGTACAGCCGAATGCCAACATTTTATATAAAGTAAAAGCGCTATAGTTCGGGTTAAAATCGCTGTAGTTTGCAACGGGCCGCTATAGATTAAGCAGTATTCGCTGTAGTTTGCCCGAAGTTCGCTATCGTTCAGGCCGAAATCGCTATAGATTACTGGAAATTCGCTATAGTTAACCCAACCGGCTGCTCGACGTTCCCGCAGAAATTTACTACTGCAATGAAATTTTAAAAAACCACTTTACATTCACTTAACGTCAACGTGTATAGTATATATGAAAGGAGATAAAACACATGCACATCAATCAAGCCGCCAAACAGTTAAACACCACACCGCGGACTATCCGCTTTTATGAAGAAAAAGAATTGGTCAGTCCGCAAAAAGACGCAAAAAATGATTATCGCACATTCACGGATCATGACCTGCTCCGCCTCAGCACCATTCTTGCACTGCGTGAAATTGGCATGCAAATTGACACGATCAAAGGGGTTTTGGACAACCCGGATATGAGCATGAATGATTATTTGAACGTCCAGCGCTCAGCCCTGTTCGAAAAATGGATTGAAATGAAGGATATGATCCATACGATTGATCAGATGATTGAAAAAACAACCGAAGATGACAGTCCAACTGATACGATTGTCGCCTTGGCCAAGCATCTGAAAAATATGAAAAACCTTCGCAAAAGCTGGGAGGACAAGTGGCATTTTGATGATCAGGCAGCCGGTTATGATCAAAACATCAAAATGGCCGGTTACAGGTTCAATGTCCATCAAGATTACGACAAAGCGTTGTCCAAAGCCGCCGAAACAACCAATTTGCAGCCGAATGATGTTTGCGTGGATATTGGTGTCGGGACAGGCAATCTTGGGGCAAAATTTTTTGATAAAGGTGCCAGGATCATTGGTATTGATCAGTCCGAGGAAATGCTTAAAGTGTGTGCCGAAAAATATCCGGCCATTGAAACACGGAAAGGGCATTTTCTCGCACTGCCATTATTGGATAACCAGGCTGACGCCATCGTATCAAGCTATGCTTTGCACCACATTCCGGATGATGAAAAATTGCTCGCACTGGACGAAATGAACCGTGTTTTGAAAACGAATGGACAGGTTTGCGTTGTCGATCTAATGTTTAATGACACGCAGCATCGTACCGACATAATGAGGTATTTTGGGGAGAATGGCAACTTGGAAGCAATCGACGCCATAGAAGATGAATTTTATGCTGACCGATCCAAATTGACAGAATGGCTCGCGACAAACGGCTATCATGTTGAAACATACCAATTTAATACTACTTTGAGTATGATTTATGCCAGGAGATAGGGGGAAATGCAGTATGACTTTAACAAGGAACGATAACATCACGTTGCAATGCTATCATCCGAGATTTCATTCACAGCTGGAAAACTATTATTTAAAAGGGGATCATCACTACTATACCGCGCATCCCATTGATGCCATAAAAGATCGCGGTCATGACCGTCATCCAATCGTTTTGGTAAAAAATCAAACGGTTATTGGTTTTTTTGTGCTGCATGGCTGGAACGGTGTGAGGAAATACACCGGGAATAGACAAGCTATGTTGCTGAGGGCGTATTCGATTGACAGCCGACAACAGGGAAAGGGTTACGCAAAACAATCACTGCAATTGCTCACACCTTTCTTTAAAAATCATTTTCCTGAAAAAAAAGAAATAATCCTCGCTGTCAATCTCAAAAATACAGCAGCACAACACGTTTATAAAAAAGCTGGATTCGTTGATAAAGGAAAGCGTGTAATGGGAAAAAAAGGAGAGCAGCTGATTTTGCATAGAGGGCTTTAAGGTTTAAAGAACGATAGCTTTTTCTCAATTGCTGAGGAGCTTTAGATAACCTCCTGCATATTTTTGTCAGGTTCAGAGAATGTGACAACATGCAGGCCAGTAAGCGACATCGCACTAGTCGAAAAAATGCACAAAAAAAGCGTTCCACAAATACTAGTACTACAACAACATCAAGAAAAAGTTGAATTGTTTACCGACCAAAATCCGAATGACCTGAACAACTAAAAAAGCTGCCCTTCAAAAAAGGCAGCTTGCTCACATTAATCATTAAAATATGCCGCAATCCCTTCTGTAATCCCTTGCGCAACATGATCCTGGTGCTCTGCCGTTTCGATGATGGACATATCATATGGATTTGTGATGAATCCGAGCTCCACCAATACAGATGCATCACGGTTTTCACGCAGTACATGATATTCTTTTTGCATGAGGCCACGGCTGTTCAATGCCATATGCTGTTCGAGACCAGATTGAATGTCATCCGCAAGTGCCCGGTCATCATATGCGTCATAAAAAGTGCTGAAACCATTCACTCCGTCAAGCGGGAATGCATTATAGTGCAGGCTGATAAAAGCATCTGTCTCATTGGCCTTACTAATTTGGACACGATCCTCAAGTGAGATAAATGTGTCATCTGAACGTGTCTGGATAACATTCGCGCCAGCCTCACGCAATTGTTGGGCAACTCTGTCGGATGCGTTTATCGTAAGTTTTTTTTCAAGAACACCGCCAATCCCAATAGCGCCGGGATCCTTTCCGCCATGCCCAGGGTCAAGGACAATGTTCAAGCCGCTGAGTGCAGTTGAATGATCACTGGCCGTATCGGTTTCCACCAAGCTCTCATCACTGGAAACTTTACTGCGGACTGCTATGTCATGTTCGACTGGAAATAGATATTGCGATGCCACCCATACAGCCTGTCCGTCAAAGTAGGTTTGTACCCATCCATATTTTTCCTGAAACACAACAACGTGATCACCATTTCCAAGATAACCAACAACATCCGCACTCTGCGACGGAGCGGATCTGACATTCAGCACATCGGTCCCAACTTCATATGTTTGTTGGTCCTCAGCTTGAACGAATGGAATAAACATTAAAAAAAACAGTAAAAAGCCAGCTGCAGCAATCAGTAAACGTATTCTCCCCATATGGAACTCTCCTTTCACTTGTAGTAATTCATATTTTCCATTTTAAACAGAGGTTAAACACAGCTATGCAAAAATCATTCAAAAGTTTTAGAAAAATAAAAGGATTTTGGAAGGTTTTCGAGAAATCTTCATTTAAATCATAATGGAGAGGAAGATATTACCGTGAATCGAATTAATCTCATAACGCTGGGTGTACAGGATATTCATTTATCGCTTACATTTTACAGAGATGGGCTGGGATTTCAAACATCGGTCAAAGAAGATAATCCGGAAATTGTGTTCTTTCAGAATGATGGAACAAAACTGGCATTATATCCGCTGGAAGAACTGGCCAAAGATGCAAATGAGCAGGAACCGCAAGCAAGACGTGGATTTTCGGGAATTACCCTTGCCTACAACGCCAAATCGGCTGAAGAAGTTGATGGCGTTATGGAAACAGCCGCAAAAGCAGGTGGGACAATCGTAAAGGAATCTAAGCGTGTTTTCTGGGGAGGCTACAGCGGATATTTTGCAGACCCGGATGGGTACATGTGGGAAGTCGCTTATGGTGAAGACTGGACATTTGATGAAAATGACATGCTGATTATCGAGTGAGTGTGAACAAGTATGGATTCGAACGGTTTTCTTTATACTGCCGATATGACGAACAGGCTCGCAGCAGAAACGCCTAGGATAAGTGGGATACCAGATTAATAGACGAAGGGACACTGCGTAAACTTTTCAGTCATATGATTTGTATGAGGGATGTATACCGGGATGGCCTAAGTACTGGCGTCATCCAATTTCCCGGCAATCTTTCTGCTGGGAGTGCGACCTCATGAAAGAACTGAACAGAAGCAGGGATGATCTTGCGCATCAATTAACGACAACAACTGTGAAGGACATCAAAATGGGTAGTGAAAATTTATCGTTTATGAGGTATTAGCTGCTGCTATTCAACATGAAAGTATTTATCAAGGCCAATATTTTGTAGCACTAAAGCAAGCTAAAATGAAGCTGCCTGAAATATGGATTCGTTCGGGGTGAAATAAGCAGAATGGCAGTCCATAAATACCAAAGCAACCGAAAGACCGGGGCTGGCTCACAGAATGACTTTTTTCGTACCGGAACGTATCATTCTGCCGTTTTTAAATGGCTGTTTAAGAGTAATCTTCTTTGCTCAGGAATTGGTCATAATGTCCGTTGCATAGAATAAAGTGATGGAGAAAGGAGTTGAAAGCGACCTTATTATAGTTGGCAACATCATTCATAGCCGGCTGGTACTGTTTCTGGAAAAATATATTGATCCGGTTTGACCGGGATGAGGAGGAAACGCTGATGCGTCATTTGATGAAGGATTTGTTTCAGAAATGGGAAATTGTTCATTCAACGCAGGATATTAGTGACTATTATAAAGCAAAGGCCAGACTGAGCGATAACAATATAGTCTTTAAAATAAGTACCATGACATCTAATACAGAAAAGAACAGAAAAAATGGCTCCATTACGACCTATCATATTAAGGTGAAGGAGGAGGATGTCCGCAGAAGCAATGATGCGATTCATCAATGAAACAATTTAACTGGAGCAGCAGTGGCATTTTCGCAGGTTAGTACTGGCAAACCAATTCACCTATGGCTTGAGACAGGAAGTGATTCATGGGTGAAATGGCTGACTTTTGTTGGGGGGACTTATTTTGTTGATACCAATTGGTTCTGTCGTTTTGCATGTATTCATCATCATTTTTTATGGATTTGCTCCGTAACAGTTTGGACATCGGCAAACGTTTCTGACGCTAAGTCAGGCTGCGCAGGGGTTATCTGTCCTTTGCGATATTTTTTCGGTCAGGGGTAAGTGGCGGCTGTTTAAACCATTTATGTTTAGTCATAAGATTAAACCATTCCTTGTTTATCATTAAGTTTTTCAGTATGATTTTTTCATAGGCTGTTACAAGATCTGTCCGCAAAGCAGATGTAAGTCCTGCACCGTGATATGCCTGTGCAGTTTAAAATAGAAACCCAATGTAATACAGCATTAATTTATCTGAACAGGGTGCTTCCTGGTAGGTTGTTACCTCAGTCTCCCAGGACATTGGAACAGGCAGGTGATCACCATGTAAAATACTACCAAGTGATTGAATCTGCTGATCAGAAGTTGTTGTGTTTTTTCAAAAATTTCCTGATCTCTTTTGATTGCGCCACCTGACTAAAGCCGATAGACAATGTTTTGGCCATGATCTTTTTCTTGATATTAAAGGAGAGATCAATGATTTCCACTGCACTTAACGGGCGTTTTTTCCCGAAAAACTTGCTGAGAAATTGCTGGTCGGACACAAATTCAAGGCTTCCTTCCGGGTAAAAGTACGGATCTCGTTGAAAGTGTCCTTTTTCGAGTAATAAATCAGTTGTTTTTTGATATATGGCTTTCCCTTCGTTATCGCATTTATCGTAAAACGCCCGCAAATCTTCTCGGGTTGTAGTGGTTAGCGCGCCAATGTGTCCTAATAGACCGTGTGTAGTACAATGTGCAAATAATGTAAACAAAATATGTCTGAAAATAATCGTTTGGCGCCATTGATCAGATCGGAATCAGTAAAGCCTATTGGTATCGGGAACCCTTCATTTTGGATAAAAGTTTGGAGTTAACATTTTTGTTCCTCGAATGTTTGAATCGCTTCTTCAAACAACGCTTTTATCTTGTCATCTTCTATGATGGATAACATATATTTGTTGACGATATTCATGGCTGTTCCATTCATATACTCGCCCCATAAGGTCCCGATTTTCAGCAGAAGTCAGTTTCAGATTACTTTTGTCCATGTGATCACCTCTGTTAAAGTTTTCCCCTAACTGGCCAGTTTTATGAAAGAGCTGTTCTAGTAAATTGATGATAAAGATTTGAAAAGTTCCGTAAGCCATTGCCACAGAAGGTTACACAAGGATAAACCCGATTGAACCGCTGAATAACGACCATCCCCGGTCGAAGCATAGGAAGGAAGTGATCCATTTTGGACCGAAAAAAAGGAATTACCGCACTTGTCGGTTTAGTCCTGTTAGCAGTTACTGTCATGCTGGTCGTTGATCCGGAAAATACGGCATCACAAAATAAAGATATCACCGAACACGATAATACATTTACGGGTGAGAGTGAGCACTGGACTGTGGAATTTCATGTTGATGGTAAGGAAATTTTATATAAAGAAGATGGTGTATGGAAGCGTGACCGCGAAGCACAGTCAGAATTCAGGCTGACGTATAAAGGACCGTTGGAGGAGCTTGCCGCTGCGAAAGAAATGAGCTATGAATATAAAACACCAAACAGCGGCACTAAAGCCGAGATGAACTTTCATGACGTGCCGCCGAAGGATAAAGTATTTATTAATCACGGCCATAAACTGGTACGGGAGGATGAGATAATTGAGGTCAGGGTTCAATGGGGCGGTCATACAGAAGAATTTACACTGCAGTCTGCGGAATAATGTCAGCCGGATGTTTCCTCGAAAGAAATATCGATGACTTCCTCTGTTTCGCTGTCAAACTCAATATTTATAAATACGCCGAATTCCCTGCTGTCCTCCCGCAGCCATAACTTGAATTTTTCCACAGCTGTCGTATCCTTCTCTTCGCGCCCCTGGTGCAGGTAATCCACAATGTCCGCATTAGGATACCTAGATTGCGTTTCCTTCATGGCGAGCCGTCCCCATTTGGCATAGGATGGAATGTCATTGTCTGCTTCAGCAATTGGTGTAACATAACCCGATGTGAAGACGCTGGTCACAAGTAATACGACACTTATCGTGATGATTAATTTTTGCATCAGAACATCTCCTTGACCTTGGACGCAGCATATTTACTTAATATGTTTTGCCTCCCAAGACTGATCTTTAAATGCTACTCTGCCGGAATTACCATGGTATAAGCGAATCTGCCATCAGTAAGTCTTCAGTTAAAATCCCCTAGTAAACGCCCTGCTACTTACTGGTCAGTTCATCATGCCCAATCGTCCCTGTTGGCCCTTCCATCCAGCTGGCAATCAGTAAATTGCCGTCATCCTTTGTATATTTTATAAGGCGAGGGACATGGCAGTAAGGTCAAGCCTGAACGTGGCGGATACACTTGTTCCGTAATAGGCGAAACCGGGTAAATTCATGGCAGTTACATGAAATGCCATTCTTTTATCTGAAGAGGGCTGGATGGTGGAGCGGTTGCCGGATCATCCTAGAGCATTGTAGCAGATAGGAACCGGTCGTTCATCATCTAAAAACAGACGTGAGTTTTGGAATATGGGATTCCGAGATTTTTAGGTTATCTGAAGGAAAGGACGAATATTGGGATTCTCAGCCATTTGCAAAAAATATTTCTTGGTGTAAATGGCCAGGCTGTCCTGCATATAAGCTATGCAACTGAGAAAGTTCTGCGGCTCGTTTATCCTGTCAGCACTTTATTTTTTCGTTTTATGATTAATCAATTTATCCCGATTCGCAGCACTTGGCTGCTCCTCAAGCCATTTATGCTTAATCATAATTTCAGCACCTTTATCTCCATATTTCCCGAGTTCTGCTGTCAGCCGGGTGAACTGGGGTATTAAGTCGTGCCGCAAGACATTGGGGATAGCCCCGCCATAAGTTGCAATGCCTCCTGTACTTAATGCGCGTGTATGAAACATCATCAGCTTATCTGAGAATGGAGGAGTGGTTGACTTGGTCACTTCCGCGTCCCAGGTTTGAGGTGTTTATAAATCGTCTTCTTTCAATATACTCCTGAACACGTCGACATGTTTATCCGCAATTTTTTTACCATCCTGCAGGTAATTTCGTACTTCCTTGTATTGTGCGACCTGGGCATATCCTGTAAACAATACTTTAGAAAAAATGTTGGTCAGCTGGCCCAGAAACAGAACCGTAACTTCCATTCCACTTAGAGGCCGCCGTTTGGTGAAATAGCCATGCATATAGCCTTGTTCTTCAATAAATTGGACCTTTTCCAGAGTCGAGATATAGGGTGACCTTGTATAAACCCCTTTCTTAAGCATGGTTGTGGTCAGTTTCTCGGTAAGCCGGGATTGAGGAATCCAAACATTTCTGGTAAAAGTTAAGCGTATCTTTTTGTGCCATAAGCGGCAGGGCAAAACTATACGCGACTAACCCGAGTCTGGCCATGTTTTGCAGGTAAATGAGAGCGAACGTATCCGAAAACAAACGAGGGGCATCAAGATCAACATCATTTTCGGTGAACCCTTCAGGAATCGGATGTGTGCTTCACGCTGAAATATTTCCGAGACTTCGTTTATATGTTTTTGGGACAGGTCGAGTGCGTATTTTAAAATGGGGATGACATCTTTATCCTGCGCATTTGCCAAAAAATGTTTGATTACACAAATCGCCATACTGTCGTTCATGTATGATGTCCATAGGTTGGCGAGCTCTGCTGAGGTCAGCCGCGGATTTGGCTGAGACTTATTTTTCATCATATTTACTCTCGTTTATGTATATTGACGCTAAAGAGTAGAACGTTTGTAGTATGTCATTGTTTGGATGATGATATGCATATGGATAGGTTACACTTAATTAGACAGATACACTAAGGTCATATAAACTTGATTCAAATAAAACGGAGGAGAATCAACAAATGGCCAAACGAGAGAGAAGAACATTCTCAAAAGAGTTTAAGGAACAAATCAAGGTCTTGTCTCAAAATACACTGTTGCTCAATTCAAGCCGACGAAAACCACGTGTAACGAATCGGCCGTAGGGAATACATTAAATCGAGCCTTTGATCAAGACCAGGAACTCAAGGTGATTGTGAGTGATTTAACCTACGTACGAGTGCAACAGAAATGGCATTATATCTGTGTGTTAGTAGATTTATATAATCGAGAAATCGTTGGCTACAGTGCTGGCCCTCATAAGAGTGCAAAGTTGGTTCAACGTGCCTTCGCAACGGTTAAATACAACTTAAATTACCTTGAATAATTCCATACAGATCGGGGTAGTGAGTTTAAGAACAAGCTTATAGACCAAGCATTAGAGACGTTTGATATCGAGAGATCATTGAGCGAAAAAGGAACACCGTATGACAATGCCGTAGCTGAAGCAACGTTTAAAACAATTAAAACAGAATTCGTTCATGGCAAAGTTTTTTCTTGCCAACAAGAACTTGATTTTGAACTTTTCGATTATGTGAATTGGTTCAACAATATTCAAATACATGGATCACTAGACTATCTAACACCGAATGAATACAAGTTAGTGCACCTTTAAAAATTTGTTCAGTTTAGTGTTGACACACCAATACACGTTTGTTCATAGTTGGCTCTCCTCTATTTTTGTAGGCAGCGGCTGTATATTTTGTACTGCAACAGGAATTCCCATGCCTTATTTGAAATCGTTTTCAAAAAATCTCTCAATCTGATCGAAAGGGGGAAAAGATAAATGCGAAAAACATTGGCTACCTTTGTTTTGCTGGCAATTATAATCATTGTGTTTTTTGTTATCCTTGAGTATACGTGAAATAATTCTGATGTTACCGATAAAGGTGTTGGAAAAAAGGCAGCAGTGCAAGACTACACACTATCGTTCCACCCGTATGGGAAGTGAATGAGCTTTCCGCTGATGACGAACGAAATACTGGAACAGCTATTGTAAAAGATGTCAGAACTAAGGTGAGTGAAGATTTTAATTTTCCGCATGTAATCGCTATGATAACTTGTTTGATAATAGACAGACGATCAATGATTATGATTACCACGGAGAGAATCAACAGAAGAGCGTGAAAATCTGCAGAAGAAAGAAAGAATCAACAGAAGAGAGCGAAAATCAACAGAAGAGCATGAGAATTAGCAGGTCAGCTGAGTCGTCAGCACATGCGGAGCCAACCCAAAATAAAGTGAAACGTCATTCAGCGGAGCTATTATGACGCACAGTGTACTGGCGAATTTAGTCTGCCGAGCAGTATTCTTTCTGGAGTAGTGGTCTTGATGCCCGTTATATGCAGGAAAAAGGGAGCAGCCATAGAATGCTGCTCCACCTTCCATGCTCCATCATGCTCTGATCCATTTCCAAATCTCAGCCGGTGTGGCATTTTTCCCGTACATGAGGATGCCGGTCTTGAATATTTTTCCGGCAAGCTTCATCAAAATCCAGATGCTTACAACCAGAATGCCCAGTGAAATGATGATTTCAGTCCATGGCCATTCCTCCATCACTGTCAGCCGCAACAGCAATACACCCGGTGTTGTAAATGGTATATAGGTGCCGATCTGCGCGATCACTCCGCTTGGCTCGTTGAAGACCGGACTGAAAAATATAAACGGTAAAAACGGCAGCATCATGACCATGCCCTGGAAGTTTCCGGCTGATGACATATCTGCCATCGTTGCGCCGACACCAACAAACAGTGCGGCAAACAGGAAGTACCCAAGGATGGCGATGACAACCAGCAGAATAGATTCAGGTACAAACAAGTATTCTAAAATCGGTTCATCCAATTTCCAGACGGCAATGGGTATGGCAAAAGCAAGAAATACACCAGCCTGAATCATGCCAAGTCCAAAATACCCGATAATTTTCCCCTGCATCAATTCGCCGGGTGTTACTGATGATAAGATGATTTCGGCAATTTTATCCTTTTTTTCATTAGAAGCACTCTGGAAAATATACATCCCGGAAACGACGATGGACAGCAGGACAATACCGGCAAAAGCCGCGGGAATTAGTCGTTGGACTGGATCTTCGCCGAATAATCCACCGCTTTCAGAGGTTTCCGCTGATTCATCAGCCGCAGCCAATTCCTCAGATGTGGTTTCCTCGAACTGAATGGTCATGGAAACAGCTGCAAGTTCTTCATCCGATAATCCAAGCTGCTGCATTTGCAACGTTTTTACGGGATTGGACAATGTCTGCACTTGATTCATGAAGCCAGGCCCGACTTCCTCACTTGTGTATACCGGAATGACTCCATCATTCAAGGCACGTTTATCCAGGAATATATAAGCGGTATTATCACTGGATTCCAGCTCATTTTCCACATTTTCTTCACTCACGTCTGTCGTCTGCATTTCCCAGTCCAACTCAGACGCTTCCACGGTATCTTCTAGACTGTCAAAAATCCCGAGCTGATCCTGGACAAAAACCTGTGTTGTTCCACCGCCATTGTCAGAATCACCAAAAAGACTTCCGAAAAAAATGAATCCTAAAAACAGAACAGGCGTTAAAAACAGTCCGATTAAAAACGATTTATTTTTCATATTGCTTTTGATTTCCCATTTGGCAACTTTTAAGGCATTACGCATAGGCGGCACCTTCTTTCTGTGCTAAATTTTGATCCGTTGCGATATCGATAAAAATTTCGTGCAATGATATGCGGTCAATCGATAATTCCTGAACAGACAGGCTCTCTGGCAAATGTTTCAACCAGCTGACTGGATGCACATCTCTGGCCAAATAAAGGACAGATGTATCCTCATCTTGCTTGATCCGTTCAACATCCGGCAGATTTTCAAGCACATGCGGATCATTTTTACCACGTATCGTGCATTTAAAATTGGCATATTTCTCTTTGACATCATCCATATCACCATAAATAACGCGTTTGCCGTTGTGCATCATGAACAGCCGATCACACATTTCCTCCACCAGGTTCATCTGATGCGAGGATAACAGAATGGCTGTGCCGTTTTCTGCCAGGCTGCGTATTTCCGTTTTGAACAATTCCTGACTGACCGGGTCCAGGCCGGAAAAAGGCTCATCCAGAATCAGCAGTTCCGGTTCATGAATGATGGATGAAATGAACTGCACTTTTTGACCCATCCCTTTGGACAGCTCCTCAACTGAGCTGTTTTCCTGTCCTTCAAGGTCAAATTTTTTCAAATAACTGAGTGCACGCTCTCTGGCTTTTTTCAGCGGATAATCCTTGAGCTCGGCTAAGTAAAGCAGGATATCCATTACTTTCACGTTTTTATACAACCCGCGTTCTTCCGGCAAATAGCCGATTTTATGGCGTGGTATCTCGTTGTGTCCCCGGAAGGCGATTGATCCCTTGTCTGGGTACATGATCCCCATAATGTTGCGTATCGTCGTTGATTTCCCCGCACCATTCGGGCCCAGTATCGCCATAATTTCACCTTTCCGGACGTCAAATGAAATATCACGAATGGCTTGCTTATCTTTAAATGACTTTTCTAATGTTTCGACTGTAAGCATCGTTTCCATATGTGTTCACCTCTCTAATTGGAACGAATCAAATCATTCCGTGTTAAAAACGCTTCATCAAATTCAATTGGTATACCAACACCATCTTTTTCTGCATGGATGTGCAGATGTGGCTCTGATGTGTTGCCGGAATTCCCGACAGCACCAATCTGTTTCCCTTCCTGAATCGCGTCGCCTTCATCAGCAGTGACACTGTCTTGCTGCATATGTGCGATGTAGACAACTGCTTCTGTCCCTTCACAGTTGAGTCCGACATAGTTTCCGAATGCGTGATCAGCGTCCATCTCAGGTGGTGTCAAGTCCGGCAGCCCATCCTGCATTTCCACGACTTCCCCTGAGCACGGTGCGTAAAGGGTGTCCCCGTGAATCGCATATTGATCAAGGTCTTTCGGGTACAGCCCATTCGCCCGAAAGCCAAACGAATTTAAAGCAAGGATGTCAATGGCATATTGCTGCGGCTCATAGGCGTTATGATAATTGAGCTGTGTGGAACTGCCACCATGTCCGACATAATAGGTGCCGTTCTGTAAAGGAAAAGCAAGATCCACTGCGTCATCATTCGTTGTATAGCCGCTGAAAACATTGAGATTGTACATTCCGAAGATCATGAACAAGACAATATAGAAGCCCCGTGAAATCTTTTGACGAGTATTCATTGGTGTTCGAAACGGCAGGTCTTTTGTCTTTTTCCAGGAAAAATAGATGGCTGGAATTAGTAATACGGGCCATAGGTATTTGAAATAATACCCCGTCCAGTCCCATCTGCCGGAAAGAAACATCCAAATGATAAATGTGATGGTAAATAATAGCATGATCATCCAGTCAAGCTTGTTTTTTGATTTAGCCCTCCACAGTTCAAAGATAAAAAGGGCGGGTAAAACAAACTGGACGACCATCACCTGAAGAATAAGTACAATCAAACAACCTCCCCTTCCATGATGGCTGCTTCAGCAGGTATGACAGAATTTCTTTCAGATCCAAAACCGCTTGGTGGGCGATGGAACAAATGGCTTTCACTGAAAAAAGCTTCTGTCTCATTAAGGTGATCAGATATGGTGGACTGGTATGCCCTTGCTATTTCGCCCGGTACCGCATCTTCAGGAAGGTCGGATGACATCCAATATTTCCGGTACCGCTGCAGCAGCTTCTCTTTTTCAAATGTCCCGATTTGTTTCCCGTTATGTAATACGCATAAGTAGTCGGCAAGTTTCATAATATCTGCAACTTGATGGCTTGTCATTACAATCGTGCGATCACCCTGATACCCTGATTCATCCAATCAGTTAAAAGATCCATGAGCACTCGCATGGATGGGACATCCATGAATGAGGTCGGTTTGTTCAGAATCAGAAGCGGCGCATTTCGCAGTATGGTCAAGGCCAGACTGATCTTTTGCTGCATACCGTTTGATAGTTTACCATACTTCTCGTTTAAGGGAAGATAGAACTTGCTGGTGATTTCCGCAAATTGTGCGCCGTCCCAGTCCGTACATCGGAACGATTTATTTTTCGCAGATCCTCACCCGCATATGAATTATACCCGATTGATGATTGGGGCCCAATAGGCAACCTTGTTTTTCCAAGATTCGTCGTATGAATTAGCTGGCGTATCAAAAATGTCGATGATCCGTTGTCCAGGGCCGCCAAATGCATCATCAGTTTTAACAGCGTACTTTTCCCCGAACCATTCGTACCGATAAGTGCTGTTATCGTCGCCGGTCAACATGATGACGGGCGGGAGAACGCACATATTTACGTTTGTTTTATTAATCTGAAAATCTTGTGGTTTGAATCAGGCGGCATGAAAAACGAATACAAGGGCCGGTGCGACATAACGATTGTCGAGAAACTCATTAAACGACATACCCATAGCTAAACTAAAGATTAAAATTGATATTGGAATATTTCATATGAATGCTTTCATTTCAAAGGTTGCCAGCCGGGGAGATAACCCGGCTGTACAAGGCTGGTGGGCTGCCTTTCTTGTAGTAGTTGCACCGCCGAATACGGGTTTGGTCAATATCATCGTCATTTGTTGCGGCACAAACGTAAAGACCGTGAGCTGTGTCCGCTTAAATACAAAAAGCTGACCTTTCGATTCATTTTGGGAGATCAGCTTTGTTCGTGTATCAGCGAATTATCGAAATTTATCGGCTTAAAAGATTCATCTCAATTGTTTAATATGACACTTGCCTTTTCAATAATTCTATCTCGAAACATAATCAGCCAGCACACGCTGTACTTTATAAATATTCAATTGCTTGTTGAATGTCTTCTGTATGGGTTCTACACTTCCGGATATCCAAATTTTCAACTCAGCTTCTAAATCAAATGTGCCTGCAGTCTCAACGGAAAAATGGGTGATGCCTTTATACGGAATCGAATGATATGATATCTTTTTTCCAGTAACGCCCTGCTTATCGACGAAAATCAGCCGTCTGTTTGTAAATACCATCAAATCACGGATAAGCTTGTAGGCATGTTCCACATTTTCAGATGGTGATAATAGTTCACTGAGTTCTTTTTCCACTTCTTGTGCACTGGCTTCTGACGCATTCCCCATCATGCCATCAAAAATACCCACGTCATCACTCTCCAATAATTATTTTCTTTATGGTATCAAACGCGTCAATGAATGTATAAGTTTTCCAATACTGCACAGACTAAAACAAGAAAATATATCCATCAATCGAAAGGAGAATGCCCGAATGAGAAAGTGGATACTATTCTCCGGGCTGGTATTGTCCATGTTATTGAGTGCCTGTACAGATACAGAAGATGACATGGAAGAAACCCGGGACCATGGTTCCGAGAGTGGTATCGAAACCATGAGCAATTTGAGTGAAGACACGGACAAACTGGAGATAACGATGTATAATAAGGATAAGGAAAAGGTCGGTACAGCTACGTTCAGATCGGTTTACACCGGCTTGAATGTTACACTGGATGCCTCTAATCTTCCGCCTGGTACACACGGGTTCCATATTCATGAAAATGGAATCTGTGAGGCGCCGGACTTTGAATCAGCAGGCAGTCATTATAATTCGACCGATGCAAAACATGGTTTTGATCATTCGGAAGGTCCGCATGCTGGGGACTTACCCAATATTGAAGTTGACCAGGACGGAAACGTTGTTGCCGATGTAACAGCTGACATGGTGACACTGAAGAAGGGTCAAGAAAACTCATTGCTGAAACAAGGCGGAACAGCACTGGTGATTCATTCAGAAGCGGATGACTATAAATCACAGCCGTCAGGGGATGCTGGTAATCGGATTGCATGTGGCGTTATCAGTGAATAGATTGGTTGGGGCTGCAAAAGACCCGGGTGACTGCCCGGGCTTTACGTTTTGCTGAAAAATGCCATTCTTAAGGCATTTTTTGTTACCTTCGTTTCAACCTTCATTGAAGCACCAGTCCAAAATTCCTCACTTGTTCCCATTCCATATTCTGCTTAACTCATGTATACTATATTTCGAGAGTCTAAGTAACGTTTAGTATCATACTTCTTTGTTGGAAAAAGGGGGCAGAAATACAATGACGACCGGACTGCAAACACAAACACTACCTGCCCGCGATAAAATCTGGACAAAGGATTTTATATTTATCTGCATGGCTAATTTCTTTATTTTTCTTGGCTTTCAAATGACACTGCCGACATTGCCGCTGTTCGTGGAAAAGCTCGGCGGGAGTGATCAGCAAATTGGCCTCATCGTTGGCATATTTACATTTTCAGCGTTGCTGTTTAGACCGTATGCGGGACATGCCCTGGAATCTAAAGGTCGCGCCTTTGTTTATATGACTGGTTTGGCGATTTTTGTGCTGTCAGTCGGTTCATACGCATTCGTTTCTGCTATCGCTTTACTATTTATGATGCGAGTAGTACAGGGAATTGGCTGGGGCTTATCAACAACAGCTACAGGTACAATCGCAACAGATCTCATTCCGCCCAAACGCCGTGGTGAGGGGATGGGCTACTTTGGTCTGTCCGGAAATCTGGCACTCGCATTCGGCCCTTCACTGGGGCTGACACTGGCTGGACGTATTTCATTTGCATCCTTGTTCCTGATATGTGCCGTACTGGGGCTGACAGCTTTTATCTTGTCTTCACGCATTCGCTATAAAAAAGTGGAGAAACTGGAACATCAATCAACGACTGTTAAATTTGATATATTTGAAAAAAACGCTATACAGCCGTCTATTTTATTGTTTTTTGTCACCGTCACGTTCGGGGGGATCGCTTCTTTCCTGCCGCTTTACGCCGAAGAAAGCAACATAGCCGGTATTGAGTTTTACTTTCTTGTTTATGCTGTGTTTCTGATGATTTCCCGGACGTTTTCCGGCAAAATTTATGACCGGAAAGGACATCTGTATGTTTTTCCGCCGGGCACTGCCCTGATTTTTTGTGCCATGCTGCTGCTATCATGGCTGCCAAGTACGGTAGTTATGCTGATTGCAGCTGCACTATACGGACTCGGTTTCGGCTCTGTCCAGCCGGCGCTTCAGGCCTGGGCCGTTAACAATGCACCCGAAAATCGGAAAGGGATGGCCAATGCCACATTTTTCTCCTGCTTCGATATGGGAGTTGGCATCGGAGCCATGTCATTCGGGGCGATTGCTTCAATGATGGGCTATCACATGATTTATTTGACAGCGGCAGGATCGGTGTTGTTTTCCATTATTCTGTATCTTTATTTATATGTGAAAGCAAGAGCCCAAGCAGCTGGTTGATGCTGCTTGGGCATGACATTGGGGTGGTTCTGGTACGGATATCCGGATTCTTTCATAATAAGGATAACGAAGGATTGCTAAGCCTCTTTCGGCAATACAATCCGTTTATACATCTTTACTGTAATCCAAAAATACAGACCATAGATAACAAGGAAAATGCTGATTGGCATCCATATTTTTGTATACGGTTCGATGATAATGAACGAAAACATTTGCATCCCGATCAGGACATGGACAAGACCGACGAGTGCTGGAAACAGGAACAGCAGAAATAATTCTCGATAAATGGATTTAACGAGCAGCGATTTTCGGACGCCGATTTTGCGAAGCATGCTGTAGCGATGGGTGTCGGTCGTTGCTGTTGACAGCAGTTTGAACATTAGGACACTTGCCATCATCATAAGAAATGCAACACCAAGGAAGATTCCCATGAAAATGGTGCCGCTGGATATGGCCTTGAACCCAACGTAATTACCGTATTTACCCGGAATGGTCTCAGCACCCTCTCCACGATAGTTTTCCGCCAATTCCTGCTGATTCTCACTGATTGTTTCAAACTGTGAAAGATGCGCCGTAAAGTTATCAACCTGCAACAATTCAACGGATGTCTCGTCTGCGGATATGTCATGATAGTTTCCTTTGTCAACAACATAAATACTTTTTCCGCCAAACATCGACGAGCTGGCATTCATCTCCATGGATAATGCGGTGGACCAGGCATCAGGCAACTCTTCAAATTTGTATTTCGCTTCAGGGAGTGATTCTGAAATGCGTGTCCCCTCCGGAATCTCCATCGATGTTGGATCCACTTGTTTAATCATCGGTGGATTTTCCAGCAAGTCTTCCTTTAGAAAATAAACCCCCTGATCATTCACTTTATAATGGTAGGTGTTTTGTTCCGTGATATTCATGTTCGCAAGTGCGGTTTCGTCCTCTTCCGTTGGTTGGTGAATAGCTGCGTCATTGGCATAAAAGGCTGATGCCTGAAGTTCAACATTATGGTAAAATGAAATACCGGCTGTCATCGCCCCAAGTCCCATTGCAATCAACATGGCAACTGTTCCAAGCACTTTCGTCAGATTCAGCATTCGGAATCGCAGCTGGCCAAGTGTGAACGAATTAAGTCCTTTTTCATTCAGGGAGCGATTGCCTTTCAATTTTTTCACGAACCAAGGCAGGAATGATATAAACATTAAATAGGTTCCAGGTACAATGGTGATCGCTGCTAATATCAGCCCATAGTGTTCCAGCTGCCCCATGTTGATCATGGCGTAATACCCGACACCTATTAAAATGACCGCCAATACCACACCGATGAAAGTCTTTTTTCCTTTCACTTTGACATGATCCTGCTTTTGCTCAGCGTGGAGCAGGTTCAGGACACTTTTGCGGGCTATTTTCCCTGCATTTACGATCGATGTCAGGAAGAATAACACAACATAAAAAATAATTGTTGTGATCATGGAAGGTGGATATAGTGCTTCAAATCCTTCACCTGAGAAGTCCAGCTGCCACATGAACAGTTCGGCAATTCCTTTTGCTAGTCCGACGCCGACAGTTAAACCGATCATCAAAGATACAATACCTATAAAAAAGGTCTCGAAGAACATGAGCTGGGTAACTTTATGTTTTTTGGCCCCGAGCGTCATGTACATGCCCATCTCTTTTTGCCGAAGTGTGAGTATAAAGGATGTGGCATAAAAAATATAAAATACAGTGATTGCGCCCAGTATGAATGTGCCAACGTGGAATACGAACACGATAGCACTGATCATTGAGTTGGACTCGATAAAGGCCTGGTTTTGGGCAAGTGTTTCAAACATATAAAAAATGGCAATTGAAATGGTCAGCCCGAACAACAGCACCAAATAGTCTTTAAACATCTTCCGCATGCTGGATAGTGATAATTTCAGTAACATGTCATGGTCTCTCCCTTTATAAAATCCCTTCTTAATTGCTGATTGCCAAATATGGTATATACGTCACCATGTAAATAACAAACAGAATAACTGGCATTTTCCAAGCCATATTTTGATAACCCTTTTTTACTAGCTCAACAATAAATAATGCAACGGAACTGAACAAAGCAACCATTGATATGATAAAAAGTACTTGTTCCAATTGAAAACCTCCTTTCTATTCCACCTCATCCGGTGATGTGAACTCTGACAGTGCGTCTAGTATGGTCTGGTGAAATTCATTCCGGCTCCCTTTGCGGAAAATCTCCTTATACAATTCACCGTCCTGAATGAACAGGATTCGGTCGCAATAACTTGCACTAAGCGGGTCATGGGTGACAAGCATAATCGAAACATGATGGTTTTTATGAAGATGGACCATAGCTTCCATTAAGCTTTTGGCACTTTTGGAATCAAGCGCACCAGTTGGTTCATCGGCCAGAATAATGGCGGGTTCGTGAACAAGTGCACGTGCTGCGGCTGCCCGTTGTTTTTGTCCGCCGGATATGGTCGCCGGATATTTTTCCAGAATGTTTGTAATGCCCAGTTTTGCTGCCACCTCCTGTACAGAAGGTTTGATTTTTCGTGATGGAACACCCTGCAGTGACAGCGGCAATGCAATATTTTCATAGACTGTCAAGTTTTCAAGCAGATTAAAGTCTTGAAAAATAAACCCGAGCTGTTCTGATCTGAAGTCTGCCAACTGTCCTTGTTTCATGTGCGTAATGTCGGTACCGGCGATTTGGATTGCTCCGCCTGTTGGTTTATCCAGTGTCGACACGACATTTAAAAGTGTTGTCTTGCCGGCACCGGATGGCCCCATCACGCCTACAAACTCACCCTCCTGAATATTAAAAGAGACACCGTTCAGCGCACGATACTGGTTCTCATTCCGTTTGCCGAAAACTTTTTGCACGTCCTTTACATTTACAACTGTTGTACCCATGTTTATATCCTCCTGTTTTAAATCTATTGCCAGTTTATCCGTATTGAAGGGGACTTACCATGCATTTTCCTTTCAGTAATCTTACAATTTTGAAAGGCTGGATTCCGGTCAGGCTCTTTTATATTACAATCGTATTCTGTACTTGAAAGGTGGCACTTTTTTAAGAAATTTTTTATTTGTAATGCCACCTTTTGCTTTTTTCATTCGATTGTAGGAGTGAAAGGAGGTGATCGGCATGGCTGACGAACAACAAGTAAGCTCGCTTTTTAACGCTGATTTTGAACGACGGGGGCAATATGATGACAGGGGAGACATTTATGAATCGAAAAGCTTCAACAATATAAAACCGGATGCAGCTGCAGATCAGCTATATGTCATCGCAACGGTTATCGCGGGACTGCAGGAACGGCCGCTTCATACGAACGAACCACATGATGGCTCGGAAATCTTGCAGGTATAGAATTGGTGGAATCTATTAGGAAGGCGGAAAATTGATAAGAAAGAGTGCACTGATTTTATAGGAAGCCGATTAGGTTCTTAATACATGCATGAACTCAAACGCGAGCAAGAAGCACTTAATGGTGAGATCACGTATCAGCAAAATCCAAACCAAAGGAGGTCATATCAGTGGAAGATTGGGTATCTTTTGTGACGGAGGTTGGCTTTCCGATCATGGTGACATTTTACTTGCTGCACAGGATCGAAGGTAAACTGAACGATCTGATTGAATCCATCCACGCACTCCCGGATAAAATGAAATAATACTTTCAATGGAAAACTTCGGCTGTTACCGGAGTTTTCCGTTTTAAAGCGTTGTGATCAACATACGATAAAGGAAGAAGTATCATTAAACATTTATTGGCAGGGTAAACTGCCAAATAATTGCCGAAACCATGTTTACAATCCATACGGTTCTCCCATCCTATTAATAGGCTTCAGTTTAAATGTTCGTCTCATCATAGTAAAATAATAGATAAAGAGATGGCAGAAAGTAGGGTAAATGCGTTTTGAAAAACATTCATGATATCGAGATACAAAAAATGTTTTCAGCCGCCGTCTACCAGCGCGGCTTACAATATTATAACCATAACCTCGTCAGCAACCTGGTATACGACCGTAATTTTAAAATCTGGTCTGCTGTTGTACATGGATCTGATGAATATTTCGTGGAGATTAATACAGCTGAAATGGAGAACGGCTCGTTTGACGTGTCCTGCAATTGCCCGGCATTTGACACTTTCGGACCGTGTAAACACATTGCGGCGGTTCTGATCGAAATCAGCAACAGCCAAATGAATAACCCGCTCAAAAAGTCAAAGGATTACTCGACGACCGACTGGCTGATGAACTCGATTGCATCATTAGCCACATACCAGCCTGCATCCGAAATCTCACTAAAAAAAGTACCGCTTCATGTGGAATATCATTGCAGGTGGAATGATGAATACAATCTGCTTCTGGAGTTGAAAGTCGGTGAAAATCGCCCCCTCGTCGTCAAGAAACTACAGGACTTCCTGGAGAATGTTTTTCTGGGCAATGAGCATTACTTTACGAAAACATTTACATTTAATCCGGAGATTCATTATTTTCATGAGCAGGATATCCAAATTTTTAAGTTGCTGTATGACATATTGAACAATGAAAAGGTATATACTGACAGGGAAATCTACCAGTTTATGAGTTCACCTGAACGCTCAGTTGTTATTCCGCCGTTAATGGCGAAACAGCTGATCCATATGCTTTCTGAGCGTGACTTTACTGTTAAAACTGAACTGGGGAATTTTCAGGATATAACAATTGTCGAGGGAGACCTCCCGTTTCATTTTGATTTGTCCAAAACTGAAAACGGTGAGTTGTCGCTCTTGATGGGCGATATACGTGCCACCACGTATTTTGAACACTATGATCTGCTATTTTCACAGGGGACATTCTATTATCCTGCTCCTGAGCAGATACCGGTTATTGCCCAGGTCATGACCGCCGGAAGACAAAGTGAACGGCTGCCGATTACGAGTGAACAGGCAGATGATTTCATTTCCCAGGTCATTCCTTCATTGGAAAAAATCGGTGACGTCAATATGGCGGAAAATGTGGCCGACGAAATCATTCAACTGCCGCTTCAGGCCAAATTGTACCTTGAATTGCAGGATGATTGGATTATTGGCAAGCTCAGCTATCACTACGGGAATCATGAAATCGATCCATTTAACGGCCGTGAACAGGATCAGAATGACGTCATCGTCATCCGTGATGTGGAAAAGGAACAGCAGATCATGCACCTGATTGAGCATGCCAACTTTCATTACAATGGGAAAGCATTATATATTGAAAACAATGAGGACACATTATATGACTTTCTATTCAAGGTGCTGCCAGTGTTGGATAAATATCTTGAGCTGTACATGACAGCGGACATCCGCAAATTCTTCGTTGATAGTCAGCCTTTACCGAATACAAGTGTACAGCTGGAATCATCGTCCAATTTGCTGGACATTGGTTTCAATATTGATGGTATTGATGATGCAGAAGTCAAACAAGTCCTGGATGCTGTTATGGAAAAAAAGCGTTACTATCGTATGGAGGATGGTGCATTCCTGTCTTTGGAAGGAGAGGAGTTCGCTTCGATGAAACAGCTTTTTAATGAGCTGGATGTCGAGCGGGCTGATTTGCAGGATGGGAATATGCAAATACCTCTTTACCGTGGTGCACAGCTGGATGAATTAATAGACACGAACAAGCAATACGATTCGGCCTTCCGAAAGCTGCTATATCAATTGAAGTCACCGGAGGAACAGGTATATCCCCTTCCGGAAAATCTGCAGGCAACACTCAGAAATTATCAGCTGACAGGGTATCAATGGTTCAAGTCACTGAGCCATTACCACCTTGGCGGAATTCTCGCAGATGACATGGGGCTTGGCAAAACGGTACAGAGTATTGCCTATCTTCTTTCCGATCCTGGTGATACGCCGCATTTGATTGTCGCACCATCATCGGTTTTATATAATTGGAAAAATGAATTCGAAAAATTTGCCCCTGATTTACAAGTGGCTGTGTTAACGGGATCCCCGGCAGAACGGAAAAACATGATCGGATCATATGAGAATAAGGATGTTTGGATCACGTCCTATGCAACATTGCGTCAGGACATCGAACTGTATGAGGAGAAGGAATTCCGGACACTGATCCTCGATGAGGCACAGTACATTAAAAACTATGCAACGAAAACATCACAGGCAATACGGCAGTTGAAAGCAAGCAGGCGCTTTGCTTTAAGCGGTACCCCGATTGAAAACTCGATTGATGAACTTTGGTCCATTTTTCAGGTAATTTTACCGGGGCTGATGCCGAATCAGCGCAAGTTTAAACAGCTGTCCCATGATAAGATTGCATCGATGACCAAACCGTTTATTTTACGGCGGGTCAAGCAAGATGTCCTGAAAGAACTGCCCGAAAAAATCGAATCCGTACACGTATCGGAACTGACCAAAGACCAAAAAGATTTATATGTCGGGTATTGGCGCCAGCTGCAGCAGGAAGCGGCACAGTCCATGAAAGAGGGCGGTTTTCAGCAGAATCGAATGAAGATTTTGGCCGGATTAACACGCCTGCGTCAGATTTGCTGCCATCCGTCGGTGTTTGTGGAAAATTACGAAGGCGAATCAGGCAAATTGAATCAGCTGATGGACACCGTGAAAAACGCGGTGACCAATGGCAAACGGATGCTGATCTTCTCGCAGTTTACCAGCATGCATGAAATCATTATGGAAAAGCTGCAGGATGAAAGTATTGACTATTTCTACCTGCATGGCCAGACTGAATCTGAAGAACGTGTACAAATGAGTGAACGGTTTAATAACGGGGAAAAAAGTGTCTTTCTTGTTTCCTTAAAAGCAGGCGGCACCGGCTTGAATTTGACCGGGGCAGATACTGTCATTCTGTATGATTTATGGTGGAACCCAGCAGTTGAGGATCAGGCAACAGGGCGTGCGCACCGGTTTGGGCAGAAAAAAGTCGTTCAAGTGATTCGCCTGATAACGGAAGGTACCATTGAGGAAAAAATATACGAACTGCAGCAGAAAAAACGTGAGCTGATCGATCAGGTCATCCAGCCAGGTGAGACGATGCTGTCGAGCCTGAGTGAGGAAGATGTCCGAGAGCTCCTTAATATATAGCAGCGGGATGTGTTTTACAGAATTGCAAGTAAGTTATATACTGGAATAAACAGAACTGAAAGGGATGGTTAAAACGATTTATTTTTTCAAAGGGATTACAAAGTTTTTTGTATCCAATTTTGCTGTTATTTTAGCAATCGTGCTGCTTCCAGTATTCCTGATAACCGACTCTGTTTCGATTTTCGATGATATTATGAATTACTTATTCAACAATAACAGATCATGAAAGCACAAAGACCGGATATCTAAAAATCCGGTCTTTGTACTGCCTACTGATTCAGCTTAAATAGTTTTCGCGGACGTCCCTTTACATATGGTTTTTCTTCCCCGATCGCTTTTATCACATTTCCCGAGATCAGTTTTTTAATGGTACGTTCAGCACTGCGCTTTGTGACCCCGTAATATTTTGCGATATCATTGGATGAAAATGGTTCATTGTTTCGCACTTCAATGAAACCGATAAAATTATAGGATAATTCGTTATTTAATTTTGCTTCATGAATCAGTGAACGGTATAATGCGGATGGATTAAACTCCTTTTTTATACCGAGCGGACCGATCATGTCACGGCGCTCATTTACGATGAAACATGTGCCATCGTCTCTCCTGCCACATGCATGCAGTGCGAGTTTTGCATTATCCTCGGCCTGTTTGGCTGTCAGTCCAAGTCCGAAGCCGATATCAACAGGTGTTTCCAGTTGATTTTCCATATCCTTTAACAGCGGAAAATCCCGAAAATGGTTGGTGATGTGATCCAGCATGCTGCGTGTTCCAAACAAAACAAACTGGTTATGGCTGTCGGATAAGAGGGATGCATGCGTTTTCCGGGAATAATTCAATAAAATCTGGTGCAGTTTCAGCCACAGTTCTTCGTTATAGGGATCACTTTTTTCTGATTGGATGGTTTCAAAGTTTTTAATACGGACATAGCCGGAAACAATTTGAGCGCTTTGTGACTGATTAATGGTAGCGATCGATTTGGCTTTTTCAATCGCATGTGTGAGATTCAGTTTTGGTATCTGCATACGGCTTACTGGTACACCCCGCATCTTCAGGATTTGTTCGATTTCGTGAATGGAAGTCAGGACGTAATCAACTTTTTCCCTCCTCCAGAGCGTTTCGTGATAGGTGGCGATTTGCTCGATATTAACGGTATGATCGTTTCCATAACTGTATGTATAAATGTCGTCATCACTGATACCCATTTCATGGAGAACCTCTTCCACATACCTGCTGTCGAAAACATCAATTGAGAGGCGGTCTATTGACTGATTGTGATCGTTTTTCACGTGATAGAAAGAACTCAAGATCATGTATGCATCAAAATCCACCTGGACAGAAGGCAGTCTTTTCTTATCGATTTTTTCTTTTGCATATAAATAGGACAGTGGACCTGTAAATAGATAAATATCACACATTACCGCTTTTTCAACTAATTCCGCTGTTTCTCTTGCTTCCGTATAGGTAAAGGAAAATATTTCGATATCTTCCTGCTCTATAACGCAGCTGTAAAGCCGATTCATGATATCTTCCTGGCCAAATACTGCAATTTTGACTTTCACGTTTACTCCTCCCTGTCCTGAGGTTATGTTAAATGTCATAATCGACTTAACGACATAATTCGTTAATAGTTATAGTACGGAATTTTCATAATATTGTCAAGAAGGAAATTGAGGAATCGTGTAATATTTGAAAATAAGGTTATAATCCTGCCTTTGTACCTTATAAAATAGTATTATCTTAATCTTATAAAACTTGACATACCGGCTGAAAACGGTTTAAATTAAATATAGCTTTTAATAAAGTAAAGGGGGAAAATTACATGAAGACTCTGAAACTTACTGGGTTATTGCTTATCATCATGCTGTTTGCGCTTGCTGGATGCGGCAGTGCACAGGACGATGATGGAGATGCCGATGAAGGCGGCAGTGATAGCGGCGGAGGAGATGAAGCATCAGGAGAAGAGGTTCGTGTAACCATTGGAACGGGTGGTACAAGTGGTACATATTACCCGTTGGGCGTGGCAATGGCACAACAAATTTTCGCTGATGCGGAAGGTGTATCACAGGCGCGTGCCGTATCAACAGGGGCCTCTGTTACAAATGCACAGGAAATGGCTTCCGGTGACTATCAATTGGCCCTCATTCAGAATGATATTGCCTATTATGCCGTCAATGGTGAAACACTTGCAGATTTTGAGGAAAGCACAGTGGATAACATGGCTGGTATGACGTCACTGTATCCTGAAGACATTCAGATTGTCACGACGGCAGACAGTGATATTAATTCACTTGAAGATCTGGAAGGCAAGAACGTAGCTGTCGGTGACCAGGGGAGTGGTGCTGAAGCGAATGCAAAACAGATTTTGGAAGCAGGCGGGATCACGTATGATGATTTGACTGCGGAGTTTATGGGCTTTGGTGACGCTTCTCAGGGGCTGCAAAACGGTACGATTGACGCAGCATTTATTACCGCAGGTGCTCCTACAAGCGCGATTCAGGAATTGGGCGCAAGCAAAGATGTCAAAGTACTGTCCATTTCCGAAGAGGTCATCAATAATCTGACTTCCGAATACTCATATTATACAGAACGCACGATCCCAGCTGAAACTTATGCTGATTACGGTCAGGAAGGGGATATTCAGACAGTAGCTGTCATGGCTATTCTTGTCGTGGATTCGGAGCTTCCGGAAGATGCTGTATATAACATGACAAAAGCAATGTTTGAAAACCGTGAAGAACTAGAATCTGCACATGACCGTGGTGCAGATATCACGCTTGAAACAGCAACAGAAGGTATGTCAATTGATCTTCATCCGGGTGCAGCCAAATACTATGAAGAGGAAGGTATTTCTGTCGAGTAATGATAGAATCCCCTAATAGATGGCATAGCCTGTCTAAGTGCAGGCTTGCCTTACTCTTCGTGATTTTGATAACGGTAATCGGCATTTATTTGCTCATGTCAAATGTTTACGTCATTTACGCAACAGCGGATAATGGCGATATATTGATAGCAGAGCGGGTAAATGCCGATACAACTTTTTCATCACGTTATCTCCACTCAGTTGCCAAATGTCCGGTCATCGAGAAATATGAAGTGAACAATAACGATAAGATGGTACTGATGGAAAGCTGGAATTGCAGCTTTGGCGCCGGAATTGAAACAGAGCCGCCGCCTGGTGCTGCAGACCACATGGAGGATGGCTTTTACGTGATTGATGACATTGACAAACCGCTTCAGGAAATCCTTTTCCACCCTGTCCGTATCGCAGAGCAAACCTTAACGATAGATGGCAAATCGTGGGATATATCACGTGAACCTTTTGTCGGCAGAACATTTACACTGGTCATTAAACAGGAAAAATGGCCGGCCTATTTATGGAAAAAGCTTTTTGAATAACTTTCATCATGGTAAACAGGAAGGGGGGAGGCTTTATGGCCAATTCAAATTTAGATACAGAAGTAAGTCAGGAAGAAATGAATAAGCAATTGGACGAGCTGGAAGGCAGTGATCGGACGTTATTTGGCTGGATGGCGATCATCGTATTAATTGTGGCTGTCAGTTTTTCGCTGTTTCATTTGTATACGGCCGGCATTGATATGCTGCCGCGTATGCAGCAGAATGCGGTGCATCTGGCGTTTGCATTAACCCTCATATTTTTGATCTTCCCATATAAAAAGAACCTCGGACAAAAGCGAATTCCCTGGTATGATATGGTGTTGGCAATTCTTGGAGCATCAATCGGCATTTATATTTTAGTCATTTCCGAGGAACTGGTCGGCAAGGTTGGTAATCCTAATACGATGGACACCATCATGTCCTTCATTGCACTTCTTCTGGTTCTGGAAGCAACGAGACGTGTCGTGGGCAAACCACTTGTCATCCTGGCGACGGTTTTCATGCTGTATGCGTGGCTGGGTGACATGTATTTGCCGGAATTCCTTGGTTCAAAAGCCATTTTGCCGGACGTACTGAACCACTTTGGCTTTACATGGAAAGAAATAGCCGAATTTATGTACTTGTCCAATGAGGGGATTTTTGGTACACCGATTACGGTTTCTGCGCAATATGTGTTTATTTTTATTTTATTTGGTGCGTTTTTGGAAGTGACCGGTGCCGGGAAGATGTTTATTGATCTTGCCATGTCTTTGGTTGGTTCATTTAAAGGCGGGCCAGCTAAGGCTGCGGTTGTTTCTTCAGGTATGATGGGGTCCATCTCGGGAAGTTCTGTGGCGAATGCTGTGACAACCGGGACGTTCACCATTCCATTGATGAAAAAAACCGGATTCAGGCCAAAAGTTGCTGGCGGAATTGAGGTTGCAGCTTCGTCCAGCGGTCAGCTGCTCCCGCCTGTTATGGGTGCTGCCGCATTTATCATGGCCGATTTTACGGGTATTCCGTATCTGGATATCGTCAAATCAGCTGCCATTCCGGCATTGCTCAGTTATACAGCGATATTATTCATGGTTCATCTCGAAGCTAGTAAATACAATTTACTGGGGATACCGAGAAAGGATCTTGTCTCCCCGTTAAAGATTTTTGCGGGCAGAGGTTATTTGCTGCTGCCGATTATCGCCATCATTGTTTTGCTTGTCATGCGGCTGACACCGATCCTTGCTTCATTCATGGCGATTGTCGGGGCGATTACGATCGCATTATTTTCCTATCGCATGCAAAAAAACTTTGGTGCCGGTTTTCTCGTTTCATTGTTGTTCACAGGAGCGGCATATGCGGCGCACTTATTGTTTGGCTTGAATCAATATGTCACATTCGTTTCAATTGGAAGCTTGCTGTTTGCGCTGATCTGGTATGCAATGGGCAAAAAAGTGAAAGGTGAAAAACAGGTCAAGTTCGGCTTCATTGAATTTTTAACTGCACTGGAACTCGGTGCCAAAAATGCGTTGAGTGTTGTGGCGGCTTGTGCCAGTGCCGGAATTCTGACGGGTGTTGTAACGATGACAGGATTGGGTCCTATTTTATCCGGACTGATTCTTGATTTGGCAAATAACCAGATATTCCTGGTGCTGCTGTTCACGATGGTTGCCTGTATCATTATGGGACTCGGGTTGCCGACAACTGCAACCTATATCGTGCTGGCTGCTGTGATGGCACCGGCGTTGATTCAGCTGGACATTCCGGTGTTGGCGGCACATTTATTCGTATTTTATTATGGCATTTTGGCTGATGATACACCACCAATTAACCTGCCTGCATATGCAACGTCAGGAATTGCCAAATCAGATCCGGTGAAAACCGGTGTGCAGGGATTCAAATTTGATATGGGTGCTTTGCTCCTGCCGTATGCGTTTGTTCTCAATCCGATTTTGATTTTGCAGGATGAAACGGCTACATGGCTGCAAATCATGCTAAGTGTAGCGACAGCCTTTATTGGCATTATTGCCTGGTCAACGTTTATCCAGAGTTATCTGTTTACCAAATTTGGCTGGATTGAACGGATTCTGGCTGTAGCAGCAGCTGTTGTCCTGCTTAATCATTCGCTAATGACAGATTTGATCGGAGTCGGTTTATTTGCAGCGATTATTGTCTATCAATGGTGGAAAAGGAACAGAGAAGATGATTCGCGTGCAGGAACCGCAGAGGGAAACGTATAAGTATTAGAGGGATATTTTGCAGTGCATGGCTGCAGAATATCCCTTTTTATTTGGAACGGCCCATTTGTAAAGGCTTTTGCCGCCTGAATCTCGTCGTGACCTGGGTAAAGCGTTCTAATATATGGTATGCTTGATGTAAAATGTATGGGGGAGGCATGTGATCGTGAATGTATTGATGAATAAGCTTGGCGTAGATATACCGATTATTCAGGCCGGGATGGCAGGGGGGATTACAACGCCGGAAATGGTGGCAGCCGTTTCGGAGTCAGGTGCACTTGGTACAATTGGTGCGGGTTATATGAGTGATGCTGTGTTAAAAAAGGATATACATGAAATCAAGCAGCTGACCGACAAACCATTTGCCGTCAACCTGTTTGCTATGAATTTGGAGGCTTTTTCTGATTGTATTGGGCCGATGCAGCAAATGCTTGATCAGTTTCGGGATGAATTGGGAATGGAACATGGGGAACGCTCGGTTAAAGTCCATGATTATTTACAGGAAAAAATAAATGTCATTCTCGAGGAAAATATCTCGATTGTCAGTACGGCGTTTGGTGTGCTTTCATCTGTTTTAATTGAACGGCTGAAAAAGAATGATGTCACACTTATTGGTATGGCTACGAATCTTGAAGAGGCGAAACAGTTGGAAGACGCCGGGTACGATGCTGTTATCGCTCAAGGTATTGAAGCAGGTGGTCATCGCGGGACATTTAATGTGGAAAAGTTCCCGAATGGTTGTGATACAGGTCTGCACGTATTGGCGCAGGAATTGCTTGCTCATGTTGGCTTGCCGGTGATAGCAGCAGGTGGCATTCATAACAAGTCTCAGATGGATGCGTTGCTGGCATTGGGTGTATCAGCAGTTCAGCTTGGTACCCGATTTTTGATGGCGGAGGAAGCCGGAACAAATGCCGCTTACCGCCGCGCACTCATAAAAGCCAGCACTCAGGATACGGTCATCACAAAAGCATTTTCCGGCCGACCGGCACGCGCAATCCGCAACCGGTTTGTGGAAGAGGTGGAGGCAAGCGGCATTGCACCATTGCCATTTCCTGTCCAAAACCAAATGACCAAAGATATCCGCTTCGCCGGGAAGGAATATGCTATGCCTAATATGCAGTCACTGTGGGCAGGCCAGGGTGTCGGTTCGATTGAAGAGGAAGAAAGCGCTGCGGCGATTGTGCGGTCACTTATGGGGGAAGATCAAGTTTGACGAGGGGATGAGTCACCCCGATAAACCCAAATCGCCGATAAATTGATGAGAATCGCCGATAAAAATTCAAAAACCGCTGATAACAATCCTCGCCGCAACACCACTTCAGGACGGACTGACCCAATCAAAAAGAAATCAGTCAAGAAACCGATTTCTTCCTGTGAGATAATTGTCAATCTTGTATATGATAATGCGCTTTCACCTGTTCGCGCAGCTGTCGTTTTAAAAATTTACCGACAGATGTTTTTGGGATATCTTTAAAGAACAGTACATCATCAGGCAGCCACCATTTGGCAAATTGCGGCCGAATGAATGACAGCAGATCGTCTTTATCGATTTTATCGGCATATCCTTCGTGCAGTACAACACACGCAACCGGACGTTCCTGCCACTCAGCATCGGGTATCGCCACAACACTTGCTTCAAAAACGGCATCATGTGCCATGATAGCGTTTTCAATTTCAACCGAGGAAATCCATTCACCGCCGCTTTTGATTAAATCTTTAGTACGGTCAACGATTCGAATGTTGCCTTCCTCATCAACTGTCACCACGTCACCGGTATGAAACCAGCTATCATGGAATGCCTGCTCTGTCCGCTCATCTTCGTAGTATTCACTGGCAATCCACGGACCGCGCAGGAGAAGCTCACCCATTTCCACGCCGTTCCAGGCAACTTCTCCTGTATCCCCCATTACCTTCATTTCAAGCCCGGGTACAAGTGCACCTTGTTTAGCACGCTCATGCAATTGTTCATCTTTACCCAAATTCTGCTGATAACTTTTCAGCCTTGAATATGTGACAAGCGGGGTTGTTTCAGTTGCCCCGTAAGCATGGGCGAACGGGATACCCAATTTGTGTTCAAATGCCTGAATCAATCCTTTTGGTGCAGCAGAACCGCCGCATAGAACCGCACGAAGACTTGACGTATCATAGTCGCCTTGCTCGAGTTCACGCAGCAGTCCAAGCCAGATTGTCGGAACCCCTGCAGTAATGGTTACTTTAAATTTTTCGATGAATTCCGCCAACCGCTTCGGTGTAAAACGTGGTCCGGGCATAACTTGTGTGGAGCCAAACCAGGTACAGGCAAATGGTGTTCCCCAGGCATTGACATGGAATTGCGGTACGACAGGCATTGAAACATCTGATTCAGATATAGCAGCTGTGTCGGCAAGTCCCAGTGCATAACTGTGCAGAACAATTCCGCGATGTGAATAGACAACGCCTTTAGGATTGCCGGTCGTTGCGGATGTGTAGCACATGCCGGCGGGGTCATTTTCATCAATATTTTTTTCAAAAGGGTGTTCAGGGTCCCCGGTTTGAAGCAGTTTTTCGTATGAATAGAGCGGGTTCAGATTTGACGCGGGGAGTTCGTCTTTGTCGGACATGACGACAAATGCTTCAACCGTCTGCAGTTTGTCCCGCACTTTTTCAATCAGTGGTAAAATATCTTCGTCAACAAACAGGATTTTATCTTCGGCGTGGTTAATGATGTAGATGATATGTTCAGGTGCTAATCGGATATTGATTGTGTGCAGTACAGCCCCCATCCCCGGTGCGGCAAAATAAATTTCAAGATGCCTGTGATGATTCCAGGCTAGTGTGCCAACCCGGTCACCCTTCTGCACCCCAAGCTGGCCAAGTGCGTTCATCAGCCGTCGTGTACGCTCGCCGATAGCAGCGTACGTCAGATGGTGCAGCTTGTCGTGTGTTTGCGAGATTACCTCCTTTTTGGCAAAAAATTTTTCCGCATGTTCAAGCATCGAGCCAATGGTAAGCGGTGTTTGCATCATACGAATCATCTCCTTTATTCAATTGAAAAGCTTGATTCTATCATACCATATTATTTAGATTATTAGAAAAATTATAGAAATGAGTGCTGAAACGGAAGAATAAAACAATCCATGCTACAATAATAGGGAGACTACAGGAAAAATTCCCGCAGCGTTTTTATCCGATTATTGACGGAAAGGCGAAAGATAAATGAAAAAACAGCATGATTTTACACAAGGAAATATTCTTAAGCATTTAATCATATTTTCCGGGCCATTGATGCTGACGAATCTGCTGCAGACATCATACCAGTTTGCAGATAGTCTTTGGGTCGGCAATTTACTCGGGGCAAATGCACTTGGGGCTGTAGCGATTTCAAGTACAATCATTTTTACGATTCTTTCCTTTGTGCTTGGATTGAATAATGCTGCCCTGACAATTTTATCCCAACAAAAAGGAAAAGATCATGAAGCGGGATTAAAGCGGTATTTGAATGCTTTTGTCGTGATTTTAACCGTCATTGCCCTGGTATTGAGTGTGATCGGTTACACACTGTCAGAGCAGCTGCTGAGACTGCTGGGCACACCGGAAAACATGCTGAGTGAAGCAGAAATGTACTTACAAATCAATTTTCTCGGTATTCTGTTTCTGTTCGGCTATAACTTTATCGCAACCGTTCTGCGAGCACTTGGGGACAGCAGGACACCGCTCCGATTTGTAATGATTGCGGTACTCTTGAACATAATCCTGAATCCGCTGTTCATTGCTGGTTTGGATCTCGGCATTAACGGAGCTGCGTTTGCAACGATTGTGGCACAGGGCAGCGCATTTCTGTATGGGATCATTTATGTGCTTTCCAAAAAACTCGCTCCATTCAGTATCCCTGCACCACCTTCAAGGCAAGAGATCGGTCTGATACTGAACCTTGGAATTCCGTCCGGTTTACAGATGGCAGTCATTTCCGCAGGCTCTGCAGCGATTATGAGTGTCATCACCGTCTTTGGCAGTGATGTTGTCGCCGGTTATGGGGCAGCCCAGCGTCTGGACAGTATTTTAATGCTGCCGGCCCATGCATTGGGAACATCCGTTAATAGCATGGCCGGGCAAAATATTGGGAACCGGGATTGGCCGCGGGTGAAACAAATCGCCAAATACGGCGTGCTTTATAACTTTTCGATTATGCTGCTGGTTGGGGTTGCTGTCGTATTACTTGCGGAGCATGGTATCCAGCTTTTTATTGAAGATGAGGAAGCAGTGGCTTTCGGGACAAAATATTTGCAGATTATTGCGCTGTTCTATCCATTTCTGGGGATTAATTTTATTTTGAACGGAATCGTCCGGGCGGCAGGAGCCATGTATCAAGTGCTGGTCCTGAATATTGTCTCCTTCTGGGTGCTGCGTTTCCCGTTGACCTATCTCTTTTCCGGCTGGTTTGGCGATACTGGAGTAGCACTTGGCATGGGCACAAGCTTTCTGCTCAGCAGTTTCGCAGCATTTATGTATTACCGGTTTGGAAAATGGCGTGAAAAAGAGCTGTTTGCTAAGGATCGATAGGAGTAGGAATCTATGAAACTAGTTTTTTGCCTGCTGTTTGCCGGCATGATAACGGAAGCGTCCGTACTGGTTGTAAGGGGAGATAGAACTGTCATGGGACGCCATCGTGCGATGGAGCCTGGATTGAGCGCAGCCACTTCAAAATTCGCGTGAACAAATAAAAGATAGAGGGATACGATGAAGCGAAAAATGAAACAAGCCATCAAGCAAACAGTCATGATAGCAGCCGTTTTATGTGGTGTGCTGATTGTCATTTCTGCTGTATCGCTAATGGGGCATGATAAAGGAACTAGTCAGTGGCAATCGATTGTCAGTGACCAGGTGCTGGATTATCAGCCGCTCGTGGAAAAATATGCAGCACAATATGGTGTTACGGAACATGTGGATGTGCTGCTGGCGATGATGATGCAGGAATCAGGCGGACGGGGGAATGACCCTATGCAATCGTCCGAAAGCTATTGCGGGTCTCGCGGCTGCATTGATGATCCCGAACATTCCATTGAACAGGGCGTACATTACTTTTCCGGAGCACTGGAGGAAGCTGACGGCGATGTCAAATTGGCGATACAATCATACAATTTCGGCAAAGGTTTTATTGATTACATTCAAACGAATTCGGGAACATATACCCAAGAGGCGGCCATCAATTTTTCACAAGAAATGTATGCTGCATCTGACGATCAATCGAAATATCGATGCCCACGCGAGGAAGCTAAAGAAATTGATGCATGCTACGGCGATATCTACTATGTCCGCGATGTCATGTCATATACGGAAGCCGTAGCTAGTATCATGCAGTGATAAAATGATATCCTTAATGTGAAGCCAAAAAATGGGAGGGGAATCGTGATGAGAAACGAAATCTATACGGAAAAGGCACCGGCTGCAATCGGACCGTACTCACAGGCGATTCAGGCAGGTGATTTTATCTATGTATCAGGACAAATCGGGCTTAGTCCGGAAACGGGAAATGTTGCTGAAGGGATTGAAGAACAGACAAAACAAGTGATGAGAAATTTAAAGTCAATATTGAAGCAAGCCGAAACAGATTTTTCACAGGTGGTAAAATTCACCATTTACCTAGCGTCGATGGATGATTTTACTACCGTTAACGATATCTATGGCAGTTATTTGACAAAGCCATATCCGGCAAGGGCTACGGTTGAAGTCAGCAAATTGCCGAAAGACGTTTTAATTGAAATGGACGCGGTTGTGTATACCAAATAAAGGAGGAGGCGTGATGATGGAAAATTTCACATACTACAATCCAGTCAAACTGATCTTTGGGAGAGGACAGCTGGATAAACTGCCCGAAGAAGTGTCCCAATACGGGAAGAAGGTGCTGCTCGTTTACGGCGGTGGCAGTATTAAACGGAATGGCATTTATGATCATGTCATGGAAAAGCTTCATGAAATCAACGCGGAGGTGCATGAACTTCCTGGTGTTGAACCGAACCCGCGCGTTTCGACAGTCCGAAAAGGGATTGATATTTGCAAACGTGAAGGTGTTGAATGTTTGCTTGCTGTTGGCGGCGGCAGCACGATTGATGCAACGAAAGCAATTGCTGCAGGTGCGACGACAGAAACCGACATCTGGGATATTGTGACAAAGAAAGAACAAGCAACAGATGTACTTCCATTCGGAACGGTATTAACGATTTCAGCGACCGGATCGGAAATGAATAGCGGTTCGGTGATCACGAATTGGGAAACACATGAAAAACATGGCTGGGGATCACCATACACATATCCGAAATTTTCAATATTGGATCCAGCACATACATTTTCGCTCCCGCGTGAACAAACGGTCTATGGTATGGTCGACATGATGTCACATGTTCTGGAACATTACTTTCACCAGACAAAGAATACACCTGTACAGGATCGCTTTTGCGAATCGATTTTACGTACGGTTATCGAAACAGCGCCGAAATTGCTTGATGATCCAGAGAACTATGAATACCGTGAAACGATTATGCTGAGCGGCACATTGGCATTGAATGATATGCTGAATATGGGCTATCGCGGTGACTGGGCTACTCATAACTTGGAACATGCTGTCTCGGCTGTCCATGATATTCCGCATGGCGGCGGACTTGCGATTATTTTCCCGAACTGGATGAAGCACGTGCTGGATGAAAATAATGCAGACCGATTCAAACAACTGGCCGAGCGTGTCTTTGATATTGATACAGCTGGCAAAAGTGATTATGATGCTGCGCTGGAAGGAATTGAAAAACTGCGTGATTTCTGGACTTCCATTGGTGCACCTGCCACACTTGGTGACTATCATATTGATGGCGGCACCATTGAGGAGATGGCTGATAAAACTGTGATTGCCCGTCCTGAGTATGGAAACTTCAAGAAATTGTCGAGACAGGATTCGGTTGACATTTTAAAGGCCAGCCTTTAATAACCAAGTTCCGACAAAATATTTCCCGGGCAATAATGAACGGTGAAATTGTCGGAAAGCAATTTTATTTTAAAAGGTTAGATGCGTAAAAGTTGTTGTTTTGCATGAAGCGTGCAGAGGGAAGTAATCTGTTCTGACGAAAAGATTTGGGACGGAGTGAAAGGAAAGTAAGCATCTGGACCCGAAATCAAAGATAACAGACCATAAAAGAAGAACTGGCGATTATTGATAAACGGCCAGTTCTTCTTTTATGGCTTCACGTATTTGATCTAAACATTCGTCAGGCGTGTTGCCAAAAACGCGGCGGTTGTTAACAAGGGCATATGGTTTCACCCTGCACAGGCCACAAAATGACAAGCATTCATTCATTAGCACGGCTACCTCAGGAAATTCATGTTCAATAATTCCTTCTATATCTAAAGAAGTGATCGCATTTCCGTCACAGACCTCAACAATGACTACGCCCATAGCTATCACAATCTTTCTAAGTTAGTATCATGCATTCCTATTTTGTAACATATTCAAGATAACATATCAAATCGGCTGGTGTGTAAAAAATGGTTGGGCGGCAGAAACATCTGCGCGAGAGCAACAACTTCAGCGGGAACAGTGTAACATCGAAGAACAGGATAAAAATTGGCAGAACATCCGACACTCTATCCCGAGCCCAGAGGCAGTATTCAGCAGCAGCCATAAAAAACAGCAGCCGGGATACAGCTGCTGTTTGCTTATTCAGGATGATAACGGGTGGGTCTGCTTCCGCCTTTTTCCGGCATATTCATGTTTATACCATGCAGCCAGCATGATAACACCGCTTATAATTAGCAAAGAGCTGGTAACGAAAAATACGGCGGAAAAGCCAAATAATCCTGCAAGCATGCCACCTAATGCCGGTCCGATAATGTTTCCCAAAAACCGTAAACTTGTATTGTAACCGAGCACTTCTCCCTGCATCGATAATGGTGCTTCCTGCCTGATGTAGGCGATTCGTACGGGGATAATCCCTCCAATTGAAATACCGAGTAAGAATCGCAAAATCACCAGCTGCCAAATATTCGTGACAAATGCCCCCGGAAAGTAAACAATACCTGCCATGAATAATAGGAAAATCAATATTTTAATGTATCCGATCCGGTCTCCCAATCGTCCCCAGCGTCTTGTCATCAGCAAGTTCCCCAGGCCTGCAGCTGAAAATGCCATCCCGGAAAAGAATGCAATACTGGCAGGGCCATGAATCTCAGCAACATATAATGACAGGATAGGCTGTATGCTGAAGTGGGCGATCTGTACGAGTGTGGAAATCAGCATGACAACGAGCAGCACAGGATTACCGGCAATGTGCAAAAGGACTTCCTTGCTCGTATAGGATTGTTGTCCTTCTGCGCTTTCAGTACTTTTGATCAAAATTTCGCGAACACCAAACAACACAATAAATCCGGACAGGAAAATGGTAATCGAAATCCATTTAAAAGTGGACGCATAACCGAATGAATCAGCCAAGGCTCCACCGAGCAATGGCCCCATTAATGACCCCGTGATACTGCCGGTCTGCAGCGTTCCTAACACTCGACCGGCAATTTCTTTTGGTGTTTGTGTCGAGATCAGTGCCTGCGACATCGGAATAAAACCGGTGAAGATTCCCATAAATAAACGCAGTAAAAAAAGCTCCCAGACTGAATCGGCGAATCCCATCAAAAAGACTGATAACCCCAACCCCATGGAAGACAGGATCAATATGTTTTTTCGTCCATATTTATCACCAATGCGGCCCCAGACAGGTGAGAAAATGAATGCCGTGACAAACGTAATGGCAAAAATCCATCCTGACCAATTTTGCACATACGAACCAGAAAAGTTTCCGAATTCTTCTATATATAATGAAATAAATGGAAGCACCATCGTAATACTTCCGGCAATAAAGAAATTCGCAAACCACATGATGACTAAATTCCGTTTGACATTCGGATTTTCCTCAGAAATGATAGGTCCCTTCCTTCTAAATTATTTCGCCACACTAAATATAATGGAACACGAAATAAATTTAAAGTTTAATGCTCACCACATTTTTTGGAATGGATGGATATCGTAACATAGAAAAAAATCTATTCAAAGAAAGCATAAAACGGTATAATGAATCTTAATATAAGTAAATGATGCAGATTGGACAAGCAAATTTTCTGTAAAGGAGTTTAATCAATATGAAACGTTATCTAAAACCAACTGTCACTTTTTTGATCATGGCAGTCATGGTCTTTAGCTTTACCGCCCCGGTACACGCAGCAAATGATGGCATTAACGAAAAAATGGGTGTTCCGATTGTTGTATATGGTGATACCTTATCCGATTCCCAGAAAGAAGAGGTCAGGGAACTGCTTGAGGTAACTGATCCAGAAGCTGTAGAAGAATACGCTGTAACTGGTGAGGATATTGCAAACTATATTGATGGTGATCCGAACTCGAGAATGTTTTCATCTGCCAAAATCACCCGTGAAGAAGAGGGCACCGGATTAACGATTAACATTGTCACGCCCGATAATATTACGCAGGTAACCAACGAAATGTATGCCAATGCGCTCTTGACCGCCGGTGTGGAAAATGCAACCGTTGATGTGGTATCGCCGGTCCAAGTCAGTGGTCATTCCGCGCTTACCGGTATTTATAAAGCTTATGATGCTGAAGGAGAAGAGCTTGATAAAGAGCGAATGGAACTGGCAAATGATGAACTTGATGTGGCAACAGATCTGGCAGATAAAGAAGGGTTAAATCAGGAAAAAGTCAGTGAACTGCTGACAGAAATTAAGCAGGCAATAGCGGATCAAAATCCTGCTACCAAGGAAGAAATCGAACAGATCGTCGAAGAACAACTGAATAATCTGGATATATCACTGAGTGAAGAAGACCGGCAAATGCTCACCGATTTATTTAATAGAATGCGTGATCTGGATATAAATTTTGATAATGTTAAAAATCAGCTTGATGAGATCGCTTCCAAAGTTCAGGATTTGATAAATGATGAGGGATTCTGGAACCGCGTTGAGGCATTTTTCAGTAACTTGGCCAGAATGATCGGGAATTTCTTTGAGGGGATATTTAATTGACTGGTGTTTTTTGCAAAAACAATCCTTCAAAGTTAAATGGTTGTAAAAAAATTTTTATATAATTAACAATAGACTTAATAGCTAAATCTCTTTTATATCAAGCGTTTACAAATAATTTGAAACACGAAATATTTAAATTGTGAAATAAATTATTTAAAAAACATGATGAAATTTCTTAAAATCAATAGTATAATAAACCCACAGATAATTCAAAAACAGTTAGAATTGTCTGTTAAAAGAAAGATAGGTAAAAAAGGGGAGGTCAAACGAATGAATTGGAAGAAGTGGTCATTACTTCTTGCACTCGTATTTGCTATGGGAATATTCCTTGCCGCATGCGGCGGAGATGACAGCAGCGGTGAAGGAGAAGACGCGAGTGACGATACAGGACAATCAAATGAAGGGGAAGACAGTGGCGAGCCCGCACTGGCTGAGGATCAGTCTTTGACGGTAAATATTAAAACCGAGCCGCCTTCATTGCATCCGGGCAAAGCGACTGATACGACTTCAAATGCAGTACTTACCCAAGTTTTTGAGGGGCTGACAAGGGTTGATCAGGATGGTGAGCCACAGCCAGCTATGGCGAGTGATATCGAAGTTTCAGATGACGGACTGACTTATACATTCACAATCCGTGACGGTGTTGAATGGTCAAACGGGGATCCGATAACAGCACAGGATTTTGCAGATTCATGGAAATGGGTACTGAACCCTGACAGTCCTGACACGGATTATGCCTACCAGATGTATCCAATCAAAGGTGCTGAAGCTGCTAAAACTGGTGAAGGATCTTTGGATGACGTAGGGATCACAGTAGAAGATGAGAAAACGTTGGTTGTTGAACTGGAGAACCCAACGCCGTATTTCCTTGAATTGACAGCATTCTATACGTATTTTCCGTTTAACCAGGATGTGGCCGAAAGCAATGACGAGTGGGCTGCAGACGCTGGAGAGGATTATGTGACAAATGGTCCGTTCTTATTAGAAGAATGGGCACATAAAGATCAAGTCGTTCTGAAGAAAAACCCTGACTACTGGGATGCCGAAAACGTACATTTAGAAACAATTACCATGGAAATGGTTGATGACGAAAATACTGCAAAAAATATGTATGACCAAGGTGAACTGGACTGGATTGGAGACCCAACTGATTCGGTTCCATTGGCAGCCATTCCACAAATGAAACAGGATGGAACCTTGAACATATCGCCAATGGCGGGAACGTACTATTATTCATTTAATACAGAGGAAGAACCGTTTACGAACGCGAATATCCGTAAAGCATTCGCACTGTCGCTAAACCGTGAAGCCATTGTACAAAACATTACAAAAGGTGAACAACGGCCAGGAATGGCACTTGTTCCATCCGCTATTTGGGAAGAAAATGAAGAAGGCTACTTTGAAGACGGCGATACTGAAAAAGCCAAAGAATATCTTGAAACGGGTCTGGAAGAGATGGGACTCGACGAATTGCCAACAATTCAACTTTCCTATAACACTGATGAAGGACACGCTGCAATCGCACAGGCTGCTCAGGATATGTGGAAAGAGAACCTTGGTGTCGATGTTGAACTGAACAATGAAGAATGGAACGTCTATCTTGATTCCATGAGTGAAGGCAACTATCAGGTTGGCCGTATGGGTTGGTTAGGAGACTTCCTGGATCCGATCAACTTCCTGGAAATCTTTGAAACGGTTGGTGGAAATAACTACACAAACTGGGAAGACGAAGAGTATGCCAGCCTGCTTGAACAATCCAGAAGTGAAGAGGATGAAGCTGCACGTAAAGAACTACTGCGTGAAGCTGAGCAAATCTTCATGGATGCCATGCCGATTGCGCCAGTTTACTTCTATTCAAACGTATATGCCCATAAAGATTATGTGAAGAATGTAACAGTCGGTAATTTGGGTACTATCCAATACAAATGGGGCTACATTGAAGAGCATTAAAATTAATAAACCGCATATAAGGTATATAGATTGCTATATACCTTATTGCGGGATTTAAATTCATCAGGAATAATATAGAGCGGCTTACACATCACGAATTTAAACGCCTTTGTATATCTTTGAACTTAAAAGCTTACGGTGATCAACCGTTCACTATTTCTTTCAAACTATCATTAGTTTGATGGAGATAGTGAACTGTTAAGGGGTGATTAAATTCACCCCTCTTTTTACTGTGAGAAAACATAATACTTTTAAGATTTAGAGAATCAAGATAATTCCATGCAAAAAATGGACAAGCCCCGAATAAACGTTTTATATCAAATGAAGGAAAGGTGGAGGTGTTTAGGTTTGGCAAAGTATTTGTTAAAACGGATAGGGTTTATTATTGTATCGTTATTCTTTATCGTTACCATTACGTTTCTATTAATGCAAGCTGCACCAGGCGGACCATTCACATCTGAACGACAGCTGCCGCCTGAAATTGAACAACAATTAAATGAACAATACGGATTAGATGACCCGTTGCATGTCCAATATGTTGATTATTTAACAGACATCTCAACATGGGACTTTGGTCCATCATTTAAATATCCTGCACAATCAGTTAATGACATTATCAATCGAAGTTTCCCTTACTCGCTTGTATTAGGTGCAGAAGCTATTTTTATTGCACTATCGATTGGGGTATTGCTGGGTGTGTTTGCGGCATTGAAACACAATAAATTTGGCGATTATACGGCAATGGTGATAGCTGTTCTTGGTATATCGGTACCAAACTTCATTATGGCCGCGGTTCTGCAATATGTATTTGCCATGCAGATGGATGCACTGCCGGTGGCTCGATTTGATTCATTTGCACACACCATACTTCCGGCGGTCGCGCTCGCAACTACACCGCTTGCGTTCATCGCCCGTTTAATGCGCTCCAGCATGCTGGAAGTACTAGGCTCAGATTATATCAAAACTGCTAAATCCAAAGGACTAAGTGATCGCGTTGTAACGTACAAACATGCATTGCGGAATGCGATCATGCCGGTTGTATCCTACCTGGGGCCATTAGTAGTAGCTATTTTAACCGGAAGTTTTGTGATTGAAAAAATCTTTGCAATACCAGGGTTAGGGAATGAATTTGTTCAAAGCATAACAAACCGTGATTATACCGTTATTATGGGTACAACCGTATTCTTCAGTGTACTTTTGTTAATTTCTATTTTGATCGTCGACTTGATTTACGGATTAATTGACCCTCGGATAAAGGTTGCCAGCAAAGGGGGCAGTAAATAATGGCACAGTTAAATTTAAAAAAGTCTGATTTTGAACCAATTGAATATAATGAAGCGGAAGCAGAGAAAATTGCCAGAGAAAGCACTTCCTTTTGGAAAGATGCATGGCGCCGTTTCAAAAAAAATAAATTAGCACTGTTTGGTGTTGCCGTCATCGTCTTTCTTGGAATCATGTCGTTTATTGGCGGTCCCATATCCGGTTATAACTATTTTTCCAACGATCTGATTAATGCGAATCAGCCCCCGTCTGCTGATCATTGGTTTGGCACAGACCAGCTGGGAAGAGATGTTTTCGCAAGAACATGGTATGGCGCGAAAATTTCCTTATTTATCGGTCTGGCTGCCGCGTTTCTTGACCTGATTATTGGCGTCATTTGGGGTGCTACTGCCGGGTTCTTCGGCGGGAAAGTTGATGAATATATGATGCGTATTGCTGATATTTTATATGGCGTACCATATTTGTTGGTCGTTATCTTGTTAATGGTTGTCATGCCACAAGGATTATGGACAATGATTCTGGCCATGACCATCACAGGCTGGATCAATATGGCCAGGATTGTACGGGGGCAGGTTATGCAGCTTCGGACTGAGGAATATGTTATGGCGGCCCAATCACTTGGTGCAGGGAAAGGCAGGCTGTTATTCAAGCATCTGATCCCGAATACGATGGGGCCAATACTCGTTACATTAACATTAACCATTCCTAACGCAATCTTTACGGAAGCGTTCTTAAGTTATTTAGGACTGGGCGTACCAGCTCCGCTAGCTAGTTGGGGTACGATGTCTGACGCAGCACTGCCATACCTGCAATACCAGCCTTATCAGTTGTTCTTCCCATCATTCTTCATCGTTCTAACGATGCTTGCCTTTAACGTTATTGGTGATGGAATGCGGGATGCACTGGATCCGAAAGAACGCTAATAATGGGAGGATATAAACATGAAAAAAGTATTGGAAGTCAATAATCTTTCCGTTTCGTTTGATACGTTTGGCGGCGATGTGAAAGCCGTACGTGGTGTAAATTTTGAACTAAGCGAAAAAGAAACACTGGCCATTGTCGGTGAATCAGGGTCGGGAAAAAGTGTTACAGCTCAATCACTGATGCGCTTAATTGAGACGCCGCCAGGAAAATTCGAGGACGGATCGATTAAATTCGATGGTGAAGATATTATTCAGAAATCGGATAAACAGATGGAGAATATACGTGGTAAAGATATTAGTATGATTTTCCAGGATCCGATGACATCATTAAACCCTACGATGACAGTAGGAAAGCAGATTGCTGAAAGCTTGATTAAGCACCAGAATATGTCAAAAAAAGAAGCGCACAATCGTGGGATTGAATTGTTGAAACTTGTTGGCATTCCGAATCCCGAGACGAGAATTAATCAATACCCGCACCAATACTCGGGCGGAATGCGCCAGCGTGCCATGATCGCGATTGCACTTGCTTGTAATCCAAAGATTCTGATTGCGGATGAACCCACAACAGCATTGGATGTAACGATTCAGGCACAAATACTTGATTTAATGCGCGGTTTAAAAGAACAGACCGGTACCGCCATTATTCTGATTACGCACGATTTGGGTGTCGTGGCGAATGCTGCTGACCGTGTAGCTGTCATGTATGGCGGGAAAGTCGTTGAGACGGGTTCTGCAGATGAAATCTTTTATAATGCACGCCATCCGTACACATGGGGGCTGCTTGGGTCCATGCCGAAACTCGAGAACAGTGATGAAGAGCTGCATGCCATTCCTGGCTCGCCGCCAGATTTATTGGATCCGCCAAAAGGTTGTCCTTTTGCAGCACGCTGTCCATACGCCATGAAAGTTTGCGAAAACCATATGCCGGACTATACGGAATTATCCGATACACAAAAAACGGCTTGCTGGCTACTGGATGAACGTGCACCAAAAGTAGAACCACCCGAATCTGCAATTGTAGGAGGTTCGAAAGCAAATGATTGATCAAAGGGAAAAATTACTAGAGATCAAAGATTTGAAGAAACATTTTCCAATGGCCGGTAAAACTGTACTCAAAGCGGTGGATGGTATCACATTTGATATCTATAAAGGTGAAACATTCGGGCTTGTCGGAGAATCCGGCTGCGGCAAATCGACTGCAGGACGGACTATCATGCGACTCTATGAAGCTACTGAAGGGGAAGTAGACTATCAGGGTGAAAATGTCCATGGGAAGAAGTCAGCCAAAGAATTAAAAAAATTCAATCGCAGTATGCAAATGATATTCCAAGATCCGTATGCTTCGTTGAATCCTAGAATGACTGTAAAAGATATTATTGCTGAAGGAATTGACATTCATGGTTTAGCAAAATCGAAACAAGAACGGTTAAATCTTGTTAACCAATTGCTGGAAACGGTTGGTCTTAATCAGGAACACGGTAACCGTTATCCTCATGAATTCAGTGGTGGTCAGAGGCAGCGGATTGGAATCGCCCGAGCGTTGGCGGTGAATCCGGAATTTATTGTTGCTGATGAGGCCATTTCTGCCTTGGACGTTTCCATTCAGGCGCAGGTAGTTAACCTGATGAGAGAGTTACAGGAAGAACGTGGATTGACATACCTGTTTATTGCGCACGACCTTTCCATGGTAAAGCATATCAGTGACAGGGTCGGGGTTATGTATTTGGGTAATATGGCAGAAGTGGCTACAAGTGATGATTTGTATCATGAGCCATTACATCCTTATACACAGGCACTGTTGAGTGCAATCCCGATTTCTGATCCGGAAGTGGAACGCTCCAGGGAACGGATTATTATTGAAGGTGATGTTCCCAGCCCGATCAATCCACCTAGTGGGTGCCGGTTCCGGACAAGATGCCCGCTGGCAATGGATGTGTGTGCCAAAGTAGAACCTGAGTGGCAGGAATATACGAAAGATCATTGGGTTGCCTGTCATTTATACAATGATAAATATAATGAGGAGCATAAGGCAAGACAAGCAGTGAAGAATTAAAATAAAGTCACCCGTTTATTGACAATAGGATGATGATGTTAGGAAAAAGGACTCGTTTGAGGTATATATCCCGCGAGTCCTTTTTGTTATTTATATTTTAGTAACGCATGAATATCGACAATTTAAATATAATTTAAAAAAATAGAAGAAAGGAATAGAGGGACTTGTTAAATATCTGAAAATAATATATAATTTAACAAAATCCAAGCGTATTTCAGGTTTATTACATACGACATATAAACTTATTTTTTTAAATTTTCGGTATTATAAAATGATATTTGAGGGGGAATCATTTTGCCGCAAGAACAGCATGATCAAAACGTACTCGACATAAACAATTTACATACAGGATTTTTAATAGATGGTGAGTTACATCATGCAGTCGTCGATGTGAATTTAAGTGTAAAGCCAAAGGAAGTAGTCTGTGTTGTTGGTGAATCAGGTTGTGGCAAGAGTGTCATGTCTTTATCCATTATGAATTTATTGCCTAAGATTAACTCTAAAATATCAAAAGGGGAAATTATATTTAATGGTGAAGATTTAACCCAAAAAACAGATGAAGAGATGAATAAAGTTCGTGGCAAGGATATATCCATGATTTTCCAGGAGCCAATGACAGCATTAAACCCCGTCTTTACAGTGGGATCCCAACTCCAGGAAGTTTTGTTTAACCACACTGATATGTCAAAACAAGAAGCACGTGAAAGAGGGATTGATCTATTAAAACAAGTTGGCATACCGAGACCGGAAAAGATCATTGATGAATACCCACATCAATTATCCGGTGGTATGCGGCAACGAATCATGATAGCGATCTCTATAGCCTTGAATCCTAAACTGCTCATTGCAGATGAGCCAACCACAGCCTTAGATGTTACAGTTCAAGCACAAATATTGGAATTAATGAAGGCCATTCAGGAGAAAGAAGATATGGCCATCATGCTTATCACGCACGATTTAGGCGTAGTAGCTGAAATGGCTGATAAAGTTATCGTAATGTATGCGGGAAAAATAGTTGAAACAGCAAATGTAGTCGATTTATTTACCGAACCCAAACACCCATATACAAAATCCATGATTAGCAGTATTCCAAGGATGGATGAACAGAAAAACAAATTGAATACCATTGATGGGATTGTTCCATCGTTAAAAAATATGCCCCATGTTGGCTGCCGTTTTGCCGATCGTTGTCCAAAGGCATTTGATGATTGTACAAAGATCACCCCACAGCTGGCAAAGGTTTCCGATGACCATGAAGCAAGGTGCCTCCTTTATGATGCATGTTATCCAGACACAAGCTCAATAGAAAAGGAGGAAGTCAATCAATGAGTCAGCATACTGTAACAGTAAACCTGGAAAGAGAAAGACAGAATAAAGAAACCTTATTGGAGATCAAAAATTTAAAGAAATACTACCCTGTTACTGCCGGATTTTTTAAACGAAAAATCGGTGATATCAAGGCTGTAGATGATATATCGTTAACCCTGAAAAAAGGGGAAACATTCGGATTAGTTGGAGAATCCGGCTGCGGAAAATCAACAGCTGGAAGAACCATTTTACGTTTAACAGATGCGACCGAGGGACAGATCATTTTTGATGGCAGAGATATAACCAATCTATCCGGAGAAAAGCTGCGTGACATACGCAAAAATTTTCAAATGGTGTTTCAGGATCCATATGCATCACTCAATTCAAAAATGATGGTTGGACATATCATTGATGAACCAATCCGAAACTACACAAAGCAATCACATAAACAGCTGGAGGCAGAGGTGAAGGAACTGTTAAACCGAGTTGGCCTGCGTGAAGAGGATTATTATAAATATCCGCATGAGTTTTCAGGCGGGCAAAGGCAGCGAATTGGGATTGCCCGTGCATTGGCTTTAAATCCGAAATTAATCGTTGCAGATGAGCCTGTCAGTGCACTTGATGTGTCCATACAATCACAAGTACTCAATTTATTGCAGGAATTGCAGGATGAATTTGATCTGACTTATTTGTTTATTGCACACGATTTAAGTGTCGTGAAACATATGAGTGATCGCATTGGTGTCATGTATCTCGGCCGTATGGTAGAGGTAAGTGATAAAGAGGATATTTATAAAGAGCCATTGCATCCTTATACACAAGCATTAACGTCTGCTATACCTGATCCAAATCCGCTGAATAAAAAAGAAAGAATTATTTTGGAAGGGGATGTTCCGAGTCCACAAAATCCGCCTTCCGGATGTGTTTTTCATACAAGGTGTCCGATGGCGATGCCTAAGTGTAAAGAAGTTGTGCCACAATTGAAGGAGGTGAGGCCGAATCGCCAGGTCGCTTGTCTTTTATATGATGAGAAATAACTTAAAGGGGGAAGAAGTGTGAATAAGAAATTCTGGTTTTTATTATTGCTACTGATGTCATTGTTTTTCGTATTGGCAGCATGCTCTGATAGTGCATCAGATGCTGAAGGTGAAGAAGATGGGGCAGGTGAAACAGAGGGAACGGATGATTCAGGCGGTGATGGAGAAGGAGATAGTATCAACGAGAACGGAACGATTACGTATGCCATTGACCAGGCACCTGAAGGGCTGTTTATTGATGGATTTGCAGGCAGTGCGATCGATTCACAAGTTAACGATTTCATTCATGAGGACATGGTGACAACCAATGAAAACCTTGAATATATACCACATCTGGCTGAATGGGAAACAGAAGATAATCAGGAATATACATTCACCCTTGAAGAAGGTGTCAAGTGGCACAACGGAGAAGAACTGACCATGGAAGACTGGCAGTTTGCTATTGAAGTTTTGGCTCATCCTGACTATGAAGGCCCGCGTTACAACTATGTACAGGACATTGAAGGAGCTGAGGAATATCGGGCAGGCGAGGCGGATTCTGTCTCCGGCTTTGAAATCGTCGATGATTATACAGCAGTCATTACATTTAATGAACCAAAAGTCAATAACCTGGAAAACTTATGGACGACGCCAATGCCAAAAGCAGAGCTAGAGGATGTTCCGGTTGCCGATATGATGGAAGCACCGGAAGTACGTGAGAATCCTGTAGGTCTTGGCCCGTTCAAAGTCAAAGAAGTTGTTCAAGGGGAGTATATAACACTTGAACGATTTGATGATTACTGGCAGGGAACCCCAAAACTGGCTGAAGTCACTATCCGTGTCATTGATCCTTCGTTAGTGCAAGGCGCGCTGCAAAATGAAGAAATTGATATTATGGAAGTTAATCCAGAAGATGTAGAAGATCTGGAACAGTTGGATAACGTTCGTGTTGAAGAACAGGAAGGCTTGGGCTATTCCTACGTTGGTTTCCGATTTGGCAGCTATGATTATGACAATCGGACAGCAGTCGATGACTATGATAAGTATGACAGCAAAGAGCTTCGTAAGGCCATGTTCTATGCCATTGACCGCGAAGCACTAGTTGATACGTATCTCGCCGGCAAGGCGACAATCGTCAATACGCCAGTCCCGTCGGTACATTGGATTGCTGCGGATGAGTCCGAGTTAATTCAATATGATTATGATCCTGAAAAAGCGGAAGAACTGTTAGAAGAAGCGGGATATGTTGATGTCAATGATGATGGCTATCGTGAGGACCCGAATGGTGATGAATTTGTGGTGACCTTCAGTCACTATGCCGGTTCAGCTGCATTTGAAGGACGCTCACAAGCTCTGATGCAAGCCTGGGAGGATGTCGGTCTGAAAACAGAACTCGCAACAGGACAATTAATCGAATTTAACACATACAACGAAATGAAAGAGAATGATGATGAAAATATTGAAGTATTCTTCGGCGCATGGAGTGTTGGTACAGACCCTGATCCGTCAGGCTTATGGCACAGCGAAGCTGAATGGAACTATGGACGCTGGTTAAATGAGGAGTCAGATGAACTGCTTGACGAAGGCCTGAGTGAAGCATCCTTTGATCAGGACCACCGGGCGGAAGTTTACGTTGAATGGCAAAAACTATTCAACGAAGAACTCCCAGCACTCCCACTTTGGGAAAATCTTGACTTGTACGGTATCAACAACAAACTGGAAGGTGTAACGATTGATGCTGTCGGTGTGCGTGATCACCATGAATGGTATGTAACTGAATAATCAATCATGTTGCAAGGAAACCCGTATAATCTGACTGAGGATAAGGAGAAATGAAGATGTTAGCCTACACAATACGCAGACTTCTATCAATGATTCCTTTGCTTATCCTTATCTCCGTCGTTGTATTTTCCCTGGCAAAGCTAATGCCAGGGGACCCCTTCACGGGGGAAATTGATCCAAATAATACCAACACAGAATATATTGAGGAGATGAGAGAGGAGCTTGGGTATAATGATCCGATACTGGTTCAGTACCAAAGATGGGTTACCAATGTGCTGCAAGGAGATTTCGGGAAATCAACAACGTATAAAAAACCGGTAACAGAGGTTATTGCCGAACGCTTGCCCAACACAATCTTTTTAGCCATTTCGGCACTTATTATTACATATATCTTAGCTTTTACGATGGGAATGTACTCCGGGAGAAGACCGTATACGCTGGGTGATAATTTTATTGCGACCTTTAATTATACAGGGATTGCTATACCGCAGTATATTGTCGCGATTGTTGCGATTTACTTTTTTGCCTTTCAGCTCGGATGGTTTCCATCTGGTGGTTCAATCACTCCAGGATTGGAGCAGGGATCCATGGCGTTTTGGACTGACCGAATTTACCATGTTATTTTACCAGCAATAACACTTGGATTATTTTCAACTGCTTCCTACACACAATTTTTACGGAATGATATTGTACAAAATAGTAAACAAGACTATGTGCGAAGTGCTAGAGCAAGAGGGACAAAGGAATCTGTTATTTACAACAAGCATATTCTAAGAAACTCTGTTATACCTCTTGTAACATTCTTTGGATTTGACCTGGCAACACTAATTGGAGGGGCTATTATTACCGAAACAATATTTACTTATCCGGGAATTGGCATGCTATTTATCGACTCGGTAACGACAAGAGATTACCCTGTTGTCATGACTTTAACATTAGTATTTTCATTCTTAACGTTAGCGGGTAATTTAATAGCTGATCTATTGTATGGTGTTGTGGATCCAAGAATACGTTATTAAGGGGGGTTGTAAATGGAACCAGCAACGAAGACATCTTCGGCAAATGCGCCCAGGAAACCAAAATTTGACTCAACATGGACGATAGCACGCAAGAAATTTATGAAGCGAAAATTAGCAATGGTCAGTCTTGGATTTCTTATTTTTATTATTACCGTATCATTTTTAGCACCATATATTACGGATACTGACGTAACAAGAATTAATATGTCCGAAATTAATAAAGAACCGTCCAGTGAACATTGGTTTGGCACAGATCGAAATGGACGGGATGTATTTGTAAGAACCCTTTATGGCGGGAGAGTTTCTTTAACAATTGGACTATTATCCATGGTCTCGGTAACATTAATCGGTTCGATAATTGGATCTATAGCAGGCTATTATGGTGGCTGGGTTGACAACCTTCTTATGCGGTTTACGGACTTTATACTAACACTTCCATTTTATGTTTTTGTTATTGTATTAAATGCTATCCTGATTGGGTTTGACAGGGTGGCCGGTATGTGGAGTTTAATTATTGTTTTCAGCTTACTTGGATGGGGCGGTGTTGCAAGGATCGTTCGGAGTAAGATTCTTGCAGAAAAGGAAAATGAATATGTTTTAGCCGCATCATCTATTGGGAGCAGACCATCAAAAGTCATTATGAAGCATTTGTTTCCGAATGTGATGACAACCGTTATTGTACAAGCTACCCTGTTACTTGCAACCTATATTGTAGCAGAGGCAGGGCTTAGTTTTATTGGAGTTGGCGTACCACCTGATACACCGAGTTGGGGCAACATGTTAATGGAAGCCAGACAAACGGATGTTTTGCAGGATAAACCATGGATATGGGTGCCGCCTGCTGTATGTATAACATTAACTATACTATCCATTAACTTTGTCGGGGAAGGGCTAAAAGATGCACTGGATCCGAAAACAACGAAATAGAACGATCATCCCTAATTGATTTCGAGGGTACCGTATGAGATCTTAATTTGCTTAAGATCTCATCTTTTTTATACTGTTCTCTAAAAAGTTTGTTGCTTTAGGAATAAGTCGGCAAAACGTTTTAGAAGCACTGAGCGGTATAGGGGTCGGTACATTTATTGCGTAATTTTGACTTAACCTATCAATAAAAAGAGAAGTTCGTTATTAACCTATTACATAAACAGTCATATCCGGGACTTTCGAATTAAATCTATAAAACTTGTAATATTTCTATGGTAGTTTGGCAATCCTTGTAACAGACTCTTAATTGTCTTGTAACTGCACTGCCTCTACCCTTATGGTATGATGAGCAATGCAGAATTTAAAGGAGGGACTACCTATGAAGAAAATGGTAGCTTCAATTGCTACTGGTGTCATAATTGCTGGCGCTTCAGTGACCACTGCTTCTGCAGCAGAATATACAGTTGAAAAAGGAGACAGTCTCTGGGAGATTGCGCAAGAAAATAACACAACTGTAGACGAATTAGTTGACATAAATGAACTTGAAAATACGATTATTCAACCGGATCAAACACTTAATCTTCATGACACATATCAGGTTCAGAAAGGTGATACATTAATCGGTATCAGCGAGGAGTATGATGTGTCAGTCGATGATCTGAAAAAGTGGAATGACCTGGATTCGGATCTCATCGTAATTGGACAAGAACTTGAAATAAAAGGTGTTAATGTTGAACAGCAGGACGAGCCTGTTACAGCAACCGTATCGGAAAGTTCATCCGGTGAATCAAATGAGACGGAACAGACATCAAATAACACCAATGATGCCAATCAGGAACAATCATCCCAGGATAATCCTGATGGCAAAACAATAACTGTAACGGCAACAGCATACACGGCTGACTGCAATGGATGCTCAGGCATCACGTCTACTGGTGTTGATCTGAATGACAATCCGAATGCAAAAGTCATTGCAGTAGATCCAAATGTTATCCCATTAGGCTCAGAGGTGTATGTTGAAGGCTATGGTTATGCAACTGCAGCAGATGTCGGTGGAGCTATTAACGGTAACAAGATTGACATCCACGTCCCAACAAAAGATGAAGCAAATGATTGGGGCGTCCGTACGGTTGACGTAACAATCGTTAATGAATCATAAGTCAGCAATATGAAAGAGGGAGCATCCTAAATGAATGCTTCCTCTTTTTAATTTAATATAACAGCATTACGATCCTCTTTATCCACAATATCTTCTGTATCTTCGTATGTTTGCGTGTAACCAACAATACTGAAAGTGACAATCAAAACAAAAAATAATGCCATCAATACTTGTTTCATCGTTTGTTTCCTCTCTTTCATGAGCTATATTAAGTATAATAAAATAGAACGGGATAAACCATCGATTTTCATTACAAAATGACAGGTAAATCTTACAAAAATGAAATATTTATGGAAGAACTGGGCTCTTGGTTTGTATGCAAATACCAAAAAATCATGTCTTGTGTTAAACTCGATAGTGGAATATGTTAGTTTAATGAATGAGAGATGATTAAAGCGCTTACATAATAAGGAGGAAATAGGAATGACAAGTAAGGCATTGCAATCTTTTCTGGAAGAGAATATTACCGATTTAAAAGAACGCGGGCTTTACAATGAGATTGATCCCGTACAGGGTGCAAACGGTCCGATTATTAACATTGATGGAAAAGAGCTGGTTAATCTTTCGTCGAATAATTATTTGGGACTTGCAACCGACGACCGTCTGAAGGAAGTTGCCAAAGACGCGGTTGATTCACACGGTGTTGGTGCGGGTGCTGTCCGTACCATCAACGGAACGCTGGATCTGCATCTTGAGCTTGAGAAAAAACTGGCGGCATTCAAAGGGACAGAAGCGGTCATCTCTTATCAGTCTGGTTTCAACTGCAATATGGCTGCCATTTCAGCCGTGATGGATAAAAACGATGCCATTCTTTCTGATGAATTGAACCATGCATCAATTATTGATGGCTGTCGTTTGTCCAAGGCAAAGATTATTCGCTTCAGTCACTCAGATATGGACGACTTGCGGGCAAAAGCAAAAGAAGCGGTCGAATCCGGGCAGTACAATAAAGTGATGGTGATTACCGATGGCGTCTTTTCCATGGATGGAGATGTTGCCAAACTGCCGGAGATTGTGGAAGTTGCTGAGGAATTTGATTTGATCACCTATGTTGACGATGCCCACGGTTCAGGTGTATTGGGTAAAGGAGCCGGTACGGTTAAACATTTCGGGCTTCAGGATAAAGTTGATTTTCAAATGGGCACTCTATCCAAAGCGATCGGTGTAATCGGGGGATATGTTGCTGGAAAAGGAGAACTCATCGACTGGCTGAAAGTTCGCTCCCGTCCGTTCCTTTTTTCAACAGCTGTTTCACCAGCTGATGCAGTGGCAAGCACAAAAGCGGTTGACCTTTTAATGGAATCGACCGATTTAAATGAAAAACTGTGGGAGAACAGCCAATATTTGAAAGATGGCCTCAAAAAGCTCGGCTTCGATATCGGCGACAGCGAAACGCCAATTACACCGTGTATTCTGGGTGACGAAAAAGATACTCAAGACTTTAGCAAACGTCTTTATGAAGAAGGCGTTTATGCAAAATCAATTGTTTTCCCAACCGTACCGAGAGGAACAGGACGCGTACGCAATATGCCGACAGCAGCCCATACAAAGGAAATGCTTGATAATGCGCTTTTTGCATATGAAAAAATCGGTAAGGAATTAGGACTTATTTAGGTTGAGATCAGATAGAGCTTTATTTCACAATTTGTCCAAATCAGATATAGGTAAAAATCATGAATGAATCGGTTAGCCAGCCGCTTCAATCACTTCATGACATGACATCATTACGGAAGGACTAGCTGGAGGAAAAGAACATGAAAAAAATTCTGGTTACAGGTGCTATGGGTCAAATCGGCTCGGAGCTTGTCAGTACATTACGGGAACATTACGGAACATCCAATGTCATTGGCTCCGATCTTTGGCAAAAAGATGAGGAGGAAGGTCCGTTTGAAATTGTTGATGTAACGGACGAAAAAGCGATATATGACGCGGCTAAGAAACATAACGTGGATACGATCATGCATTTAGCTGCTTTGTTGTCAGCCAAAGCAGAAGCTGTCCCGCAAATAGCATGGGATTTGAACATGGGCGGCCTGATGAATGCTCTTGAAGTAGCCAGGGAACTTGAATTGCAATTTTTTACGCCGAGCTCCATCGGCGCATTTGGACCGGCAACGCCAAAAAAGAATACACCACAGGAAACGGTTATGCGTCCGACGACGATGTATGGTGTCAACAAAGTGGCCGGTGAATTACTGTGCGATTACTATTTTTACCGCTATGGGGTGGATACACGAGGTGTCCGCTATCCCGGCCTGATTTCGTATGTGACACCACCAGGCGGGGGAACGACTGATTATGCTGTGGAGATTTATTATGAAGCAGTTAAGTCGAAAAAGTATACCTCTTATATTGCTGCGGAAACATACATGGACATGATGTACATGCCGGATGCATTGAATTCAATCATCAAGCTGTTGGAGGCTGATCCTGATAAATTGGTACACCGCAATGCCTATAATATTTCAGCTATATCAGCAGCACCAGAGGACTTTGCAAAGGCGATAAGGAAACATATTCCGGAATTTGAGCTGACTTATAATGTTGATCCTGTCCGACAGAAAATTGCCGAAAGCTGGCCGGATAATTTGGATTCATCCGCAGCAGAACAAGAGTGGGGATTCAAGGCGGAATATGATATTGATAGGATGACAGCCGAAATGTTGCCAAAACTTCGGACGAAATAGGATGTAAAAAACGTTCCCTGTATTAGGTCAGGGAACGTTTTTTTACTGAATTTCGGATGTTAAATAGAACGGTGGATCATTAGATCGAGCGGTGCTTCAACTCTAGCGAGGATAGCCCCAACTTGAGCGAGAACAGCTTCAACTCGAGCGACAGCACTGTTCAGATATGCGAGTTACATACAAATTCCAAAGGGCCATTCTACAGGCAGGTCAAATTAGCCCGCATACATGGCCTCAACCTTCTCCTGCAGGGCCTTATCCGCAATATATTCGTCATAGCTCATTTCTTTATCAACAATACCATTCGGTGTGATCTCAATCAGCCGGTTGGCAATCGTTTGAATAAACTCATGATCATGTGATGTAAACAGAATAGATCCTTTAAACTTCTTAAGCCCGTTGTTCAGCGATGTGATGGACTCTAAATCCAGATGGTTCGTCGGTTCATCAAGAATCAGCACATTGGCACCTGACAGCATCATTTTTGACAGCATGCAGCGGACACGCTCACCACCGGACAGGACACTTGCTTGTTTCAAGGCCTGATCACCCGAGAACAGCATCCGCCCAAGGAACCCGCGCAAGAATGTCTCGGTTTCATCTTCCGGGGAATATTGCCGGAGCCAGTCGACCAGCGGTAGATCATTTTCCTCGAAATAGGCTGAATTGTCCCGTGGAAAATACGATTGTGAAGTTGTTACACCCCACTTGTACGTACCGGCATCTGGTTCCATGTTGCCCATCAAAATCTCAAACAAGGTTGTTTTAGCTAAATCGTCTTTACCAACGAACGCTACCTTATCATCCTTGTTTACGGTGAAGCTGACATTATCAAGCACTTTCTTTCCATTAATCGTTTTGGTCAGACCTTCAACAAACAGCAGATCATTGCCGATTTCCCGATCAGGTGTAAAGTTAATATACGGGTATTTTCTCGATGATGGCTTGATATCATCCAGTGTAATGCTGTCGAGCAATTTTTTTCGTGATGTTGCCTGACGCGATTTTGAAGCGTTGGCACTGAATCGCTCGATAAACGATTTCAGTTCCTTAATTTTTTCTTCCTTTTTCTTATTTTCTTCCTGAGCCATTTTTTTAGCCAGCTGGCTGGATTCATACCAGAAATCGTAGTTGCCGACGTAGATTTCAATTTTCCCGTAGTCAACATCTGCAATGTGTGTGCATACCTTATTTAAAAAGTGGCGGTCATGAGAAACAACGATCACTGTGTTTTCAAAGTTGATCAGAAATTCTTCCAGCCACTGAATGGCGTGAATGTCCAAACCATTTGTCGGTTCGTCCAGAAGTAAAATATCCGGATTTCCAAAGAGTGCTTGTGCAAGCAATACTTTAACTTTCTGGTCTTCGGGCAATTCCGCCATTTTTGCTGAATGAAGGGACGTATCAATACCAAGTCCTTTTAACAGAACGGCTGCGTCGGACTCTGCTTCCCAGCCGTTCATTTCAGCAAATTCACCCTCAAGTTCAGCAGCGCGGATGCCGTCTTCTTCGGAAAAATCTGGCTTCATGTATATCGCATCTTTTTCCTGCTTGACTTCATATAACCGTTCATGGCCCATCAGGACAGTTTCCAGCACATCATATTCTTCAAAGGCAAAGTGCTCCTGCTTTAACACAGCCATACGCTCGCCCGAAGATAACGAAACATTACCGGATTGCGGTTCCACTTCACCTGAAAGGATTTTCAAAAACGTGGATTTGCCGGCACCATTCGCCCCAATGACACCGTAACAGTTGCCAGGTGTAAATTTTAGATTCACATCCTCGAACAATTTATGATCCCCATATCGCAGACTTACATTATTAACCGTTATCATCCGTCAACGTCCTCCAATAATCATAATCACCGTTAGCTTAAGGGATTTGAGACATTTCGTCAATGTTTACGGCTCCTGAAAATGTTGAAAAAGAGCTATATTTTTTGATGAACTTATGCAATAATGAATAAAGCCAAATATTTTCACAGTAAACAATCTGAAAAGGCATCATGTTGGAGGGGAAGGTTCATGAAAGGGAAAACCGTTTATTTTCTCTTCACGGATACGGGTACATATCTGACCCGGGTGATTAATTTTGTGACAAAACAGCCGTTAAATCATGTTTCTATTGCATTTGATCCCGCACTGCAGGAAGTCTACAGTTTTGGGAGAAAAAGACCGCGGAATCCGTTTATTGGCGGGTTTGTCAAAGAGGATATTTACAGTGATTTTTTCAGGAATTCAGATTGTGCGATATACGCATTCGAGCTTACGGAAGAAGAATGCAGCAATGTAAAAAAACGGATTGCGGAAATCGAACTGCGTAAGCACAATTATAAATATAATTTTTTAGGTTTGCTTGGCGTGCTCATAAGAATTGAGCTGAACAGGGAAAATGCTTTATTTTGTTCACAGTTCGTTGCGACAGTACTAAGCGATGTCAAAGCAATCCGTTTCCACAAGCCAAACTGTTTTATAACCCCGGCAGATATCCGCAACCATGAAGGGATGCAATTGATCTATCAGGGGACGCTGGAAGATTACCAGTGTGCCATGTCCCGCAAGTTCGAGCAAATGGGAATGAAGAAACAATCCTTGTTCTTTTCAATATCCAAAAAAGTAAAACAACTTGTCATCAAATGAGAAGAAACTGTATAGTTAGAGGCAGAGGTTCTTGTTACATAAGGGGGAAACGTAAATGGAACGGGGCAGCAATTACCGCCTGCTGCAATTGCGGGAAATCTTATTTAATGAAACGGATGAGTATCATGATCTGGGCGTCGATCAATTGATTGAAAAACTACGGGCAGTAACTGGTGATGCTACATTTGATAAGCGGACAATCAAGCGGGATCTGGAGACGCTTGATGAGATGGACTTTGAAATTGTCCGGAATCAGGGGCGATACGGAAAAATCAAATATAGCCATCAGAGTCGGCTATTTGAAACCTACCAGTTAAGGCTGATTATCGATGCGATTTTATCGGCGCGTTTCATTACAAAAAATGAAAAGGAAAAGCTGATTAAAAAGGTGAAACATATGACAAGCGGTCATATTGCCAAGACACTGCCGGAACCCATTTTGTTCAGTCAATCAGCCAATATAGACTACGAACTGGTTAAACTGAATATTGATGCGGTGCACCGGGCTATTTCGGAGGGAAAAGTCCTTACGTACCAGTACGGGAAATTCAATGTCAAAAAGGAATTTGTGCGACACCGGGATGGCAGCTACTACTATGTGGAACCATACGCACTGATCTGGCAAAATGATTACTACTATTTGATCGGTGTTTTTCAGGATACGAATGAAATACGGCATTACCGGCTTGACCGCATCCGCAATATCAGTGTCAGCAGCGAGTCATTTAAAAAGCGGGCGTTCAATTTGCAGGAATATGTGGATCAGAGTTTTCATATGTTTGCCGGTGAGGAAATGCGGGTGAAAATCCGCTTTCACAATAGTTTGGTCAATGTTGTGCTGGACAGGTTCGGACAGGAGGCGGATATCAGGGAGCTGGATGATGACCACTTTGTGCTGTCAACGAAAGCTAAGCTATCGGACGGGCTTGTTAACTGGATCCTGACATGGGGCAACCGTTCCAAAGTGCTGTCACCGGACCATTTGGCAGAACGGATCAAAAAGCAAATCCGGCAAATGATGGAAGTGTATGAGGATTAGACTCGTGTAACTTCCGAAACATAAAAGGAATCGGTACTAGGTCGATTTCCATCTAATCCGTCATCTCAATCCCCAGCGATTCGTACGGTACTTCGATATTGAATGCCAGGTTATTGGCTTCGAGATCTATATGTGCCACACTAACACGGAAGTTACTTCTGATGTTCATATCGGTAACTGCTACATAAATTTCCTCATTTGCCGGATCTACCGTGACCCATTCCGGCATTGGCAAGTACTTTTTCAAATATGCCATAATTTTTTTGTTCGGGAGTGCGAGCTGCCCGATAGAAATCGATTTTTGCTCCAGAATCACATCGCCATTTTCCTGTACAAGCGGTTCTAAATGGACAGACACCGGCACAGTTGATGAAAAAACGGGAAGTTCCCCAACCAGTTCGACATCCTCATCCAGTGAAACACTGTACTGATGGCTGCTTCCCTTTAAAAGGTTATCAATATAGGCATTTACCAATTCATTTAAATTCTGTTTGGTGGTACGGACCGTAAATTCCGAGCTGCGCTGTGTATTTTCCACTGATGGCTCAGGCGGTGCTGTTTCCTGTACAGGCCAGAAAACGAATACCGTAATGGTTAGAAGGACAAGCGCATTTACGCCTGCCAGCCAGAAAAACAGCTGCTTCCACTTATTTTTTTGTTTTTGATGTTTCGGCACAGCGCCTACCTCCTATTGATCTGTTAAAAATTCCAGCACCCGTCTGGTAAATTGCTGATATCCCTGATGATTCGGATGGAAATTATCGTCTGCGAATAAATCTTTATCCGTATCTTCAAACAAATCAGCAACGGGTATAAATGTCGTATCATGATACTGTTCCGTTACATTTCGGCTCGTTTCATTCCAGCTATTCACGATCATTTCAAGTTCTTCAATGTCCCCGAAATAGTTTACAAAAGGATTGTAAATACCGATTAGATAAATATCCGTATTTGGATTCAAAACATTTATTTTATCAAAAATCTGATGCAGACGGTCTTCATAAGCCCGCTTAGCCGTTGTGAAATCTTCTATTTGCAAGCTGGTGAAATTTTCTTTGACTACTTGCATAATATCATTTGCACCAATCGTGATCAGGACGATATTAGATTGTTCAATGGATTGTTCTATTTCTTGTTTATTTAGCCGTTCGAGAAGCTGGTCAGAACGATTACCGCGTTTACCGTATTGATCAAATGATACTAATTGAATACTTTCATTAATGGTTTTATCAAGTATGCCAACATAACCGCCATCCACTACATTATCCCCGACACCTTGTGTTAGCGAATCACCAATTGCCGTAATGTGTGTATCCCGACTCATGAAAAAGTTCACTGTACGGCTTACTGCTTGCTGGAATAATTCCTGCAATTGGCTGACGGATTCTTCTGTGGCTTCTTCAGTTGAAACATCTTCATCATCCGCTGTATCCGTTTTATTGGAAGAGGTTTCCGTATTTTTGGTTTGGTCCTGTTGAGTCACTTGATTGTTCGATTCTTGGCTCGGTGTTTCCTGCTGCTGGACAATCAGAAAGAAAGTGATGCCTGCAAGCAGTATCCCCAAAATGATGAGCATGTATCGTCTGTTCATGATTTTCACACCTGTGGTCAATTTTTTCTGGGAGTAGAGAAACTTTCGATACCGAAATCAGCTATTTGCCGATTTTCACCAGCTTGGCCTCTATCCTCAGGAAAGTGAGGCAGTATAAGATGTAACACGTTCCATCGTAAATATGCAGCGAATGGTTTTGCAAGTATTAGCTTTTCCTGTACATTCTCATTATATCATGATTGTGCTTGACTAATCCCCGATATTCATCATGTAAAAACTTAAAAATTCGCCTCCCTGGAGACGAATTTTTAAAAATTGGTATTTTTTATTTCAGTTTTTATCCTTGCGGTATTTGTACGGTCTCTTGCCGGGCGGAGTTCCCACGGATGCGAACGGCTTCCTGGTACGCATATTTACCAGTAATAACGGTAATCCCTGCTTCCTGTGCGTTTTCAAGCATCTGATCTGCTGCAACAGGGCTTTGTGCCCAAAAAATTTTGCCTTCCTTATTGTTTAGTTGCTCGATGGTTTTTGGTGGAAGTGCTTGCTCATTAGTCAAAATGGCATCTACGGTGACTGGCACATCATTTAACTGGTCAAACGATTGATGATTTAAAACGACTTCTTCAGATGCGGCGATTGGAACGATTTGAAAGCCCAGCTGCTGCAGTTGTTTAACATGGTCGTAAAAGGATTGGTCCGAGTTATCCAGTCCGAATACAGCAATGACTTTTTGACGAATTTCTCCATTGGTACGGTCAAAAGGAGAAGCGAGCAGCCAATGAATGGCATCTTCTTCTGTTGACTGAATGGTTGGGGCTTCACCGGTTGCTTTGGCAATCGCCTGATCCAGATCAGCTAGCGTATCTTTGGTAGATTCAAGCCCGATTGAAAGACGGACCAATTCTTCTGTCACACCACTCTTTTCCAGATCTTCTGCACTCAATTGCTGATGGGTTGTCGAAGCCGGATGAATAATGAGTGACTTTGCATCCCCAACATTGGCGACATGTGACCATAGCGTAATGTTGTCGATTAATTGTCTGCCTGCTTCACTACCACCTTTAATGCCAAACGTAATGATGGATCCATAGCCGTTTTGTAAATATTTGTTGGCTAACGGATGAGAAGGATGTTCTGTCAATCCCGGATAGTTGACCCACTCGACTGCAGGATGTTTATCCAGATAATCCGCGACCACTGCAGCATTTTGGCTGTGCCGTTCGATTCTCAAATGCAGTGTTTCAAGTCCCTGAAGCAATAAAAACGCATTTTGCGGACTCAAGCAGGCGCCGATGTCTCTCAGGAGCTGGACACGGAATTTTGTGGCAAAAGCTGCAGGACCAACGTCAATATAGCGCAGTCCACCGTAGCTTTCATCCGGTTCGGTGAATCCCTGGAATTTCCCATTGCCCCAATTGAATCGTCCGCCGTCAACGACAACCCCGGCAATGGCTGTTCCATGGCCGCCGATCCATTTGGTGGCTGAATGTACCACGATGTCAGCACCCCATGTCAGTGGCTTGGTGACATATGGTGTTGCGAACGTATTATCTATGATTAGCGGGATGTCATGATCATGTGCAATTCGGGCAACGGTTTCGACATCAAAAACGTTCAAGCTTGGATTGGTGATAATTTCACCGAAAATCGCTTTCGTCCTTTCGGTGATGGCGTTTTGAATGCTTTCGGGATCTGTTCCATCAACGAATGTCACATCAATTCCGTACTTTGGCAATGTATTGGCAAATAAATTGTACGTTCCCCCGTACAGATTGCTGTCAGCGACAATCTCATCGCCGCTGCCGGCAATATTTAAAATGGATAGTGTGATGGCTGCCATGCCTGATGAGGTTGCGACGGCTGCAACACCGTCTTCCAGTAAGGCAATCCGAGTCTCAAAAGCATCAATGGTTGGGTTCATGATACGGCTGTAGATATTGCCCGGTTCCGCCAATCCAAAAAGATTTTGGGCATGTTCAGTGTTCTCAAATACATAGGAAGTTGTCTGATAGATCGGAACCGCACGTGAACCTGTCGTCGGGTCCGGTTTCTGTCCCCCGTGAAGCAGTTGTGTTTCCTGGCTCGGCAAATGAAAATCGGTCATAAAAATTCCTCCTTATGGTTTTGAAAAATATTCTATCTTGCTTTGTGAGAATGAGCCTAATGCCGCTATCGGAAAGCATAGCCCGTGGATGGAATAAGGGTCGAAGTTACAATCGGCTATCTACCTAATTCCGCACACAATCCGGCATCTGACCTCGGAAAAAAAGAAGAATCCCCTCGAGTTTTCCTGTGTTCTGGAGGAAGAGGAGAGAAAATGAAAAACCCCCTTCATAAGAGAAGAGGGTTTTCTATGTAACCGATCCTCCTCTTATCTTCCAGATCTCTCTTGACCTGTAGGATTTAGCACCTTTCAAGACTTTTCAGTTTGCCTTGATGGTTGCCGGGCTTCACAGGGCCTATTCCCTCCACCGCTCTTGATAAGAGATTTAATTTTACTTAATTTAATGAATATTATATACATGATTTGGCATATTCGTCAAGCGCTTTTTTAATTTTTTTTACGGCGTTGTGCCGGCCTGGGTTGCGCGGATGCCATGTAAATAATGAGTGCTGTCCAGATTAGAACAAATGACATCAGGTGTGCACTGGAGAACGTTTCTTCATAGACGAACACACCGAGAATCAGCATGATGGTCGGTGCGATGTATTGTAAAAAGCCTACCATCGATAATGGAATCTGCTTGGCACCGCTGGCAAACAGAAGAAGCGGGACAGCAGTGGCGACTCCAGCTCCAATTAATAATAGCCCGGTACCGGACAGCATGACATCTGCCGCTATGGAACTGTCAGAAACAGCGAGCAGATAAATCAATGCGATCGGCGTTACAATCATAGTTTCGATGGTCAGCCCGAATATGGAACTGATATCGACTGTTTTTTTCAGCAACCCATAAATGCCAAAAGTGAATGCCAGCAATAATGATACCCATGGAAACACACCATAGCTGATGGTGAGATTGATGACACCAATTCCAGCCAGAATAAATGATAATAGCTGTCGCCTTGTCAGTGTTTCTTTTAACACTATCATTCCCAGCAAAATACTGACAAGTGGATTAATGTAATAGCCAAGGCTTGACTGGATGACATAATCATTGTTGACTGCCCAGATGAAGGTGAGCCAGTTTAGGCTGATGGCGATAGACGCAAGCGTAATACCGATAAACTTTTTCTTGTCTCTTATAATGGCTTTGCATTCCTGGATGAAAGCCTTCCATTTCTGGATGGCCAGTACGATTACGATCATAAGGACGAAAGACCACAGAATACGGTGGGCGAGTATTTCACCAGGAGGCGTATCATCAAGCAGCTTCCAATAAATCGGCAAAAAGCCCCATAATAAATAAGCACTTGCGGCATACAAAATTCCTGATTTGGTTTCTTGATTCATTCTGAAAGCCCCCTTTTTATATGGTTGTAGTAAATCCGATATTTTCCGAAACGTGTGAGTTGCTGTGTATTTAATGGGTTTTGGTCAGCAAATCGAGCGAGCACACCCCGAAGAGAACGAGCCCCGTATTTAAATCCACCCACGCTCGGCCCACATCGCACGATCAGCGGCTGAATCGCGCAGCTCCCACCAAAAAAGCACGATATCAACCCTAATTCAAAACAAATACCCACCTTCATTGATGTAAATATCCTAATTTTAGAATCAATTTTATAAAAAAGCAATCAGCCTGAATCATCATTTTATAGAAAACGCTTTCAAAAAGCGGTCAAATACAATAAGATAGTAGTATAAAAGTTTAAGAGAATCATTTGAAGGGGGCTTTTGTAATGATGAAGTATCATAAGCAGTCTGAAACGTCGGTTATTCATGATGGCTATGACTCTGATGATATGCTGGGAAGTCTTGCTCTACCACTGTTTCAGACATCTACCTTTACATTTGAAACCGCAGAGCAGGGAGAGCGCCGGTTTGCCGGTGAGGAAAATGGCTATATGTATTCGAGGCTGGGTAATCCAACCGTCACAGTACTGGAGGAAAAAATGGCTGCCTTGGAAAAAGGGGAGCGCGGACTGGCTTTTGCATCCGGAATGGCGGCGGTTTCAGCGATACTGGTGGCCTTGACCAAAGCAAATGATCATATATTATGTTCTTCAGGCTTATATGGCTGTACATTCGGTTTACTAAATATGATGAAAGAAAAATACAATATTACACATGACTTTTCGGTGATGGGAACAAAAGATGAACTGCGCGCATTAATCAGGCCAGAAACTGCCTGTATTTACGTTGAAACACCAATCAACCCGACGATGAAGCTGATTGATCTGGAAATGGTTGCTGAAGTAGCGCACGAACGTGACATCCCTATCGTGGTCGATAACACATTTGCATCCCCGCATTTGCAGCGTCCGCTTGAGATTGGCTGTGATGTGGTCATTCACAGTGCGACAAAATACATCGGCGGGCATGGGGATGTCATTGCCGGAGTTGCTGTCGGGAATAAGGAATTTTTGGATAACGTGCAAATGACAACACAAAAAGATATGGGCGGCGTTATGTCCCCGTTTGATGCGTGGCTTTTGATCAGAGGACTGAAAACCTTACCGATTCGGGTTGACCGCCACTGTCATAATGCGGAAAAAATTCATTGGAAATTGCGCAGCCATCCCAAAGTAGCCCGTGTTTTTTATCCGGATGATTCACGTCATCCTGATTATCATATCCGGCAAAAGCAAATGAAACGCGGCGGTGGAATCATTTCTTTTGAAATCAATGGAACAAAACCAGATGCCCAGCAAATGCTGAATAACCTGAACTTTATTAAAATCGCTGTCAGCCTCGGTGATGCTGAAACACTCATTCAGCACCCGGCAACCATGACACATGCGGTCGTTCCGGAAGTATCCAGGCAGGAAATGGGAATCAGTGATCAGCTTATCCGATTATCAGTAGGGCTTGAAGCATGGGATGATATCTGGGCGGATCTTGAACAGGCGCTGGACCAGCTGTAATCCTGTATGGTGTTCGCATCTTATCATCTATAGAACCGCTCAAAGCAGCAAGCGTTTCGTTCTGTTCACCAATGTCACGGTTGTTTATCCTATGGCTCATGTATACTGACTGCAGTATCATCGTCATACGTTTTGATCGCTTTTATAACGCTGTCTGAAATGTCATCACGTGAAGTCCAGCGGGAATGAACATTTACCAAGACAAAACCCAATAGACACGTCTGTACACATCGTTTCTCGATACAGGCGTGTTTTATTCTCTGATATAACGGGCATTGCTTTCATATGCTATAAACGCTATGATTTGTTTGCATGTTTACCTGTATTAAGTCCAAAATATCAGGAGGTTTTCAAGATCCCTTTATGCATAGACTAACGTATATGGAAAAATTATGCTATATTAATCGTAGCGGCATTTGGAGTAAAGAGAGGTTTTGTTCGTGGGATTTACATCGATATTTTTAGGTATCATTATTGTTTTGAATATTGCACTGGCATTAACCATTATCTTTCTGGAGCGGAAAGATGCATCTGCAACATGGGCCTGGCTGATGGTCTTGCTTTTTATACCGATTGCCGGATTCATATTATATTTGGTTTTTGGAAGACGGATCAGCGGTGAACGCATTTTCACCTGGGATGCGAAATCCAAATTAGGGGTTAAATTTGCAGTACAGGAACAATTGCGCGCCCTTGAACATGATAACTTTCAATATAAAAATAAGGATTTGGCAGAATACAAGGATCTCTACTATTTGCACCTGAGTAACGATGATGCGATTTTGACGCAGGATAACAGTGTGGACATTTTCACAGATGGCAAGGAAAAGTTTGATGCACTCTTACAGGATATGGAGAAGGCGACAGATCATATTCACTTGTTATATTATATTCTGCGTCATGACCAGCTCGGTAAACGAACTGCGGATGTTTTAATGAGAAAGGCGAAACAGGGTGTCGAAGTCCGAATTTTATATGACGATATGGGGTCAAGAAAAATCAGTAAAAAATTTCTCCACCGAATGCGAAAAGCCGGTGTTGAAATTGAAGCATTTTTTCCGTCCAAGATCCCGAAAGTCAATTTTAAAATCAATTACCGCAATCACCGTAAATTGGCAATTATTGACAGCAAAATAGGCTATATCGGTGGCTTTAATATTGGTGACGAATATCTTGGCTATAATAAAAAATTCGGTTACTGGCGTGATACCCATTTACGTATTTGCGGCAATGCGGTGGCCAATATGCAAACCCGGTTTATTTTGGACTGGAATCAGGCATCACGGCACGATATTGTGTATGATGAGCGTTATTACGCTTATGAAAAAAGCGGTGATGTCGGGGTGCAAATTGTATCCAGCGGACCGGATTCTGACTGGGAGCAAATCAAAAACGGCTATATTAAAATGATTATGTCTGCTAAAAAATATGTGTACATCCAGACGCCATATTTTATTCCGGACGATAGTCTCCAGGATATATTGCGGATCGCTGCTCTGTCGGGAATTGATGTCAAAATCATGATCCCGAATAAGCCGGACCACCCATTTGTCTATTGGGCAACGCTGTCGTATATTGGTGACTTACTGAATGCCGGGGCAGAAGTCTATATTTATCAAAAAGGATTTCTGCATGCGAAAACAATTACTGTCGATGGAAAAATTTCCTCTGTTGGGACAGCCAACATTGATGTACGCAGTTTTCGCCTGAATTTTGAAGTGAATGCATTTCTGTATGACCAGGGATTGTCGGAAAGATTAGTGGATGCTTTTTGTAAAGATATCAAAGACTCAACACAGATGACTAAAAAATTATATCGTAAACGTTCATTGGGTGTAAGGTTTAAAGAGTCGATTTCAAGATTGCTCTCTCCTATACTCTAGTAGTAAAGCAGGCAATAATGAGGAAAATAATAGCAAAAATTGTGAAACGGAGGAACTGATATGGATAAGAAACCTTGCAGAGATTCATTAGCTGTTAAAACATCGCATGTACTGCCCCCGGATACGAATAACCATGGGACACTCTTCGGAGGCAAGCTAATGGCACATATTGATGATGTCGCTGCGATTGCAGCTGTCAGACACTCGAGAAAACCGGTTGTAACGGCTTCAACGGATTCGGTTGATTTTCTTGCACCGGTCAAAGAAGGTGATTCCGTCTGCGTTGAGGCATTTGTAACATGGACACACCATACATCAATGGAAGTATTTATCAAGGCAGTAACGGAGAATTTGCTGACTGGCGGCCGTAAAGTGTGTTCGACTGCCTTTTTGACATTTGTCGCTGTCGATGACAATGGGAAGCCGACCCCTGTTCCCCAGGTTTATCCTGTTTCAGCTCAGGAAAAGCAATTGCATGAATCGGCTCCCGAACGTGCAGAGCAGCGAAAAAAACGCCGGGAACACTCCAAAGAAGTAGCCACAACGTTTGGTACCGATTATCCGTGGAACCATAAACGTCAGGGGTGAATGTATTCTGCCTGAACCAGGGCAGAACCTGTTGCATTTCACCCGGGAAAAAGTTTGTAATATAAGTGAAATCTCATTCAGTGGGTTGCTATCGCCCCGCTTACAAAAAGGAACAAGCTTGGAGTCAGGTGTAATGATCACAATGACGCAGTATTGACAAAATGGCTTCACAGACACGAATGTATTATGAAAACTCACGTGGGGGGATAGTACCTGCCATTTCACTGGATAGGATTTATGCAGCGAATGCTGAAGACCCGGCAAACTGGCTAAAGGGTTCTGAAGAGAAAAAACATAGGAAAAGAGCCCTTAAACAGGCTCAGTTTCGTTGGTTCAAATCCAGTTAAAGGTTTCTCCCGGAGGTTCAGTTATCTGGCATTTGTTTTTTCTGTATTTTCAAATGGCATCCATTCATTTGCCCAATTTTGAATTTCTTGAATAACCGGCTTCAGGGCTTTTCCTTTCTTTGACAAGGAATACTCAATGCGTACTGGAAATTCGGAGTATATATTGCGTTCAACAATGCCTTCTTTCTCTAGCATTTTCAGTCGATCAGAGAGCAATCGTCCACTTATTGGCAAATCTGATTCCATTTCGGAAAAACGTTTGGCGCCGTCAAGCAGCTCAAACAATATCAAACCAACCCAGCGTTTGCTGATAATTTCCATTGCACCTTCAAAACGCGGACATAACTCAGTCATCAAGATCACCTCTCTCTGATAAATGGTCATATGATTACGAAAAGTAACTTGATACAATCTTAACACACAGCGGCTTTTGGGTAAAATCCAATTGTGCTAGCGATTATGTTATATGATTTGGTGATTTTTTTCATTTATGAAATAATAGCAGGTACAATCAACTATTTGGAGGTAACCGTATGGCAGATCAAAAAACGAAGGAAAAATACGCTGAACTGGCGTTGCGGACAGGTGTCAATCTGCAAAACAATCAGGCGCTCATGATCAATGCGCCAATTGAAGGAGCGGATTTTACCAGAATCGTTGCCCGGAAAGCATATGAAATGGGAGCAAAGGACGTACATATCAATTGGACAGATGATGAATTGACCTTATTGAAATATGAAAATGCGCCAGATGACGTTATTGGAACGTATCCGGAATGGAAAGTTAAGCTTCATGATATGTATGCGGAAGACGGAGCTGCTGTCCTGTCAATCCGGTCAACAAATCCGGATTTGTTAAAGGATATTGATTCATCCCGGGTCGCGATGGCGAATAAAGCAGCAGCACAAGCGATGAAAAATTTCCGCCAATATACGATGAATGACCGGATCACCTGGTCGATCATATCAATTCCGACCGGTGACTGGGCACAGAAAATTTTCCCGGATAAATCAAGAGAGGACGCGGTTGAACGCCTGTGGGATGCCATTGTCAACATCGTTCGTGTTGATCAGGAGGCCCCGATGGCAGCATGGGAAGAACACAACAAAACATTGGAAACAGCCCGTGAAATTTTAAATCGGAAGAAGTATAAAAAACTTGTGTTTAAAGCACCGGGTACCGATCTCGAAATTGAGCTTCCGGACGGTCATATCTGGAAAGGCGGTTCAGCGGTTTCAGAACAAGGCACAACATTCAATCCGAATATACCGACAGAGGAGGTTTTCTCCTTACCGCATAAATATGGTGTGAACGGAACTGTTTCCAGTACAAAGCCGCTCAATTATGGCGGTAGTTTGATTGATCAATTCAGCCTGATATTTAAAGATGGCAATGTGGTTGATTATCAAGCTGAGCAGGGTGAAGAGACACTGAAACATCTGCTGAACACAGATGAAGGCGCACGCCATCTGGGTGAGGTCGCACTTGTTCCGCATGAATCACCGGTATCCCAGTCAGGGCTGATTTTCTACAATACACTTTATGACGAAAATGCATCCTGCCACATCGCCTTGGGTAAAGCATACCCAACCAATCTTGAAGGCGGGGCGAATATGGATGATGAAACACTTGACCAGCATGGGGTCAATGATAGTTTGACTCATGTCGATTTTATGATCGGATCGGAAAAGCTGGACATTGACGGCGTCCTGGAAGATGGCACAACAGAACCTGTATTCCGCAAAGGCACATGGGCATTGAATGTGAAAGGGAATGATGGCTGAGCTGAAACATTCGACACCTGCCCCGAAGAAACAAAATCCATTTTGAAAGACTGACCAGTATTGCCTTTATAATGGCAAACGTTATTTACATGAGTGGGTATTTTTCAGTATTAAACATAACAAGAGGCTGGGACAAAAGAACGTCTATAAAACAAAAATTCGAATTAACAAAGCAAGGTATACCCGGCTGCGGAAATCTACTTGGTGCTCGTCGTGTTGAATGAGATTTCGGAGAAGCAGTACTCCTCGCAGCTCGCTGTACTCGGTGGATGTTTCGCTCGTCGCTTTCGAGGGCGGCTGGTGAGCCTCCGCGTGCATTCGCAATGCGGGGTCTCACTTATGCCTTTTCTCGCTGGAGTCTACGTATATTTCCTCCGCTAAAACGGAGTATTGGTCGTCTTTTAAGTCCCTTACTTTAGTTATGTCCCAGCCTATATTTCAAATCACATCAACCCATTCTTCACCAAAACAGCTTTAATCGTCGTATAATCATAGCCATCCGGCAGTGATGCTTTCAACGGTTTGAGCTTGGGTTCATCTAATTTATCCCGTGCAGCTAAAATAGTTGCCTCTTCATCCTGGTTAAAAAATATTTTCCATGCAATCGGGTATCCATCTTTAAATGCTTTGAAAAGATGATCCTCAATGGTTTGCGGTGTCAGCTCACGCATGAGTGCAATATCTTTAATCGACTTTCCGGACTGAAACATCGTATAACTGACGACGTGGCTTGGACGTTCATCGGCTTGTTTTTCATTTTTAGGAGCAGCCGTGCCACCAGCTATTTTAACCGGTCTGGCAGCATCTGGATTGTTAGTGCGCCATTCCCGCACAACTGCAAGAAAAGCCTCACCGTATTGTTCGTATTTCTTTTCGCCAACACCTTTTATAGCCAGCATGTCTTCTTCCGTCTCCGGAAAATAACGGCTGAATTCTTTTAACGTCGCATCTGAAAACAGAACATATGGAGGCACGCCTTGTTCATCCGCTTTCTTTTTCCGCAGTTCCCGCAATGAAGCAAATAAACTTTCCTGGTAATCTGTTGTTTCATTGGCAGGAATCGGCGACGTGTACATCCAGACAGTCTGCTTGCCTTTCAGCACCTCGACTGAGTTTTGGTTTAGCTTTAGTGTTGGGAACTTACCATCTTGTGTTGCCAGCAGTTGTTCAGCAATTAAAAATTGAATGCGTTCGGTGATTTCCTTTTCCGTATAAGCAGATAGGATGCCATAGGTGGAAATAGTGTGCAGCCGAAAGTTACGTAATCGATTATCCTTCGATCCTTTCAGCACTTTTGCGGTCATGCTAACGCCAAATCGTTCGCCCATTCGTTTGACACAGGACAGAATCATTTGCGCCTCTTCGGTTATGTCAACACGTTCCTGCAGATGCTGGCAGTTGCTGCAGCGTCCGCATATCTCCTGACTATTATACGGGTCATTAAAATAGTCAAGAATATAGGACGTCAGGCAGCCATGGGTATGGCAATAGTTGATCATGGCCTGCAGTTTCCGGTATTCGTGTTGTTTTGCCTCATCATTCATCAGTGATTGTTCAATTAGAAATTTTTGCAGCTGGACATCCTGCGGGGAAAACAGCAGGATGCAATCACTATGCTCACCGTCACGGCCAGCTCTGCCTGCTTCCTGATAATACGCCTCAATCGTCATCGGCATGGCATAATGAATAATAAACCGTACATTGCTTTTATCGATACCCATGCCAAATGCGTTCGTGGCAATCATAACGGTCTTCTCGTCATGGATGAATGACGCCTGGGCCTGTTTGCGTTCATCTTCAGTAAGTCCGGCATGGTATTTAGCAACAGGGAGACCACGTTTTGTTAGTTGTTCATACAGTGTATCAGCCTGTTTCCTCGTTGCTGTATAAATAATGCCTGATTCATCTTTATGTTCGCTCATAAACGAGCGGATGTAGGTAGATTTATCTTTTCCTTTTACTACATGAAATGATAAGTTTTCCCGTTCAAAGCCCGTCTTAACAATATAGTCATTTTCGATATGTAACAGTGATTGGATATCGGTCATGACTTCAGTGGTGGCTGTTGCTGTAAGAGCAACGATGACCGGGATATCCGGGAGCTCTCTCAGATTGGGGATGATGGAGCGGTAGCTTGGCCTGAAGTCATGACCCCACTGGGAAATACAGTGTGCTTCATCAAACGCCACCAGCGCAATTTGAATCCGCTTCATGACTGAAACGAATAAAGATGACTCAAAACGCTCCGGTGCGACATAAACAAATTTATAGCTGCCCGCTTCAATCTCTTCAAGGCGTGATTGTTGTTCACCCGCTGTCAATGCACTGTTTATGTATGTGGCTGGGATTCCCAACGCCTGCAGTGAATCCACCTGATCTTTCATGAGTGAAATGAGCGGTGAAATGATGATGGCAGTTCCGTTCAGTGCCATGCCCGGAATTTGATAGCATAATGACTTTCCCCCGCCCGTTGGCATTACTGCCAGTGTGTTATGCTTATCCTTAATGTTGTCAATTGTTTGTTTTTGACCGGCCCGGAATGTATCATATCCAAAATAGGTTTGCAGGATGTGTTCAGCTTGTTCTATCATAGTTCCGATTCCCCTTTAATCTTTCATTATCTTAACATAACATTTGCGGTACCAACCAGAAGAAAAACTTGGCTGAAGCTCATTTTCAAGAGTCCAAACTTAGAGATATATTGGTGAAATCGGTAACTTCCCTACCGTTTCTCATCCTATAAAAAAAGAGCCGAGAATCTCAGCTCTTTAACGGGAATAAGATGCTGCCGGCCGTCCTTTTAGAAAATAACCTGCGAGGCCGCCAACAATTGCCGGGACAAGCCATCCCAGTCCAATTGAGAAAAAGGGTAAATGTTCCATGACGGATGTGACGGCTGGCATGTCAATCCCGAACTCCGCCAGTCCATCATACAGGGCAACAGCAGCCGTCATCAGGATAGCACCCCGATAGACCAGTCGCGACCCACCAAACACTCTGTGCAGAAAGGTCAGTATAATCAGCACAATCGCAATTGGGTAAATGAAAGTTAACACTGGAACAGATACACTGACAATTGTATTTAATCCCTGGTTGGCGATCAGGTAACTGGCAATCGTAACCAGGGCAATGATCCAATGATATGATATCCCGGTAATTTTATGGAAAAACTGCCCACATGCAACGACCAGTCCGACAGATGTGGTGAAGCATGCGAGCGCTATAATGACACCCAGTATGACCGCACCGGAACTTCCAAATATCGCATCGGCCGCAGCTGACAGAATCCCCCCGCCATTGGAAAAACTGCCCACATCAGCCATCTTTGTACCAATCCAGCCTATGGAAGTATAAACTGCTGTAAGACCGATTCCCGTAACCAATCCTGCCTTCAGTGTTGATTTCACAAGCTTTTGGTGCGTTGAAACACCGCGATCTTTAAATGCGTTGATAACAATAATACCAAAGGCGAGTGAGGCAATCGCATCCATGGTCAAATAACCTTCAACAAACCCAGTAAAAAATGGCGCTGTCATGTAGTTTCCCCCAGGTTCCTCCGTTGCACCGTCCAACAGCAGGAAACCACCGATGCAAAGTATGACAATGGCCATCAGCAAAACGGGTGTTAAAAACTGACCGATTCGATCGACAATTTTGGACGGGTTCAGGCTGACGAAATAGACCAGCACGAAAAAGATGGTTGTAAATAGGAATAACAGCAAAGCAGCCGCACTGGTAAACGGTTCGATCGCCATCTCAAACGCTACGGCAGCAGCACGTGGAATACCAAAAAACGGACCGATCGCCAGATATACTAATGACGTAAAAATCAGGCCGAACAGAGGATGCACTTGATCAGCCAGCTCTCTGGCGTCGTTTTTGACAAAGGATACGGCGGCAATAGCAAGTATTGGCAGCCCGACGCCCGTCATAACGAATCCCGCGATGGCTGCCCAATAGGACGAACCGGATTCGATTCCCAGCGCCGGCGGGTAGATCAGATTGCCCGCACCAAAAAATAATGCGAACAACATAAATCCGATGGTGACGATATCTTTTTTCATAGGTTTCGTTCCTTTCAATTCCGTTATAAATTACGCAAAACATCAAAAAGTCAGAAAAATAATTTTAAAATGTTTAAAAATACCGCAAAACAAAAATAGTCTAACAAGGCGGGTGAAGACTTGTCAATGCAGTTATACAGGACAATGATGGCGTTTTTTTAACGATTTGTAAAAAGGTTAAATTTTTTTCAAAACTAAATTGTTTACATTCACTTTCCCCCCATTTAAAATGACTTTATCTCACTTTAACAGGCAGTAATATCTTTGCATTCAAAGGGAAAGAGAATTGGTGAGTAGCTGCAAGGCTTAGCTGAACATGTTCAAAAAGCAATTCTTTTTCGTTCGTGTTTTACTTCCGTGATATTCCCTTTCCTGTCACATGAGTCCTGTAATTCGGTGATGCGATTGAAACGAAATTAAGTTTTGCTTCGTTCGGTATAACGCTGCCTGAGATTTTCTTGTTCTGTGTGCCGAAAACGCAGTGATGGAAATTTCACTTGATAATATGGGCTCTTTTGGAAAATATAAGATTTAAGGGGGGACAGATATGGTTCCATCTCTTTTGTTTGAAGTGATGTTAATCGGTCTTTTAGGAATAGGTTCCCAGTGGGTGGCCTGGCGTTACAGGATGCCGGCTATTGTTATTATGTCCATTACAGGGTTGCTGGCAGGTCCAATACTGGGGCTTATGAATCCTGAGGAAGACTTTGGTGATTTATATACTCCTATTATATCCGTTGCAGTTGCAATCATTCTTTTTGAGGGCAGTCTGAATTTAAGTTTTAAGGAAATTCGCGGTCTTGGACGTCCAGTTTTTCGGATTTCCACGATAGGGGCATTTCTAGCTTGGATTTTGGGATCGGTGGCAGCTCATTACATTGCAGGTCTGAACTGGGCCGCCGCGTTTGTTATCGGGGGATTGTTCATCGTAACAGGACCCACTGTTATTTTGCCGCTGCTTCGTCAATCAAAATTAAAGCCACGACCTGCAAAAGTCCTCAAGTGGGAAGGGATTATTGTTGATCCGATTGGTGCACTGCTTGCGGTTTTTGCTTTTGAAATCATCACGTTTTTGACGGCAAATAATCCGGACGGTTCGGCGCTGCTCATATTCTTTGCGGCTTCCGTTTTTGCTGCTATTTTGGGGTGGGCATGCGGCCGTGGTATCGGCTTTATGTTCGAGACTGGTTATCTTCCAGAATATCTGAAATCGCCTGCCGTGTTTATTGTAGTCATTGCCTGCTTTACGCTTGCAGATGAGGTTGTACATGAAACGGGCCTGCTTGCTGTAACTGCAATGGGTATGACCCTTGCCAATATGGGAATCAGCTCCGTTGAAGATATGCGCCATTTTAAGGAAAACATTTCGATGCTGTTAATTTCTGCCATATTTATTATGCTGACGGCTTCCCTGCAGGTGGATACACTGCTGCAAGTATTTGACCCGAATATAATGGGGTATGTATTGTTAATGATGTTTGTTGTTCGTCCCTTGTCTATTTTCCTGTCCACAATTGGAACGGACTTGTCGTTTAACGAAAAGGCACTTTTGGGGTGGATTGCGCCAAGAGGAATTGTTGCATTAACCGTTTCCAGCTATTTTGCTTCGATACTGAGTTCAGCAGGCTATGCGGATGCGACGCTGATTACGACCATTACATTTGCCTTAGTGTTTACAACCGTTGTCGCCCATGGATTTTCGATTGGCTGGCTTGCTAAAAAACTGCATCTTTCCAAGGAAGGCAGACCCGGCACGTTGATTGTCGGCAGCAACAATTTTACGGTCAACCTCGCTAGGTCACTGCAAAAGGCGAGAGCGCCGGTCATTATCGTTGATTCGTCCTGGGAACGATTGCGTAAAGCCCGTGAAGCAGGTATTCCATTTTACCATGGGCAAATGCTGTCAGAGCAAACGGAATATCAGCTAGATACGATTCCCTACGAGTACTTGATCGCTGCCACTGAGTTTAATTCATATAATGCACTTGTGTGTACCACATTCATGCCTGAGTATGGCAGGACAAATGTATTCAAAGTGAGCCCGTACCGTCATGACCTTAATGGAATGGGTGATATTGTCAATAAGGTTGGTGGAAGGATTTTATTCAGGCAGGATTTGTCCCTGGATGAGTTAAATCAGAAGACGAGAGAACATTATGTATTCAGGCAGACCGCCATTACCAATCAATACACTTATAAACAGTACTTAAATGAGAAAGATGAAAATACGGTACTGCTCTATATCATGAAACCATCAGGCAGGATGAGGTATTACTCGGAAGAATTGCGGGTAACCCCGGAACCAGGAGATACTGTTGTTAGTCTGACACCGCCGGTCAAAGAAAAAGAGAAAATTATGAAACGTCTTGAGAACCAGCGCAGTAATAATGGCAATAATGGAAATGGAAAAAAATAAGTAATTGGGTGAGGACTGTCCGGATCAAGGGCAGTCTTCTTTTTAACAGCAGAGAATAATTAATGATGATTGACTTTATACAAAAAACATCGGTATTTGCTCAAACAAGGTGAATGCCGAGTTTATCAATGAGTGAGTTTCTTGCCGGATTCTGTGGCCGGTATTGGAAATATTGACAGAAGAGTGGAGGTATCTGCAGAAGAGCTGGAATATCGACAGAAGAGTGGAAATATCTGTATGAGATCTAATATCATACAAAAACCAGGGTACCTATGATGGCAACCCTGGCTTTAATTATTTCAGCTCATCCAATTTTTTGTTTAGTTCAGCCAGGCGTTCTTCGATTTCAATGAGCTTTTTTTCCCCTGCTGAAGTATTGACACCAAATGAAGTCGCCTTCTCCACATCACCCTGAATTCGCACATAATCCGATTTCAGCTCTGCCATTTCCGCTTCAATTTGCTCTTTTGTCATGAATATCACTCCCATCCAATAGTTTAGCTGAAGTGACCTTTACAAAACAAGGAAATGCGTTATGATGATGTAAAGAAAAGGGGAGCTTTTGATATGTACATGCGATTTGAAACGTCCATTCATGATTATCAACAACTGGTTGAACCCATGCTGCTGAAAAAAGAAGCATGCAATAATTTAATGCTCGGAATTCTTAATCGCCTGCAACATGATGATTTTGAAAAAGAAAAAGGCTATTACCTGGGTGTTGCTGAAGTATATGACACGGCTGTTTATGCGTTTATGCAGACTCCGCCAAATAATTGGATTCTTGCTGACGTTGATACGATAGACGCTGATACATTACAACAGGTGGCACGTTTCATTTACAAAAGCGGAGTTGATATATCGGGGGTAATCGGACCGCCTGACAAAGCGAAAGTGTTCATCAATGAGCTGGCGTCTTTAGGTGATATGGAAACAATCGTACATATGGAACAGTTCATTTATCAGCTGAACCGGGTGAATCCAATACCTGTGACAGCAGGTTATTTAACCGAAGCTGCCCGTAATGACCATCAGCTGGTGAAAAATTGGCTGATCCAATTTGGTATGGAAGCCAATGAACAAATATCAGCAGAACATGCAGACTTGTTGGCCCAATCATTTGTTGACAAACGCTCAATCTACCTGTGGAAAGTTGATAACAAACCTGTTTCAATGGTTAACCAGTCAAGGAGAACAAAAAACGGGACAACCATTAACGCTGTTTTTACACCAGATGAATATAAACGGAATGGCTACGCAACGGCTGCTGTTGCACGGCTGAGCGAAAAGCTGCTTCAGGACGGGAACAAATTTTGCAGTTTATACACGGATGCAGCAAACCCTTCCTCAAACAGCATCTATAAAAAAATCGGTTATGACAAGGTAGGGTCGTCGATTGTATATAAATTGCGTCCAAAAAAACAGTGAAGGATAAGACCATCACTGCTTATTCTTTATTTACAAGATTGACATGGTCAGATCAAGGCATCTTCTTCATCTTTCTGAGCATCCTGATAGGTTTCGTAAAAATGGCTGATAATCGTTTTGACGACAGCGTAGATCGGAATGGCAAACAGCATGCCAAGAAGCCCTGCAATGCTGCCGGCAGCCAGGACAATCGTGATGACCGTTAATGGGTGCAGATGCAACGCTTTGCCCATTACATTTGGTGATACCAGGTTGCCTTCAATCTGCTGGGCAACAATCATAACGATGGCGACCCATACCGGCATCAGCGGATCCTGAAAGAATCCCACTATAATAGCTGGTGTGACGGCAATATAAGGACCAATAAACGGAATCACACAAATAATCATGCCGAATATAGCCAGTGTCATGGCATAGTTTAAGCTGATAATCGTATAACCAATGTATAACAGAAAACCGATACAAAGAGCGACAATCAGCTGCCCCTGAATATAGGATGTTAAGGTATCATCGATTTTATAAAGCAGCGAACGGATATTGTCTGCTTTCTTTTTTTCAAAAAACTGTGTAATAAACGGAACAAATTTTTCCCCGTCTTTTAACAAGAAAAACAGGAAAAATGGAATCAGTACGATGGCAAACAAGGTGCTGATAAATTCACCTATAAACCCGAAAATAAAGGACATAGCAGATTCGATATAGGTTTGCAGGTTTGATGTAAGCTGATTAATGGTCTCATTTATCTCAGACGGAATCAAATTTTGATTGGATTCCCAGTAAGCAATAATGTCCTGTACAGCTGAAACCATATTTGGTATGTTGTTAACCAGGTTTGTAAATTGGTTTTCCAGAATTGGCACAATATATCTGGAAATGAGAAACAAGGCTATTAATAAAATTAAAAACACACCCATTATGGCCAGTATCCGATGTAGTTTTAGTTTTTCCAGCAAATGCATCAGCGGTCTTGTTAAATAAAAAAGCACGCCGGCACCAATTACAGGAAAAGCCACGGCACCTACATATTTAAAGATTGGATCAAAAATAAAATCGGCAGCCGATACCAGTAAAATTAACAGGAATACAAGAATAAGGACGATCAATGTTTGGAACCAGCGTTTTTGCATCAATGTGATCACATCTTTCCTAGTTAAGGTCGCTATTATCTATTTTACCTGTTTCGGTGTTTAATAGAAAGTGTATTTTTATTTTTCACTTAATGACCATCACATAAACATAGAAACATAGAATACGGGAAAAAAGTATGATAGAATTCCATCAAAAGATGGTTATGCAGAAGGGTGAGGTCGTAATGAGTGATTGGGAAACAGTTTATGAAAAATGGCGTTCCTATGAAAGTCTTAATCCGGCGTTAAAACAGGAATTGGAAAATATGGAAGGTCATCAGGAAATGCTGGAGGATGCTTTTTATACGGAATTGACCTTTGGAACCGGGGGCATGCGTGGTGTGCTCGGCCCTGGGATTAACCGGATGAATATATATACGGTCAGGAAGGCGGTAAATGGTCTTGCTGAGTACTTAAAGATTCATTGTGTGAATGTTTATGACCGTGGTGTTGTTGTATCATATGATTCCAGGTATATGTCCAAAGAATTTGCAATTGAAACGGCAAAGGTGCTTGGTGCGCATGGTATTAAACCATATGTTTTTGATACATTGCACCCAACACCACTACTTTCGTTTGCCGTACGATATCTAGGAACAGTTGCCGGTGTTATGATAACAGCCAGTCACAATCCGCCGCAATACAATGGCTTTAAAGTATATAATGAAGATGGCGGACAAATAACTCCCGATGAAGCAAGTGAGATTATTGGCTATATCAACGGGACAGAGGATGAATTAACCGTACCGTATCTTACACAAGAGGAAATGGAAGAACAGGACTTGCTTACATGGGTCGGGCAGGAAATAGACAATGCTTATCTGGAGCAGCTGGAGGGAATTACGAAACTGGATCCTGAGGCGCAAAACGACGATAAAGATTTGCAGATTGTGTTTACGCCGCTCCATGGAACCGCACATGATTTAGTGTTGAAAGGTTTGAAACAGCTGAACTTTCATCAGGTAAATGTCGTGGCAGAACAGACCGTTGCAGATCCGGATTTTTCCACGGTAGAGTCACCAAATCCAGAAGAGCACCAGGCATTTACCAAGGCGATTAAACAGGGTGAACAGACAGATGCGGATATTCTAATTGGCACAGACCCTGATGCGGACCGCTTGGGAATTGCTGCTAAGGATCCATCCGGCAGTTACACGGTGCTGACCGGCAATCAGCTGGGAGCGTTAATGCTGGACTATATACTCTCGCACAGTGACCCCGCTTTACTGGGGAACGCCCGGATGTTAAAAACCATCGTTACGTCCGAATTGGGAAGGAAAATTGCTGATAACTATGGCGTGAAAACGATTAATACATTAACAGGTTTCAAATATATCGGCGAAAAGATCCGGAAATTTGATGCAACCGGAGAAACGTTTATTTTTGGTTATGAGGAAAGCTATGGATATTTGATCAGCGACTTCACCCGTGATAAGGATGCTGTCCAGTCAGCAGTATTAGCCAGTGAAATGGCCGATTATTGGAAAAAACAAGGAAAGACACTTTTTGATGCATTGCAACAGCTTTATAAAACACATGGCTATTACCTGGAAGATATGATGTCACTGACGTTAAAAGGAAAAGAGGGTTCGGAAATGATAGCCTCGATTATGGAAACTATCCGGAAAGAGCCCTTAATGGAGATTGGTGGATTACAGGTGCAGTATGTTGAGGATTATCTCTTGAGTGAGCGGAAGGTGATCGAGACTGGCCGGACAGAACCGATTGAGCTGCCAAAGGAAAATGTGGTGAAGTATATGCTGGATTACGAAAGCTGGGTATGCTTGCGCCCGTCAGGTACAGAGCCGAAAATCAAATGTTATTTTGGTGTGTGTGAAGCCAATGAGGAAGCAGGCATAAGCCGTTTAGCGGATTTAAAAGCACACATGGAAAAAATTATACATCATGTGTAACTGCTGCGCAGATTTTCCCGAGAGGATATTGTAGGTGTCAAACAACGTATGGCCAGAATATAAATGGTTGACATTTTACGACATGAACGGTTTAATAAGTATAATGACTATTATGTTCCACTTGAACACATTTTGGAACAGGGAAGTTTACGGTCGATTTTACAGGACAAAATATACGTTTCATTCCTGAAGGGGAGTAGCTGCACAATTCAAGTCGTCATTTCGAGATGGATAATCTCCGGCTTAATTGGCAACAAATGTTGTTAGCGAGACCTTTACCACTTAAGGTAAGGGTCTTTTGTATGGTCTTTACCTGCTGGTGGGGCCATTTTTAATTGAAGGAGAGATGATTGTGGAAATACAATTATTGGTTGAATATTTATGGGTGTTGGTTATATTGATTGGTCTGGAAGGTCTGCTGGCTGCCGATAATGCATTGGTGCTTGCGATCATGGTAAAACACCTTCCGGAAAAACAGCGTAAAAGAGCATTGTTTTATGGATTGGCAGGGGCGTTCATACTACGGTTTGGTTCACTGTTTATTATTTCATTTTTGGTTGACGTGTGGCAGATACAAGCGCTTGGTGCACTATATCTGTTAGGCATATCGGGAAAAAATTTATATGACAAATTGTCAAACAAAGAAGAAGGCACAGAAGAGAAAGTGGAGCAGGAGAAAACTGGGAGCGGTTTCTGGATGACCGTTGTAAAAGTGGAGTTTGCTGATCTGGCATTTGCTGTTGATTCTATTTTGGCCGCAGTCGCACTGGCGGTTGCATTGCCACCGACTGATTTGCCGGCAATTGGCAGTCTTGATGGCGGTCAATTTGCTGTTGTATTTGCTGGGGGTATGATTGGTCTAATTATTATGCGGTTTGCAGCCAACATTTTTGTGGAATTATTGAATAAGCGGCCAGGTCTTGAGATCGCAGCATTCGCCATTGTCGGCTGGGTTGGTGTTAAGCTTTCATTAATTGTATTGGCACATGACGAGATTAGCTTGATTCCACATGCTTTCCCTCATTCAACGACATGGAAGCTCATATTCTATATCGTATTGGTGGCAATTGCAGTCATTGGCTGGTTTGCTTCTGGTAAGGTTGCTGAAAAAACGCCACAGCATGGGAATTCGTAAAAAGGTGGAAAACTGTTTAAGAATGTGCGTGATTTAAAGAAGGTGAAAAGATGGCTGTGAATATAAAGCGGATCTATGATCAAACGGAACAAAAAGACGGCATACGGGTTTTGGTTGATCGTGTTTGGCCAAGGGGCATTTCAAAGGACGATGCGCAACTGGATTATTGGCTTAAGGAACTTGGCCCTTCCACCGATTTGCGAAAATGGTTCGGGCATGATCCCGATAGATATGATGTGTTTAAACAAAAATATAAAGCGGAACTTGAAAAAGGCCAGCAGCAAGAAGCGCTGCAAAAATTAAAAGACTTGACTAGAAAACATAACAAACAGCTGACATTGTTGTTTTCAGCAAAAGATGAACAACACAATCAGGCCAGGGTGCTGAAGGAAATATTGGACACGCAGTAGACAAAATCCTGCTGCATTGGAAATTCAGCGGCAGGCGGGATTTTTTAGTAAAATGTGAGAATGGCGTTATGAATTTAGCGGTCTGCTTTAAATTTTTTCGATTTACTTGTGAACATCATCAAAAGGTTTGTGAACTTTAGCGGTCATATGCCATGACAGTGCCACCGTAATCCCAGGCTTATCTGGTGTCGCTGCTATTCTTTTCGGAAATCTGCATGTCTGGAAAGCGCTGAATGGATTGTCGGTATGATCAGTGTTATCCTTGGTACTGGAATGAATCGACTGTGAGCAATTGCAGGATTAGAACTTATAAATGGTATTTGCTTGCAGGGGATGTGAATGCAGAGATTTTCTACTTGAGGTGATTAAGTGGGACAACATCATTTTCATTTAAAAGCGGATTGGCCGGGCGGAAGAAACAGTACCGGGTCTATTGATGCAGGAAATTTACGGACAAAGATCTCGATACCACCTGAAATGGACGGTCCAGGCATTGGAACGAATCCGGATGAAATGCTGCTGGGTGCTGCCGCAACATGTTATTTGATAACATTGGCAGCCATGATTGAACGGACCGAGCTCCCGCTGAAGGAGATGGCACTCGAATCGGAAGGGGTTGTTGACGTCACAAATGGCGTCATCACCTATAAAAAAATCATCCATAAACCATATGTGGCATTGAAGAATGGTGCTGACGAAAAGGACTATCAGAAACTGCATAAACTTGTGGAAAAGGCCGAATCAAGCTGCATGATCTCCCGTGCTGTCAAAGGCAATGTGGAGATGGAATTGCAGGCAGATATTAGATGAGCTTGGGGAAAAGATTCTCCGAGCTTTTTTATGATGTTTAACAGGATAGCTTTATTGAAGCGTTTTAAGGTAAATACCCAATAATCGGTAATGGGAGGTCCTTTTCAATGCCACATGAGCATGTCCTATTCGTAAAAGTCCCGCTGATTAGAAATTCATTTAATGTTGCAATTTCTCCGGTATCATCATATAATCATATTAATAAATTAATACGTTTAAATAAATTAATTCGATTTTTACGATGAAATAGTTTCATATCACAAATGAGGAGAGATGCTTGAATTGCAACAGTCCCGGAAAGCATTCATGACGAAATGGAAAATGCCTTTGCTGCTTATATCAGGAATTGGTATTTCACGTCTTGGCGATTTTATTTACTTGGTGGCGATTAATGTCCTGATACTGCAGTTGACGAATTCACCGGTAGCTGTTGCAGGTCTTTGGATTATGGGACCACTCGCGTCTTTACTGACCAAATTTTGGTCTGGCACTTTGATTGACCGTCTTGATCAAAAGAAGATCATGATTTATACCATTATGATCAGAGCCTTTTTTATGGCAATCATTCCATTTGTTTCTTCCATTTCGATTATCTATGGATGCCTATTTCTCTTGTCGGTAGGAAAGGCTTTCTTTGATCCTGCCTCGGTCACATATATCACAAAACTGATCCCAAGAGAGGATCGAAAGGCCTATAATTCATATGCCAGTCTTGTCATGTCAAGTGCCTTTATTGTCGGGCCTTCCATTGGGGGCGCACTTCTCGTTATAAGTTCGGCAAATGTCACGATCTGGCTGACGACGGGATCATTTCTCATTTCGGCATTGATCATGTTATCCCTGCCCAATTATACATCCGAGCGGACTTCTGCATTTAAATGGGACACCTTTAAAAATGATTGGAAGGCTGTTTATCAATTTAGCCGAAGTTTCCCTTACATCATAAGGATTGTAATCTTGGTTTACGCCCTGATGGTCATTTCCATGGGTATGGACGCACAGGAAGTTGTATTTATCCAGGAGACGCTTGGTCTGTCTGAAAGTGACTATGGGCTGCTGATGAGTATTACGGGGGTTGGTTCGATAACAGGTGCCTTCATTTTATCTGTTCTTTCCAAAAAGCTTACGTTAAGGTTTTTGATTGGAATGGGGTTTCTTTTTATCGCCATTGGTTATCTTATCTATGGCTTTTCCTTTTCATTTTGGTCAGTTGCTGCAGGATTCGTCATGATCGGTTTCTTTAATTCATTTTCTAATTCCGGATTTATGACGTTCTTCCAAAATAACGTTCCAGGAAACATGATCGGGAGGATATATGGTATTTTGGGTACATTGCAAAGTGCGTTCCAGATTGTTTTTATTCTTTTAATCGGGTTTACGGGTGAAATCATCCCGCTCAGGTACACCATCATCAGCGCCTCACTTTTAACGTTTATCATTAGTCTTGTTCTGTTAGTGATGGTGATGAGCGCTTCAAGGAAAGCTTATTACATGGAAGCGTCTCGGCGTGTTAGTGGCTAGACGATGGATGTAACGTGGGATCAAAACAGGTTAATTGTCTGGTAGATCATAACAAGATGTCCTTGAAAAAGTAAGACGTTCTCTATTGAGGTGCAAATAATAGAACTCATTTCTGCTATTTTACTATCATTATAATTTTCGGTATCATTGTGTAGTATAATCAGGGAAGTTTTCTATTGGTTATTCAACGAAACGACGCAGGTAACAAGCAAATTTGAGTAAAAATAGCTTGATATTTATTTGAAAAACATGATAGGATAATTCAATCAGTGTGTAGCGATAGCGTGAAAATTCTTAACTTGGTGTATTTTACAGCTTTATCAAAGCATTTGTTTCACAACTACGTCTGCCATCTGAAATATTATTTATGGAGATGACAAACGAATATGCAAGGAGAAACAAGACTGCCTTTGAACGGAAAAGAGTTTGCTCTATTTTTAGCCATCATTTCAGTAATCTCAGTAAACATTATAGCGCCTCTGATCATGGGGTTTGAATTTGGATTTAAAAAAGAAATTTATTTTGATACATTACAAGTAATTCCGTATATATGGGTATGTGTCATTTTATTGGTGACGCTTGTTGCAAACCCGATAGTTGATAAATTGACAGCAAAGTTTGTTGAGCCTAAGGATGGATTTAATGCAAGAGTATTATTCAATATATTGTTTAGCGTAACCATCTTGTCGATTTTGCTGACGGTCATTGGATCTTGGATTGGCATGAAGGAAATTAGCTTGAAGCCGATTCAAACGTTCTTTTATGACTGGCCACGTAACTTTTTCATTGCATTTTGGGTTGAAACGTTGATTGCACAGCCAGCATCAAGATTTGCAATGAAAAAATTACATGCAAGTCAGGCGAATAAGGCAGAGGGTGTAAATCCGTAACACGTAGAATGGCCTGGACAACATAGAAAAAATTTTCTTGTATAGCCGACTGAGTTTAATAAAAACCAGTCGGCTTTTTATGCCGGAGAGTGATATATAGTTTAGCAGGTAAAATAGCAGATTGAGAATTTTGTTCTTTCTATTTGGCGTGTAAGTTGTTGTGCGATGCAACGCTGCCAAAGCTTTCATGTCCCGTGTGTCCACCGGCTACATTTGCGATGTCCTTCGTAACTCCCGTAAAAAATCACCTAAACATTCTACTAATCAGGGTTCACATTATTTTTCATTGGTCGGGAATCCAGTTATGTTAACGTGATACAATTTAGCGGTATCTGTCTTTTGCTCGTGCTCCTTCATAAATAAAGCCAGTTCGGTCAGTTTTTCTTTCACGATTTTAAAGTCATCTGCACTTAAACACACCGAAATAAAGTGCTGAATCAGCTCGTCTGTATTGAGGATATCCTTGTACTGATTGTTTAACAAGTTTTGTGTTCGCTTTAAGCTTTCAAGTGCGTTTTCTTTCAGTGCATTGCCTTTGAGCGGATTGTCATGTTTGTTAATGAGTGGTGAAACTTTCTCAAGTGAAATTTCTTTGGCAATCGGGCGGTAAAATTTTTGCACAATGCCATTGATTACTTCTGTGCGTTCGATTTCAGCGAGCCCGGCCTTTTCCAGGGCGGTCAGATGATATCGCATTTTAGAGGCGGGTAGATTAAGCTTGATGGACAGCATTTTTCCGGTTTGGGCACCTTGATCCAGTTCCCATAGAATTTTGACTCTAAGGGGATCGCTTAACACTTTCAGCTGTTCCAGGTCCTTCACATAATAAATGTCCTGCATGTGAATACATTTCCTTTCATATGATTCCTTTCCATATATTGTACCATTTGGGGAGATGGCCGCAAATAAAATAGTCAAAGCAGTAAAGCAAATCTTTTAGTTGACACATTTTTACGTGTCCCTGTATATTATTAAAGCAAACTAATTTTATCGGAATTATATTACTTTAATTTTTCCGGAAAATAAAAACGTTTAGCAGCGTGTGGCAACCTGATAACTGCTGCATAAACTAAACGAATATACAGAAGGGGGAGGGAATCGTGGATACATTCTATATTATATTGAATGTGGCCGTTCTTGTCGTTCTGATCGGTCTGTTAATCCGCATGCAGCAAAAGCATTATTCGTTCAGTAAGCGTGTGTTTACGGGGCTTGGGATTGGAATCGTGCTTGGGGCCATTCTTCAGGCCATATACGGTACTGGCTCAGAGGTCTTGGAACAAACGACTGCATGGTATGACATTGTGGGGAGCGGCTATATCCGGCTGTTGATGATGATTGTTATACCACTAGTCATGATATCCATCATCCAGTCGATTATTAATCTTGAGAAGTCGTCTGACCTTGGGAAGATGTCCGGCTGGATTATCGGAATCCTGGTATCGACTGCTATGGTAGCAGCGCTTGTTGGTATCAGCAGTGCAGCGGTATTTAATTTGGATGCAAGTGAAATTGAAGTTGGCCAGGAAGAGCAGGAGCGTGGTTCAGCGTTGGAAACACAGCTCGGAGACGTAGAGGATATGACGACGCCTGAACAGATTCTGAGTTTCATTCCATCAAATATTTTTCAGGATATGACACAGGATCGTCCGACGTCGGTCATTGCGATTGTTATCTTTTCGATGATCGTTGGGATTGCTGTTTTGGGTCTGCGTCGAAAAAAACCGGATGAGGCAGCGTTATTTACGAAAGGTGTTAATGCAATATTCGCAGTCGTGATGCGGATTGTGACATTAATTCTGCGTCTGACACCATTCGGCATCATGGCGTTGATGGCAACAACCGTTGCAAACACGGATATAGCAGGCATTGTTGAGCTTGGTAAATTTGTAATCGCATCCTATGCAGCTCTGATTGTTATGTTCATTATCCATCTTGTACTGGTTGGGGTATTTGGCTTGAACCCAATGACGTATTTGAAAAAAGTGTTGCCGGTATTAAGTTTTGCATTTACATCACGCTCAAGTGCCGGAACAATTCCGTTAAATATACATGCGCAAAAAAATTCGCTTGGTGTTGATCAGGGAATTGCCAATATGTCAGCGTCATTTGGTGCCACCATCGGACAAAACGGCTGTGCGGGAATTTACCCTGCGATGCTCGCCGTCATGATTGCACCTTCAGTTGGAATTAATCCATTTACACCAGAGTTCATCATTCAATTGGTTCTGATTATTGGTATCAGCTCGTTTGGTGTAGCAGGTGTCGGCGGCGGTGCAACATTTGCAGCATTGATCGTGCTCTCATCAATGGGGCTGCCTGTTGCTCTGGCCGGTCTTCTGATTTCGATTGAAGCGTTAATTGATATGGGTCGTACAGCATTGAACGTAAATGACGCGATGCTTTCAGGCACTCTGACAGCGCGGATCATGAAAAAGCTGAATCTGAAAACATATAATGATAAAACGGCAATTGAACAGGAAACAGCCGTTTAATGAAAACAGCCGCTCCAGATTTGGGGGCGGCTTTTTATAGTGAGGTTTTGAGCCGAGTTTAAGAAGGTGCAAAATTCCAACTCGAGCGAGAACGGCATTAAAACGTGCGAGGATTGAACTCCAGTAGGGTGATTTTGGGCTCTTGACGAAAATCCTTATTTTCGAATCATTGCCAAGACGGCATCCATCACTTGTTTTTCACCCGTTTCAAAATACCTGGCAAAAGGACATCCGTCTGTTTGGATACGCTTAACTACATTATTAATCGTAAACGCATTCGGAGTCAGCTCCCTGCCAACTTCATCCCAAAACAATGGCGCAGCAACGGTTGCATCCTCGCGCTTTCTTGGTGAATAGGGTGCAACCAGTGTTTTATCTTTCCCATGCTGTAAGTAATCGATATACAGGCGATCACCGCGCTTTTTTTTAAACCGTTCCGTCGTAAACAAATCTGGATATCCCTTTTCCAGCGTCCGGGCAATGGCTTGTGTGAACACACCTGTTTCCTCGTAGGTCATGCTTTCATCCGGTATGGGAATGTGTACCTGAAGCCCTTTTCCGCCGGATGTTTTGACAAACGACACAAGCTTAAGATCATCCAGTATTTGCTTAAGAAATCCCGCTGCCTTCACCGCAAGCGAAAATGCCTCTCTGTCAGGAGGATCCAGATCAAAAACAATTTCAGACGGGTTTTCACGGTCAACCGTCTGAAAGGGAATATGGTACTCCACCGTCCCGTGATTGGCAAACCAGATGAGAGAATTTAGATGATTGCAGACAAAATGCATTTCTCCATTCTGCTTGATCCCTTTGATAAAATCAGGCGCATAATCCGGCAAATGTTTCTGGAAAAATGACTCTCCATCAACACCGTCCGGACAGCGGATAATGGTGAGCAGTCGCTCGTTTAGGAAAGGGAGCATGTATGGCGCAATTGCTCTCATGTAAACGAGCAGATCCCCCTTTGTCAGCCCCGTTGACGGCCAAAACATTTTATCCGTATTCGAAGGTTCAACAATTTCTGGCAGCATTGCAAGATCCAATTTCAGTTTTTCCCATGTACAATCGTCAGCTGCCTGATCCGTAAGTAACCGGTTGAATTCAGGTTCACGCAGCTCAGCACCCAACAAATCAAGTGTATGTATTTCAGCACAAATGGCCGGTGGGAGATGGTACCCGTCTTCTTCTTTCGTCCCCTTCGATAGAAACAAATCTCTCAAAGCAGTAAACGCCTCTTCATCAAGCCCGTGCTTGCATTTGCCGACTTCTGTAACCTCACCATCCCGGTAAACACAGACAGTAAAATAATCATTCTTCGGGTCATAAAATGTCAGGAACCCTTTAATTGTCCGCCAGTTTTTGATTTTAAACCAGTCATGATGTTTTTTGCCGGGCTGATATATACTGCTGCTGCGTTTGGCAACCATTCCTTCTCCTTTATGATTAAAAATGTCCTGCCACAGTGCGTTCGGATCTTTTGAATAGCCAACATAATAAAGATGCTGCCCCAGTTTATCCCTGCCATCAAAAATATCAGCAAGCTTTGTTTTTCGTTGATCAAATGTTTGTTCAGCCATTGCAGTGCCCTCACTCATCAGCAAATCAAATGCCATGAAGCTTGCCGGTCGCGCTGCTGCCATCTCTTCAATGATCTCGTTTTTTTTCAAGCGCCCGCGTTTTTGAATCAAAGAAAAATTCGCCTGATAAGCATTATTCTGGACGACCAATTCCCCGTCTATTTTGAGGGGTAACTCATTCTCAACGAGCGATTGCTGTTCTGTACATGTCTCAATGATCTCCGGGAAATTTCCGCTCAAATCAGTATCATTTCCGCTGACTAACCGGACCGAATCTTTTTCCCAAAGCAATACACATCGGAATCCATCATATTTTACCTCGTACACCCAATCCTTGCTGTCAGGAAAATCACTGCTGGGAATCGGCTTCATTAATTTCATATCAAACACCTCTGTCCATAAAATGCCTCACATAAAACGAAATATGCCAAGGATAAATTAACAGGGCAAAAGCCAAACTATACGAAAAAGGAGGCTTTTCTCATGCATACAATGTGGAAAGGAACGATCAGCTTCGGACTTGTGAATATTCCGGTGAAAATGCATGCCGCAACGGAAAACAAAGATGTAAAATTGCGGAATCTCCATAAGGAATGTCAAACGCCGGTCAAATATCAGAAAGTATGTCCGAAATGTGATCGTGAAGTTGACAATGATGAGATCGTCAAAGCTTACGAATATGCCAAAAATAAATTTGTTGTGCTCGATGACGAGGAACTGGAAAATTTAAAGAAAGAACAGGCGGATAAAGCTGTGGAAATTATGGATTTTGTCAATTTGGACGAGATTGATCCGATTTATTTTGAGAAAAGTTATTATCTCTCACCAAATGAAGGCGGGGCAAAATCATATGGGCTTCTCCGCTCGGCACTAGAAGATACCGGAAAAATCGGTATAGCGAAAATGATGATCCGCTCAAAAGAACAGTTGGCAGTCATCCGGATTTATCAGAATACCCTTGTTGTGGAAACCATCCATTATCCCGATGAAGTGCGGGATGTCAAAGATGTTCCGAACGTTCCGGAAGAAAATAATACAGAGGAAAAAGAACTGGAAACAGCGAAAATGCTGATCGATCAGTTATCAGCTGAATTCGATCCGGAAAAGTATAAAGATGAATACCGGACAGCCTTAATGGAACTGATTGAGCAGAAGAAAAATGGTGATGAGGTGACGACGGCTGAGGAAAAGCCTAAGCCGGATAATGTTACCAACCTGATGGATGCCCTTCAGGAATCTCTTGATCGAGCACAAAAAGACAAAAAGCCGAAAACCAAACGGAAAACAGCTAATACGAATACGTCATCTAAGGAAAAGAAAAAAGTGGCCAAATGACCACACCATTCATGGTATGCAACGCTTTGACAATAACCAATAAAGTGGCAGAAACATATCATTTTTTTCACTCCATTTACGATTTAATAACAACCTGATGAAATTTTCGGTTACCTGTCGTATTTCCGTTTCAAAAGGGGTATAGTAGCAGTGAAATGAGTATGATTTAAACGTAAAGGGATGAAGAATGTGGAGAGGAATGCGTATTTTGATAATGCCAAATTAATATCGATTTTCCTTGTCGTGTTTGGCCATGTGATTCAGCCATTCGTAGATGAATCCGCTGGCGTCAATACACTTTATCTCTGGATTTATACGTTCCACATGCCAGCATTCATTCTGCTGGCAGGTTTTTTTGCAAAGGGATCAGGGAATATAAAATATATAGCGAAATTAGCTCATAAATTATTGGTGCCATACTTGATTTTCCAGGTTATTTATACAGGTTATTATTTTCTGATTGGCAAAGACGGCTGGCAGGCGGAGATGTTTTATCCGCACTGGTCGTTATGGTTTTTATTCAGTCTGTTTAGCTGGCACATTTTGCTGGTATTGTTCAAAAAGGTGCCGCCTGCAATGGGGCTGTCCATTTCAATTGGAATAGGACTGATTGTCGGTTACTTTGGTGAAATCGGTCATACGTTCAGTCTATCGCGTACATTTGTCTTTTTCCCATTCTTCCTGATGGGTTACTGGCTGACAAAAACACAGGTAATGTGGCTGAAGCGGATCCAGCTCCGGGCAGCGGCTGTTGTCGTAATGACTGCTGTCGCGGTGGCAATTTACTTTGCGCCTGACTTTAACACGGGTTGGCTCTTGGCATCTAAATCATACAGCAGTTTAGGATTGCCGGAATATGGCATTATAGCAAGGTTGCTTGTTTATGTAACATCTGCACTTATGGCGGCCAGCGTATTAGCCTGGATGCCCCAAAAACGCAGCCGGTTAACTGTTTTGGGAACAAGAACACTTTATGTTTATTTACTGCATGGATTTTTCGTCCAATTTTTCCGGGAGTCAGATTTATTTGTCATTAATAGTGCTATAGACCTACTTGGGCTTGCTGTCATGTCAGCGCTGATCGTGCTTGTTCTGTCGAGCAGGCCGGTTAAGGGCATCTGGCAGCCAGTTGTCGAAGGAAAAATGTCCATTTTAAAAAACAAATATCATCAACGTCATGGCCGGAAACGGGAAAACGCCAGTGCCTAAAGGAAGCAGGACGAGTTTCCCGCATATGAAAAGGAATAAAGGCTAAAACGCAGACGTCCTCGAATAAGGAAAGCACTTTTCCTCGTGCGATGCATCGCTGTCGCAGCTTTCCTTGGACTGTGCCTGTGATTAATCTGCATAAGAGCGAAGAAGTTGTTTCATACAGCTCTTTTGCGATGATACAGGACCAAACGTGCAAGGCAGCAAATTCAGGCAAATATCCTGCTGCAAGTCTTTGCACCCGTATCGTACAGGTCTGAACAATCGGAGTGTTTGCGTCTGTTACCCCAACCGACCTGATTTGTTTCACACGTCTTGTTTCGGGGACGTGGGACATACGGATGGTTGCAGCGTGATAAATGGCAAATTTTTTGCAGGGGAAGGTGAGACAATGAAGGTGTGTGTATTCGGAGCAAATGGATATGTAGGTGCATCGGTTTACCAATTGCTGAAAGAGACACCGGATGCAGATGTGGTTGGAACGTACCTGGAAAATCCGGCAGTGTTCAATGACTTGGATAAATTGGATATAAACCAGCCAGAGTCATTTTCGGCGTTTTATAAACAGACACAGCCGGATGTTGTGGTCTGGTCGGTCATGAACGGACCTTATGAAGATGAGCTGATTCATGAAGGGCTGACACATTTAATTACCCATATCACACCACAAACCAAACTGGTGTATGTTTCGTCGGATTTTGTTTTCACTGAAGGAAATGGGCCATATGATGAAGACGCTCCAATGTCCAAATTGCCTGAGGATCATAAGTTAAGCACATATGCGAATGCCAAAGTCAAGGCAGAATATTTCATTTCTAAGGAATTGTCTAATTATGTTATTTTGCGGGCAGGTCCGATCTATGGTAAAAATAAAATCGGTAAATTGGATGAACGAACCGATCAATTAAAATATCAGCTGCGTTCAGGGAGCACTGTAGCTTATCGGGATGATTTGATCAGGACATTTGTTCATATCGATGATCTGGCAAATGTCGTGACGGAATTTGTGCAAAATAATGTGACAGGTGTCTATCATGCGGGACCGGATAAACGTTACAGCTTCTATGAATTTATGCAGCAAATAGCTGAGCAGCTTGGGTATCATAAAGATTTGGTTGAAAAAGCTTCCGAGCATGAAGAAGCAGATGAAGAAATACCTAAAAATACGTCATTAAAAACTGAAAAAATAGCGAACGTTATGAAACAAACATTCCGTTAAGTCCGTATTATAGATAACCCCCTTATAGTACGACAAAAACACCCCTCGCCATTTTGTGATGGCTGGGGTGTTTTTATGGTATGACATGTTAAGAAAGTTTAGCACGCGCTGGGGACGAGGGTGGCGATGAGTTTTGCTAAAAATCGTCCGTTTCGCACCTGCACATCTGGCCGCTTGTGGTTCCTAAAATATAATATGCGCAATCAGCGTGATGATCGGCAATGTTATGATGGTCCGTATCAGAAATATAAAAAACAGATCCTTAAATGAAACTGGAACTTTGGAACCGAGCAGCAGTCCGCCGACTTCTGACATATAAATTAATTGGGTCACAGATAAGGCTCCAATAATAAATCTTGTTATTTCTGCCTCTATCGTTGCGCCAATGATAGCAGGAAGGAACATATCCGCAAAACCAATCAGCATTGTCTCAGATGCTGCCTGTGCATATGGCACTTGCATCAATTCTAAAAGCGGAATAAACGGAAGCCCAAGCCAGCTGAAGAGCGGTGTATATTCCGCAATCATCAGAGCAACCAAGCCGAATGCCATGACAATCGGCGCAACACCCATCCACATATCGAGGATATTCTGGCCGCCTTCTTTAAAAAATTTATAAACACTTGTCTCCTTCCCTGATCTGTCCAGCGCCTTCTTATAGCCAAATGTAAAACTGTTATAGCCCTCGGGAATCTCTTCTTTAATTCCGCTTGCTCCTTCCGTTACATATGTGTCAGGTTTTCGTGACAGTGGCGGAATCCGCGGCATAATGAGTGCTGCAATAAATCCTGCTAAAATGACCGTTAAATAAAATGGAACAAACATATGGCCAAGGCCGACTTCGCTGATGACAACGAGCGTGAACGTAATCGAAACCACAGAGAACGTCGTGCCAATCACAGCAGCCTCACGCTTCGTGTAATAGCCTTCCTCATATTGCTTGCTCGTCATCAGAACCCCAATCGTTCCGTCACCGATCCATGATGCAAGAGAATCAATTGATGAACGGCCTGGAAGCTTAAATAATGGCCGCATAATTTTTGTCATTAAGGTACCGAACAAGTCCAGCAAACCGTAATTCATTAATAATGGCAAAAACAATCCGGCGAATAAGAAGACGGCAAACAGGACATGCAATAAGTCCCCTAAAAGCAACTGACCGGTATCGGCACTGTGAATGGCTTCAGGCCCCAGCCGGAAAAATACCATCACGGCAAATACAGCTGCCACAACCCGGGTGACTGTCCAAAAAGTGCTTTTATAAAACAGCTCCTGAAAGAAAGGTGTTTTGGCAAAAGCATCTGAACCTTTTATTCTGGCTATAACCGTCAGAACAGCTGTCAGGACAATGATTATCATCATGATGGCTGAAAGTTGACCGGCTAATACTTCCTGGATCCAATCAGCTAAAACAGCAATCGGGATTGTCATGCCTTCCCCAGTGCTGACCGGTGTCATAAACAGGAATATCCCAATTACCGACGGGATAATAAATCTCAAATGATCGCTTATGTTATATGATTTCTTTTCCATCATTTCCCCCCTCACAAAATTCCCCTTTCCTTATTATATAATTATATAGGAAGTCATGTATGCTGACTAGATGAAATTTTAAAAGGCTTTCAATATATTTCAATCATATTAAAAAATACCTGTGAATATACCATAATGTACGGTGTATGTGTTTAAAACAGTCAAAAAACGGGAACAGGCTGGTGGGGTGTTGGGATTGGGCGGTTCTCTGAAATATAACAGTATTTATCGGTGCACCATGATCATATGGATGACCATTAAATTTATCGTACAAATTTACTTTTTTCACATTAGACATTCTATTTGGGATCATCGTACGAGAGAAAAATGGAACATATTAGTCGCCGGTCAGGCAAAAGAATATCGGACGAAAGCAGCTGAAATGGGCGGTGTCATGATTAAGGCAGGGCAATTTCTAAGTACGCGGACCGATTTTATGCCGGATGTTTTCATTAAAGAGCTGTCCAGGTTGGTTGATCAGGTACCACCCATGACATTCGATTATGCGACAAACCTGCTTGAAGAGGAGTGGGGGACTTCTGTACATACTTATCTAAGGACAATGGACAAGTCTTCGGTTGCTTCCGCTTCAATCGGTGAGGTTTACCGCGGGATATTAAAGGATGGTTCCCCTGTTGCGATTAAGGTACAGCGCTACCGTATTGAAGATATTTTTCATATGGATTTTATTGCCTTAAAAATTGTTTTTCGGATTATATCAATCTTTACATCATTCGGAAAAAAAGCAGATTTACATGGGCTGTACCAGGAACTGATCGATGTGATGGATAAGGAGCTTGACTTTGAGCAGGAACGTATTTATGGCAAATACTTTAAAAATCGCTACAAAGACAATCAGGCTGTTTATATTCCAGCATATTATGACAGGCTTTGCACCAAAAAAGTGCTTGTCATGGAATGGGTGGATGGTGCGAAAATCACTGATTTTGATTTTATACAGCAGCACAATATTGAACCCGGAGAACTTGCAAAGACACTGTTTGATTTTTATTTCGACCAGTTTTTGAATCAAGGCTACTTTCATGCAGATCCGCATGCAGGCAATATCCTGGTTCAGGAAGATGGAACCATCAGCATTATCGACTTTGGGATGGTCAGTGACATCCGGAAAAAAGACACACAATATTTCAGGCGGCTATTTCAGGGAATGATTATGGATGATTATGATACAGTCCTGCAGACATTGGATGAGATGAACTTTATCCTGCCGAATGCCAATAGGAAAAAATTGAAAGCCATGATTCAGGAAACCATTGATCTATATGAGAATGGTGCATTTCAGCAAATGGATGCCCAATTAATGGATCAGCTTAAAGAAGACATTCGGATTTTCGTAAAAGAGCAGCCAATCCAATTATCAGCAGACTATGCGTATCTTGGCAGAGCAATCTCCATCATTTTGGGGATACTCATCCACATTTATCCTGATATGGATCTTGAAAAATGGGTAAAACCTAAAGTGAAGCAGTGGTTTGGTGGTAAAAAGCTGACTGATTCGGTATATGCAGAACTGGCCAAAGAAGCAGCAAAACCTTTCCTGTCCTTTCCTCGGGCCATGTTAAGTTGGTTGGAGAACGGGGAAAAAGATAGGCAATGGGAGAAGGAACAACGGCAGATTAAACAGATGCATCAGTTTTATTTGCTCGTGGAAAGTGCCCTATTCATTATACTGCTTGTCAACATTGGAATTTTCGTTTATATACGTGACTTTTATACAGTTGGCGGAACTATAACGGGCTTGCTGCTGCTTAGCTTCCTGGTTGTTTTATTCAAGCATTACCGGTTCATTCAATAAAAAAGGAGTGTTATCATGAGTGATTTTTTAAAAAAGGGATTTCTTTTAGGGCTTGGTGCTGCTGTTACCGGAAAGGAAAAATTAGAAAAAAAGCTGCAGGAGATGGTTGAAAAAAATGAATTGACGCAGGAGCAGGCAAAAACAGTTATGCATAAATTTATGGATAAAGGTGAAATGAAAACAGACGAATGGCATACGAAACAATTTGAACAGACCCAGCAGATGGCAAAAGATCTTGGATTGGCGACCAAAGAAGATATCAACGAACTGCGTGCTCGTATATCAGAATTGGAAACACAGCTGTATGAGCAGGAGCGGCAAGAACATTGAAAGATTTTGCCGAAAGTTGTCGGTTATCAGTATATTTTGTAAATTGAAAATTCGGTATTGATTCTTCAGGAAAATATCAGTATAATTAAGTTGGAATTAAATAAGGATTTTGTCATTGTAGGGGGATTGCAGCATTATGGAGAGCTTTTTGCAAGTACAAGAAAGTGTGGAAGAGCAGCTTGGCAGGGAGCTTCAAGACAATGAGCTTGCCTTTCTGCAATGGGTTTATGAACGCTATACAGAGGAAGAAAAACGAAGAGTAAATGTAAGTCAATATTGATAAAATAATCAAAAAGTCTTGGGTGTGTTGCCAAGGCTTTTTGTATGGGCAGGAAACAGGACGTGTTATACTGGTTATGAAGTATTTTTCAAAGGCCTGATGCTGGGAAGTCGGATTTTAAGTGAAGCAGTGAAAGGCCTGTAAGCAAAAGGAGTGGTCAATATGGCAGTTGCAACCGATACGATTCTGCAAAAAATGAAGCGGGAACTAGCAGAGGCACAGCAAATGTCTGCTAGTGCAAGTGGTGTGGCTATGAAGAAACATATTGCCAATATCCAGCTTCTTTGTGAATTATTATTGGAAGAGCAATCTGCTTCTGGAACGGATTCCGAACATGATATGACAGGAGCAGAGATGAAAGCAATGATGGGTGAAAAAGCTGCTGAACGTACGTCGAAACCGTTACGCAGAACGCTCGACCATGATGAAGCAAACGGCGATTCCATATTTGATTTTTAATGAGTGGGATGAAGCGAGAGGAGCATCAATATGAAATTATTTCTGATTCTCGGGGCGGCTAATGGCTTTCTGGCAGTTGCCCTCGGAGCATTCGGGGCACACGGGCTTGAAGAAAGACTGTCAGAAAAAGCATTAGGGACTTGGGAGAAAGCAGTCAATTACCAAATGTTTCACACAGTGGCTCTGCTTGTTACCGGACTTCTGCTGGCGAAAATGCAAAGCGGAGGAATGATCTGGGCAGGCTGGCTGTTTTTGGTTGGGATAGTGCTGTTTTCCGGAAGCCTTTATATTTATTCCATCAGTGGCATTAAAACATTTGCCATGATTACGCCCTTTGGCGGTGTAGCCTTTTTAATCGGCTGGGTGCTGCTGGGATATGCTGTCATTAAATATGTACAGTAAAGCTACATCAGGAAAAAGAGAATAGTGGCCAAAACCATCAGCATTCCTGCTTTCACAAATTGTTTGATGCCATCAATAGGTTTATTTGTGTTGAGGTGAAGAAAACCTTCGCAAAACATGCTGAATGCGAGCAGGTACACACAAAGCAAAATAATGATCACATATCCCTGCACGATTGCGATCAGTCCAATAATGACAGCTAGTGCCAGGGCCAGCAATTCTATGCGTATGTATTTTTCATATGGACTTCGCACAACAATTGCCCCCTTTGCAGATAAAGTGAAACTTCATTCAGCGATGCGTCCTTCCTCGCTGAATGTTAGTTAAACAGAATCGGACC